>JASGJA010000014.1:0-102619 GCA_049840935.1 Mesorhizobium sp.
CTCGACCCGCTCAATGCATTCGACATCTTACCCAAACCACAACGCACAAACGAAGCCCACCATCTGCTCGAACGAGTCGGTCTCCCCGCCACCCTCTTGAACCGCTCCATTCGCGAACTCTCCGGTGGCCAGCGCCAGCGTGTCGCCATCGCCCGCGCCTTGGCCAGCCGCCCTGCGCTCATCGTGTTGGACGAAGCGCTTTCCGCCGTAGACGCTTCCATCCGCATCGACCTTCTGGAACTGTTGCTTGATCTCCAGCGCAAGCAAGGCATCGCCTACCTGTTCATCGCTCATGATCTTGGCATGATCCGCGCAATCGCGCACCGCACGGCCATTCTGGATGCTGGACGCATTGCGGAAATTGGCCCCACGCAGCACATCATTTCCGCCCCGCAATCGCAGATTGGCCAGCAACTTCTTGCCGCCGCTCCGCGTTTGCTCGACAGGAGCAATGCATGAACGACCAGACATCCAGAATTGAGCGCCTGCGCACGGAACTCGAAGCGGCTTTTCGCAATCGCGGCGACCTCTACCGTCTGATGTACGAAACACTCAGCAACGAACTTGGCGCAGACAAAGCCGAACAACTATTAGCTATTTCAATTGAAGAGCGTGGTCGGGAGGTCGCCCGCGCTGCTTTTTCCAGCTTTGGGCCTGACGATGCTCGAGCCATTGGCGAAGCATTTCTCAAAGTCAGCCCAGACGATGGCCAGATGTATCCGGCAAACGTGACGCGCTTTGACGAAGGCATTGAATTCAAGGTTCGGCGTTGCCCGCTGAAAGACGCGTGGGTTGAGGCTGGGCTCGACGAAGAACGCGTCTCGACACTCTGCCGCATTGCCAGTGCTTTTGATCGCGGACTTTTCGAGCAAACCGGCATACGCTTTGAAAACTGGACCTGGAAGCCGGGCGACGGACCCGGCTGTTGCCGAATCCGCCTCACAAATCAAACCTAGGCTTTTGCCCTGCTGAGATTGGCAATTGCAACGCCGCCCATTGCCATCACGCCGCCGATAATTCCAAGCGTCGTCGGCACTTCACCGAGCCATGCGAAGCCAAGCGCGGTCGAAACCGGCGGAATGCAGTAGAGGTAGTTGCTGGCACGGCTCGCAGGTAGACGAGACAGCGCAACCGCCCAGCTCGCATAGGCAACGAGGCTCGGAATGAACCCAAGATACAGCGCCGCACCAAGAGCCTGGGAGCTTGCAACCTGCGCTTCTGCAATCGCGTTCGGCAGGAACGGCGACAGCACAGCCGCGCCGAGTATCATATTCCACGCCGCAATCGTCAGCGGCTGATGGTTCTTGAACAGCGGTTTCTGCACAATCGTCGAAGTCGCTGCACACAGTGCGCCGCCGAGAATAAGCAGCGCACCCCGATCAATGCTCATGCCGCCACCCTCGCCCAGTGCGATCAGCCCAATCCCGCCAAACGAAACAAACGTCCCGACCCATGCCAACGCTGGAAACCGCTCGCCCAGCAGCACCATGGCCATAGCCGCCGTGATGATCGGACTGACATTGATTATGAAACTCGCCGCGCCAGCGGATACAGTCATTTCGCCCATATTCAGCAATACGGTGTAGCCGCCCACGAAGAACACGCCGCCATAGAGGAAGCGCCACATCTCCGCTCGCGACGGCAAAGCCGGCCGCACGATCAATAGATAAATCGCAGCCGGAACTGCCGCGATTACAAACCGCAGCGCGCCCAACTCTCCCGGCCCAAATCCATGCAGCCCGGCCCGAATTGCAGGAAAGGCCGACGCCCAGGCCAAAATCGTGATGCCGACTGCAGCGACCGTTACCAATCCGCCCATCGCGGCGTTCCTTTCAATGCAAACTGAGGTGCTCATTTCCGTGCTCCTTCTGTTGCTGATGAATGAACCTTGCGAGATACATTGACAAACGAATGAATCGAGCATGAGCTGTGAGCATGGATCACAGCTCAAAGAGTTTACCTCCACTCGAATCTCTGCGCGCTTTCGAGGCTGCCGCGCGTCTCGGCTCCTTTTCGTCCGCCGCTGAACAGCTTCATTTGACGCACGGTGCGGTCAGCAGACAGGTGTCGAAGCTGGAACAATGGCTCGGTTTCAAGGTTTTCGAGCGAAAGGCGCGCGGCGTCCAACTTACCCTTGAAGGCAATCGCCTCTTTATTCGCACCTCGGAAGCCTTTGCTCTTATCGCAGACAACACTGACCGCTGGAGCGAGCCGCGCGGCTCGATGGTCGTGCGCTTGGCGACCATTCCCTCCGTCGCTGGGCTTTGGCTCATCCCCCGAATGTACACACTGGAAGCGGGTCCGCCCGTGCTTCGCATCATTCTCAATGTCGATATTCACCAGAATGATCTGGCCGAGGACGCCATAGACCTCTCGGTTCGTTGCGGACGCGGCGGCATAGCGGGGCGCGTTTCCGTCAAACTGTTCGAGGAAAAGTGCTTCCCCATCGCCTCGCCCGAACTCGCCCGTAAGATCGGCGCGGATGGCAACGTAAAAAGACTGCTCGACTACCCTTTGATCCACGATTCCGACGCGTCTCCGTGGCGCGCATGGCTCGGCGCACACGGACTGGACTACGTGCCGCGCGCGCAGGACCGCCGCTTTGAGGACTATAATCTTGTGCTGGACGCAGCAGCCAACGGACTGGGCATCGCCCTCGCCCGACCGCCCCTTGCGCTTGCCCAAATCGAATCGGGTCGGCTCGCCTGCGTCGACAGCCGTTCCGTCGCAAATCAGGTATCCTACTGGATGGATAGGCCCATTGGCCCCGTTCGCCCTGCAGCCGAGATGTTGGCGCAGCGTATCGCTAGTGCCGCAGAGCTAGACGAAACGAAACTACGGGCTTTCCTTCGCGATCCGATTTGAATGCCTTGCGTCACAAAAATTAGGTGATACCCAGAGGCATGGCGCAGAAAAAGGCTCATGAGGTTGACGGGTGGTTGTCCCGACCCGACACTTCGAAATCGATCATCCTATTTTATGGCCCCGATCATGGGCTGGTTTCCGAGCGCGCAAGTCGTTTCGTAAAGCAAACCGGTCTGCCCCTCGATGATCCTTTCACCGTAGTGCGTCTCGATGCGACCGAGGCCGACGAAGGCGGCAAGCTATCCTCCGAAGCGAACACCGTTTCCATGTTTGCCGAGAAGCGCCTTCTCTGGGTCCGCAACGCTCAGGCGCAAAAGGGCTTGGCCGACGAGATCAAGGCGCTTTGTACAACGCCACCCGAAGCCACCATTATCGTTGTTGAGGCAGGCGACTTGAAAAAGGGCGCGGCACTGCGCTCCACTGTCGAAACGTCCGATAGGGCAATCGCTCTACCCTGCTACGCAGATGCCGAGCGCGACATTGACGCTCTGATCGATGAAATGCTGGGCTTGCCCATTTCGATGGAAGCGCGCACCGCGCTGCGCCGCAATCTTGGTGGCGACCGGCTTGCAACGCGCGCTGAACTCGAAAAGCTCGCTTTGTTTGCGCGCGGCAAAGATCGAATTGAGCTTACCGACATACAGGAACTTACCGGGGATGTGGCGGAGCTATCATTGGATGACGCCGTGGACGCGATCCTCGACGGCAAACTCGAAACATTCGACCGGCTTTTCCAGCGCTACGCTCGCTCAGGTTCGCCTGTATTTTTGCTCGCAAACGCCATGATGCGCCAGTTGCAGACGCTTCGCGTTTTGCGTGCTGAACTTGATTTGGGCAGGCGTAGCGCTTCCGAAATTGTAGCTGGAGCCCGTCCGCCTATCTTTTTCAGCAGAAAACGGACGATCGAAAACGCCGTGCGTAAATGGGCGTTGCCATCAATCGACCGCGCTTTGGAGCGCCTTCAATACGCGGTTCTAGAAACGCGCCGCAGGCCCGACCTTGCGCTGGCAATCGTCAATCGAGCCATGACCGCGCTGACCGCAGAAGCTGCTCGCGGTCGATAATTATCCGGCTAATTTTATTAAATTTGCCGGCAATTCAATGTTGTAAACGCCTGCAAAGCGCATCCAATTGATCCAAGGTTTTATAATGGATGCGGACTTCTCCGCCGCCACCCTTTTCCCTGTGATTGATCGAGACATTCAGCCCGGAAACGTCTGAAAGCAGCTTTTCAAGCGCACGCG
Source organism: Mesorhizobium sp. (assembly GCA_049840935.1). Classification (GTDB taxonomy): domain Bacteria; phylum Pseudomonadota; class Alphaproteobacteria; order Rhizobiales; family Rhizobiaceae; genus Mesorhizobium_G. Next base: position 4,110 of record JASGJA010000014.1, read on the forward strand.
TGTCCGGGTCTTTTTCGACGGGAATCCTCTGCTTGGCAACGGCAGCCTCATTGCGCTCCGATGCAGGCATTTGCGCCAACGCCTCAGCCTGTCGAACCGAAAGCCCTTCCTCGACAATACGCTTCGCCAGCCAGGCAGGATCTTCAGCCGTCACCAGCGTTCGCGCATGGCCTGCCGAAAGCACGCCATCCACCAGCATGTCACGAATAACATTCGGCAGCTTCAGCAGCCGCAAAGTGTTCGCCACATGGCTGCGGCTCTTGCCAATCACCTGGCCTAGATCCGCCTGCGTATATCCATGTTCATCGATAAGCTGCTGATAGCCAGCCGCCTCTTCCACCGGATTTAGGTCCGCGCGCTGCACGTTTTCGATAATCGCGAGTTCCAGCGCAGTACGGTCGTTCACCTCGCGCACGATAACCGGGATCGTCACTAGACCCGCACGCTGAGACGCACGCCAGCGGCGTTCACCAGCGATGATCTCGAACCGATCCGTGCCTTGAACAGGGCGCACAACCACCGGCTGGACAACACCATGTTCCCGTATCGACTGAGCAAGATCGACGAGATCATCTTCGCCAAATGAGCGACGCGGATTTCGCGGATTTGGGGAAACCAGTTCGATAGGCACCGTACCGTCTGCCCGCACAGCCTGAGTAGCGGGAGCCGCAGGCTTATCCATTTCGCCGATAAGCGCTGCCAAGCCGCGCCCAAGGCGCTTTTTTGTCGGATCTTCATTCATAGTCAGAATTTCCTGTCTTACGCGGCCTTCAAGCGCCGTTCACGGCGAATGACTTCGGATGCAAGCTGCAAATAAGCCTGACTTCCGGTTGATTTCAGATCATACAAAATTGCTGGTTTTCCGTGCGACGGCGCCTCGGAGACTCGAACATTGCGAGGAATTACGGTTTGATAGACCGTATCGCCCATATTCGCCCGAACATCCTCAACCACTTGATTCGCAAGGTTATTTCGACCGTCAAACATCGTCATAACGATGCCCTGTATGGTTAGCGCTGGGTTAATGGACCCTCGAACTTGATCGACTGTCTGCAAAAGCTGGCTCAAACCCTCAAGCGCGAAGAACTCGCACTGCAAAGGCACCAAAACCGAATCCGCAGCTGCCATCGAGTTTAGAGTGAGCAAATTCAGCGACGGCGGGCAGTCGATCAATATATAACTATATGTATTCGGTGATTGATTTCTCAGCGCATTTCGCAACCGCAATACCCTATCCGGCGCGGCGGCAATTTCCATCTCAAGGCCGAGCAAGTCTAGCGTTGAAGGCACGATTGACAGCCCCGGCACCGCCGTTTCCACTACTGCGTCTTCCAGCGACGAATCGCCGGTCAAAACATCGTATGACGACCGCTCGCGATCCCGCCGATCAACACCAAGCCCAGTGCTGGCGTTACCCTGCGGATCAATATCAACGATCAAAACCCGCTCACCGATAGCGGCGAGAGCCGTTGCAAGGTTGATGGCGGTCGTGGTCTTGCCGACCCCGCCTTTCTGGTTTGCAACAGTGATTATTCTAGTGCCGCCACTCATTTTCATCTTCCGGCATCAATACGTGCCACGTTGGAAACCTCAAGGATAACGCTTTCCGCATCAATCCGACTGGGGTGTTTTATCAAATCAAACCGCCACTTGGCAGAGGTTTCTTCGATTTCTCGTTCATAATCCCGGCCTTTGTGAAAAAGACCCTTTGCACCCGAAGCAAACCACGGCTCTGAAAGCGCAAAAAGTACATCCAAAGAAGCCAGGGCACGCGCGGTGATCACCTGCGGAGCAGGGGACTCGGAAACCACCACTTCTATGCGCTCCGGCGCGATTTTCGCGGGCAAACGCAGCATTCCCGTGACATTTTGGAGAAATGCCGTCTTTTTTCGATTACTTTCGACCATGCGAATCGCGCCACTTGGCCGTTCTTTTAGCAGTATACCGAGAACCAGGCCCGGAAACCCGCCCCCGGAGCCGAGGTCCGCAATCGAATCAGCATTATTCAGCAGGGGCCATAATTGCGCGCTATCGAGTATATGCCGCGTCCAAGACTCTGATACCGTGGAAGGTGATACGAGATTTATGCGAGCATTCCACCGATGGAGCATTCCATCGAGTTCTACCAGTGAATCGAATGTTTCACGTGAAACGTCTCCGGCCACGGCACGCAGTTGTTCAAATTTTGAAAGGCTCAAGCGGCACCCCGAACGGCGTCTTTTTCGTGCTGCCTAATGCGCATCAATAGAATTGCAAGCGCAGCAGGAGTCATTCCATCGATACGCTTGGCTTCGCCAATAGTCGCCGGCAGCCTATGCACCAGCTTCTGCTGCAGTTCCCGCGATAACCCTGGCAAATCAACGAAACTCATATCGGCGGGAATTGCGCGTTCCTCTTCTTTGCGAAGCTCAACAACATCTGCCGCCTGCCTACCTAGATATACCGCATAGCGCGCTTCGGTCTTGATCGCCTCGATTGCGCGCGCAGAAAATTCCCGAATCTCCGGCCAAGCGGTCGCGAGTTGCGCCTCGTCTACCTCTGGATAAGACAGCAACTGGAATGCGCTACGGCGTGCACCGTCGAGATTTACAACGATCCCAATTCCGCGCGCTTCATTGGGCGAAAGCGAAACAGCATTCAAAAACGCACGCGTTTCGGCTTTCTCCGCCTCCAGTGTTTCAAACGCCTTCTGCCGCTGCAGCGACGCAATTCCCAACTCAATCGCCATAGGCGTCAAACGTTCATCGGCATTATCCGCCCGCAGCGAAAGCCTAAATTCCGCGCGTGACGTAAACATACGGTACGGTTCGCTGATCCCACGCGACGTAAGATCGTCCAGCATAACTCCAATATAGGAATCAGTGCGACTAAACCGCACTCCGTTTTGACCGCCAGCTTTTCGAGCCGCATTCAGGCCAGCCACAAGTCCTTGCGCCGCCGCCTCTTCATATCCTGTCGTGCCATTGATCTGACCGGCGAGAAACAAACCTTCGATCCGCCGCGTCTCAAGCGTGGCCCACAATTCTCGCGGATCGACATGATCATACTCAATCGCATAGCCCGGCTGCAGCACACGAGCCTTCTCAAGTCCCGGAATTGTCTTGAGAAATTCGCGCTGAACCTCTTCCGGCAGGGAGGTCGAGATACCGTTCGGATAGACCGTATCGTCGTCTAAACCTTCGGGTTCCAAAAATATCTGATGGCCGTCACGGTCGCCGAACTTGACGATCTTATCCTCAACCGACGGACAATAGCGCGGGCCAACACCTTCAATTGAACCAGAGTACATCGCGGAACGATGAAGATTTTCTCGGATAATCCGGTGCGTTTCCGGTTGGGTACGAGTGACACCGCAATCAATCTGCGGATTCGTGATCGCATCCGTCAGCAGTGAAAACGGCTGCAACTCGTCATCAGCCGACTGCTTATCCAAGCTCGTCCAGTCAATAGTCTTTCCGTCAAGCCGGGCAGGGGTTCCGGTTTTCAACCGGCCTAAAGCAAATCCAAATCTGGTCAGCGTATCCGACAAACCCATTGATGGCTTCTCGTTCATGCGTCCAGCCGGTATCTTTCGTTCGCCGATATGTATGAGGCCACGCAGAAAGGTACCAGTCGTTAACACCACCGCGCCGCACGCAATTCGGCCCACGCTCGTTATAATTGCGGAAACAAGCCCGTCTTGTATCTCCAGGTCCAGCGCTTCGCCGGCCACGACGTCCAAATTAATCTGCTCTGAAATTGCAGCCTGCATAGCCAGACGATAAAGCTTTCTGTCCGCCTGCGTACGAGGTCCGCGCACCGCAGGTCCCTTGCGGCGATTGAGCATTCGGAACTGAATGCCTCCGGCATCGGCCACCCGGCCCATCAGGCCATCAAGTGCATCGATCTCCCGAACCAGATGTCCCTTGCCAAGGCCGCCGATTGCCGGGTTGCATGACATTGCACCGATCGTCGCAGGATCCAGGGTAAGCAAAATTGTACGTGCACCGGCACGCGCGGAAGCGCTCGCGGCTTCGCAGCCCGCGTGTCCACCACCCACGACAACCACATCACATGCTATAGAATTGCTCATTGCTGGCCGCTTACATACTGACTCTGGGGAGTCAAGTGTTTCACGTGAAACCAACCGGTTTTTCAGGCGCGGTGTTTCACGTGAATCATTTACCGATGCAGAAGCGCGAGAATATCACATCCAGAATATCTTCAACATCCACTTGGCCTGTGATCCTTCCAAGTTGATCGCTCGCCATTCTTAGTGCTTCTGCTTGAAGTTCCGTTTGCCCGTCAAATCCGGAAATTGCGTCTTCGATATGGACAATCGCCCAGTTTAGATACTCTACGTGCCTGATTTGAGCAGGAAGAATATCTCCACTATGTCCTGCTGCTGCGCAAGCACGCCGTTCGATCTCATCAATAAGCGACGCAATACCCTCGCCCGTCCGAGCAGAAATATGCATGCCGCCCACGTCAGTCGTGTCAACAAGATCGCTTTTCGATCCGACAACCAGCACGCCGTCCATCGCAACCATCTCATCTGGTTGCGTGAGATCGCGCAACTGTAGGACCAAATCGGCTTCGCTCGCACGCTTCCGTGCGCGTTCAATTCCGATTGCTTCTACCTTTCCTGCCTCATCGCGCAATCCCGCTGTGTCGGTAACACGCACCTTAACGCCACCAAGATCCAGCGACACTTCGATCAGATCTCGCGTCGTACCGGGTTCATCCGAGACTATAGCGACCTCGCGCCTCGCAAGCGCATTAAGCAAACTTGATTTTCCTGCATTGGGCGGGCCGATAATCACAACATCAAAGCCCTCTCGGAGAATTTCCGCCCGTTTAAATCCTGAAACATGTTCAGACATCTCGACGGATAGCTCCTCAAGATCAGCACTTATCGCATCAGACACTGATCCCGGTACGTCCTCCTGATCGGAAAAATCGAGCTCGGCTTCCAACATAGCCCGAGCATGGGTTAAACGCGTGCGCCACCCTGAGTAAAGCGCGCGTTGCGCGCCTGTGCTGCTAACCATTGCAAAGCGCCGCTGTGCCTCGGTTTCGGCCTCTATGAGATCAGCAAGGCCTTCCGCCTCAGTCAAATCCATCTTACCGTTCAAAAATGCGCGCTTGGCAAACTCACCTTGCTCGGCGAATCTCAGTCCGGGCATTTCAGCCAATTCCTTAAGCATCCTCGCAACAACCGCACGGCTTCCATGCAGGTTAAGCTCAGCTATATCCTCCCCGGTAAAGCTGGCCGGTCCCGCGAAGTAAACCGCCAAACCACGGTCGATTACAGAGCCATCGACCGCTTTCAGAGCGCAGACATTTGCTACTCTCGGTTGTGGCACGCCACCGGTCAGAGCCAATAGCGCATCACGAACTTGCGGACCTGAAATCCGTATCAGCGCGACGCCCGCCGGAAGAGGGCCGCTCGATAGTGCGAATATGGTATCGGTCATTGCGGCATCAACTTGCGGGCTTTAGGCTGCATCGTCATGAAAAACTCGAATGATTCACAAGCTCGAAATCTGCTTTCGGAGGAAACCAGTCCGTACCTATTGCAGCACGCCGCAAATCCTGTCCACTGGAGACCTTGGGGAGCGGCGGCCCTCGCAGAAGCCAGCGCCCGCGATTGCCCGATCCTGTTGTCCGTTGGATATGCCGCCTGTCATTGGTGTCATGTAATGGCGCACGAATCTTTCGAAGATAGCACGACGGCCAGCCTTATGAATTCTCTTTACGTAAACGTAAAGGTGGATCGCGAGGAACGCCCGGACATCGACCAGATCTACATGGCGGCGCTAGCATCCATGGGAGAACAGGGTGGCTGGCCGCTCACAATGTTCCTCGCACCCGATGGCAAACCATTCTGGGGCGGCACCTATTTTCCGAAAATCCAGCACTACGGTCGTCCGAGTTTCATACAGGTCCTGCATTCAATCGATCACGCCTGGAAAACAAAACGCGTTGATATCGATCGCAGCGCTCAAACATTATCGGCACATATCGAGCACCGACTGGCGCGAACAGATACCCCGCGCGCCAACGCGCCCGGCGTATTAACGCAACTCGCCGGTGCCATTTTGCCATTGATGGACAATGAAAAGGGTGGTTTGCGCGGCGCTCCAAAGTTTCCCAATGCACCTTTCCTCACAATATTGTGGTGTCACTGGCTTATGACGGGGGAAACTGCGTATCGCGATGCGGTCGTGTTCAGTCTGCGCAAGATGCTGATGGGTGGAATTTACGATCATATCGGGGGAGGCCTCGCACGCTATTCGACAGATGCTGAGTGGATGGTCCCGCATTTCGAGAAGATGCTGTACGACAACGCACTTCTCCTGCGCCTCGCTAATTGGGCATATGCCGAAACGGGCGAAGAATTATTTCGGAAGCGAATCGAACAGACGATTGAATGGCTCATCCGTGAAATGAGAACATCGCAGGGTTTTGCATCTAGCCTCGACGCCGATAGCGATGGTCAGGAAGGAATATTCTACACTTGGACCAAGCCTCAGCTTGCAAAGGCACTGCCGGAAAAACTTGATCTGGTTGACCGCTTTTTCTCCCTCGGCACAGTGGCTCATTGGGAGGGCGCCCCGGTCATTTTTCAAACCGAGAACCAAGTTGCTGCAGCTCTGGTTGATCCAATAACGGTTGATGAAATCCGAGCTGATTTACTAACCTATCGGGAAGCAAACCGTACAAGACCGGGTCGTGATGACAAGGTGCTTACAGATTGGAACGGACTGCTTATTCAAAGCCTCGCAGAATCTGGCCGTTCGCTAAATCGTCCGGATTGGATAGATCTCGCCTCTGAAACTTTCGCAAAGATTTTGGACAATACTGACGGGCAAGGTCGCTTGGCGCATTCGGTTCGTGGCGACAAGCGGCTCTATCCGGCCTTTTCCAGCGATTATGCTGCGATGATAAATGCCGCCGTTTCTCTTTACGAGGCAACCGGCATCAGCTCTTACTTGCAGCAAGCGGAAACTTTGAAAACCACCCTCGATCAATGGCATCGGGATGAGGCGGGTACTGGTTATTATCTCACTGCATCAGACGCCACCGACGTAATCTTGCGCCCGCGTGGAGATGTAGATGAGGCAATTCCTTCGGCCAACGGCCAGATCATCGAGGCTATTGCGCGCCTCGCATCCGCCAGTGACAATTTCAAACTGGCTGAACACGCCATCATCGTTGCCGACCATGCCCTCACGCGCATTCAAGGTCAGCAATATGGTCAGGCTGGCATTATAGCAGCCGCGTCAATCGCTAGAAATCCGACCAAGCTTGTCATCATCTCTTTGAGCGATGCTACGCTCATTACGGTAGCGAATCGAAATCCGAACCCATATCGAGTTGACCTGCTCCCTAAGACAGGCCAGGGCACGAATGAGCCGCAACTTACCGAGGGCATTTTCGTTTCTACACAAACACCGGGAGCATGGCTGTGCTTTAACCAGACCTGCCTTCCGGTGATAACCGACCCAGACGAGTTGGAACGCGCACTCAGGCGCAGTCCGAACACGTAATTCCAGGCTGAACTTAGGTATTCATCGAATCGAAGAAATCGGCATTCGTCTTCGTCTGCTTGAGCTTGTCGATAAGGAATTCGATAGCGTCCGTGGTTCCCATCGGCGCGAGAATACGGCGCAGAACAAATATCTTTTGCAAATCCTGCTTGGGCACCAGCAGATCTTCCTTGCGCGTACCGGACTTGAGAATGTCCATCGCCGGATAGATGCGCTTGTCGGCGACCTTGCGGTCGAGCACAATTTCAGAGTTGCCCGTACCCTTGAACTCTTCGAAGATGACTTCGTCCATACGGCTACCTGTATCGATCAGCGCCGTCGCGATGATGGTCAGAGATCCACCTTCTTCGATGTTACGCGCCGCGCCGAAGAAACGTTTCGGCCTTTGCAGAGCATTGGCGTCCACACCGCCGGTCAACACCTTACCCGATGACGGAACAACAGTATTGTAGGCGCGCCCCAGACGCGTGATGGAATCCAGCAGGATCACCACATCGCGGCCATGCTCGACAAGACGCTTGGCCTTCTCGATCACCATTTCCGCAACCTGAACGTGGCGTGCGGCAGGTTCGTCGAAAGTCGAGGAAACAACCTCGCCCTTCACCGAGCGCTGCATGTCAGTGACTTCCTCCGGTCGTTCATCTATCAGCAGAACGATGAGATAGCATTCCGGATGATTGGTCGTAATTGAGTGAGCAATGTTCTGCAGCAGAACGGTCTTACCCGTGCGCGGCTGCGCCACGATAAGCGCGCGCTGCCCTTTACCTAGCGGCGCAACCAGATCAATCACGCGTGGTGAAATATCTTTTCCGGTCGGAACAGCCATTTCCATCTTGAGGCGTTCGGTCGGATAGAGCGGCGTCAGATTGTCGAAATGGATCTTGTGACGGATTTTCTCCGGGTCATCGAAGTTGATCGTATTGACCTTGAGAAGCGCAAAATAGCGTTCGCCTTCTTTGGGACTGCGAATTGGACCTTCCACCGTGTCGCCGGTCTTCAGCGAGAACCGGCGGATCTGGGAAGGAGAAATATAAATGTCATCCGGACCGGGCAGATAATTGGCGTTTGCAGAGCGGAGGAAGCCGAAGCCATCCTGCAACACTTCGACAACGCCATCACCGATGATCTCGATGTCCTGCGCGGCAAGCTTTTTGAGAATCGCGAACATCAGCTCCTGCTTGCGCATCACGCTGGCGTTCTCAACCTCAAGCGATTCCGCGAAGGCGATCAGATCGGTCGGCTTCTTGTTCTTGAATTCTTGGAGTTTCATTTCCTGCATTAATTTAGACTCTGGGTATGTAAAGGAAGAGAGATGCCGGCGGGTGCTAAGAATGCCGAACGCGACCGATCTTCAAGAATCGAAACGTCGCAACACGGGAAGGAAGAATTTCTTCTTACGCCTGCTCGAAACAAAGAGCAAGGGCCGCACATAGGCGGCAATGCATCAAAATGGCTTCACGATAACGAGAATAACGATAATGGCCATCAGAATTGCAGGCACTTCATTAACGATGCGCCAATGCCGGGCCGATTTCGTATTTTCATCATTAGCAAAGCGCCGGACTGCAGCAGATAGGTAGCCATGCACGCCCGATAAAACAAGCACCGCGGCAATCTTTGCATGCAGCCAGCCGCCCATGAAGCCAAATCCCTTCCAGGCAAGCCACAGGCCAAACATCCACGAAGCGATCATTGCCGGGTTGATGATACCGCGCATCAGGCGCCGCTCCATCACCTTGAACGTCTCCGATTGAACTGAGCCCTTTGGGGAATCGACGTGATAGACGAACAGGCGTGGTAGATAGAGCATCCCCGCCATCCACGAGATCACCGCCATAACGTGAATTGCTTTCGCCCAATTATAGAAACCGTCTCCCGCAACCAGAAAGAGTAGGGCAGTTCCGATAACGAGCACAGCAATAGCGATCACCATTCTCTTGTAGGCGATCCTGGGTGTCATTGTGGATTGATCGCTCATCGTGGCCAGCTCCTCACTTGTTTGAGCATCGCTTCGACATGAGAAATAGGTGTCTCCGGCGTAATGCCATGACCGAGGTTGAATACCAACGGTCCACCACCAAGATTCTGCAAAACGGCATCCACGCCTTTTTCCAACGCCTCACCACCAGCCACCAGTCGCATCGGGTCGAGATTGCCCTGAACCGCGCCAACCTTTTGCAGATCCCGCGCCTGCGAGAGGGGAACGGTCCAGTCGAGACCAAGCGCGGTCGCGCCTGTGGCCTCTCGATAGTTGGAGTACCGGTTGCCAGCACCGCGCGGAAACGCAATGATTGGCACTTCGGGATAGACCTCTGCCACACGCCGCACGATCTCCGCCACCGGCTGCACGCATAGCTGCTCAAAGCTTTCCTGATCCAGAACGCCTGCCCATGAATCGAATATCTGGATTACATCAGCTCCTGCCTCGATCTGGCGAATGAGATATTCGGCGGATTGTTTTGCCAGCACATCGAGCAGCGCTTTCATTTCATTCGGATGGCAATAGGCGAACTTGCGCGCGGGTGCCTGATCGCTCGTTCCATGTCCTGCAATCATATATGTTGCAACCGTCCACGGCGCACCGCAGAAGCCGATCAGCGTCGTCTCCGCAGGCAGTTCCGAGCGTAGCCGTCGCACCGTTTCATAGACCGGCGAAAGATTCACGTGAAACGTATCTGTTTCGATCGTGGCGATCTCTGAAGCTTGAATTGGCGTCATCAGCGGTCCGCGACCTTCCTCAAAGCGCAGATCGCGTCCCAAAGCATGGGGCACCACGAGAATGTCAGAGAACAGGATAGAAGCGTCAAAGCCAAAGCGACGTATTGGCTGAAGCGTCACCTCAACCGCAAGATCGGGATTGTAGCAAAGGTCGAGGAAGCTTCCTGCCTTTGTGCGTGTCTCTCGATATTCAGGCAGATAGCGTCCTGCCTGACGCATCATCCAGATAGGCGGAGTGCCTTCCACCTTACCCTTCAATACCTGAACAACACGTCGTTCGACGGAAGGATTCATGAATAATCAATCTTTATAGAAAAGAGTCTTTTGATTCTTAGACTCTGTTGGAATCGGGAATGAGCCATTTTTCACAAAGGCTCGCCCGAGAGCCAGATTGCATAGTGTCGCGGAATTTTTGAACGCTGCCTGTTAATTCCGTGAACCATTTTGATTTCGGGAATAAAAGTAAACACTTACTTAATTTCAAAATCAGGGCAGATTCGCCGCATTCGCCGACGGCCAAATTCATCCACGCATTCCTCCACAAGCCGGGGAGTCCGAATTTGCTGGTGTGAATTGTGGACAAGTAGCGTTCTGATACAGTCGCTCTGAACCGGGCCGGGCTTCTCTACAGCCTTGTCCACACTTACCCACAGGGCTGGGAATAGCGTGTGAACAGATCGCAGAATTTTTTCCATCTTCACCTGATTTCAGACGCGACAGGGGAGACCTTGCTTGCTGCCGGTCGCGCTGCCTCCGCGCAATATAAGGAGGCCCGGGCCATTGAGCACATCTACCCGCTCATCCGAACGGAAAAGCAGCTCACCAAGGTATTCGAAGACATTGAGGATGAGCCGGGCATCGTCCTATACACGGTTGTCGATCAGGCACTCAGCCGCCGCATCGATGAGCATTGCGCAGGAATGGGCTTGCCCTGCGTTTCTGTATTGGAGCCGGTGCTGGCTGTGTTTCAGACCTTTCTAGGCGCGCCAGCTGGTCGTCGGGTAGGGGCGCAGCACGCACTCGATGCTGATTATTTCAAACGCATCGATGCTCTCAATTTCACAATGGAGCATGATGACGGCCAGCTTCAGCATGATCTGGACGATGCCGACATCGTGTTGATCGGCATTTCGCGAACGTCGAAAACACCGACGAGCATCTATCTCGCCAATCGCGGCATCAAGACGGCCAACATCCCGATTGTGCTTGGCGTACCACTGCCGCAAAGCTTGTTCGATACGAAGAACCCGTTGATCGTTGGGCTGATCGCCACCGTTGAACGCATATCCCACGTGCGCCAGAACCGGCTACTCGGCTCAACATCCGGCTTCGATCCAAACGCCTATGCCGACCGCTCGCATATTTCCGAGGAACTTGCTTATGCCCGTCAGCTTTGTACCCGGCATGGCTGGCCGATGATCGATGTCAGCCGCAGGTCCATTGAAGAGACAGCCGCGGCCATCGTTGCCTTGCGGCGAAAGAATAGATAGGTCACGCGCATGGCAGAAAAATTGATCCTCGCATCCGGCAGTCCTTACCGGAAAGCGCTTCTCGAAAATGCAGGCATCGACATCGAAGCAGTCCCTGCACACGTCGACGAGCGCGCCGTTGAGGCAACGCTGGAAGGTTCCGGCCTCACGCCGGATGACGTCGCTCTCGTGCTGGCCGAAGCCAAGGCTGATGAGGTGAGCGGACGCAAGCGCGGCGCGCTGGTGCTCGGCTGCGACCAGACATTGTCGCTCGGCGAAGATGTGCTGCACAAGCCTGCTGATATGCAAGCCGCGCGCCGCCAGTTGCTCCGCATGTCCGGTAAGACACATAGCCTGAATAGCGGGCTGGTTCTCATGCGTGATGGCGAGGCACTTTGGCGACACGTCTCCGTCGCGAACCTTGCCATGCGCGAATTGTCACCCACCTTTGTCGGGCGATACCTCGCGGCGGTCGGTGACAAAGCGCTTACCAGCGTCGGCGCCTATCAGATCGAGGGCAGGGGCATACAGCTTTTCGAGAAAATCGACGGCGACTATTTCACCATTGTCGGGCTTCCGCTCTTGCCGCTGCTCGCAGAACTTCGTCGCATGGGCGCTATAGATGGCTGAGAATATTCGCCGCGCATTTGTTTGCGGCCATCCCATTGCGCATTCACGCTCGCCGATCATCCACAATTACTGGCTGGAACAGCACGGTCTTGCCGGCAGCTATGAGGCCGTCGATATCGCCCCCACCGATTTCGATGCCTTCGCCAATAGCCTCAGTCAGCGTGGCTTTGTCGGCGGCAATGTCACGATCCCGCACAAGGAAGCGGCGTATCGCTTGGTTGTTCATCGCGAAGCTGCCGCCGAGCAGATCGGCGCGGTCAATACGCTTTGGCTGAAAGACGGCCAGCTATGCGGCACGAACACCGACGCTTACGGTTTCGCCGCAAACCTCGATGCCTTCGCCCCCGGCTGGAGCAATGTCAGTGTCGCCGTTGTTCTGGGCGCTGGTGGTGCCGCCCGCGCGATCATCCACGCATTGCAGCAGCGCGGCATACCGGACATCCGCATCCTGAACCGTACGACGGCGCGCGCCCGTGAACTCGCCGACACGTTCGGCACGAACGTATCCGCGTATGATCTCTACGGTGTTGACGAACTCGTCTCCGACGCTGGTTTGGTGGTCAACACGACCGCGCTTGGCATGGACGGCGATTCCGGCCTTCCAGCCAATCCTGAATACATGCCGGATGCAGCGCTTGTGACTGACATTGTCTACTTACCTCTCGAAACGCCATTTCTTGCCGCTGCCCGCCAACGCGGTTTGCGAACTGTGGACGGGCTCGGCATGTTGCTGCATCAGGCGGTACCCGGCTTCGAGCGTTGGTTCGGCGTGCGCCCCGCGGTCAGCGACGAACTGCGCCAGCGCGTACTCGCCAGCATGGACGCGCATTGATGATCGTCCTCGGCCTCACCGGTTCCATCGGCATGGGCAAGTCAACCACTGCGAAAATGTTCGCCGAGGCTGGCGTCCCTGTTCATGATTCCGACGAAGCGGTGCATCGTCTTTATCGCGGCAAGGCCACGTCTCTCATTGAAGAAGCCTTCCCCGGCTCGACTCACAATGGCGTGGTTGACCGCAACCTGCTTGGCCAAAAAGTTCTTGGTAATCCCGAAGCGCTCAAGCGGCTTGAGGCTATCGTTCATCCGCTTGTGCGGGCTGATGCCGATGCGTTTCTTGAGCATCACCGAAAAGCGGGGGCACCCATCGCGGTTCTGGATATTCCGCTTCTGTTTGAAACAGGCGGGCGCAACCGTGTGGACAAGGTCGTGGTCGTCACGGCCTCGCCCGAAATTCAGCGCCAGCGCGTTCTTGATCGTCCCGGCATGACCGAGGAGAAGTTCCGCGCCATTCTCGCCAAGCAAATGCCCGACACCGAAAAACGCACCCGCGCTGATTTCATCGTTGACACGGGCGAGGGCATGGATGCCGCCAGATCAGCCGTCGCAGCGATAATTGATAAGTTGTCCCGCCCCGAATAGGCGAAATTTCCCTGTCGGGGATTCCCACGAAAATCCAAACAGACTACGATTCACGTGAAACAAGTAGCGACTTCATGCGTGAAATAATATTCGATACGGAAACCACTGGCCTCGATTTCAAGCTCGACAGAGTGATCGAGATCGGCGCGATTGAGCTGGTGAATCGCTTTCCCACCGGTCGCGTTTTTCACGAGTACATCCACCCGGAAAACCGGGACATTCATCCAGACGCGTTGGCCGTCCACGGCATTTCGATGGAGTCGCTTGTCGGCAAGCCGATCTTTTCCGGCATCGCTGACCGCTTCATGGAATTCATCGACGGTGCAAAGCTGGTCGCCCACAACGCCACCTTCGATATGAACTTCATCAATGCCGAGTTCGAACGCTTGGGCGTTGCGGCTGTGGATGCTTCACTTGTGGTCGACACACTCGTGCTCGCTCGCCGCAAACATCCAATGGGGCCGAATTCGCTCGACGCTCTATGCCGCAGATACAGCATCGACAACAGCCGCCGCACCAAGCACGGCGCGTTGCTCGACTCCGAACTACTGGCTGAGGTCTATGTTGAGCTGATAGGCGGCAAGCAGGCTGCCATGCTTCTGGATTCGCCGCTTGGCGGAATGGCTGGGCGGGGTTCGTCGCGAGACGCGCCTATTGTCATTCGTGCGCGACCCGTTGCGCTACCTTCTCGCCTAAGCCCAGAAGAGAACGAGGCCCACAACCGTCTGGTCGCGAGCCTCGGAGAAAATTCGATCTGGTCGAAATTTGCTGCCGGACCCGAAGCCCCGGCAGACGAATAATCAGTTTGTTGCCTGCACCTGAGCGCGAGCTTGATCCTCAGCAATTCGCTGTTGGAACATTTGCACGAAATCGATCGGGTCGAGCATCAGCGGCGGGAAGCCACCATTGCGCGTCGCGTCGGCAATAATCTGGCGAGCGAACGGGAACAGCAGGCGCGGGCACTCGATGAAGAGGATCGGCAGCATATGTTCCTGCGGGAAGTTCTCGACATGGAATACGCCGCCATACAGCAGCTCCACGTTGAACAGCACGTCGCTATCGAGCTGAGCCTTTGCGTTCAGCGAAAGCACAACGTCGAACTCGGTATCGGAGAGCGGGTTGGCGTTGACGTTCACGCCAATACTAATGTTAGGGGCCTTCTCACGCGTGCGCAGCGACTTCGGCGCGCCGGGGCTTTCGAAGGAAAGATCCTTTAGATACTGCGCCAGAACGTTTAGAACCGGCGGCTTTCCATTGCCGATTGGAGCAGTTCCTGCCGGCCCAGCATCGGCCTTCTCAGTCGCCGGGCTTTTTTCTTTGGTCTTCTTTTCAGCAGCCATATGCTACCCATCCTCGCTCAATATGGCCCTTGGGCCTCAAAAAGTTGTGGTGAGCTACCACGCGGGCCAGATGGACACAAGATTATACGTCTGGCCGGTCAATTCGCCGCCAAGGGGAGTCTGGGTCTGGGTCCGACTTGTAATCGTCTTCGTCCAGATCGATTGTTTTCCCACCACGTCGTCCCCCGCCGAAATTGCGCGTCACGACGACGGATGAAAAATCCACATTGCGACTCAGATATTTCCAGGCGAGATCGCGTATTGGCGGAATAAATAAAGCCAATCCGATTATGTCACTGACAAATCCCGGCACCAGAAGCAGAACGCCAGCCAGCAAAATCATCACGCCGTGTGCCATCTCACGACCAGGATTTCGCCCGGCTTCCATTTCGGTTCTAATGCGTGTCAGTACGCCAAATCCCTGAAAGCGCATCAAAGCAGCGCCAAGGACGCTCATTGCGATCACCAGTGCGATGGTCGCCAATACGCCGACCTGCCTGCCGACGATCACAAAGCCCGCAATTTCGAGCAGGGGCCACAGAAGAAGGAATATCGCTGGAAATTTCACGCGCAAAGCCTCAAAAATTAGAACAATCAGGCTCGCGATCACTCTTAAGGCGAGCCACTTCGTCTACATAGAGACAATATTGCTTGATTTGAATGATGTGATCATGCGTTCTATATGCGATAGGAATTCGCGCATTTGCGCGCACTGACCTTAACGAGGAAAATTGTAGCGTGGAATTCCTGGACTTTGGCACGATTATATTCATGGTCGCCGCGGTAGTAATCTTCTACCAGCTGCGCAGTGTGCTGGGTCGCCGCACAGGAAGTGAGCGCCCGCCTTTCGATCCGTATTCACGTCCGACCAGCAATGGTGCACCCGATCCGGCAAAACCGGAAAACGTTGTTTCGCTGCCTCGCAAGCGCAGCCCCGGAGAACCTGAAATTGCCTATCTGGCAATTGATTCGGTGGCGAAGCCTGGAACGGATCTGAACAAGGGCCTGCGCGCCATCCGCGATGCCGATCCGGCTTTCGATCCCAAGGCTTTCCTTGAAGGCGCGAAAATGGCCTATGAGATGATTGTCTCGGCTTTCGCCGCCGGCGACAGAAAGACCCTCAAAAATCTTCTTTCCAAGGAAGTCTTTGACGGCTTCGTTGCGGCAATAAATGAGCGCGAAAGCAAATCGGAGCAGATTCAGTCGTCCTTCGTCGGCATAGACAAGGCCGATTACGTTTCTGCTGAATTGAAGGGCACGGAAGCCCATGTCACATTGAGATTGGTCAGCGAGTTGATTTCCGCCACGCGTGACAAAACCGGCGCGGTGATCAATGGCGATCCTGAAACCGTGGCAGAAGTTAAAGATGTCTGGACTTTCGCGCGCGACACCCGCTCCAAGGATCCGAACTGGAAGCTGGTCGCTACCGAAGAGGAAGAGTAATTCCGGGGCAAGCGCCAATGCCTTGTCCTGCAGGTTTTCTCCCTTTCACCTTTGAAGACATTCCCAATTGGCGGCTCGATGATGCATCGGCCGCCTTTCTGGCTTTTCGGCGGTCAGCAGAACATGCCTCCCGCAAACCCTACAAAACCGGTGCGCTCGGCATAGCGTTTGATGCCTTTCGCCCGGCCTATGATGAGGCATTGCGCAATCCCGCTTTGGATAGCGCGCTATCGCGTTCGTTCTTTGAACGCCATTTCGTCCCGGCTCTGGTGCTTTCCGAAAACGGCGAACCCACGGGTCTGGTCACTGGCTTTTACGAGCCGGAGGTCGAGGCCTCACCAATCCGTACCGGACATTTCAAAGTGCCGCTGTTGTCGCGTCCTCCCGATCTTGTCGACGTAGACGATTTAAATCGTCCTTCCGGTATGGACAGCTATCTGGCTTTTGCACGGAAAATTGGTGCTGACCTCGTCGAATATTACGACCGCCCCGCCATCGACCAAGGTGCGCTTTCCGGCCAAGGGCTCGAAATCGCCTGGCTGGCCGATCCTGTTGATGCCTATTTCGTGCATGTGCAGGGCGCGGCGCGTTTGCTCATGCCGGGCGGTGAAGTTCGGCGCGTTACCTATGCTGCGAAATCTGGCCAACGCTTTACAGGTGCCGGCAAGGTTCTGGTTGAGCTTGGGGAAATTCCGCTGGCGGATGTAACCATGCAATCCATCCGGGCATGGTTTAAAATCAATCCGCATCGCGTGAACGAAATTCTCTGGCGCAACCGATCCTATATTTTCTTCCGAGATGCTCCTGTCGATAATCCGGAACTCGGTCCCGTCGCTGCCGCCAAGGTTCCTTTGACGCCGGGGCGGTCCGTCGCGGTGGATCGTCTCCTGCATACGTTCGGAACGCCCTTCTTCATCGAAGCCCCAAGCCTCACCGCCTTTGACGGCAAGCCTTTCGCGCGCTTGATGATTGCGCAGGATACCGGCTCCGCCATCGTGGGGCCTGCACGTGGCGATCTGTTTGCCGGCTCCGGTTTTGCCGCCGGAGAGATTGCTGGCGTCGTGCGAAATCAGGCAAAATTCTACGCCTTGCTGCCGCGCTCACTGGTCGGAGGCTCGCAATGAGCCGAAACCGCTCCAAAGACCTTACCGAGGAAGATCGGATTCTTTGGGATTTGGTGGCGCGATCCGTAACGCCCGCAACCACGCCGAAACGCTCGCCAAAGTCGGAATTAGCTCAGGAAGCACTGGAAAAGAAGCCAGCCGCACCTCCAAAACCGGAGCGCGCCAAGCCGGTCAATCTGCCGAGCTATCAGGCACCTTCCGTCGCTCCGCATACACCTCGCGGTCATATGGATGCGCAGACCATCGACAAGCTCGCGCGAGGTCGTTTGGCGCTTGAGGCGCGTGTTGATCTTCATGGAATGCGACAAGACGAAGCCTATGGCCTGTTGCTCTCATTCGTGGCCCGCGCCCATGACCGTGGTGTCCGCTATGTGCTTGTCATCACCGGAAAAGGCTCGTCTTCGGGTGGCGACGGTGTATTGAAACGATCCGTTCCGGGCTGGCTGTCGACCGCTCCGTTCCGGCAATATGTTTCGGCCCATGAAGGTGCTGCTCGTGGCCACGGCGGAACGGGTGCGCTTTATGTTCGGCTCAAGAGGGTGCGTGCCCCATGACCCCGTTCGGCGTTCGATTGCGCGAACTTCGCGAAAAGAAAGGCGTCTCACAAAAAGAGATGGCTGCGGCCATTGGCGTTTCCGCCGCCTATCTCTCCGCGCTCGAGCATGGCCGGCGTGGAACGCCAAGCTGGCCGATGCTTCAAAAGATTCTCGGATACTTCAATGTGATCTGGGATGAGGCGGAAGAATTGAGTCGTCTCGCCAACGCATCCGACCCTCGCGTGATCGTCGATACGTCCGGTCTATCACCTCAAGCTACGGAGTTTGCGAACCTCGTCGCGGAGCGGATTCGGGTACTTGATACGGCGAAACTGACCGACTTTATCGCGCAACTTCGGAATTATACGGCCGTAAAAACCGAAAAATGACCGATTTTGCGCTAGGAAATGGCATCTATTCTCAGAAAAGTGAGCGCAATTCGGGCAATTTCTCGTTCACAAGCCACCCATAGTAGTTCTCTTCGGGCAATTTTTCGGGCTCACCAGCCGCCTTGCGCTTCTCATTTTCGTTACGCAAAGCCGCCGCCCTCGCCTCAGGATTTCCGAGATTATAGAGCGTAGCCGTTATCCCCGGATTCTGCGAAATGTCGAAGTCCGCAATCGAGCGATATGCATCGATTGATTTCTTCAAGGTCGCCGCCACGTAAGGTATTGATTTATCTGGGTCCATGATCGTTTCATAGACCCCATTCGGGTCTGCAGCATCGAGCTTTGGAAAGCCGGAAACGCGGCTTACAAGATCACTCATTTGAAGCGCGGTAAGCGGGTTTAACTGGCCAAGCCCAAATGTCTGTCCAGCGTAAAATGGCTGGAAGAACACAGCGCTGAACCTGTTGTTGGGATAGCTTCGCCCATCGACAGTCTGCCCGCGAAACGCGCGATTCCAAACCTGCTCTCGGCAAGTCCAAAGTGAATAACTATCTGATTTGTTTGCACAAGTTGAAAACTGCGGACGTTGGACGAAGTCGTCTACGTCCTCGCCCTTGTATGCAAATTCGAGGCTGTTACTGAGATATGCGATTGCCTTGACATAGTAGGTCTGAAGTCGGTCATAGGCATCGACATTGTAAGTGTGCTCGCCAACGATTGCTCCGACTATATGCATCGGGTCGATACCATAGGCCGCCGCCGCTTGCTTGATCTTGGACCGCAGCTTGGCGTCATTGGCTAAGAGGTTGTAAACCTTCTGATATTTCCCCTCGAAACTGCCTTTTGAAGCCTTGGTGCGCTTGATTGAAGCGCCCGGAACCGCTGGCTGTTCCTCGTTGCGATTGCCCGGCGGCACCACCGTCAATGCATATGCCAATGGCGCTTGCGCGAGTGTAAAGGCCGCAAGCAGCCCTGCAAGAAGGGTTCGTTTCATAGGTTGTAAGTGCTCCGGAAGCCCGGAACCTAACCGGGAAGGCGGCGAAAGTCACCTCTCGCCACCCATAATGATTTTGGGTCGATTCTAGAGAATAAACCGCGAGAGATCGGTATTCTTTGCAAGCGAGCCGACATGCTTGTTCACGTAATCCGCGTCGATGGTCACGCTCGTTCCCGAGCGGTCCGGCGCATCATACGAAATGTCATCCAGCACCCGTTCCATCACCGTTTGCAAACGCCGTGCGCCGATGTTTTCGACGGATGCGTTAAGGTCAACGGCAATGCCAGCGAGGGAGTCGATGGCATCTTCTGTAAAGTCGAGCGTAACGCCCTCCGTCTGCATCAAAGCGATGTATTGCTTGATGAGGCTGGCCTCGGTTTCGGTCAGAATCCGCCGGAAATCGTCCTTTTCCAGCGCGCGCAGCTCAACCCGGATGGGCAAGCGACCCTGCAATTCGGGCAGCAGGTCCGATGGTTTCGAAACATGGAATGCACCCGATGCAATGAACAAAATGTGGTCGGTTTTCACCGGGCCATACTTGGTCGCAACGGTGGTTCCTTCGACCAGTGGCAGCAGGTCGCGCTGAACGCCTTCACGCGACGGACCACCCGAAATATCGCTGCGCGCCGCGATCTTGTCTATCTCATCGAGAAATACGATGCCGTCATTTTCCGCAGAAATCAGTGCCTGACGGATAACCTCGTCCTGATCCAGTAACTTGTCCGACTCGTCATTTATCAGCACGTCGTAGGATTGCTTGACGGTCGTCTTGATGGTTTTGGATCGCTTGCCGCCCATAGCCTTCTGCATCATGTCGGACAGGTTGATCATGCCCACGCCGCCCGGCATTCCTGGAACTTCAAATCCGGGCATACCGCCGGTGCCGGTATCGGCAATCTCGACTTCGATTTCCTTGTCGTCCAGTTCGCCGTCGCGCAATTTCTTGCGGAAGGAATCGCGGGTCGCCGGGCTGGCAGTCTTGCCGACCAGCGCTTCCAGAACGCGTTCCTCGGCATTGATATGCGCGCGCGCCTTCACATCCTCGCGCATTTTTTCGCGCACGAGGCCGATGGAGATTTCCACCAGATCGCGAACGATCTGTTCGACATCGCGGCCCACATAACCGACCTCGGTGAACTTCGTGGCCTCGACTTTGACAAACGGTGCGCCCGCCAACTTGGCGAGACGGCGAGAAATCTCGGTCTTGCCGACGCCGGTCGGCCCGATCATCAGAATGTTTTTCGGCATGACCTCTTCGCGCATCTGGCCTTCAAGTTGCTGACGCCGCCAGCGATTGCGCAACGCAATTGCGACGGCGCGCTTCGCGTCTTTTTGGCCGATGATGAAGCGGTCGAGTTCCGAAACAATTTCGCGGGGAGAAAAACTGCTCATGGTATCCTCAATGAATTCAATGCTCCCGGTCGAGAGCGTGATTGCTATGTGCCTTCAGTCCGCGGGCGCATCCAGCGCCATCAACACGGCCTCGCCGTAGATCGTCGCGATGCGATAAAGCTCGCGAAACCCTGCTTTTTCGTAGGCGCGAATGGCCCGCGCATTGTCCGGATGCGGGTCAATAATGACGCGCGGACAACCTTCTTCGAAAAGCTGCTCAGCAAACTGGCTGACGATTGCTGAGCCGTGGCCCATGCCGATCAGTTCAGGTTCGCCGATGGAAATATCGAGGCCAAGCGTTCCGAAGGGCTGATCCTGATAAGGATGGCCTTCTTCAAGATGCGGATCGTAGCATTGCAGATAGGCAATGGGCTTGCCTTTCAACTCCACGATCAATGGCTCGGTTTCGACCGAATCCATTGCCTCGCGGATTTCCTCGATCGCTTCATCCGCATCGTCCCACCATTCCGCATTATGGGGCTGTGAGAGCCAATCGTGCAGAAGCGGCAAGTCGTCTGCCTCGACGTCGCGAAAGACGTAGGTCTGCTTTGCGTTATTCGGCATCGAGCGTCTCGACCACGATGTTGTGGTTCGTATAGACGCAGATGTCCGCCGCGATCTGCATCGCCTTGCGCGCAATTGCTTCGGCGTCCGTGTCCGTATCCATCAGCGCGCGTG
The DNA here is from genome assembly GCA_049840935.1 of Mesorhizobium sp. GTDB lineage: Bacteria > Pseudomonadota > Alphaproteobacteria > Rhizobiales > Rhizobiaceae > Mesorhizobium_G. The sequence continues at coordinate 25,777 of JASGJA010000014.1, forward strand.
CTGCGGAGAGCGCATAATTTCCGCCCGACCCGATGGCCATAACGCCATGTTCAGGCTCCAGCACATCGCCTGTGCCGGTGAGCGCCAAGGTGACGCTTTTGTCTGCCACCAGCATCATGGCTTCCAGCCGCCGCAAATAGCGGTCAGTGCGCCAGTCTTTGGCAAGCTCGACGCAGGCGCGCGTTAGCTGATCGGGATATTGTTCAAGCTTGGCTTCAAGGCGCTCAAGCAGCGTGAAGGCGTCAGCGGTTGCACCGGCAAAACCGGCGATAACATTACCCTTGCCGAGGCGGCGCACCTTGCGGGCGTTGCCCTTCATGATGGTCTGGCCGAGGCTAACCTGCCCATCGCCAGCGATCACGACCTTATTACCCTTGCGCACGGTCACGATTGTCGTGGCGTGCATACTCTGTTCGTTCGACATACGCTTCTCCGATGGCGCGCGGCCCTGAAAAGCAGCCGCGCGGTACGAGTTGATGCAGCGTTATGTAGGCTGCGGCGGCGCGAATGCAAACCGCCAATCGAGGATCACCCCAAAGGCTTCAGATTGGCCTCGATTTCCTTGCGGCGAGGCTCCAGAAATGGAGGCAACGCAAGGCTTTCGCCAAGGCTCGCCAGTGGTTCGTCTACCGCAAAGCCCGGCCCATCGGTGGCGATTTCGAACAGATTGCCGCCCGGTTCACGAAAATAGAGCGAGCGGAAATAATAGCGTTCGACCTCGCCGGAGTTGGGAATGCGCAGCTCCTTCAGCCGGTTTGCCCATTCATTGATGGCTTTTACGTCGGGCGTGCGGAACGCAACATGATGAACTCCGCCAGCACCCTGTCGAGCGACTGGGAGGTCTGGCTGAACGGCTACATGAAGCTCCGATGCTGGGCCTTCGCCGCCCATTTTGTAGACGTGCACGACGCCGCTGCCGTCGGGCGATGGGTACTCCCGTACCTGTTTCATGCCGAGGACATGGGTAAGCACGAGGTCGGTAGCGTGTTTGTCCGGCACGGAAATGGTCACAGGGCCAAGACCCTTGATCTGGTTCAGGGCTGGAACGTCGGTGCCAGACCACGGATGCGTCGGTGCGCCCGCGCCATCGTCAACCAAACGAAAACGCTGACCTTCCGGGTCCTCGAAGTTCAAGGCGGCACGGCCATCGATCTCCGAAACGTCAGACGTCTTGACGCCTGCCGCCGAGAGCCGATCCCGCCAATAGTTCAACGTCTGCTGTCCTGCTACGCGCAAACCGGTCAGGCTGATGGAGTGCGTACCGCGCTTTTCGCGACCCACGGGCCAATCGAAGAAAGTGATGTCGGTACCCGGTGTGGCGACCGCATCGGCATAAAAGAGATGGTATGCGCTCGTATCGTCCTGATTCACGGTTTTCTTCACAAGGCGCAGGCCCAGTGTTTCTGTATAAAAGCGCTTGTTGCCGGGTGCATCCGCAGTAATTGCGGTGAGGTGATGGAGGCCTTCGAGTTGCATGGGGCGTTCTCCTGCTAAATTGCTTTTAACGCATATTGGCCCATCGGACCCCGAGTAAAAGCGGCCTTTGGGAAACAGTTTGTCGCGCAATAGCGAACGGCACATGAGTTATTTGATTCTCTCCGCCCTCAGAATCTACTGCTAATGGCGTAGAACTTCGCGATCTATGACGTAGAACAGACTACGCCTTACGCTGTGGGATTATTCGTACTCCTATCCACCAATGAGGCCACGCCCCGTCTGATTTGCCATCGTTTGTCTGGCCTGCCTTTGCGTCATTGTGCAGTCTGGCAAAGGTAAGGGGCGGACTATGCAGAAGATTGGCAAGCGCCAACTCATCAACAAACGTGCGGCCGAAAAAGGCGACAAGGCGGATAAGGTTTTCCGTTATGCCGGGCAGCAGGGCGATGTAACGCAGCAAGACGGTGTTCAAGCCGGCATCTGGACTGTGGCGCAAACGACAACTTCACAGGCAGAGGCGAAAACCACTGTTGTAACGACGTCGGGTCAACAGGCCGTTCGAACCTTCACGGTAGATGCCGCGACCTTCAATACTGTAGAGAGCCCCTCTGCCACGACCGAGAGTTCATCATCCAGTGATTCGGGTGGTTCCTCTACGCTGGATCTCGGCAGTGCCTTCAGCGCATTGTCCTCAACTGATACGTCAACGGCAGACACTTTTTCGACCTCTGCCAGTGCAACGATTACCGCACGCACCACTTCGGTGAACACCCTTTCATCGACAAGTACTACGTCGAGCACCCCCGGCGTGACCGCGCTTGCGGCTACAGGGCCGAACAAGATCGTTCTGGAAAACCAGAAGCAGGGAAATCCCCAAAGCGAATGGGGCATCACCGGTGACGGCGACCCAAGCATTCAGGGATTTGCGACCCAGATCAGCACGAATGTCGGCGGAACGGTCGATTTCAAGATCGCCACGGATTCGACAGACTACCGTATCGAGATTTATCGTCTCGGCTATTATGGTGGTGATGGCGCACGTAAGGTTGCGACGATCGATAAGAACTTGACCACCGCACAGGTTCAGCCGCACCCGATCGTCGATTACACAACAGGCTTGATCGATTGCTCTAACTGGTCTGTATCCGCAAGCTGGCAGATCCCCGAAGATGCGACCTCCGGTGTGTATATCGCCAAGCTCGTTCGCGAAGACGGTACCGGAGGTGCAAGCCAGATTCCATTTATCGTTCGCGACGACGCTTCAACGAGCGATATCGTTTTCCAAACCTCGGATACGACTTGGCAGGCTTATAATGCTTGGGGCGGCGCGAGCCTCTATACTGGCGACATTCCTGTTGATCCCAATGATATGATTGGCTGGGTACCGCCAAACTGCCATTGCTCGCTCTACGCGATCGGTAAGGCGACAGCGGTTAGCTACAATCGCCCGTTCATTACACAGACCAGCCCCGTGGGCGGAACGTGGGATTATATTTTTGGGCCTGAGTTTGCTGCAATCCAGTGGCTTGAGCAAAATGGGTATGATGTCTCGTACATCTCTGGCGTCAATTCCACCCGCAATGGCGCTCAGTTGCTAAATCACGATGCGTTCTTGTCTGTGGGCCACGATGAATATTGGTCGGCTGAACAGCGCGCGAACGTCGAGAACGCGCGCGATTCTGGTGTGAACCTTGCGTTCTGGAGCGGCAACGAGGTGTATTGGAAGGTCCGTTGGGAAACGGATGCCTCCGGTAACGCCTATCGTACGATGGTTTGCTATAAGGAAACCTGGGGGCTTGGAGACGATCCGAGTGGCGTTTCGACCGGTACCTGGCGCGACCCGCGTTATGCCGATCCAGGTCAGGAGCCTGAAAACTCACTTACTGGACAGTTGTTCACGGTCGATAGCTATCGGTCGGACACGATTACGATCCCTTATGAGATGTCCAATTTCCGGTTCTGGCGCGATACGTCGGTTGCTGATCTTCAGCCTGGGCAGACATATTCTCTTGTCCAAAATCTGCTGGGCTATGAGTGGGATTCCGATGTTGAGAACGGCTACCGCCCCGCGGGCATGATCAATATGTCCCTGTCGACCGTTTCGGTCAATTCGTACCTGCGCGATTACGGTACGCAGATTGGGACCAATACCGTTCAGCACAGCCTTACCATGTATCGTGCCGAAAGCGGTGCGCTGGTGTTCGGTGCGGGCACCGTTTTCTGGAGCTGGGGCCTAAACGACGACCACGCTGGCGTTCCGACGCCGACCGATCCGAATGTGCAGCAGGCAATGGTCAATATGTTTGCGGATATGGGCATCCAGCCCATGACGCTTCAAGCCAGCCTTACCCTTGCGACGCAAAGCACTGATTTCATCAAGCCGACCTCCACAATTACCTCGCCGATCATTGGCGCAAGCTTTGTTGAGGGACAGAAAGTTACGATTACGGGCACTGCATCCGACACAGGTGGCGGCATAGTTGCGGGCGTTGAAGTTTCGCTCGACGGCGGCCATAGCTGGTGGAAAGCGACTGGGCGTGAAAACTGGACCTACAACTGGGTTGTGCAGGCCAGTGGCAACTACACGATCATGTCGCGTGCCGCGGACGACAGCCTCAATCTCGAAACGCCTTCTGCTGGCAAGACAGTTACAGTAACGCTTCCAACCACATCAAGCCTATGGACACTTGCGGCAACGCCTCAGCAAGAAACCGTGCTTGACAAGGATAGCGTCGAACTTGGTGTGAAGTTCAAATCAAGCACGAGTGGTGAAGTCACCGGTATTCGTTTCTTCAAGGGCTTCTACAATATTGGCGAGCACACGGTCAGCCTATGGACCGCTGATGGGCAGTTGCTTGCGCGTGGTGTTTCGACGGGTGAGTCGCTTGACGGCTGGCAGCAGGTAACGTTCAGCTCGCCGGTAACTATTGCTGCAAACACCAGCTATATCGCTTCATACCATACCAATGGTTATTATTCGGCGAGCAATGGGACTTTCACGAGCGGTTATTCCAACGGTCCGCTTTCCGTTGAAGCGAACGGTGCGGTATATGTGTATGGAAATTCACCAACGTTCCCAACCCTTTCACCGTTCGCTCAGTTTACTGGCGACAATTACTGGGTTGACGTTGTGTTCAAGCCGAACACGACGAATACTGCGCCGGTAGCGAACAACGATAGCGGCTATAGCACTACACAAGGCAATGCGCTGACGCTTGCGTTTGCTGCACTTACCGCGAACGACACTGATGCAAATGGCGATGCACTCAGCATTACCGGCGTATCGGATGCAGTAAACGGCACCGTTGCAATCAATGCGCAAAATGGCACCGTCGTCTTTACACCGACGGCTGGTTACACCGGCGCTGCGAGCTTCAAGTATACGATCTCTGACGGGCGCGGCGGTACGTCCACGGCGACAGTCAGCCTTGCAGTGAATGCTGTTCCAACAGGCGTTTCGTTGTTTGCGCCGGGAACCTCGCCAACGGGTTCGGCTTACAGCGACTCAAGCGTCGAGCTCGGCATGCGCTTCGTGACTTCTGCTTCGGGCACCATCTCCGGCATGAAGTTCTACAAGGCTGCCGGCGAGACCGGTACGCATACCGGGTCAATTTGGAAAGCGGATGGCACTCTGCTTGGTACGCTTACCTTTACGAACGAAACTGCGAGCGGCTGGCAAACGGCGGCGTTCTCAAGCGCGATCAATATCGTCGCGGGCGAACAATATATCGTTTCGTACCATTCAAATGGACGCTATTACGGTACGAGCAATTATTTCACGACCGCAGTGACCAACGGTCCGCTGACCGCGCCTGCTTCGGCTGGCGGAGCAGCAAACGGCGTATATGCTTACGGGGGCACAAGCAGCTTCCCGAACCAGACCTATCAGGCGGCTAATTACTGGGTTGACGTGTTGTTCAATCAGTCAGCGGCAGCGAATACGCCGCCGGTGGCCACGAACGATACCGGCTATACCACCACCTACAACACGGCGTTCTCCGTGGGTGCCGCCGCTCTGCTTGCGAACGATACGGATGCGGATGGCGATGTACTTTCCATCACCGGTGTCGATCAGCCGGTAAATGGTACCGTCTCGTACAACACCACGACGAAGACCGTGACCTTCACGCCAACGACTGGCTATAGCGGTGCCGCAAGCTTCCGCTACACCGTGTCGGATGGAAAGGGCGGCACAGCGACAGCGACGGTCAGCCTTACAGTCAATACGCCGGTCAACACCGCTCCAACGGCTACCAACGACGGCGGTTATACGACAACCACGAATACGGCGTTGACGCTTGCGGCGAGTACGCTGCTGGCCAATGACAATGACCCGGATGGGGACGTGCTGTCGATCACCGGTGCCGATCAGGCGGTAAACGGCACTGTTGCTTATAACACGACGACAAAGGCCGTGACCTTCACGCCGACGACTGGCTACACCGGAGCTGCGAGCTTCCGCTACACCATCTCTGATGGTCGCGGCGGCACATCTTCCGCAACGGTGAGCTTCTCCGTTGCAGCACCTGCGCAGACGGTCAGCCTGCTGAATAATGGCACGCCTTCGCAGCCTTCTGTGAACGATCCTTCCGGGGTTGAGCTTGGAATGCGCTTCACGGTTTCGGCCGCAGGCACCATCACCGGGATCAAGTACTATAAGGGTGTCAACGATACCGGCACACATACCGGTTCGCTGTGGACGTCCGGCGGAACGCTGCTGACCACGGGCACCTTCACCAACGAGACCACCAGCGGATGGCAGACACTGACTTTCTCGCAGCCGGTTAGCGTGGCGGCGGGCACTACGTTGGTTGTCAGCTATCACTCGAATGGGAACTATGCAGTCACGCCGAACTACTTCACGTCGACCATTACCAATGGGCCGTTGAGCGCGACGGGCGGAAACAATGGTGTCTATGCCTATGGCAATAGCAGCCTGTTCCCGACAAACACGTATCAGGCGTCGAACTATTGGGTTGACGTAACGTTCCAGAACGCAGCCGGAAATGCTGCGCCGGTTGCGAACAACGATACGGGTTTCTCAACCAGCTTCAACACGGCGAAGGTTATACAGGCGAGCCAGTTGCTGGCGAATGATACCGACTCCAATGGCGATACGCTCAACATTACGGGCGTATCAAATCCGGTAAACGGAACAGTCGCCTATAACAGCACGACGAAGGCGGTGACGTTCACTCCGACTGCCGGCTATTCCGGTTCGGCGAGCTTCAGCTATTCGATCTCGGACGGCAATGGCGGAACGTCTTCGGCGAGCGTAAGCCTGACGGTAAATCCAAACACTGTGGCGCCGACGCAGAGTGTCTTCGCTTCATCTTACACACCGACGATGACTAATGTGGTCGATGGTCCGGTGCAGTTGGGCATGAAGTTCCAGACCGACGCCGCTGGATGGATCACGGGCTTCAGCTTCTATAAGGGATCGTCGGAGACGGGAACGCACACTGCCAACCTTTGGACGGCATCCGGCACCCTGCTGGGCAGCGCGACCTTCACAAACGAGACTGCGAGCGGCTGGCAATATGTTGAGCTTGCACAGCAGGTGGCTGTGACGGCGGACACGACGTACGTCGTTTCTTACAATGCCAACAGCGCATATTCCGCAACGCCGAACTACTTCTCGACGGATCGCGAGAGCCAGAATCTCACCGCGCTTTCTTCGGCTGTATCCGGCGGCAATGGTGTGTATACTTACGGCACGGGAGCTTTGTTCCCGACGAGCACGTATAACAGCACCAGCTACAATGTGGACGTAGCATTCCGTCCGCAACTGGCGGCGTAAGCGGAGTAAACAATGGAAGACCATCGGGCGGATGGGTTGCTTCCAGTGACGGTATTGGCCGGCTTCCTCGGAGCCGGCAAGACGACACTGCTCAACCATGTTTTGCGCAATGCGGACGAGCGCCGCATTGCGGTAATCGTCAACGACATGAGCGAAGTTAACATCGACGCGGATCTCATTCGTGATGCCGATGTAACCCGTACAGACGAGACGATGGTTGAGCTTTCCAACGGCTGCATTTGCTGCACGCTGCGGGAAGACCTCCTCGTCGAAGTTCGCCGGTTGGCTGAGGCGGGGAAATTCGATTACATCCTGATCGAAGGTACAGGCATAGCCGAGCCGCTGCCGATCGCGGCATCTTTCTCTTTCAAGGATGAAGAGGGCCGCTCGCTGCGCGATGTGTCGCGGTTGGACACAATGGTGTCCGTTGTCGATGCGGTAAATCTTTTGAAAGACTTCAGCAGCCAGGATTTGTTGAGTGATCGTGGAGAGGTTCGCGACAATGACGACGAGCGTAGCCTGATCGACCTTCTGGTGGATCAGATCGAGTTCGCGGATGTCGTCGTTGTCAACAAGGCGAGCGAAGTAAGTGTCGATGAACTGGCCGAGATACGCCGTATCGTTAAATCGCTAAATATCGACGCAAAGCTGATCGAAACCGACTTCGGCAAGGTCGATCTGGGTGAGATCATGGATACCGGCCTGTTCAGCGAAGCGAAGGCTGCGGCGCATCCGCTATGGCACAAAGAGCTTTACAGTCCCGCCGAGCACATTCCGGAAACGGAAGAATACGGCATATCGAGTTTTGTCTATCGAGCTAGACGCCCCTTCGATCCCGAAAAATTTTATGCATTTACGCAACGCAAGTGGGACGGACTACTGCGCGCCAAGGGGCATTTCTGGCTGGCGACCCGCAAGGACTGGATAGGTCTCTATTCGGTGGCGGGTACACAGACAAAAGTAGATCAGAGGGGCTATTGGTGGGTCGCCGTTCCACGAACGTACTGGCCGCGCCAGCCGCAATTTCAGGCTATGTTGCAACGTTATTGGACGGCGACATGGGGCGACCGCCGGCAGGAACTGGTTTTCATCGGTGTTAACCTACCGAAGGAAGAAATTTCAGCCGCGCTTGACGCATGTCTCTCCGGAAGCGAAACGGGAATTGACGCAAGGGAAGCGGCCGGGATGCGCGACCCCTTCCCAGAATGGGTTCGGCATAATCACGCCGCAGCCTAGAGAGCAACAATGCGGAGAGTGAGATGGCGGACGAACTCTATTCTGATGGAATTGGCGAAATCACGGTAACTGGAACGATCGTGCGGATCGATCTCGTGAGCCTTTCGCCTACCGAGCGTGATTTAAAAGGCAACCCAAAGCCGGTTTTCAGACAGCGCATCATTATGCCGATCGACGCTTTTGCGAATTCGGTCGACGTTATGGACAAGGCGCTGGCCGGTCTGGTGGATGCGGGTGCGGTGCGCCGTGCGCCAGAGGTAACGCCGCTTCCGGGTGCTGCGACGGCTCCTGTCGAGCAGCCGCGCACCAAGAAGGCGACGCCGCCGGAAAACAGCTCTCCGAATTTTAACTGATCGCGCGGAACCAGGGGGGCCTGACGTCCGATGTCGATGGAGCAGCACACAAACATTCAGTGCCTTGCCCTGGTGGCGAGGCATCTTGGCGTAGATGTTTCAGCCGACCGGCTGGCGCATGATTATTCGGTCGGCGAGCAGCCGATTTCGACGCAGAAGCTTCTGCGTATGGCGAAGGACAAGGGCATGCGTGCCCGCGCCGTTCGCATGAAATTCGATGCGTTCGGCAAGTTGCGGGAAGCGTTTCCCGTTCTTGCTGAGCTTTCCAACGGAAATTGGGTGGTCGTCGCGAATGTCGTGACCATGCCTGATGGCGAGCAGCGCGTCGGGGTTATCGACCCGCTCGCGGCGCGGCCCGAAGCATTGATGCTCAGCCGCGATCAGTTCGAGAAAAGCTGGAGCGGCAACGTCGTTTTGCTTAAGCGCGTTTTCAAATTGCGCGACAGTGAGCAGCCATTCGGTATTCGCTGGTTCATTCCGGAAATCATCAAGCAGCGCAGCCTGTTTCGTGACGTCGCGATTGCCGCCCTCGTGCTTTATGCATTGGGCCTCGTCACGCCGATCTTCTTCCAACTCGTGATCGACAAGGTTCTGGCGCACCAGAGCTATGCCACGCTGACGGTTTTGAGCATTGGCATCGTCATTGCGCTGATGTTTGAGGCGACTTTTACCTTCTTGCGGCGATATTTGTTGCTCTATGCGACTAACAAGATCGACGTGCGCGTGTCCACGCGAACATTCTCTCATTTGCTGAACCTGCCGATTGCGCTGTTCGAGCACGCCCCTGCGGGCTTGTTGATCAAGCACATGCAACAGGCCGGGCGCATTCGTGAGTTTTTGACCGGGCGACTGTTCCTCGGATTGCTCGATGCCATGTCACTCATCGTGTTCGTGCCGGTTTTGCTGCTCTACAGCGTCAAGCTAACCATGGTGGTGCTTGGGTTTACAGCGCTGGTTGGCCTGACGGTATTCATGCTGATCGGTCCTTTCCAGCGCAGGCTTCAAAAGCTCTATCAAGCTGAAGGCGAACGGCAGGCTTTGCTGGTCGAAACTGTGCATGGCATGCGCGCGGTCAAGTCGCTTGCGCTTGAACCGCGCCAGCGCCGCGTCTGGGATGACCAGTCGGCGGAAGTGATTTCCGAGCGCTATCACGTCGAAAAAATCTCGGCACTTGCGCAATCGCTGACCGGCTTGCTGGAAAAGCTGATGGGCGTCGCCATCATCGTGATCGGTGCGCTGGATGCGTTTTCCGGTGCGATGACGGTGGGTACGCTGGTTGCGTTCAACATGCTGGCGAACCGCGTTTCCGGTCCGCTGGTGCAGATCGTGACCATGGTGCACGAGTATCAGGAAGTTTCGCTCTCCGTTCGGATGCTGGGAGAGGTTATGAACCAGCGCCCGGAACGTTTTGGTATGGGCAGCGGCCTGCGTCCCGAAATCAAGGGCGAGATTGAGTTCAGCGGCGTTTCGTTCCATTACGGGCCGGATCGTGCGCCTGCACTTGATGAGGTTTCCTTCAAGATCGAGCCGGGCACTGTGTTCGGTCTGGTTGGCAAAAGCGGCTCAGGTAAGACGACAATCACCCGCATGATACAGGGCCTGTATCCTGTTCAACAGGGACTGTTGAAGATCGATGGCGCCGACTGCCGCGAGATCGATCTGGTGCATCTGCGCAAGAGCATTGGCGTTGTGTTGCAGGACAGCTTCCTGTTCAAGGGAACTGTGCGCGACAACATATCCATCGCGAAGCCCGACGCTACTATGGATGAAATTGCAGCTGCTGCGCGACTGGCGGGCGCTGAAGAGTTTATCGAGCGCTTGCCACGCGGTCTGGAAACGGACCTCGAAGAAAACGCATCCAACCTGTCTGGTGGGCAGAAGCAGCGGCTGGCTATCGCGCGCGCTTTGATCACCGATCCGAAGCTGCTGATTTTCGATGAAGCGACAAGCGCGCTTGATCCCGACAGCGAGGCAATCATCCGGCAGAATCTGCGCCGGATTGCCGAAGGCCGTACAGTCATTATCGTTTCCCACCGCCTGTCCACGCTCACCGATGCCGACGCCATTCTCGTGATGGAACGCGGCAAGGTGTCTGATGTCGGTCGTCATGAAGAGCTTGTGTCTCGTTGCATGACCTATCGCCATCTGTGGAACCAGCAGATGAAGCAGGTGGCATGATGGATATGACCCAACACAAGGAAGCTTTGCCGGAAGGCGTTGAAGCTGACGCCAGCCCGGTCGAGCAAAAGCCGACGGTGGTTGTGCAACCTTTGCCTGCGGCACCGAAAGCGGGCAAAAAAGTCATCTCGGAATTTCAGCCGGATGCAATCGAGCTTGAGGAACGGGTGCCGCCGCGGGTTGCGCGGATCACGCTTTACACGATAACTGCGCTAATCATTGCAGGGGTTACGTGGGCCTCCCTTGCTTCGATTGATGAGGTTGTCGTGGCTCGCGGTAAGCTGGTCACGACCAAGCCGACAATCGTGGTGCAGCCAATTGAAACATCCATCGTGCGCAGCATCGATGTGCAGCCGGGCGATGTCGTGAAGGCGGGCCAGACGCTTGCGACGCTGGACGCAACTTTCAGTCAGGCTGATGTTGATCGTCGCCGCACGGAATACGCCGCGCTGGACGCACAGGTGAAGCGCATGGAGGCCGAACTTCAGGGCCGCGACTATGCCGCCGAGGCAGGCAGCACACCGGACGAGATGTTGCAGGTGCAGGTCTTTATGCAGCGCAAGGCGTTCCACGATGCGCAGATGCAGAATTTCGATCAGCAGATTGCGGGGCAGCAGGCGGCAATTGAATCCAGCACCGACCAGCAGACCATTCTGGCCGAGCGCCAGCAGACGCTGACGCAGATCGAGCTTGCGCGCGAAAAACTGGCCAAGCAGGAAACCGGTTCGTTGATGAATATGCTGACCTCGCGTGACGCACGTCTCGCGGTGGATGCGAGCTATGCGCAGGCAGTCGGCACGCAGGCGACGGCAACCCACGCCGTGGCCAAGTTGCAGGCAGACAAGCAGGCTTTCATTGAGGACTTTCGTCGGGTGACAATGGAAACGCTGGCCGACAAACGTAGCCAGCGGGACTCAACCGGCGAAGAGTTAAAGAAGATGGAGTTGCGCCGCGATATGGTGAAGCTGACCGCGCCGTCCGATGCGGTCGTGCTTGATCTTGCGCAGCGGTCCATCGGCTCAGTTGTGCGTGAAGCTGAACCTGTTCTGACGTTGGTGCCGCTGAATGTGCCGCTTGAAGCGGAAGTAACTGTCAATGCCAGTGACATAGGCCGAGTGGCTTCTCATGCGGAAGCGCGGATCAAGTTTGACGCCTTTCCGTTCCAGAAATTCGGGACGGCCGAAGGGTCCGTTCGCACAATCAGTCACGATGCCTATTCTCACGATAGCTCTTCCAACAGCGCCGCAGCAGGCGGTGGCGACGGTGAAAACGCAGGGGCACCATATTACAAGGCGCGCATCAGGCTCGATAAAACCGACCTGAGAACGCCTATCGAAGATGTGCGGCTGCTACCGGGTATGGCAGTGACGGCGGAATTGAAGGTGGGCCAGCGGAAGGTAATTTCCTACTTCCTCTATCCGATCCTGAAGGGACTGGATACGGCGATCCGGGAACCCTAATCGAACGGCCTACATCTTTCGGTTAGCGGCGGCGGCCATTTTGGCTTCTGTACAGAATTGACCCGCCGCGCTTTTCTCATAGAAAATTTTGGAGCGCGTAGCATGCAGTCCGGTAACAAGCCTGTTCGTGTGGTGAAAGCCGTGCACGGTGCGGCGGTTCAAGCCGAAGACCCGGCCTATGAAGTTGGATTGTCAGAGGCGTTGAAGGCGGATTACAGCCGCGACGGTCTGGTCGAGCTTTACGGTCGATTTGCGCAGGGCGACGGCAAGCTCGATACGCTGATGCGCCGGGCAATTGTGCGTGCGCTTTCGGTGCGTTGCGGACATGGGCTCAAGATTGGCGCGGGTGCGTGGTTCAAGCATGCCGAGACGTTCACGATCGGTAACGGCCTGTTCGTAGGTGCTGGCGCGCAGATACAGGGCCGGTTTGACGGCAGCTTCGTGATTGGCGACAATTGCTGGATCGGACCGCAGGCATTCCTCGATGCGCGCGATCTGGTGTTCGGCGACTATGTGGGCTGGGGGCCGGGCGCGAAAATTCTGGGCTCCGCACATAGCGCCATGCCGGTCGATGTGCCGATCATCAAAACGGATCTGGAAATTCGGCCCGTGCGCATTGGCGACTGGGCAGATATCGGGACCAACGCGACCATTCTGCCGGGGGTAACGGTGGGCAAGGGCGCGATCATCGGCGCGGGCGCTGTCGTCGTGGAAGACGTGCCGGATTTTGCGATTGTTGCCGGTGTGCCAGCGCGGGTGCTTCGCATTCGCTCCAATGATGATGATGTCGAAGGTCGTTCGATTCGTCACGCCTGACACGCTTCCATACTGCGCTGAAACGGTCTAGAAGCCCGCTTGGACAAGCGAGGACCATGCAATGGCTGGACGCAGCGCCGAAGTGAGCCGCACGACCAAGGAAACGGACATCGCCGTTTCCCTGCATGTCGATGGAACGGGCAAGGCTGACATCTCCACAGGGGTCGGTTTTTTCGATCATATGCTGGACCAGCTTTCGCGCCATTCGCTGATCGATATGACGATCAAGGCGAAGGGCGATCTGCACATTGACGATCACCACACCGTTGAGGACACCGGCATTGCGATAGGGCAGGCGCTCTCCAAGGCATTGGGCGAGCGGCGCGGCATTATGCGCTACGCTTCGCTGGACCTTGCCATGGACGAAACGCTGACGCGCGCGGCGGTGGATGTGTCGGGCAGGCCGTTTCTGGTCTGGGACGTGAATTTCTCTGCGCCGAAGATTGGGACGTTCGACACCGAACTGGTGCGCGAGTTCTTTAACGCGCTGGCGCAACATGCGGGCATTACCCTGCATGTGAAAAATCACTATGGCGCGAACAATCACCACATCGCGGAAACCTGCTTCAAGGCGGTGGCGCGCGTGTTGCGTGCAGCGCTGGAAAGCGACCCGCGCCAGCCTAACGCGGTGCCCTCGACCAAGGGCAGCCTGAAAGGCTGAACGATGGCAAGTTTCGTGATTATGGAGCCGCCTGCGGGCAGCAAAGCCGACACCGTTTTGGTGAAGGATGGCTTTGCCCTTTTCGGTTTTCTCGTGCCACCGCTATGGCTGGCATGGCATCGGCTGTGGCTGGAGGCGATTACGGTCGGCCTGCTGCTGGTCCTGCTCGACTGGCTCGCGCGTGGCGGCGGCTATGGTGTGTTCGCAGCGATGCTGTCGTTCGCGCTTTGCGCGCTGGTGGGGCTGGAAGGCGCGCGATTGCGGGTCGCGTCGCTGGAGCGGAAAGGCTGGCATCAGGCTGCCTATATAGACGCAAGGAACAGCGAAGAGGCCGAAGCGCGTTTTGCCTTTGCTCGATTTGGAGTGGCTGCGTGATGCGCGTCGCGATCATTGATTACGGTTCAGGCAATCTGCGTTCTGCGACCAAGGCGTTCGAGCGCGCATCTCGTGAGTCGGGCATCGACGCCGAAATCATACTGACGAGCGACGCGGAAGCGGTGCGCCATGCGGATCGTATCGTGCTGCCGGGCGTTGGTGCTTATGCAGATTGCCTCGCTGGACTGCTTTCGGTTCCGGGTATGATGGAAGCTGTTGACGAAGTTGCGGTGCAGCGTGCGCGTCCGTTTCTTGGCATATGTGTCGGCATGCAACTCATGTCCGAGCGTGGTCTTGAGAAGAAAATCAGCAAGGGCTTTGGCTGGATCGCAGGTGACGTGAAAGAGATCGAACCAAACGATCAGTCGCTGAAAATTCCGCAGATCGGCTGGAATACGATAGCGCTCAAGCGAGAGCACCCGCTGTTTGAGGGAATCCCCACCGGACCGGACGGCCTACACGCCTATTTTGTGCACTCCTATCACCTCGACGCGAAGAGAGCGGAGCAGGTTTTGGCGACAACCGACTATGGCGGACCGGTCACGGCTGCCGTGGTCGAAGGCAACCGCGCGGGCACACAATTCCACCCTGAAAAGAGCCAGACGCTAGGTCTGGCGCTCATCGCCAATTTTCTGAGGTGGCGGCCCCAACAAACCCGCCTCTGCATGCCCGAGTAGCCCACTCGTCAGCGACCGCCAAAACCACCTCATTGGCATCAACGAAAGGCGCCAAACTATCTCCTATTTGGGCAGCATCTAAGTCCGTGTTTATCAGCCATGTGCTATCAAGTGATCCTATCCGTTAGCCAACCAAAAGCCAACCTCATAACCAATCATCCACACTCTCTCTCAGAATACTCGTTCCATGATCCTTTTTCCCGCTATCGACCTGAAAGACGGTCAGTGCGTGCGCCTCAAGCTCGGCGATATGGATCAGGCGACTGTCTATAATGCCGACCCGGCTGCGCAAGCGAGGGCGTTTGAAGATCAGGGATTTGAATGGCTGCATGTGGTGGACCTGAACGGCGCTTTCGTAGGCGAAAGCGTCAATGGCGCTGCTGTTGAGGCAATTCTGAAGGCGACGACGAATCCAGTGCAGCTTGGCGGCGGCATTCGCACGCTGGAACATATCGAGAGTTGGTTGGACAAGGGTCTGACACGCGTGATCCTTGGAACGGTCGCGGTGCGCGACCCGGCACTCGTCAAGCAGGCATGCAAACGCTTTCCGGGAAAGATTGCTGTCGGGATCGATGCCAAAGGCGGCAAGGTTGCGGTGGAGGGATGGGCAGAAGCCTCGTCGCTCGGCGTGATCGAACTTGGTGAGCGTTTCGAGGGAGCGGGCGTTGCCGCGATTATCTACACCGACATTGATCGAGATGGCGTACTGACCGGCATTAATTGGGAATCCACGATTGCGCTGGCGGAAGCGGTAAGCATTCCGGTGATCGCATCTGGTGGGCTGGCGTCGATTGCAGATATTGTGCGCATGACCATGCCTGACGCGCAGAAGCTGGAAGGAGCGATTTCCGGGCGCGCGCTCTATGATGGGCGCATTGATCCGGCGGAAGCGCTTGGCATTTTGCGTGGGACGCTCAAGGCGGAGCCTGCGTTGTTCGAGGAAACGAGATGACCCTGAAAGCACGCGTCATTCCCTGCCTCGACGTTAAGGATGGGCGGGTGGTCAAAGGCGTCAATTTCGTCGATCTGGTCGACGCGGGCGATCCGGTAGAGGCTGCGAAGGCCTATGATGCGGCGGGCGCGGATGAACTGTGCTTCCTCGACATCACTGCTTCTTCCGACAATCGCGAAACCATTTTCGATGTAGTTGCCCGCACGGCGGAGCAATGCTTCATGCCGCTGACAGTTGGCGGCGGTGTTCGTCAGGTGGCGGACATTCGCAAGCTCCTGTTGGCAGGGGCAGACAAGGTTTCGATCAATACGGCGGCGGTAAAAAACCCGGAGTTCGTAGCCGAGGCGGCAGACAAATTCGGCAATCAGTGCATTGTCGTCGCCATCGATGCGAAGAAGGTTTCGCAGGCAAGCGAGACCGACCGTTGGGAAATTTTCACCCATGGCGGACGGCAGGCGACTGGCATTGATGCGATTGAGTTCGCGCGCAAGGTGGTCGATCTGGGGGCAGGCGAAATCTTGCTGACGTCAATGGATCGTGACGGCACCAAGGCCGGTTATGACATTGCACTGACGCGCGCGATTGCGGATGCGGTGCGCGCTCCTGTGATCGCATCCGGTGGTGTCGGAACGCTTGACCATATGGTTGCGGGCATTCGCGATGGACACGCAACCGCGGTGCTTGCGGCCTCGATTTTCCACTTTGGAACCTATTCTATAGGTGAGGCGAAGGCGTTTATGGCAAAGGCCGGTTTGCCGATGCGGCTGGACTCAGACGCCGCGTCGTCATAAACGGCGAAAATGAGCACTTTTTCGCTGCAAGACCTTGAGAAGATTATCGCTGAACGCGGGCGTTCGGGCGATACGGATTCTTGGACAGCAAAACTTTTCGCGAAGGGGATCGACAAAGCCGCACAGAAGCTTGGCGAAGAGGCGGTCGAGACGGTGATTTCCGCCGTGAAGGGGGATCGGCAAGGGGTGGTCGCTGAAAGTGCAGACCTGATCTATCACTGGTTGGTGGTGCTGGCGCTTGCTGGTGTGCCACTATCTGATGTCATCAGCGAACTGGAGCGGCGCACCGCGCAATCCGGTGTTGCTGAAAAGGCTTCGCGCGGCGGATAGCGTGCGGCGTCTGGGAGGGGACATGGACCAGCTTGTACCGGGCGAGAAATACTCGCCCTACCGCTTTTTCTCTGCCGAGAAATGGTCGCAGTTTCGCGCTGATACGCCTTTGACGCTTGGTCTGGAAGAGATCAAACGGTTGCGTTCGCTGAACGATCCGGTCGATCTGGAAGAGGTCAAGCGCATCTATCTTTCCATGTCGCGCCTGCTTTCGGCACATGTCGAAGCAAGCCAGTTGCTGTTCGAGCAGCGCCGCGATTTTCTCAACGTGCCGGATGCGGAGAAGACGCCGTTCATTATCGGCATTGCCGGATCGGTTGCGGTGGGAAAATCGACCACCGCGCGCGTGTTGAAGGAGTTGCTGGCGCGCTGGCCGTCCAGCCCGAAGGTCGATCTCGTGACCACGGACGGCTTTCTGCTGCCGAACGAAGTTCTGCGCGAGCGCAACATGATGGATCGCAAGGGCTTTCCCGACAGCTATGATGTGGGCGCGTTGTTGCGGTTTCTCTCGGCCATAAAGTCGGGCAAGGCAGATGTTCCAGCGCCCGTCTATTCGCATCTGATCTATGACGTCTTGCCGGGTGAGTTCGTGACGATCGACCGGCCTGACATTCTGATTTTCGAGGGCATTAATGTGCTCCAGCCGGGCAAGCTCTCACCGGATGGGAAGTTCGTGCCGTTCCTTTCGGACTTCTTCGACTTCGCAATTTATATCGATGCGGACGAAGACCTGATCCACGAATGGTACATCCGGCGCTTCATGCGGCTGCGTGAAACTGCGTTCCGCGATCCGCAGTCATTCTTCCATCGCTATTCGCAACTGTCGGAAGATGCTGCGCGCGCGATTGCGGAAGGGCTTTGGGAGAACATCAACCTGAAAAACCTGCGCGAGAATATTCTGCCGACACGTCCTCGCGCCGACCTGATCCTGCGCAAAGGCGAGGATCATCTGGTCAAGGAAGTCGCGCTGCGGAAGCTCTAGCCGTTCCAGACGCCTTCGCGGCGCAGATCGTCCATCGTGCGACAGATGCCCTCGCGCAGAATCGAAACCATGTCATCAATCTGCGGTTCGGTGATGATGAGCGGCGGTGACATAACGCACATGTTGATGAGCGGGCGAACCAGCAATCCAAGCTCATGGCAATGCGCATCAATGCGCGCGCCGACCGCTTTGTCCAATTGCAGCGGATTGCGGCTTTCCCGGTCGGCAACACACTCTACGCAGGCCATCAGGCCAAGGCCGCGCACCTCACCGACGAGTGGTAATTCCTCAAGCTTCTTGAGTTGCGACTGGAAGTAGGGCGCAACCTTGCGCGTATGAGCCAGCACACTCTCTTCCAGCAGGTCGAGATTTTTCAACGCGACAGCGCAGCCGATAGGATGACTGGAATAGGTCAGGCCGTGACCGAACATGGCGTCTGGATGATTGGAGCGACGCAAATCTTCCATCAGTCGAGCCGAGACGACCATGCCGCCAAGCGGGAAATAGCCCGATGTAATGCCCTTGGCGAAGGTGATGATATCCGGCTCGATGCCGAACACGTCTTTCGATGCAAAAACATGGCCGAGCCTGCCGAAAGCTGTGACTACCTCATCTGAAACGTAGAGAATATCGTTTGCGCGGCAAATTTCGCGAATGCGTTTCAGATAATTGCCGGGCGGGACGATAACGCCACCGGATGCCTGCACCGGCTCGCCGACAAATGCGCCTATACGCTCCGCACCGACACGTCCAATGGTTTCTTCAAACTCCGTTACGAGAAACTGCTCGAACGCTTCGACGGACATGCCAGCAGGGCGGCGGAACGGGTCCGGTGCGCTGAGCTTGATGACCAGTTCTTTCGCGCCGTCCATCCAATCGAGATCGCGCGGGCGGCCATTGAGGGAGGCCGAAAGATAGGTCGAGCCATGATAGGCACCACCGCGCGAAAGGATCAGCTTCTTTTCAGGGCGGCCGCGCACATTGTTGTAGAACTGCATAAAGCGCAGCGCGCTCTCCACCGCAGAAGACCCACCGGTAGTGAAAAAAACATGGTCGAGATCGCCCGGCGCATGGGCCGCGATGCGCTCCGCCAGAACGGCTGATGCCTCGTTCATCGTGTACCACGGCGTGTTGTAGGACAGCGCCATCGCTTGGTCGTACATGACCTGAGCCAGCTCCGCGCGGCGATGGCCGACATTCGTGCACCACATGCCCGCGGGGCCGTCGATGAGGCGCTTGCCATCGCCATCGGTGATGTAAATGCCGTCACCCTCTCCTATCAGGGTTCGTGCTTCCGCACCGATAGAGCCCGCGACAGGCCACGGCTGTATGAGATGGCGCTCGGCCAGCGTTACCGTGTCGGCGTCGTCGATTTGTCTCAATGCGGCCATGGACATCTCTCCAGATCCCCGCCAAGTCCGCTTTTCGCAAGCATTCTTGACAGTCGTTTTGAATAAGCGTTCAATCAATATCGCAGAGGTTGATTTCAATTTCAATCTCTGGATACGATCAGCACATAGCGGCGCTGCGTCGCGAGTGAGGTGGCTTCAAAATGAGAATCGCGCTCGTGCCCGAGATAAAGCCCGGAACGCTGCAATGACGATTGCTGCGGAAGGGAAGCCGGATGATTCGGCGCAACAGGCTGGAAGACCTGCCCTTCTGCAATCCGAGGCCGCTCAAGGCATTGCGCTGATAAGCCCGACATTTCTTTACGCACTGGCAATGCTGGCGGTGCCGATACTGGTGACGTTCGCCCATAGTTTCTGGACGCAGAACTACATGGTGATCGACCGCACCTTCACGCTGGAGAATTATCGAATTGCGCTCACCGAACCGATCTATCGCGACCTGCTGTGGAGGTCGCTGTTCATTTCGCTGATGGTCAGCTTTGTGACGGTCGTGCTGGCGTACCCGATTGCCTATTTCATCTCGTTTCATGGCGGTCGCCACAAGGGGCTGTGGCTGTTCCTCATCACCATTCCATTCTGGACGAGCTATCTGCTGCGCGTGATGTCGTGGAAGGTGATTCTCGGATTCAACGGTGTGCTTAATTCGGGCCTGCTGGCGCTCGGCATTATCAGCGAGCCATCCACCGCCTTTCTGTACAATACGAATGCGGTGATCATCACACTTACGCACGCTTGGGCCGCGTTCGCGATTCTGCCGATTTTCGTTTCACTGGAAAAGGTGGACCGCACGTTGATCGAGGCTGCGACCGATCTGGGCGACGGTGCTGTGCGTAGATTTTTGCGGGTGACGTTGCCGCTCTCCATGCCCGGCGTCATTTCCGCGCTGATGATCGTGATGATCCCAACGGTAGGCGACTACGTGACGCCGCGACTCGTTGGCGGAAAAGACGGGGTGATGATCGCCAACGCCATTCAGGCGCAGTTTGGCAAGGCGGCGAACTGGCCTCTCGGCGCGGCGCTATCAGTAACGTCGATGGTGGTCGTGACCGCAATGGCGGGCGCGACAGTGTTCATACTGAAATGGGCAGCGAGGCAGGCCCGATGAGCATTGTGCGCAGACTGCTTTCGAACTGGCTGCCGGTCTATGCCGTGCTCTATGTGGCGTTCCTTTATCTCCCAATCCTGCTGCTGCCGATATTCTCGGTCAACCAGTCGGCGGTGCCGAAATTCCCACTGACCGGCTATACGCTGAAATGGTATGAAGGCCTGCCGAACACGCCGGAACTGTTGTCCTCGGCGTGGAACAGCCTGATCGTCGGGTTGTCCGCGTCAATCGTGAGCACGATCCTCGGCATCTGCGCGGCGCGTGCGATAACGCGCTATCGGTTTCGCGCACAGAGGGTAGCGAGCGGGTTGATCATGGCACCGCTGGTTCTGCCAGAAATTATCGTCGCGGTCTCAATGCTGCTTGTTCTGCTGCAACTCGGCATCGGCCTCTCGCTTTTCACGGTCGTTCTCGGCCACATTCTTATCTGCATTCCCTATTCGGTGACGGTGTTGATTTCCGGCTTCGAGGGGTTCGACCGGAGCCTTGAGGAAGCATCTGCCGATCTTGGCGAAAGCGCGTGGGGCACCTTCCGACGCGTGACACTGCCCATGGTCGCGCCCGCAATTATTTCTAGCTTGCTGGTCTCGTTCACCATCTCGCTGGACGAGTTCATTCTGGCGTTCTTCCTGTCCGGAACGGAGCCGACGCTGCCCGTCTACATCTGGGGTCAGTTGCGGTTTGCCGCCAAACTGCCGAGCGTGTTGGCGCTGGGCACGCTGCTTTTGCTGGCTTCGTTCCTGATGCTGTCTATCGCTGAAATCATGCGCCGCCGTGCCGCGCGCCGCGCGCAGAATGAGGGAGGTGTCTATGCCTGAGACGCCGATGATTCACATCGACCATGTGACGCGGGCTTATGGTGCGTTCAAGGCGCTCGACGACGCTTCGCTGACGATCCGCAAAGGCGAATTCTTTTCACTGCTCGGACCATCGGGCTGCGGCAAGACCACCTTGCTGCGCATGATCGGCGGTTTCGACAATCCTACATCGGGCACGATCTATCTCGACGGTCAGGCCATGAACGGCATTCCGGCCAATCGCCGCCCGACCAATATGGTGTTCCAGAGTTATGCAATTTTTCCGCATCTGAACGTGGCGCAAAATGTTGCGTATGGCCTGAAGCGCTTGCGATTGGACGCAGCCGAAGAAAAGCGGCGCGTGGAAGAAGCGCTTGGTCAGGTATCGATGGCGCATCTTGGAAAGCGCGGCGCCACGGAATTGTCAGGCGGGCAACGTCAGCGCGTGGCGCTCGCACGCGCGCTGGTGATGCGGCCCAAGGTTTTGCTGCTGGACGAACCGCTGTCAGCGCTCGACAAGAAGCTGCGTGAACAGATGCAGGTGGAGCTGCGCAAGCTTCAACAAGCCGTAGGCATCACCTTTATTCTCGTGACGCATGACCAGTATGAAGCGCTGGCAATGTCGGACCGCATCGCGGTGATGTTCAGCGGAAACATCGCGCAGGTTGCGGCACCGAAGGATATTTACCAGCGGCCAGTGAATCGTCAGGTGGCGGATTTCGTCGGCGGCATGAATTTTGTTGCGGCGGAAATCGTGGGTGAGGATAGCGGAACAATCACAGTTCAAACGGCAAGCTTCGGGCGGGTGAAAACAGAGAAGCCCGCGCAGTTTGTTGCGAAGGGCAAGGCGACGACGCTCGGCATTCGCCCTGAACGCCTGCGCGTGCTGTGGGACAATGCCACCGACAAGCACGAAATTGCGGGCAAGGTCGTTGATCGGCACTATTTCGGGGAAATTACGCACCTGATCGTGCAAGTGCCAGGAATGGAGCAACCGCTATCCGTCTCGGAGACGAACAATTTCGGGGCAGACGATATTCCGGTCGGCGCACCAATTCGCCTCGCCTACGATCCCGACGCGCTGGTGGCTTTGGCGGATTGAGACTATCCCTCGTTCCTTCTCCCCGTTTACGGGGAGAAGGTGGCCCCAAGGGCCGGATGAGGGGCCATGAAATATTTTCTTAGGATTCGCGCCGCCCCTCACTTGCCTGCCCGCCTCTCCCCGTGAACGGGGAGAGGCGGGCGGTGGCAACGATATCGTAAACCTGAAGCGCAGGCTTCCCTCAATACCCTGCTTTGATCTTCTCGAATTCTTCGATCATCTTCTGACGCAGTTCGGTCGGCAAAGGCGATTGAAAGAGCGTCTTATCGAGGAATTTGTCGACATCGCCATAGCCCTGACCGGCAACGACCTTCGGGTCGATCTCGCTCATGGCCTTGGCGTTGGCATGGCCGTAACCCCAATCGGTCAACAGGTAGGTGGCGACCTCCGGCGTGTTGATCGCGTTGAGATAGTCGTAGGCCTTATCAACGCTGCCGGTGCCGCCCTTGATGCGCACGTATCCGCAGACCCAGGTCGAAAGCCCTTCTTTTGTATCGCGTGTAGATTTGATCGGAGCGCCTGCAAGCGCGGATTGCACGGCAGCATCATTCCATGCCCATGCAAGGTCGACTTCGCCGCCGCTCATCGCCTGAACGATTTCGGTCGTGTCGGTCCAGTAGAGGCGGACGTTCTTATGCACCTGACGCAAGAAGTCCGACGCTTCCTTGAACTGCTCGTCGGTCATCTTGGTCCAGTCTTTCAGGCCAATAGCGAGCGAAGCCAGAGCATAGGCGTCATCCACATTGTCGCCAATGGAAACACGGTCCTTGAACTTGGGATCAGCCAGCGAGCGCAGCGATTGGATATCCGCCGCGTCAACCTTTTCGGTATTGTAGGTGAGCAGCGAATTGCCCCATTCCCAAGGCAGGAACCACGCTTTCCCGTCAGCGGTGGAAACAAGATCTTTCATGCCCATGATCTGCGGGTTCATGTCGCCCCACGCGGTAATCTTTGACGTGTCGAGAGGTTCTAGCAGGCCAGCGTCACGCCATTTTGCCACGCTCTGCGAGCATGGGTGAGCGAGGTCAGTCTTAAAACCGGAGCGCAGCTTCTGGAAGGCTTCTTCTTCGTCGCCGAAAAAGGTGAAGGTGGGCGAGTCGCCGTGCTTGGCGACATAGGCTGGATGGAACTCCGGCACCTCGTAACCGGACCAGTCGAAAATGGTCAGCTCGCCATCGTCTGCTGCAACGATACCCGCCAATGAGAAGGAAAACAGCCCGGCGGTGGCCAAACCAAGCGCTGTTCGTCTCAACAATCTCGTCATGCCCTGTTCCCTTATGTTTCTTGTGCGGTTTCCCGTGGCCGGTCGTAATGTCTAGGAAAGGCCACAGCCAAAAATTCATAGGCGCATTGAAGCGCGCTCTGACGGGTGACGTTTTCGGTTCCCATCATCAGCCGCAGCCACAAGCCCTCAAGTGAAGAGCAGAGAGCGAGTGAGATGGCTTCCGGGTCGAAATCATAGCCCGCTTCTTCGCGAAGTTTGCTGCAAAGTTCGGAGAAAATACGCTGGTATCTTTCATCTCGCGCACCGCATAGCGCCTGATAGGTAGGGCGCGATTTTGCCTCGCCCCAGAAGGCGCACCATGCGGCCAGCTTGCGCCGTGTGCAGATTGCGCGGTCGAAATCCGCAGCGACCAACGCACGAAGCTGGTCGGCGGGCACATCGCCAGCTTTCTCCAGACTTGCTCGCCAATGGGCTGCATATTCATCCGACATATATTGCAGCGTCGCGATGAGCAGCTTTTCCTTGCTCTCAAAATGAAAGTTTACAATGCCGCGCGACAGGCCCGCGCCATCTGCAACATCGGCCATCGTGGTTTCCGCATAGCCGCGCTTGGCAAGCGAATCGATGGTTGCTTCGATGAGTTGCTGGCGGCGCACATCTTTGGTCGCAGTGCGCGGCTTGGCCTTCTCGCTCTGAATGCTCTTGCCTGATGACAATCTGACCATCTTGTCCATGCCCGACTCATTGATGCCGCGCGCCATGCGCTGCTGGCGCAGTTGAGACGAGGGAGGGTCAGCCATGTCAAGTGCCATTGTACGGCTCCGGATGGCTCAGTCGCGAATACAGCGCGTCTGAATGG
This sequence comes from Mesorhizobium sp., assembly GCA_049840935.1. Taxonomy (GTDB): domain Bacteria; phylum Pseudomonadota; class Alphaproteobacteria; order Rhizobiales; family Rhizobiaceae; genus Mesorhizobium_G. The sequence goes on from JASGJA010000014.1 coordinate 50,322, forward strand.
TTTGAGCCTACTCTCAACTACGGCAAACGCAAGTCAATTTGTTGAACGTACATTCAATGGGTATAGACAAGAGCGGCTTCGGCGTGGCAGATTTGCTGCAACGGGAGATGCCTCGGTTATGAAAAGCTGGGACGTAATCGTCATTGGCGGCGGCCATAATGGGCTGGTCAATGCCTGCTATTTGCAACGCTCTGGGCTGGATGTGCTGGTGCTGGAGCAAAAGGACTGGGTGGGCGGCGCGGCGACCAGCAGGTCGCTTACGCCGGGATTCGTCTATTCGAATTGTTCCTATGTGTGTTCGCTGTTTCGACCGGAGATCATGCGCGATCTCGAATTGCCGCGCTTTGGGCTGCAAGTGATCCCATATGAAGGCGGCGCGGTTTTCACGCAGGACGGCGATTATCTCGCCAATTACCGCGACCATCACGCACATCGCCGCGAGTTTGCGCGGTTTTCGCCGCGCGATGCAGAAGCTTATGAGCGCTATGCGCGCGATGTGACGCGCCAGTGCCGGTTCATTCAGCCGTTGTTGATGCGCACTGCGCCTGATCCAACCAGTTTCAAGCCGCGCGACATTGGCGAGTTGATTTATCTGGGCCGGAAGTTTTCCGGCATGTCGGCCGAGGAGATGGCGCTGACGCTTCGGTTCTGGACCATGTCGATCTCGGACTTCCTCGACGAATATTTCGAGACGGATGTGATAAAGGCGAACTTTGCGCTCTCCGGCATTATAGGGACCGCGCTTGGCCCGATGTCGCCGGGAACGGCCTATGTACTGCTGCACCACTATATGGGTGAGGTTGATGGCTCGGTTGGCGCATGGGGTTATGCGCGCGGCGGTATGGGTGCCGTTACGCAAGCCCTTGCGGCATCGTTTCAGGCGTCGGGCGGGACGATCCGAACGGGCGCGCAGGTCGAACAGATTCTGGTCAAGAATGGACATGCGCAAGGCGTGGTGCTGGCCGGCGGCGAAGAAGTACTGGGCAAGCTGATCGTCTCGAACGCAGACGTGAAGCGCACATTCCTCAAGCTCGTGGAGCCGAAGGAACTGCCCGACATTTTTCTGCGGCGAGTGAAGAACTTCAAGATTCGCGGCTCTTCCGGCAAGGTGAATATCGCGCTCGATTCCATGCCGGAGTTTCCGGCGCTGCCGGACGACTCGCCTTGCTATCGCGGTGATCTGCATTTCACCGATTCGGTGGAGCGCATGGAGCGCGCCTATGATGACTGGAAGGAGGGGCGCTGGTCTGCCGATCCATTCATCGACATGGTGATTCCGACGACGCTCGACCCAACGATGGCTTCGCCGGGTAAGCACTTCATGAGTTGCTTCGTGCAATATGCGCCGCCAAAGGTCGAAGGTCGCGAATGGACCGACGCGGATCGCGACGGATTTGCGGAAAGCGTCATTTCTCAGATCGCCGATTATTCGCCGGGCTTTCGCGAGCGCATCGTGCACATGGAAGTGCGCACGCCACGCGAGATCGAGGCGGAAACCGGTCTGACAGAAGGCAATATTTTCCAGGGCGAACTGACCTTCGACCAGTTGCTGTTTAACAGGCCGGTGCCCGGTTATGCGCAATATCGCTCGCCGGTGGGCGGGTTGTATATGTGCGGCTCATCCACGCATCCAGGCGGCGGTGTGATGGGCGCTCCGGGTCGCAATGCGGCGGTGGAAATTTTGCGCGACCTGAAGCGCGGCGCAAATCTTGTGAGTGCAGCCCATGACGTCATTTGATGCAATCGTCGTGGGCGGTGGTCACAACGGGATTGTGGCCGCAACTGTGCTGGCAAAAGCTGGCCGTCGCGTTGTGCTGCTGGAAGCAGATGAGCAACTCGGCGGTCCAGCACGAACGGAGGAGTTTGCGCCGGGTTTTCGCGTATCCTTGGCGCATATTTTGAATCGGCTCCACCCTGAGGTGGTGAAGGCGTTGGACCTTGAAGCGAATGGCCTCACTTTCGATACTACGGATATGCCAAGCATTGCGCTTTCCGCAAATGGCGAGCCGCTGGTTTTGACGGGTGCCTACGGCGAGGGGCTTTCTGGCGCGCAACCGAGTGAAGTACAGGCGTGGTCGGAATTGCGGGCGCAACTCATTCGCTATGCGGGGATATTGAAGCCGATGCTGGCACGCCGTCCGCCAGACCTTTCCGGCATGACGCTTGGCGAAACATCCGCACTCGGCATGGTTGGGCTGTCGCTGCGGCGGCTCGGCAAGGAAGATATGCGCGATTTCCTGCGCATGTTCCTGATGAATGTTGCCGACGTAGCTGACGATTGCCTGACTGATGACAGGCTCAAGGGATTGCTGGCTTTTGACGCGGTGATGGGCAGCCATCTTGGGCCGCGCTCTCCAACTTCGCTGCTTGGATTGTACTATCGGCTTGCTGGCGAGGTCGCGGGAAAGGCCGGTGCACAGACCATGCCGCGGGGCGGCATGGGAGCGGTTATCAACGCAATGGCGAGCGCTGCGAACAAGGCAGGCGTTCAGGTTCGCACCAATGCACCGGTCGCCCGCATCAACGTTCAAGATGGGCGGGTGGCAGGTGTGGTGTTGACGAGCGGCGAAGAATTTTCTGCGCCAATCGTGCTGGCCGCTACTAATCCTTCAACAGCTTTGATGGAGCTTACTGGACCGCGGAATTTTGACACGGGTTTTGTGCGTAAGGTGGCGAACATTCGCATGAATGGTTCGGTTGCCAAGCTGCATCTGGCGTTGAATGGCTTGCCGAAGTTCAACGGCGTTTCCGAACAGGATTTGCGAGGCAGGTTGGTACTCGCGCCTTCCACAAACCATGTGGAACGCGCATTTAATCCGTCAAAATACGGCGGGTTTTCAGCCGAGCCGGTGATGGAAATCGTGATGCCGAGCATCGCTGATGCCTCGCTTGCCCCAGCGGGCGGATGCGTGCTTTCGGCCAACATCATGTTTGCGCCCTACGCGTTGAAAGAAGGCTGGACGAAAGGCAAGGCGAAACTGCTCAAGGCCGTGATGGCACAACTGGAAAGCGTCGCACCCGGCATCGGCAAGCTGGTGCGGCACGCGGAATTGCTGACGCCGCTGGATATTGAGCAGCGCTACCGAATGCCGGGAGGACATTGGCATCACGGAGAACTGCAGGCCGATCAGATGCTGATGTCACGCCCTGTTTCGGGCTGGTCGGGCTATGACACGCCGGTCGAGGGGCTTTACCTCGCAAGTGCGGGCTCGCATCCGGGCGGTGGCATATCGGGCGTACCGGGTTTGAATGCCGCGCGCCGCGTGCTGGCGAGAAAGGGCTGAGCGATGGTTGCTGTTGCCAAGACAAAATCGCGAAAAGTTCTTGATGCTCAGGCGCATTTCCGCACGTTGCGTTTGCCATCGCCGTTTCAGCCACGGCTTGAAGCGCTGGCTGCTCAACAGGATTGGTACGACTGGGCGGGTTATAAAGCCCCGCATGCTTTATGGGATGACGAACTGGAATATTTCGCGATCCGCAGTCAGGCGGCATTGTTCGATATTTCGCCGATGGTGAAATACCGCATCGAAGGGCCGGATGCGGAAGCGGTTCTCAACCGCGTAACGCTGCGTGACGTGACGAAGCTCAAGCCGGGTCGCGTGCACTATACGGCATGGTGCGACGACGAAGGCTATGTGCTCGATGATGGGACGCTGTTTCGGTTGTCGCCGGATCGGTTTCGCCTATGCTGTCAGGAAAGGCATCTGCCTTGGCTACTGGACAGCGCCATCGGGTACGATGTGAGTGTTGTCGAAGAAACGCAGGAAGTTGCCGGGCTTGCGCTACAAGGGCCGACATCTTTCGCGGTTTTGCGCGATTGCGGGTTCAAGGGCGTCGAGAAGCTGAAAATTTTCGATCTGGCGGAGTTCCCACATGAAAAGGGATTCGTCACGATTTCGAGGACGGGCTTCACGGGCGATTTAGGCTATGAGCTTTTTGTGCCGATCAAACAGGCGTTGAGCCTTTGGGATCGACTGATCGAAGGCGGCAGACTGCATGGCATCCGACCAATGGGATACACGGCGCTGAATCGCGCGCGCATTGAGGCGGGGCTGATCGTCGCCAACGCGGATTTCGTGACGGGCGATAGCGCTATTCGGACGGACCGGCTGCGCATGCCCGATGAAATCGGGCTGGGCTTTATGATCGATCCGGCAAAAGGCCATTTCAACGGTCGCCATGCAATTCTCGCCGCGCGGAAAAATAAAACGCTCAAGCATGTTCTGGTTGGGCTGGAGATAGAGGGCAATATTCCGGCTGAACACGCCATCGTCTATCATCGCGGCAAGCGCGAGGTCGGGTTGGTTAGTGCTGCAATCTGGTCGCCAACGGCAAAGCGCAATATCGCGATTGCAAGCCTGCAGCGTCCCTATGGCGATACTGTCGTTGATGATCTTTGGGTCGAAATCTACGCCATGCGCGAGCTTCAATATCACAAGCTGATGAAGCGCGCGAAGGTAGTGCCGCGACCGTTCATCAAGCTCGACCGCCGCACGGCAAATCCGCCGGGTGAGAGATGATCGACGCCGCCGAAGAAGCGGAGAACTGGCGGCTGATTCTGTCGCCACTCGGCGAGGAGTGGTCGGGCCGCGCGCGCTACGCGGCGGCGATGTATTTCTACAAGCGCGGCGATATGAACGCCGAAACGCTGGAGGTCTACCGCGTTTCTTCGCGCCTGGACAATCAAGACCCGCTTTCGATTATTCGCGAGCGTGGCATAGGCGAGCCTTGGCTTGCAAAGCTTGAAGCCATTGCGGCATCCCGCAGCCATCCTTAAATGAAGCGCGTAAACGCACGCATTCGTGAGGCTTGATTCGCGAACGACGCGAGAGGGTCAAAGTTCGGCCCAACTGGCAGCGTAGCCGCTGACAATCAGGAATTGGAATTGCCGCAATGACAGTGAATACATCGAAGCAGATCTTTACCCGCAGAGCAGCGCTGGGCTTGGTGCTCGCAGGCGCGTTCGCGGTATCGAATGCTGCGCTGGTCGTGGATGCGCAGGCGCAGGCCAATGAAGCCGTGCAGCAGATAGCGGATCACTTTGCCTCGATTCGGACGATGCGCGGCGATTTCGTGCAGTTCGGTCCACGCGGGGAACAGACCGGTGGCAAATTTTTTATCCAGCGGCCCGGTAAAATCCGCTTCAACTACGACGCACCGTCGAACTATCGCGTGATTGCGGACGGAAAATCCGTCGTTATCGAAAACATGAAGCTGCGGACTTCGGATCTATATCCACTGTCCAAGACGCCGCTGAAACTATTGCTGGACGACAGGATCGACCTTTCGGGCGGTAAGGTAAAAAGTGTGAAGCAGGAAGACGATCTGACCACGATCCAGCTTGCGGACAAATCTGTGTTCGGCAACTCGACCATCACGATGAAGTTCAATCCGCAGACCAGCGAACTACTGGAGTGGACCATCACCGATGCCAAGGGCAAAGACACAACGGTGATGATCTCCAACGTTCAGAACGGTGTGCAGATCGATCCATCGATCTTCGAGATCAACTATCAGCGCAACCGCGAAATCAACCAGAAGAAAGGTCAGCGCTAAGCGCTTGTCTTTCACCGATCTGGCTGGCAGTTAAGCGCGTCGACAGCGCGCGCTTGGGCACATCATGACTTTCACACTCGCAACCTGGAATATCAATTCGGTCCGCTTGCGGATGCCATTGGTCGAGCGGTTTCTACGCTCCTATCAGCCGGATGTGCTGTGCCTGCAGGAAACGAAATGCCCGGACGATCTTTTTCCATTCGAGCCGTTACGCGCTGCGGGGTACGAGCACATCGCGATTCACGGCCAGAAAGGCTATCACGGCGTCGCGACAATTTCTCGCCGCCCGCTGGAGATCGTGGAAAAGCGCCGCTTCTGCGAAATCGACGATACGAGGCACCTTTCAGTGAAGCTCAATGCGGCGGGCAAAACGGTGCTGCTGCACAATTTCTACGTTCCGGCGGGAGGCGACGAGCCAGATCCGGAAATCAATCCCAAGTTCAAGCATAAGCTTGGCTTTATCGATGAGATGAACCGTGTGCGCGCCGGGTTCGATGGCGAATCCGCGTCGATTCTGGTGGGCGATCTGAACATTGCGCCGCTGGAGCACGATGTGTGGTCACACAAGCAATTGCTCAATGTGGTAAGTCATACGCCCATCGAAACGACTGGGCTGGAAGCGATGCGGACCGGCGGCGGCTGGGCCGATCTTATGCGTCACAATGTGCCCTACGATCAGAAGCTCTATACTTGGTGGAGCTATCGTGCGCAGGACTGGGCAGCATCAGACCGTGGCCGCAGGTTGGACCACATCTGGTCCTCGCCCAATATGATCGGAAATCTGGCCGAAATTGAAATCCTGCGCGAAGCGCGCGGATGGGACCGCCCGTCTGACCATGTGCCGGTGATTATGCGGCTGACCGATTGAGGCGTTATTCGCCCAGTTTTGACGAGAGCGCTTCGAGTCGCTCGACCATTGCCTGAAATTCCCGCGCAAGGCGGCGGTGTATCAGTTCGGGCAGCTCCGGATATTCTTCAAGAATGCGACGGAAGCTTTTCCGGTCAATTGCCATGACGCGTGACTCGACCGATGCCATCGCGCTCGACAAGCGGCGGGTTGGCGCAATGACAGCAAGTTCGCCAAGCACCGTTCCGGGGCCCGCATCGGCCAGCTTGATCTTTTCGGTTTCTCGTTCGCGATAGATCTCAATGCGGCCGGACATGACCACATAAGCGCAAAGAGCCGGCTCACCCTCGATGTAAAGCGTTTCGCCGGCGCGCAGCGACATCTTCTCTGCCCCGAAAGCGAGCAGACGCAAGTGTTCCTCAGCGAGGCTCTCGAAAAGAGCGACGCCGGACAGCAAACGGATGTCGTCATCCAGCGCCATATCGTCCCCGGCTAAGGCGCGACGGACGGATTTATTTCAAATACCCGCGATCACGCACTAAACCACTGATTCTGAGCGCAATCTTCTCACCGAAGCTTTAACGGCGCGGTGAAAGGCTGCCTCCCTCGCTGAACCGTAGCAGCACCCACCCCGTGCCCGCTACGGCATCAGCCTGTAACCACCGCTTTCTGTCACAAGAATCTCGGCTTTGGAAGGATCGCGCTCAATCTTCTGACGAAGACGATATACGTGCGTTTCAAGTGTGTGTGTCGTGACGCCGGAATTATAGCCCCAAACCTCTTCCAGTAGCGTGTCGCGCTTAACCACCGCTTTACCGGCGCGGTACAGGTAGCGGATGATCGAGGCTTCCTTTTCCGTAAGCCGGATTTTCGAGCCGCGCGGGTCAATCATAAGCTTTTGGCTGGGTTTGAAAGTGTATGGGCCGACCGTGAACGTCGCGTCTTCGCTCTGCTCATGCTGGCGAAGCTGCGCGCGGATGCGGGCAAGCAGCACGGCAAAGCGGAAAGGCTTCGTGACATAATCGTTTGCGCCAGCCTCTAGGCCGAGAATCGTGTCCGAGTCCGTATCATGCCCGGTGAGCATGATGATCGGGGCCTTGAAACCGCTCTTGCGCAGCACCTTGACGGCCTCGCGGCCATCCATGTCAGGCAGGCCCACATCCATAATGAGGAGGTCCACCAATCCAGCCCGCACCGATGCGACGCCTTTGGCGGCGGTTGGTTCGTCAAGAATCTTGAACTCTTCATAGAGCGATAGCTGTTCAACCAGCGTGCTGCGCAGGTCGTCATCATCGTCTACGATCAGGATGGTGCGTGAAGCCATTCTTCATTCCGTTGTTGTGACCGGCTATCCGTTGTGCTGTCTGTGAAGCGCGACGAACGGCACGGTGATTTGAAACGTGGCAAGATCATACCTGAAAATCGGCAGACGCAAGGCGATAACGACAAATTCATGTACGGGAGTGGGGCGAATTACGGTTCGCGCGCGTCCCGGCGTTCCCACGCAGGGCCTGATGAACGTTTCTGGTACAGTTTTTCCCTGTGCTTTGGGGCGTGGTGGGATCAAAATGCTGAAGCACGAGAGCGATGGCGGCACGCCGCTGGCGAGTATGCGGTTGTTGCGCGGCTATATAAGGGATGGCCGGTTTCCATATCGGTCAGCCCTACCGCTGGAGCGCATTTCGCCTACGCTCGGCTGGTGTGAAGTGCCGGACGACCGGAATTACAATCGCCCGGTGCGAATGCCCTATGCGGCGAGCCATGAGCGGATGCTGCGCGACGACGATCTTTACGATGGCTGCATTGTGCTGGACTGGAATATCCGCCCGCGCGTGCGCGGCAAGGGCAGTGCGATTTTCTTTCACCTCGCACGACCGGGCTTCCAGCCAACGGCGGGATGCGTGGCGGTATCGAAGCCGGTTATGCGCAGGTTGCTGCCGCTATTGTCCAAACGAACGGTGCTGGTGGTGAAGCGCTAGACGCCCAAGCCGCCAATCACGCCGCCAAGAATCAGTGCGACGCCAAGCCAGTGACCGGCATCGATCAATGTCAATGCCCACGGCTTGCCTTGGTAACGATGCGAAATGGCTGTGCTGGTGAGTAAAAAGCCGAACCATACGATACCTGCGGAAATCAGGCCGTTCTTGAGCGTGACTTGTCCCGGCCCTAGATGGCCGATCAGACCCGCCATGATCCATGCCATAACCAGTTCAGCAATGAAGGTGAAAATGAAGGTGCCTGTCGCGGGCTTTGGGCGGTCGGCGGAGATACCGGCGGCGCGCTTCCACGGCTCTGCGAGTGCGGAATAGTACACCGCGCCGAAGGCAAAGGCCGCTGCTGCGGCGATGAGGATCGCGAGATAGTTGGTGCCTGCAAAAACCATTCTGAACTCCGTCATTGCGATTTGGGTGCTATCGCGACTTCAAATAAAGCGCCAAACAGTTGTCTTCTTCACGTCAGCGTCTTCGAGTGCTCGCGTGACAGGTACCTCGTAAACAGCACGCTTTTCGAGACGATCTTTGGGAAGATAGGAACGACCGGGATCGCCGACGTAGATATTCGCTCCACGGCTGGCCAAGCTGGTGAACCAGCCGACCAGACGGTCAGCGAACGGCTTTTCGTAGAATACGTCGCCAGCCAGCACAACATCCCAACCGCCATCGCTTCCAACCAAGTCTTCGCCAGTGAAGGAAATATCGACGGCATTGGCGGTTGAGTTCAGCGCAACAGCAGCTGCGCAGAAGGGATCAATGTCGGCGGCTAATACAGAGGCAGCGCCGGATTTGTAGGCCGCGATCGCAACCAGTCCGGAACCCGTGGCGAAATCGAGAACGCGCTTGCCCGCGACGAGGTGCGGATTATCCAGCACATGGCGCGCCAGTCCCTGCCCACCGGCCCACGCAAAAGCCCAAAACGGTGGCGGCAAACCGATAGCCGCCAGTTCTTCCTCGGTCTTTTGCCAAAGCGCATGTGCTTCGTCCGCAAGATGCAACTGAATTTCCGGCACATGCGGTGGTGCGAGCAGCGCTGTATTTTCAAGGATAAAATTTCGCGGAGATCGCAAGGATTAAACCCCTCATCCGCCTGCCGGCACCTTCTCCCTCAAGGGGAGAAGGGGGAAATTGTCAGCGCCTAATTCAATCGCAAGCCTTTGGGCGCTTGTGAGGCTTTGATGACATCGTCCTTCTCCCCTTGAGGGAGAAGGTGCCGGCAGGCGGATGAGGGGTATGGCAAACAATTCTGTATGTCTTTCAAGGCGCGGGATCGACCCCGCCCATGCGGCAGACTTCCTTCCACTCATCCGGCGTGACTGGCTGTACGGAGAGGCGTGAATTGTTGACCAGAACCATCTTTGAAAGCTTCGGATTGGCTTTGATTTGTTCCAGCGTTGGCGGGTTCGGAACATCACGCACGGCGCGCACGTCAACACACTCCCATGTGGGATTGTCCGCGGTGGAATCGGGATGTGCGAGCGCGCAAACTTCAACGATGCCCGCAGCGCAGAGCCCGATGTTCGAATGGTAGAAGAAACCGAGATCGCCAACCTTCATGTTCCGCATATTGTTGCGGGCCTGATAATTGCGGACGCCGTCCCATTCCTGACCCTTTGCGCCCTTCGCCTTCAGGTCATCGAAGGAGAAGACGTCAGGTTCGGACTTGAAGAGCCAGTAGTTCATGGCTGCCCTCACGCATTTGCGGGATTGTTGAATACCCAGTTCCACGCTTTGATCTGAACGCTCTCAAACAAGCCAGCCTTTGCGTATGGATCATCTGCGGCGATCTTTTCGGCTGCGGCGAGGTCTGCGGCCTCGACAACCACGAGACTGCCAGTAGGCTTGCCGTCTTCGCCGAGAAAAGGCCCGGCGAATTTGAGCGTTCCCGCGGCGTTGAGCGCGTTGAGATATTCGACATGAGCGGGTCGCGTATCCATGCGCACCTGAAGGTGGTCGGGCTTATCCTTGCAGAGAAATGCAAACAGCATGATGGCTCCTATTCGCTTTCGGTCTTGAGGGGGCGGTTCATTAATTGCTGAACCGCTTCTTGAATGGTGATTGTTCGGTCGAGAATTTGGGCGACAGCGCTGATGATCGGGGCTTCGACGCCGTGATCGGCAGCGACCTTAGCCGCAATGCCTCGCCGTCGCAACGCCTTCGGCCAAGGGCAAGTTTTCGAGCGATTCGCCACGACCAAGAGCAAGGCCATAGGCGAAATTGCGCGATTGGACAGTGGAGCATGTCAGCATCAGGTCGCCGAGGCCGGACAAGCCCCATCAATGTTTCCGGCCGTGCGCCAAATGCGGCCGCAATGCGGCGCAGCTCGACAAAGCCGCGCGTCACCATTGCGGCCTGTGCGCTCGCGCCGAGATTGGCACCTGTGACTGCACCCGCCGCAATCGCGAAGACGTTCTTGAGCGCGCCGCCAATCTCGACGCCGGTCAGGTCGTCGCTCGAATAGCAGCGGAATGTTTCGGACGAAAAGCGCACGGCCATAAGTGCCGCCAGCGATTCATCCTCTCCAGCAACTACGACGGCAGTGGGAAGTCCGCGTGCGACGTCGGTCGCGAAGCTAGGACCGGAGAGCGCGGCCAGCGGATTTCCTTGCAAATGTTCGCGAGCCACGTCCGACAACAGCAGGCCGGTGCTGCGCTCAATGCCCTTGGCGCAAAGCACGACTGGCACATGCGGCGGAATGCGAAAAGCAACGCCATCCAGTGTGTCGCGCAAGGATTGCGCAGGCACGACAATCAGCACGCAGTCGGCGCCATCGAGAGCGAGCGCGGAATCGGTCGTGCCGACAATGTCGGCAGGTAAGCGGATGCCGGGAAGGTAGCGTGGGTTTTCACCGTGCGAGACGGCTTTGGCGGTTTCGGCGTCGCGTGCCCAGAGCGTGACCTGCTGATTTGCGCGGCGCAGCGCTGCGGCAAGGGCTGTGCCCCATGCGCCGCCGCCAAGCACCGTTATGCGCCACGGATTCATGCCTTGGCTCCCCTGCGGCCAGACCCGACAACGGGGGCCGATACTGTATCAAGAGGCCAGCGCGAACGCGGCGCGAATGCCATCGGGTTTTCAGGTTCCAATCCGGCTTGCAAGCGCTCGATACCAGCCCATGCGATCATTGCCGCATTATCGGTGCAAAGAACGGTGGGTGGTGCGATGAATTGGAATCCATACTCGGCACAGAGCGCATCGAGCGTTGCGCGCACACGCTTGTTAGCAGCGACACCGCCAGCCACGATAAGCGCGGGAATTGCGCAATCAGGAAACTCATGCCGAAAGCGCGCGAGTGTTCGGCCAACGCGCTCATGTAACGTGTCGGCGATGGCTTCCTGGAAGGAGGCGCAAATATCGGCGACGTCCTGATCCGTGAGCGGAGCGATTGCCGTCGCAGCTTGTCGGACAGCAGTCTTGAGACCGGAGAAGGAAAAGTCCGGTTGATGCGATCCCTTCATCGGGCGCGGAAAGGGGAAGCGTGAAGGATTACCGCTGGCAGCGGCGCGCTCGACGCTTGGACCGCCTGGATGTGGCAGGCCGAGAATCTTGGCCGTCTTGTCGAACGCTTCGCCCAGCGCATCGTCGATTGTGGTCGCCCAACGTTGATATTCGCCAACGCCGCGCACTAGAACGATCTGCGTGTGCCCGCCCGAAACGAGCAGCAGCAAATAAGGAAAGGCAACGCCATCTGTGAGGCGCGCGGTAAGCGCATGACCTTCAAGATGATTCACTGCTAGCAAAGGCTTGCCCATTGCGGCGGCGATTGCCTTGGCCGTCATGAGGCCGACGATCAGACCGCCGACCAGCCCCGGCCCGGCAGTAGCTGCGACGGCATCGATGTCGGCAAGGGTGACGCCAGCTTCATCCAGCGCGGCTTGAACAATGCCATCCAGCGCCTCGACATGGGCGCGCGCGGCGATTTCCGGCACGACGCCGCCGAAAGCTGCGTGCTCTTCGATCTGGCTGAACACGACATTCGACAGAATGCGGCCATGCGCAGGCGAATCCGACGCCACGACGCTCGCCGCCGTTTCATCGCAACTCGTTTCTATGCCAAGCACGCGGAGCAATTGGAGCTACCTGCCTCATTGCGGGGTTTGGATTAAAGCTCTAAATCCGCTGCGAGTTATCACGGACCACAAGGCCGAAACAACAGACAATGGATACCAAGCTTCTCAGGATCGGCACGCGCGGCAGTCCGCTGGCATTGGCGCAAGCGAGTGAAACGCGCGCGCGGCTGATGGCAGCGCATGGCTTGCCGGAGGAGGCGTTTGCCATCGAGGTGATTTCCACCAGCGGCGACCGCATTCAGGATCGCCCGCTTTCCGAGGCTGGCGGCAAAGGGTTGTTCACCAAGGAAATCGAGGAAGCACTGCTGGATGGTCGCATCGACATCGCCGTGCATTCGTCAAAGGACATGCCGACAATGTTGCCCAATAGGCTGGAGCTTTCCGCCCTTCTGCCGCGCGAAGATGTGCGGGACGTGTTCGTCGGGCGCGCAGCACAGCGAATCGCTGATTTGCCACAGGGCGCGACGGTTGGGTCATCTTCGTTGCGGCGGCAGGCGTTGATTCGGCGGATGCGGCCAGACCTCAACGTCATTATCTTTCGCGGCAATGTACAGACGCGTTTGCGCAAGCTGGAAGAAGGTGTCGCCGACGGCACGATGCTGGCGCTGGCGGGGTTGAAACGTCTCGGCATGGATCACGTCGCGACAGAGATTATGGCGGAAATGGAGTTTCCGCCAGCTCCGGGGCAAGGCGCAATTTGCATCGAAAGCCGCGTTGGTGACGATCGGGCAAAGGCTATGGTCGCAGCAATTCATGACCGCGATACAGGTCTGGCGCTGGCGTGCGAGCGCGCATTTTTGGCTGCACTGGATGGCTCTTGCCGCACGCCGATTGCGGGACATGCGCGGATCGACGGTGATGCGCTGCATTTTAGCGGGCTGATCCTGACGCCGGATGGCCAACGCAGCCACGCTATTGCGCGGGTTGGACATGCGGATGAAGCCGCAACAATCGGTCGAGAAGCCGGAGAAGCGATTCGCGCAGAAGCAGGTACTAGCTTCTTTGAGAGCTGGGCCTGATATGAAGCGGGTTCTGGTCACAAGGCCTGAGCCCGGCGCTTCGGCGACCGCCAATCGACTTCGTGCGATGGGGTTTGAGTCCGTGGTGCTCCCGCTGTCGCGAATCGTGGCGCTGCCGGTGGTGGATGATCTGCCGGATTGCGAGGCCATTGCGGTGACGAGCGTCAACGCGCTGCGCCATGCACCACGCGAGTTTATAGAGAAGTTGTCTGGAAAGCCGTGCTTTGCGGTTGGTGAGCGTACAGGCGATGCCGCGCGAGTGGCGGGCTTTGCCAATGTAGTGCAGACGGCTGGCGATGCCGAATCCTTGGCAAAGGTGATTATCGCCGCAAACGTGAAAGGCGTGATCGCCTATCTGGCGGGGCGCGTTCGGTTGCTGGATTTTGAGACAGCTCTTGAAAAGGCCGGTGTTCGCGTCATTCCCATAGAGGTTTATGACACCGAACCGGTCGAGCCTACCGCACCGGAAATCGAGGCGCTACGAACGGGGCGACCGATCGACGCGGTGCTAGTCTATTCGGCCAAGGCGGCTGAGGCACTGCGAAAACTCGCCGAGCGGCCCGAAATGGCCGAAACTTTTTCAAAGACTGTGCATTGCTGCCTTTCAGAACGCATTGCCGCGCGGTTTGAAGGGGTGGAACCAGCGAAGATTCGCATTGCTGACCATCCTGACGAAGATGCGCTATTTGCGCTCTTGAATCTTTGAGCGGCAGAGCACGGACTGTTCCTATGACCGACGGGTGTGCTAGGTCTTTGGCACGTCCTTGAATTTCGGAGGCCGGACATGGTCAAGACCCCGAGAACGCGCCACAGCAAGACGCAACGCGCGCCCGTAACCATCGAGCTTGGCTCGGATGATGTGAAGCGCGTGGACGAGCCGATTACGGACGCGCCCACCGAGCCAGAAGTTACGGAACCCATCGAAAGCATCGAAGTGCCGGCACAGCCGGACGCCGAACTGCTGAAGGTTGAAGGTGAGCCTGTCGAGGAAGCGAAGCCGGGAGTGGTGGAAGAACCTGCGCCCAAATCGGATTATTCCTTTGGACGTGCGGAGCCTGAGCCTCGGCCTGCAAGCAGCCGCCCGGTTCCGGCAAAGCAGGGCAGCATGTCTAATATAGCGGCAGGGTTGATCGGCGCAGTCCTTGCTCTTGGCGGTTTCTATGGGTTGCAGGCGGCTGGCGTGGTCGGTTCGCCGGGCGGTGCGGCGTTTGCGCCGTCGCTGGAGCCTGTCGAATCGCAGATCAGCGCTTTAAAGAGCGAGCTAGATAGCCTCAAGGCCGCACCGGTTGCTGATTCGGGTCTCGCTTCCGCACTCGATCAGCTAAAATCTGATGTGGCAGGGTTACAGTCCGCTGTTCAATCCGGCGGTGCGGGTGACGGCGCCGCTGTTGCTGCACTGGATGAGCGCATCAAGAAGCTGGAAACCGCTCCGGCTGTTGCGCAGGATGTTGAAAGCAAAATTGCCGAGGTGGAAAGCAAAGTGACCTCTGCGGTGGATGCTGTTGCGAACAGCGACGCGCGAATCGGCACGCTGGAACAATCGCTCAGCGCGCTGACTGGCAAGGTGGAGCAGCAGGCTTCGCAGCCGAAGGTCGCGCTTGCCATCGCAGCGGCGGCACTCAAATCGGCAGTGGATCGCGGCGGACCGTTCGCGGCAGAAGCAGAAACCTTCGCTGCAATTGCGCCAAACGCGCCAGAACTGGCGGCTCTTCGCCAATATGCGGATCAGGGTGTGGCGACAGAGGCCGATCTGGTCGCGTCTTTTCCGCAGGCAGCGGACGCCATGATCGCGGCAAGCGAGCCGGAGAATCCGAATGCCGGTGTTTGGCAGCGCTTGATGGATAGCGCCCAGTCCGTCGTGAAAGTGAGGCCCGTCGGTTCCGTGGAGGGCGATCAGCCGGGAGCGCGCGTTGCGCGCATGGAGGTTGCGCTTAAAGCGGGTGATTTGCAGAAGGCGCTGGCTGAATATGACGGCCTGCCCGAAGCTGCAAAGCAGGCGGGTGCGTCACTCGCGGATCGCATCAAGGGGCGGATCGAAGTGACCAAGCTGGTAGATCAGCTTGTCGCCAGTGCCATGAAATCGGCCTAGGAGTTCGAATGGTACGCGTTCTTTTCTTCCTGATTCTTATTGGCGCCATTGCGTTTGGCTTTGCGTGGTTGGCCGACCGCCCCGGCGACATGGTCGTTACCTTCGACGGATACCAATATCAGGTGTCTCTCATGGTCGCTGCCGTGGCGGTCGTCGGGCTGGTAGCGGCGATCATGCTTTCATGGTGGGTCGTGAAGGCGCTGTGGAATAGTCCATATACGATTACCCGCTATTTCCGGGTGCGCAGGCGCGACCGGGGCTATCAGGCGCTATCGACCGGAATGATTGCGGCGGGTGCGGGCGATGCTGCGCTGGCACGCCAGAAAAACAAGGAAGCGGCGAAGCTTATCCGTTCAGATCAGGAGCCGCTGATTCAGTTGCTCGAAGCGCAAACGCTGGTGCTGGAAGGCAACCACGAGGCGGCGCGCGACAAATTCGAGCAGATGATCGACGATCCAGAAACGCGTCTGCTGGGATTGCGCGGGCTGTACCTTGAGGCCGCGCGGCAGGGCAACAGGGAAGCCGCCCGCCATTATGCATCGAGGGCAGCGCATGTCGCGCCGCAGCTTGGATGGGCGGCAGAATCCAGCATTGAGGAGAAAGCCGAAGAAGGTGATTGGGATGGTGCGCTGAAATTGTTGGAAGCCCAGAAGGCTGTCCAGAAAACCGACCGCGAAAGGTTCAATCGTCGCCGTGCGGTGCTGCTGACAGCCAAGGCCATATCGACTTTTGACACGGACCAAGCCGGTGCGCGTGCGGCGGCGCTGGAAGCGAACAGGCTTGTGCCGGACTTCGTGCCGGCCGCATTGATTGCCGCGCGCTGCCTGTTTCGCACGGATGAGGTTCGCAAGGGGTCGAAGTTGCTGGAAGCGGCTTGGCGCAAGCATCCGCATCCTGAAATTGCCGAGCTATATGTCCATGCGCGGCATGGCGATGCGGCTTTGGACCGCCTGTCTCGCGCACAGCGGCTGCAATCTCTGCACAGCAACCATCCCGAAAGCGCACTGACGGTGGCGCGAGCCGCTCTTGCCGCGCAGGAATTCGGCGTGGCGCGCGAGGAGGCACAAGCGTCTATTCGCATGGACCCGCGTGAAAGCGCTTATTTGCTGCTCGCCGACATCGAAGAGGCTGCCGGCGGCGATTCGGGCCGAGTTCGCGAATTTCTGTCGCGTGCGGTGCGCGCGCCGCGCGATCCCGTATGGGTCGCCGATGGGGTTATTTCCGAGCACTGGGCGCCGCAATCGCCGGTTACGGGCAAGATCGATGCTTTCCAATGGCGTGTGCCGGTCGAGCGCGTGGGCATTGCGATTGAGCCGGAAGAGCGTTTGGCTCCGGTGATGATCGAGGCCGAACCTCAGCCGGTCGAGGAGGCCGAAATCGTCGAGGCTGAGCCGGTGGCGACCGACGTCGAGCCTGTAGAGGCCAATGAGGCGGATGCGGTTGTCAAATCGGCGGAACCGGCAAGGGCGGAGCCGACCGAGGAAGCAAAGCCGCTAAGCGCGGACAACGACCACAAGCCTGCGCGCGATTTCGCGCAGGAAGAAAAGCCCGCCGAGGTTGTCCGCCGCCTGCCTGACGATCCCGGCGTGCCGCCGGAAGAAGAAAAGGCTGCCGGACGGTTTCGGTTATTCTGATCTGAGCGAAAGCGGAGCAATGAGGTGCTGCGTTGCTGGTTACGCTGAACCCTCACCCTCGGGCTTGTCCCGAGGGTCTACAGGCATGAATCATAGATGCTCGGGACAAGCCCGAGCATGACGGAAGGTGTGGTTGGCCGAAAAGCTGTTGGCGCTCTGCCGTTAGCCGATTTTCTGGCCGGTCTTTTCCCAATCCGCGAGAAACTGCTTGAGGCCGTTATCGGTAAGCGGATGCTTGACCAGCGCCTTGAGCACGGCAGGCGGGGCCGTCACAACGTCGGAGCCCAATAGCGCTGCCTGCTTGATGTGGTTCACAGTGCGCGCGGAAGCCGCGAGAATTTCTGTCGGGTAGTCGTAATTGTCGTAGATCTGGCGAATCTCGGCGATGAGGTCCATGCCGTCGATAGCGATGTCGTCCAGCCGTCCGATGAACGGCGAAATGAAGCTCGCGCCAGCCTTTGCAGCTAGAAGCGCCTGATTGGCCGAGAAGCAGAGCGTGACGTTGACAAGGCGGCCCTGCTTGCGAATGGCGCGGCAAGCCTTCAAGCCATCGAGCGTCAGAGGCACCTTGATGCAAACATTGTCGGCGATCTTGGCCAGAATTTCGGCTTCACGCATCATGCCGTCATAGTCGGTCGCAACAACCTCGGCAGAGACCGGACCTTCCACCATATCGCAAATCTGCTTGGTGACTTCAGCGATGGAGCCGCCCGACTTCAGGATGAGCGACGGATTTGTGGTCACGCCGTCTACGAGCCCTAGATCGTTCAGCTCCTTGATTTCCTTAACATCGGCCGTGTCCACGAAGAACTTCATGTGTATCTCCTGTCGCTTGAAGGCGTTGTGCCCGTCTTCCTGACTTTGCTCTAGACCAAGTTCGGGGCAAGGTCACGCGCCATGACAGGAGATTCGCGCGAAATGAAGGTGGTGCCCGTGCTCGTGCCGATGCCGGCGGAGCGAGCCTATTCCTATGTGTTGCAGGAGGGCATGAGTGCAGTGCCGGGATCGATCGTGCGAGTGCCGTTGGGGCCGCGACAGGTGGCTGGCATTGTATGGGACACGCCGGTTGAAAACATCGAATCGAAAAGATTGCGGCAGGTTGAAGAGGTGTTCGACTGTCCGCCCATTGATGAAACCGCGCGTCGCTTTGTCGATTGGGTTGCGGCCTATACGCTGACCCCGCCGGGATTGGTCGCGCGGCTTTTGTTGCGCGCGCCAGCGGCGTTTGATCCGGAGCCTTGGAGCGAGGGCATTCAACTTACCGATGTGGAGCCGGACAGGCTGACCGATGCGCGCAGACGCGTGCTGGCTCTTGCGTCGGAGGCTCCAGCATGGACACGCTCCGGCCTTGCACATGCCGCTGGCGTTTCCTCAACGGTGATCGACGGCTTGAAGGCGCTGGGCGTTTTCGAAACCGTGATGCTGCCGCCGAGGCCGGTCGTGCCTGCGCCAGATCCATCCTATGCGCTGCCGGATTTGATGCCCGATCAGATGAACGCGGCGCAGGTTTTGCGCGATGGTGTGGCGAGCGACAAGCCGGGTGTAACGCTGCTGGACGGTGTAACGGGCTCAGGAAAGACCGAAGTTTATTTCGAGGCTGTTGCGGCGGCATTGGCCAAGGGCAAGCAGGTACTGATTCTGCTGCCCGAAATCGCGCTGACCCAAGCCTTTCTGGAAAGATTTCAGGATCGTTTTGGCGCAAAGCCCGCCGAATGGCACTCCGACCTTGCACCGCGTATGCGTGAACGCGTTTGGCGGCAAGCAGTGGAAGGCACGGTACGCGTGGTGGCGGGTGCGCGCTCCGCGTTGTTTTTGCCTTTCAAGGAACTCGGCCTGATCGTGGTCGATGAAGAACACGACCCCGCCTATAAGCAGGAAGATCGCGTCTTTTATAATGCGCGCGACATGGCGGTCGTGCGCGGACATTTAGGCAGGTTTCCAGTCGTGCTTGCGTCCGCGACGCCTTCCGTGGAGAGCAAGGTCAATGCCATTCAGGGGCGATACACATGCGTCGAACTGCGGGGCCGCTATGCGGATGCAGCACTGCCCGAACTGAAAGCCATCGACCTGCGGCGCGCACCTCCTGCGCGTGGCGGCTTCCTGTCACCCGCGCTACTCGGCCCTATTCGCGAAACATTGAGTCGAGGCGAACAGGCGCTGCTTTTTCTCAATCGCCGCGGCTACGCGCCGCTGACGCTCTGCCGGGTTTGCGGTCATCGATTCCAATGTCCCGAATGTTCAGCCTGGCTGGTGGAGCACAGATTTCGCGGGCAACTTGTGTGCCACCATTGCGGCCATACGGAAAAGCGCCCCGATGCATGTCCCGAATGCGGGACGGTCGATCATCTGGTTGCTTGCGGACCGGGTGTCGAGCGCATCGCGGAAGAGGCAGTTTCGCACTTTCCCGGATGCGCGAACGATTGTGCTCTCTTCCGATCTCCTCGGCGGGACGAAGCGGTTGAGAATGGAACTGGAAGCCATTGCCGGAGGCGAGGCGGATATCGTCATAGGCACGCAGCTGGTCGCCAAGGGACACCATTTCCCGAATATGACGCTGGTCGGCATTGTTGATGCTGATCTTGGGCTGGCCAATGGCGATCCTCGCGCCGCCGAACGAACCTTTCAGCTTTTAAGTCAGGTAACGGGTCGGGCCGGACGCACCGGTAAGAAAAGTCGTGGCCTGATTCAGACGTATCAGCCGGATCATCCGGTTATGCGCGCTATTGTTTCCGGCGACAGCAGTGCGTTTTACGAACGCGAGATCGCGGAACGCGAACGGGCATCGCTTCCGCCTTTCGGGCGGCTGGCTGCTATTATCGTGAGCGCCGACAATCGCGGCGATGCGGAAGGACATGCGCGCGGCTTGAGGCGAGCCGCACCTGATTCGCCCGACATACATGTGCTTGGACCGGCGGAAGCGCCACTGGCTCTTGTCGCGGGGCGTCACAGGTTCAGACTGCTGATTCACGGAGGGCGGCGCTCCGACATTCAAACCTTCTTGAGGTCAATGCTGGCAAATGGGCCAAAGCTCCGCGGGTCGGTCCGCATTCAGGTTGATGTTGATCCGCAAAGCTTCCTCTAGCATTCGCTTGACTCGAAGCGGCAGCATCCTTCAATGCGCAGAACGCATCTTGGGGGATGTTTTATGGATATCGCTTTTCCATGGCCGGTCAGCAACGCGGAATGGATTGCATTCGGCGTTGCGGCCTTCACGACGCTGCTCGGCATATTTTTTCTGTTCGCACCGGGCATTTCGATGCGCTTGATGCGCTTGAAAACAACCGATGGGCATCCGGAAGCGCAGGCAGAGATTCGCGGGCGCATGGCGGGGTTCTATCTCGGGCTGCCGCTCTGCTGCATCCTGCTCGGCCAGCCGCTTCTATATCTGGCACTTGGCTTTAGCTGGCTTCTCACCGCTTTTGGCCGACTTATCTCCATGCTTTCGGACGCTGGGCTGACGCCGGCGAACTTCGCGTGGCTTGTGCTTGAGCTTATTCTGGCGTCGGCTTCCATAGCCTTTGCGCTGGGTTGGCTCGCTTGAGTTTCACGCAAGCTTGCGAAGCTTCTCGGCAGGTGCGACAAATCTGTTGAAATCAGCCCCGTTACCCGTGTTGCAGCATGGAAAAGCCTGTGCTAGACGGCAAGCGGTTTTCGCCGGGGGACTACGGCGCACAAGCGGCGTTCCCGTCTCCCTCAAGGCACTAAGATCGTAATTAGGTCAGAGATTTAGCCCGAGTTTCGCGCTCTAAGCCAAAAATCTTCGGCCTGTCAGACAAGAGAATTGACGGACCGTGGCATCTTCATCATCGCCCATTTCCGCCGTTGCAGAGCGCTATGCACGCTCACTTTTTGAGCTGGCGTCCGAATCAAAGGCGGTCAGTAAGGTCGAATCCGACCTTTCTTCATTCGAAAAAATGCTGGCCTCCAGCCCGGACCTCGACCGGCTCATCAAAAGCCCGGTGTTTTCGGCTGATGATCAGTTCAAGGCTATTGGCGCTGTCGCTGATAAAGCGAAGATCAGCGGTCTGACCGGAAATTTCCTGCGGGTCGTTGCGCGCAATCGCCGCCTGTTCGCGGTTCCCGGCATGATCGCGGCCTTCCGGCGCATCGCCGCCGAAGCGCGGGGCGAGGTTTCGGCAGATGTCGTTTCCGCGCATGCGCTGAGCGCCGCACAGCAGACCGAACTTAAGTCTGCACTCAAGGGTATTGCCGGCAAGGATGTCTCGATCAACGTAACCGTTGATCCGTCTTTGCTGGGTGGGCTCATCGTTAAGATGGGTTCCCGCCAGATTGATACGTCACTTCAAACCAAACTCAATTCGCTCAAGCTTGCACTGAAAGAGGTCGGCTGATGGACATCCGCGCCGCGGAAATTTCCGCAATCCTTAAGGACCAGATCAAGAATTTCGGCCGTGAGGCCCAGGTTACGGAAGTTGGACAAGTCCTCTCCGTTGGCGACGGTATCGCCCGCGTTTACGGTTTGGACAATGTTCAGGCCGGTGAAATGGTCGAATTCCCGGGCGGCATCCGCGGCATGGCGCTGAACCTCGAAGCCGACAATGTCGGCGTCGTGATTTTCGGTAACGACCGCGACATTAAGGAAGGCGATACGGTTAAGCGCACGGGCGCAATCGTGGACGTTCCGGTTGGTCCGGCGCTTCTCGGTCGCGTGGTTGACGCACTCGGCAATCCGATCGATGGCAAGGGCCCGATTAAGGCGACAGAACGTCGCCGCGTGGACGTGAAGGCTCCCGGCATCATCCCCCGCAAGTCGGTGCATGAACCGATGTCGACCGGCCTCAAGGCTATCGACGCTCTCATCCCGGTTGGTCGTGGTCAGCGCGAGTTGGTCATCGGTGACCGTCAGACCGGCAAGACTGCAATCATCCTCGATACCATTCTGAACCAGAAGGCCATTCACCAGAGCGGCCCGGATTCGGAAAAGCTGTATTGCGTTTACGTCGCTGTCGGCCAGAAGCGTTCGACCGTTGCGCAGTTCGTGAAGGTGCTCGAAGAGCGCGGTGCGCTGGAATATTCGATCATCGTTGCCGCGACCGCTTCGGACCCGGCACCGCTGCAGTTCATTGCGCCGTTCGCAGGCTGCGCGATGGGTGAATATTTCCGTGACAATGGACAGCACGCGCTGATCGGATATGACGATCTGTCCAAGCAGGCTGTTGCTTATCGTCAGATGTCGCTGCTGCTTCGTCGTCCGCCGGGACGTGAAGCCTATCCTGGCGACGTTTTCTATCTGCATTCCCGTCTTCTGGAGCGCGCTGCAAAGCTCAACGACGACAATGGCGCCGGTTCGCTGACCGCTCTGCCCGTCATTGAAACGCAGGCAAACGACGTTTCCGCTTACATTCCGACCAACGTGATCTCGATCACCGACGGCCAGATATTCCTTGAAACGAACCTGTTCTTCCAGGGTATCCGCCCGGCTGTGAACGTCGGTCTGTCGGTTTCTCGCGTCGGTTCGTCGGCTCAGATCAAGGCGATGAAGCAGGTCGCCGGTTCGATTAAGGGTGAGCTTGCGCAGTACCGCGAAATGGCGGCGTTCGCACAGTTCGGATCGGACCTTGATGCCGCGACGCAGCGCCTTCTGAACCGCGGTGCGCGTCTGACCGAGCTTCTGAAGCAGCCGCAGTTCTCGCCGCTCAAGACGGAAGAGCAGGTTGCTGTGATCTTCGCAGGCGTGAACGGCTATCTCGACAAGCTCACCGTTGCCGAAGTTGGCAAGTTTGAGCAGGGTCTGCTGGCCCACATGCGCGGTCCCGGCAAAGCAGTTCTGGACGGTATCCGTACCGAAAAGGCGCTCTCGGATGATTTGCGCGGCAAGCTCAAGGCCGAGATCGATTCTTACGCCAAGACCTTTGCATAAGCGCGAAGACGGACCGGACCTGACGATATGGCTTCGCTAAAAGACCTCCGCAACCGCATCGCCTCGGTGAAGGCGACGCAGAAAATCACCAAGGCGATGCAGATGGTCGCTGCGGCGAAGCTGCGCCGCGCGCAGGAAGCGGCGGAAGCGGCGCGTCCATATTCGCAGCGCATGGGTGCCGTGCTGGCCAACATCACCGCCGCTGTCGGCGGTGGTGGCGATGCACCGGCATTGATGACCGGCACGGGCAAGGACGATACGCATCTGCTCGTTGTCTGCACTGCAGAGCGCGGTCTGTGCGGCGGCTTCAATTCGCAGATTGCACGTCTTGCGCGTGAAACTGTGCGCAAGCTGCTTAGCGCCGGCAAGACGGTCAAGATCATTACCGTCGGCAAGAAGGGTCATGACATTCTACGTCGCGACTTCAGCAACCTCATCATCGACCGGGTTGAGTTGCGCGAGGTCAAGCAGATCGGTTTTGTGAACGCGCAGGCGATTGCAGAAAAGGTCATTGAGCTGTTTAACGAAGGTGGATTCGACGTTTGCACGCTGGTGTATTCCGAGTTCAAGTCGGTGATTTCCCAGATACCTACTGCGCAACAGATCATTCCTGCCGCAGCACCAACAGCATCTGGCCCCGAAGCGAGCGCGGTTTACGATTATGAACCCGAACCGGGCGAAATCCTTGCCGATCTGATCCCGCGCAATATCTCTGTCCAAATTTTCCGTGCGCTGCTTGAAAATGCAGCCGGTGAGATGGGCGCCAAGATGAGCGCGATGGACAGCGCAACGCGTAATGCTGGCGACATGATCAACAAACTGTCGATCACCTACAATCGTCAGCGTCAGGCGCAGATCACCAAGGAACTCATCGAGATCATTTCGGGCGCGGAAGCGCTCTAGGCCGACGGTCGATTAGTCGGCACAGGACACAAGGACGAAAAAGGGTAATCAGGATGGCGAAAGCAGCGACTCCGAAGACGACTGCCGCAAAGACGGCGGCCCCGAAGACGACCGCAAAGACGGCTGTGAAGGCGTCTGCCGCGCCCGCCAAGGCGGTGAAATCAGCTGCAGCGAAAGAAGCTGCTAAGCTTGTGGCGGAAGGAAAGCCGGGTAAGGTTGAAACCCGTGGCGCGACGGCGAGCTACAACATTGCCAAAGGACCAAAAGGCAAGGTGCGTCAGGTCATCGGCGCTGTTATCGACGTCCAGTTCGACGAACACCTTCCGGCAATTTTGAACGCTCTCGAGACCAACAATGGCGGCAATCGCCTCGTTCTCGAAGTTGCTCAGCATCTTGGTGAAAACACTGTTCGCTGCATCGCCATGGACTCGACCGAAGGTCTGGTTCGCGGTCAGGCAGTTGTCGACACAGGCGCCCCAATCATGGTCCCGGTGGGCGATGAAACGCTTGGCCGCATCATGAACGTTATTGGTGAGCCAGTTGACGAAGCCGGCCCGCTGACCACAAAATCTAAGCGTGCTATCCACCAGGAAGCTCCGGCTTATGTCGAGCAGTCGACCGAAGCGCAGATCCTCGTCACCGGCATCAAGGTCGTTGACCTGCTGGCACCATACGCCAAGGGCGGCAAGATCGGCCTGTTTGGCGGCGCTGGCGTCGGCAAGACCGTTCTCATCATGGAACTGATCAACAACGTGGCTAAGGCGCACGGCGGTTATTCCGTGTTCGCTGGCGTCGGCGAGCGTACGCGTGAGGGCAACGATCTCTACCACGAAATGATCGAATCGGGCGTGAACAAGCATGGCGGCGGCGAAGGCTCCAAGGCTGCGCTGGTTTACGGTCAGATGAACGAGCCGCCGGGAGCCCGCGCTCGCGTTGCTCTGTCGGGTTTGACGGTTGCAGAACATTTCCGCGATCAGGGTCAGGACGTGCTGTTCTTCGTGGACAACATTTTCCGCTTCACGCAGGCAGGATCCGAAGTGTCGGCTCTGCTCGGTCGTATTCCGTCGGCCGTGGGCTATCAGCCAACGCTGGCGACGGACATGGGCCAGATGCAGGAACGCATCACGACCACGACCAAGGGTTCCATCACTTCGGTGCAGGCCATCTACGTTCCCGCCGACGACTTGACCGACCCTGCGCCGGCAACCTCGTTTGCCCACCTTGACGCAACGACCGTGCTTTCGCGTTCGATTGCTGAAAAGGGCATCTATCCGGCGGTCGATCCGCTCGACTCCACCTCGCGTATGCTTGATCCGATGATCGTTGGTGAAGAGCACTATCAGGTTGCCCGCGAAGTGCAGCAGACACTGCAGCGCTACAAGTCGTTGCAGGACATCATCGCAATTCTCGGCATGGACGAGCTTTCCGAAGAGGATAAGCTGACTGTGGCGCGCGCTCGAAAGATCGAACGCTTCCTGTCGCAGCCGTTCTTCGTTGCGGAAGTGTTCACGGGTTCGCCGGGCAAACTGGTGGACCTTAAGGACACGATCAAGGGCTTCAAGGGCCTTGTCGCTGGCGAGTATGATCATCTGCCAGAAGCCGCGTTCTACATGGTTGGTTCCATGGAAGAAGCCATCGAAAAGGCACAGCGTCTGGCTGCTGAGGCCGCTTGATGAGTGACGACAGGCTTTCGCTTGCGGATGCCGTCAACGAAACATGTCCGTGGTCGGGAAAGCCGATTTCGGAAGATTTGCTGACAGTGTACAAAGGAAAGACTGTCGGCTTCTGCAATCCTGGCTGTCGCGACAAATTTGCGGCAGCAGTTACGCACTTTGAAGCGGCGCTGGAAGCAGCGCCCAAGGCATAGGGTCACATGGCTGAAGCGTTCAAATTCGAACTGGTTTCTCCCGAACGCCTGCTCGTATCCGAGTCGGTCGAATCGGTTGTTATTCCCGGCACAGAAGGCGAAATGACCGTCATGGCCAATCACGCGCCGGTTATGACCACGATCAAGCCGGGTGTCGTAACCGTTAAGCCAGCATCGGGCGCGGAGCAGCGCTTTGTGGTGTTTGGCGGCTTCGCTGATATTCTTCCGTCGGGCTGCACTTTGCTTGCCGAAGAAGCTGTCGCGGTGCAGGACATCAATCGCGAGGATCTCGATCGCCGTATTCAGGAAGCGCGCGAAGACGTCAACGATGCCAAGACCGACTTGGCTCGCGCGAAGGCACAGGAATATCTGGATCATCTTTCCACGCTTCAGGGTGCGCTTGCTGCCTGAAAGACGGGAACTCCAGAGCACTAGGGAGCCGGGCATTGCCCGGCTTTTTTATTGGCTTAGCTGCGGGCTGCGATTGCTGCGGCTGCACCCGCCATTACGCCCGCACTGATGCGATTGGCAAAGCGCACGGCTCTAGCGCTTCTCAAAAATTTTCGAGCCTGCGCGGCAGCAAGCGCCCAGCCTATGTCAATGACCGCTAGCACGACAAACATCGTCAAGGTCAACTCTGCCCAACCTAATATAGTGACCGAACTTAGATCGATGATGGTGGGCAGCAGCGCGAAGTAGAACAGCATTATTTTAGGATTGCCCAGCGTTACGGCCATTCCCGCCGCAAACAGCTTGATAGGCGAATCCGATTTCGGGAGTTCCTCTGAGTCTGTGGATGCAGGTGCTGACCACATCTTCCAGGCCAGATAGAAGAGATAGAAAACGCCTGCCCATTTTAGCGCCACAAACGCCTGATGGAAGGCTTGCGTGACCACCGCGAGGCCAAAGACGGCGAGCGAAAGCCAAATCGCCTCACCGATCCACATGGCTAGAATAAAGGGGAATACATCGCGCATGCCGCGCGAAATGACCCGCGCGACCAATGCAGCAATCGATGGACCCGGCGATCCCGCGCCAACAAACAGCGCCAGGGCAAATATAGTGATTGCTGAGATAGACATGGGGCTCCACCGACCGTTGCGACCATAGTTAAAAGACGAAGCAGCAACAACTGATCCGACAAGCGCAATGATCTTCCGGACTTAAGCGCAGCCTAGCCTGCGTCGACGTTGTAGGAGGTATGGTGGGACAGTACCCGGCAAACCGGACCCTCAAAGAAAAACGGCCCGCTTTGCAGCAGGCCGTTGATCGTATCAGGCTGCACCAGCCATCTTCGATTTTTCGAAGCGCTTGCGCTCATGCGGATCGAGATAGAGCTTACGCAGACGAATCGACTTCGGCGTGACTTCCACCAGCTCGTCGTCCTGAATCCATGCCAGAGCGCGCTCGAGCGTCATACGAACCGGCGGCGTGAGCTTCACGGCTTCGTCCTTGCCTGCGGCGCGGATATTGGTGAGCTTCTTGCCCTTGAGCACGTTGACTTCAAGGTCGTTGTCGCGCGTGTGAATGCCGATGATCATGCCGGCATAAACTTTGACGCCAGCATCGATAACCATCGGACCGCGGTCTTCGAGGTTCCAGAGCGCGTAGGCTACGGCTTCGCCTGCTTCATTGGAAATCAGCACGCCATTGACGCGGCCCGGTATTTCGCCCTTGAAGGGTTCGTAAGCGTGGAAAAGCCGGTTCATGACGGCGGTGCCGCGCGTATCCGTGAGCAATTCCGACTGGTAGCCGATGAGGCCGCGCGTCGGCGCGTGGAAAACAAGACGCTGACGATTGCCGCCAGATGGCTTCAACTCGACCATATCGGCTTTGCGCTCAGACATCTTCTGAACGACGATGCCAGCATGCTCCTCATCGACGTCAATAACGACTTCTTCGATAGGTTCGAGAAGCTCGCCGTTTTCGCCCTTCTGCATGACGACGCGCGGACGCGAAACGGCCAATTCGAAGCCCTCACGGCGCATCGTTTCGATAAGAACTGCGAGCTGCAATTCACCGCGACCGGATACGTAGAATGAATCCTTCTCGGACGATTCTTCGATCTTGAGCGCGACGTTGCCTTCGGCCTCGCGCAGAAGACGATCACGAATGACGCGGCTCGTAACCTTATCGCCCTCGGTGCCCGCCAGCGGGGAATCGTTGACAAGGAAGGACATGGTCACGGTCGGCGGGTCAATCGGCTGCGCGGTCAGCGGTTCGCTCACCGCCGGGTCGCAGAACGTATCGGCGACGGTGCCCTTGGAGAGCCCGGCGATTGCGACAATGTCGCCCGCCTGTGCGTCTTCGATGGGCTGGCGCTCAAGGCCACGGAAAGCGAGAATCTTGGATACGCGCCCATTTTCCAGCAGCGAACCATCGTGATGCAGTACCTTCACTGCCTGATTTGGCTTAAGCGAACCGCTTTCGATGCGGCCCGTGATGATGCGGCCGAGAAACGGGTTTGCTTCGAGGATCGTGCCGATCATGCGGAACGGACCGGGTCCGACCTTGGGTTCCGGTACGTGCTTGAGCACGAGATCGAAAAGCGGAGCAAGGCCCTGATCCTTCGGGCCTTCCGGCTTGTCGGCCATCCAGCCATCACGGCCAGAACCGTAGAGGATCGGAAAGTCGAGCTGCTCGTCGGTGGCGTCGAGCGCGGCGAAGAGATCGAAAACATCATTGATGACTTCAACTTCGCGTGCATCCGGGCGGTCAATCTTGTTGATCGCGACGATGGGCCGAAGGCCAACCTTAAGCGCCTTGCCGACCACGAACTTGGTCTGAGGCATCGGCCCTTCGGCAGCATCGACCAGAACGATGGCACCATCCACCATGTTCAGGATGCGTTCGACTTCGCCGCCGAAATCGGCGTGGCCCGGCGTATCGACGATGTTGATGCGGGTGTCTTTCCAGACAACCGAGGTCGCTTTCGCGAGAATGGTGATACCGCGTTCTTTTTCGATATCGTTGGAATCCATTGCGCGTTCTGCAACGCGCTGATTGTCGCGCACTGCGCCGGATTGCTTGAGGAGGGCGTCCACCAGCGTCGTCTTGCCATGATCGACGTGCGCGATGATCGCGATATTGCGAAGTTTCATGATGAGTTCTCAGGGGTGAACAGGAAGCAACCCGCCTTGCGGATGCCAATTTGCCGCGCTCATACAGGTTTTTTCGCAACTGCGAAAGGGCCCAAAGACAATGCAGCTATGCAAACCTGCGTTAATTGCGTTGAAGGCATGCGCTTGGCCTGACACATTGGCCGCGCATCAGGATCGAAAATGAGCCGAACCCCCAACGTTCCCATAAGAGGCAAGCTCGACCGCCGCCTGCGCACATTGCGGCTCTATTCGGGTCTCGTGCTGTTTAGCTTCGTGCTCTTGCATTTCTTGAACCACATGCTGATGCTGGTTTCGCTCAACGCGGCAGAAGCGGTGCGGCCGTGGTTTCTGACGATTTGGCGCAATCCGATCGGTACGGTGCTGTTTCTCGGCGCGCTGCTGACGCATATCGCCTTGGCACTGCGATCCCTTTATCTGCGGCGGACATTGGTCATGCCTGCGCGTGAAGCATGTCAGGTGCTCCTTGGGTTGCTGATACCCATGCTGGTGGCCGAACATGTGATCGGTACGCGCTTCAATTTTCAACTGACCGGTGTAGCGGATAGCTATCGCTACGTGGTCAACACGCTGTGGGTGGAATCGCCCGGCGCTGGTGTGCGTCAGATCGTTGCGGTGTTTGTGGTGTGGATACATGCCTGCCTTGGCATCTATTTCTGGCAGCGGCAGCAGCCTTGGTTCGAAAAGGCGGCTGGGCCGCTGCTCGTCGTGGCAGCACTGATTCCCGTGCTGACTTCGCTGGCGTTTGTGGCTGGCGGTCGCGCGGTCGCGGAGACGGGTTTTGCACTGGGCGCGACAGATCTTGAAAAGCTGAGCGCTGCGGCTCCAACGAAGATGCAGGCCAGCTGCATTGTCTACGGCATTTATGGCGCGGCCTTGCTGGGCGTTTTGGTCCTGCGCGTGGTGCGGGAACTGCGAGAGCGCGCGCATACGATTGAAGTTCGCTACGCCGATGGTCGCGTATCGCGGGTGCCGATTGGCTATAGCGTGCTGGAGGCGAGCAGGTTAGCCGGAATTCCGCATCACGCGGTTTGCGGTGGTAGAGGCCGGTGCTCGACATGTCGCGTGGTCGTGCTCGAAAATCTGATGGAACAACCGCCGCCTCGTGCGGTCGAAGCGGCGACGCTGGAGAGAATCCATGCCCCACCAGATGTCAGGCTTGCGTGCCAGTTGCGGCCCGTGACGGACATTAAGGTCAGTCAGGTGTTGGCCGCAGGCGAAAACATTCTGGGTGAAACGGTTCGCGTTTCCCCCGCGCCGGGCCGGGAGCGGGAAGTTGCGGTGCTTTTCTGCGATATTCGCGATTTCACGCGGATAACCAGCAACAGCCTGCCATTCGACACCGTGTTTCTGCTGAACCGCTATTTTGCTGTTGTGGGCAGAGCCGTCGAGCAAGCCGGTGGCAGGCTGGATAAATTTATTGGTGACGGCGCTATGGCCATATTCGGACTGGAAACCGCGCCGGATATGGCATGTCGACAGGCGCTGGGGGCAGCCAAAGCGATTATCGAAGGGCTGGATCAAGTGAGCCGAGAACTCGATCCAGACCTTGCGCAGCCATTGCGGGTGGCAATCGGGATTCATTCCGGCCCGGCAATTGCGGGCACGATGGGCTATGGCCGCACCATGAATGTCACGGTCATTGGCGACACGGTGAATGTGGCAAGTCGCTTGGAAACGCTTGCCAAGGAACTTGACGCGGCGATTGTCATTTCTCGCCACGCCGCCGAGCAATCCAAGCTGGAGCTAAAAGCCTATGCGTTCCAGCAGGTTGAAATACGAGGCCACAGCGCGCCGCTTGATGTCTGTGTGATTGGACCGTTGGCAGCGCGTAAAATGGATACTGAAAACCTGTCGCAACAGGCAGAGAGCGCCGCTTAGGCCAGGCCGCGCTTCTGCATCATTGCGTCGGGAGATGGCATCTTGCCGCGGAAAGCCGTGTAAAGCTCCTCGGGGTCTTTCGAGCCGCCAGCGGCATAGATGTTGGCTTTCAGACGCGCCGCCATTTCAGGGTTGAACGGATCTCCCGTTTCTTCGAACGCGGAGAAGGCGTCGGCGTCCAGCACTTCGGACCACATGTAGGAGTAATAGCCTGCCGAATATCCTTCGCCCGCAAATACGTGCTGGAAATGCGGGGTGCGGTGCCGCATCGGAATGGCCTCCGGCTTTTGCAGCCTTTCAAGTGTTGCAGCTTCAAACGCAAGCGGATCGGCGGGCGCGGTGGCTTCGGCGTGATAGGCCATGTCGACCAATGCAGAGGCGGCGAACTCGACCGTGTTGAAACCGGCGCCGAACGTGCGCGCGGCGAGCAGTTTGTCCAGCAAATCCTTCGGGATCGGCTGGCCGGTCTTGGCGTGCAGTGCGTATTTTTCGAGGATTTCAGGCACCATCAGCCAATGTTCGTAAAGCTGCGAGGGCAGTTCTACGAAATCGCGGCTGACGGACGTGCCGGAGACGGACGGCCATGTGACATCGGTCAACATGCCGTGCAGGGCGTGACCGAATTCATGGAAAAGCGTACGCGCCTCGTCCATCGAAAGCAGTGGCTGGCTCGCCTGCGGGCGGCTTGGCGAAGTTCATGATGTTGTAAATGATAGGCGTCGAGCCATCGCCAAGCTTGTAGCCAGATTGCAGGGCGCTCATCCATGCGCCGGAACGCTTGGAGGGGCGATTAAAGTAATCTGCAAGGAACAGCGCCTGCGGATTGCCTGCGGCATCGAACACGCGGAACGCGCGCACGTCTGGATGCCACGCATTGACACCATCGATAGGAACGAAGGTGATGCCGAACAGTCGGGTGGCAACGTCGAAGCTGGCGGCGATGATGTTTTCAAGCTGGAAGTACGGCTTCAGCTCGGCTTCATCGAAGGCGAATTTCTCTGCGCGCAGCTTTTCCTGATAATAGCGCCAGTCCCAACCAGCGATCTTTTCATTGCTGCCAGCGGCGGCAGCGATGCGTTGAAGCGAGACTTCATCTTCGCCTGCCTTGGCGCGCGCTCGGTCCCAAACGGGTTCCAGCAGGCCAAGCACCGCGGCGGGTGTTTTCGCCATTGTGTCATCCAGCTTCAGCGCTGCGTAGCTGTCGTAGCCCAGCAGCTTGGCCTTTTCTGCGCGCAGCGAAAGCGTCTTGGCGACGGTTTCCGTATTGTCAGCCTCGCCACCCATCTGACCGCGCATGATGAATCCGTTGAAGACCTGTTCGCGAAGGTCGCGACGATCCGAGAAAGACATGAACGGCTCATAGATCGAGCGGGAGAGCGTGACGGCGTAGCGACCGTTCTCACCGCGTATGTCGGCGGCCTGTGCCATCGCGCTCTTGAGAGAGTCGGGAATGCCTGCGAGGTCCGGCTCGTCAAGGAAAAGTATCCAGTTCTTTTCATCGGCCAGCACGTTCTGGCCAAAGCGAGCGCCGAGCCCTGCCAATTCTTCATTGATGTCTGCAAGACGCTTCTTGCCGGTTTGATCCAGCTTTGCGCCCGCGCGCACGAAATTCTTCCAGGTCTTTTCCAGAACGCGCAGCGTTTCGGAATCAAGATTGAGCGTGCTGCGGCGCTGATAGAGGTCGTCAATGCGCCGGAACAGCTTGTCGTTCATGGAAATGGCCGAGAAATGCCGAGCCATTTTGGGCGCAATCTCGCGCTCAAGTGCCTGAATAGCTTCATTGCTATGCGCGCCGGAACGGCTCCAGAAAATCGAGGAGACGCGATCAAGCGCATCACCGCAGAGTTCGAGCGCAGCGAGCGTGTTTTCGATGGTTGCGGTTTCGGTGTTGGAGGCGATGCTTTCGATCTCCGCATCGTGCGACTTTAATGCCTCGTCAAAGACACCCGCGAAGTCTTCGTCCTTGATGCGTGAATAATCCGGCAGGCCGAACGGTCCCGTCCAATTTGTTAGCGGATGGTTGGAGGAGTTCTTGGCGGTCATACGGTCGGTCCTGATTGGTGTGCCTGTCAGCGATGTAGGACGCACTCTGGACTGGCGCAACAGGGTTGACTGGTTTGCGCAAGGAGTGCTGACAGGACATATGAACGCGCAGCCACCACAAACACCGCTCATGAGCGAACGCCGTGTAGGAATCATCGGCGCATGTCTCGCTATGATTGGGCCGGTTTCGATGGCGATTTACACGCCCGCAATGCCTCAGATCGTCCACGCCTTCGGAACGACTGAAGAGGCGGTGAAAATGTCGCTATCCCTGTATTTCGCGGGGTTTGCATTTGCACAGCTTGTGGTCGGCCCGCTGTCGGACGGAATTGGGCGGAGACCCGCGACAATTGCGTTTATGGCGATTTATACGGTTGCAAGCGTTGTCGCCGTTTTCGCGCCGAGCATAGATGTGCTGATCGCTGCGCGTTTCGTGCAGGGCATCGGGGCCGCGGCGGGGATTGCAATGTCGCGCGCAATTGTGCGCGATCTTTTCAATCACGATCAAGCGGCACGCATAATGAATCTCATCGCGACGATCCTTGCGATTGGTCCGGCTTTGGCGCCCACAATCGGCGGGCTGACCATGACGCTTTTCGGTTGGCACGCAATCTTCTTCGTGATGGCGGCGGCGGGTATCGCCCTTATGCTGCTGACGCTTTTCGCAATTCGAGAGACTGTGGAGCGCGACCTGTCGCGTATTCGCCCTAGGGCGCTGCTCGCCAGCTATGGTGAGCTTCTCGGCAGCCCGTATTTCATGACGGCGAGCCTTACGAATGCCGGGGCAACGAGCACGATTTATGCACTTGCGACGATGCTACCATTTGTGATGATGAACCGCGTCGGCCTGAGCCCTACTCAGTTTGGTGTCACCATGCTGATGCAGTCCGCGAGTTTCATTGCGGGTTCGATTTCGCTGCGTCTTCTGATGCGACGCTGGTCGCCGGGTGCGCTGGTGCCGGTCGGTCTGATGATGATGGGGCTGGCGAGTATCGCGCTTGCTATCGGTTTGCGGCTGATCGAGCCAAACTTCTTTATAGTGATGGTGCCTGTCGCCTCTTATGCCTATGGCGTGGCGTTTGTGGTGTCGGCAATGACGACGGCAGCTATGGCGCCATTTGGACGCAATGCAGGTGCGGCTTCAGCACTTGTCGGGTTTCTTCAAATGTTTACGGGGCTATTGGGCGGTTCGCTGGCAGCTTTATTGGGCGACGCAACAATGGCGCTTGCGACCATCACGCCAACGCTTGCTCTTATGTCCATTGTCTCGTGGTTGATCTGGCGACGCTTGCCGGTTCCGAACTAAAAACCGTGTAGCGGATCAATCTATTTCGGGGCGCTGAAAATCCCCGGTCGCATTGTTCATAGCCCATAGTTCGCCAGTCGATATGTCAAACCATGCACCGTAGAGAGAGAGCCTGCCCTTTTGTTCCAGTATCTGGACGCACGGAAATGAACGCAAATTGGTCAGGGAATAGCGAATGGATATGCGCTCAAGCGCCGTCTGTCGCTCGGTTTGTGTCATCATCGCGTTGCCCGCGATAGATTCGGCAGCGGGGGCGACAAGGCTCATCCACTTGCCGATGAAATCGCCCGGTGACAACGGAGAAGACGGCGAAAGCGCGGCCTTGATGCCGCCGCAGCGTCCATGCCCCATAACGACGATGTTTTTGACCTTGAGGCTCTGAACGGCAAATTCAAGCGCCGCAGAAGTCGCGTGAAACTCACCATCCGGTTCGTATGGCGGAACGAGGTTTGCGACATTGCGCACGACAAACAACTCGCCCGGCGCTGAATTCGAATATGACTTCCGGTGCCGAACGGGAATCGCAACAGGCGATGACCATCGTTTCGGGAGCCTGACCTTCGCGCGCAAGTGACCGATAATGATCGCGCTCGCCCGGATAACGGGTGGTCATGAAATTGCGATAGCCGCTGAGCAGGTGGTCTGGAAGATGTGCCATGGCTTCCTCCTAGAACTTCATTAGCGAATTGCAAAACAGAATTTTCGAAGAACGGTTATGCGCGACGACCTTTGTCGGGAACAGAAAGGCGTCGCATCTGGACCATCGCCATCGGGTGAGCGAGGCTTTGCGCGTCGGTTTCAAGCTGAAGCTCATCCCCGCCGCGCCGCGCCGTGCGGGCGAGAATTTCAAATACGGCAGCAGTTGTGGTTTGAAGCGCCTTGTTGAAGTTTTGTCCGTCGAGCAGTCGCGCGAGGAATACCGCACCGGTGAGATCGCCGAGGCCGTTTGGTGGATTTTCAATGATGCGGTGCTCGGCGAGCCATGCTTCCGACCCGGAAAGCAGAAGATTCCCGGTGAAACTCTTCATCATGGCCGGAGCCGACGTCACGAGCATAGTCGGCGGCCCAACTTCGGACGCGGCCTCAAGTGTTGTGCGCATTTCCGACAGTTCCCGGCCTACCATCCATGCCAGTTCATAACGGTTCGGCGTGGCTATATCTGCAATGGGAATGAGTTCGTCGCGGATTCGCTCGGCCAAAACCTGCTTCACGTATAGACCGCCTAGGTCGCCCATGACGGGATCGCAAACATAAAGCGCCTTCGGGTTCTTGGCTCGCACAGCGGCGACAAGGGAGGCGACGGCACTAACCTGACCTTCGTCACCGAGATAGCCAGAAAGGACACCCGCGACTTCGCCAAGCCAGGGCGCACGTTCAAGGTCTTTCATCAGTGCTGCAAATTGATCCGGCGCGGGAACGATGCGTGTCGCGGGACCATGTCCCGGGTGCCAAGGAAGGATGACCGTTGGCACTGCCCAGACAGGATAACCCAACGTTTCCAACGCGAACACGGCAGCACGGTTACCCACCGAACCGCGCGCGACGTGGCTGGAGATGACTATGACGGCCTTTGGGGAGGCTTGTTCAGAGGTGTCGGCAGGAGACGTCATGATTTAGTTCGATATCATATAGCGAATGAACAGCAGGATAATAACGATTGTCGTGATGAATCCGATGGTGCGGCCGATGCGTGTTCCCCACGTTTCGATACGGTCATCCTGATCCGCGTCGGCTGCGTTGAGGTGGTTCTTGAGCCGCCGCGCATAGCCGGATTCCTGCTCGATCTGGCCAAGTATGCGCCGGGATTCCGCAGGGTCATCATTATTCTCGCGCGTTGTCATATTTATGCTGCCGAAATCGATATTGATGATCGGGACGCCGGATAAACATGAAAGTCAAGGATGGCGGGTTCGCACAGACCGCTTTCCTTGGCCGAATAGTGTGTTAAGCCTGCGACTAATACGAATCCTTTGGGGGTCTCGCTATGACAACTATCGCTTCCCGGATGCAGCCATCCCGCCCGCTGCTTTCGATT
Organism: Mesorhizobium sp.; assembly: GCA_049840935.1. GTDB lineage: Bacteria > Pseudomonadota > Alphaproteobacteria > Rhizobiales > Rhizobiaceae > Mesorhizobium_G. The sequence continues at coordinate 86,563 of JASGJA010000014.1, forward strand.
CTCTTCGTGCTGCTGCTCGCTCCATTGCTCTCAGCCTGTGGTTACAACACAATTCCAACCGCTGAGGAAAACGCGAAAGCAGCATGGAGCGAGGTGCTGAATCAGTATCAGCGCCGCGCAGACCTCATTCCAAATCTGGTTGAGACGGTGAAGGGTTATGCCGCGCATGAAGCCGACACGCTGCAAAGCGTTGTCGAGGCGCGCGCCAAGGCAACTCAGGTGACGGTAAATGCGGATAATCTGACGGATCCCGAGGCGTTCAAGAAGTTTCAGGAAAATCAGGCCGGGCTGACAAGCGCGCTGGGCCGTCTTCTGGCCGTTGCCGAAAACTATCCCGACCTGAAAGCAAACCAGAACTTCCTCGCATTGCAGGCTCAGCTTGAAGGGACCGAAAACCGCATTGCAGTTGCCAGACGCGACTACATCGGTGCGGTGCGCGAATTCAATCTGACGCTTTCCACCTTCCCGTCGATGATCTGGGACAAGCTGTGGTTCCATAAGCAGCCGTTCCAGAACTTCACGGTGGAACAGGACAAGATGGACGCGCCGAAGGTGGATTTCGGCACTCAGCCGCAGACGCAATCTTCGGGCGGTTGAACTGAGCCGGTCGAGACGTGGCCGATATTCGCCTGAGAGAAGTTGAGACGTCGCCACGGATCGTATGGTCCGTGGTGCGCAACTGCATTTTCGTTGTGCTTTTGTTGCTCGGCGCCGTTGCAATGGCGCGCGGGGCCGAGATTCCGCAGCTAACGGGACGTGTCGTCGACAATGCGCATATGTTGGACGCGGCGACGATACAGGCGCTGACAGCCAAGCTTGAAGCTTATGAAAAGAAATCGAGCGATCAAATCGTGGTTGCGACGATCGATAATCTCGATGGCGAGGCTATCGAGCCCTATGCCAACCGGCTTTTCCGAGCGTGGAAGCTTGGCCAGGCGGGGGAGAACAACGGCGTGCTGCTGCTGGTCGCGAAGGACGACCGCAAAATGCGCATCGAAGTCGGCTATGGGCTGGAAGGTACGCTCACGGACCTGCATTCCAACCTCATAATTCAGGACATGGTCCCCTATTTCAGGAATGGTGACTATGCGGGCGGAATAACGCAGGCGGTGGACGGCATCGAGAAGGTGCTTGAGGGACAAGGCGCAGAGCTTGAGGCTCGTGCCAAGCGGAATCAGCGCGACGATTCCGAGCCGATGGACGTGGTGGTCGGGCTATTCCTGTTGCTGTGGTTCACGCTGTTTTTCGGCAGTATTGCTATGGCGATCCTGCCGCGCATGTTTGGCGAACAGATTGCGCCCGGACGTTATCGCTGGCTCGGCATGGAATTCAACTATGCCAAGAACGCTAGACGTAACCGGGGGCGTGACTGGACGACGGGCGGGTGGTCTGGTGGCGGTTGGTCGTCAGGCGGCGGTGGCTGGTCTGGTGGTGGCGGGTTCTCCGGTGGAGGCGGCTCGTCTGGCGGCGGTGGCTCATCGGGGGGATGGTGATGCCATGACAGCCAGAACGATCACCAGTGAAGAGCATGAGCGCGTTGCCCGCGCCATTTCGGCAGCCGAGGACAGGACTTCGGGCGAAATCTACTGCGTTGTTGCGCGGCGTAGCAGCAGCTATTTTTACGCCGCATCCTTCATGGTTTTTATCGCGCTTCTGATCGTAAGCTTGGGTGCGGCGCTCGCGCTGGAAGCAGGCTGGTTCACCATCCGCCTTCCCGTTTTCGTTGCAGCGCAGATTTCCGCGACGGCATGCATTCTCCTGCTTATTGCCTTTTTGCCGCGGTTTCGTTTGATGCTGGTGCCGCGACGGCTGCAATTCCAACGCGCCCATGAAAACGCGGTGAAGCAGTTTCTTGCGCGAAATGTACATATTACGGCAGACAGAACGGGCGTGCTAATCTTCGTTTCGCTAGCTGAGCGCTATGCGGAAGTGGTTGCCGACAGCGGCATCAGCGCCAAGGTCGAGCAGGACGAGTGGGATGGCGTTATTCGCGAACTGATCTCACATGCGAGACGTGACGAGATCGCGAATGGTTTCGTCACGGCAGTGGATATGGTGGGTGAATTGCTGGCGAAGCACTTTCCACCGAAAGCTGTGAATCCGAATGAGCTGGATGATCATTTGGTAGAGATCTAGCGAAGTCTTCACTCTAGAATCACCAAAAGCCGAATTGCGATTAGCCACAAGGAGCGCTTGTGTATCCGCGCGGTTGGAGCATATGGTTAAGAAATAATGAAGACTCTTACCATAGACATACGCCGCGCCGAGTTGCGCGATGCCGAGGCGATAGCAGAAGCCCATGAGGCTGCTTGGCTTGGAACCTACAGCGGCATAATCCCCCATCGCACGCTGCTTTCGATGGTGAATCGTCGCGGTCATCAGTGGTGGGCGAACGCCATTCGTAACGCGACATCAATTATCGTTGTGGATGTGGGCGGCGAGATTGCAGGCTACGCCACTCTGGGACGTAGCCGCGCACGCCAGTTGCAGCAGGAAGGCGAAATCTACGAACTCTATCTGCGTCCCGAGTATCAAGGCGTTGGCCTTGGGACCCGTCTGTTTAAAGAGGCGCGCAGGCGTCTTGCGCAGCATAGTTTGAAGGGGCTTGTCGTCTGGGCGCTGGAAGACAATGCAAATGCACTGTCGTTTTATTCAGGCAGCGGTGGGCGCGACATTGCGGAAGGCGTGGAAATTTTCGAGCAGAAAGCCTTGAAAAAGATCGGCTTCGTCTGGGAATAAGCTCCCGCCGCTCGCATTGACGCCAACCTGTTGTTAATCTTCGACTTCGGTCTGGATTGCGTGTTCCGCAACGGGGCGGTAATGCGAAGCGACTCATTTCGGAGAAACTGATGCGCATCGAAGCCATATCCACCGGCAACAACCCGCCTGAAGACGTCAACGTCATCATCGAAGTTCCCATTGGTGGGGAGCCGATCAAGTATGAGATGGATAAAGCTGCAGGAACGCTGGTTGTCGACCGCTTCCTTTATACGTCCATGCGCTATCCCGGAAATTATGGCTTCGTGCCCCACACGCTCTCCGGCGACGGCGACCCGATTGACGTTCTGGTCTGTAATACACGCGAACTCGTGCCGGGCTGCGTCATTAACGTGCGCCCAATCGGCGTGCTGATAATGGAAGACAATGCAGGGCAGGACGAGAAAGTTCTCGCTGTTCCCTCGACCCATCTTACCAAGCGCTATGAGCGCGTGAAAAACTACACGGACCTGCCGCCTATTACGCTGGAGCAGGTTGCGCACTTCTTCGAACACTACAAAGACCTTGAGCCAGGCAAATGGGTCAAGATTGGCGGCTGGCATGATGCCGAGTACGCCAAGAAGATGATTCGCGAGGCTGTCGCCCGTTACGAAGAGCAGAAGTAACCGGCCGAGCCGATCAGTTCGGTCCAATACTCATGACTTGGCGCGCATTTCTTCGTTGATGCGCGCCATATCACGTTCGCGCGGTGCGGTTTCGAGATTGAGCACCGGCAGTTGCTGACGCAAATGGTCGTGATGCGTGCGCACGCCATATTCTAGATCGGACAGGAAAAAGCCCGCGAACGCCTTTGACTGCATGGCTTCGTTCGACCATACCGATAGCTGTACGTCTTCCGCCATTGTGTCACGGTCGATGCGCATCGAAAGATAACGCGCTGCGGCTTGCTGGCGGTTTTCGTCGCGGAATCGGTAAGTCGAGCCACGCAGCAGCGTTTCGCCAGTAGACAGCGGATATTCCTGATAGAACTGCACAGATTCCGGCATCAGCGTGATGACGTTGTTCGGGAACAGGCCGTAATAGATCCAGGCCTTGCGAAGGTGCTCCGGCAGATATGTCGGCTCTGGAGCGACATTGATGTAATTCTTGACGCTCCAGCGACGCCCTGCATGCGGATTGTAGGTTGCGAATGAGCGCGATACGCCGTTGACGAACGGTTCGTCAAAATAGGTCGAGCCGTAAAGGTCTTGCAGCGCGGGATGCGCCATCGCGACGTGATAGCCCTCATTGTCGACATCGCGGACAGATTTCCAGTTCACGGGGGAAGTCTGCGTCCACGGCTCTCCGGCTGGCACCATATCCGCGATATTGTAGTGCGCGATTTCTTCCTCGATAGGCTTGAATAGTTCGGCGACGGATGGCTGCGGTCCATGCCGGAAGCGGATGAACACGAAGCCCATCCAAATTTCGAGGTCGAGCGGGATCAGGCCGAATTCGTTTTTATCGAGTTCGGGAAAGCTGCGAGGCCGCGCCGCGCCGCGCAGCGTGCCGTCGAGATTGTAGACCCACCCATGAAAGGGACAGACAAGCGCATTCTTGCAATGACCCTTCTCATCAGCCACGACGCGCGAACCGCGATGGCGGCAGATGTTGTGAAAACCGCGCACCACGCCATCCTTGCCGCGCATGATGAGCGCGCGCTCGCCAACGGCGTCGAACGTCATGTAATCGCCGGGTTCGGGAACGTCCGCGATGTGGCAGGCGATCTGCCAATGGTTGCGGAACAGGAATTCCTTTTCCAGTTCAAGAAAGGCGGGGCTGTGATAGCTCCAGCCTGGCAGGCCGCGCCGGTCCCAATTGTCCGGCACTGCTATGTTGAGCAGATGCTGGTTCATTTTCAAACTCGATTATTCATTGAATGTTCATTCAATAGAAACATATTTTACATTGAAACGCAATATGTTAGAAGAAAATTGCAATTAATGCATTGATCTTCTTGAGGGATTTCAACCCTTTCTGAGGCGGGTTGGCGGCTCTCCGAACGCGGCCGAAAACGCTCGCGAGAAACTCGCCGTGGAGCCGAAGCCGGTTCGCGCTGCGACATCAGCCATCGGTATCCGCGTATCGAGAACGAGTTGCCGGGCAGCGCTTAGCCGCAAACGCTGATAATAAGCGCCGGGTGTTTCATCGATGGCTTTGCGGAATATGGTTTCCAATGTACGTGTTGTTACGCCGATCTTTGCGGCGAGTTGCGCGGTGCTGAGCGGCTCGTCGATGCGGGATTCCATCAACCGGATCGTTTGCGCAACGCGTTCGTCATAGCCTTCGAGCCGCCCAAGCGAAACCAGCGGCTGCGTGTCGGCGGCGTTGTGCGCCTGATCGTATATGAAGACGCTGGCGACATCGAGCGCAACCGCCATGCCCAAACGGCTGCGGATGAGGTGCAGCATGAGGTCGAAAATGGGCGATGCTCCACCCGCCGTAAACGCAGGACCGTCGATGACATAGCGGTCAGGACGCACGTCGATCAAAGGAAATGCGGCGGCAAAGTCTTCAAGGTCTTCCCAATGCGTGGTTGCACGTCGGCCATCGAGCAATCCGGCGCGCGCAAGCAGCCATGAGCCTGCTTCCACGCCGCCAAAGCTGCGGGCAGCGCGGGCGCTCTTACGCAATATGGCGAGTTGCGCGCGGGCGGAAGCGTGCCGGGTACCAAATCCGCCAATAACGATGAGCATGTCCGCAGGCGTAAAGTCGAATGCGCCATCAACGGCGACAGGCAATCCGCTGGTGGTGCGAGGCGCTGTGCCATCCACGGAGACAATACGCCAGTCGAAAAGGCGCTCGCCCGCGATGCGGTTTGCGGCCCGAAGTGGGTCTATGGTCGAGGCAACGCATAGGATCGATGCATTTTCGAGCACGAGTATCGTGATCGACAATGGCGCGTGCTCCGAGCGAAACACATCTCGCAATTCGTTTTTCATCAAAGAGATTTCGTAATCCGCTAATAGCTGATTTGCAAGATCGGCAAGATGGCAACTTCTTTTGGGAGAGGCTCATATGCAGTTCGGGTTGAGCGAAGAACAACGGCTTATCGTCGACACGACGCGCGCATTCGTTGAAAACGAACTCTATCCGCATGAGGCGGAAATTGAACGCACCGGCGTTCTCCGGCGCGAGTTGATTGAGGAAATCAAATCAAAGGCGATTGCTGCCGGCCTCTATGCGGCCAACATGCCTGCCGATGTCGGCGGCGCTGGTCTTGATACGGTGACGTGGCTGCTCTACGAAAAGGAGCTTGGCCGTGCGAGCTATGCCCTGCACTGGAATTGTGTGGCGCGACCATCCAACATTATGCTGGCGGGAACCTCGGAACAGCGCGAGCGGTACCTGTTTCCATGCATTCGCGGTGAGAAATCCGACTGCCTCGCAATGACTGAACCGAATGCAGGTTCGGACCTGCGCAGCATGCAGGCAAACGCGGTGCAGAATGGTGATGATTGGGTGTTGAACGGCACCAAGCATTTTATCAGCCACGCGGATATGGCCGATTTTGTCATCACCTTCATGGCGAGCGGCGAGGAGGAAACCCCGCGCGGAAAACGCAAGAAGATCACCGCGTTTTTCGTGGATAAGGGAACGCCGGGTTTCAGTGTGCGTGACGGCTATCAGAATGTTTCGCATCGCGGCTACACCAATTCCGTTTTGGAATTTGACGATTGCCGCCTGCCGAAGGAACAGGTTCTGGGAGAGGTGCACAAGGGCTTCGAGGTTGCAAACACATGGCTTGGAGCGACACGGCTTCAGGTGGCGGCGACATGTCTTGGACGCGCTGAACGCGCTTTCGATCATGCGGTTTCTTATGCGGCAGAGCGAAAGCAATTCGGCCAACAGATCGGCAAGTTTCAGGGCGTGTCATTCAAGCTGGCCGACATGGCAACCGAGATGAAGGCGGCAAACCTGCTCGTGTTCGAGGCGGGCTGGAAATACGATCAAGGCACCGTGACCGACGAAGACATGGCGATGGCCAAGCTCAAGGCGACGGAAATGCTTGCCTTCGTAGCGGACGAAGCAATCCAAATTCATGGTGGCATGGGGCTGATGAACGATCTCCCGCTGGAGCGCATCTGGCGCGATGCCCGCGTCGAGCGCATCTGGGAGGGCACGAGCGAAATTCAGCGGCACATCATTTCGCGCGCGCTCCTTCGCGCAGTGGGCGGCTGAAATGCATCGCCTCGAAAGACTTTTAAGGCCGAGCTCCATAGCGGTCTTCGGCGGCTCGTTTGCGGCAAATGTCGTTCAGCAATGCCGGAAGATGGGCTTTTCCGGCGAAGTCTGGCCGGTGCATCCGAGCAAACCGGAGGTGCACGGGGTCAAGGCTTATCGCGGAGTGGATGATCTGCCGGGTGTGCCGGATGCCGCCTTCGTTGGTGTCAATCGCACACTTACCATCGAAATAGTGCGGCAATTGCGGAAACGCGGCGCGGGCGGCGCAATCTGCTTTGCGGCGGGGTTTCTGGAAGCGGGCGCGGATGATGCCGATGGCGCGCGATTGCAGGATGAATTGCTCGCAGCAGCAGGCGACATGCCGATCATTGGGCCGAATTGCTACGGCCTGATAAATTACGCCGACGGCGCACTGCTATGGCCGGACCAGCATGGCGGCGAGCGGTTGGAAGGGCGCGGCGTTGCGATCCTGACGCAATCGTCAAACATCGCAATCAACATGACGATGCAAAAGCGCGGCCTGCCCGTGGCCTATGTGATGACCGCTGGAAATCAAGCTCAGACTGGGCTTTCCGAACTGGCGCAGGGTTTGATCGAAGACGAGCGTGTCTCGGCGCTTGGTCTGCATATTGAGGGCTTCGATTCCGTCGCAGGCTTTGAAAATCTGGCGATGCGAGCGCGCGAACTGCGAAAGCCGATTGTCGCGATGAAGGTTGGACGTTCCGAACAAGCGCGCGCGGGTGCGCTGTCCCACACGGCTTCGCTGGCGGGATCGGATGCCGCGTCCAACGCTTTCCTGCGCAGGCTGGGCATTGCGCGAGTGGATTCGATCCCGGCGTTTCTCGAAACGCTGAAATTGCTGCATGTGTGCGGCCCCTTGCCCGGCGACCGCCTGTCTTCAATGAGTTGTTCGGGCGGCGAAGCTTCAGTGATGGCCGATGCGGTGGAAGGGCGGCACCTCGTTTTCCCGAAGCTGGACGAGGCGCATCGCGCGACGGTCAAGGAAACGCTTGGCCCGCTGGTGGCTGTCGCCAATCCGCTCGACTATCACACCTTCATCTGGAACAATGAAGACGCCATGCGCAGCACGTTCACGGCGATGGTTTCAGACAGCTTCGATCTGAACATGCTGGTGTTGGATTTTCCGAGAAACGACCGATGCTCGGATGCGGACTGGCAGCCGACTTTGCGAGCGTTCCAATCCGCCTTGAGCGCGAAATCGGCGCGGGGTGCGGTGGTCGCGTCCATGCCGGAAAACATGCAGGAAGCCCAGGCAAAGACGCTTGTCGGGCAAGGTATCGTTCCGTTGTTTGGCATCGAAGAAACCATGGATGCGGTGGAAGCCGCTCATTTTATCGGCAAGGCGTGGAGCAAGCCCACCTCAGCCGCTATCGGAACGAAATCCGCATCAAGCGGTGAAAGACAAGTGCTGGACGAAGCGTTCGCGAAAACACTGCTGCGCGAATCTGGCCTGAACGTGCCATCGGGGCAGGTCTGCGCTTCGGTCGCAGAGGCGATGAAAGCTGCAGAAGAGTTGGGCTTTCCCGTCGCGTTGAAGGCGCTCGGCGTTGCCCACAAGTCGGAAGCAGGGGCCGTTCGTCTGAACCTTCGCGATGCAAATTCCGTAAGGAGCGCAGCGGAAGCATTACTGCCGCTCGGCACAGGTCTTTTCGTGGAAAAGATGATCGAGGGTAGCGTGGCCGAATTGATTGTCGGCATCACCAATGATGTGCTTTTCGGGCCAGTTATGACCATTGGTACCGGTGGCGTTCTTGTCGAACTTTTACAGGATAGCGCAACGCTTCTGCTGCCCGCGTCATGCGACGAAATCGACAGTGCGCTACGCGGCTTGAAAATGTTTCAGCTGCTGGACGGCTTATCGCGGCAGACCGAAAGCCGACTTGAGTGCCGCCATTGAGGCAATCGCAAAAATCGGTGAGTTTGCAGCGGCTGGAAACATCGAGGAACTGGACATCAATCCCCTTATCGTTTGCGGTGAGGGCAAGGGCGCATGGATCGCAGACGCGCTGCTGGTTCGGAGGACGCAATGAGCGAAGTGATAAAGACGCGCCGCGAGGGCGGTATTCTGGAGGTCACGCTTGATCGACCAAAAGCCAATGCTATCGACCTCGCCACGTCTCGGCTCATGGGCAAGACGTTTGAAGCATTTCGCGACGATCCGGAACTGCGTGTCGCGATTGTCAAAACGGCGGGCGAGAAATTCTTTCTCGGCCGGTTGGGATTTGAAAGCCGCTGCTGCGGGCGATGCTGTTGACGGTGATTATGGTGTGGGTGGTTTCGCAGGCTTGCAGGAATTACGCGATCTGAACAAGCCGGTAATCGCGTGTGTTAACGGGATGGCGGTCGGCGGCGGCTTCGAGTTGGCGCTGTCCTGCGACCTGATCTACGCGTCGGACCATTCGAGCTTTGCCCTGCCGGAAATTCGCGCGGGAACGCTGGCCGATGCTGCGACGATCAAGCTGCCGAAACGTATTCCCGTATCATGTGGCGATGGATCTGCTTTTGACCGGCCGATGGATGGATGTGCAGGAGGCGCATCGCTGGGGGCTGGTCAACGAAGTTCTGCCGCCGGAAAAGCTGGAAGAGCGGGTGTGGGATATCGCGCGCCTGCTGGCGAGCGGCCCACCGATGGTTTTCGCGGCGATCAAGGAAGTCGCACGCCGCGCCGAAGCAATGGAATTTCAGGATGCGATGAACTGGGTAACGAAGCGCAAATTCCGCACTGTCGATGAGTTGTACGCGTCGGAGGATGGCTTGGAAGGGTTTAAAGCCTTCGCGGAAAAACGCGATCCTGTGTGGAAGGGGCGGTAGTTCCGCCGGAAATCGCTTGTAGTTTTACCCCCTCATCCGCCTGCCGCACCTTCTCCCTCAAGGGGAGAAGGGAATTTTCCTCAACGTCTCGCTTGTTCTGCAACGTTGAAGACTGACGCCAATGCCGCAGTTTTCTGCCTTCTACCCCTTGAGGGAGAAGGTGCCGGCAGGCGGATGAGGGGTGATTTAAAGACTCACACCTCTGCAATATCCGGGATGCGCAGAACTTGTCCGGGATAGATCTTGTCCGGGTGCTTAAGCATGGGCTTGTTGGCTTCAAAGATGATATTGTGCTTCGCACCTTTACCCTTGCCGTAGTTCGCTTCGGCGATCTTCCAGAGATTATCGCCCTTCTTGACGGTGTAGAACTTCGGTTCTTTCGGCGGGTGTGGCAGCTTTCACTAGCTCGGTCATGTCTATGCCGCCGTCGAGCTTGATGCCTGAATCCGGTGGCACAACCTTCAATTCGCCAGCCTCAACTTTGGAAACGCCAAGCGTATTGCCGATTGCGATAACAGCCTTCTCGAAAGCTGATTGGTCCGCAACGACGCCTTTCAAAATAGCTTTGTCGCCCTGAACTTCTACCTGCACGTTTTCGGTGCCGAGCTTGTTGGAATCCAGTTCTTTCTTGAGGGCTTCGGCGGTCGGAGCTTCCTCGTCATCACCGATGCCGAGCTTCTTGCCGACCTTTTTCACGAAATCAAAAATACCCATGCCCTGCGGCCTCCTGCTTCATGCTTCTCCAAGACTTTGGCATTGCAGAGTCACAAGGGCAAGTTGCGATAACTATTCTCGATCAACCTTGCCGCGTAGTTTCTTGACGGTAGAGCGGCCAGCCTTAGACTTCAGCCGACGTTCGACAGAACCTTTGGTCGGTTTGGTTTTCTTGCGTGGCGGCGGCGGCGGCTCGGCGGCTTTGGTGAGCAGTTCAACGAGGCGTTCAAGAGCATCGGCGCGGTTGCGCTCTTGCGTACGAAAGCGGGCGGCCTCGATTAGAATCGCGCCATCGCGTGTGGCCCTCTGTCCCGCGAATTTCAACGCGCGGGCGCGTACCCGCTCGGAAAGGCCCTGCGCGTTGGCCGCGTCAAAGCGAAGCTGCACCGCAGTCGCAACCTTATTGACGTTCTGCCCGCCCGGCCCGGAGGCGCGGATGAAGCTTTCCGACAGATCGTCCGGATGGATCGAAGCCTCGGCGCTGATATGGATGATGTCTTCCGCCATGACGACTTGATGCCGTCTCGCGCGAAAAAAGAAAAGGCCGGAAAATATCCGGCCCTTTCAGAAATGTATGAAGCGGTTATTCCGCCGCCGCTTTCAGGCCGGGAGCGGCGCCGCGAACTCCATCGTCGACGTGATCCTCAAACTTGGCGAAGTTGGTGACGAACATATCGACCAGCCTGTGCGCCTGACGATCATAGGCGTTCGTATCGGCCCATGTGGAGCGCGGATCGAGTATCTTGGTGTCCACACCGGGAACGGCAACGGGAACCTCGAAGCCGAAATTGGCGTCGGTGCGGAAATCGGCGCCCTTGAGCGAGCCGTCCAACGCTGCGGCAAGCAGTGCGCGGGTTGCCTTGATCGGCATGCGATGGCCGACGCCATAAGCGCCGCCCGTCCAGCCGGTGTTCACAAGCCAGCAATCGACACCGTGATTGGCGATCAGTTCGCGCAGCAAATTGCCATATTCAGACGGGTGGCGCGGCATGAAGGGTGCGCCGAAGCAGGTCGAAAATGTTGCTTCCGGCTCGGTGACGCCCTTTTCGGTGCCAGCCACCTTTGCCGTGTAGCCCGAAAGGAAGTGATACATTGCCTGCGCAGGCGTGAGCTTTGCGATGGGCGGCAACACGCCGAATGCATCTGCCGTGAGCATCACGATGTTCTTGGGGTGAGGCGCGCGGCCCGTTGCGCTGGCGTTCGGGATGAAATCCAGCGGATAGGCGCAACGCGTGTTTTCCGTCAGCGAACCATCGTTGAAGTCGGGTGAACGGCCGGCATCGAGCACGACATTCTCAAGCACGGTGCCGAAACGCTGCGTGGTCGCGAAGATTTCCGGTTCGGCCTCGGCTGAAAGCCGAATGGTCTTTGCATAGCAGCCGCCTTCAAAATTGAAGATGCCTTCCGGTCCCCAGCCGTGCTCGTCATCGCCGATGAGCGTGCGCGAAGGATCGGCGGAAAGCGTGGTCTTGCCGGTGCCGGAAAGGCCGAAAAACACGGCAGAATTGCCGTCATCATCCGTATTGGCCGAGCAATGCATGGGCATGACGCCGACCTGCGGCAGGATAAAGTTCAGCGCCGTGAACACAGACTTCTTCATCTCGCCCGCATAGGACGTGCCGCCGATCAGCACGATCATCCGGGTCATGTCGACTGCAATGACGGTCTGGGTGCGCGTGCCGTGACGCGTCGGGTCCGCCTTGAAAGACGGCAGATCGATGATCGTCATCTTCGGCTCGAACCCGGCCAGCGCCGCACGGTCCGGACGGATCAGCAGGTTGCGAATGAAAAGCGAGTGCCACGCATATTCGGTGACGACGCGCACAGGAAGGCTGTTTACCGGGTCAGCGCCGCCGATCAGATCCTGTACAAACAGATCCTGCGAGCCAGCCTGGGCAAGAAAATCTTCCAGCAAGAGGTCAAAATGCTCCGGCGAAATAGCCGCGTTGTTGTCCCACCAGACGGTGTTTTCCGTGGTGGCGTCGCGCACAACGAACTTGTCTTTCGGCGAGCGGCCCGTGTGCTGGCCGGTATAGGCGACCAGAGCGCCCTCAGCCGTGATCGTCGCCTCACCGCGCTTGATCGCTTCTTCGTAGAGTTCGGCAGCGGCGAGATTCGCCCGTACCTCTCCGTTGGTTATAAGATCTTTACCCGCAAGCCGTGCAACCGGCTTGTGCCCATTCGCTGCCATTCGACGTTCCCCTATTATGTGCCGCCAGATTCGGTTCGATGAACGCCACCCGCTGCTCGTCGTTATGGCGCACTCTAGCGGAACCAGAAAAACCAAATGATTTCAAATCATTAATCGATTTAAAAAACGATCAAACTATTTCAATCGTTTAAAAGAGACGGGAAAATCGGTTGAAAGATATTTGGTCTTGCCAGATTTTTGGAGTGGAGAACTGCCGGACGAGTGGTCTTACCGACAGTTCGTTGTGACATTACAGGGAATTGTGCCACATTTTGTACCTAATTTGTTTTGCATGAGCCATTCGTGAACTGAAGGGACATGCAGCGAATGAAGGAGCCGCAGGATATGGCGACAGTCGCCCTAGTAGACGACGACAGGAACATTCTCACCTCTGTTTCGATCGCCCTTGAATCGGAAGGCTACCGGGTGGAGACCTATACCGATGGCGCTTCTGCGCTGGAGGGATTGTCGGCGCGTCCGCCAAACCTAGCCATTCTCGATATAAAGATGCCGCGCATGGACGGCATGGAGCTTTTGCGCCGTCTGCGCCAGAAAACCGATCTGCCTGTAATCTTTTTGACCTCGAAAGATGATGAGATCGATGAGTTGTTCGGCTTGAAAATGGGCGCGGACGATTTCATTCGAAAGCCATTCTCTCAGCGGCTGCTTGTCGAGCGTGTCAAAGCTGTTCTGCGCCGCGCAAGTGCGCGTGAGGCAGGTGCAAAAGCGCCGACACAGCAGGCACGCTCGCTGGAACGCGGGCAGCTCGTGATGGATCAGGAGCGCCACACCTGCACCTGGAAAGGTGAGCCGGTTACGCTAACCGTCACGGAATTTTTGATCCTGCATTCGCTGGCGCAGAGGCCGGGTGTCGTCAAGAGCCGCGATGCGCTGATGGATTCGGCCTATGACGAACAGGTTTATGTTGACGACCGCACCATCGATAGCCACATCAAGCGCCTTCGGAAGAAGTTCAAGGCGGTGGATGACGATTTCGAGATGATCGAAACGTTGTATGGCGTTGGATACCGGTTCCGCGAGGCATAAGCATTTCGCCAAGCGGCAGGACGCAACGGACTCTGGTGAATGGCAGTTGAGGTGCACTCGAGCAGGCCGGTCGCGGCAAAGCCGCGTCGGCGTTTTGCGCCAAAATTTCTGCGTAGAGCAGGCTCTTCCGTGCGTACTTTTCTGGAACATCACCTGTTTTCGAGCCTGACGCGGCGCATTCTCATCCTTAACCTCGCGGCGCTTGCAGTGCTGGTGGTGGGTGTTCTCTATCTCAACCAGTTCCGCGACGGGTTGATCGACGCGCGCGTGGAAAGTCTACGGACGCAGGGCGAAATCATAGCCGGTGCGATTGCAGCCTCGGCAACGGTCGAAACGGATTCGCTCAACATCGATCCTGAAAAGCTGTTTGAATTGCAGGCAGGCGAAAATCTCGGACCGGGCGCCGATCTGGAAAGTCTCGATTTTCCGATCAATCCGGAAAAAGTCGCGCCGGTGCTGCGGCGCCTCATTTCGCCGACCCGAACCCGTGCGCGCGTCTATGACCGTGACGCGAATCTCCTGCTCGACTCCCGGCATCTTTATTCGCGTGGCCAGATTTTGCGCTACGATCTTCCGCCGGTGGATGATGAAGAGAGCGGCATTCTGGACCGCACTGAAAGGTTCATCTTCGATCTTTTCCGCAATACCGATCTCCCCGTTTACAAAGAACAGCCGGGTGGCAGCGGCGCAGGCTTCCCGGAAATTATGACGGCGCTCACCGGCAGCCCCGCTACGCAGGTCCGGGTCAATGAGCAGGGCGAGCAGATCGTTTCGGTTGCGGTGCCTATCCAGCGATTCCGTGCGGTTCTGGGCGTTCTCATGCTTTCCACCGAAGGCAATGACATCGACAAGATTGTTGCTGGCGAGCGCCGGGCGATTCTGCGCGTTTTTGGCGTTGCGGCGCTGGCAAACGCGGTGTTGTCTGTGCTGCTGGCTTCTACGATTGCCAATCCGCTGCGGCGGCTGTCAGCTGCTGCGGTTCGTGTGCGGCGCGGCGTCAAGAAACGCGAGGAAATTCCAGACTTTTCTGCACGGCAAGATGAGATAGGTAACCTTTCCGTGGCCGTTCGCGACATGACGAATGCGCTTTATGCGCGCATCGACGCGATTGAAAGTTTTGCGGCGGATGTAAGCCACGAGTTGAAGAACCCGCTGACATCATTGCGCAGTGCCGTCGAAACATTGCCTCTGGCGAAAAATGAGACGTCGCGTGACCGGCTCATGCAAGTGATTCAACACGATGTGAGACGGCTAGATAGGCTCATAACGGACATATCGGACGCTTCGCGCCTTGATGCGGAATTGGCGCGTGAGGATTCGCAGCGGGTTGATTTGCGCAAGTTTATGACGGACCTCGTCGCCGCTTCAAAAGACACGAGCCGCAACAAGAAGCAGGTCGATATCGAGTTTATCGCCGAAAAGCTGCCGCAGGGCGTTAAAGGGTTTTTCGTAAGCGGTCACGAATCACGGCTCGGTCAGGTGATGACGAACCTGATCGAAAATGCGCGCTCCTTCGTTCCTGATGAGGGTGGCAAGATCGTCGTGCGGCTCTCGCGCGCTGGCAAATTTAATGTGGTTTCAGTCGAAGACAACGGACCGGGCATTCGGGTCGAAAACATCGACCGCATTTTTGAGCGCTTCTATACGGACCGGCCATCCAGTGAAGCCTTCGGTCAGAATTCCGGCCTTGGCCTTTCCATCAGCCGCCAAATTGTCGAGGCGCATGGTGGCAGGCTGATTGCCGAAAATATTCCAGGCACGAAGCCGGGGGATCTCAAGGGCGCGCGCTTCGTGGCCAGCTTCCCTGCCGAAAGCTGATATGAGCAATAATTTGCACGGCACCGCGGTGATTCTCGGCGACCGTGGTGTATTCATTCAGGGTAAGTCAGGTTCGGGAAAGACGGAGCTAGCGCTGGAATTGCTGGCGCGCGTTCGATCTTATGGTCAGTTTGTACGGCTCGTTGCAGACGATCAGCTGCTCGTATCTTCAGCAGGCGGCAAGCTTCTGATGACCGCGCCGCAGACGATTACGGGATTGGTGGAAGTCAGGGGGCTGGGGCTTCGTTCGATCGCCTCGCAAGGCAAGGCTGTTATCGATCTGGTTGTGACGCTATTAGGTCCGAAGCAAGCAGAGCGCATGCCGGAGCCCAGCCTTTTTACAATCCAATCAATCTCGTTGCCGGAGCTAAAACTTGCGGCTCACAATGTGCATGACGCTGCGTCAGTGGTGCTCGCGCAACTGGGTATTGGCCTTTTTGATGCTGTGCATATGCGGCAAAATGGCTAAGCCGGCTGCAAATTGGCTCTTGTAAACGGGCTCCGGCTCGACAA
>JASGJA010000015.1:0-123711 GCA_049840935.1 Mesorhizobium sp.
TCATTCTGGCGCTGCCGTCCATTGGGTCATGGATCAGCGGCAATGTGGTCTATCGCGTTTTGGACGGTTGGCAGGAGCCGGTGCGCTCAGAGATCACCGAGCTCCAAGGCCAGAACGACGACCTCACCAAATTCGTGACGATGTTCCAGGCGAACGAACTGTCGCGCGCCACGCTTAATCTCACGCTTGCCGCCCTCTCGGCCGATATGCGACTGCGCTATGTCGGCGACCAGCTTTACCGCTCCCAATCTGCGTCGATGGGGTCGCTGCGGCGCGCTGCCACTATCCTGCACCCTTCCGGCTGGAACGAGACCATGAAGCCTTATGAGGACGCGGTCCACGGCGGATACGATACGCCCGAGGCCGTCAACAAATTGCAGGATTTTGAAAACAACCTCGTCGCGGAAGCACTTTCGCGCGTGACGAACAATCAGGCCCGCATCAACACGCTTTCGGCCTTGAACGATCACTATGAGCGTTGGCGATCTTTCCTCAAGGAGACGTTCCTCTATATGGCCGTCGCTTTATCCATCTTCCTGTTCTTCTTCGAGTTGCGCAAGAAAGACGCCTGATAGGGCAAATGCCCGTCAGTCAATCAACTATTTTTATATATTTCTAATTTAGTGAAATACGTCATATGCATGGCGACGATGAGGATATTTTATGGCTTTGACGAACATCTTTGGCCGCGAGACTGTTCGCGTTTCCGGTAACGCAACCGCCTCTGCGGGCGCCAGGGACTTTGTCATTCAGGGAAATCCGGGCGACGTGCTCAATTACGCGCGCGAGGGCAACAATCTCGTTGTGCGAATGAAGAATGGCAAAGTTCACACAATCAGGAATTTTGCCGAGCACGGCTTCGATCACAACCATCTGGTCTTTGCCGATCATGGCAAGCTGTCCATGGTGGATTTCTCGAACGCACTCACAACGGCAGGTGACGGCATCATCGAAGCCGCTGTCACGATGCACAGCATCGGTGCCGGCATATCGACCACCGCACTGCTGGGCATCCTCAGTGCAACGCCGCTTTCGTTCCTCAAGGATTCGCCGCCATCCCTCGGCACGCCGACACTTCATTTCGCCACCGATACCGCAATCAATGACGGGCTGACCTCCGACAATACCCTTGTTTTCGCCGGCACAGCGGACCCAAATACAACCGTCGAGATTTTTCTGGACGCTCGGTCCATCGGCACCGCCACCGCAAACAGCAGCGGCACTTGGTCGTTCGATTACAGCGGAACCATTTTGCCGGACGGCACGTATGCCGTCACAGCCATAGCGACCGACGCGGATGGAAACGCCTCGCCATCGTCATCTGTGCTGCCCATCACAATCGATACCATCGCGCCCGACGCACTTACAACGTTTGCAATGTCGTCCGATACAGGCGCGCCCCATGACGGCATTTCGTCGGACAATATGCCCAGTTTCTCCGGCACAGCAGAGCCAAACGCAATCGTTGAAGTCTTCATCGGAGATATCTCGGTCGGCACAACAAAAGCCGACGCACATGGCGAATGGGTTCTTGCCCAGGCAACCACAATATTGCTCGACGGTGACTATGTCGTAACCGCCACCGCCACAGACGCGGCTGGCAATGTCTCCGCGCTCTCGCAGCAGTTAAACATCACTATCGACACTACCCGGCCAGACGCACCTCTGACGCTGAAAATCACCTCTGACACGGGCATCGTGGACGACGGCATCACCTATGATGACACGCTCAGCTTTTCTGGCGGCGCAGAGGCAAACTCAATCGTTAAACTTTTCATCGGCGGCACGTCTATCGGCAGCACGACCGCCGGAGGCGATGGCACATGGAGCTTCGACTATACCGGCACCGAACTTGCCGAAGGCGGCTACACTCTGACAGCAACCGCCACTGATCTTGCAGGCAACGTCTCCATATCCTCGGCTCCCCTTTCCATCACAATCGACACAACGATACCTTTCACGCCAGAAATCACTGACATCCGCTCAAATACGGGCAGCCTGCTGGACAGCATCACCTCGGACAATACGCTTGTATTCGTGGGCATTGCCGCGGAGAACACCGTCGTCAAACTCTTCATCGGCGTGGAACGCATCGGCAGTACAACAGTCAGTGCTCTTGCAGATTGGGGCTTCGACTACACCGGAACGACGCTGCCAGACGGCACTTACAGCGTCACGGCCAAATCGACCGACATTGCAGGCAATGTATCCGCAACTTCGACGCCGTTTTTGCTCACGGTCGACACCTCTGTTGATCAGCCTGAAATCCTGGCAATCTCCAATGATAGCGGACTTTCCCAAAGCGACGGCATCACCAACGACAACACGCTCATTTTCACGGGTCACGCGGAAGCCAATGGCAGCGTCGAACTGTTCATTGACGGAACGTCGATTGGAACAACGACCGTAGACGGGTTGGGTGAGTGGAGCTTCGATCACACTGGCACCGCGCTCGCCAATGGCAGTTACGCAGTAACGGCGATTGCCACCGATCTTGCAGGCAATGTTTCCTTGGTTTCGTCCGAGTTTGCACTGACGGTCAATGCTCCCACCGTGATTATCGACGGCGATGGCAGCCGCGGAGGACTGGTCATGTTCACCTTCAGCGAAGCTGTGGATGCGTCTACCTTCACCGAGAGCGACCTCATCATCGCGAACGGTTTCCTCGTGCCTTATACGTTCGATAAGATCGATGCGACGACCTGGCAGGCCAACGTGGAGCCTGATCTGGGCGAAAACACCACCAATATCGCGGTTTCCATCGCAGCCGGATCGGTGCAGACGTTAGACGGCGCATTTTTTGGCGCTGCCGAAAACGTTACCTCGCTGGAAATGCTCTTTGCAGACATTTCGCTACCGAGCGACAACATTACGGCGTTCGATACCTCCCATGCGACGACCGCCTATGCCACGTTCTACGGCAATACGACTTTCAATCAGGACATCAGCGGTTGGGATGTTTCCAAAATCACGACAATGGAAGAGATGTTCAACGGCGCCGGGATATTCAATCAAGACATAAGCGGTTGGAACACGGGTAAGGTCACGAGCATGGCAAACATGTTTTACGACGCACTCGACTTCAATCAGTCGATTGGCACCTGGGACGTCAGCAAAGTTTTGACGATGGACGGCATGTTCGACGGAGCAACCTCATTCAACCAGAACCTGAATGATTGGGATACGTCTAGCCTGCTCAGGGCGGTTGGCATGTTCGCAAACGCCAGCGCGTTCAATGGTGAGATTGGTAACTGGGACACCAGCCATGTGACCACAATGATCGAGATGTTCCATGCCGCGACTTCATTCAATCAGGACATCGGCGACTGGAATACAGGCAGTGTGCTGTCTCTGAGCCAGATGTTTACGGGGGCCACCAGCTTCAATCAGGATATTGGCGCTTGGGATGTCAGCAACGTTCAGGATGCATCGTATATGTTCTTCGGTGCCAGCGCCTTCAATCAGAATCTAGATAATTGGGACGTTGGCTCTGTCACCAATTTTGACGGAATGTTCTACGACGCAACCGCGTTCAACGGCGATATCGGCAGTTGGGATATAACCGGAGCGTCGACCCTTAAATTCATGTTCAACGGGGCGTCTTCCTTCAATCAGGACATCGGCGGCTGGGATACGAGCAACTTAACGTCGCTATACCACACCTTCTACGGTGCCTCTGCATTCAATCAAGATCTAAGCAGCTGGAGCGTGGGCGGTGTTACGCTAATGACAGGCACGTTCTACGGCGCGACTGCCTTTGATGCCGACATTAGCGGCTGGGATACGTCCAAAGTCACGTCAATGAAGGATATGTTCCGCGATACCACATCATTCGATCAGGATCTCGGCGGCTGGGATATTTCATCACTGACCGATGCCAGCGGCATGTTTATCAATACAGGCATGTCCGTCGAAAACATGGATAAAACGCTTCGCGGGTGGGCTAAGCTGGACACGGCTGCGGGCGAAACGGCGATTCAAATGAACGTCGACTGGTACATCGGCCTGCATACAGACATCACTGCATTCGTGTACTTGCAGGGAAAGTACCACTGGCAATTCAGTGGAGAGCTGGACGCAAACGTCAAGTGGGACTCCTCGCTAACCGGCACCATGATGAATTACAATTCATCGACCACCGCAGAAATCATCCACGGTCTTTACGGCGACGACACCATTATCGGCGGCTCCGGAGATGATTGGATTGTCGGTGGCGAGGGCAACGACAGCTTATCCGGCGGCGCCGGACGGGACACCTTCCATTACGGCTTCGAAAACGCTGGCTCGGACACCATCCTCGACTTTGAGATGGGGCAGAACAGCGACATTATCAGCATCAGCGACCTGCTCATTGGCTATAATCCGACGACCTCCACGCTGTCAGATTTCTTGACGACCAGCGAGGATGGTGATGGCAACCTGGTACTGTCAATCTTTTACAAGGGTCAGGGCTCGTCGACACCACTGGGCGAAACGGTAACCATTACACTTGGCGGCGTCGGCTCAGCCACTAGCCTTCAAGACCTCATCACCGACGGCAATCTCGTGCTTGTGTAACCACCGCATCCGCTCGCCCACCACCGCCCTTTCTTCGCAGCGCAGACATCGCAACCGCTTCCTTCTCCCCGTGAGCGGGGAAGGTGGCCCGAAGGGCCGGTGAGGGGCAGACCAACTTCGCATCGCCCCTCACCTGCCTGCCGGCATCCTCTCCCCGTTGAACGGGGAGAGGAAACGCAGCTTTAGCCTATTTATCATCTACCCACGACGATCACGCTCTATTTGCGCCCGCCAAGCAATTTCACTTTCAAACCGCCTGAGATTGCGGCATATGCTGCACAGCACAATTCCTCTCGGAAAGTTCTGTCCTTGTCAGCTTCTGTTGAACTCATCGGTTCGCTTGCGGCGCTCATCACGACGCTTGCGTGGCTCCCGCAGATCATAAAGATACTGCGCGAGCGCCGCACGCACGACATTTCGCTCGGCACCAATGCCGCGCTGGCAACGGGCGTATTCCTCTGGTTCGTCTACGGCCTGTTCATCGGCTCGTGGCCGGTCATTTGCGCCAATGGCATAACACTGCTGTTCATCCTCACGATCCTCGGCCTCAAGCTCCGCTACGGCTGACACTTCCTGACAACCTGCTGTCAGGAGGGCCTCCGCCCAAGCATCGAAGCGCACGCAAGCCCTTTCCATTTGGCCGGACTCTGCCCATATTTCCCCCATGGCAAAATCTCCCGACAAAACCGCTGCGGCTCCCCGCAAGCGCGGCAGCCCGCTCACTGACTACAGCGACGCCTCCGAGCCGCTGCACGGTTTCGGTGAAGCGCCACAGGGCGAACTGACCGGCACACCTTTAAGCGGCCCCGTCTCCGGCTGGGCCGAGCAGATCGAGCGCGAAGCGGAAGCTGAGAGCAAAGCCCTCAAGAAGCCAAAGAAAATCCCGGAGCGTTCATCCGCGCCCACCCGCACGGGTCGTGGCACGTCAATGGGCGGCGCGGCGTCCGCGCGCGAACGTGCCGCGGCTGGCCTGAATCCCGTACCGGGCCTCGACATTGCGCTGGAAGACGCTGAGTTGATTTCGAACAGCGGTGTCACGGCCACGGTAGCCGCGCTCTCTGCGCTCATCGAATCCGGCAATCCTCTGCACAAGAACGGCAAGATCTGGACGCCGCACCGCCCCGCGCGCCCAGACAAGTCCGAAGGCGGCATCGAAATCAAGATGGTTTCGGAATATGAACCGGCAGGCGACCAGCCCACCGCCATCCGCGATCTGGTCGAGGGCGTGAACGCCAATGAGCGCTCGCAGGTGCTGCTCGGCGTCACCGGTTCCGGCAAGACCTTCACGATGGCGCAGGTCATCCAGCGCACGCAGCGCCCTGCCCTCATTCTTGCGCCGAACAAGACATTGGCCGCGCAGCTTTACGGCGAGTTCAAGAACTTCTTCCCGGAAAATGCGGTCGAGTATTTCGTCTCCTATTACGATTACTACCAGCCAGAAGCATACGTCCCGCGCACCGACACCTATATCGAGAAGGAATCTTCTATCAACGAGCAGATCGACCGGATGCGCCACTCGGCCACCCGCTCTTTGCTCGAACGCGATGACGTCATCATCGTCGCCTCTGTCTCGTGCATTTACGGTATTGGCTCGGTCGAAACCTACACGGCCATGACCTTCCAGATGCAGGTTGGCGACCGTCTCGATCAGCGCCAGCTTCTCGCCGATCTTGTCGCGCAGCAATACAAGCGGCAGGACATCAACTTCGTGCGCGGCTCATTCCGCGTGCGCGGCGACACCATCGAAATTTTCCCCGCCCACCTTGAGGATCGCGCTTGGCGTATCTCCATGTTTGGCGACGAAATCGAGTCCATCACGGAGTTCGACCCGCTCACTGGCCACAAGACGATGGACCTCA
Source organism: Mesorhizobium sp. (assembly GCA_049840935.1). GTDB lineage: Bacteria > Pseudomonadota > Alphaproteobacteria > Rhizobiales > Rhizobiaceae > Mesorhizobium_G. The sequence continues at coordinate 6,417 of JASGJA010000015.1, forward strand.
AAAGCGTCAAGATTTACGCGAACTCGCACTACGTCACGCCGCGTCCCACGTTGAATCAAGCCATTAAGTCCATCAAGGAAGAGCTTCAGCACCGCCTGCAAGAGCTTGAAAAGGCTGGGCGTTTGCTGGAGGCGCAACGCTTGGAGCAGCGCACCCGTTTCGATCTGGAAATGCTGGAAGCCACCGGCTCCTGCGCTGGCATCGAAAATTATTCGCGATATCTCACGGGCCGTATGCCCGGCGACCCGCCACCAACCCTGTTCGAATATGTGCCTGACAACGCGCTGATTTTCATCGACGAAAGCCACGTCACCGTTCCGCAGATCGGCGGCATGTATCGCGGCGACTTTCGGCGCAAGGCAACGCTGGCGGAATACGGTTTCCGCCTGCCATCCTGCATGGACAATCGCCCGCTTCGCTTTGAGGAATGGGACGCCATGCGTCCGCTCACCGTCGCCGTTTCGGCAACGCCGGGTGGTTGGGAAATGGAAGAGGCCGGCGGCGTCTTTGCCGAGCAGGTCATCCGCCCTACTGGTCTCATCGATCCGCCTGTAGAGGTTCGCCCCGCCAAAACGCAGGTCGACGATGTTCTGGGCGAGATCCGCGAAACCAGTGCCAAGGGCTACCGCACGCTCGTCACTGTCCTCACCAAGCGCATGGCCGAAGACCTCACCGAATATCTTCACGAGCAAGGCATTCGCGTGCGCTACATGCACTCGGACATCGACACGCTGGAGCGCATCGAGATCATCCGCGATCTTCGCCTTGGCGCGTTCGACGTGCTGGTCGGCATCAACCTGCTGCGCGAAGGTCTGGACATTCCCGAATGCGGCTTCGTCGCCATTCTCGACGCCGACAAGGAAGGTTTCCTGCGCTCCGAAACCTCGCTCATCCAGACCATCGGTCGCGCCGCGCGCAATGTGGACGGCAAAGTCATCCTCTACGCCGACAACATCACCGGCTCGATGGATCGCGCGATGGCGGAAACCAACCGTCGCCGCGAGAAGCAGCTTGCCTACAACACCGAGCACGGCATCACGCCGGAGAGTGTGAAGTCGCGCATCGCCGATATTCTGGACTCGGTCTACGAGAAGGATCACGTTCGCGCCGACATCGGCGCTCTCGCCGGCAGCGAGGGTGCACTCATGGGCAACAATCTCAAGGCCCATCTGGAAGCTCTTACCAAGCAAATGCGCGATGCCGCCGCCGATCTCGACTTCGAGCGTGCCGCCCGTCTGCGCGACGAGGTCAAGCGGCTGCGCGAGATGGAGCTTGCCATTTCCGACGACCCTATGGCTCGTGACGTCGAGGCACAAAGTCCGGTCAGCGGTCGCGAAAAGGGCAAGCACAATAAGGGCGTTGCCCGTCACCGCGCGGTTGATGACTCGTCGCGCAAGTCGCTGTTCGCCAAGCCGGACCTTGATGCGATGGGCACCTCTGGCGACCACGCCACGCCCGCGGGTAACTCTCTCTTCAAAAAACAGTCGGCGCAAGAGGCGCACGGCTCCGATTACGGCACCCCGAATGACGGAAAATCGCTTTTCCGCAAGAATTCGCTGGACGAAATGACGGTCCGCCGCACGGAAAAGCCGGTCGAAGGCACCAAACCGGTCAAGCGTGAAAAAATCGGCGCTGGCTCATATGAGGACCCTGCCGACGCGCGCGCTCAAGGCCGTAAGTCTCGAAAAACCGGTCGTCCTGGTCATTGATCGAAACGGACTAAGAAGCACCCCTCATCCGCCTGCCGGCACCTTCTCCCTCAAGGGGAGAAGGCAGAAAACTGCTGTGTTGGCTTCAATCTTCACCGTTGCAGAACTTGCGAGACTTCGACAAATCATCCTTCTCCCCTTGAGGGAGAAGGTGCCGGCAGGCGGATGAGGGGTTCTTCCCTTGAGGGGTGAGGGGTGGTCCGCGAAGCGGATGAAAAGCCCCAAAATGGGCTTTTCAAATGACGAACGCCCGGAGCCATGCGGAGGGCTGGTGGGGGCGGCAGGCGGATGAGGGGTAATAGAGATCAACTTTCAATTAGCTTGCGAACTCAACACGGCCCGTTTCGCAGCACCCGGAACCCATCCGCGCGCGCCTGGCATTCGTTCCCGAACGTTCGCGCAATGCCTCCCCGACCTGCACATACCGGCGCGTAGATCATTGGGCACATTGCGGGCGCAGGCTCTGGTCGTGGGCGCGGCGGCCTGATCGGCGGCGGAGCACTGCGGCAAGGTCCGCGATCTACAACGCGGTAGCCATCGGCGCGCGCCATGCAACTGTTGCCAAACGTGCGCAAATCGCCACCACGACGCGCGCAAACAGGTGCGTATTCGCGCGTACACATCACAGGCCCGGCGGGCGGCATGGGGCGCGGTGGTCCCGGCCTTGGCGGAGGCACTTCCTCAACAACGCATGAGGCCAGCATCAGGCCGCTCAAGATCAACAGAGCCCAGCGTCTCACATTCAACTTGAATGGATTGGTCATCGTCTCCTCCCAAAGGCTCAGAACCTGACTACGCACCGATACATGGGAGCGCGAATTGGCCGTCAATGCAACGTCGAAAACCGCCGTCCTCTGCCGTCGTCCAACACGATATATTGAAAGTATCATTATATTATACTATTCTAATCTAATACTTTGTATTATTTCATCCGGCAAAAACCTTCATCTCTTTGGCTTGCAACGATAATATTTCCGTGCGATAGATTCTGTGTTCGGGCATTTGCAACCCGGAGACTGGAACGTTTTGGACGACCCTTTCCCCGACATCGTAGATATCTGACAGACCCCTGCCTGGTGGGGGTCCGATCATGCGCGATGCATGACCGCCAGGATTAAACGGATCGCAAGATCCATGATTGAAACGGGTGAAGGAGTTTTCCCCCAATGTCCCAGACCGGAACCGTAAAGTTCTTCAACGCCACCAAAGGCTTCGGCTTCATCACGCCGGATGGCGGCGCCAAGGACGTATTTGTCCACATTTCTGCAATCGAAAAGTCGGGCCTTCGCACGCTGGTAGACGGCCAGAAGGTTTCGTTCGACGTAGAGCCTGACCGCATGGGCAAAGGCCCGAAGGCGGTCAATCTGCGCGCCGAGTAATCGTTTTTCGGGCAACACCCGACCTCACTCGTTTCCGGAAGCGCGGCATAATGTTGTCGCGCTTTCCTTTTTCGCGCATCTGCTTTCCCGGCACCCTTCATAGGTAAGCAAAAGATTCGCTTGCCGAACTCGTCAAAATAATGGACAAATTTGGCCTTCGGGAAGTTGCGGGCCCGGAGATGGGAATGGTGCGTCCCTTTTTGCTGCTTAGGCATGGGGAGACGGTCGCAAAAAGAGGTCCATGACAAGGACCCACAGGGCAAGAACCTGATGCGGCGCGAGCGATTACTTCTCCTCCAGTCAGCTGCCTGAGCGTGCGGAGAATGGGCCGCGCGACATTCAGACTTGGGACTAGAGGAGTCTACGATGCCGCAATCCGGCACTGTTAAATTTTTCAATCATGCCAAAGGTTTTGGCTTTATTACGCCTGACGATGGCGGGAAGGACGTTTTCGTTCACATTTCTGCCGTGCAGGCATCCGGCTTGCCGGGGCTGGAAGACGGGCAGAAAGTGACTTTCGAAACCGAACCAGACAAGCGCGGCAAGGGACCGAAGGCGGTCAACCTCACCGTCGGCTGATTTCGCCACAAGGCGCGGCGGGTGCATGCATTCCGCCGCCCAAACAAAATGCGTTCGCTTCTTACAATGTGCTGCGTCAATCGGACCGCCGCACACGGGCCTTGTATTCGGATGCGCCCCCCACTAATTGCGTTAACAAGTGGTGAGGATAAAATCATGTCAACCGGCCCAAATCGACTGCTCGACGATCTTGCAAAGCTGATGACGGATGCCGCTGGCGCCGCGCAGGGCGTGCGCCGTGAGGTTGAAACGGCGTTCCGCGCTCAGGCCGAGCGCCTGCTCAACAATATGGATGTCGTGCAGCGCGAAGAGTTCGAAGCGGTCAGCGACATGGCTCGCAAAGCCCGTGAGGAAAACCTCAAACTCGCCGCCCGCATCGAAGCACTCGAAGCAAAGTTGGGTGTCGCTGAGGCGCCATCCGCCGCCGAAAAGCCTGCGAAGCCGGCTTCAGGCCGCACTGCAAAAAAATAATTTAAAATTTTGTCCACAGCGGTCGGCTGCAAAAAAGCCTATTGGCTGAATCGCTTAGCCCTTAAGTCTGAATCAATTTCGCAGCGGCTTTCCACATCCGATAGCTAATTGGGGCTGGCGCTGAGTCAGCGCATCAATACACTGAATTTATTCAATGATTCGCGGCAGCCAATTGTCGGGGATCGGAGTGCGGTCCCGTGTATCGGGTTGGGGGCCGGTTGGGGGTTTCAATTGTAGCTAGGTATTGGGGTTGGCCGGAACGCCATAGCGTTCCAGACAGCGGAATGGGCATATGGAACTGATTGAAATTGAAATCGCACGCGATGCACATCCGGTCGATGTGATCGAACAGGTCGCGCATAATAACGACTGGGCGTTTGAACGCGCTGGCGATGATGAAATCTCGATCTCCGTCGCTGGCAACTGGTCCGACTACCATGCCTCTTTCTCATGGATGGAAGATTTTGAAGCGCTGCATCTGGCCTGCGCCTTCGATCTGAAAGTTCCGGAAAACCGCGTCACCGAAATCATGCGCCTGCTATCGCTGATCAACGAGCAGTTGTTGTTCGGCCATTTCGATCTTTGGGAGCAGGAAGGCGCGATCATGTTCCGCCAGTCGCTGCTGCTGTGCGGCGGCGCAGAGCCGACCAGCCGTCAGGTCGAAGTGCTGCTCTCCAGCGCGCTGGAAGCCTGCGAATGCTATTTTCAGGCGTTCCAGTTTGTCGTCTGGTCTGGCACCAGCGCGAGGGAAGCGCTCTCGCATGTATTGTTCGAGACCGCTGGCACGGCCTGAATTGCATCATGGCATTACCGTCCGAACCGAAGCCGCAAATCGTCTTTGACGACTTTGAGAAAGTCGATATCCGCGCGGGCACGATCATCGAGGTCGAGCCCTACCCGGAAGCGCGCAAGCCCGCGTTCAAACTGAAGATCGATTTTGGCCCGGTCATCGGCATTAAACGATCATCGGCGCAGATCACGAAGCACTACACGCCAGAGACCCTAGTCGGTCGGCAGGTGTTTGCCGTTGTGAACTTTCCTCCGCGTCAGATTGGCAAGTTCATGTCCGAGGTGTTGACGCTCGGCTTCCCGGACGAAGACGGCGAAGTGGTCCTCGGCGCAATCTCGCACAAAGTCCCTAACGGCGGACGGCTGTTCTGACGTCCCTATTGGCACCTCGCCCTTTCTTATTACCCCTCATCCGCCTGCCGGCACCTTCTCCCTCAAGGGGAGAAGGCAGAGATGTCAACGCCTCGCTTATCCTGCAACGTTGAAGACTGAGCCAACGCCGCAGTTATCTCCCTTCTCCCCTTGAGGGAGAAGGTGCCGGCAGGCGGATGAGGGGTTCTTCCCTTGAGGGGCGAGGAGTGGTCCGCGAAGCGGATGAAAAGCCCCAAAATGGGCTTTTCAAATGACGAACGCCCGGAGCCATAGCGGGGGGCTGGGTGGTGCCGGCAGGCGGATGAGGGGTAATCCAACCCATTCCGTTCTTTACGCAGGCACGCGGATGATCGCCCGCAACCCACCCAGCGGGCTATCTGTCAGCACAATATCACCGCCATGACTGCGTGCGATGTCGCGGGCGATGGCAAGCCCTAACCCTGTGCCGCTTGAATCGAGATTGCGCCCGCCTTCCAGCCGCACAAACGGCTTAAACACTTCTTCGCGCTGATCTGCCGGAATGCCCGGACCATTGTCATCAACCATTACCACCAGCATGCCGGGGCGATGCTCCATATCGACATGCACCGTTTTTGCGTAACGGAACGCATTGCCCACGATGTTATCCAGCAGTCGGTTGAACGCTTTTGCGCGAACGTTCACGCGCGGAACCCCCTTTAAGCTGAACTTCAGCGATCTACCCAGAAGCTCCGCCTCTTCGTCGATCCGCTCGCCATAATCCTCCAGATCGAAAACGCCGGTTGCCTCTTCCTCTGCCTCGCCGCGCGCAAATTGCAGATAGCCCTCCAGCATCGATTGCATCGCATCGATGTCTTGATTCAGCGCCTCGCGATCCGATTTGGAGCCCACCAGCGCGAGTTGCAGCCGGAAGCGCGTCAGGATCGTGCGCAGGTCGTGACTGACGCCGCTCAACATCGCAGTTCGTTGTTCAAGCTGGCGCTCGATGCGTTCGCGCATCTGGATAAATGCCAGGCCGGCGCGCCGCACTTCTTCGGCCCCGCGCGGGCGAAATTCCCGCGGCGCTGGCCTGCCCTTGCCAAAGCTTTCCGCAGCTTCCGTCAGCGCGATAATTGGCCGGATCTGGTTGCGCAAAAATGTAATCGCAATCACCAAAAGCACGAGCGAAGTGCCGACCATCCAGACCAGAAAGATATGCGTATTGGACGGCGCCGCCTGTTTCCTCGGCGCAAACACCTGCATCACCTTGTCGGGAAACGCGACGCGCATTTCCACGGTTCGCGAATTGCCGACCGTATCGATCCAGAACGGCAGCTTCACGCGCTGCGCAATCTCGTCGTTCAGCGTGTCATTCAGTACGTCGAAAAATGGCGCGCCGCTCGGCGCGGGCAGAGGCTCCGGCGGCAGCACATACACATTGAACTCAAGGCGGTTGCTGGCGATCTGGATGATGTCGCGATAATCGCTACCGGGCGGCGCGTTCTGCACGAGGTCCACCACCACAGCGAGCTCTCTGGCGGTCGCTGCGGAAAGCCGCTGCGTCACCGCGCTCCAATAGCGGTCCATGTAGACATAGGCCACCACCGATTGCAGCAGTATCATCGGCATGACAACGATGAGCAGAGAGCGCGCATAGAGCCGTTTCGGCAGGTAAAACAACATGCGCCGCCAGAACCGCTTCCACGACTCGTGAAGTCCGGCAAGCGTTACACGCGAGCCGCCAGATGGCGCACTATCGAAATCCGACGATGCCATCTTGTCTGTCCAGTTGCCTTACTCCACGCTCAACCGGTAGCCGATACCGCGCACGGTCTGCAACCAGACCGGATTGGCCGGGTCGCGCTCGATTTTACGCCGAAGCCGGTTGATCTGCACGTCAATCGTGCGCTCGCCCACTTCCGAGTCATTCGCGACAAGTTCATGACGCGGGATCGTCTCGCCCGCGCGCTCGGCGAATATCGCCATGATTTCCTGCTCGCGGTCGGTCAGCTTGAGCGGCTCCCCGCCGCGCTTGAGTTCCCGCCGCGCAATCTGGAACGTATATGGGCCAAACACAACCTGCTCGACCTTTGGCTGCGGCTGCGGCCCGCCACGGCGCAGAATATTGTTGATGCGCAGGATCAATTCGCGCGGATCAAACGGCTTCGGCAGATAATCATCCGCGCCCGCTTCAAGCCCCGCGATCCGGCTTTCCGTTTCGGAAAGCGCCGTCAGCATCAGGATCGGCACAGGCCCCCTCTCCCGCAGCGAAGCCGTTAGCTCCACGCCGGATTCGCCCGGCATCATCACGTCCACGATCAGCAGGTCGAAATCCAGACCCTCAAGCTTGCGGCGCGCATCAGCAGCATTGCCGGAAACAGTCACACGGAACCCATTTTCCGAAAGGTATTGCTTCAGCAGGTTGCGGATGCGGGTGTCGTCATCGATTACGAGCAGGTGCGGAGCGTCGTCGCTGGGCGGAGTGCCCCCTGGACTGGTGCGATCAATCGTCTCCATCTGTCCTCCCGGCCATTTTGCCGGGCAGTTTGTCGATCTGCCCGCGCAGTTCAGGATTCACCATAGCCTTTAGAAAGCGCTCCACAACGTCGCGTTGTCTGAGGCCGGAACTTTCCAGCGCAGACGTTATGCGGCGCGACTGGGGTGTCGCCAGCGCCAAGGCAAGTTTACGCCCTTTTTGCGTCGGGTAAAGTTCACGCTGTCGTCCATCCCTCGGGCCCCGCTCCTGAACGATATGGCCGCCGTCAATAAGCTGCTTCAGCACTCGTCCAAGACTCTGCTTGGTAATTTTGAGCACATCAAGCAATTCGGCAATCGTCAATCCCGGCTTTCTGTTCACAAAATGCAGGACACGATGGTGCGCGCGCCCATATCCGAATTCTGAAAGTATCTGGTCGGGGTCGGATGTAAAATCCCGGTAGGCAAAAAAAAGCAATTCGATCAACGCAAAGTCGATGCCAATGTCGTCTGATATAGCCGTCTTGAGTGGCACCACCGCCGCCCCATTCTTCTTTGACATTACGTCTCCCATGATACGTGTGACGTCAGCGTTATTACTATAGGTGGCGCCTGCCAATGGTTTTGCCAATCTTTTCTATGGATTGCTATCAAAAGCCGATTTGCGCTCTACATATCTCTATATTTTTGCATTAGGTTTCTCTAATTTTAGCATCAGTCTGACATTTCCGCTGGGGCCAGAACCGCATCATCGTTTGACAATCGTCAGAATCAAGGTCTGATATCCGGGCCGGCACCTGGCCGGTTTTATGTGGAGGGAAGAAACGATGGAAGCTCTGATGCCGATCATCGTACAAGTCATCACAGGCATTCTCGGCGGACAGGCCGTGGGTGCTGCGATCTCGTCGGCGGTAATGGGACAGTTGCCGAAAATCCTCAGCGGCGCCATCGGCGGTATCGGCGGCGCAACGATCCTCGGTAGCCTCCTAGGCGGCGCGGATCCTGCCGCTGTTTCCGAAGGCGCACTTAACCTGAACAACATTCTAGGTGGCGCTGGTGGCGGTGCGATCCTGACCGCGATTGTCGGCCAGATCATGAAAGCCATGAACAAATAACGCGCTTTTGCGCAAAAGTTATTGCGGGCGGCTGAATGGCCGCCCGTTCCATTTTGAAGGGTAAGCAACAATGGGCCGATTAAACGCCGGAATAGTGCCTGTGACGCCATTTGAGCAAAACTGCACTATTCTGTTCGATGATGAGACCAGAACTGGCGTCGTTGTGGACCCCGGCGGCGATGTTGATCGCATTGTCGATGCAATCGAACAAAACGGCCTGAAAATCGAGCAGATCTGGCTTACGCATGGGCATCTGGATCATGCCGGCGGCGCTAATGAACTTAAAGAACGCCTCGGCGGAATCGAGATCATTGGGCCGCACAAAGACGACAAGCCATTATTGGACAACATCGAAAAGCAGGCCCTGCGTTACGGGGTCGGAAGCGGCATGCACAATTGTACGCCCGACCGCTTTCTTGAGGAAGGCGACGTCGTGTCGTTTGGCTCTCACAGCTTCAAGGTGCTTCACTGTCCCGGACACGCGCCCGGCCATATCGTGTTTTTCAATGATGCTGCGCGCTTCGCGCATGTGGGAGACGTGCTCTTTCGTGGCTCGGTAGGACGCACCGACTTGCCCGGCGGCAGCCACGAAACCCTCATCCGTATGATCAAGGAAAAACTCCTGCCTTTAGGCGACGATATCGGCTTCATCTGTGGCCACGGCCCTGGCAGCCGATTCGGTGATGAACGCCGTGGCAATCCATTTCTTGTGTAGCAATATACGCCATAGCCAGCCCACACAAAGAAAGGAGTGAGACGATCCTCAAAGCAGGATACGAAACAATGGTGAACCTCATCCAGATGAAAGCGTTATGAATTTCGTGCGGGAAATGAATAGAATGCGCTATGTTTGACGCCTTCTTCCGTCGCTTTGAAGGAGCGATAGACCCCTTTCAGGACACCGAGCGCGAGGTGCTGCCGGACTCGGCGTGGCAGTTCATCCTCTATTTCGCGCGGCAGGCGAAGGGCCCGTTCATATTGCTGCTGTTCGTGGGCGGGCTGGCCGGTGCCGTGGATGCGGCAATGTACTGGTCCGTTGGCTGGCTGATCGACCTGCTGGATAGGTCCAGCCCCGCCAATCTGCTTACCGATCACTGGCCTGCACTGCTGGCGCTGTTGTTGCTCGTCCTGGTGGGACGGACGATTGTCACGGTCGCGTCCGCGGTTGTCGAACAGCAGATCATCGTGCCCGGCTTCTTTTCCATGGTGCGCTGGCAATCGTTCCGGCGCGTGATCGATCAACCTTACGGCTTTTACCAGAATGATTTTGCTGGACGCATCGCCACCAAAATCATGCAAGGCGGTGAGGCTGTCGGCGATTTCATCGTCAATGTGCTTCAAACCATGTGGTCATTCTTGACCTTCGTGATCCTTGCCGTGACAATCCTGATGTCGCTGGACCCGCTGATGGGCGTGGTGGTTGGCCTGTGGTTCCTCGGCTATCTGGCGATTATCCGCTTTCTTCTGCCTGAAATGCGCCGGGCGGGTCGTGAAACGGCAGATCAACGTTCTATCTTCAACGGACGTCTCGTCGATGCTTTCACCAACATTATGGCTGTGAAGCTGTTCGACAGCGGGCGGCGCGAACACGCCTATATTCGCGACGGGCTGGAAGGCTTGCTGGACGCGGTGATCCGCCTGACACGCACGATTACCGCCGTGCGCGGCACGGTGGCGCTGTTGAACGGACTGATGATGGGCGCGGTCGGCTATATCGCCGTAACGTCGTGGATGGACGGGCAGATAACCAGCGGCGCAATCGCCGCCGCCATGGGCCTGGTGTTTCGCCTGAATCAGATGTCGAGCTGGATGATGTTCAACATCAACGGGTTGATCCGCAATTATGCGACCGTGCAGGATGCGACACGCACCATCTCTGTTCGCCCCGCAATTGCCGATGCGCCGAGCGCGACCGTACTGCCGCACGCCAAGGGTGACATAAGGTTTGAGAACGTGTCGTTTCATTACGACAAGGGCGAGGGGGTGATTGAGAACCTTTCGCTGCACATCAGGCCCGGAGAGCGTGTCGCTCTGGTGGGGCCTTCCGGCGCCGGAAAGACCACCATCGTAAATCTGATGCTTCGGCTGTTCGACGTGGAAAGCGGTCGCATCCTGATCGACGGGCATGATGTCCGCGATGTCACGCAAGGCTCGTTGCGTGAGCAATTTGGCGTGGTCAGCCAGGAGGCGATGCTGATGCATCGCTCCATCCGCGACAATATCGCTTATGGGCGAGCAGGGGCAAGCGATGTGGAGATCGAGGATGCAGCACGCCGCGCCGCAGCGGATGGCTTCATCGCGACGGTTGCCGATCCGCGCGGGCGCTCCGGCTACGACGCGCATGTAGGCGAGCGAGGCGTGAAGCTTTCGGGCGGTCAGCGTCAGCGCATCGCAATTGCACGCATGATGCTGAAAGACGCGCCGATCCTGATATTGGACGAGGCGACATCTGCGCTAGACTCCGAAGTGGAGGCAGCGATTCAGGAAAATCTCGGCAGACTGATGGAGGGCAAAACGGTGATTGCTGTGGCACACCGGCTGTCTACCATCGCGGCGCTGGATCGGCTGATTGTGATAGATGAGGGGCGCATCGTGGAAGAAGGCACGCATGAGCAACTGATCGCGCGCGATGGCTTGTATGCGCGGCTCTGGAAGCGGCAATCCGGCGGATTTCTTGCCGAAGCGGCGGAGTGACGATGAGCCTGCGCGCGCCAGCCCGATTTTCTGCCGCGACACTGGCAGAGTCCATGCAAAGCGCGCTGGACTATGAAATCGCATCCGAGAAGGCGAGTTCGCTGGGTCGCGCGGGTGACGCTGTTGCCAAGTCAATGACGATGTTACGCGCCTTCGAAGGCGAAGCAACGGAACGTGTGCTCTTGCTTAAGCAGGCCGCAGATGCAGTGTGGGCCTATTTCATCCAGCGTGAGCTATGCGGCCTGCGTCGTCACGACGATGCCATCCGCGAATATGGCATTACGCGCGAAGTGTTGGTGAGACTGGGCGCGAGGTAGGTGCTCCAATTATTACGCGCTAAATCTGCTTAATCTTATTGCCAGCAATTGGCAGTTCGAACATTGCGCCACCCTTTACAATTGAAGATTGGGTATCGATCGTCTGCCAAAGCGCAAGAATGCGTTCCATCTGTTTCACGAGCGGGGACTTGTTCAGGCCTCTCGAAAGGAAAAAGCCAACCAAATTGGAATTTTTGAAAACGGCGTATTCAATCTTATTCCGGGTTATACGACGGTCCCCCGAAATAACGATCCATCGCCCTTCCGAACTGATCTCTTTAATCCAGTCAACGTCCTTAACGCCCGCTCCGAAACGATCACGGATATGAACTATTTCGTGCTTTCCGGCAAAAAGAGCATGTAAAGAGTGCGCAAGCGCGGGTGGCAGGTTCTCGTCAATGAGTAGTTTCACGCAGCGCTCTTCAAACTCGCCTCAAATGAAACTGCATCCCGAACGACCGCGACCGGAATTTCGTAGAGTCTGGCAACATCTTCCACCGAATTCTTCTACTTTCGCAGCATCGGCAAGAACAACAGTTGGCACGCCAAAATCCGAAGCAATTGGCTGTCCGAATGATCGCTCTGGATCAATCACAATCGACTTTTTTCCGTTGAATGGTCGCCAGCGGACGACAGCTTTATTCTCAATATCTAAATCTTTGAATGTTTGCTCAATTATTTGCTTGAAAACATATTGTCGTTTCTTGAGATCGAGCAAATTCGATTCACCGGACTTTTGAATGCCTTCAAGGAAGATCGTTCGTCCATCTGTTTGAAATCGCTGTGTTGAGAATGGCCTCTCGTCGCCTACGCATTCCCGCGCGTATTCTAGACAATTACGGATTGCCAACAGGCCAACTCCCGCATCTAGAAAAGCTTTTACGAAACGAAGTTCGATTAAATCCCGGAAACCAATTTCGAGATGCTCTTCGATTTCGGGATGCTGAGTTCGCCATAATGGCAACGAACGCTTCGTAGTTTCCCCCTGCTGATGGCTGTAGCCCCGGAGCCATCGATTTACGTTTAGCGAAGAAGTCTTGAGCAGACGCGCGACCTCCGGCGCGGTGTAGGAACCCTTTCCCACTCCGTGCAGATTTAACGTTTTCGTTTGCGTCGCATTCATATCAGCAAATTATATATCTATCAGCATCTATCAAGATCACATTTCGTTTGAATGGCACCTCAAGTATTAAACTTGAAGTGCAGCACGTCGCCGTCTTGCACTACATACTCCTTGCCTTCGTCGCGCGCCTTGCCCGCTTCCTTCGCCGGGACTTCGCCGCCCAGCGTGACGAAATCCTCATAGGCGATGGTTTGCGCTCGGATGAAGCCGCGCTCGAAATCCGTATGGATCACGCCAGCCGCCTGCGGTGCCTTAGTGCCCCTCACGATGGTCCACGCGCGCGTTTCCTTCGGGCCTGCCGTGAAATAGGTGATGAGGTGCAGCAGGTTGTAGCCAGCGCGGATCAACCGATCGAGGCCGGGTTCCTCAAGGCCCATTGCTTCAAGAAATTCCTTCGCTTCATCGTCGGCAAGCTGCGCGACCTGTGCTTCGATCTCGGCGGAAATGATGACCACCGACGCGCCTTGCTTCGCGGCCATCTCTTCGACCGCTTTGGTGTAGCTGTTGCCCGTGGCGGCATCGGCTTCCGCAACGTTGCAGACATAGAGAACCGGGTGCGAGGTGAGCAGGTTCAGCCCTTCCAGCAGGCGAACCTCAGTGGGATCGAGGTCTTTGCGCAATATGCGAACGGGCTTGCCTTCCTGAAGCAGCGCGAGCGCACGCTCCATGATCGGCAATTGTTCCATGCTCTCCTTGTCCTTGCCCTGCGCGCGCTTGCGGGTGTTCACAATGCGGCGCTCAAGGCTGTCGAGATCGGCCAGCATGAGTTCGGTTTCGACCGTATCCGCGTCGGCAACCGGATCGATCCGGCCTTCGACATGGGTGATGTCATCATTTTCAAAGCAACGCAGAACGTGGACGATGGCGTCCACCTCACGGATATTGGCGAGGAATTGGTTGCCCAGACCTTCGCCCTTCGACGCGCCGCGCACCAGACCCGCGATGTCTACAAAGGAAATGCGGGTCGGGATGATTTCTTTCGAACCGGCAATCTTGGCGACTTTCGCCTGACGCGGGTCCGGTACTGCCACCTCGCCGGTGTTCGGCTCGATGGTGCAAAACGGATAGTTTGCAGCCTGTGCCGCCGCCGTGCGCGTCAGCGCGTTGAAAAGCGTAGATTTGCCAACGTTGGGCAAGCCAACGATGCCGCATTTGAAACCCATGATGGTGATCCTATCGGGAAACCAGAATTTGCTCTGGCGTATGGGCGAAGGGACTAACGATCGTCAAGCCTTCAATCTTCTGTTGATCCTGCAAGTCTTCTGACAAGAAGTGCGTGCAGCCGAGATTCAGCGCCGAAGCAAGCAGCAGGCAATCCCACCAGGAATAGTGATATTTCAGGTGAAGCGCGCGGGCCTCCTCCATCTCCCAGATCGACAATGGGGTGCTGCCCATCGATGCGAACTGACCAACGGCGGAAAATACCTGCTCGGTTGTGGGTAGCCACTTCTTGGACAGCAGCACATTCGTAACTTCGTTGAGCACCTGCAAATTCAGCACCGCTTGCTGCAGCGCCGCCAGTTGGCGTAGCCAATCGCGCGCCCGAAGCATTTTTTCAAGATCCTTGCGGTCGTGCGAGTAAAGTATGACATTGGTGTCCACGAATACCTTAGCGGCGAGCATTGCGCTCTTCCGCAGTCGGCATGCGACCATCGTCGCTTACATCCCAGTTGGGAAGCGCCCACAACCTTTCAAATGCTTCCAACTGTTCATTGCGCTTATGGGTAAGCGAATGCGTTGCGTCCGACGCGATTTTTTCGCGGGCGGCTTCGGCCAGATATTTAGACACGCTCTTGCCCGCCTTGGCCGCAGCGATGCGTGTTTGGCTGGCCAGTTCGTCGTCCATGGAAATGGTAATGTTGCGCATAATGAAATCTCACGAAAACACGAAGTTCGTGTTTTCGTATTTATAGGCTGTAAGCCATTAACACAAGAACGCGCTATTCCTTGCCCAGTAGTTTTTTGAGCATCGCGGCCATCGGGCCGGTTTCAGGGAGCTTGACCGGTGGCTTTTGGGGGCGGGCCTGACGGATATGGCTCTGGGCCTTTTCGGGCTTGGGCGCACCGACATTGCCGCCGACCGCCAGCGAAACCTTGTTCATGAAGCCGTTATCCTCGCCCTTTGCAAGCATATCGGCATTGTCAGCGATGGCTTGCAGAAGCGGGTCGAGCCAACTCTGATCGGCTTTGGAGAAATCTCCGAGCACATGGTTATGCACGAGTTCTTTTGCGCCGGGATGGCCGACACCGATGCGCACGCGGCGATAATCATTTGCGATATGCTGGTCGATGGAGCGGATGCCGTTATGCCCGCCCGCGCTGCCGCCGGTCTTGATACGGACCTTGCCTGCCGCCAGATCGATTTCATCATAGAGAATCGTGACGGCTGATGGATCGAGCTTGTAGAAGCGCATGGCTTCTCCGACCGATTGGCCGGAAAGATTCATGAAGGTCGATGGCTTGAGCAGCAGAATTTTTTCGCCGCCGAGCCTGCCTTCGGCGATTTCGCCCTGAAACTTTTTAGTCCAGGGGGAAAAGGAATGGCGGCGGGCAATTGCGTCCGCCGCCATGAAACCGACATTGTGCCGGTTGTTTGCATATTTCGCACCGGGATTACCGAGACCCGCAAAAATGAGCATCGCAGAAACCTCCGGCGCGGAGGAGGATTAGTCCTCCTTGGCTCCAGCTTCAGCCGGAGCGGCATTGTCTTCCGATGCCTGAGCCGAGGTGCCAGCGATGGTGGCGATGGTGAAATCGCGGTCGGAAATGACCGGCTTCACGCCCTTTGGCAGTTTCACAGCTGAAATATGGATGGAATCGCCGATGTCGGCACCGTCCAGATCGACCGTGATGAATTCCGGGATGGAATCAGCCGGGCAGTGGAATTCAACTTCGTGACGAACGATGTTGAGCGTACCGCCGCGCTTGATGCCAGGGGATTTCTCTTCGTTGATGAAGTGAACCGGAACCTGAACGTTGACTTCGGTATTCTTGCTGACGCGCAGGAAATCCACGTGGAGCGGGAAATCCTTGACCGGGTCAAGCTGGTAGTCCTTGGGGAGGACACGGATCTTCTTGCCGTCAACGTCGATCGTGGCAACCGTCGTCAGGAAGCCGCCGCCGTGAATCTTGTAGAAGATGTCCTTGTAGGACAGAGCAATTGCAAGGGGTGCTTGCTTGTCGCCGTAAATAACGGCAGGCACTTTACCTTCGCGACGAACTGCACGGGCGGACCCCTTACCGACCTGTTCGCGCGCTTCGGCCTTGAGCTCGTAAGTGTCGTGGCTCATGGTTTTTCCTTTTCGCGTTATATGGAGCGTTTGCGGTTTGGCACGGGCCGTTCCGTAAACGTCGAAAGCCGCCGGATAGGGCGGCTCTCATCCGCGTTGCCTCCAAGGGTGTCTACGCGGGTGGCGGCTGCATATAGGAAGTGGCGCGAAAGCGCAAGTTCCTGCGATTAATCGAACAGGCTGGAGACTGATTCTTCCAGTGCCGTGCGCGAAATTGCCTCGCCGATCAGCTCAGCGATGGAAACGACGCGGATGTTGTGCGCATCCATGACGGCCTGAGTGGGCTGAATCGAGTCAGTGATGACAAGCTCTTGCAGCTTGGAGCCGGTGATGCGCGCAACAGCGCCGCCGGACAGAACGCCGTGGGTGATATAGGCGGTGACGCTGGCCGCCCCCGCTTCCAGCAGCGCGTCAGCAGCATTGCAGAGCGTGCCGCCGGAATCGACAATATCGTCGAACAGCAAGCAATCCTTGCCGTGCACGTCGCCGATGATGTTCATGACTTCGGACTGGCCGGGCTGGTCGCGGCGCTTGTCCACGATGGAGAGCGGCGCGTCCAGACGCTTTGCGAGCGCGCGGGCGCGAACCACGCCGCCGACATCCGGTGAAACGACCATGACGTTGTTGATCTGCTTGTATTTCGCCTTCACGTCGCGCGCCATGACCGGAACGGAGAAGAGGTTATCCACCGGCGTGTCAAAAAATCCCTGAATCTGCCCGGCGTGAAGGTCCAGCGTTAGAACGCGGTAGCAGCCTGCGCGGGTAATCATATTGGCGACCAGCTTCGCGGAGATGGGCGTGCGACCGGCGGAACGGCGATCCTGCCGCGCATAGCCGAAATATGGCATGACCGCCGTGATGCGCCGCGCAGAGGAGCGCATGAACGCATCGGCCATGATGAGCAGTTCCATCAGGTGATCGTTGGTCGGGTAAGAAGTGGACTGGAGGATAAAAACATCCTCGCCGCGCACATTTTCCTGAATCTCAACGAATATTTCCTGATCCGCAAAGCGCTTGACCGTGGCCTTGCCGAGCGGAATATTGAGATATCGGGCGACCGCCTCGGCCAGCACTCGGTTCGAATTGCCCGCGAAAAGTTTCATGCAAGTTCCCTGGCGTCGGCCGCTCGGATAATGGGCGGCTTTTAGCGCTGTTGCGCTGCAATGCAAGCACCGTAGTTAGGAATCTCACCTGAATTATAGCAGGAAATCCTAATATAATTGACGAGAACCTACTTTACGATGAGTTCGAGGTCGTGGCGCGACAGTGGTTTCGGCGCGTTTTCGGTGGTCAGATAGGTGCGGCCCAGCGTCATGGCGGTCTCTGTTTCCGAATCCATGATGATCATATGGGCGAATAGCGTCATGTCCGGCGCGATGGGTTCCGGGTTGCCTTGATAGAACATCGGCATGTCCATCCATGACGGGGTGAACCGAGCGCCTTGCGAATAGCCGCAGGCATTTAGCCGGTGCCGGGTGAGGCCGTGCGCTTCAAGCGTGCGCGCGTGCGCATCGAAAACGTCGCCAAATGTATTGCCGGGTATCATCGCCTTTTCGACGGCCAACAGCGCGTCGCGGGATGCATCGAACAATTCCTGATGGCGTTTGCTGACTTTGCCGGTGAGCACTGTTCGCATCATGGCTGCGTGGTAATGATGGAAGACGCCGGCCCATTCCAACGTGAGCTGGTCGTTCTTGTTCAGCTTGCGACGTCCCGCCTTATAACGGCAAAGCAGGGCATCGATGCCGGAACCGATGATGAATTCGTTGGCCGGATAATCGCCGCCGCCCTCGAAGATCGCGCCTTGCATGACGGCGAGGATTTTTCCTTCGTCCGCGCCCTGCTTGATGATTTTCAGCGCAGCGTCGAGCGCGTCATCGGCAAGTTCAGCCGCCCTTTCGGCCTTTTTGATCTCGGCAGGGCTTTTGAAAAGCCGCAGGCGGGAAACAATGCCAGATGCATCGACGATCTGGCCGAATGTTTTTAGCTGTTCATCCAGAAGCTGGCCGTTGCGCGCGGTCAGGCCATGCGTGTCATATTCGACACCGATGCGCATGCCGAGCAGGCCAAGATCATTGAGCAGGTTGCGCAGGTCCATTGCCGGATTGGCGTCGGCGCGATCTGTCCAGACGGTAACGCTTTCAATGGTGGAGGTCTGCTTTGCCTGCCGCAAATCCGCCGAGCGGGTGAGCAGGAACATCGATCCATCGGCTTTTACGACAAGACTTTGAAAAAAGCAGAAGCCGAACGTGTCGTAGCCCGTGAGCCAATACATGCTTTCCTGCGCGAACAGCAAAATGGCATCGAGCTTCTTGTCCGCCATTTCCAGCACGAGCCGGTCGCGACGAGCGTCAAATTCGGCGCGTTCAAAGTGCAGAGCCATCAATTTTCCTCCAACACGATTGCCGAAATGTGCCGACCGTAATCTGGTTCCTGCCGATGGGTGGACCGGCGGTAGGAATAAAAGAGCGCGTCATCCGCATAGGTGCAAAGGAAAAGTGCATCCGCTTGCACCCCCGCCTTGCGCAGTCGGTCAACCGTATAGGTATTCAAGTCGAACATGGAATGCCCGGCATTTGCCGACATAGTGAAATAGGCGGCGTTGTCGCGATCCTGATCTATGAAGCGCTCCACAAATTCCGGGCCTACTTCGTAATTCGCGCTGCTGATGGAGGGGCCGAGCGAAGCGCGGATGGATTCGCGGCGAGCGCCGAGCGAAATCATCGCTTCAATCGTGTTTTCAAGAACGCCGGTCAGTGCGCCCTTCCACCCAGCATGGGCCGCGCCCACGACGCGCGCTTCTGCGTCTGCAAAGAGAATCGGCCCGCAGTCTGCGCTGGACGCGCCAACCGCAATGCCGGCACGATCTGTTACCAGGGCATCGACCTTCGGGCGCGGGCCGGTGAAGGGTTCGCGAACAATGACAACATCGGGCGAATGCACCTGATGCGCGCTGAGCAGGGAATCAGGTTCGACGCCCATCCATTTTGCAACGCGGGTGCGGTTTTCGCGAACCTTTTCCGGGTCGTCGTTTGAGCCGGTGCCGGTGTTCAATCCGCGATAAATGCCATCGGATACGCCGCCGGTTCGGGTGAAATAGCCGTGCCGGATGCCGGATGTAGCCAGCCCTTCCAGAAGCGGGGAGACGATCGGTTCAGGTATTGCAGTGGCCGTCATATCAGGAATACAGTCCCTGTAATGCTGGGGTTTTTTAACTTCGCAGCTTGGCGCGAATTACCCCTCATCCGCCTGCCGGCACCTTCTCCCTCAAGGGGAGAAGGGCGACTACGGCAATGTTCCGCTCTATCAGCGGCGATGACGATTGAAGCCAGCGTTGCATTTATCTGCCTTCTCCCCTTGAGGGAGAAGGTGCCGGCAGGCGGATGAGGGGCGAGCCGGGAAATGCAAACAGCTCCGCTAACCGAAGTTGTCTGGCATTGGGGTCGAAACCGGAATAAGGCCGTCATGGCGCGTGTTGTGGTCCGTCGGTGCGCTGCCCGTCAAGGCTCGATTGCCCTGCGGAAATCAAATGTGAAGGCTTCTCTGTGGACATTTTATCCAAATGGCGCGGGTGCCTTGCTGGATGAACTGAACGCCAAAACCTTGAAAAGATTGCCCATTTTCTCCGACCCAGCGAGACGCTCGACCGCTTCGCTCAGTTGCTCGCGAATTGCAGGGCCAGCGCTTGATCCAAGGCTTCCGGCGCGTTCCAGCAAGCCCATACGCAGCAGAAAATCGCCTTGCGTCGTCATGTGGGGGATGAGGCCAGCCACGCGAACGGCAGCGGCAAGGGCGGCAAAATCGACATGGGTGGTGAGATCGGCGCGACCGGGATTCGCCAGCGGATCATCATATTGGTGGTCCAGAACGGCTTGCAGCGTGTCGCCAATACCGGGTTCAACATGGCCGTAGTCGATGAACAACGCCGCTCCGCTTTGCTCGGCAATGCGTTCGGCGATGTGCTGCATCAGGGATGAGCGGGCAGGCGATGCCTCGAAGATTGTGCCGGGCTGCGCACTTGCGGCATCGGGCGGCAGGAGCGCCGCATCAATGCTGCCGGGGCCAGCGACGAAAACAAGTTCGTCTTGCTCGTTCAGTCCAATACAGCGCTCACGCCAGCCTTGCTCGGCGCGAACATATTGGCGGGTGGGGATGGCGTCGAATAACTCATTGCCGACAATCAGCAAAGGACCGGCGGGCAGTTCAGACATGGCCTTGTGCCAAGTGGGCGTCACGCCAGACGATTCGAGCGTTTGCTGCTGGATTTTGGTCAGGCGCGGGCTGGCTTCGATGAGGTGCACGGAGGAATTGGCGAGCAGATCAGGCGCAATCTGCGTAACGGTGCGCAAGATGTCTTTCATCAGCGTTCCACGCCCCGGACCGATTTCGGCAAGGATGGCACCTCGTGGCTCGCCCAGATCGCGCCATGCCGCAGCAAGCCACGCGCCGACCAACTCGCCGAACATCTGGCTGATCTCCGGCGCGGTGATGAAGTCGCCGTCGCGGCCAAAAGGCTGGCGCGTTGTGTAGTACCCGTGCTGAGGATCGAACAGGCAAAGCGCCATGTAATCGCTGACCGGCAGAGGGCCGGTCGTGCGGATCAATCCGGCGATTTTTGATGCCAGCGCGTTCATGCCGCGCTTCGGCTGGCAACCGGACGAGCCGCCGCCATAAAGGCGATGCCAACCAATACCAGCGGAACGGAGAGCACCATGCCCATTGTCAGCCAACCACCCGCGAGATAGCCGATTTGGGCATCAGGCTCGCGAAAAAACTCAACGAATATACGTGCGCAACCATAGCCGGCAACAAACGCGCCAGCGACAAAGCCGGGTGTTTTCAGTTTTAGGCGGCTGTGGGTGAGGAAGCGCAGGACGATGAACAGCAGGAAGCCTTCCAGCAGCGCTTCATAAAGCTGGCTCGGATGGCGCGCGAATGGCCCGCCATTTGGGAAGACGATTGCCCACGGCACATCGGCGGGCCGCCCCCAAAGCTCTGAGTTTATGAAGTTTGCACAGCGGACGACGCCAATGCCCACCGTAGCGGACGGTGCAATGACGTCAAACAGGCTGCGCATCGGCAGGCCCCGCTTGATGGAAAAGACGATCATCGCCGTCAGAACGCCGAGAAAGCCACCGTGAAAGGACATGCCTCCTTGCCAAATGGCAAAAATATCGGTCGGATGTGCCAGATAGCGCGCCAGATCGTAGAACAGGATGTAACCGATGCGCCCGCCAAGCACGATGCCAAGCGCCGCCCAGACAAGCAGGTCATCAATGTCGGTCGGTTTTATGGGCGCTTGGCCGTTCGGCCATAGTCGCGGCGTGGAAACAAGGTTTTTCGCATACCACCAGCCGAACAAAATGCCGACCACATAGCCCAGTCCATACCAGTGAACCGCGAGCGGCCCGAGATGGACGATCACCGGATCGATGTTGGGGAAAGGGAGTTCGGCAGAAAATAGCATAGCGCCTTTCTAGGTCATAGTTACGCAACAATGCGACAGCGATACGGCGGAGATATGTGGAGAAGCAGGGGATATCTGTCCCCTACTCCGCCGCTTCCTTTTCATCTTCCTCGGAAGGTGCCTCGTCATGCGGCAGGAAACCGCCAGACTGTCGCTGCCAAAGCTGGCTATACAGCCCGCCATGCGCGATCAGTTCATCATGCGTGCCTTGCTCGATAACACGGCCTTTGTCCATAACCACCAGCCGATCCATCGCGGCAATAGTCGAAAGCCGATGCGCGATGGCGATCACGGTTTTGCCCTCCATCAGCCGATAGAGATTTTCCTGAATCGCCGCCTCCACCTCAGAGTCCAGCGCGGACGTCGCCTCGTCGAGTATCAGAATCGGCGCGTCCTTGAGCATCACCCGCGCAATCGCGATGCGCTGCCGTTGCCCCCCGGACAGCTTCACGCCCCGCTCGCCAACATGCGCGTCATAGCCTTTGCGCCCTTTCGGATCAGTCAAGGTTGCGATGAAATCCGTTGCTTCGGCACGCCGCGCGGCCTCGATCATCTCCGCTTCGGTCGCGTTTGGTCGTCCGTACATAATGTTGTCGCGCACAGAGCGATGCAGCAGGCTCGTGTCCTGCGTCACCATGCCGATCTGCGCCCGCAGCGAATCCTGAGTCACCAGAGCAATATCCTGCGCATCGATCAGCACGCGCCCGCCCTCGATGTCGTAAAACCGCAGCAGCAGGTTCACGAGCGTCGATTTACCCGCACCGGAACGTCCAACGATGCCAACCTTCTCGCCGGGCTGCACCACCAGCGACAGATCTTCGATCACACCCTTGGAGCGGCCATAGTGGAAGCGCACATGGTCGAAGTCGATCTGGCCTTCCGTAACCAAAAGCTCCTTCGCACCCGGCTTGTCCTGCACCAGTCGCGGCAACGAGATCGAGTTGATACCGTCTCGCACAGTTCCGATGTTTTCGAACAGCGCCGACATTTCCCACATAATCCAGTGCGACATGCCCCACAGCCGCAGCACCAGGCTGATGACCACGGCAACCGAGCCGATCGTCACGGCGTCGTTCAGCCACAGCGAGATGGACAGCCCTCCAACCGCTACCAGCAGCGCCGAGTTCAAGATGCCGAGTGCTGCAAAAAGCACCGTGCCGAGCCGCATGGAGCGATAGACGGTGTCCATGAACTCGCCCATCGCTTCCTGTGCATAATCAGCCTCGCGCTTCGCGTGGGAGAACAGCTTCACCGTCTGGATATTCGCGTAGGAGTCAACCGATGCGGCCCGTCATCAGCGAGCGCGTGTCAGCTTGCTCTTCCGCAACTTTCTGGATTCGTGGAATAAAAATCCGCAGCAGCCCGATATAGAGCGCCAACCACACCAGCAGCGGAACAAGCAGATAAAGGTCCGCCGATGCCGCGATAATCAGCACGCCGGTGAAATACACCACGACGTAATTCAGCACCTCGAATAGTTTCAGAATGCATTCGCGCACGGCAAGCGCGGTTTGCATCAGCTTGGTCGCGACACGGCCCGCAAACTCATCCTGATAAAAAGTCATCGACTGCTTGAGCAGATAGCGGTGCACATTCCAGCGAATGCGCATCGGGTAGTTGCCCATCAGCGTCTGCTGGCTCAGTAGCGAGCGAAACCAGTCAAGCAGCGGCATAGCAATCAGCACCAGCGCCGCCATCGACACCAGTTTCCAGCCTTCCGTTTGCAGGAATGTCTCGCGATTGGCGTTGCTTAGCCAGTCAACGATGCTCCCCATGAACGAGAACAGCCACACCTCCGCAAACGCCAGCACCGACATCAGAATCGTGGAAACGATGATGTAGGGCCACGCGCCGCGCGTGTAGTGAATGCAAAAGGCGACGAGCGTCTTTGGTGGCTCGACCGGCTCTTCCGGCGGAAATGGATTCAGAAGCGATTTAAAGTAGCGAAACATGGCATTCACTTAGGTAAGGCACCCGCCTCCACGCCGCAATCACACGGCGCTGGAGGAAGGCTTATGATGTTCTTTGACTGTGCGAGGCTCGCCGAACAGGCGTTCCAGCCACGACCGTCGCGGTTGCTGCACGATCTGCGACATATCCACATCCGGTAGCATTCCGCGATGCGGCTTGCGTCGGGGTGGCCCATGCCCGGTTTCGCCCAGTGAAAATGCTATTGCAGCACGGCGAGCATCAGCGATACTCGTGATATCCGGATTGAAGTCGGCAGAAGAGAGACAGGGAGCCTTCCGGCTCCGGTACGTATCGTAAGACATGACGAGATTCCTCGAAAACCAGGGATGGTTCAGGCGGAATCAGATCGAAGAGTTTTTGCTAAGGTTTCGAACCGGTTCCGCGCTCAGGCGGCGCGCCCATGCGAGAGGCGCAGAAAATGCGGAATGAGCATAGCTGTCATCTTTGCGCCTCCTTGGTTCGAGTTGACAGGGAGCGCTCTATAGCTTCATTCGGAGCAAAAGACCAGACTTCAAGACTGGCGTAACGAACCCTACTGACAGAGTGTGGCCATTGGAACACAGGCTTCGTATCGCACTTTACCAACCGGACATTGCCGGAAACGCCGGCACGATCCTGCGCACTGCGGCGTGTCTCGATTTTTCGGTGGACATAATAGAACCGGCGGGATTTGACCTGTCAGATCGCAATCTCAGGCGCGCTGGGATGGACTATCTGGAACTTGCCGCGCTTACCCGCCACATCGATTTCGCGACCTTTGACGAATGGCGGCATTCGCAAAACCGCCGACTGTTGCTCCTGACAACTCGTGCCGCTGATCCCTACACGCAATTTGCCTTCCAGCCGGACGACATCATTCTTTTCGGTCGCGAATCCGCCGGCGTGCCAGATACCGTACATGAGTGCGTCGACGCTCGACTCCTCATACCAATGGTTGCCGGCCGCAGCCTCAATCTTGCCGTCAGTGTCGCGATGGCTGCGGGCGAAGCACTGCGTCAATTGCGCTAAAATGCCTACTCCGCCCTCACAATGACCGAGCTTTCAAATTCGAGTACTTTGTCGCCGGTTGAATCATGCCCCTCGCCCCAGACCGTCAAGAGCCGGTATCCGGGCTTTGAACTCAGCGCACGCTGGGCCAGCACTTTTCGCGAATAATGCACTGTCTCACCCGCATAGACCGGCTTGAGCCATTTGAGGTTGCGAAAACCGGGCGATGCTCCAACCGTCGGCGCGGGGCCATCGCCGTCCCACGCTTGCGCGCCCTTCAATATTCCGGTGCGCACATTGCACTTCATCCACGCTGCCGCCGTGTGCCAGCCGGAAGCGCACAGCCTTCCGAAAACAGTTCCATGCGCTGTTTCTTCCGAAAGGTGAAACGGCTGCGGATCATATTTCCGCGCAAAGGCTACAATCGATTCGGGATCGAAATGATGCGAGCCAAGCTCAACGGTTTCCCCAACCTGAAAAAATTCGTCGAGGCTCATGCGCTTGCCCTCGTCAAGAACATGCCGGTGTTTTGCAGCTCGAAAACATGCTCGTCGTTCTGATTGGTCATTTCCGCACGCATCGTCACCAGACCTAGATTCGGTCGCTTCGCGGATACCCGTTTCGAAAGCACCGTCACGCGTGCGGTCAGCGTATCGCCCGCCAGCACGGGCCTTTTCCATTTCACATGGTCTAATCCCGGCGCGCCCTGCGAAGTCGAATCCAGCAGCAACCCGTCGCACAGCAAGCGCATGAACATCGAGCACGTATGCCAGCCGGAAGCCGCCAGCCCGCCCAGAATGCTGGCTTTGCCTGCTTCCTCGTTCATATGCATGGGCTGTGGATCGAACTCGGATGCGAACTCCACGATCTCCGCCGCGCTCACCACTTTCGTACCGAGCACAAGCGTTCCGCCTTCTGTGAAATCCTCGAACGCCCATCTTTTGCCGGTCATGCCGCTGCCCCAAAATTTCTTTCAGTTTTAAAATGACGCGTCCATTTTCGATCCGCAACAGCACAAAAAAACCAACGATTGGCTCAGCGCGGCAGAACCGAGCACCGCAGTCTGGTGAGATTCGGGTCAGCGCGAGGCGAAAAACGGGTTTTCCGAGAACCGGAGCGGAGTGTACCTTTGGGTACATGAGCACCGGAAGCACAGGAAAGCCCTTTTTGCAGCCCGCGCTCAGCCGAATCCCACAGACTGGCCGCAGTCTGATGAGATTCGGGTCAGCGCGCGGCGAAAAACGGGTTTTCCGAGAACCGGAGCGGAGTGTACTTTTGGGTACATGAGCACCGGAAGCGCAGGAAAGCCCTTTTTGCAGCCCGCGCTCAGCCGAATCCCACAGACTGGCCGCGACAATGTGCCATCCGGGGGCTCCCCGTCTGGACAAGCGTGTTTGTCACGCATAAACCGAATTTCGAATGCCGGAGGAATGCGCCCAGCCTGCAGCCATGCGCCGTCGGGAGGGGTATGGAGCGGGGACGAAGCTCCGCCGACGGCGAGGAAGAGGCAGAAGGACAGACCCCTTGAGCGCCACCGATCATTCGGACGTCACAAGACGCGACTTTTTATACGTAGCAACAGGCACCGCTGCCGTTGTGGGTGCGGCAGCCGTCGCCTGGCCGTTTATCGACCAGATGCGGCCGGATGCTTCCACCTTGGCTCAATCGTCGATCGAAGTTGAGGTTGGTTCGCTCCAGCCCGGCTCGTCGCTGGTTGTGAAATGGCGCGGCAAGCCGGTGTTCATCCGCAACCGCACGCCAGAAGAAATCAAGGCCGCGCAGGATACGCCGATGGCGGACCTCAAGGACCCGGTTGCCCGCAACGGCAATCTGCCTTCGGACGCACCGGCCACGGATGTGGACCGTTCCGCTGGCAAGGATAAGGAAAACTGGATCGTCATGGTCGGCGTCTGCACCCATCTTGGTTGCGTGCCGCTCGGCCAGCAGGGCGATTTTGGTGGCTGGTTCTGCCCGTGCCACGGTTCGCACTACGATACGGCGGGACGCATTCGCAAAGGCCCTGCTCCGATGAATCTTGAGGTGCCGGTCTATTCCTTCATCTCCGACACCAAAATCGAGAATCGGCTAAGGTCCGGGGGATAATTTTATGAGCGGTGGACACTCGACCTATACGCCCAAAACTGGGATTGAGCGCTGGATAGACGCGCGCATGCCATTGCCGCGTCTGGTATACGATTCATTCGTTGCCTTCCCCGTGCCTCGTAACCTCAATTATGCCTATACGTTCGGTGGCATTCTCGCGATCATGCTGGTTGTGCAGATCATCACCGGCGTCGTGCTGGTCATGCATTATGCATCAGACACCAGCCTCGCCTTCGTGTCGGTCGAAAAGATCATGCGCGATGTGAACTGGGGCTGGCTGCTGCGCTATATGCACGCAAACGGCGCATCCTTCTTCTTCATCGCCGTCTATCTCCACATCTTCCGTGGTCTCTATTACGGCTCCTACAAGGCGCCGCGTGAGCTGCTGTGGATTCTCGGCTGCATCATCTACCTGTTGATGATGGCGACCGGCTTCATGGGCTACGTTCTGCCCTGGGGTCAGATGTCCGGCTGGGGCGCAACCGTTATCACCGGCTTCTTCACCGCCATTCCGCTCGTCGGCACGTGGCTCCAGCAGTTGCTGCTTGGCGGCTTCTCGGTGGACAACCCGACGCTGACGCACTTCTTCGCGCTGCACTATCTCCTGCCCTTCGTAATCGCGGGCGTAGTCATACTGCACATCTGGGCGCTGCACGTCGTCGGCCAAACCAACCCGACGGGCATCGAAATCAAGTCGAAGACGGACACCCTGCCCTTCACGCCCTATGCGACCATCAAGGATGCGTTCGGCATGATCGTGTTCCTGGCCGTGTTCGCCTACTTCATCTTCTACATTCCGAACTATCTCGGCCATCCGGATAACTACACGCAGTTCAACTCGCTGAAGACGCCGGCGCACATTGTTCCTGAATGGTACTTCCTGCCGTTCTACGCGATCCTGCGCGCCATCACCTTCAACATCGGGCCAATCGACTCGAAGCTCGGCGGCGTGCTTGCAATGTTCGGCGCCATCGCGGTGCTGTTCGTTGTGCCGTGGCTCGACACCTCGAAGGTTCGCTCTGCGGTGTATCGTCCGTGGTACAAGCTCTTCTTCTGGCTCTTCGCGGTAAACGCGGTGTTCCTCGGCTGGCTTGGTTCCAAGCCCGCAGAAGGCTGGTACATACCGGCGATGCAGATTTCGACGCTGTATTATTTCGCATTCTTCCTCGTCATCATGCCGCTCCTCGGCCTGTTCGAGACACCGAAGCAATTGCCGAATTCCATCACCGAGGCAGTGCTTGCCAAGAACAAGGGCGCTCACGCCCACCCGGCAGGCGCAACCGCCGCGCCGGAAACCAAAGGCTGACCGCACAGGACTTGCAGAGGGATATCATGAAGAAAGTTCTCCACGGTCTGGCAGCACTCAGCTTCCTTTTCGCAGGCTCCACAGCCTTTGCTCAGGAAGCAACACATGCGGCCAATCACGAAGCCGAGCCGGCCCACTTCCCCATCCACGCTCCGCGCGAGCAGAAGTGGTCGTTCTCGGGTCCGTTCGGCACCTATGACAAGGCGCAGCTCCAGCGCGGCCTCAAGGTGTATAAGGAAGTCTGTTCGGCCTGCCATTCAATGCATCTGGTGCCATTCCGAATGCTCGAAGAGCTTGGCTACAACGAAGCCCAAGTGAAGGCTTTTGCGGCTGAGTACACCGTTCAGGATGGCCCGAACGATGATGGCGAAATGTTCGACCGTCCGGGCAAGCCGTCGGATTATTTCCCGTCGCCATTCCCTAACGATCAGGCAGCAGCGGCTGCAAATGGCGGCGCTGCTCCTCCAGACATGTCGCTCCTGGCCAAGGCGCGCGGCGTGACGCGTGGCTTCCCGCAATTCGTCATCGACATCTTCACCCAATATGCCGAAGGCGGACCGGATTACATCTACTCGCTGCTGACGGGCTACGATCAGACCCCGCCGGAAGGCATGGAGATCGCCGAAGGCACGCATTACAATCCGTATTTCATCAACGGCAAATCGCTGGCAATGGCCGCACCGTTGAGCGACGGTCAGGTGACGTATGATGACGGCTCGCCGCAGACCGTCGATCAGTATGCGCATGACATTTCCGCGTTCCTGATGTGGGCCGCCGAGCCGCACATGGAAGAACGCAAGCGGACTGGCTTCAGCGTCATGACCTTCATGCTGCTGTTCGGCGTGCTGGTGTATCTCACCAAGCGCAAGGTTTGGTCGAACGTCGAGCACTAAGCTCATCGCCAATTGAATCCAAAAGGCCCGCCATTGGCGGGCCTTTTCGTTGGGTCCTCCAACTTCCTTCGCCCCGTTTACGGGGGTCCGAAGGACGGGAGAGACGCGTGGCTCTCCCCGGCACAGCTGGCCCGAAGGGCCGGATGAGGGGCAAGTCAACCTCTTTTTGACAAAGCTGAACCTAAGCCGCGCACCATCTCTTTCTCAATCAGCTTGAAATCGGCCTCGCTGATTTCGAACTGTCCAAAGCGGAATGCGCTACCCCAGTTTCTCTTGCCTTTGGTAAACTCCAACTCTTCAAGCAAGGGCCGGATCGGCACAGGCCGCATACCTTGCCAGTCAACATCGCGTCGAAATGGATGGAAGCCCGGCTCCATTTCGACCTGATACGAACCGCCGGGGCGCACCCGTCCCAGTGCCGTGAAGGCCTGCAAACGCTCGCCGCCCTTAAACTCAGTCGAGGGTGAATAGATGACGATCCCGTCGCCTTCCCGCATCCTGCCAATAGGACCACCCTTCCCATGACAGGACTGCGCAAAACCCGCCGCGACACCCCGCACAGCATGGTCCGCTGACGCAACAATCACCCAATAGCGCATCGCCTCAATCTCTCATGACGGGCTGAAACACGCGGATTCGATGCCCATCCGGGTCCAGCGCAACAAACGTATGCCCGAAATCCATATCGGTCGGTTCCTGCGCAATTGAAACGCCTTTTGCCTTCCAGTCGCGCGCCAATTGTCCGACCTCTTCGCTCGACCCGACCGCAATCCCCAATTCTCCGCCACCACCGGTCATTTTGGCTGCGGGCTTAACTGCCGACCTCAGCCACAACCCAAGCCGCAAGCTTCCGAGCACGAACATTGCGAAGCCGTGCGTTGCTTCCACAGGCTTGACCTCAAACAAGTCGGTATAAAATTCGGCGCTTTTCTCGACGTTTTCGACATAAAGCAGCAGCATGTCGGGCACGATAGTCATGACGTATCTCCGTGATTTCCAATGTCACGACCATACTTCACCCCACTGCCAGTTTATGGCAGTATCATCACGGATCGATGTTGATCCCTTCGCGTGCACGCCACTCCTTGAGCATGTCCAGACGGCGGCGCGGTGAACGCTCTTCGCTCTCTTCCAGCCGCTCGATTCGATCCACACGGAAATGCCGATAATCACCGCGCAATTCACACCATCCGGCAACCACGCGAACCTGATCGAAAAACGCCAGCGCGTAGGGCCAGATCATGCGTTCAGTCACCGTCCCACCCTCATTTCGATACGCAATTTTCAGCTTGCGTTCCTTGCGGATAGCACTCCGAATGATGGTCAGGTCTGCCGTGCCTTCCTGCAAGCGCGCCCCCGGACCAACCAGAAGCGCTGAATTTTCCATGTCTCGCCTTAAATCGTCCGGTAAAACGGCTCCAATCTTCGCAACCGCATTGCGGGCTGCACTTCCCAATCGTTTATCGGCACGCTTGCCGACCCAGCGCAGTCCAAGCGCTATCGCCTCGATCTCGTCTTCCGAAAACATCAGCGGCGGCAGCATGAACCCCGGTCGCAGCACATAGCCGACGCCCGGCTCACCTTCGATACCGGCCCCCTGCCCTTGAAGCGTAGCAATGTCGCGATAAAGCGTGCGAATGCTGACCCCGATTTCCGCAGCCAGCGCCTGCCCGGACACGGGTCGCCGGTGTCTCCGCAAAATCTGGATCAGGTCGAGCAATCGTTCCGAGCGGGACATGATGCTGTTTTCATTTCTGCCGTTGAAAATTCCATTTCGGACGCTTGGCGTACAGCCCCCATTGCATCTAAGGTCGCCTCATGAAGCAATCCGTTGAAGATACCCTGCTCGCCGCAATCCGCACCATCCCGGATTATCCGAAGCCCGGAATTTTGTTCAGGGATATCACCACCCTGCTGGGCAACGCCCGTGCGTTTCGCCGCGCAGTGGATGAGTTGGTTCACCCCTATGCCGGTTCCAAGATCGACAAGATCGCCGGAATTGAGGCACGGGGCTTTATCCTTGGCGGGGCGATTGCGCACCAGCTATCTGCCGGTTTTGTACCCATCCGCAAGAAGGGCAAACTGCCTCATGACACTGTCCGCGTGGCCTACAGCCTTGAATATGGCGTTGACGAAATGGAAATGCACAGGGACGCCGTTAGTCCGGGTGAAAAAGTAATTCTGGTTGATGATTTGATCGCAACTGGCGGTACAGCCGAGGGCGCTGTGAAGCTGCTCCGACAGATGGGTGCCGACATTGTCGCGGCGTGCTTCGTGATCGATCTGCCGGACCTTGGCGGACGCAAAAAGCTGGAAGCGCTGAACGTCGACGTGCGCACGCTTGTAGCGTTTGAAGGCCATTAAAAATCAAAAATACGCCCGTATAATTCGGATTATACGAGCGTATTCTGTCTCAAAACGCGCGTTTTGCAAAAATTTTGGCAGTTTTGCGGGCGCATTTTTGGGCTAATCGGCCACTGGAAGCCGTCGAATTGTGAATTCGATCACGTCATCAGGCCGTTCGAGCCAGCTTTCGATTTCGGTCCAATAGGCTTGTTTCGGCCAGCGGTCGAACCACTCTCTGGCCTTCATTCGGGCAGCCGTTCGCGGCAGCACAAAGGTTTCGCGCACGAAACCATCATTGCGCCTCCCGCCGGTCTTTTCCCGGCTTTCCGCCAGACGTCGCTTAAGGCCGTCCAGCGGTGGTCTCACTGGCGTTCGCAAGAAAGAACTCCTTGACCCACACGCCTATCAGATTAGGGATCGTCCGCAGTGATTGCGAGTTTTTTCGCAATCGCCGACATAAGGAGCCAAATCATTGGATCGTAAGGATATTCCGGCTGGTATCCCCTCCGATATCGAGGCGAAGAAGGAAACCGCCTCGCTTTGGTTCGCCGCCTTGCGTGATCGAATCTGTGCAGAACTGGAATTGCTGGAAAACAAGTATGGCGATGCTGCTCAACCCGCCGGGCAATTTGAGCGCACCCCTTGGCAGCGTGATGAGGGCAAAGGCGGCGGTGGCGTGATGTCATTGCTGCATGGCCGCGTTTTTGAAAAAGCGGGCGTGCATGTCTCGACTGTTCATGGCGAATTTTCACCGGAATTCCGCAACCAGATTCCCGGCGCGAACGAAGACCCACGCTTCTGGGCAAGCGGAATTTCGCTTATTATTCATCCGGTTAGCCCAGAGGTCCCGACCGTGCATATGAATACGCGCATGGTTGTGACTTCGCGCTGGTGGTTCGGTGGCGGAGCCGATCTTAACGCCCAATGTTGAACTGACGCCGGGTCCAGGACGATGCGGATTTAGTCGCCTTCCATGCTGCAATGAAACAGCCCTGCGACGCTCATGCCGTTGCTGACTATCCGCATTTCAAGGATTGGTGCGACCGCTATTTCCTTTCTGCCCCACCGTAACGAGCCGCGCGGAATTGGTGGCATATTCTTCGACTATCAGCACTCCGATGATTTAATAGGTGGCTGGGATGCGGATTTCGCATTCGTCAAAGCGGTCGGCGAATTATTCCTGTCGGTCTATCCGCAAATCGTTCATGCCAACGCGCAAAAGCCTTGGACAGAAGCAGATCGCGAAGAACAACTTGTTCGCCGGGGGCGCTATGTCGAGTTCAACCTTCTCTATGACCGGGGTACGATTTTCGGCCTGAAAACCGGCGGAAACGTTGCGTCCATCCTGTCCAGCCTGCCGCCGGTGGTGCGCTGGCCCTGAGCAACATGAAATTTATGTCATGATCGGCACTGCCCAAATTGGGGCCAATCGGCCTCAATGTGGCGATGATTGTGGCTCGCAAACCGCTGCAGAGATTTCTTTTTAGTCTAATATGCATTTGAAATGATAGGACTATTCCTGTTGGTGAGCCGGGAAACGCCGGCGGCTTGATGAGCCGTGACGCGACGTGACCAGACGGTTCAACTCGGCGGCGCAATCCCCGCGCCGCCTGAAGCAAGGAATGCTTCCCATGCGCAAAATTATCCTGACAGCCGCCGCTTCGTGCCTTCTGGCCGGTTCGGCGTTTGCTGCAACCCCTCATCATTCAACCGGCACCATCAAGGAGATCGATGCCAAGGCAATGACGCTGACCCTCAGCAATGGGTCTGTCTATTCGCTGCCGCACAAGTTCAAGACCTCAAGCCTGAAGGCCGGTGAAAAAGTCAGAGTCGCATGGGACCAGACCGGCCAGAAAAAAATGGCAGAATCCGTTACCCGCGTGAAATAGGGACGGCCATGCCATTGCACCGGGGCTTTTTGGGGCAAGTGCTGATGGCTTTGGGTCTGAAGGGCCCCCGGTTTACGCCGGGGGTCTTATCGTTTTTGGCGGGCAGGAGGAAATAAACGATAACCCGTCATATTATGGCAACCAAAGGGGTGCATTCGTGTTATTCTTGTCCCCTGCGAAACCATAAGGAGGAAAAAAATGAAGGAATTTCATTGTGGTTCGCTCGTGCCGGGGTGCGAATGGCACACACGGCATGACGACGAGGCGGAAGTGATCCGCCGCACAGTTGAGCACATGCGCGAAACGCATGGCGAAACGATGATCCGCGAAACAATGGTCGAAGCAATCCGCTCACGCATTGAGCGCGTCCGCGACGCCGCCTAATTCGCGCAGCTATTGGCGCTCCTGCGTGGACGGGAGCGCCTTTGCTTTTTCAAGCAACGCCTGACGATCCAGCACAAATCCTGAATCGGCCCAGATTTCTTCCAGATCGCGCAGTGCCTTACCCAATCGAGGTCCGGCTTCCTGCCCTAGTGCGATCAGGTCGCTGCCCTTCACCGGAAATTCGGGCTTTTTCCACGTCTCGGCTATTTTCAACTGTCGTGACCAACCGGCAGCATCTTTGAGCGCGGCGTCATCCGAAATCGCTTTTGCGCGGGCGGATGTAAGGCTAAGCCGCAGTCGGTCGGCAACGCCTTCCGGCTCGCCGAAATAGAGCCGCTTGCGGATGGCAAGATCGCCTGTATCGGCGGTGGTTGGCGCTTCGGCGGCCCAATTTACAAGCCGATCAGACTCGCGCGTCGAGAACCGCAACCGTTCTGCAAGCGACTTCATGCGCTCGGCATCCGGCGGCACAATGGCCTCCAGGCGGAGCAGTGGATCAGCTATCCAGCCAAGCTCTTTTTCAGCAGAAACAAGGGGATGAATAGCATCGATGCCCCATTTCTCGCTTTCAGGCAGGATCTTGCTAAGCACTCCCGACTGGCGCATCCAGAGCAGTGCTCGCGATGGGTCGGGCGCAGTGAGGAGCTTTTTTAACTCGCTCCAAACGCGCTCGGCAGAAAGGCGCTCAAGACCATCTTTCAGGCGGGCGCAGGCTTTCAGGCCATCGGCGTCTGGCCGACCGCTGCCATACCACGCGAAGAAGCGAAAAAAGCGCAGAATACGTAGATAATCCTCCCGGATTCGCTTTTCCGCATCGCCAATGAACCTCAGGCGGCGCGCCTCTATGTCGGCCAGTCCGCCGACCAGATCAATGACCGCACCATCGGCCTCGACATAGAGCGCATTTATCGTAAAATCGCGGCGCTCGGCGTCGCGCTTCCAGTCGCGCCCGAAATGCACGACGGCGTGACGTCCGTCAGTCTCTACATCGTCGCGCAAGGTCGTTACCTCGTAAGCCGTGCCTTCGGCGATTACGGTAACTGTTCCATGTTCGATGCCGGTCGGAACGGTCTTGAACCCGGCAGCAGATGCGCGGCGGATTGTTTCATCCGGCAAATTCGTGGTGGCGATGTCCACATCTGCGACGGGATCGCCCAGCAACGCATTGCGCACCGCGCCGCCTGCAACGCGGGCTTCCTCGCCATCTTGCGAAAGAACGGCGAGCAATTTCTGCAGTGCCGGATTTGCCAGCCACGGCGCGCGCTCTGCTATGGAGGCCGTCCCGCTCATGCGTAATATCTTTCATAAATGCTGCGAATAATGCCTGCGGTTACGCCCCAAATGCGCTGGCCGCCATAGGGCATGTCGAAAAACGCCCATTCCAGACCGTTCCACTCGCGACTGCTCTGCGCGTGGTTGGCCGGATCCATCAAAAAGCCGAGCGGCACCTCGAAAACAGTCTCGACCTCATCATGGTTTATGGTGAGCACGAAACCGGGCCTCACGATACCAATGACAGGCGCAATGCGATAACCGCTGCCCGAAACATAATCCGGCATTCGCGCAATGATATCGACTTCGTGGGGCTGAAGGCCGATTTCCTCATCGGCTTCGCGCATGGCCGCGTCTTCCGCGCTCGCATCGGTGGGGTCTATGCGACCACCTGGAAACGCCACCTGACCGGAATGATTGCGCAGCGCTTCATTACGCTTGGTGAGAATGACAGTCGCCTCGCCGGGTCGGTCCACAACGGGTACGAGCACCGCCGCGTCCCGCAATTTCACCCCGCGCATTTCGTGCAGGCGCGGATGGCCGGGATTCCAGCGATGGTCGCCATAACCGAGATTGTCCAGCGCACCGGAATCGCTCGCCACACGGCGGCGAAAATCCTCAATGGAATAAAGCTGATTTGTTGCGGTCTGCATCATACACTCAGGCGATGAAGCTGGTCAGCGGGCATGATTGGAAATACCTCGCCATGTGAGCGCACCGCGAACATTACCTTGCCGTCGATTTCGATTTCCTCGCCATAGGACACGAGTTCATACATGACCGGGCGCGAAACAAGCGCCTCAAGTGCGCCGCGAATGAGAACATAGGGCTTTAATCCACCCGTTTCCGACTCATCGACAAAGCGGATGGGGTGATCCGCGCCAGCTTCCACCACATCGCCGACATTGGTGCGGAAGGTTATGACCTGCGCATCGCCACCGCCATGCGCGTTCATTTCGACAGCGACGAAAGGCGCATCAACCACACGAATGCGCACCTTTTCCACCGGCGTGACGAGATAAGTGTCGCCATCGGCGTCCTTTCGCAGCACGGTCGAGAAAAGTTGAACAAGCGGCTGGCGACCGATTGGCGTGCCCAGATAAAACCACGTTCCGTCAGCGCGAATTTCCATATCCAGATCGCCGCAAAACGGGGGATTCCAACGCTCTACGGGAGGCGAACCCTTGCCAGCACGGGCAGCGCGCGAGATCAGCGCTTCCAGCCCTTTGCTGTCTGAAGCCGAGGCAAGTTCGCCCGACCCGGATTGTTTGTTGCTGTGCATGGTCACGAAATAGTCACTCTTGTTCCGATTGTCAGTCAGACTTGTTGAAATATTCTCCGACAAGCGCGACCGACATGCGCTACTCTGGAACTATATAACACCGCAGGCATCAAGGGGTTCAAATGAGCGTCTACGTGAAAGAAACGCCGATCAGCGATGCCGAGATGGTTGCCGAGGCCGACAAGGCCCTAGCCGAAATCGCCCGCATCCGCGATGGCGTGGGCAAGGTGATCTTCGGGCAGGAAAGCGTTGTGGAGCGCACTTTGGTCGCGATTCTGGCCGGAGGCCATACGCTGCTCGTCGGCGTGCCGGGTCTCGCCAAGACCAAGCTGGTGGAAACACTGGGCACGGTGCTGGGCATGGATTCGCGGCGCGTGCAATTCACGCCCGACCTTATGCCGTCCGACATTCTGGGTTCCGAGGTCATGGATCAGGACGAATCGGGCCGTCGCTCGTTCCGCTTCGTGCCGGGGCCGATCTTCGCGCAATTGCTGATGGCAGACGAAATCAACCGCGCCAGCCCACGTACACAGTCCGCGCTGTTGCAGGCTATGCAGGAATATCATGTGACAGTAGCAGGCGCGCGGCACGATCTGCCGCGACCGTTTCACGTGCTGGCAACACAGAACCCGCTTGAACAGGAAGGCACCTATCCCTTGCCCGAAGCGCAGCTTGACCGCTTCCTGATGCAAGTCGATGTACCCTACCCTGAACTCGATGCGGAACGTCGCATTCTGCTTGAGACAACGGGCGTAAGTGATTCTGTTGCAAGCAATGTCACCACGCCAGAGCGGCTGAAAGAGATTCAGCATTTGATCCGCCGGATGCCAGTGCCTGAAAGCGTCGTGGAAGCAATTCTCGCGCTGGTTCGCTCGGCGCGCCCCGGACAAGGCGGCGCGGAAGCCGACAAAAACATCGCATGGGGACCGGGGCCGCGCGCCAGTCAGGCGCTGACGCTCTGCGCCCGTGCTCGCGCGCTCTACGACGGGCGACTGGCGCCTTCCATCGACGATGTGCGCGCCCTGGCAGAACCGGTGCTGCAACATCGCATGGCGCTGACCTTTGCGGCGCGCGCTGAAGGCATGTCCATCCGCGACGAAATCGCAAGGCTGGTGAAAGCGCTCTGATGCCAATCGGGCAAGTCCAAACTCCGGTTGCGACGCGCGACGCGCTGGCTAGGGGGCGGCTTCGTGCCTCGCTGGTGCCGGATTTGCTGATCGAGGCGCAGCGCCTCGTCAACACGGTGATATCTGGCTGGCATGGCCGCAAAAAGCGCGGCATCGGCGAAAATTTCTGGCAATTCCGCCACTATGTGGAAGGCGAAGCGCAATCGCGCATCGACTGGCGGCGCTCGGCACGCGATGAGCATATTTATGTGCGCGACAAGGAGTGGGAGGCCGCGCATACGGTGTGGATCTGGGCCGATCCGTCGCCCTCCATGCTCTATAAATCCGGCACGGCTACCGTTTCCAAGGAGTCCCGCGCGCTGGTGCTGGGGCTGGCTATGGCGGAACTGCTTTCGCGCAGCGGCGAGCGCATTGCATGGCCGGGCCTGACCGACCCCTTCATTGCCCGCAACGGTGCCGAACGGCTGGCGTCGCACCTGATCCATGCGGGAAATTTGCCACTGCGGCCTGATTTAAGCGTTGTACGGCGCTTCTCGGAAATGGTGCTGATGAGCGATTTTCTCGACCCGGTGGAAGAAACGCTGGCTTGGCTGGAACCCGTTGCGCTGCGCGGCGTGCGTGCGCATCTGATCGAGGTTGCGGACCCGGCGGAAGAGAATTTTCCCTATACGGGGCGCACCGAGTTTCAAGACCCTGAAACGGGCCAGAAGCTGACTTTCGGGCGGGCCGAACAGCTAAAAGACGACTACCGCGCACTTTATCTAGCGCGGCGCGAGGCGCTTGCCACATGGGCGAGGCGGCGCGGCTGGAGCTATACCGTGAACCACACTGACCGGCTAGCTTCGGATGCTCTGGTGCGCGTGCATATGGCGATGTCTGTCGAAAACGCAGCGGGCGGCGCGCGATGAGTTGGCTGCCGCTTTCATTCGGCGTTCCGGCGGTTTTGTGGGGATTGCTTGTGCTGCCCGTTATCTGGTGGCTGCTGCGGCTGACACCACCCAAGCCGCTGGTGGAAATTTTCCCGCCGCTCAAAATTTTGGCACGCGTTGCAAAGCGTGAAGAAACGCCAAGCAAAAGCCCGTGGTGGCTGACGCTGCTGCGCCTCGCAATGGCGGCGCTGATCGTTTTTGCGATTGCCGATCCGGTGTTGAACCCGCGCGAACGCCTGCCCGCCAATGGCTCGTTGCTCGCGATTGTAATGGACAATGGCTGGTCGAGCTCAAGCGATTGGCAGATGCGTGTGGCGACCGCGCAGCGGCTTATCAACGATGCCGAGGCGAACGAAACGCCGATCATGCTGGCGTTTACAGCGGAAAAGCCGAACCAGGAGATTGGGCCGTTTACAGCGGGCGAAGCGCGTGACCGCCTTGCGGCAATGAAGCCGCGCCCGCTGCCGACAAACCGACCGGACATTATGGCGCGCGTGGGTGACGAGCTGGCCAAGCATCCGGGCGCGAGCGTTGCGATGCTCACCGATGGGCTGGCGGGCGCGAACGATACCGATTCATTTGCGAAATTGCTGGGCAAAAGCCTGCCAATCTCGTTTGGGTACAACCGGACAGCCTGCCGATGTTGGCAATGACCGGCGCGAACAATGAGATCGACCGCTTTTCGATAACTGTGGAGCGCGCGCAGAGCAGCGTTGCGCCGCGTACGGTGACGGCGGGTGCGCTTGACAATAAGGGGCGGCGGATCGGTGACGCAACGATCACCTTCGGACCCGGCGAAACGACCGGCACGGGCGAAATTGTCGTGCCATTCGAGTTGCGCAATGACTTTGCGTCCATCGTGCTGGATGGCGAGCGCCATGCGGCTGGCGTGCGCGTGCTGGATAATACTGACAAGCGCCGCCGCGTCGGACTGCTGTCGCAGTCGCCGCTGGACGACTCGCGCCTACTGCTTTCTCCGACCTATTATTTGCGGCGCGCGCTGGAACCTTTCGCTGATATTGTGGAGCCTCAAAATCCGGAAATCGGTCAGGCCATGATCGAGGTTTTGAACCAGAAACCAGCGATTATCGTGATGGCCGATGTCGGCGTGGTGCCGGAGGCCGTGCGCCCTGCCCTGCTGAAATGGCTGCGCGATGGCGGCACGCTGGTGCGCTTCGCAAGCTCGACTTTGCTACAAGCTGGCAACGATGCGGACCTGCTGCCTGTGACGCTGCGCGCTGGCGAGCGGCAATTGGGCGGCGCGCTGTCGTGGACCGAGCCGCAGCCCGTTACCGAGTTTCCGTCGACAGGACCGTTCGCAGACCTGACGCCTCCGTCGGAAGTGACTGTCTCGCGGCAGATTCTAGCCGAACCGACGCCGGACCTCATCGATCATACATGGGCGACACTGGCCGACGGAACGCCGCTTGTGACTGGCGACCGGCGCGGCAAAGGCATTGTTGTTCTATTCCATGTGACACCACAGGCGACATGGTCAAATCTGCCGATTTCTGGCACTTTCGTGGAAATGATGCGTCGAATCGTGCAGCTCTCGCGCAATCAGGGCGCGGTCGCAAATGCCGAAAGCTCGGCAGAAGGCGCGCGGCTTGCACCATTCCGCCTGATTTCCGCCGATGGGCAGATCATTCCGCCAGATGGCGAGGCACGCCCGCTCGAAACGGGCAAGAAAATCGCGCCGGTTTCCATCGACAATCCACCCGGCCTCTACGGTACGGAAGAAGGGCTGGTTGCGCATAATCTGCTTGGCGCGGATGCGAAGCTGACGCCGATTGTGCGCCCGCAGGTTGCGGTGCCGGTGTTGACGGAACGATACGCGGAAGATCAATCGACCGATCTGAAAGGCCCACTGCTGCTGGCTGCACTGCTGTTTTTCCTGATCGACGGGCTGATCGTACTCTGGATGGCTGGCCGCCTGCGCTGGCAAAATGCGCGGCCTGCCGCAAGCGCGGCGGCTATGCTGCTTGCCTGCATGGTCGCATTCGCGCCGGATGTTTCGCACGCGCAAGACAGCAAGCCCGACGATGCAACTGCAATCGACGCGGTTGCCGTCACGCACCTTGCCTATGTGATTACCGGCGACAATTCGGTGGACAACATCAGCAAGGCGGGACTGACCGGCCTCTCACAATTCCTGATCGAAAAGACAGCGCTGGAACCGGGCGAGCCACGCGGCGTGGACCTGAACAGCGATGAGCTTGCCTTCTATCCGCTGATCTACTGGCCGATAGACCCCAATGCGCAGATGCCTTCGCAGGAGGCTATCGCGCGCATCGATGCGTATATGAAGGAAGGCGGTACGGTGCTGTTCGACACGCGCGACCAGTTTTCCTCGCCGATGGATGGCTCGACCAGTCCCGCCACACAGCGGCTACGCGACATTCTGGCAAATCTCAACGTGCCGCCGCTTGAGCCGGTACCGGAAGACCATGTGCTTTCGAAAGCGTTTTTCATTCTGAAGTCGTTTCCGGGGCGCTATGACGGAAGTCCGCTCTGGGTGGAGGCTTCACTCGACGCCAGCAACCCGGATAATGCGCCCGTGCGCACCGGAGACGGCGTTTCGCCCATTCTCATTACCGGCAATGATTTCGCGGGCGCGTGGGCG
This sequence comes from Mesorhizobium sp., assembly GCA_049840935.1. Lineage (GTDB taxonomy): Bacteria > Pseudomonadota > Alphaproteobacteria > Rhizobiales > Rhizobiaceae > Mesorhizobium_G. Next base: position 47,267 of record JASGJA010000015.1, read on the forward strand.
GTCGATGGCAGCGGCGCACCGATGCTGCCGACGATCCCCGGCGATCCGATGCAGCGGATTTATGCCTATCGGGCGGGCGTGAACATCGTGATGTACATGCTGACCGGCAATTACAAATCCGATCAGGTGCACGTGCCGGCCTTGCTCGAACGGTTGGGACAGTGACATGAACTGGACCATTTCCTTCGAGCCCCTGCTTGCATGGCCCATGCTTGGGCTGATCCTCATTCCGCTTCTGCTGCTGGCATTGGTAGGTATCTGGCTCGGCCAACGCGGCGGCTGGCTACGGCTGGCTGCGCTGGCGGCACTGGCGGCGGCGCTTGCAAACCCTGTGCTGCTAGACGAGCAGCGCGACCCGCTCAAAAGCGTTGTAGCGCTGATCGTGGATCGCAGTCAAAGTCAGGACATTGGACAGCGCAAGGCGCAGACCGACGAGGCGGTGAAGGAATTGCGGGAGCGTCTGGCGCGCTTCAATCAGTTCGAGGTGCGGACGGTAGATGCGGCACAGGCTGGCGCGGTGGACGAGCGCTCCGAGACGCATCTTTTCAGCGCGCTGGACAGCGCGTTTCAGGATGTTCCACCCTCGCGGGTGGCTGGCGCGATCATGATTACCGACGGTCAGGTACACGACATACCACCCGCGACAACCGCGCTTGAAATGCCGGTTCATGCGTTGATTACAGGGCAGGCTGACGAGTTCGACCGGCGCATCCGTCTGGAGCGCTCGCCGCGCTTCGGCATTGTCGGCAAGCCGCTGGACCTCTCCTACCGCGTGATGACCACGAATGGCGCCAGCGGGCCGGTGGATGTGCGCGTATCGATCAATGGCGAGCGCGTAACGACCGAGCGTGCGATTATCGGGCAGGAAACACCGCTGCAAATCACGCTGCCGACCGCAGGCCGCAACATTGTGGAACTGGCGATTGATCCGATTGAAGGCGAACTGACGACGACCAACAACCGCACGGTCGCGCTGATTGACGGCATACGCGAAAACCTGCGCGTGCTGCTAGTTTCGGGTGAGCCTCATGCGGGCGAGCGCACTTGGCGCAATCTGCTGAAATCCGACGCTTCGGTCGATCTGGTGCACTTCACCATTTTGCGCCCGCCCGGAAAAGCAGGACGGCACGCCGATCAATGAATTGTCGCTGATCGCCTTCCCGACCCGCGAATTATTCGTGGAGCGGATCAACGATTTCGACCTGATTATCTTCGACCGCTACCAGCACCGCGACGTGCTGCCGATCCTCTACTATGACTACATTGCGGAATATGTGGAGAAAGGCGGCGCACTGCTTATTGCTGCCGGGCCGGAATATGCGGGCGAGGCGTCAATCGCCAACACACCGCTAATGTCTGCCCTACCTGCCCTCCCGACCGGCGATGTGATCGAGCAAGGCTTTTACCCGCGCCTGACCGATCTCGGCAAACGCCACCCCGTTACGCGTGGGCTTGAAGGTTCCGATCAGGAGCCGCCGAAATGGAGCCGCTGGTTCCGCCTTATCGGCATCGACAAGCCGGAAGGCGAAGTGGTGATGAAGGGGCCGAACGAGCAGCCCCTGCTGGTGCTTTCTCGCAAGGGCGAGGGACGCGTCGGCATGTTCCTCTCCGATCAAGGCTGGCTGTGGGCGCGCGGCTTCGAGGGCGGCGGGCCGCATGTGTCGCTCTATCGCAGACTGGCGCACTGGCTGATGAAAGAGCCGGAGCTTGAAGAGGAACGCCTGACGGCGGACTCTGCGCGGCATGACGTTGAACGTGAACCGCCAGACCATGAGCGATGATCCCGGACCGGCTGCAATCATCACGCCATCCGGCAAGCGGCTTTCGATCCCGATGGCGAGTTCCGAGCCAGGTGTTTTCACAGGCAGCGCTACGGTAGACGAGATCGGGCTGTATCAGGTTGCCAATGGTGAACTGACTGCGCTTGCTCATGTCGGACCCGTGAATGCGCCCGAGTTCGCTGATGTCGTCTCGACGGAGGAAACATTGCGACCTATGGCGCTGCGCAGCGGCGGAAGTGTGCAACGGCTTGCGGCGAGCGGCGTTGCCTCACTCGGCTCGGCAATAGACCTGCCGAACATCGTGCCAGTGCGCGCAGGGGCAACCACCTCTGGCAATGATTGGATCGGCCTGCGCACGACCAATGACAGCGTGCTGCGCTCCGTCTCACGCGTGCCGCTGTTCGCGGGCTTCCTCGGTCTGGGGCTGCTGCTCTTCGCCGTCGGCGCGATGTGGTATCGCGAAGGACGGTGACGTCTACTCTTCCGGCTCTGTGGTGAACAACAGCGGATAGCCTGCGGCCTTGCCCGCATCCGTCGCTCTCGTCGCCTTGGTTTCCGCAATGTCGCGCGCATAGACCGCCACGACGCATACGCCGCGCCGATGCGCCGTTATCATGACACGATGGGCCTGATCCTCAGTGATACGAAATTCCGCCTTGAGAACTTGCACGACAAATTCCCGGGGCGTGTAGTCATCATTAAGAAGAATGACCTTATAAAGCTTCGGCCTTTCGAGTTTGGGCCTAACTTTGGTTTTTGGCTTGGAAACGGAATCCGGCATAAGCGTATTCCCGCGTGTGACAACGCAACATGTTCAGAATACGTGGCAAAAGCGTGGCTCGCACTTTGCCGACCATTGCAGCGATAATCAACGCAATCAATGGCTTGGGCAATAGGCATGAATCAACTCAGCAACTAGCTGAATCAAAACAACAAGATGTTGAATCAAAACTTGAACTGTAAGCGGAGGAACAATTCTGCCCTCCGCTACGCGGATGGCTACGGGGCTAAGCGCCCTGCGCGCATCCCATTGGGTCAGGCGGGCGCAATATTTTCCTGATCCGCGATGGGAGCAAAAATATTCAGCAGGAAGGGCATTTCTAACATTTGCATCGAACAGGATGCACTGGCGTTCAGAGTTTCGGGCGCTGTCTGAACCACGTCTGGTTCATTGCACTTGGCCCAAATCCACGATGTCAACGATTGGCCGACAGCACTTGCAAAACCGATAAGGCCAGCAAGCGACCCCACATCAGCACCGGCATTGTCATTGGCAGCGTCTTTGACTGCTTCTGACCTTCCGGTGGGATAAAAACTGTGGGGCGTGGTGGTAAGGGCAAATTGAGCGGAAGAGGTCTCGCAACTGGCGAGAACGGATGCAGCAAACATAGATCCTCCAGGATTTCTGCGTCCTATGGGGCAAATATAGGGCAGCGTCATACTGCGACAGTTTTTCCCAATTTAAAACAGAAATTTCTTATTTAGGCACATATTATACAATATAGTTTATTTGAAACGGGTGAGCGGCATCAATGACACCGCCCACAACGCGAATCGACCCCCGTTATACAATCTTAAATAGTGTATTACCGCCGCAGCACCGCTTGCAGCACGTCGCGCACGCCAATCGCACCAACGAAACGCGAGGACTCGTCGAACAGCGCAACCGGAGCCGTGTTGGATCGATGGATGGCGAGCATGACGGTTTTCAACGAGGTGCCCGGCGTCGCCCAGAATACCTGACTGCCATCATCCGGCACTGTCTCGACGTCCGCGACGGAGACCCAAGAGGCGGGTTTGCCATCGCGCTCGGCGGCGGTAACAAGTCCGTCCTTGTCGATCTTGAATCGCGTGGTCTTGCGACGGTCCAGCCAAATCCAGCCACCCCTGCCCGCCGGTTCCAGCTCATGCATCGAGCGCATGACGTTCCAGGCGGTTAGAACGGATAGCGGGTTCACATTGGCGATGAAGTCGCGCACATAATCGTTGGCCGGCTTGAGGACGATATCTTCCGGCGCGCCGGTCTGGACGATGCGGCCGCCTTCCATGATGGTTATGTGGCTGCCGATCTTCAGCGCCTCCTCAAGATCGTGACTGACAAAGATGATCGTCTTTTTCAGCCGAGCCTGAAGCTCAAGAAGTTCGTCCTGCAACTTGGTGCGGATCAGACGGGTCGAGCGCGGAAAATGGCTCGTCCATAAGCAGGATGGGCGCTTCGGTTGCGAAGGCGCGAGCAAGGCCAACACGCTGCTGCATGCCACCTGAAAGCTCGTGCCCATATTTGCGGCCCCATTGCTCAAGACCAACAAGTTGCAATTGCTTCTGCACACGCGCCTTGCGCTCGGCTTCCGGCACGCCCGCAAGCTCCAGATCCCAGGCCGACATTTTCTTCGACCGTGCGCCACGGCAGCAGGCCGAATTGCTGGAACACCATCGCGACCTGCTTCTGACGGATTTCGCGAAGCGTAGCCTCGTCGCAATTGGCAACGTCGACGGTGCGATTGCCTTCCTTGACGAAGATATTGCCGCGCGTGACCGTATTGAGCCGGTTTACCGCGCGCAGAAGTGTGGACTTGCCGGAGCCGGAGAGACCCATGAGCACGGAGATTTCGCCCTCATGCACCGTGAGGTTTGCACCAGCGCAGCCAAGCACATTGCCTGTCTGTTCAAGGATTTCAGCGCGGGTGGCTCCCTTTTCCGCAAGCGCAAGCGCACGCGCTGGTTCGGCACCGAAGATAATGTCAACGTTTTTGAAATCGACAGCGACGGTCATTTCTTGCCTCCAACGCCAATGCGGGTCATGCGGTCGAGCACAATGGCCAGAACAACGATCGCCAGACCGGCCTCAAGTCCGAGATCGATGCGGCGCGACCCAAGCGCGCGGTTGATTTCGGTGCCAAGCCCGCCAGCGCCGATGAGCGCGGCGAATACGACCATCGATAGCGAGAGCATGATGCACTGCGTGAGCCCCGCCATGATAGTGGGCAAGGCGGCAGGCAATTCAACCTTCCAGAGCAATTGACGCTTTGTTGCGCCAAACGCCTGGCCGGCTTCGATGATGGCTGTGGGGACACTCGTCATGCCGAGATGCGTCAGGCGCACCGCCGTTGGAATGACGAAGATGATTGTGACGATCAAGCCAGGCGCGTTGCCGAGGCCGAACAGGGTCAGGACCGGGATCAGATAAACGAAGGTCGGAAGCGTCTGCATCAGGTCGAGCACCGGCAGCATGAACTTGTAGACCTTGGGCTTGTGCGCGGCCCAAATGCCCAGCGGCACACCAACCGCCATTGAAGCGGCAGAGGCGGCGACAACCAGCACAAGGGTCTGAACCGTTTGCTTCCAGAGCCCTTGATTGATGATGAAGAGAAGGCCAAGCGCTACGGCGATGGCAAGCCCCTTCGACTTCTGCAAATACCACGCAAGGAGCGCGATCAGCGCCACGACCACGATGGGCGGAAGCATGAGCAGCATGTCGACTGCCCCGCCGAGAAGGAAATTCAGGCCATTGGAAAAGCCGCGCAGGATGGCGTCGAAATTGTCCGTAAGGAATTCGAAAAACGCCTTGCCCCAAGCGCCTACGGGAATTTTGTAGGCTTTATCGGCAATAAAACTAGAAATCGGATCCATGAGTTCCCTCTCGTCAGGCCAGCTATCGACCTCGTCTCGCCGGATATCGGAACAAAAAAGGCAGCCTCCGGGGAGGCCGCCCTTTTCCAGTTATTCAGCGCACTGCGCTTGCATCAGCCTTCCAGCGCCGATTTTACGGCAGCGGCAGCATCACCGCCGTCGAAAGTGGTTACGCCCTGAAGCCACGGCGTAACGACGTCCTGATGGCCCTTGAGCCATTCTTTCGCAATGTCGTTGGCGTTTCCACCCTTCAGGATGCCATCCATCATGGTGTTTTCCATCGACAGATCGAACTTCAGATTCTTGATGAAGCCGCCGACATTCGGACATTCCGTGAGATAGCCCTTGCGCACATTGGTGTGCACGGTGGCAGCGCCGAAACCAGAGTCGCCCATGCCGTCCAGATAGCTGATCTTCATTTCACCCATGACCGGATGCGGCGTCCAGCCGAGGAACACGATCCACTGATTGTCCTTCATAGAAGCCTCGGCCTGCGTGAGCATGCCCGCTTCCGACGACTCGACCAGTTCGTAGCCGTGAAGGCCGCTGTCGGCCTTGGAGATCATGTCGAGAATGATGCGGTTACCGTCATTGCCGGCCTCGATGCCGTAAACCTTGCCGCCGAGCTTTTCCTTGACGTCTGGCTTGGCGAGGTCCGAAAGCGTCTTGACGCCAGCGTCGGCCATATAGGTCGGCACCACGAGGCCATAGCCTGCGCCTTCCAGATTCTGGCTGATGGTTTCGACCGAACCTTCAGCGGTGTAATCCTTGATGTCGTTGGTCATCGACGGCATCCAGTTGCCGAGGAAAACATCGAGGTCGTTGTTCTTGAGCGAAGCCAGCGTAACCGGGACGGAAAGCTGGATGACTTCCGGCTCATAACCAAGCGCGGAAAGCAGCGTGTAAGCTACGCCGGTGGTGGCCTGAATGTCGGTCCAGCCGACATCGGAAAGACGAACCTTCTTGCAAGACTCGGCATCGCCCGCATAGGCGGCGCCAGAAAGCGCGAAGCTCGCAAGGCTCAACGCCAATGCAAACGATTTGTAAGCTGACATACATATTCTCCCATTAGTGCCCCGGCTGTGCACCGGATCTTTTTTGACGTCCGTATCGTGCGAGCCAAACACCATTTTGGCGCGCTTGCAAGCAACAACATGCGTGGACGCGCCGCTGATTTCTCTATTCACGACATAGATGCACACTTAAGCTTTCAGTGGACGAAAAAGGCGATGACTCCCCATCCGCGGCAAGCGCGGCTACAAGCACCAAATGGCGAAGTTATATTTTCATTATGCGGCGATGGATGCGGGCAAAACGACCATGCTTTTGCAGGCCGCATATAATTATCGTGAGCGCGGAATGAACACGATGCTGTTCGTCGCCGGTCACTATAAGAAGGACGCGCGCGGCTATATTTCCTCGCGCATCGGGCTGGAAGCGGAAGCGGAAATGTTTCGCGACGGCGACGATCTTTTCGCCCGTGTAGCGGAGCATCACGCACGCGAAACGGTGCATGCCGTTTTTGTCGATGAGGCGCAGTTTCTGGAGGACGAGCAGGTCTGGCAACTCGGACGAGTCGCGGACAGGCTGGGCATACCGGTTTTGTGCTACGGGTTGCGCACAGATTTTCAGGGCAAGCTGTTCAGCGGATCGAAGGCGCTGCTGGCAATCGCCGACGAGTTGCGCGAGGTGCGGACCGTGTGCCGCTGCGGGCGAAAAGCGACGATGGTCGTGCGCCTCGGTCCTGATGGAAAAGTGGCCAAGCAAGGCGCGCAGGTGGCCATCGGCAAGGAGGCTTATGTCTCGCTTTGCCGTCGTCACTGGGAAGAAGAAATGGGCCGCACGGAGCCTGACGATTTCCTGGGTTTTGCAACGCGGTAAGCATGGCTGCGATTTCGCAGCTTGCTTCTTCCAATCGCAATCAGCGGCCCCTATATTCGCGAAAGTAACGACCATCTTCGAGGAGGGTGCGCATGGCCGAACTTCAGAATTTCGACACTGAAATTGAAAAGACCAAGCGCGTTGTCGAGGAGATGCGCACGAAGATCGACCAGTCCTCAACAATGCTGGACAAGCTTGCGCGCTCGGACGCCAAGATCGGCAATGCAGATTTCGATATCGAGAATGCCCGCATCGAGGATGTGCTGAAGCAACAGAAGGTGATGGAGAGCAACATCGCCGACCTGATTATCGGGCTCGAAGACGCGACCAATGTTTTCGGCACCGAGTTCGAGAGCATGAAGAATTACACGACGTGGGAAAGCATCGTCGGTATATTCTCCGCGTCCTCCAAGCAGCGGATGAGAACCGAGCGCGTGCGCAACATGTCGCTGGCGGGAAATTTGCAGGAACTGCTTGCGAAGTCGGACACGATTGTCGGCATTCTGAAAGGCCAGAAGCAAATTCTCGACCAGCGCTACAAGACCTCCGAGACTTCGCTGGCTCAGGTTATCGAGCGCCGCAAGGTGACGATGGCGGAACTGGAAGCCGTGCAGAAGCGGATCATGGAACTGAACCCGCTGCTGCTGGACATCGAAAACAAAATTGCAGCCTCCACCAACCAAAAGGAGCGCACCCAGCTTGAGGGCGAGCGCTCGAAGCTGGCGACTGAGTATAATGAGAAGCAGGCCAAAGAACAGGAACTGCTTGCGGCGAGCCAGACACTGGAGCGCTACACCTCCATGTTCCAGACCTTCGTAGACTCGCTGAACAACCAGATCGCGGCGCAGAACACGCTGATCAACAAACTCACCATCGACACCGAACAGCGCATCGTTCTTTACAAGGCGCTAGAAGATTCGTTGAAGACAGCAGCGCAGCAGGATGTCGCGCACAAGATCAACACGCTGGGCTCGCAGGTGGATAACACTGCGGAAGAAACGATGGCGGGCATCGGCGCAGCGGCACAGAAACACATCGGCGACTTGCTGGAACTGCACGAAAAGAACATGGTCACCACCGCCGACATTCAGCGGCGCAAGAAGCTGGCTGACGATGCTTTCGCGCGGCGCTTCGATGAGGTTCTGCGCAAGCACAACACCGCCGATTACGTGCGCGCCTGAACCTGACGCATGAAACCGGACAACGAACCCGCCGCGCAATATTTCGCGGCGATTTCGGCAGCACTCGCAGGGCTTGAGATATTCATGTCGGATGAGCGGTCTTCGCTCTACCGGCATGATCTCGTGACCAAGGTTGCCGCCGAATATATTGGCAAGCTGGAGCGCACATTCGATTGCTGGCGCAACCAGCTAGGCTTTCTCGAAAAGTTTCGCATTTCCCGTGCCGAAAGCGGCTTTCCGGTTTTCCAGCACGTGCTTGAACTGGAGAACGACAGGCGACAGGCGGAGGAGCGGCTTTCAGCCATTCCGCAGGCCGACGAACTGCGTGCCGAAATGGCCGATTTCATTCTGCGCCATAAGGATTTTCCGGCAGCGTTGCAGCGCACCATGGCCGAGCGGCTCTATCTGGAGGACGTGCGCAACGGCCAGATATTTGGGCCGTTCATGCTGGCGCAGACAGCCAAGGTTTCGGTCAATCCGAACAATGGACGACCATATTATCTGGTCCATTGGGCGAGTTTCGACGGCAGTGCCAATCTGCCGCTGATCTATATGGCGACGATTGAGGACTCCTCCCCTGCCCTCGTCCGCCAACTTGTGACCAGCGACAACAAACTCAATGAGGAAGTGAAAATTCCTCTGCCGGTGGACGGACTGCTAAACCCTGAACTTGCGCATCAGTTCGACGCGTTCACGGAGAAAAATTCAGCCTATACGCTCTCGCCCGCGACGATTGCGAACAATCTGGACAAGGATTTTCCCACACTGCACCCCAAGCAATTGCGCAGGCTGGTGCTTGGGCCGTTTTATTCGGCTGGCATTACGGAGAACAATTCGACCGTGGCCGAAGTGCTGTCGAAAGTGCGCAAGCCGGAGAATGCCTGGCTGCTGACCTGGACAGTGCAGGAGGTCTATTCAAAGGCCGAGCGCCCCGGCAAGCGCGGCCTCTGGTCGAGCGAGAAAGCGACGCAGGAATTTTACGTCAACACCGACGATCTGGAGGCCGCGCGGCAAGGCGTTTCGGCCTATGAGAAGCACGCGCTGGTTCCGCACGAGGCGTATCAGGCGCTTTACGCGGCTGGTGAGGCGCAGAAGATTTTCGCCGAGTACAAAGTGCACATTCTGTCCAAGGGACAGGTGATTTCAGATGTTTAGAGCGAGGACCAGATGGACACCGGCCTGACGACGATACCCGAAGCGGATATTGAAAAGCATGTGCCAACCGCGCAGAGCTTCATCACCCGTATCGTGGTGCTGGAACAATCAAACGGGCAATCGGGAACCGCGCTGGCGGGAACAAACAGGCGCTTTGTCTCGACGGTTTCGACCGGATCGGTCGGGCGGTCGCGCGAAGTGGAGCTGACCAAGACCGTCGCAGCGGTGCGTCCCGGCGACCAGCTTTTGGACATTGCGCAACACACCCTGCTCTATCGCGCGCGGCGCGGCATCGCGATTGCATTGGCGGTTTCTGATGCCTATGCGCGCGCCACCGATCTGGAATCATTGCAAGCCAAGAACGCGCGCACGCCGCTGGAAGGAGAAGATTCCAGCCGTTTTCATAAATTGCTGTCGGCTTCGGCCTACGTCGCGGCGTTCACCTTCGCGTCCTACCTGTTGCAACTGATTGATAGTGACGGCGAGTCTCCCAACGACATTGCCGAGCCGCAGTTCAATTTCGACACGCCGCAAGATGCGGTAAAGTCGCTTGTCGCCGGGCTGGATGGCGCGATTTCAGGTTCGCAGGACGACGCAGCGTTAACGACCCGCGCCCGCGCTTTCGCCCGCGTTGCGATGGAAGGATTGCTTTCGCGCAAGAGCCGCTTCGATGGGCTCGGCGCATTTGAAGACGCGCATATCCGCATCGAGAAGGACAACTTCAATATTGACGGTTTTGACGTTGCGCCGGGCAAGAAGTCGAAGCCGCTCGAAATGACCTTCAAGAAACCGGAAGAGGTCGTCGGCAATCACATCGCGAAATATCAGTCTCTGAAGCTGGCCAAGATGCTGATGGCCTATGATTTCGACCGGCAGATGAACCCGTTCGTGGAACTGGGCGGCTTCCTATTTACCTTCATCGGTGACGGCGCGCCGGGCACCGGCAAGACCACATTGATCCAGATGATCGCGGGGATGGTCAGCGGATACTGTCAGGTTGCCGGCTACCCGTTCCACTACGAGAATTTCGGCGTGGACCAGATCTCATCCTATCAGGGCAAATCCGGCCAGAACTGCAAAGCGTTCATCGACAATGTGCTGAACCCGCGCGCGATAGGGTTCGGCACGGTTGACGATATCGATCAGGTCGCAGCGAAGCGCTCCGATGACAGGGCATCTGCCGGGCAGCACGAAATCACCGGCGTTTTGATGAATGCATTTTCGGGCACAAACACAGTCATTCGCGGCAATTGCTCGTTTGGTATGTTTTCCAACTATCCGGAAAATGTGGACGACGCGCTGCGGCAACGTGCGGGTGCGAGGTGGCTGGTTGATGGGCCGCAGAGCGAGGCAGACTACATCGACATTTTCGTGCTGCTGGCGGGAAAGAACCACAAAATCCCGCTAGGCAAGCATGAGCTTTACGCGGCGCAGGAGATCAAGCGCGCTGTGGACACGGCCTATGAAAGTCACTCCAAGCCGCATGAGGATGGGCTCGTCAATGTCTACGAGCGCTTCATCAAGGACCATGGCCAGCCAAAGACGATGGCCGATGTGGGCGCCTATCTGCACATGATCAAGGAGGCCGAGCCGCGCTTTACCGGCCGCGCGATCAAGAACGTCACCGACGCCATCAAGATGCGTGCGATGGACATTGAGCTTCCCGACGAATGGTTCGAGAAACCCGAAGCATTCATGCGCAAATCCTATGACGAAAAGAAAGCGATGATCGAGGAACTGCGCGGGCCGTTCGACATGGAAATGATCATGCAGGAAATCAACCGCTACGCCGACAGCGAATTCCGGTATTCCGACCGGGCGGATGATTCCGCTGTCGAAAAAATGCTGCGCGATGCCCGACTGCGCGAAAGAGCCGCGCGGGAGATGGAGGAATTGAAGAAGAAAGGACTGTGGGGCTAGCAGAATGGACCTACTGCGCCGGAACGAACTGATCTATGGGCGGCTGTTGCCGGTTGAGGAGCCGCACCTTATCGAGCGCTATAACAAGGCGCTGAAAGCGTTTGGCCTGAAGCCAACGAAGCTTAAGAAATTCGAGATCGATCGCACTGGATTTTCGCCTCAAATAGCGAAGGAACTGGACGATCCGCTTTATCTCGATCCGAATGAAGTCAACCGGCGGTTCATCATTCTGACGCCGGAGCAGATTGATTTGCCAGTGGTGCATACGGCGTTCTCGAACACAGGTCAGCTTGTTTACGAGTTCATGTCGAAGAACAGTCGGGCGATAGATGCGCTGACCATCAAGGACGTGATCTACGGCGAGATAGAAGATTCCGTTGCGAAGGTGGAATCCATCGAGGATTTGCTATCGATCAATCAGGTGGAATTCCGGGTGCTCTCCGCCGAAGACGTTTTGGGAAAGGCTGCGGAACTCGGCAAGCTGGTGGACCGGCTGAAGCTCGAACCGAATGCGTGGCGCGACGACAACATGCTCAAGCGCATGGTCGAGCTTGCAAAAGTGACCGGCGACATTCGCGAAAACGCACTGGTGCCGGATCAGGTGATTTTCCGGCACAATGCGTTTTGGACGAGCCATTTCGGCGGTCTCTACATCTTCATCGACAAGGACATGACCACCGTTATCGGCGACCCGACTGCGCCGGGTTTCAAGCGCTCGCGTCCGTGGCAGGTGAGTTACCTGTCGATTACCGACGCGGATCGTGTGTTTCGCTTTCTGGCAAGCACGGGTCGGATCGAGTTGCCGCGCGCTTCGTGGGTCGAGCAATCCGGCTATCTCGAACACCGGGCAGAAATGGCGATCCGTGGGATTATTCGCGAGGTTGAGCCGGACCGTGATCTGACGGAGGCGAGCCTGGTATGGTATCAGACATGGATTCAATCCCATGCCGACATCATCAATCGCGAAGGCACGTTTCCGTTTTTGAACGCGGCCAAGCGGGAAATCGCGCAATATGGGCAAATCCGGCTTGAAGACGTGCCGCCGCCGCTGCGGTTTCTGGTGGTGAGAGCAAAACCGGACCACCCTGATGCGTGGCTGACGAACCGACTGATTTCGGATTTCGTGCGCTTCGATTTCGTGTCGCGATATGTGTTCAATAAGCAGGGATTTTACAAGGACTACGACTCTTTCACACCGCAATGGCGGGAGAATGTTGTCGTGACCCTGAAAAACTCATATCTGAAAGATAAGGCGGCTTTTCGCGAACACCTCTATGGCCTCGTCGACTGAAGGAAGGGACTTATGCTCGATCCGATTGTTGCTTTCTTCGTACGTGTGTTCGGCTGGATCGGCAAAGGCATTGGCCTTTTGATTGGCGTGATCCTGTGGCCCTTCATGTGGCTGGCAAGCTGGTATGCCAAGCGCAACCTGCTTCTGCGGGGCATAGTTGGTCTGGCGCTGGTGGCGCTCGTCGCTTTCTACGGATATTTCATCTGGCAGACGCAGATCTGGACGAACTTCAACCCTGATTACCCCGACGCGCGCGTCAAGGAAGATTCAAGCAAGACGCTTGCGGGCGCAGCTACCAACGCCGACGCTTCGGCCGCATTGTCGGCCGTAGAAGGCGGCTCCGCGACGGCGCAACCCGCACAGTCTTGCCAACGATCAGCTATTGTGGACGTCACCACCGATCTGATTGACTTCAACGTCAATCAGAATGCGTGGATACCTTCCATGCTGGCCTCGAAATTGGGCTTTTTCGGCATTCCGTGGAAGAACACCCCATTTCTCGACAATAAGGCGGCATTCCAGACGGGAATTAATCAGGCGATCCGGCGCACAACGATCGAACTGGTGGACACGCTTGGACGCGTGCGTGGCACGTCGCAAATCGATCAGGGCCTCCAGAGTGCCCGTGAGAACATGAACTGGGGTGAGACAGTTTGGTATGTCGGCAGCAACGGTTTGACGCGTCCCACGCCGGGTGCTTACCGAGCCGCGCTTAAAACCTTGCAGGAGTTCAACGACCGCCTCGGTCAATGCAACGCGACATTCGATGCGCGCGCTGACAACCTGATGGTATTTCTCGACAGAATATCAGGCGATATTGGTTCGACCTCCGATATTCTCCGTGCGCAGATTCAGGCATCCGACGCCGGATGGCTCGACCCGCGGGCAGATGACCGCTTCTGGTTCGCATATGGACAGCTTTACGCTTATTATGGCCTGCTGAAAGCGACCCACGTCGATTTCAACGCGGTTATAAATGATCGCAACCTTCGTCAAATCTGGGACAATACCGAAAGCCAATTGCGCTTTGCATTGGATATGCAGCCGTGGATCATTTCGAACGGAAGTGAATCCTCATTCATATTCCCGTCTCATCTGGCCACATTAGGTTTCAACCTGCTTCGTGTGCGTTCGCAACTTGTGGAGATAAGGGGCATTCTCGACAGGTAAGTTCCGAAGTCGGAATCCAGCCAATTGACGACTGTTTTACGACAGCCCGCAAAATCGGGCTGTTGCGTCTATGCGAGATAAAAAATCGGAGGCGCAATGCGCCCCACGGGAGGAACGGAATGGCCGAATATAAATCCGACATCGAGATTGCGCGCGCGGCAAAAAAGAAGCCGATTCAGGAGATCGGCGCGAAGCTCGGCATCCCAAGCGAACATTTGCTGCCTTACGGTCACGACAAGGCAAAGGTCTCGGCGGAATTCATCGCCTCGAAACAGGGCGGCAAGGATGGCACGCTGATCCTCGTGACGGCCATCAACCCCACTCCCGCAGGCGAAGGCAAGACGACGACGACGGTGGGTCTGGGCGACGGGCTGAACCGGATCGGCAAAAAGGCTGTGATCTGCATTCGTGAAGCCTCGCTTGGCCCGAACTTCGGCGTGAAGGGCGGCGCGGCAGGCGGCGGCTATGCGCAGATCGTGCCGATGGAGGACATGAACCTCCACTTTACCGGCGATTTTCACGCAATAACGACGGCGCATAATCTGCTGTCCGCGCTGATCGACAACCATATCTACTGGGGCAACGAACTCGGCATCGATACGCGCCGCGTGGTGTGGCGGCGTGTCATGGACATGAACGACCGCGCGCTGCGCGAGATCATTTGTTCGCTGGGTGGGGTAGCGAACGGTTATCCCCGCGAGGCGGGATTCGACATCACCGTGGCGTCTGAGGTGATGGCAATCCTGTGCCTGTCGCGCGACCTGAAGGATTTGCAGAAGCGGCTTGGTGACATCATCGTTGCATATCGCCGTGACAAGTCACCTGTCTATGCGCGCGACCTGAAAGCCGATGGCGCAATGGCGGTGCTGCTGAAAGACGCCATGCAGCCAAACCTCGTGCAGACGCTGGAGAACAATCCGGCCTTTGTGCATGGCGGGCCGTTCGCCAATATTGCGCATGGCTGCAACTCGGTGGTTGCGACAACCACGGCTCTAAAGCTTGGCGACTATGTGGTGACGGAGGCGGGTTTTGGCGCTGATCTGGGCGCTGAAAAATTCTTCGACATCAAGTGCCGCAAGGCGGGACTGAAACCGGCAGCGGCGGTGATTGTCGCCACTGTGCGCGCCATGAAGATGAATGGCGGCGTTAAGAAGGAAGACCTCGGCGCAGAGAATGTCGAGGCCGTGAAAAAGGGCTGCGCCAATCTCGGCAGGCATATCGAGAATGTGAAACAGTTCGGCGTTCCGGCGGTCGTTGCCATCAACCACTTTGTTTCCGATACGGATGCCGAAATTCAGGCGATGAAGGATTACGTAGCGTCGCTCGGGGCTGAGGCGATCCTCTGCAAACACTGGGCGCAAGGCTCTGCAGGCATTGAAGAACTCGCGCATAAGGTCGTGGAGCTTGCTGAGAGCGGAGCATCGCAGTTTTCGCCACTCTATGCGGACGACATGCGCCTGTTCGAGAAAATGAACACAATCGTGAAGCGCATCTATCGCGGTTCCGAAGCGATTGCGGACAAGGCCGTGCGGGATCAATTGTCCGCGTGGGAAGCGGCAGGGTATGGAAATCTGCCGGTCTGCATGGCGAAGACGCAGTATTCCTTCTCGACCGATCCGAACCTGCGCGGCGCACCGACCGGCCATGTCGTGCCCGTGCGCGAAGTGAGGCTGTCGGCGGGCGCTGGTTTCGTGGTGGCGATCTGCGGGGAGATCATGACCATGCCCGGCCTGCCGAAATCACCCTCCAGCGAGCGCATATTCCTGAACGAGCAAGGCCAGA
The DNA here is from genome assembly GCA_049840935.1 of Mesorhizobium sp. Taxonomy (GTDB): domain Bacteria; phylum Pseudomonadota; class Alphaproteobacteria; order Rhizobiales; family Rhizobiaceae; genus Mesorhizobium_G. Next base: position 63,058 of record JASGJA010000015.1, read on the forward strand.
TCGAAGGACTGTTCTAAGCTCGGCACCCTAGTCTCTGGATCGACGGAAAGGCGGCGATTGGTGCTGCCAACGGCACTGGCATAACGCAATGGTGCAGCCGCACGAGGAGACGCGCCATGCAGGGAACCGCCGCCGACATTGACGGGCAATATGCGTGGGTGCGGCTCGGCATCTCGATACTGCTCGCCACGATTGGCTGTGCGGGCATGTGGATCGTCGTGGTCGTTATGCCGGAGGTTCAGGCTGAGTTTGGCATCGACCGCGCGCAAGCCTCCCTCCCCTTTACCGCAACGATGATCGGCTTCGCCGCAGGCAACGTGATTGTGGGGCGCGCGATTGACCGAATGGGCTATTTTCTGCCCGCACTCATTGCGTCGCTCACATTAAGCGCAGGTCTCATCCTAGCAGCACTTTCGGCAACGTCTTGGCAGTTCTCTCTCGCACAGGGTGCGCTGATAGGGTTCGGATCGTCGGCCATGTTCGGGCCGCTGATTGCCGATATATCGCACTGGTTCAGAAAGCGTCGCGGCGTAGCCGTTACTGCCGCAGCTTCCGGCAATTATCTATCGGGTGCACTCTGGCCGATCGTCATGCCGCATTTGATGGAAGCTTATGGCTGGCGCGGCGCCTATGCGGCAATCGGTGTGTTCTGCGCGTTGACCATGATCCCGCTGCTTCTGCTGCTGAGGCGCAGGATAGACCATCGCGCTGCGATGACTGCACCCACGCAGCTACAGAAACAGGCTCTCGCGCCAATTTCGCCGCGCACCTTGCAGGCGCTGCTTGTGGTGGCGGGGTTTGGCTGCTGCATGGCCATGTCGATGCCGCAAGTGCATATCGTCGCCTATTGCATGGACCTCGGATACGGGATTGCGCGCGGCTCGGAAATGCTATCCCTGATGCTTGTGGGCGGCGTGGTGTCGAGGCTCGTTTCCGGCGTCGTGGCAGACCGGATCGGCGGCATCAGGACGCTGCTGATTGGCTCGGTGCTGCAATGCCTCGCGCTTTTTGCCTATATTCCGTTTGACGGTCTGGCTTCGCTCTATGTGGTGTCGCTGATATTCGGCCTTAGTCAGGGCGGGATAGTGCCGTGCTATGCGATTATCGTTCGCGAATATATGCCGCCAGCAGAGGCAGGCCAGCGCATCGGCTTGGTGATGATGTCAACCATCATCGGCATGTCGGTTGGCGGATGGATGACGGGGTGGATTTACGTCCAGACCGGATCATACACAGTCGCCTTCCTGAACGGCATTGCGTGGAATTTGGTGAATATAACCGCGATGCTGTGGTTGCTCAGCAAGTCGCGCATACGACAATCGCCCGTGATCGCGTAAGAGAAAAGGCTGCACGACAAAAAGTTCGCGCAGCCCCTCATCCGGCCCTTCGGGCCAGCTTCTCCCCGTAAACAGGGAGAAGAAAGTTAAACTACTCCGCGAAAAACGCGAAGCGGATGACAAACAGAATTGCGACCAGCCAGGTAGCGAGGTGAATCTTGCTCACCTTGCCTGTCGCGGTGTTGATAACGACATAGCTGATGAAGCCGAATGCCAGACCATTTGCGATGGAGTATGTGAAAGGCATTGCCAGCGCTGTGAGAGCGGCAGGCGTTGCTTCCGTGATGTCTTCCCAGTCGATATCGACCAGCTCACGCATCATAAGGCCAGCCACATAAAGCAGAGCGGGCGCAGTGGCATAGGCTGGAACGGCAGCAGCAAGCGGCGAGACGAATAAGGCCGCAAGGAACAGCAGCGAGATGGTGAGCGCAGTAAGGCCGGTACGACCACCTGCCTGTACACCCGAAGCGCTTTCAACATAGGCTGTTGTGCTGGAAGTTCCGAGCAGCGAACCCGCAACAATTGCGGTGGAGTCAGCGAAAAGGGCTCGTCCGAGATTGTTCGGCTTGCCCTCCTCGATGAGCTTCGCGCGCTTGGCAACGCCGATCAGCGTGCCGGTAGCGTCGAACACTTCAACCAGCACGAACACCAGAATGACCTGAATGATGCCCGCGTGGAGAATGCCCGCAATGTCGAGTTGCAGGAAGGTCGGCGCAATGCTCGGCGGCATGGAAACAACGCCCTGAAACTGGCTGATACCCAGCGCCATCGATAGAAGCGTCACCACCAGGATGCCGATCAGGATCGCGCCACGCACTTTCAGCGCATCGAGCGCTGCGATAACGAAAAAGCCGAGGATTGCGAGCAGAGTGCCAGCATTATGCAGGCTGCCAAGTCCGATCAGCGTTGCCGGATTATCGACAACGATGCCAGAGCTTTTCAACGCGATGATCGCAAGAAAAAGCCCGATACCGGCGGCAATCGCACTTCGCAAAGAATGCGGAATGCCCGCCACCAGCCAGCTTCGAACGCCGGTGACGGTGAGAATGAAGAATATGACACCGGATATGAAGACGGCGCCAAGCGCCTGCTGCCATGTGAAGCCGAGTGTGGCGACAACAGTGAAGGCGAAAAAGGCGTTCAGGCCCATGCCCGGCGCCATGCCGATGGGCCAATTGGCCATCAGCGCCATGACCGCGGAGCCGAGCGCCGCAGCGAGGCAGGTCGCAACGAAAATGGCGTTGCGGTCCATGCCAGTTGACGAAAGAATCTCCGGATTGACGAAGATGATGTACGACATCGTTAGGAATGTCGTCAGACCCGCGAGCACTTCGGTGCGCACAGAAGTTCCATGCTCCGAGAGCTTGAACAGTTTTTCCAGCAATTTGTCCTCCCTCTGCCGCCTCCTCGCGGCAAACGCTTCTGGATAGCAGAAAGATACAAGGGGGATTTTCAAATTATATAATAAACTGCTTAAGCACTGCGAAAGGTTGTGGAACACCAGCGGACCGGGCGCGTTCTTCATAACCATCATGGAACGGAGGCCTGACATGACCCGGTTCAATGAAATGAAAGTGCAGCATATCCTCGACGACAAATCGCTCGACAGGGATGAAAAAATTGAGGCTTTGCTCGAAATCGAGTCGGAGGCGCGTGCGTTGCAGCGCGCAGCGTCTGAAAGCCCAATGGTGGACGATGACGGCTGGGATGGCGCTCTGCGCGACGTTCGCAAGGCTCTGGATAAGCTCGGCTGGGAAGAGCCGCAAAAAGGCGCTGCCAGCCTTTAAAAAAAACCTGACTGGCCGATACAAAAATAACGTGACGGCGGGGCAAAATGCGCTAAACCGTCAGCAGTCCTTTGCTGACGGATTGCATTATGTCTCGCCCGATTACCTGCATTGCCGACCTTCAAACACTCGCCCGCAGGCGTGTGCCGAAAATGTTCTACGATTATGCCGATTCCGGCTCGTGGACGGAAAGTACCTACCGGGCAAATGAAGAGGACTTTCAGAAGATAAAGCTGCGTCAGCGCGTTGCCGTGGACATGCGCAATCGCTCGCTCGCAAGCACAATGGCCGGCATCCCGGTATCTATGCCGGTTGCGCTGGCACCTACGGGTCTGACTGGCATGCAATATGCAGACGGAGAGATTCTCGCAGCGCGCGCGGCTGCCAAAGCTGGCGTGCCGTTTACGCTTTCGACCATGAGCATCTGCTCAATAGAAGACGTGGCAGAGAATACGGACGCGCCTTTCTGGTTCCAGCTTTACGTGATGCGCGATCAGGAATTTTCCAACAGCCTGATCGACCGGGCCAAGGCCGCTGGCTGCACAGCGCTGGTGCTGACGCTCGACCTGCAAATCATCGGGCAGCGCCACAAAGACATCAAGAACGGACTGACCACTCCACCCGCGCCGACCATCGCCAATATGATCAACCTCGCGACCAAGCCGCGATGGGTGTATCACATGGCACAGACCAAGCGGCGGACCTTCCGCAATATTGTCGGCCATGCAAAAGGTGCGGACAATTTGCGCTCGCTCGGGAAATGGACGGCAGAGCAATTCGACCCGGCACTGGATTGGGATGCCGTGAAGCGCATCAAGGACCGCTGGGGCGGAAAGCTTATAATAAAAGGGATTCTCGACCCTGAAGATGCAGCACTCGCAGCGAAAAGCGGTGCAGATGCACTGATCGTTTCCAATCATGGTGGGCGGCAACTGGATGGAACGATTTCGTCAATCGCCGCCCTGCCCCCGATTGTACGCGAGGTGGGCGACAAGATCGAAGTGCATATGGACGGCGGCGTTCGCTCCGGTCAGGACGTGATCCGGGCGCGCGCGCTTGGTGCCCGTGGCGTCTATATCGGGCGGGCGTTTCTTTATGGGCTCGGTGCGATGGGCGAATTCGGCGTGAGCGAAGCGCTACGCTGCATCCGCAACGAACTCGACGTTACCATGGCTTTCTGTGGACTGCGCGACATCGAAAAAGTGGACGCGAATATTCTCGCGGAAAATCCTTTTGCGGTGGGACCGAAAAAGAAGGCTTGAGCGAATAGCACCCCTCATCCCGCTGCCGCGACCTTCTCCCTCAAGGGGAGAAGGCAGAGAGATGAGACGCCGGATTCAACCAAAAACGCCTCAGGACTTGCGCGGCTTTGCAGTTATTTCCCTTCTCCCCTTGAGGGAGAAGGTGCCGGCAGGCGGATGAGGGGGTGCAGAACCGCTCACTTATAACGTTGACGTAAAGGTCAATACTCCATAAATTGCGCGCAAACGGGCTTTGCCCTCAATCAATTTTTTGGAGTCAGAAATGAGCATTCAGACAATTGCGGACCAGATCAAGCCGCGCGTGGAAGAGTCGGGTTTCGACCGTTCTGTAAAGTTCGATACCGGTTCAGATGGCGTGATCGTTATCGACGGCGCGACCCTCTCGACCACGGATGCACCTGCCGATTGCACGATCAAACTCTCGCTGGACGATCTGGAATCGCTCGTTGCAGGTGAGCTGAACCCCACGATGGCGTTCATGCAGGGCAAGCTCAAAATCGAAGGCGACATGTCGGTCGCCATGGCGCTGAGCCAAATCCTTTAAAGGCGATCACAATCGAATGAATACACAACACCGGCCAAAGCGCCGGTGTTGTAGTTTTGGGCAAGCCGAACGAAACTGCGGGCGGCAGATCGGAAAAGCGGGATGAAGTTGATTGTCAGAAGCGCGGCGGTCTTGCTGGGTCTATTGCTGACGCTTGCAGCATTCCTTGTGGTTCGGACGCTGACATATCAATCGCCTGCCGCTGACCATACCGAGATCGATCTGGTCTCTGCGCCGACGGTGAATATTGAACAGGCAGCGGCGCATCTTTCGGAGGCGATCCGGTTTCGCACAATTACCGAACAGGATGACGGCGCAGCGGACATGTCGCAATGGGATGCGATGCATGAATGGCTCGCGCGCACATATCCTCTGGTGCACGCAAATCTGCGTCTCGAAAAGGTGGCCGGTCATACGCTGATCTTCACGTTTGAAGGCAGCGATAAATCGCTGGAACCGTTCGTGCTGATGGCGCATCAGGACGTCGTGCCGGTGGTGGAGTCGACCGTCAGTCAATGGAAACACCCGCCATTTGACGGAGTGATCGCCGATGGTGCGGTGTGGGGACGCGGTTCGGTCGATGATAAAGGCTCAATGATTGCGATTTTGGAAAGCGTCGAGTCGCTTCTGCAATCAGGCTTCAAACCGAAGCGGACGCTTATCATCGTCAACGGGCACGACGAGGAAGGTCCGCATGAAGGCGCAACAGCCGCAGCGGCATGGTTTCGCGATAAGGGCATAAAGGCCGAGTTCGTGCTCGACGAGGGGTTGGTGACGATTACCGACTTCCCGCTGTTGAAAGATCGCGTGGCGCTCGTCGGAATTGCCGAAAAAGGGTACGCGACGTTGCAGCTGACCGCCACCGGACCGGGCGGACATTCCTCTATGCCGCCGGAAGACACCGCGGTGGCCACGTTGGCGCAGGCGATATTGGCCGTAGCCAACAATCCCGACCCGATGGATATAACAGGACCGGGCGCGGAAACGCTGCGCGTGGTCGCGCCGTATGCGCCGTTCCTGACTCGCATGGCGATTGCAAATGAGTGGCTTTTCAAGCCGCTGCTGATCGATCAGGTGGCGGCCACGCCCGCCGGAGCTGCACTGCTGCACACGACTATGGCTCCCACGATGCTGCGCGCCAGCCCGAAGGAAAACGTGCTGCCGAACTCGGCCAGCGCGATCATCAATTACCGGATCATTCCCGGCGAAACGACCGCCGATGTGGTGGAGCGCGCGCAGACCGGAATTGGCGATCTGCCCGTTTCGATCAAGCTCGGCAAAGAGGCACAGGACCCCTCCCCGATATCCTCCACAACCTCCGAACCGTGGATGATTATTGCGGCGCTGGCCTCGCAGAAGAACTCAATCCCGGTTGCGCCGGGGCTGGTACTCGCGGCAACGGACAGCTATCAGCTCACCACCGTTGCAAACGATGTCTATCGTTTCCAGCCCATTGAGCTGAGCCTTTCGGAAACATCGATGATCCACGGGATCAATGAGAATATGACGCTCGATAACCTCAAGCGCATGATCGATTTTTACGGCAGCCTGATTGCGACTGCTGGCTCACGTTAAGCATCAAGCCCCGGAATCAGATTTGCAGCAATCCGCGATAACCACCGGGGACGATTTACCTTTCTTGCCAGCCCCGTAATACGCCGCCACCCCGGAAGCGCATCCCCGACAAGCATCGCGCCCCAGCGCGGCAGGCGAAATCGTCCCCGGCTCCCCGCAACTATGGATTTAGGCGGCGACGCGCAGACGGCGCTGTTTCACGCGACGGCCCGCAGGCGAAATCACGCCTGTCGCTCCGTCCAGTGCACCTGCGCTCAGTTCGAGCGCCAGCAAGCGATGGCGCTCGTACGGACCGGGCATCGCAAGCGTTCCGGTCTTGTCGGCGGAGAAGCCGAAGCGCGCATAGTAGGGCGCATCGCCGACGAGCAGGATTGCGTGATGGCCAAGACGCGCCGCTTCTGCAATGGCATGGCGCATGAGGGCGGAACCGATACCGCCACTCTTGAGGGCCGGATCGACGGCAAGCGGGCCAAGCAAAAGCGCGCGCACGCCGCCAGCATCGACGTCCCATAGGCGAACAGTGCCGAGCAAGGTGCCGTCATCGCCACGCGCGGCAAAGGCAAGCCCCTCCGAGGGCTTGCGGCCACGCCGTAGCTTTTCGGAAGATTTGCGCTTGCGGTTCGGCCCCATGGCACGATCGAGGAGTGCTTCGCGCGCGTGGATTTCGTCGTCGCGCTCGACGCCGATGGAGAAGAAATTGGTTTTGAGTTCAGCCTGCATCGTCATGTTGAGAATCCCTCACCCGCAGAGTTTGTTCCACAAGCGAATGCGACGCCGGAGAAGCCCCGGCGGCGCATGGATCTGACAATCCGTAGATTGTCAGATCACGTAGGATCGGAGCGGCTCGAAGCCGTTGAAAGCGACCGCCGAGTAGGTCGTGGTGTACGCGCCCGTACCCTCGATCAGCACCTCGTCGCCGATGGTCAGCGACAGCGGCAGCGGGTAAGGCGTCTTTTCGTACAGCACGTCCGCCGAGTCACAGGTCGGACCTGCGAGCACGCAAGGCGCTTTCTCATCGCCATCACGCGGCGTGACGATCGGGTAGCGGATCGCCTCATCCATCGTTTCGGCAAGACCGCCGAACTTGCCAATATCGAGATAGACCCAACGTACATTGTCGTTGTCAGCCTTCTTGGAGATCAGCACGACCTCGGACTTGATGACGCCAGCATTGCCAACCATGCCCCGGCCCGGCTCGATGATGGTTTCCGGTATAGCATTGCCGAAATGCTTGCGTAGCGCCTCGAAAATCGACTTGCCATAGGCACGCGCGACAGGCACGTCCTTGAGGTAACGGGTCGGGAAACCACCGCCCATATTGACCATCTTGAGCGTGATGCCTTCATCAGCCAAGGTCGCGAAAACCTTCTTGGCGTCGCCCAGAGCGCGGTCCCATGCGGACAGATCGCACTGCTGCGAGCCGACATGAAAGGACACGCCATAGGCGTCCAGACCGAGCTTGCGCGCATGACGCAGCACGTCCACCGCCATTGCAGGAACGCAACCGAACTTGCGCGACAAAGGCCATTCGGCACCTTCGCCATCGGTCAGCACACGGCAGAACACGCGAGCCTGCGGCGCGACGCGGGCAATCTTTTCCACCTCTTCGACGCAATCCACCGCGAACAGGCGAATGCCGAGTTCATAGGCACGCGCGATGTCGCGCTCCTTCTTGATGGTGTTGCCATAGGAGATGCGATGCGGTGCGGCACCGGCGTCCAGCGCCATTTCGACTTCCGCAACAGAAGCGGTGTCGAAGCAGGAGCCGAGCGAAGCGAGCAGGCGCAGGATTTCCGGCGCGGGGTTAGCCTTGACCGCATAGAAAATGCGACTATCCGGCAGCGCCTTTTCAAACGCCCTATAGTTCTCGCGAACAACTTCCAGATCCACGATCAGGCAAGGCCCGTCCGGACGTCGGGTGGCGAGGAAGTCGAGGATGCGCTGGGTAGCGGCCATTTTATCTCTCCCGTCACGCGGATTTCCGCGCACGACTGCAAGGTGCGGACCGCCCTGTTGGGCGTTCATCCGCGGTGGACAAAGGGGCGAGAGTTGCACCCATGACGCCAGCCGGTGGAAAGGCCAGTGTCAATGAATACGCGTCACGCGCGTCGGCTTGCTTGGGCCTTGCGGCCTGCGCTCGCTTTGTCTGCCTTGGCTTGGATTGGGAGACCCGTTCCGCACTGCAGGCAATGAAGGTGTGCCTCTTCAGTAACCCCGGTTTATGGACAACCGGCAGACACCAGAAAGGCCCGCACCGTCGTTGCTTCAAGACGTCCTCGGATCGGCGGTTGGCCGCTGAACCGACCGGGCTTGTTAGCTCCCGGGTACCGTCCCGATCACCTCACCATATAGAGGGTCGGGGGACGCCCACAGGCACGTGCGACTTTGGGCAAGCGCGCATATAGGGAACGTGTTCGTCACAATCAATTAAAAATCGACGGCCACATTGAATTTTTTCCAACATTGAACAAATGTGCCTTCCTCGTTCCCCCGGAGTGAACAATGGATACACTGACTCGAATGCGCGCATTCATCGATGTGGTTGAAGCAGAAGGGTTTTCTGCCGCTTCGCGCAAGATTGGCCGTTCCAAGGCGCTGCTTTCGAAATACGTGAAGGAACTGGAGGACGACCTCGGCGCGCTGCTGCTGAATCGCACGACTCGCCAGTTTTCGCTGACGGAAGCGGGACATACCTATTATCGGCGCGCTTCGGAGATATTGCGCGAGATCGACACGCTGGCCGATTCGGTTCGGGATACGTCCGGCGACGTGCGTGGCCGGATCAAAATCTCCGCGCCGCGAACCTTTGCCGATGCAGCGATGGGGCAATGTCTGATCGATTTCGCGCTCGCGCATCCTGATATCGTGCTCGACATTAATCTGGACGACCGCTTCGTGGATTTGGTGGAGGAGGGCTACGACGTCGCGATCCGCATTTCCCGGCTGGAGAGCTCGTCCTTGATCGCAAAGAGGCTTGCGCCTTTCGGGATGCGGTTATGTGCATCCCCTGCCCTGATCGCCAGGCGCGGCAGGCCGGAGAAGCCACAAGATCTGGCGAATCTGCCCTGCATCGTGGACTCAAATGCGCGCTGGCTTTCGACATGGCCGTTCCGCAACGAACTCGGTGAGACATTCACGGTTCCTGTTTCCGGGCCAATAGAGGTGAACAGCCCCATGGCGGTGCGCGCTGCGACGCTGGCCGGGTTAGGCTTTGCGATAATTCCCGATTTCATCGTGACGGAAGACATTGCTGCCGGGCGACTGTTCTGCATGCTGGATGAATATTTGCCGGAAGGCGGCGGCGTTTACGCCGTCTACCCACACCGGCGCTATCTTCCGGCCAAAATCCGGGTGTTCGTGGACTTCGTCGCCAAATGGTTCAAACAGCGCGAGAAATCGTGATCGGTGTACGTCCCACTTTCGCCGACTTTCTGATAAGTAACCTTCGCTTCACCGTAACCGCCGTTGGCTGCATGAAATCGATTCGGATGATCTGCGCATTTGGCGCTCTGGCGCTTGGCACGGCTTCCGCCGCAGCGCACCCGCATGTCTTCGCCGAAGCGCGACTGGACGTGATGCTGGCACCTGACGGGCGCTCCGTCCAATCGCTGCGGCATCTCTGGCGCTTCGATGATGTATTTTCCAGCACTGTACTGGTCGAGTTCGACAAGAACGGCGACAACAAGCTGGACGACGCCGAACTGGCCGCCGTGCGCGATACGGTCTACAAATCGCTCGGCGATTATAATTATTTCCAGCTTGTCACTGCCAACGGCAAAGACGTCGACATGCAAAAGCCCGACGAGTTTGCGGCGATGTTCGACAACAACCAACTCATCATCATGTTCGAGGCGAAGCCTAAAGCTCCACTGAAGCTTTCGGGAACGGTCGATTTCGGCGTGTATGATTCGACCTTCTACACAGCGATCGATTTCATCGAGGACGACCAGATGGCGGTGGCATCTTTACCCGCCGATTGCACGCGCAAGGTTGTGCGCCCCGACCCCGATCAAATCATTGCTCAGAACCAGAAAACCTTGACAGATGCGTTCATGAGCGACCCCGCAGGGAACGACATGAGCAAGATTTTCGCCACGCGGCTGGAGCTTACATGTCCCGCACAAGGCTGACCCTCACCGCGCAAGTGATCGTGCTGACGCTGGCGCTATCAGGCATCGCACATGCACAAAGTTCGCTGGGTATTGGAACCAATGACGCGATTACGCCTTCGCCCGGCCTGTTTGCCGGATGGATGCAGTGGATCAACACTTATCAGCAGCAGTTTTATCGCTCGCTGACAGGCGCGCTGAAGGCGATGCGCGACGATGGCGGCAAGATGTGGCTGCTGGTGGGCTTGTCGTTCGCTTACGGTGTTTTTCATGCCGCAGGACCGGGACACGGCAAGGCGGTTATTTCGTCCTATATGCTGGCGAACGAGGTTGCGCTGCGGCGCGGCATTCTGCTGTCGTTCGTATCGGCTTTTCTGCAAGGCATTACGGCGCTCATCGTGATGGGATTGGTGTTTCTGATCCTGCGCGAAACGTCGTTCTCCATGACCGAGGCTACATGGTCTCTGGAGATCGCCAGCTACGCGATGATAACGCTGTTTGGCGCTTGGCTGCTCTGGAAGAAGGCGGCGCCGAGAGTTCGGGGGCTTTTCGGGCGCAGGCCAGCGGTGAGCCTTTCCTCGGCGCAGAGCCACGTCCATACGCTGACTTGTACGCATCCGAGCCATGCGAGCAATTCCGGCTTTGTGTGCGAGAGCTGCGGACACTCACACGCACCCGATCCTTCCATGATTTCCGGCGATCGATTCGACTGGCGCACCGCATGGGCCGCTGTGGCTGCTGTTGGTTTGCGGCCATGCACCGGCGCGATAATCGTGCTCTCGTTTGCTTTTCTAAACCAGCTTTGGCTGGGGGGCATTCTGTCGGTTGCGGCGATGTCGGTTGGCACCGCGATGACCGTTTCGTTGCTCGCCATTATGGCTGTTACAGCGAAAAACTGGGCCGTCGCCGCCGCAGGAGACGGTCGCATCGGCAACACCGTTCACACCGCCATTGAAATTGGCGGCGCTGCATTTGTCATGTTGTTGGGCTTGGTGCTGCTGACGGCAAGCCTAAGCGCCTAGACGCAACCCCAGATAGCAACCTCCGCGGCTTTTGCCGCGCAGCCAAAAGATCAGGAAAAACGCGAACACAAAAACGACCGCAACGACCCCGGCAGCAGCGGTAGAAACCGCGCCGACGGCGAGCATGATGTTCGGCATGAAATAGGCCGTCAGCCCGAACCCGATCATGATGCAGGCAGCGGCAATTGCAGCGCTGCGCGTTTCTTTATCCATTTCCGATCTGCTTTCTTTCAATGCAAATGACGCGAGCCGCCATGCGTGTGGCCCGCATGTGCGTGATCGTGGTCATGGTCGTGATGATCGTCGTCGCAACCATGCGCCTTGCCGTAATCCGCACACTCTTCGATTTCAGGCTCAACAGTCGCATGCGTTATGCCGTGCGCAGTGGCGAGGCGAGACTTGATAGCCTTGATTGCACCGAACGGCTCTGCGCCGCGTTCAAGGCAAGCGTGTAAGGTCGCGACATTGCGTGCGCCATCCAACGACCAGATATGGACGTGGTGGACCTCGCGCACATTTTTCACATGCGCAACCAGATCGGCTGCAATTTTATCGCGGTCCAGCGCTGCGGGTGAGCCTTCCAGCAGGAGCGTACCGGACTCGTGGACCAGGAACCATGCGCTTCGGAAAAGCAGCAGCGAAACAACCACGGACAGGATCGGGTCAATCGGCGTCCAGCCCGTAAAGATAATCACCACAGCGGCAACCATCGCAGCGACCGAGCCAAGCATATCGCCAAGCACATGCAGGATGGCGCCGCGCATGTTCAGGCTGTCGCGGTCGCCGCCATGCAGCGCATAAAACGCGGCAATGTTGACGCCGAGGCCGAGCATGGCGATGACCAACATAGGCCCGCCGAGCACAGGCGCAGGCGTGTTGAACCGCTCCCACGCCTCGTAAGTAATCCAAAGGCCGATGGCGAGCACGGCAAGCCCGTTCACAAAGGCAACCAGCGTTTTAACCCGGTGAAACCCATAGGTCATGCGGCTGGTGGCAGCGCGCCCCGCGAGGTGGAAAGCGTACCACGCAAAGGCGAGCGCCACGCCATCGGTAAGCATGTGGCCAGCGTCAGCCAAAAGCGCGAGCGAGCCAGTGAGCAAGCCCCCAATCGCCTCGGCAACCATGAAGCCGCCGGTAAGCACAGCGGCAATCAGGACGCGATTTTTATCGGCATTCCCAACATCATGACTATGACCGGCATGTGAGCCGTGGTCGTGTTCATGGGAATGCGCCATCTGCCTACTCCGAACCGCTACGCGTCGAACTCCTTGCGGAACTCTTCCAGCCGCCGCTTCTGAACACCATCGCTATCAAAATTGGAGGGGTCGAGCCAGCCATCATACGCTTTTTTGAGCGCGGGCCATTCCTTGTCGATGATCGAGAACCATGCGGTGTCGCGATTTTCGCCCTTGATGACCATTGCCTGCCGGAAAACGCCCTCCGGCTTGAAGCCAAACCGGTGCGCCGCGCTCTTGGAAGGTGCGTTGCGGTCATTGCATTTCCATTCCCAACGACGGTAGCCGAGTTCGTCGAAAATATACCGCATGAAAAGGTAATGCGCTTCGGTTGCGGCAGGTTTGCGCTGCATCAGCGGTCCCCAATGGATATGGCCGATCTCGATGACGCCATTGGCTACATCTATACGCATAAGTGTCTGACGGCCCATGACCTTGCCCGTCGCCTTGTCGACCACAACGAAATAAAGCGGGTCTTCGCTTGCCTCGACCCTTTCCAGCCAAGGCTGAAACGCCTCTCGACTTTCCGGCGTGTTTTCCCCCAACCAGAGAAAGCGCTCATCGGCATTGCCAGCGGTGGCGGCTTCGTAAAGGCCATCGCCATGACGAGCGGCAGAGAGCGGTTCAAGCCGGACATATCGGCCTTCCAGCACCTTGCGTTCAGGTCGCGGGCGGGGAGTCCAGTTTTTAAGATCTTCGTTCACGCATGCTCCATAGGATTTGACAGCAGAGCCGGACCCTTTCAAAACCATACAATCTGAAGAAGCTCCAGCCTGGACCAATAGAATGATCCAAACCGTACCGGCTTTCGACCGATTGGGCGAAGAAAACGCTTTTGCCGTATTGGCTCGCGCAACCGCGCTTGCGCAGGCAGGCAAAGACATCATCAATCTGGGGATTGGCCAGCCCGATTTCCGAACGCCGCAGCACATTGTGGAGGCGGCGATCAAGGCCCTGCGCGACGGCCACCACGGTTATACGCCCGCGAACGGCCTGCTTGCGACGCGCGAAGCGGTCGTGCGGCGTACGTTGACCACGACAGGCATCGAAGTCTCGCCTGAGAATGTGATGATCCTGCCCGGCGGAAAGCCGACCATGTATGCGGCAATCGTCATGTTCGGCGAACCCGGCGTGGACATTCTTTATCCCGATCCGGGCTTTCCGATTTATCGCTCGATGATCGAATTTACCGGTGCGCGCCCGATACCCGTACCGATCCGCGAGGAAAACGGCTTTGCATTTTCGGCGGAGGAAACGCTGGCGCTGATAACGCCGCAGACAAGGCTGCTGATTCTTAATTCGCCTGCCAACCCGACAGGAGGCGTGACGCCGCGCGCAGAGATTGAAAAACTTGTGAAAGGCTTGGAGAAGCACCCGAACGTCGCGATCCTCTCTGACGAAATTTACGACGTCATGACCTATGACGGCGAGCAGCATACCTCGCTGCTGCAATTTCCAGAGGTGCGCGACCGTTTGATCGTGCTGAACGGCTGGTCCAAGACATGGGCCATGACCGGCTGGCGCATGGGCTGGTCGATCTGGCCAAACGGCGACAAGGGCGGCAACCTTTATGACAAGGTGCGCAAGCTGGCGGTGAATTGCTGGTCATGCGTGAACGCGCCATCGCAATTTGCGGGTATTGCGGCGATAGATGGACCGCAGGACGACGTCGCAAAAATGATGCGGGCATTCGACAATCGCCGCAAGATTGTGGTGGAGGGGTTGAACGGTCTGCCGGGCGTTTCGTGTATCACGCCAAAAGGCGCGTTTTATGCGTTCCCGAACATCAAGGGTACTGGCCGGAAGGCCAAGCCACTTGCATCGGCATTGCTGGAAGATGCGGGTGTCGCGCTGATCGGCGGGCCGGATTTTGGCGTGCTCGGCGAAGGCTATATCCGGCTGTCATACGCCAACTCGGAAGAGAATATCCTGCGCGCAATCGAGCGCATTGCGGAGTATCTGGCGAAGTAGGTGCCTTCCTCTCCGCCTGCGCTTCTCCCTCAATGGGAGAAGGCAGATAACCAATACGGACGCGGCCCTATCCCCGCCCGACAAACGGCATGTTGGTTGCCATGATCGTTTGAAACAGCACGTTGCTGTCGAGCGGCATTCCAGCCATGTAGACGACGCCCTCGGCTACCCGCTGCACATCCATGACAGGTTCGGGCGCGATGGTGCCGTTCGCCTGCGGAACGCCGGACGGCATGGCTTTCGCCATCTCCGTCAGCGCATTGCCAATGTCGATCTGCCCACATGCGATGCTGAATGGCCGCCCATCTAGCGCAAGAGTTTTGGTAAGGCCGGTAATCGCGTGCTTGGTTGCAGTGTAAGGAACAGAACCGGGACGCGGGGCATAGGCCGAGATCGAGCCATTGTTGATAATGCGGCCCCCCTGCGGCTGTTGCTTGCGCATGGCGCTGAATGCCGCCCGCGCGCACAGAAACGCTCCCGTTAGATTTACGCCGACGACTTCATGCCAAAGCTCAACCGGAATTTCATCGATGAGCATGGGTTTCGTGCCCATGCCTGCATTGTTGAACAGCAGGTCGATACGCCCGAAATGGTGGATGATTTGCGCAAATGCTGCGTCCACCTGATCCGGCTGGCTGACGTCGCAGGCGATGGCCAAAGCCTCGGCTTTCTTGGATGCCTGCGCAACCGCCGCATCGAGCTTGTCCTTGTTTCGTCCGATAAAAACGGTATCCCAGCCCGCCTGTATCAGGGCCGTCGCGACGGCCTTGCCAATGCCGGAACCGGCTCCTGTAACAACCGCAACTTTAGACATGAGATCACCTTACCACGGTGATTTGCGCGCATCGGCAGACGCAGCGTCAGCATTTGCGTCGACCGGAACGGTGGCGCCCTGAATGGTCGCTTCGATGTGATCGATCAGGCTGTCTGGCAAGTTAAGGCGACCGGCGAGAAGGTCGAGATAGCCGCGCTCGGCGCGTGTATCGGCATTAATCGCGAGGCGCGAGGCCGTATAAAGTTCGACGCGCTGCGCTTCGGTTTTCGCCTGCGCAACAAGATCGTCGAGATTGAGCGGGCTGGCCAGTTCCTTATCCAGAAATGCGCTGGCGTCGCTGTCCAGTCCGGCCAGGCCGATGCGCCCCAGAATCTTCTGGCGTTCCTCATCATCAATATGCCCGTCCGCCTTCGCAGCCGAAATCATGGCGCGAATGAGTGTGAGCGCAAATTCATGCTCACCCTGCGGCGCCTGGGAAGGGTGGAACGGCGTTTCCGATGGCGGCGGGAGAAGTTCCGGCTCCTTCGCGACAGGGTCGGTCGATGGTTGCTGGCCAGCCTGATAGTTCTGATAGGCTTTATAAGCCAACCCGGCCACAGCTGCGAGACCGCCAAGCTTGACGGCACCGCCCGTTATCTTGCGCCCTGCCCCGGTGCCAAGCAGTACGGCAGCCAGTGCACCCGCAGCGAGCGGATTATCCTTGGCCATCTGCACAGCCTTGCCCGCCTGATCGCGCACAGTTCCGGTGGTGCCCGGAATGTTCGAGCCAAGCAATTCATCAAGCAACTTCTTCGGATCGAACATAAACCAACCTCCGCATCGGGTTTCAATTCAGGATCGAACCTAGGAATAGCCTCGCTCTATTGCAATGAGTTGCCGGGATTTTTACCGCTCAGGAGCCGATGTGCTTGCGCTCGCCACGCCGCTCCGCGAGTTCGACTTGCTTCTGGCGTTCGGCGTAGCGTGCACGATCTGCCTCGCTGCGCTCGCTGACGCAATGCGGACAGGAAACGCCGATCACATAATGCGGGGACTTTCGCTCTTCCGGGGTCAGAGGATGGCGGCAGGCGCGGCAAAGCTCGGCCTCGCCAACTTCGAGACCATGTTTCACTGAAACGCGCTCATCGAAGACAAAGCACTCGCCATCCCAGAGGCTTTCTGTGGCGGGGACTTCTTCCAGATATTTCAGGATGCCGCCGCGAAGGTGGTAGACATCCGACAGCCCGACCGATTTGAGATAAGCGGTCGCCTTCTCGCAGCGAATGCCGCCTGTGCAGAACATCGCCACCTTGCGACCAGCAAGTTCGTTGTGATGGCGGTTCACCCAATCAGGAAATTCCGTGAAGCTTGTCGTATTGGGGTCGATGGCATTGCGGAATGTTCCGAGCGCAAATTCGTAGTCATTGCGGGTATCGACAATGATCGTTTCCGGATCGGAAATAAGCTCGTTCCAGTCTGTCGGCGCGACATACGTGCCTGCGTCTGCCGGGTTGAGATCGGGCACCCCCATCGTGACGATTTCTTTTTTCAAGCGAACCTTCATGCGATGAAAGGGCATTGCCGCCGCATGGCTGAACTTGGCTTCCAAGGCAGCAAATTGAGGCATCGAGGTAAGGTGCGCCATCAATTCGTCAATGGCTGCGGGCAAGCCCGCAACGGTTCCATTGATACCCTCGCGCGCCAGAAGCAGCGTGCCCTTTATGCCGCGCGCACAGCAAAAAGCGGCAAGCGGCTGACGCAGCGCAGCCGGATCTTCCAGCCGCGTGAAATGATAAAGCGCGGCAACCTTTATTGTATTTGCATCCGAATTCATGCGCGCTGGCCTATCGCCTCATCGACAGCACTGCAAGTAGCGGGGGCGCGACAAAATCTGTCCACCCCTTCTGAAACTTGCCGCAAAAGACGGTCAGTATAAATGATGAGGCAGCATGTTTTCCAATCAAGTAAAGAACGAAATCATTGCAACCGCGCGCGCCGCTGGCGTGGAGCCTGCGGCCCTGCTGGCAATTGCGGAGGTGGAAAGCGGAGGACAGGTTTTCGCCAAGGTGCGTGGCCGCAACGAACCTCTGATCCGCTTCGAGGGGCATTATTTTCACCGCCTGCTGGCGGAGGAAAAGCGCGCGGTTGCGCTGCGTGCCGGACTGGCGTCGCCATCGGCGGGCGGCGTTGCGAACCCGCGCACGCAGGAAGGGCGCTGGAAACTGCTGAACCGCGCCGCCATGATCGACCGCGAGGCGGCGTGGCGTTCGACTTCGTGGGGGCTTGGGCAGGTAATGGGCGACCATTTTCACTGGCTCGGCTACAAATCAATCGACGCGCTGGTGGAAGATGCACGCGAAGGCGTGAGCGGACAGGTTCGCCTGATGCTGCGTTTCATCGAGAAAAGCGGAATGCGCGACCTGCTGAACAACCATCAGTGGGAGCGCTTCGCGCTGCGCTATAACGGTCCAGCCTACGAACGGAACAATTACCATGAACGCATGGCAATCGCATATAGGCGCTATGCCAAGGGTGCAACTTTGACGATTTCGGCCTTGCTCAAGCGGGGAGCCAGCGGCAACGAAGTCGTGACGTTGCAGCAAGCGCTGACCGCCGCCGGATTTTCCGTTAACGCGGATGGGCAATTCGGCTTCGCGACAGATGCGGCGGTGCGCTCGTTCCAGAAAAAGGTTGGCTTGGTCGCAGACGGTATTGTGGGTGCGGCTACACTTGCCAAGCTTTCCGCGACGCCTAAGCTGGAGCGCAAATCGCGCTTTTCATTTGCCGATCCGTTCATGTGGATGTCGAATGTCTATGGTCGAATGTAGCCGCTGATAGACACGCAACATCGGCTCTGATAGGTGAACTAAATCGATTGAAAAACTGGCAGCAATCAAGGGGATTTAGCCGTGAACAAGAAGACAAAAGCACTGTTGGCTTTGCTCGACGGGCAGCCGGTGATCCCCGTGCTGAAGATTGCGGATGTCGCACATGCCGTGCCGCTGGCTCGCGCACTGGCGCGTGGCGGATTGCCAGCGATTGAAATAACGTTGCGTACCGGACATGCGCTTGAAGCAATCCGGCGCGCAGCAGCAGAAGTGCCGGAGGCAATTGTGGGCGCAGGCACGATCCTGAACCCAAAACAGTTCGAGGAAGCGGAAAAGGCTGGCGCGAAGTTTATCGTCAGCCCCGGCATAACCCCGGCCCTGCTCGCAGAATTGGCGGGCAGCGAAGTGCCGCTGCTTCCCGGCGCGATCACCCCCGGCGAGATCATGGCTGCGCGCGATGCGGGTCTCGACTTCCTCAAATTTTTCCCGGCGGAGCAGGCTGGCGGCGCGTCATTTCTGAAGGCGCTGGCTTCGCCAATTGCGGACGTCATTTTCTGCCCGACCGGGGGAATTTCCGCGAAAAACGCGATGGATTATCTGCGGTTGGCGAATGTCGTCTGTGTTGGTGGCTCTTGGGTTGCGCCGGACGACATGGTCAATGAAGGACGCTGGGACGAAATCGAAGCGCTGGCGCGCGAGGCCTCGACGCTCGGTAAATCAGCTTGATGTTCGCTGACCTGATTGGCGATCTGATTCCACAGCGCTTCAAGAAGAGACACGACCCGACTCAGGTCAGGATCAACGCTGGTGGCGGCAACTCGGCCCTTTAGATCGACGATTTCACCGTGCCGAAGCATTACCGCAGCGCGAAAGCGCTCGCGATGCGCTTGATTTAGCAGAGACGCGGAAAGCAACTTCGTTACAACCGAAGCCGTCTCGACAGCAACGCGCCCATTTTCTTGCAGTTGATCTATAAGATCACGCGACACAAACTGTCTGCCTATTGAGGGAATACTGCGCTGGAGTTGACCCGCGTCACAGATTTTTGTCAACGCATGTAGTGTTATGCTGTGGAAAGCAAAGCGTTCAGTTTGACTTCAACTAAAAGGCTCAGATGTAGCCGTTTCGCGAACCAGCCACGACATTAGCCTCTCGCTGTCTCGCGCAATCGCTCGGGGCGGTACGAGGAAATAGCCGCGCTCTGGTGCGCTGAGCGGCGCGCCGACAGAAACGAGTACGCCAGCCCGCATAAGACTGTCCGTCAGGCCGACCCAACCGAGCGCGACGCCCTGATGTTCGACGGCGGCCTGTATCACCAGATTATAGGTGTTGAACCTTAAACCGCCCTGCCCTGCGCGGCCCGGAATGGAGGATCGCTCAAAGTAGTCGTTCCAGTCGAACCACGGACTCGGCTTCGCAGCATCGAGATGAATCAGACGCGCGCTGGCGAGGTTGCCGGTTCTAAGTTCCGGGTTGCGGTCGAGGTAATCCGGCGTACAGACAGGAAATACCGTTTCGGACAGGATAAGCGCGGCGTTCGCGTCGAAATCCTCGCGTACGCCGAATGGGATTGCGATGTCGCTCGATTCCATTTCAGCTCGGTCAAACCGCTGCGACGCAACAATCTGGATGTCGATGCCCGGATTGAGCACGCGAAATTCCGAAATGCGCGGCATGAGCCAGAGGGTAGAAAACGCGTAGTCGGTGCGCAATCTCACGACAGGCGTGCGGTTGGACGCTTGAAATTCACGCATCAGCGCATCGGTTTCGTCCACCGCGTTTCGGGCGACCTCGAAAAGACGCCTGCCCTGCGGAGTAAGCTCAACGCCACGACTGCGGCGATGGAGAAGCGGCTGACTGGTTTGCTCTTCGATGCGCCGTATCTGATAGCTTACGGCAGGCTGGGTTAACCCAAGTGAGGCTGCCGCCGCCGAAAAACTGCCGTAACGGACGGTTTCGACGAAGATGCGCATCCAGCCCAGATCAATTTTGCGCTCTGACATAAAATTTTTCTATCGTTATCATTGAAAAATAACAGGTTTACGCAAGCTCCATCGCGTTTCTTAATGTTGGCAGGAGTCTGGCGAAAAAACCAGCCATGCTGCGCCGAAAAGAGGTTTGATGACCCGGCCCAACATACTCATCATTATGGTGGATCAGCTCAATGGAACGCTGTTTCCAGACGGGCCTGCGCGCTTCCTGCATACGCCGCATCTATCCGCGCTTGCGGCTCGATCGGTGAGGTTCGCGAATACATATACGGCCAGCCCGCTCTGCGCACCGGCACGCGCATCGTTTATGGCAGGGCAATTGCCAAGCCGCACGCGCGTTTATGACAACGCCGCTGAGTTCTGCTCAGACATCCCGACCTTTGCGCACCACCTGCGTGCAGCAGGTTATCAGACCTGTCTTTCAGGCAAGATGCATTTCGTCGGTCCCGACCAGATGCATGGTCTCGAGGAAAGGCTGACGACCGATATTTACCCCGCCGATTTTGGCTGGACTCCTGATTACCGAAAGCCGGGCGAGCGCATTGACTGGTGGTATCACAATCTGGGCTCTGTGACCGGCGCGGGAGTTGCCGAAATCACCAACCAGATGGAGTATGATGACGAGGTTGCCTACAACGCCAATCGCAAGCTGTATGATCTGGCGCGGGGGCACGACGCGCGGCCCTGGTGCCTGACGGTGAGTTTTACGCATCCACACGACCCCTATGTCGCGCGGCGGCGCTATTGGGATTTGTATGAAGGATCGGACGCACTCGAACCGCGCGTCGCGCCTATTGCCCATGAGCAGCAAGACCCGCATTCGCGACGGCTGATGGATGCCTGCGACTATCGGGCTTTTGACATAACAAATGCGGACGTTCGGCAGGCCCGCCAAGGCTATTTCGCCAATATCTCGTACATTGACGATAGGGTGGGCGAAATACTGGACACGCTGCATAGATGTCGCATGTCGGACAACACGGCGGTGGTTTTCGTGTCAGACCATGGCGACATGCTCGGCGAACGCGGTTTGTGGTTCAAGATGAGCTTTTTCGAAGGGTCAGTGCGTGTACCGCTGATGATCGCCGCGCCGGGATGGGCGCCGAGGCGGGTGGACGAAGCTGTATCAACGCTCGATGTTTGCCCGACACTGGCCGGTCTGGCTGGCATCGACATGGGCGAGCTTGCGCCCTGGACAGATGGCGAGGACCTTGCGCCGGTTGCCGCCGGAAAGGCGATGCGTGGCGCGGTTCCGGCCGAATATGCGGCGGAAGGGTCTGTGTCGCCGCTGGTTTGCCTGCGCGACGGCGCGCTCAAGCTCGTGCTTTGCGAGCAAGACCCGCCGATGCTGTTCGATCTGGCGAGCGACCCGGACGAGCTTGTCAACCGCGCAGACGATCCAGCCTATGCAGACCGGCTGCGTGCGATGACCAACACAGCCAATGCGCGCTGGAACCTCGCGGCGCTCGACAGCGCCGTGCGCGAAAGTCAGGCGCGGCGGCATGTTGTGTACCGCGCGCTGCGCAACGGAGCCTATTATCCGTGGGACTATCAACCGCTGCAAAAAGCATCGGAGCGTTACATGCGCAATCATCTTGATCTGAACGTGCTGGAGGAGAACCAGCGCTTTCCGAGAGGGGAATAAACTTAAATAAAGCAAAAACAGGAGTGCTGACATGAACAGGTTTGCAATGCGTACTCTTTTGGCGGGAACCGCTCTGATGATCGGTCTGGCCACGGCACAAGCAGCCGACCCGGAAAGCTGCAAGAAGGTGCGGCTGTCGGATGTGGGCTGGACCGACATTCAGGTCACGACCGGAATTGCCTCCACCCTGCTGACCGCACTGGGCTACGAGCCGGAAGTCACGCAATTGTCGGTCGCGGTGACTCTGACCGCGCTCAAGGAAAACGACATCGACGTATTTCTGGGCAACTGGATGCCGACCCAGACCGACGCGCTAAAGCCTTACACCGACGAGGGCTCGATTGAAGTCGTCGGCCTCAATCTTGAAGGCGCAGGCTTTGGACCCGTCGTACCGAACTATGTTGCTGAAGCTGGCGTAAAGTCGCTCGCGGACCTCGGCCCGAATGCCGAGAAGTTTGGCGGCAAGATTTACGGCATCGAAGCCGGTTCTTCCGGCAACAAGAACCTGCTGGCACTGATCGAAGACCCGGCCAACAATTTGAAGGACTTCGAGCTTGTGGAATCCTCCGAGGCTGGAATGCTGACGCAGGCCGAGCAGACCATCAAGGACAAGGGCTGGGTGGTATTCCTTGGCTGGACCCCGCATCCCGTGATGGGCGAAATGCCGATCACCTACCTGACCGGGCTTGAAAAGGCGGGCTTCGGCGAAGCCAAGGTCTACACGCTTTCGCGCAAGGGCTATGCCAACGAATGCCCAAATGCGGGCGCGTTCTTCAAAAACCTGAAGTTCAATCTGTCAATGGAAAACGGCATGATGGACAAGGTGCTGAAGGGCGAAAACCCGAACGATGTTGCGAAGGCATGGCTCAAGGAAAACCCTGACGCAATCAAACCTTGGATCGCTGGCGTGACCGCATTTGACGGCAGCGATGCCCAAGCAGCCGTTACGGCAGCGCTCGCAAACTGACACTCAAAGCCGGCGTGCAATGCGCGCCGGCTTTTCCAACAATAAGCAAGCCAGTCATTCTCATACCACGCCGCCGTCCTCGGGCTGGAAAATATTGAACCCCGTCATTTTCACCCGACACCTACCGCTTCTCTATCTTTCCGCGATATGGTGCGCGCCATAAGGGGTGGGTTTGCATGGTTGCAGGATTTTTCCGTTTCGGACGCCGGGATTTCGACTCTCTTACCGATCAGGAAATCCTAGCGCTCGCGATTTCGTCGGAAGAAGATGACGAGCGCATCTATCGAGCATATGCTGATGGATTGCGAAGTGATTTTCCGGATACCGCCAAGATATTTGATGCGATGGCCGACGAAGAGGATGGCCACCGCCGCGCATTGATCGATCTTCACCGATCCCGCTTCGGCGACGATATTCCTCTGATCCGGCGCGAACATGTGCGCGGATTTTATCAGAGGAAACCAGACTGGCTGGTGCGACCGCTGGGTATCGACAAGGTGCGCAATCAGGCCGCAGAAATGGAGCGACAGGCTGAAATCTTTTATCAGGCAGCCGCGGCTCGAACCCAAGACGCAGAAACACGAAAGCTGCTCGGCGATCTGGCGGCGGCGGAGCATCGGCACGAGAGCCGAGCGGAGGAACTGAGCGAAGAATTTGCCCCGCAGACAGTGCGCAACAAGGAAGCGGAGAAAGAGCGGCGTCAATTCATCCTCACAATCGTTCAGCCGGGCCTTGCGGGTCTTATGGACGGTTCTGTCTCGACGCTTGCACCAATATTCGCAGCCGCATTTGCTACTCAGGACACATGGCAGACTTTTCTCGTCGGCCTGTCGGCATCAATCGGCGCAGGTATTTCGATGGGCTTCACCGAAGCAGTGCATGACGACGGGAAGATTTCTGGGCGTGGATCGCCCATCAAACGCGGCATAGCATCCGGCACAATGACAGCGCTGGGTGGGCTCGGCCACGCGTTACCTTATTTGATCCCGAATTTCTGGACCGCGACCAGCATCGCAATTGGGGTCGTCTTCATCGAGCTGCTAACAATCACCTACATCCAGCATCGCTATATGGAGACGCCTATGCTGCGGGCATCATTGCAAATTCTGCTGGGTGGAGCGCTTGTTTTTGCTGCGGGCGTTCTGATCGGAAACGCCTAACGCGGCGTTTTCATCAAGCTCAGATAGGTCGGGTCGAACTCGCTGAACTGCGCCAGTCGCGCGAAGTCCTTGATGGCAACGGTGGCGCCGTCCCAATTGACGAATCCCTTGGTCCGTAATTGCTGGATGGTGCGGTTCACATGGACCACAGACAGGCCGAGCATGTCGGCCATCTCAGCCTGCGTAACCGGAAAATCGAACGTCATATCCTTGGCTGCGCCCACCGATTCCAGCCGGAGATAAACCTCGCAAAACAGATGCGCGATATGTTGCTCCGGCGAGCGGCGACCGATGCAGGTGAGCCATGAGCGGTGAATTGCGGCGTCGATAACCGTGGACATCCAGAACAGGCGCGTAAGGTGCGGCTGCTCCTCCGAAATGCGCAAAAGCTGCTCATGCGGCACGAACGCGACGTCACATTCGCCGAGCGCGATGACGCTGTGGTCCATGAACTTCAAAAGAAAAGCGTGAAGGTCTACGAAATCGCCCGGCACATGCACGGCGGTTAGCTGACGCGCTCCGTTTTTCAGATACACCGCGCGGGCCGCGAGCCCCTTGAGAACGATGCAGCTTTCCTTCGGGCGCGTATGCGTTTCGACCATCTCCTCATTACGATGGAAGGAATGACGGCGATGCGGCAGACGCTCCAGCGTCTCGCGCTCCTTGTCGGTCAGCGTATCCCGCGCTTCGAAAAACGCGATCAATGTCTGCAAGCTATGTTCGTTCATTTCCATTCCCGCACGGTGCACAACCAGCGCCGGACGCGACCCTCAATCTGTGATTGATTCTTATCTCGCAACGAACCCTACCTGCTTGCAAGCACAAATGAAAACGGCGCCCGAAGGCGCCGCTTTTAAACTCGATAAATCAGCTCAGTTGAACTTGGCGACCGAAAGGAATTCAACCGCCTTGCCAGTGAAGCGATTTGGATCGGTGGCAGACGCGCTAGGCTGGAAGCCAGCGGTGTAAACTTCCATGGGAGCGGTGCGGACGATGTTCTGCGCGAACGACGGAGCGGCGGACTTGCCCTTACCATTCTTCACATAGTTTTCGTCCAGCGCCCAACGGGCCGACTGGGGCGCAGCAGCAACGACGACCGGCTTGGATTGCGGCTTGCTTGCAGAAGCAGTCGTTACGCGACCCGACTTGGCGGTGGTTTTGACGCCAGCCGTATCCGCAACGGCAACAGCAACCGGCTTCGCGCCCTTGGCCGCGACGCGCTGGCTTTTCTGAGCAGGCTCCGGAATTGATGCAACGCGGATCTGCGTATCGCTGCTAATCGAACCATCAGTGCCTGGGCGGCGCTCAGGCAAGCTCTGGATCGCGGCACCAGCATCCGCCACAGGAGCGTTTTCCATGATTGGCGTCGGCGTCGGGCGTTCTGACGGCAGCGGCGCAAACGCGGCTGGCTGCGGCGTGGCACTTGCCAGCGCAAGCAAAGCAGCCGGATCATCATTCTCAGGCGCAGCCTTATAATCCGGACGCCAAGCCGGGATCGGCACAGGGCCATCGGCCATCGCGGTTTGCTGGGCGTCGCCTACCGGGAGCGCCGTTGCCTGATCTTCCATCAAAGCAGCAACCTCGGTGGCGCCAGCAGCAGGACCAACGCTTGCGTCTGGACGCGGAGCGAAGGCGGGCATCGGCACTTTACGCGCGGGCAATGCTGCAAGGATCGTTTCCGGCGTTTCGACAACTTCCTGCGGCGCAGGCTGCATTTCCTCAGCCGGCTGCGGTCGCGTGTTGGCGGGCGCGGCCAGTTCTGGCGGCAGGATCGTGATTTCAGGCTGACGGTCAGCAGGCTTCGCGACTGGTGCAGCAACTGCAGGCGCATCATCGTCAGACGCAGTGAGAACCTTAGCCTTCGGCGTGACGCTTACCGGGCCTTCGGACTCGCCATTATCCTCTTCCTCATCCGCGCCACCGCCGAACCAGGCGGCCAGAAGACCGCCGGAGCGCTTCTTGGTGGGGCTTGATTTGCCACTTGCGAGGCTGGCGATTGCAAGATCGCCTTGGGTTACACGCTGCTTATATGCGGCCATCGCCTGCTCATAACCCGGCAATGGCTTGCCATCGCTCGGCACGTGCAGCGTCTTGCCATTCGGGAAAACGGAAGCGAGTTCCGCACGGCTGATGCCCGGCCAGTGGCGAACATTGCCAACGTCGAAGTGCACGAAGGGCGAGCCGGAGGTTGGATAATAGCCAACACCACCAGCCTGCATACGAAGACCGATATTGCGAAGGGTCTTGAGCTTCACGTCAGGCAGATACCAGTCCATCGCCTTACCGAGCATATGCTGGCTTTTCTTGGCAACGCCACGGCTGCGGCTGCGCAACATCGCATTTGTCGCGGGCGAACGATAAGCCGACACGACATGGATATAAGCGCGCGAACCGGACTGGCGATAAGCCTCCCAGACGACGTCCAGCAGGCGCGGGTCAATCTTGGTCGGCTCGTTGCGACGCCAATCACGCAGGAACATGTTGATTTTGCGCAGGCCAGCCGAATCGAAGCGGCCATTACGCTTGAAGACGATTTCCGCCTTCTCCCCCGTATGAACGAAATAGAGCTTCAGCGCACGCGTTTCGGCATTTGCGGCCGTTGCCGTTCCGAAAAGAACGCCAAAAAGGCAAAAAGCAGCCGCAATCCATGTCGGCCAGATATAACCCGCAATCCGGCGGTCGTTTTTCAATACGGTCGTCAAATCGATAGGCCCTGTACGCTCAGCGTGCTGTCCCCCGGCTCAGTACCGGGTGCGAAAAGATCACACCCAGACTATCAATGCTAATGGTTAACCATCGCTTATAGAAGTATCGCGGTCGATTGCCCACCGCTTTTGTAAACCAATTGCGGTAACACAATGGCAATAATCGGGCAAAACGCCCAAATCTAAATTCGAATAAAATGCAGTTAAATTACTGTAAATAAATAAATTAGAGCGATTTCACCCGGCATTGCGGCTGCCTGTCGCAGCTTCCGGGTCGATTCCATATTCCTTGAGCTTGCGATAGAGCGTTGAACGCCCGATTCCGAGTTTGCGCGCAACTTCGCTCATTTGACCGCCATAATAGGCGATAGCGAATTCGATTAACTCTTGCTCAACTTCGGTAAGCGGACGGATATTCCCCTTCTCATCCAGTGCACTGAGCAGGCCGGGTTGAAAATCGGCAATATCCGGCACGAGCGTCGGTTGCGGCTCGTGCACAGGCATGGGGTGCGAAGGCGTCTCGCGCGGGGCAGATGGAACGAAAACGACGCCCTCTACCTGCGCCTTGATCTGCGGAAATTCTTCTACGGTGAGTGCGTCACCCTCGCTCAGCACGCTTGCGCGGAATACAGCGTTTTCGAGCTGGCGGATGTTGCCCGGCCAATCGTAAGCCTGAAGCATCGCAAGCGCCTGCGGTGTGACAGAGCGTACCTGACTGCCGGTTTCGCGTCCGATGCGCCCGATGAAATGCCGAACCAGATGCGGAATGTCTTCGCGCCGGTCACGCAGCGGCGGCACCATGATCGGGAAAACATTGAGACGGTAGAACAAATCCTCACGGAAACGCCCGATTTTGACCTGTTCGATCAAGTCGCGATGCGTTGCCGAGATAAGGCGAATATCGACCTTGATAGTGGCGCGTCCGCCGACCGGATCGACCTCGCCCTGCTGGACAGCCCGCAGCAGCTTGACCTGCACGTCCAACGGCAAATCGCCGATTTCATCCAGAAACAGCGTACCCGTATGTGCTTCAACGAACTTGCCGGCGTGCTTTTCGCTTGCGCCGGTGAACGATCCTTTTTCATGGCCGAACAGGATGCTTTCGACCAGATTGTCGGGGATTGCACCGCAGTTCACGGTGACGAAAGGCTTGGTGCGGCGCTCGCTGGACCCTTGAATGACGCGGGCAATCATTTCCTTGCCGACACCCGACTCGCCTTCGATCAGCACCGGAATGTTCGATCCTGCCGCCTTGCGCGCGAGGCTAACCACGCGCTCCATGGCGGAGCTTTCGGTGATGAGATCCTTGATCGTAAGCGTCAGCGGCCCTTTTGCGCCGCGCTTGACGCCGCCATAGGACTCGACCTTCAAGGCGTCGGTAATCGCCTTGTTGAGGCGATCGGGCGAGGCTGGCTTGACGACAAAATCAAACGCGCCCTGTCGCATTGCAGATACGACGGTTTCGATGCCACCTTGCGCCGTTTGCACAATGACGGGCGTTTCGATGCCGCGTTCGCGCATAGCCTGCAACACGGCGAGACCGTCCAGACCCGGCATGACGAGATCGAGAATCACAACAGCGATGTCACCCGAACCGGGACCATCGAGCGCCTTCAGACCCGCCTCGCCGCTGTCGGTCACACGCGCCGTGTGGCCGAATTTCGTTACAGCCGCTTCGAGCAGCCGCCTCTGGACAGGATCATCATCGATAATAAGTACAGTTGAGGGCATGATTTACGGGGCTTTGTAAAGTCAGTCTGGATCAATGTGGCACAGGGTTCTAAACAAGGCTTCAACGCATTGCATCAATATGGCGTTGCACCGATGCTTAGAGGGCTGCACCGGAGAGCGCCGCAAGGAAAAATCGAATGCATAAAACGATCCACGAAACCTTCAACCGTTCACCCGTTCTCGCTGCGGGTGGAGAAAATGGCCTTGGCGCGCTGCCCGAATGGAACCTGGCCGATCTATACCCATCTATAGATTCGCCGCAACTGGCTGCAGATATTGCCCGCTCAGCCGAGCTTTCGGTTGCATTCGAAAAGCGCTGGCGCGGCAATCTTGAGGCCGAAGCGCTGAAAGGCGCTGCGGGCGGGTTGGGCGTTGCCATCAAGGAGTTTGAGGCGATCGAGGAACTTATGGGCCGCATCGGCTCATTTGCCGGGTTGGTTTACGCGGGCGATACGTCCGATCCGCAGCGTGTGAAGCTTTATGGCGACGTACAGGAAAAGCTGACCGACGCCGGGACGCATCTGATTTTCTTCGGGCTGGAGCTGAACAACATTCCCGACGGGACGCTGGCGGCGGCGCTGGACGCCGATCCGGCCTTTGGACACTACCGGCCTTGGGTCGAAGATTTGCGCAAAGACAAGCCCCACCAGCTTGAGGACCGTGTCGAGCAGCTTTTCCATGAAAAGTCTGTGACCGGTCGAGGCGCGTGGAACCGGCTGTTTGACGAAACGATCACTGATCTGCGGTTTGAGATCGATGGCGAAAAGCTGCCGATCGAGCCGACGCTCAACAAGTTGCAGGACCAAAACCCGGAAGTGCGGCGCAAGGCGGCAGATGCGCTGGCGGAAACATTCGGTCAGCATTTGCGCACATTCACGCTGGTTACGAACACACTGGCGAAGGATCTGGATATTTCAAACCGCTGGCGGTCATTCAGCGATATTGCCGACTTCCGCCACCTGTCCAATCGCGTTGAGCGTGAAGTGGTCGACGCGCTGGCGGCTGCTGTGCGCGACGCCTATCCGCGCATTTCGCATCGGTATTATCGCATGAAGGCGCGCTGGCTCGGCATGGACCAGATGAACCATTGGGATCGCAACGCGCCGCTGCCCCAGACACCGCAAGCGACGATTCCGTGGGACGACGCGCGCAACACCGTGCTTTCAGCATATCGCCAGTTTTCACCGGAAATGGCCGAGATTGCAGGCAGGTTTTTCGATCTGAACTGGATCGACGCGCCGGTGCGCGCAGGAAAATCACCGGGAGCCTTTGCACACCCGACTGTTCCGTCCGCACATCCGTACGTTCTGCTCAATTATCTCGGCAAGCCGCGCGATGTGATGACGCTCGCGCACGAACTCGGTCACGGTGTGCATCAGGTGCTGGCGGGTTCGCAAGGTGCGCTGATGGCATCGACGCCGCTGACGCTCGCTGAAACCGCCTCCGTATTTGGCGAAATGCTGACCTTCCGGTCGCTGCTGGAAAAGACCAGCAACAAACAGGAACGCAAGGCGATGCTGGCGCAGAAGGTCGAGGACATGATCAACACGGTCGTGCGCCAGATCGCGTTTTACGAATTCGAGCGGCGCGTTCACACCGAACGGCGCAACGGTGAGCTGACCGCTGACCAGATCGGCGAGATATGGCTTGCCGTGCAAAGCGAAAGCCTTGGCGACGCAATTGCGCTGCGGCCGGGCTATGAGACGTTCTGGACCTATATTCCACACTTCATCCATTCGCCGTTCTACGTCTACGCCTATGCGTTCGGCGATTGCCTCGTGAACTCGCTCTATGCCGTCTACAGCAAAGCCGAGCACGGCTTTCAGGAGAAGTATTTCGCAATGCTGCGGGCGGGCGGCAGCAAGCATTATTCCGAACTGCTGGCACCATTCGGGCTTGATGCCAAGGAGCCGGATTTCTGGCAGCGTGGTTTGGCCGTCATTGAAGGTCTGATCGACGAACTGGAAATGCTCGACGCCTGACATGACCCGCAAGCCATCCGCCGACGCGACGGTTCTGTTCCGCAACGATGCGGTCGGAACCGAGCGCCTTTTCGCCGACCCTTCGCGAATTATCGAGGCGCGGGAGGCCAGCGATTTACGCCCTGCCCTCGCCGCTATGGAGGAGGCGAAAAACGCGGGCAAATGGCTGGCTGGCTATTTGTCATACGAGGCTGGCTATTTGCTGGAGCCAAAGCTGCGACCGCTGTTGCCCGAAGGCAGGAGTACGCCGTTGCTTGCGTTCGGCATTTTCGACGGGCCTCAGGATGCAGCGGCCAGCACGAACGCAATGGAGACGAACGGGCCAATCTACGACGCCCGCGCAACATGGAGCTTCGAGGATTACGAAAAGCGGTTCGACAAGCTGCATCGTCATCTGCGGCTGGGCGATTGCTATCAGGCCAATCTGACGTTTCCAATCGAGGCACATTGGAGCGGTACGGCACGGCAAGCTTTCGACGCGCTGACGGAGCGCCAGCCTGTTAGCTATGGGGCGCTGGTTTGGCTTGGCGAGCCGATCATTCTGTCACGCTCGCCGGAGCTGTTTTTCGAGATCGATGCGGATGGCTGGATCGAGACGCGCCCGATGAAAGGCACCGCGCCCAGAGGCAGAACCAAGGCGGAAGATGCGCGGCTGAAAAAATTCCTCCAGAACGACGAGAAAAATCAGGCGGAAAACCGCATGATCGTCGATCTTCTGCGCAATGACGTTTCGCTTATCAGTGAGGTGGGTACGCTGGACGTGCCGGAACTTTTCCGCATCGAGAGCTATCCAACGGTGCACCAGATGGTGAGCCGCGTGCGGGCGAAATTGCTGCAGGACCTGACGATAGAGCGCATTTTTGCGGCGCTGTTTCCATGCGGCTCGATTACTGGCGCGCCGAAAATTCGGGCTATGGAAATTCTTCGGGAATTGGAAAGCGCGCCGCGCAACGCCTATTGCGGAGCCATTGGCTGGATCGCGCCAAACGGCCAGATGCGGTTCAATGTGGCAATCCGCACGATCACCCTCTTCAAGAACGGGCGCGCGGTCTACAATGTGGGCGGCGGCATTGTTTTCGATTCAACCGCCGAAAGCGAGTATCAGGAATGCCTGCTGAAAGCACGCTTCGCGACCGGAACGGCCCCGGCTACCAACTGATTGAAACGCTACGTTGGCAGCGCGGTGCAGGTTTTCTACGCGGCGAACGCCATTTGGCGCGCTTGCGGGCGTCGGCGGAGGCGCTGGGCTTTGCATGGATTGATGGTGTGGTCGACGCCACTTTGGCCGATGCGATTGCAAATGCCGAGAATGATATGAGAGTCAGGCTCACGCTTGATGCGAACGGCACTGCGCAATGCACCGTCGCGCCGTTTCAACCCGTTGCTGCGGATAAGGTTTGGAATGTGAAAATCGCCCAGACCCGGCTTGGATCCGATGACCCGCTTTTGCGGCACAAGACGTCGCGCCGAGCGATCTACGATGCGGCTCGGTCGGAGTTTTCGGCCAGTGAAGCCGATGAGGTGTTGCTGCTCAATGAGCGCGACGAAATGTGTGAAGGCACAATCACCAGCCTGTTTCTCGACATGGACGACGGCAGTCCGTTGCTGACACCGTCGCTCGACTGCGGATTGCTCGCGGGGGTGTTGCGCGGCTGGTTGATCGAAACAGGAAAGGCTCGCGAGGCAGTGCTTTCGCCTGCGGAACTCGCCCGCGCCAAGGGCGTTTTTATTGGAAATTCGCTGCGAGGGCTCATCCCTGCGCGCTTAACCTGATTCTATAAGCCCTCTTTATTGTGACGCGCCGATGTGATTAGCACATGGGGACGTCAACAACTCGGAGTGCCGCAAAAAATGGCGAATGAAAAATGGCCTGTCTACGGTGAGATAACTGGGCCAATCGTGATGATCGGCTTTGGTTCAATCGGTCGGGGAACGCTCCCGCTTATCGAACGCCATTTCAAATTCGACAAATCGCGGATGGTTGTGATCGATCCTAGTGATACGGATCGCAAGTTGCTGGACGAGCGCGGCATCAAGTTCGTGCAGGACGCCGTGACCAAGAAGAATTACAAGAAGCTGCTCAAGCCCCTGCTGACTGAGGGCGGTGGTCAAGGCTTCTGCGTCAACCTTTCCGTGGACACGTCTTCGCTGGACCTGATGAAGCTCTGCCGCTCGCTCGGCGCGCTTTACATCGATACGGTCGTTGAGCCGTGGCTTGGCTTCTATTTCGACGACAAGGCGGATAACGCCTCGCGCACAAACTACGCATTGCGCGAAACAGTGCGCGAGGAAATCCGCAAGAATCCAGGCGGCACGACTGCCGTTTCCTGCTGTGGCGCAAATCCCGGCATGGTGTCGTGGTTCGTCAAGCAGGCGCTGGTCAATCTAGCCACCGATCTTGGTCTGGAATTCGAGGAGCCGGCTGTTAATGATCGTGCAGGCTGGGCAAAACTGATGCAGAAGGCCGGCGTGAAGGGCATTCACATCGCCGAGCGCGACACGCAGCGCACCAAAAAACCGAAGCCTCTCAATGTGTTCTGGAACACATGGTCGGTCGAAGGTTTTATTTCAGAAGGCTTGCAGCCAGCCGAACTCGGCTGGGGGACAAATGAAAAATGGATGCCCAAGAACGCGCATGAGTTCAAGGAGGGCTGCAAGGCAGCAATCTATCTCGACCAGCCGGGTGCAAACACACGCGTGCGCACATGGTGCCCGACGCCGGGCGCGCAATATGGCTTCCTCGTTACGCACAATGAGGCGATCTCGATTGCGGATTTCTTCACGGTGCACAGCAAGAAGGGCAAAGTGAAGTATCGCCCGACCTGCCACTATGCCTATCACCCTTGTAACGACGCAGTGCTTTCATTGCACGAAATGTTCGGCGCGGCGGGCAAGGCGCAGCCGGTGCACCATGTGCTAGACGAGAATGAACTCGTTGATGGCGTCGACGAACTCGGCGTGCTGCTCTACGGTCACGACAAGAACGCATACTGGTATGGCTCACATCTCTCGCTGGAGCAGGCACGGAAGCTTGCACCCTATCAGAATGCGACTGGCCTACAGGTGAGCTCAGCGGTGCTTGCGGGTATGGTTTGGGCGCTAGAGAACCCGAATGCGGGCATCGTCGAAACCGACGAGATTGATTATAAGCGCTGCCTCGAAGTGCAGTCCCCGTATCTCGGCCCTGTCGAGGGTCATTATACCGACTGGACTCCACTCGACGGGCGTCCGGGCCTCTTCCCCGAAGACATCGACAAGAAAGACCCCTGGCAGTTCCGCAACATTTTGGTGCGGTAACGCGCAAGACGAGCGCGGCGGACCAACGCCGCGCTTGCTTTTTGCTTTGTCATAAAGCAACAGAGATTCGAGGGACGAAGAGAGGACATGACGATGACCTTTGCGTCAAAGATTACATCGATGGGGATTGCAGCAATTGCGCTTGCTGCGTTGGCAGGCTGTTCGACGGGCGGCGGCAGCAGCCCGACGCGGGTCGCAGCAGCAAGCCCGGTCGATGGCGAATGGCTGAGCACAGACGGTGTTGCCGTTTCGCGCTTCCAGGGCGGTGTGTTCTCGACCAGCGCTACGGATACTGGCAACAAGCTGGCCGAAGGCAGCTACCGGTTCACCGAGAACAAGATGATCTCGATTACCGGCACCTCGCTGATTCGTCAGACGCCGATTGCGTTCAACTGCCTGCTGGCAACGCCGCAGCAGCTTAACTGCACGAATGCCACCGGCCAGAATTTCTCGCTGAACCGCCGCGCTCCGGCGGTTTGATACGACAACCTCCGTTCCGTCACCCTCGGGCTTGTCCCGAGGGTATGCGACGTGTCAGGCGAAAATAGCACCATAGGCATCCGGCGAAGCAGATCCTCGGGACAAGCCCGAGGATGACGGCGTTGTATCTTCATACGCGCATCTGTCGGCTTGCATGCGTGCGCCTGCATTGAGATAGTGCCCCGCCGACGCGGAGGAACTGAATGGGCGTGCATCTCGACAATCTGGAAACACAACCATCGGCAGTGCGGGAAGAAGCGCATTTTGCGTCCCTGCCGGATTTTCTGCGAGAAGCAGCGGAAAACGCGCCCAGCCTCGGAAAATGGCTTTCCGGCATTGATTTCGATGATGTGGACAATCGCGAGGCGCTTGCGCGCCTTCCCGTTCTGCGCAAGCCCGAATTGATGGAGTTTCAGGCAACAGAGCCGCCGTTCGGCGGTTTTGTGCATCCAAAGGCGCTGAGCCACGGCCGCGTTTTTATGTCGCCCGGTCCGGTGTGGGAGCCGCAAGGTTTTGGCCCTGACCCATGGGGCGCAACCCGCGCACTTTATGCTGCTGGCGTTCGCGCCGGCGACATTCTGCACAATGCCTTTTCGTATCATATGACGCCGGGCGGCTTTCTGTTGGACGAGGGCGGACGCGCACTCGGATGCCTTGTCTTTCCGGCTGGAGTTGGAA
Source organism: Mesorhizobium sp. (assembly GCA_049840935.1). Taxonomy (GTDB): domain Bacteria; phylum Pseudomonadota; class Alphaproteobacteria; order Rhizobiales; family Rhizobiaceae; genus Mesorhizobium_G. The sequence goes on from JASGJA010000015.1 coordinate 98,118, forward strand.
ATACGGACACGCAAGTGGAGGCGGCAGCGGCGCTGCGACCCAAAGTCTATTCCGGCACGCCCGACTATTTGAAAGTCATGCTCGACAGAGCGGCGGAACTCGGCAAAGACCTGTCCTCGTTCAAGCTGGCGCTGGTTTCAGGCGGCGCTCTTTTCCCCTCGCTGCGGCAGGAATATCGCGAACGCGGCGTGAATGTTTTCCAATGCTACGCCACGGCAGATCTCGGAATAATCGCCTACGAAACCGCCGGGTCTGATGGATTTCCAAACCCAGGCATGGTGGTAAACGAAGGTCTGATCGTGGAAATCGTGCGACCCGGAACCGGTGATCCGGTCGGCCCCGGCGAGGTGGGCGAATTGGTGGTTACGAGCTTCAATCCCGCCTATCCGCTTGTGCAATTCGGCACGGGCGATCTTTCAGCCTTCATAGACGAGCCATCACCATGCGGGCGCACTAACAGGCGTCTGAAAGGCTGGATGGGACGCGCGGACCAGCGCACCAAGATCAAAGGCATGTTCGTTGATCCGAAACAGGTCGCGGAAATCGTCAAGCGCCATCCCGGCGTTGAGCGCGCGCGGCTTGTAGTGCGCCGCGACGGCGAACAGGACGCAATGAGCCTGCTGATAAGCACGAGCGGCGATGTCGCGGCAAAAGACGTTGAAGCAAGCCTGCGCGACGTGACCAAACTTGGCGGTACGGTGTCTATTGTCGAGGCGGAAGCACTGCCGAATGATGGCAAGGTGATCGCCGACGAACGCGACTATGCAAAGTAAACGCGATTTGGCTTGCAAGCCTTAAACGGCGGTGGAAACATAGGCCACTGCGTCACACGCTCGACATATCTGCCCCGTCACATTGCAGGGAACGCTCAGGAGAACTCCATGAAGAAATTCGCCGCCATTGCCGCATTGTCCGTTTCTACGCTAGGACTTTCCACGGCCGCCTCCTTTGCCGACTACACATTGAACATTTTGCACATCAATGACTGGCACAGCCGCATTGAATCCAACAACAAGTATGAATCGACATGCTCTGCCGAAGAAGAAACCAAGAATGAATGCATCGGCGGCGCTGCGCGATTGATTACCGCGATCAATCAGGAGCGGGACAAACTCAAGGGCCAGAACGTGCTGCTGCTGAACGGCGGCGACAATTTCCAAGGCTCGCTGTTTTACACGACCTATAAGGGCAAGGCTGAAGCCGAATTTCTCAACCAGATGAAATTCGACGCCATGACTGTCGGCAATCATGAATTCGACGATGGCGAAGACGCGCTGGCGCCCTTTCTGGATGTGATCCAGTTTCCGGTGCTTTCTGCCAACGTGCAGGCAAGCGCGGCGTCCAAGGTTGGCGACCGCATCAAGCCTTCCATCGTGCTCGAAGTTGGCGGGCAGAAAATCGGCATTATCGGAGCCGTGACGACAGATACGCCGGAGATCGCATCGCCCGGCCCGAATATCACCATTGAGGACGACATAGCGACCATCACCGCCGAAGTGAAGAAACTCCAAGCGGAGGGCGTGAACAAGATCATCGCACTGACCCATGTCGGCTATCCGCGTGACAAGGAGCTAATCGCCAAGATTCCGGGTGTCGATGTGGTTGTGGGTGGGCACTCGCACTCGTTGCTTTCAAACACCGATGCAAAGGCCGAAGGCCCCTACCCGACCATGATCGACAACCCGGACGGGTATAAGGTGCCGGTTACGCAGGCGGCGTCCTACTCCAAATATCTCGGCGAATTTCAGGTTGTGTTCGACGACAATGGCGTGGTGAAGGAAGCCAAGGGCGACCCGATCTTCCTCGACAGCACCATCAAGCCGGATGAGGGCGTTCTCAAGCGCATCGCCGAGCTTGGCGCGCCCATCGAAGCACTCAAGAACACCGAAGTTTCCGAAACAACCGCAGTCATCGACGGCAGCCGTGACAATTGCCGCGCGCGTGAATGTGAGATGGGCGACATGGTATCGGACGCGATTCTCGACCGCGTCAAAGATCAGGGCGTAACCATCGTTTTCCAGAACGGCGGCGGCCTGCGTTCGTCTATCGATCAGGGCGTCGTAACGATGGGGGAAGTCCTGACCGTGCTGCCCTTCCAGAACACGCTCGCCACGTTTGAGCTTTCTGGCAAGGATATAGTGGCCTCGCTGGAAGCGGGTGTCAGCGAAATTGAAGAAGGCAAGGGCAAGTTTCCGCAAGTGGCGGGGCTTAAATACAGCTTCGACAAGTCGGTGAAGGCCAATGAAGGCCGCATCAAGTCTGTCGAGGTTCAGGAGAACGGCAATTGGGCGCCGATCGACCCGAACAAGACCTATCTGGTTGCGACCAACAACTACGTGCGACAAGGCGGCGACGGCTACAAGATCTTCGCGGACAACGCACAGAAAGCCTACGACTACGGTCCGAGCCTTGAGCAGGTAGTGGCTGATTATCTGGCAAAGAACCGCCCTTACACGCCGAAGCTCGATGGCCGGATCACTGAAATCGGCGCAACGGCTCAAGCCGAACCGGCAGCGGCTGAGCCAGCGGCGCCGCCGGCTGAGCCGGCAGTTCCGCAGCCTCCGGCGGCCTCCAACGAAATTGCCAACACACCGCCCACGATTGCACCAGAACCTGCACCGGCTGCTCCAGCTCCGGCAACAGAGACGCAGGCTCAAGCGCCAGCCGCAGCAGCACCGGCATCCGGTGGCGCGCAGGAGCATGTGATTGCGCGTGGCGACAATTTCTGGAAGCTGGCCGAGAAGTTCTACGGCGATGGCGAGAAGTGGCACGTTCTTCAGGATGCAAATCCTGATTACAAGCCGCGCTTCCTGCCTATCGGTTCCAACCTGAAAGTGCCTGCCGCCAACTGATCGCGGTGAAGCGAAATTGGCCCGTCCGCAACTCGCGGGCGGGCTTTTTGTTTGCGCAGGTGCGGCCAAGGGTACACTTGCGGGTAACAGTGGGGCGGTGCACAAGCAGCCCATGACCCAAGCCAGAGCGAGCACTCACCTTCCAGCCGGTCATCCGGTGGTTCCTGAACGCAAGATCGGCATACTGCTTGTCAATCTGGGCACGCCGGACGGAACGGATTACTGGTCGATGCGGCGCTATTTGCGCGAATTTCTTTCCGACCCGCGCGTGATCGAATTGCCGAAAATTCAATGGTATCCGATCCTGTACGGGCCGGTGCTGCTGCGCAGACCAAAAACATCCGGCGAGAACTACAAGAAAATCTGGAACTACGAACTGAATGAATCGCCCTTGCGCACGATCACCCGCGCGCAAGGGGAAAAGCTCGCCGAAGCCTTCCGCGATGATCCGGGCGTGGTGGTGGATTGGGCGATGCGCTACGGAAACCCGTCCACGGAAAGCGTTGCCAAACGTATGGTCGAGCAGGGCGTCGATCGCCTGCTGTGCGTGCCGCTCTATCCGCAATATGCGGCGAGCACGACCGCGACCGCAAACGACGCACTATTCATGGCGCTGATGAAAATGCGCGTGCAGCCTGCGCTGCGCACCTTGCCGCCATACTATGATGAGGCCGTTTATATCGACGCGCTGGCAAGCTCGATGACCAAGTTTCTCGGAACGTTGGAGTTCGAGCCGGAGGTTGTGATCGCGTCCTTCCACGGCTTGCCGAAGCGCTATTTCGAGGCGGGCGACCCCTACCACTGCCATTGCCAGAAGACATCGCGGCTGCTGCGCGAGAAACTCGGTTGGGATGAGAAAAAACTGCTGACCTGTTTCCAGTCACGCTTCGGGCGCGAGGAATGGTTGCAGCCCTATACGGACAAGACCGTCGAGCGGCTCGCCAAGGAGGGCGTGAAGTCCATCGCCATCGTGAATCCGGGGTTTTCGGCGGATTGCATCGAAACGTTGGAGGAGATCGCGGGCGAAGTCGGTGAGATTTTCCTGCACAATGGCGGAACCAATTTCGCGCATATCCCTTGCTTGAACGACAGCGATGAAGGGATGTCAGTGATTGAAACACTGGTGCGGCGCGAATTGATGGGGTGGCTCTAACTGAAACGCAAGCTTGATCTGAGAGGCGGTCAACCCGTCTGGAAATCCTATCGTGCGCCGAGCGTCCCGACGCAAAGGCTCACGCGAGACGCAAAGGCTGACGTGCTGATCGTCGGCATGGGTATCAGCGGCGCAATGATCGCGGACGCACTCGCTGCCCAAGGCCACGATGTCCTGATGATCGACCGGCGCGGGCCGTTGCTCGGCTCGACTCCTGCAACGACAGCACTGGTGCAGTATGAAATCGACACGCCGCTTTCCCAATTGATCGGCAAGATTGGCAAGCAAAACGCCGAACGCGCTTGGCGACGCTCAAGGCTCGCCGTTGCAAACTTGCAAAGCCATATCGAACAGGCAAATTTGCGTTGTCGCATGACGCCGCGTCCATCGCTTTATCTGGCAGGCAATGTGCTGGATTCAGCGGCATTGCAGGAAGAAGCAGCGGCGCGCCGTGCTGCAGGTCTGGGCGCGTGACTATCTGACGCCGAAGGATTTGCGCGAACGGTTTGGGATCGACCGGCGGGGCGCGATTTTGAGCGGTGCCAATCTGGCGCTCGATCCGCGCATGCTGACCAGCGCAATGCTGTTGCGAGCAATGCAGAACAAGGCGCGGTTCTATTCGCCTGTCGAGGCGGCGAAGATCGAACACAGCGCAGACGGCGTGACTGTCTCGACGAAGGATGGACCGGTCATTCGCGCAAAGCATCTCGTGCTCGCAACGGGCTATGAACTGATGGACGGGGTGCCGACCATGGGCCATTCGGTGATTTCGACATGGGCAATCGCCACGCGTGCGCAGCCGCGCAATATCTGGCCGCAGGAAGCGCTCGTCTGGGAGGCATCGGACCCATACCTCTATGCTCGCGCGAGCTATGATGGCCGTGTAATTTGCGGCGGCGAGGATGAATCGTTTACCGACGAAGAAGCGCGTGACGCGTTGATCGAGCAGAAATCGGCACGCATTGCGCAAAAGCTTGGCAAGCTTTTTCCGAATATCGATCCGACGCCCGAATTCAAATGGGCCGGTGCGTTTGGCACAACGGAAACGGGCTTGCCCAAGATCGGGCAAATTCCGCGCAAGCCGCGCATTTTCGCAGTGATGGGATATGGCGGCAACGGCATTACCTTTTCGCGCATCGCCAGCGAATTAATCGCCTCAACACTCGATGGAAAAGCAGACAGCGACTCCGATCTTTTTGCCCTTACAGCCTGATACAGAGATTTTTTCTCAAAGATTGTAAGAGGATCGAAAGATACTTACGTGATTCGTAGCGGCATCATTTTTGAGGGAGGCCTGAATGTTCGGTGGCTTGGACGTTATTGTAATCGTACTTGCGATACTTGTTTTTGCCCTGCTACTGGCAGGCATCAAGACGGTGCCTCAAGGGTACAACTATACGGTTGAGCGGTTTGGAAGATATACAAAGACGCTGTCGCCCGGCCTTAATCTGATCGTTCCGTTCATCGACCGCATTGGTGCGAAGCTGAATATGATGGAACAGGTGTTGGACGTTCCAACGCAGGAAGTCATCACCAAGGATAACGCCATCGTGGCCGTTGACGCGGTCGCCTTCTATCAGGTGCTGAACGCACCACAGGCAGCGTATCAGGTGTCTAACCTGCAAAACGCAATCCTGAACCTGACCATGACCAACATCCGCACGGTGATGGGTTCGATGGATCTGGACGAATTGCTTTCAAATCGCGATGCAATCAATGAGCGCCTGCTCCGCGTTGTCGATGAAGCCGCGCATCCGTGGGGCATCAAGGTTACCCGCGTTGAAATCAAGGACATCAATCCGCCGGCAAATCTGGTGGAATCGATGGCACGCCAAATGATGGCGGAACGCAACAAGCGCGCACAGATTCTGGAAGCCGAGGGCATGAAGCAGGCGCAGGTTCTCGAAGCCGAAGGTCGCCGCGAAGCAGCTTTCCGTGACGCTGAAGCGCGCGAACGCGCCGCCGAAGCGGAAGCGCGGGCAACGCAGGTTGTTTCGGAGGCAATCGCCAAGGGCGACGTGCAGGCGATCAACTACTTCGTCGCGCAGAAATACACCGAAGCGCTCGCCAAGATCGGGTCTTCCAGCAATAACAAGATCGTGCTGATGCCGATGGAAGCTTCATCGCTGATCGGATCGCTGGGCGGCATTGGTGCAATTGCCAAGGAAGTGTTCGGCGACCAGCCACCGCAGGGTGCAGCACGCGCGCCGCGTCCTCCGCGTATAAATCCCGACCAAAACTGACGAGGCACCGCCATGATTTCCAGCATAGTGGAAGAACTCGGCCCCTGGAACTGGATGGTTTTCGGCGTCATTCTGCTGACGCTGGAAATCCTCGCGCCGGGCGTGTTTCTGCTGTGGATCGGCATCGCCGCGCTGATCGTCGGGGCGTTTTCACTGGCGTTTTGGGACGCAGCCTTCTGGACATGGCATGTTCAAATGCTGCTGTTCCTCGCGCTTTCGCTGATATCGGCCTATCTCGGAAAGCGCATCATGGCCTCGCGCAGCGAACAATCGGATCAGCCGCTACTGAACCGTAGAGGCGATCAGTTGATCGGTCGCGTTGCAACCTTGAACGATCCCATTGAAAACGGGCGCGGACGGGTGAAACTTGGCGACACGATGTGGCGTGTAGCAGGACCGGATTTGCCCGCAGGCGCAAAGGTCCGCGTCGTGAAAGCGTCGGACATCGATCTCGAATTGATCGTCGAAGCGGCCTAGGCCGCGCCAATGCGCAACAAATCGTGGAAGTGCACGATGCCGACAGGCTTCTCGCCTTCCATGACCACCAAAGCGCCGATCTTGTTTTCGTTGAGATAGGCGATTGCCGCACCCGCAGACATATCGGGGCTGGCGGTTTTCGGCTTGCGGGTCATGATCTCGTCAACCGCAATGTCTTTCAGATTGCGGTGAAGATTGCGAGCGACGTCACCATCCGTGATGATGCCCGCAAGACTTCCATCGGCTTCCAGCACGCATACGCAGCCAAGCTTTTTCTTCGACAGGACCATGACCGCTTCCGGCATTTTCGTGCCGAGCGGAACGGCGGGCATATCATCGCCGCTGCGCATGATCTCAGACAGATGCGTGAGCGTGGCGCCAAGCTTGCCGCCCGGATGGAAGTCGCGGAAATTATCCCGCGTGAAGCCGCGCGCCTCCAGAAGCGCGATTGCCAGCGCATCGCCAAGGACGAGTTGCATCAAGCGTCGAGGTTGTTGGCGCAAGGCCATGCGGACACGCTTCATCAGCTTTTGGAAGGGTCAGCACCACATCGGCTTCACGGCCCAGCGATGACGAATCCGATGAGGTTATGGCGATGAGTGGAATGGAAAAGCGCCGCGAATAGGCCACGATGCCGCGAAGCTCTGTGCTTTCGCCGGACCAAGACATTGCGAGCACCACATCGTCTCGCGCAATCATGCCAAGATCGCCGTGATTTGCCTCTGCCGGGTGAACAAAAAACGCGGGCGTTCCAGTGGATGCCAATGTCGCGGCAATTTTCGCGCCGATATGACCGCTTTTGCCGACACCGGTAACGATCACCCTGCCCTTTGCCTGAGACAGGAACTCGACGGCTTTGGCGAATGGCTGTGCGAGGCCGTTTTCAAGCGCATGCGCCAGAGCATCGACACCGGCGCGCTCCGTTCGCACCGTGCGAAGCGCGGATTCGATCGAAGCAGGAGCATCAAAAGGTTTGGCGTTCAGCATGGCGAATGCGCTTATCCTGTCGCGCGTTTGCTGTCCACCTTCTGTTACTAAACCCTAACGTAACATTAACCATAGATGTTTACCGTTGAGTAAGCCTAGCGTGCGGCACGGCGTAGGTTCAATTGGTGATTGCATTGTGGTACAGCCTGAAAATTCAAATGAAAGACTAGCCTGGAAGAAGCCGCTGCCTCTGGTCGCGCTGCTTCTCGCTATCACTATCCCCGCCGCCGATGCGCAGGAATTACTGACACCGCCCGACAATGGCGATGAGACGACGAATGCTGCCAAGATTCAGCCCGTTCAGCCGTCTGCTACGGTGCAGCCCAATATCCGCGTAGAACGGGCCAAAAAGCAGGAACGACAGCCACGGCTTTCACAAACACAGCCTTTAAGCTCGGTTACGAGCCAGTTGCGACGCAACGAGCAAGATGCATTTGCTTCACCCGGCATTCGCTCCGGCAGTTTTATTTTGCGCCCAAGCATCGAAACGGGTCTGCTCGCGACCTCCAATGCCACCTCCAGCCCCGGCGGCGGTGACGCAATCGTTTCGCAAAGCACGATGAGAACGAATGTCGTGTCGGACTGGGAGAGGGACAGCTTCGAGCTGAACACATATAGCACATTTGAAAAGTCCATTTCCGGCGAAGACCTGAAGCAAACTGAGGCGCAGATCGAAGCGACTTTCATTCATGAACTCGCCAATGATTACCGGCTTCGCGTTTTTTCTTCTTACGGGGTCGGGCCAGAAGCGTTCGATTCGCCGGTAGAGATTACCGGCGCGGTGGATCAACCGATCCAGCAAACGCTGACGGGTCGCGCCGAAATTCTCAAAGATGCGGGAAAGTTGCGCCTGGCAATTGGCGGCGATGTCGATCGTGAATGGTACGGCGGCGCAAAGCTGCAAGACGGCAGCGTGATTTCGCAAGCGGACCGCGACAACACACTGGCCACGGCAAAGCTGCGCGTCGGTTACTCGTTTTCGCCATCGCTGACGCCATTTGTCGAGGTGCGTGCGGGACGCCGCAAATATGATGAGGCGCTTGACAGTGCGGGTTACGACAGGTCGGCGGGCCATCAAGAGGCGCTTGCAGGCATAGCATTTGATCGCGGCGAGAAATTCTGGGGCGAACTTGCGCTCGGCTATGTTCGCGAAAAACCTGACGATGATCGGCTGGATGCGATTGAAGGCTTGAACGCCAGCGCCGACATCAACTGGTCGCCGTTTCGCGGAACGAACGTGAACCTTCTCGGCACGACGCAGGTGGAAGGCACCACAACTCCGGGATGGAGCGGTTCCATTCTGTACTCCGGCTTGCTCACAGTTGAACGACAAATGCGTTCGGATTTGACCGGCAGCATTGCGGGCGGAATCGGCTATCGCGACTATCAGGGCAACGGCGATTACGACATGATTTACACGGCAGAAGCCTCTGCAACCTGGTGGATGAATCGCCATTTCGGGCTGACGGGTCGCGCGCGACACGAAAACGTGAACAGCACGATAGATGGAAGGGACGCGACCACGAACAGCATTTATTTGGGCATAAAAGCGCAGCAATAGCGCAATCCACGTCGGATTTCGGCCTCAAATGGCTGATTGTCTTTCGCGGACGCGCGGTTTTTTGCGGGCGCGACAATCTATGGTAAACGAAATGCTTACCAGTACGAGCGATGTTTGTTCTTCAAGGTTTCGGATGGAGAATGAAATGATCGTGCACAAGGTGATGCGCCGCGTTGGTGGCGTCGCGCTTGCAGCCGCACTCTCACTGTCGATGATCGGCACGACACCGGCTTTTGCCGACGCCGGTTTCCAGAACTGGGTGGCCGGCTTCCGTAAAACGGCTGCCGAGGCTGGCATATCGCGCAACACCTATAATCGCGCGTTTCGTGGTGTGACCGACGTTGATCCTGAAGTGCTGGAAAAGGCGCGCTATCAGCCGGAATTTACTGCGCCCGTATGGGACTATTTCGACAACCGCGTGCATGAAGAATCCATCGCCAATGGCCGTGCTATGGCGCGGAAATGGAAGCCTTGGCTGGATCGCATTAAATCGCGCTTCGGCGTTGACCGATATGTGCTACTCGCGATCTGGTCGATGGAATCGAATTATGGCGAGATACTCAAGAATCCGGCAGCAATGCGCAATGTCGTGCGTTCGCTGGCGACATTGGCCTATGCAGACCCTCGACGCGCGAAATTTGCGCGCACCCAGCTGATTGCCGCGCTCAAAATCCTGCAAACCGGCGACATCGATGAAAGCCATTTGACCGGCTCCTGGGCAGGCGCGATGGGGCATACGCAGTTCATCCCGACAAGCTATCAGGCATATGCCGTAGACATGGATGGTAACGGCCACCGCGACATCTGGAATTCCGTGCCGGACGCATTGGCAACAGCAGCAAATCTTTTGCGCAAGAATGGTTGGCAGTCGGGCAAAACATGGGGTTACGAGGTGGCTTTGCCGCCCGGCAAATTGCCAGCCGGGACGCTGACCCTTGCGCAATGGCAAAACCTTGGCGTTACCCGCGCGAATGGCAAGCCTTTCCGCAATATGTCCGACAAGGCAACGCTTAAAGTGCCGGATGGACGCGGCGGACCAGCATTCCTGATGCTCAGAAATTTCTCTGTCATCAAGAAATACAACAACGCGGATAAATACGCGTTGGCTGTGGGACTGCTGGCCGATCAGATCGCAGGATACGGATCGCTTGCGCAGGACTGGCAACGGCCATTCACCAAACTTTCCTTTGTTGAAAAGCAGGAATTGCAGAAGCGCCTTTCCGAGCACGGGTATTATGACGGCAAGTTTGACGGTCGCATTGGACAAGGTTCCCGCGACGCCATCAAGGCCTTTCAGGCGCAAATAGGTGTTGAACAGGATGGCAATCCCAGCATGGAAGTCCTAAAATACCTGCGGAGTAGGTGATTAAGGAGCACGGGTTGCAGCCGATTCAAAAGACTGCGCCCTGTCGTTGCAGCGCTTGTGACGTCGGGAGTTCTGGCTTCAGGCTTGTTGGCCGTCGGCGTTGCACCCACCGCCGGCTCAGGAGGTGGAGCGCAAGCCGTGGAGCATATTCGACATTTTCCGCCCGCAGCCGCGCCGTTACTATATCATTCCGGAACAGCAGCCGCGTGCCGTGAAGCGCCCGAAGAAAAAAAGCTCTGGCGGTGTTGTTGCGCCGAAAGAGCCGGACGTCGTGATCAGTTGAAAAGAAACCCGATGCGCGCCCCGTGCTGGTGGTGGGCGATTTTCTTGCGGGCGGGCTCGCGGAAGGTCTGGACGCACAGTTCGCACAGGACGCGGCAATTCGCATTGTGGACCGCAGCAAAGGCTCTTCCGGGTTTAGTTCGGCAGGATTATTTCAATTGGCAGACCGAGCTTCCGGCAATGCTGGACGCGCGAAAAGCCCGCTGCGGTTATCGTTATGCTCGGTTCCAACGACCGTCAGCAGTTGAAACTCGACGGAGCCAGCGAGCAGGTACGGTCTGAAAAATGGCTCAAGGAATATCAGGTGCGCGTGGGCGCGCTGGCTGATCTGCTTGAGGAAAAGAAGGTGCCTTACCTTTGGGTGGGCATGCCAGCCTTCAAGACTGCCAAAATGACCTCCGACATGCTCGCGTTTAACGATGTATACCGCGCGGCTGCACAGGCAAATAAAGGCGAATTCATCGACATTTGGGACGGATTCGCAGACGAACAAGGCGCTTATGTGCAAAGCGGTCCCGATGTTAATGGTCAGCCCGTTAAGCTGCGTGCAGCCGATGGCATCAACGTGACCAAACAGGGCAAAGCCAAGCTCGCCTTTTATGCCGAAAAGCCGTTGCGCAAAATTTTGGGGCTGGCTGCGCCCGGAACGGGTTTGCCGACCGACCAACTGCCGGAGGCTGGACCGATCGCACCTGCCGAAAAGCCGGACCGCACACCGCCAATGTCATTCGAATGACCCGGAGATGGATGGCGGAACCGAGCTTTTGGGCGCGCAACCCATGCCAGTCGTTACACCCGCGAAGCAAGCGCCCAAGCCCGTCGTTCTGCCGCAGCCGACGCCCGGTCGCGCGGATGATTTTTCATGGCTGCGCAGAGAACAGCAACTGGTGCCGTCGATGCAGGTCGAAACGACCACGGCGATACGGCGGTAAATGTAAAACTAAACAACTTCGCGAAATCCAGATAACAAAAGCCCCCGGCGAGCGCCGAGGGCTCGTTTCTCAGCCAGCTAAATCAAGCTTACTGCTTGGTCGCTTTGGCTTCGATCTGCTTGGCTTTCGCACCAGCAGAAGCAATCTCTATCTTGCGAGGTTTCAGCTCTTCGGGAATGTTGCGCTGCAGATCGATGTGAAGCAGGCCATTCTTGAGGTTTGCACCGCTTACCTCGACATGATCAGCAAGCTGGAAGCGACGCTCGAACGAACGGGATGCGATGCCGCGATAAAGGATCTCAGAACCTTCGCCGGTCGTCTCATTGGCGCGCTCGCCCTTCACCGTCAGCACATTGCGATGGGCTTCAATCGAAATTTCGTCTTCCGAGAAACCGGCTACCGCCATCGAAATCCGATAGGAATTCTCGCCAGTGCGCTCGATGTTATAGGGCGGATAGCTCGGGCCGCCTTCAGGGGCTGCGTGAGCATCCAGCATATTGAACAGCCGGTCAAAACCGACGGTGGAACGGTAAAGAGGGGAAAAATCAACGTGACGCATGCTTTGGTTCTCCTTTGAGCAACGTTTTCTTGCGTTTGATCGCGTGCGGAACCCGTTTTGGCGTTCCGGTGGGATCAGCGGTCCCGATTGTGGCGACCGCTTTGTTGATCTGGGATTTGCCAGGTTTGATTTCAAGAGGTTGGGGGCGTGGTAGCGAATATGAACGCCAGATGAACAAGCCTTTCCGGTTCCATTCATGCGGCCTGCGCAAGATACATGCGACTCATAGTTGGTGCGCGGGGCTTGGGGTGCGCGCTGCAGTGGGCAGGTTCCGGGCGTAACGTCCCTTCCATCCGGAATCTCAACTGGCCGAAGGCATGGAGACGTGCCTTCGGCCTTTGCTTTTCCGTAACCTCACGCTTTCTCTTTGCAATTGCAGACAGTGCGGGTATCACCCGTAAGGAGTGCGCGGTGCGGCAAATCGAAGGCGCTATGAAAGAGTTTCTGCTCGAAATCTCCGGCAATGAGATTCCCGATGGAGCAAATTCGGGCTTTATCGTTGCGGAAGGCAACAGGCGCTTGCGCTACGCCTTATTCAAAGCAACGTCCCGCCCGCTCAAAGGCACCGTCATATTGCTGCCGGGCCGAAACGAACCAATCGAGAAATATTTCGAAACCGCGCGCACGCTGACAGAACGCGGCTTTGGCGTGGCGACATTCGACTGGCGCGGACAAGGGCTTTCCGACCGCGAGTTGATGGATCCACTGCGCGGCGACGTTTCGGATTTCGGTATTTATGCAGACGATCTCGATCAGTTTTTCAGTGAAATCGTTCTGCCGGATTGTCGAGGACCCTATTTCATTGTCGCGCATTCCACTGGAGCGCTCATTGCGCTCGATGCTGCGCCGCGGCTGCGCAACAGGGTTGAGCGCATGGTGTTGCTTGCTCCGCTTCTGGAAGTGGGGCGGATGCCCCTCTCCGCGAACGCACTGCGACGACTCGCCAATCTGCTGAAGCTGGCCGGATTTGGCAGCTTTTACGCGACCGGAGGCAAGTGGAAGCCAACGCCTTTCGAACGCAATAATGTGACTACCGATCCAGAGCGCTACGCGCGCAATGTAAGGCTGTTCACCACGCATCCGAGGCTATCTCTGGGCGGGCCGACGATTCGATGGATGCATGCCGCAGTTCACGCCGCGCGGCGCGTTTCCGACCCCGACTACATGGCGCGGCTGCACATTCCGATTCTGTTTGTTGCGGCTGGTGCCGATACGGTTGTTTCGAGCCGAGCCATCGAGCGCTATGCGCGCCACTTGCGATCCAGCTATTGCGTGACGATTGACGGCGCAAAACACGAGATTTTGCAGGAACGCGATTATTACCTCCAGCAATTCTGGGCTGCGTTCGATGCATATGTTCCCGGATCGGCGGCTTAGCGTCAGGACCTAGGCGGCCGCAGCGAATGCTTCGATTGTCTGGAGTTCTGCCGAAATTCGCGCTTCCTGTGTCGAAAGCTCGTGCGCAATCTGAAAATTCATCCAGAACTGCGGAGACGTCTTAAAATATTTAGCCAACCGCAGGGCGGTATCGGGAGTGATACCGACTTCCTCCTTCACGATGCGCTCGATACGTGTGCGGGGAAGATGCAATGCCTTCGCCAAAGCCCCGGCACTCATCGAAAGTGGAACCAGATATTCCTCACGTAGAAACTCACCGGGATGAACCGGCCGAGCAAAATTAATAGCCATTTCGTTCTCCTCTAATGATAATCTACGATCTCAACCTCTTCAGCACCCGCATCCGTCCATCGAAAGCAAATGCGCCACTGGGCATTGATTCGGATTGAGTGCTGACCAACACGATCATCTTTCAATGCTTCGAGATGATTGCCGGGAGGCGACCGTAAATCATCAAGATTTGACGCGTTGTGGATCGCCTGCATCCGCCGCTCCGCAGACCGAAAAATGTCAACTGGAATTCCCTTTGGCACCTTTCCTGACAAAACGGCTTCAGCAAATTTTCCTCTGACAGATATAATCATTGCGACCTTCAGGCGACACATATCATCGACTGATACGCGGATGGTTCGAGTCCATTGTATCAATTACTGATACATTTTCCAGCAAAATCGTATTGATCACATTTCAAAGAAAATGCTTATAAGCTTTCCATAAACGCCATTGCCGCGACATTTTGTTTCTGGAATTGGCAATTTTCTTTTCGAATCCTTCTTGTGTGAAGCAAGGATTTCTGACATAAAAATTTAGGACAGCATTACTGTCTTATTTGATCGCATGAAGAGCCGGGTTGGCGCATCTGCGCAGTCCGGCCTTTCGCGTGGGTTGCATTGAACGGCTGAAGGGTTAACCCTTGGCCATTGTCGCCCGAAAGGGCCAGAACGGAGGGAATGATGATGACGGACATGACGCCATCTGCAGTGACAGAGCAAACGCTCGCCGCGCAGACGAATGCGGCGACCGTCAAAAACACCACCATTCCCGGTTTGCCCACCAAACGAGGCCTTTACGACCCTCGCAATGAACATGACGCCTGCGGCGTCGGTTTCATCGCGCAGATGAAGGGTGTGAAGTCGCACCAGATCGTCAAGGACGGGCTTTTTATGCTCGAAAACTTGACGCATCGCGGCGCCGTGGGAGCCGATCCGCTGGTTGGCGACGGTGCCGGCGTGCTGGTGCAGCTACCGGATCGCTTTTTCCGCGAGGAAATGGCGGCGCTCGGCGTGGAATTGCCGCCTGCGGGTGGATATGGCGTGGGCCACTGGTTTATGCCGCAGAATGCGGAAATGCGCGCCCATATCGACGAAATTATTCGCGAAAGTGCACAATCCGAAGGCCTGCCAATTCTGGGTTTCCGCGACGTGCCCGGTCGATAACTCCTCGCTGTCGAAGGAACTCGATATTGTTGCTTCGGAGCCGTTCCATCGGCAAGTCTTCATCGGTCGCACGCCGGACATCACCGACGACGAGGAATATGAAGCTCGGCTTTATATTCTGAGGAAGGTGATTTCCGGGCGCATCTATGCCGAGAACGACAATAAGGACATTGGCGCCTATTGCGTTTCGCTGTCGTCGCGCACGATTGTCTACAAGGGCATGTTCCTCGCCTATCAGGTAGGCGCGTATTACAAGGATTTACACGATCCGCGTTTCGAGACCGCACTTATCCTTGTGCATCAGCGCTTTTCGACGAACACTTTCCCATCGTGGAAGCTCGCGCACCCGTATCGAATGCTCGCGCACAATGGCGAGATCAACACCGTGCGCGGCAACAACAACTGGATGGCGGCGCGGCAGGCGTCCGTGGATTCCGACCTGTTCGGGAACGATATTTCCAAGATCTGGCCGATTTCCTATGAAGGACAGTCGGACACGGCCTGCTTCGATAACGCGCTCGAATTCCTGTTCCAGGGCGGCTACAAGCTGAGCCACGCCATGATGATGCTGGTTCCAGAAGCCTGGGCCGGTAACAAGTCCATGGATGAGGACCGTAAGGCATTTTACGAATACCATGCGGCGCTCATGGAGCCGTGGGACGGCCCGGCAGCACTTGCCTTTACGGATGGTCGCCAGATTGGCGCGACGCTTGACCGCAACGGCCTTCGTCCGGCGCGCTACGTCGTTACCGATGATGACCGTGTGATCCTTGCGTCCGAGGCTGGTGCGCTTCCGGTTGCAGAAAAGCATATTGTCAGGAAGTGGCGCTTGCAGCCCGGCAAGATGCTGTTGATCGACCTCGTGAAGGGTCGCATCATTTCTGACGAAGAGATCAAGTCGGAGATTGCGCACAAGCATCCCTACAAGGAATGGCTGGCGCGCACGCAGCTTATCCTGGAGGAGTTGAAGCCGGTAGAGCCGCGCGCATTGCGTAAGGACGTGTCCCTGCTCGACCGTCAGCAGTCCTTTGGCTACACGCAGGAAGACCTGAAGCTTTTGATGGCTCCCATGGCGGTGACTGGTCAGGAAGCCGTCGGCTCCATGGGTACGGACACGCCAATTTCGGCAATGTCGGACAAGTCGAAGCTGCTTTACACCTACTTCAAGCAGAACTTCGCACAGGTAACGAACCCGCCCATCGACCCGATCCGCGAGGAATTGGTCATGAGCCTCGTTTCCTTCATCGGTCCGCGCCCTAACATTCTGGATTTGGTGGGAACTTCGCGCCGCAAGCGGCTTGAGGTGCGTCAACCTATCCTTACCAATGGCGATCTGGAAAAGATTCGCTCCATCGGTCACACCGAGGAAAGCTTCGACACCAAGACCATCGACATTACCTATGCGGCTACAGAGGGCGCAGAGGGCATGGCCGGGGCTATCGAGCGTCTGTGCGAACGCGCCGAGGCTGCGGTTGCCGGACGCTACAACATCATCATCCTGTCGGACCGTCAGGTGGGGCCGGACCGCATCGCCATCCCTGCCCTCCTGGCAACGGCAGCCGTGCACCACCATCTTGTTCGCAAGGGGCTGCGCACATCGGTGGGTCTGGTGGTGGAATCCGGCGAACCGCGCGAAATACATCATTTCTGCTGTCTCGCAGGCTATGGCGCGGAAGCGATCAACCCATACCTAGCTTTCGACTCGCTTCTGGACATGCACAAGCGTGGCGAAATGCCTGCGGAGGTCGACCCGTACGAGGTTGTATCGCGCTACATCAAGTCGATCGGCAAAGGCATTCTGAAGGTCATGTCCAAGATGGGCATCTCGACCTATCAGTCCTATTGCGGCGCACAGATATTCGACGCCATCGGCCTATCGACGCCATTCGTAGATCAGTATTTCACCGGCACAGCCACGACTATCGAAGGCGTGGGGTTGGACGAAGTGGCCGCAGAAACGACGTCACGTCATACTGACGCTTTCGGCAACGATCCTGTTCTCGCGCACAATCTCGAAGTCGGCGGCGAATATATGTTCCGTATGCGCGGCGAGGCACATATGTGGTCGCCGGATGCGGTTGCTACTTTGCAGCACGCGGTGCGGCATGGCTCGTGGGATACATTCCAGCAATATTCGAAGCAGATCGACAGCGAGACAGCACGCGCGCAAACCGTTCGCGGCCTGTTCAAGATCAAGCTGGCGGAAGAGACTGGCCACAAGCCTGTTCCTATCGACGAAGTGATGACGGCGGCGGATATCGTTCGGCGCTTTTCGACCGGTGCAATGTCTTTCGGCTCTATCAGCCGCGAGGCGCACACCACGCTGGCGATTGCCATGAACCGAATCGGCGGCAAGTCCAACACGGGAGAAGGCGGCGAAGAGCCAGACCGTTATTTCCCACTGCCGGACGGCAAGCCGAACCCGGAACGCTCGGCCATCAAGCAGGTGGCGTCGGGACGCTTTGGCGTGACGACCGAATATCTGGTCAACTCCGACATGATCCAGATTAAGGTGGCGCAGGGTGCGAAGCCCGGTGAAGGCGGGCAGTTGCCCGGCCACAAGGTGGACGCCACAATCGCCAAAACTCGGCACTCGACTCCGGGCGTTGGCCTGATTTCGCCGCCGCCGCACCATGATATCTACTCAATCGAAGATCTGGCGCAGCTCATCTTCGACCTGAAGAACGTCAACCCTTCATCCGACATTTCGGTCAAGCTGGTGTCGGAAGTTGGCGTCGGGACGGTTGCGGCAGGCGTTGCCAAGGCGCGTGCCGACCACATCACCATCTCCGGCTATGATGGCGGAACGGGCGCATCGCCGCTGACCTCGCTCAAGCACGCCGGTTCGCCGTGGGAAATGGGCCTTGCCGAAACGCATCAGACATTGGTGCTGAACGGCCTGCGCTCACGCGTGGCGTTGCAGGTGGACGGCGGATTGCGCACCGGGCGCGACGTGATTATAGGCGCGCTTTTGGGCGCTGACGAGTTCGGTTTCTCGACTGCGCCGCTGATCGCGGCAGGCTGCATCATGATGCGCAAGTGCCATCTGAACACCTGCCCTGTGGGTGTGGCGACTCAGGACCCCGTGCTGCGCAAGCGCTTCAAGGGTACGCCGGAACATGTCATCAACTTCTTCTTCTATGTGGCGGAGGAAGTGCGCGCTCTGCTGGCGGAAATGGGCTTCCGGCATCTGGACGAGATCGTCGGCAATTCCGATCTTCTGGAAAAGCGTGAGTTGATCAACCACTGGAAGGCGAAGGGCCTGGACTTCTCGAAGCTGTTCTTCAAACCGGATGCGCCGGTGGAAGAAACGCACTGGACCAAGCGCCAGAAGCATCCGATTGACGATGTGCTTGACCGCAAGTTGATCGAACTTGCCAAGCCCGCGCTGGAGGCACGCCAGCCGGTGGAGATCGAGGTCGACATCAAGAACGTCGACCGTTCGGCAGGCGCGATGCTTTCAGGAGAGGTGGCACGGCGCTTCAAGCATAAGGGTCTGCGGGAGGACACGATTTCGGTGAAGCTGCGCGGCACTGCCGGACAGTCATTCGCTGCGTTTTTGGCGCGAGGCGTGACCTTTGACCTCATCGGCGACGGCAATGACTACGTGGCCAAGGGGCTGTCGGGCGGCAAGATCATCATCCGCCCGTCAGACGAGGCCAAAATCGTCGCGGAAGACTCGATCATCGTCGGCAACACCGTGCTTTACGGCGCGACCGAAGGCGAATGCTACTTCCGTGGTGTCGCGGGCGAGCGCTTTGCCGTGCGCAACTCCGGCGCGGCGGCTGTTGTCGAAGGCGTGGGCGACCACGGCTGCGAATATATGACCGGCGGCATTGTGGTTGTGCTCGGCAAGACGGGTCGCAACTTCGCAGCGGGCATGTCTGGCGGCGTTGCCTATGTCCTTGACGAGGAAGGTGATTTCGCAACTCGCTGCAATATGGCGATGGTCGAGCTTGAGCCTGTCCCGGAAGAGGACGCGCTTCTTGAGCGGCTACACCACCACGGCGGCGACATCGACTTCAAGGGCCGCGTTGACGTATCCGGCGACATGACCACCCATGATGAGGAGCGACTGCACCAGCTCATATCGAACCATGTGCACTATACAGGCTCGACAAAGGCAAAAACGATCCTTGAGAACTGGTCGGAGTATCGGCCAAAATTCCGCAAGATCATGCCAGTTGAGTATAAACGGGCGCTGGAAGAAATGGCGCGTATGCGCATGGGCGTCGCTGCGGAATAACCGCTTCCGATCATATGAAATCCAGGGCGTGAGCAGAGGCTCCGCCCAAGAGAACTGGAACTGAAATGGGCAAGGTAACAGGCTTCCTTGAGATCGACCGGCAGGTGCACAAGTACCAACCGGCTTCCGACCGCATCCGCCACTTCCGCGAATTCACGCTTCCGATGTCTGACAAAGAGGTCGAGAAGCAGGCCGCGCGCTGCATGGATTGCGGCATTCCTTTTTGTCATGGGCCGACAGGCTGCCCGATCCACAACCAGATCCCCGACTGGAACGATCTGGTTTATAATGGCGATTGGGAGCAGGCGATCCGCAACCTGCATTCAACCAACAATTTCCCGGAGTTCACTGGCCGCGTTTGCCCCGCTCCTTGCGAAGAAGCGTGCACGCTGAACCTTGAGGACATTCCAGTCGCCATCAAGACCGTTGAGCAGGCGCTGGCCGACAAGGCTTATGAGAGCGGCTATGTGCGCCCCTACCCTGCAGAAAAAAAGACCGGCAAGAAGGTTGCTGTCATCGGCTCCGGCCCCTCCGGCATGGCGGCGGCGCAGCAGCTTGGCCGTGCGGGCCATGAAGTGCATGTCTATGAGCGGGAGAGCCGCCCCGGCGGATTGCTGCGCTACGGCATTCCGGACTTCAAGATGGAGAAGCACTATATCGACCGTCGCGTCGTGCAGATGTCCGGTGAGGGCGTAACATTCCATTGCGGCGTCAATGTCGGCGTGGACAAGAAGGTGGAAGATCTGCTCGCGGAGTTTGACGCGGTGCTCTATTGCGGCGGCTCGGAAACACCGCGCCCGGCAGGCATTCCCGGCACTGAATTCCACGGCGTGCATGATGCCATGCCATATCTGGTGCAGCAGAACCGGCGCGTGGGCGGCGAGGACATTCAGTCGTCGGCGTGGCCTTCCGAGCCAATCCTTGCGGGTGGTAAGCATATCGTCGTCGTGGGTGGCGGTGACACGGCATCCGACTGCGTTGGCACGGCTTTCCGCCAAGGCGCAGTGCGCGTGACCCAACTCGACATTCGCCCGCAGCCGCCGGAGAAGGAAGACAAGCTCGCCGTTTGGCCATACTGGGCAACGAAGATGCGTACGTCATCTTCGCAAGCCGAAGGCGCGCAGCGCGAATTTCAGGTCGCTACGCTGGAGTTTATCGGCGAGGACGGCGAACTGACCGGCGTGAAGTGCTGCGAGGTGGACGAAAAGCGCAAGCCTATTCCGGGAACAGAATTTGTGATCCGCGCCGATCTGGCATTTATCGCGATCGGCTTTGCTGGCCCAATCAGCGGTGCAGTAACGAAAGAACTGGACGGTAAGCTCAACATCATCACTGACTCGCGCCGCTCGCAGAACGTTGCCGCAAACGACCGTGACTATCGCACGAATATCGACGGGCTGTATGTTGCGGGCGACGTTCGTCGCGGCCAGTCGCTTGTGGTTTGGGCGATCCGCGAGGGTCGTCAGGCCGCAGCGTCAATTGATGAGGCGTTGATGGGCTCAACCGTTCTGCCGCGGTAAATTTGACAAGTTTTCATATTTGCAAAATAGCTTTCATATGATTAATTCTTATATATATGAGATTAATATTACCGCCTTGCGAACCGTCACCGCGCAGACCAGATATGGCGACATGCTCGTTGTGGCTAACGACACCTACATCGGACGTTCTCTCATTGAATATGGTGAATGGACCCAAGGGGAAGTCGAATTACTTGAGCAACTGATCCAACCAGGAATGACCGCGTTGGACCTAGGTGCCAACGTGGGTTACCACACTTTGGCGCTTTCAAAAGCAGTTGGTGAGCACGGGACAGTCATTTCTTTCGAACCAAATCCTCTCATTTTTCAAATATTGACTGCCAATATCGCCCTCAACAATCTCAACAATGTTATTGCTTTGAATATGGCTATTGGAGATAGACAAGGAATTGTCGATGTTCCTTACATTGACGATTTCGCTCCGCAAAACTTTGGCGCCCTGTGCATCCCTGACTTTCCGAAATACGTGAACGAAAAAACTCTCTGTATGCCTGTCGCTCTGCAGAGGCTGGACGACATAGCTCTGGCTCGAAAAACGTCGATTATAAAAATAGATGTCGAAGAAATGGAATTTGCCGCGTTATCAGGCGCATTGACACTAATTCAAAATAATAGGCCTGCAATATTATTTGAAAACAGCACGAGGGGAGAAAATTCAGAAAGGACATTATGTTTAATGAACGAATTAAATTACGAATGCTATTGGTTCATGGCCAAATTTTACACAAATGAAAACTACAAGAAAAACCCAGTAAATATTTTTTCAAATAGTTATTCTATCAGTAATATTGCGATACCGCGCGAACGTCTTGGGTCAATCCGAGGGCTGCAAAAGGTGAAAGACATTTATGACCGTCCGGGCAAATGGTAAATATATATATCATAGAAAATATCATACAGAATTCGCTATTGAACCCGTAGTAACTATACTCTCCTCCTCCGTGGCAAAGCTTGTGACGAAGCGGCAGAGCACTTCATCATCCGCAATCGACCCATCGTACCAATGAGGGGCGCGCCAATCATAAAACGCCGCGCCCTCGGCCTTGAGACGATCCGCCGTGTGTTTTTTGAGGATGGGAAACACCTCGTTCGCGTCGGGCGTCCATGCAAGGCGAGCGGTTGGCAACCCCTCGAACATCGACGCTAAGCGCTGAGCCATTGCATTGGCGTGACGCGCGTTGCTCAGCCACAAATCACCAGCGAAATAAGCTTCAAACTGGGCAGCGACGAAGCGCGACTTGGAAAACAATTGCGCCGCGCGCTTGTGGTGGAAGGCAAACTCGCCCGCACGCGAGGGATCGAACAAAACGACCGCTTCCGCGCACCAGCAGCCATTCTTTGTGCCACCGAATGACAATAAATCAACGCCGCGCCGCCATGTCATATCTGCCGGAGAGCAATCCAACGCGACCAGCGCATTGGCGAAGCGCGCGCCATCCATATGCAGCAGCAAGCCATGCGTGCGCGCAACGTCTGCAATCGCGTCAATCTCGGCCAATGAATGCACAGTGCCGATTTCACTCGCCTGTGTGATGGAAACGGCAGCAGGACGCCCACCATGAACGAAGCCCGGAGGAAACAGGCCAATGGCTTCATGCAACAGAGATGGGTCGATCTTGCCGCGCGCACCTTCCACGGCGTGCAAGCGCAAACCGCCAGACAAGAATTCCGGCGCGCCGCATTCGTCTTCCCGGATATGCGCTTCGGGATGGCAGAACACCACGCCGCCCACCTTCGCGACGGAGGCAAGCGACAAGGAGTTGGCCGCCGTACCAGTGGATACAAAGAAGACAGCCACGTCGCGTTCGAAAATTTCGCTGAACCGCGCAATGACACGCTTGTCCCAAGCGCCAGAGCCATAGGCGGGATCAAAGCCGCCTGCCGCCTCATTGAGCGCCGCAGCAACATCGGGATGCGCGCCCGCCCAATTGTCAGATGCAAAATACATGAGGGGAGCTTTCGTCAGGCGTGGAGAATTTTCATCGCGGCATCGTGTAAGCGCGCATTTGCGGCGGCAACGATGCTACCACCCTGCTCCGCCGGTCCGCCATCCCAATTGGTGATCTTGCCGCCCGCCTGCTCAATGATGGGAATGAGCGCGACAATGTCATAGGGTTGCAATGCAGTCTCCACGACCAGATCGACCTGCCCCGCCGCGACCATTGCGTAGGCGTAGCAATCCGTGCCGTAGCGCGAAAGTTGCACTGCTTTTTCCAGCCGCCCAAACGCGTCCTTCTGCGCATCCTTAAACAATAGCGGTGTGGTGGTGCACATGGTGGCGTCAGCAATGGATTCTGTGGTGCGCGCTGCGAGCTTGTTGGCCCCATGCGGCCCCTCATAAAACGCCCCCTGCCCTGTTGCGTAGAACAGCTCGCCAATGAATGGCTGCGCCATCATCCCGGCGATGGCGTCTCCATTGCGCGTGAGGCCAACCAGCGTTCCCCACAGCGGAATGCCGGATATAAACGACCGCGTACCGTCAATGGGATCGACCACCCAGACATGCTCGGCGTCGGCGTTTTCCGACCCGAACTCTTCGCCAAGAATGCCGTGATCCGGGAATTGCTCATTAATAAGCGCACGAATGGATCGTTCGGCCTGCCGATCAGCCTCGGTAACGGGATCGAACCCACCCTCCACCTTGTTGGTGACAGCCCCTTGCTGGCGAAATCGTGGCAGGGACTCGCGCGCAGCCGCAGCCGCGATGCGGCGCATGAATTCTGGATCAATCTGCAAGGTCGCCTCATGAAGAACTTACGTTGCGTAAACAATACAATTGTTGCGATTGCAAAATAGCACGCTTGACATTTGTGCATCGCAACATAGTCTAACTCTCGGACGGAGTGATCTGTCCGCGCCCAGCTTGGGCGTTTCCTCCCTAGACTTGACCGCATCGCGCAAACGGTGCGGTTCTTTTTTGGCCCATTGCTCGCCGTTCGCTACTCCGCAGCCAGCGGCAAATCGCCAAAACAATAATCTGGCAGTGCCATAAGATCGGCCACAAAGCTCGTGATTTCTGCTGCCAACGCATCGAAACCATCCGATTTTTGCAGCGTGTGCTCGTCCATATACAGACCGCGATTGATCTCGATCTGGATCGCATGAACGCCCCGCGCGGGTCTGCCATAATGTTCCGTGATATAGCCGCCCGCATAGGGACGATTATGCGCCACGCTGAACCTGCGATCCGCTAAAAGCTGGATCGTTGCTTCGGACAGCGTGCGCGACGCAGAACTGCCAAACCTGTCGCCTATGATGAAATCAGGCCGCATACCGGAATCGCCCAAGCGAATGCCCGCGGGCATGGAATGGCAATCGACCAGCACCGCATAGCCAAAGCTGTTTCGCGTTTCGTTCAGAAGTTGCTTCAGCGTGGCGTGATAGGGTTGATAAATTCGCTCGATCCGGTCTGTCGCCTCGGAAAGAGGCAGGCGGTGAGCGTAAATTTCCACGCCCTCACCAACGAGTCTCGGCACAGTGCCCAGCCCACCGGCAACGCGCGGCGAGCGGGTGTTCGCATATGGCGGCAGAGGATCGGAGAACATGCGAGGGTCGAGTTCCCACGGCTCTCGGTTCACGTCGAGATAGGCGCGCGGAAAGTGCGCAGAAAGCAGCGGCGCGCCGAGCGCCGTGACGCAGCCGAAAAGCTCGTCCACATAGGAATCTTCCGAGCGACGAATCGCGATCGAATCAAGCCGCGACATTTCCAGAAAACGGGCCGGATAGTATCGCCCGCTATGGGGCGAATTGAAAACAAAAGGGACACGCTGTTCTGCTGCACGGCTGACCGCAAACGCGCTGGAAGGAGAAAAATCTTCCGAAACGCTCACGCCGAAACTCCAAAAGTCGCTGTAAACATAGCCCAAACTGCCACTTGCGCTGTCTGGTGTCCAGCGACATTGATCTGCGATATCCGCAAGAGCTTTGGGCCAAATTCACTTGATGTTTACCATCCCACAGCCATATGAATGATGGTTAATTTTGGGAACGCTTCGCCAATATCGAAGCTGGACGGACATAATTGCAATGACGCGCATTCTGCTTGCAGAAGATGATGAGGATATGCGCCGCTTTTTGGTGAAAGCCTTGGAGCGCGCGGGCTATCAGGTGATTGACTTCGACAATGGCGCCAGCGCCTTTGAAAGGCTGCGTGAAGAGCCCTTCTCGCTGCTGTTAACGGACATCGTGATGCCCGAGATGGATGGAATCGAACTCGCGCGGCGCGCGACGGAAATCGATCCCGACCTGAAGGTGATGTTCATTACCGGCTTCGCCGCGGTCGCGCTGAACCCTGATTCGAAGGCTCCTCGTGATGCGAAGATCCTCTCGAAACCATTCCATCTCCGCGAATTGGTGACGGAAGTTGAGAAGATGTTGCAGGCCGCATAAGGCTTCAACGACGCAATCGCCAGTTCACACTGATTTCCCCGCCAATCGCTATTGACGGGCAGAAACAAAAGTGTTGTATGCGCGGCGCGAATGGGCGTGTAGCTCAGCGGGAGAGCACTACGTTGACATCGTAGGGGTCACAGGTTCAATCCCTGTCACGCCCACCATTCGT
>JASGJA010000016.1:0-319834 GCA_049840935.1 Mesorhizobium sp.
GCAGGCCGAACTGGACAAGGCCGCGACGGCGGCCATCACCACTCTTGCGGAATCGCGTGAGGCGCGTGTTCGCGCCGAGGAACGCCTGACAGCAGCCGACGAGCGGCGCACAGAGGTGGAGGCGCGCATTCAGGAAACGCTGAATGTGCCGCCGCATCTGGTGATCCAGCATACGGGACTGGAGGCCGACCAGCCGGTGCCGGACATTGGCGAGACGGAACGCACGCTGGAGCGGTTGAAGATCGAGCGCGAACGGCTCGGCGCGGTGAATTTGCGAGCGGAAGAAGAGCAGCGCGAGCTTTCCGAACGGCTGGAAACGATTGTGTCCGAGCGCGAGGACGTTGTGGAGGCCATTCGCAAATTGCGCCAGGCCATCCAGAGCCTCAACAAGGAAGGACGCGAACGCTTGTTGGCTGCGTTCGACGTGGTGAACGGGCATTTCCAGCGGCTGTTTACGCATTTGTTCGGAGGCGGTACGGCGGAACTGCAATTGATCGAGTCGGAAGACCCTCTTGATGCAGGGCTGGAAATTATGGCGCGGCCACCCGGCAAGAAGCCGCAGACCATGACGTTGCTTTCCGGCGGCGAGCAGGCGCTGACGGCAATGGCGCTGATTTTCGCGGTGTTCCTGACCAACCCGGCACCGATCTGCGTGCTGGACGAAGTGGACGCACCGCTGGACGACCACAATGTGGAGCGGTTCTGTAATTTGATGGATGAGATGGCGCGCACGACCGAAACTCGGTTTGTCATCATTACGCACAATCCGATCACCATGGCGCGCATGAACCGCCTGTTCGGCGTGACGATGGCGGAGCAGGGCGTGAGCCAGCTCGTCTCCGTCGATCTGGAAACCGCTGAGCGCATGCGCGAGGCCGTTTGAATCCCGACCGTCCAATAAAGCTGATGCACCTGCTGGCGGCGTTTGCGGCTGGCGGGCTGCTGACCCTGATGGTGCATTTCAATGGCGAGCTTGGCCGCTATGGCGGGGCGCTGTTTTCATCATGGGCAGCACACGGAACAGGCACCATTGCGGCGCTGGTTTTCGTTCTCTTCTTGCGCAGCAAGTGGCGCGCGGAAGGCAGCATCGGACGGGCGATTCCGTGGTGGGCGTATCTTGGCGGTCTGTCTGGCGCGCTGACGGTTATGGTTACATCGCACGCGGTAAATTCACCGCTGGCTTTGTC
Source organism: Mesorhizobium sp. (assembly GCA_049840935.1). Lineage (GTDB taxonomy): Bacteria > Pseudomonadota > Alphaproteobacteria > Rhizobiales > Rhizobiaceae > Mesorhizobium_G. The sequence goes on from JASGJA010000016.1 coordinate 1,188, forward strand.
GGGTACGCTGGCGCTTGGCTTGGGCGGGCAGGTCGTGTTTTCGCTGGCAGCAGACCATTGGGGCCTGTTCGGAATGCCCAAACGCCATCCCGGATTGCGTGATCTCGCCGCGCTGGGATTGGTGATGACAGGCAGCGCGGTGATTATTTTATTCGGGTTGGGGTGATCCGCATGTTGCATCAACCACCCCACCCGTCCCTGCGGGCCACCCTCCCCATCGAGGGGAGGGAGGGCGCGAACTTTCCGATGTCGGTTTGGCTGAATCGTTCCAATACACAGAGTCGTTCCATGAAATGGCTCCCTCCCTCCCCTCGATGGGGAGGGTGGCCCGCAGGGACGGGTGGGGTGACGACACTGGAAAAACCGGCATGACCATCAATGTGTTTCTCGCAATTCTGGCCGGGGTGCTGGTGGGTGTCAGCCGTCAGTTGAACGGGCGGTTGAGCCTGTCGACGTCGCCGCTGGTGGCATCGTTCTGGAACCACATTGTCGGGTTTACCGCGCTGACGGTGTTGGGACTTTCGATTGGCGGGCTGATACCCGAAGGCGCGCGCGATGTGCCGTGGTTCGATTATATTGGCGGGCCGATCGGCGTGGTTTTTGTTGCTGCCGGAAGCTGGTTGCTGGTGCGGATCGGCGCGGCGAATACGGCGCTCCTGATCGTCGGCGGGCAAATGGTTTCGGGCGTGCTGCTGGACTGGTTTTTAGCCGATTCATTTTCTCCAGCGCCCAGCGCAATCGGAGTGGCTCTGATCCTTGGCGGCATGGCGCTGATGCAGAAGCGAGCATGACAATAGCTCTTTCGAGCTAAGGCGTTAAAAACCTTTTGTAAATTCCTGATGCTTTAATCAGCAGTTGGTTGTGTGAGTAAGGTGGCTGGGGTTTTATATGGTGGCGGTCGGGTCCACGACGGCGGAAATTGCCGCTGCCGTTCCAAGCGTAGGGCCTGACGATATTGCTCATCGCGTGTGCGAATTCTGGCAGGCATATGGTCTTTTCGACAGGCCAAGGGTGGAATGGTATCCACGAACGAACCTTGCCGTCCTTCCATTGATTGAACGAATATTCAACGTATCGCATGACGGCAATATAGATGCGGTGGTGTTCGCCGGTACTGCGGGTGGCGAACTGCACAAGCTGCGCGATGCGGTGGGCGTCAATCTCGTGCCGATCATCGATGTTGGCAGAAGCGCGGGCGATTTCGCCGATGTGCGCTTCGATCCTTTCAACCGGGATACGTGGGCTGAAACGGCGCGGTGCATCGTTGATTTTCGCTCGCGACGACAGAGGATCGAACTGGCGCTGCGCGAGCAGCACGGGCCGGAGCTTGAACTGATCGCGCATATTTTCGTGTCGGGTCGTCCGCTGACGGCGAAGCGTCTGGTCACGGCGCCGGAGGCAGTTTGTTTTCCAGGGTTCCCGTCAGCGCCGGTAACGGTCCCGATGGCAGAGGCGATGGCGCGGCGCGGTTTCCTGCATCGCACCTTCTTCGACCGGATGCATGAATGCGGGAATTGCAGTTCGCGACGGCTTTCCGTGCGCGAGGAATGTCCTAAATGCCGCTCGGCGGATTTGCGCGAAGTTTCGCTGGTGCATCATTATCGCTGCGCGGCGCTGGAACCTGAAGATTCCTTCCGGCAGGGCAATGCGCTGGTGTGCCCGAAATGCAGCCATCATCTTCGCAACTATGGCAAGGATTACGACAAGCCGGGGCAGGTGCAGCTTTGCCAGACTTGTTCGTCAACGACCTCTGAACCAGAAGTAGGGTTCATGTGCCTGGACTGCGGCGGGCGCACCGATGGCGAGCGCATCGCGCGGCTCGACATTTGTTCGTACACGCTTACCGAAGCGGGCGTTGCGATGCTGAACCGACGCGTTCAGCGCACGGTTGCGGAGCATTTTCCCGCATCGCTGAAAAGCGCAGTGGAGCGCGAGCGCAATGCGGGGCAGTTGCGGCCAACTGTTGTCGAAGTGAGCTATCGCTACAAGGACGCGCTGGTGGCAGCCGGTGGGATGCTGCGCTTCGAGAAGCTGCGCACGCTTTTCCTCGAATGCCTCGCCAACGGCATGGGCACGCAGGCGAGTGTGCATGTGGGCGAGCAGGAAGATTATGTGCTGCTGGGCAGGCGCGACCGGCAAATTGCCGATTTGCTGAAGGAGCAGATAAAGGCGGCGGAGGCCGTGCTGTCCGATCCGCTTGGGCCGGCGCTGCAACTGGTTGGCATGAACGGGCGGGCAGAGCCGTGAGCGACATCCAGCTCGGCTTCGCATTTCTGTTCGCGCAAACCGCGTCGAGCGTGGTCGTGCTTTTTTGGTACACGGTGATTTTCGAACTACCGCGCTACATCATGCCATTCGTGGCGGCGGCGATGACCATGCGCGACCGACCGCAGGAGGACGACGCTAAGGCAAAGATAATGCAGGCATTTCCGTCTGTTAGCATTATTCTCATTGGTCACAATGAGGAGGATGCGCTGGACGCCTGCGTGCGTTCGCTGCATGAGCAATCGTTCAACAAATTCGAGATCGTGATTGTCAGCGACGGATCAACCGACCGCATGTCGGCGGTAGCCCGCGCACTGGTTGCGAAGGGGCTTGCGACCAAGATCGTTACGACCGATTTGCGCGGCGGCAAGTCGAGCGGCATCAATCTGGCCTGTAAGTCGGCCAGCGGCGAGATAATTATCAATGTCGACTGCGATTGCTCGTTCGACCGCTATGCAGTGGAACGGCTGCTGGAACCTTTTGACGACCCCACAGTAGGCGCGGTTTGCGGAGATGTCGCGCCTCGCAACAGCCACGCAAGCCTGATCGCCCAATTTCAGGAAATCGAGTATCTTCAATCGATCTCGGTGGGCAAGCGGATCGCCAACGCAATCGATCAGGTTGTATGCGCGTCTGGAGCATTCAGTGCATTCCGGCGAACAGCCTTGGAATCGGTGCGCGGCTTCGATGTGGGCGGCGGGGAAGATCTCGATGCAACGCTGCGACTTCGTTTGAAAGGCTGGCGGATCGTCTATGCGCCGGAAGCGATTTGCTACACGGACGTGCCGACTTCGGCGTTTCAATATATTCGCCAACGACTGCGCTGGGAGCGCGATGCCATCTGGCTGAGGTTTCGCAAGCACAGGCGGCTGATGAACCCGTTCGACCCCGCCTTCCGAACAGCCGAAGCCTTCCATCAGTGGGATTTCCTGCTTTTCAACGTGCTTGGAGCAGCGATTTTTCCGCTTTATATCCTTTGGCTCTTCCTCTCGTTCGGCTCTTTCGCAATCGCCATTCTGATCGGCATGCAACTGGGTCTGCTTGTGCTGGACGTTATCGTGCTGGCAATCGGCGCATGGACTACAGGCAGGCCGGTTTTCTGGTCGAACCTGCCGTTCCTGCCTGGCTATTCGGCGTTCATGACATTCGTCATGCGGCCGGTGCGAATGCTCGCCTACATTGATGAATGGGCGCTGCGCGGCTCGCACCGCGACAATTACACGCCGAACAAGGTGCGGCTGGAGCGCCCGTGGTAACGACATGAAAAAGCTCCGCAGCACGATCCGCATTGACAACCTTGGCAAGCAGCAGCGCGCGGCTTCCGCCAAATGGGGTCGCCGCGTTTATCTGACGATGATTGCGGGGTTCTGCGCTTCGCTCCTGTACTATTTGTTCGGTAGCATTTTCGTGCTCTCGGCGGATGGCATTGTGCTGACCAGTATGCGCGCGGTGGATGCCAGCTATACGGGCAAGATCGTCGATGTTTACGTGCAGGAGGGCGATCTGGTTGAAGAAGGCACGCCGCTGCTGAAACTCGAATCCTTCGACATGGTGAAGCAGATCGCCGAACTCGCGCTGCGCGATGGCGAACTGGCGGTGCGCGAAAGCCAATTGCGCGGGCAACTCGATGTGGTGGATGCGATTGCGCCGCTCGCGGCACGCAATGCGCGCGAATCCACCAAGACCGTTTCGAGCTTCGACAAGGTTTCTGATCGCGGCGTGATTTCGGTTCTGTCGCGCGACAGCGCCTTGCAGAGCAGCTTCGCTGCGGCGCAGAAGGTGGCGGAGCTGACCGCGCAAAAATCTTCAGCGCAAGATGAGTTGGAGCAGGTCGGTAAATCGCGTCAGACGTCGCGCGAGGCGATGGAAAAGCTGAAAGCGATATTTGACGATGGAAATATCCGCGCCAGCGGTCCGGGAGTCATTGGCGTCAAGATTCCGGTTCCGGGGCAGGTGGTGCAGCCGGGCGACGAACTTCTGCAGATCAATGGCGGCAAGATTTACGTGCTGGCCTATCTGCCGGACGAATATATGTTTGCCATACGCAAGGGCATGACCGTGAACCTGCGCAGCGGCGGTGAGACTGCGAAGGGCCGCATCGACAGCGTCCTGGCCGTTGCCGACGCATTGCCGGACGAGTTTCAGAACCTGTTCCGCCCCCGCGACCGTTCAAGACTCTTTCGCGTCGTTCTCACCACGCAAAACCCCTTTGCCGTCACCCAAAAAGTCACAGTGACGGGGTGTGCTTTTGGCTTTTGCTGGGCGGGGTAAGAGATTCAGATGAGCGCGGGCTGCAAATGTCGCTTTTCTCCGCTTCCGGTGCTCATGTACTAAAAGTACACTCCGCTCCGGTTCTCGAAAATCACCATTTTCGCTCCACGCTGATCTGAATCTTCGCGCTTTATTCTGGTGAGGGGGCTTATTCTTCGCTAGCGAGGTTTGTTCTCGCTCTTTCCCGCCAGCGGTGGGGTGTTGTGCCTGTCTGGTGCAGGAAGAAGCGCGAAAAGTAAGCCGGATCGCTGAAGCCAAGACTCGTGCAGCAATGAGGCGGACCGGCGAGACAGTGAAAAGCAACTCCTGCTGTGCAAGTTCGATCTGTCGGTCGGCGGTGAGCTTGACGCAGGCTAGATCCCGATTTCTCACGTACAAGGCGGTTAAGTTGCGTTTGGGATATTCCAAGTCGTTCGGCATAGAAGGTCGCAGGCGGCATCTCGCGGATATGCGCAGCGATGAGCGCGAGCAGCGTTTCAAATCGGCGGGTGGTGACGTCCAACGTGGCACCGTGGTTCGGCGGCGGCATCGTGCGTGCGAGTAGCGCGACAAGGCTCGTGATCTGGCCTTCGCAAAAAACATCCCAGCCCGGTTCGGCCTGAGCGTGTTCGCGCGCAATGCGCTCGAATGTGGCGTCGATGGCAGCGGCTTCGGCATGGTCGTGCAGCGGCACGAGAGCAGGGCGAACCATATGGGAGCGCAACAGAGCCTGTGCCGAAGCGGACAGGGTGGAGGGCAGGGCGGTGACGATCAACCCGCCAATATTGCGAGAAAAGCGAAAGCCATGCTCGAACGATGGCGGCACGATGATGACCGCCGGAGGGCGTATCTGCTGCGAAACACCATTGAGTATGGCGTCGCCTTCGCCGGTTGAAATGTACAAGAACTGAACGAAGGCTTCATGCCTGTGCAAGTCTATCTCAAAACGATGCAGGCTGCTGCGCGAATACAAGGTTTCGCAGTGAAAACGGAAGGCTCCGGCTTGGGCCGGGCTTTCGCCATAAAGTGCATCGCGCGTGGTCACATTTCGCAACAGCATGGTCGGATAGTGCAATCGGTCGGCTGAAAAGTCCATTGAGGCGTTGGTTCGGCAAATGCAGTCTTATGCCCTGCCGCGTGGGAGGAGCATGTTGCGAACGCAAGTGGCTATTATCGGATCGGGGCCGTCCGGGCTTCTGCTTGGACAGCTTTTGGCAAATGAGGGCATCGAAACGGTGATCCTCGACCGCGTCGACAAGGATTACATTCTCGGCCGCATTCGCGCGGGCGTGCTGGAGGAGGGGACCGTGCGCCTGCTGGAACAAGCAGGGGCGGCAGACCGGCTTCATGCCGAGGGCTTGCCGCATGACGGCTTTTCGCTGGCATTCGACGGACGTGACCACCGCATCGACCTGTTTGGACTGACGGGCGGGAAGCGCGTGACGGTTTACGGCCAGACCGAGGTTACGCATGATTTGATGGACTGTCGCGAGGCGAGCGGTGCGCTGTCGATCTATGACACCAAGAATGTGCAGCCGCACGATTTCGACGGTGAAAAGCCCTATGTGACCTATGAGAAAGACGGCGTTACGCATCGCATCGATTGCGATTTTATTGCCGGGTGCGACGGGTTTCACGGAGCCAGCCGCAAGGCGATGCCGACGGGTGTGCTCAAGGAATATGAACGGGTCTACCCGTTCGGATGGCTGGGTATTTTGGCCGAGGTGCCGCCTGTCAGCCATGAGTTGATTTACGCCAACCATCCGCGTGGCTTCGCGTTGTGCTCCATGCGTTCGCTGACGCGCAGCCGCTATTATGTGCAGTGCTCGCTAGACGATCGCGTGGAAGACTGGAGCGATGACCGCTTCTGGGACGAAATTCGCGGTCGCTTGCCTGTTCAACATGCCGAGGCAATGACGACAGGACCATCGTTCGAAAAATCAATAGCGCCGCTTCGCTCGTTTGTTGCCGAGCCGATGCGGTGCGGGCGGCTGTTTCTGGCGGGAGACGCCGCCCACATCGTTCCACCCACCGGCGCCAAAGGGCTAAACCTTGCCGCAAGCGATGTGCACTATCTAAGCGAGGCACTACTCGGATTTTATCGGGATGGGTCGAGTGCCGGGGTAGACGCCTATTCGCAGCGCGCGCTGGCGCGGGTCTGGAAGGCCGTGCGGTTTTCGTGGTGGATGACATCGCTGATGCATCGCTTTCCCGACACGGGGGAATTCGGTCAGAAAATTCAGGAGGCCGAACTGGACTATCTGGTGCAGTCGCAAGCTGCATCGACCTCGCTGGCGGAAAATTATGTGGGTCTTCCCTATTGATGTTGCGCGGCTTCGCGTATCGCCTGCATGAGCAGCGCAAGCGGCAGTGAAGGCTGAGCACCGGCCCGCATCGTAAGCCCAACCGGGCCGCTCGTGTCGGATGTGTCTATCGGAAGTGCTACCAGCAAGCCGTCGGCAATATCCGCGGCGACAACACCTTCGGAGATGATCCAGATGGCATCATTGCTGCGCAGGAACGCGCGGCCAAACGCATCGGATACGGTTTCGATCTGATTGGGGAGGGTCGGCACGCCATTGGCGATCAGGAAGCGCTCGACAAAAGGCCGAATGATCGAATTGGTCGTGGGCATGAGGACCGGATAATTACCGAACGAACCGAAAATATCGGTGTCGGATTTGGTCAGCGGATGCCCGGCGCGCACGACGAACAAGACGCGTTCGGAATAAAGATGCTCGAAGGAAAGCCCGGTCATCTTGTCTGGCGCAGCGAGGCGTCCGACGACCAGATCAAGCTCGCCAACGCGAAGCTGTTCGAGAAGCACGGCGTTTTCGCCGGTTACGATCTTGACCGGACTGCCGGTGCCCTCCGCAAGAAAGGCGCTCATGGCCTTTGGCATGATGCGAACCGAGACGGTGGGCAACGCGCCGACGCGAACGGGTGGCCCCGCGCGCGATATTTCCTGAGAGACGGAATCGACAGCCTGCCGAAGCGCGGTGAGCGTTGCGCCCGCGTGGCGGAGGAAAACATCACCGTACCGGCTGATGCGAATGCCGCGCCCATCGCGCACGACAAGCGGCACGCCGAGAATTTCCTCAAGCTCGCGAATGGTTTTGGTAACGGCTGGCTGGCTGACGTGAAGCAACTCCGCCGCCCGCATGACGCTCTTTTGGCGCGCGACCTCCACGAAGGTTTGCAGGTGCCGGAATTTAATGCGCTGGTCGTTGGTCATGGTTTACCTGTCGATGTTTGCGCTGCCGCGCACACTATTTCCAGTGGACCCCCACCCCTTACCCCTCCCCTCAAGGGGGAGGGGGAGATTGAGAAGTCGGCGTTTCCATTCCCCACTCCCTTGTGGGGAGGGGTAAGGGGGCGATCATAAATCATAATCTACAAGTTATCTTTTTGAGCGATAAACTCATTTTACTTAACCGTTCATCCGTCGCAGTGTGAAGGGTGGGAGGAGCGAAGAATGCAATTTTTGTTTTCGGGCGATGTCGCTATTCATTATCGCACGGTCGGACTGGAACCGGGAAAGCCGGTGATTGCGTTCGTAAATTCGCTCGGTACAGATTTCAGGATCTGGGATCAGGTGATCGAAGAACTGGGCGATGGATACGCCTATGTACTGCATGACATGCGGGGCCACGGCCTTTCCGATGTGGGGACAGCGCCTTACACAATCGCGGATCACGCCAGCGATTTGATCGCGCTGTTGGATCATCTGGAGATCGAGCGCGCGGTTATCTGGGGCCTGTCTGTTGGCGGGCTGATTGCCCAAGGCGTTTATGCAGTACGACCTAAACTCGTGCGCGCGCTGGTGCTGAGCAACACCGCCGACAAGATCGGCACCGCGGAAATGTGGAACGGGCGCATCGACAAGGTGATGACCGATGGAATGGAAAGCCTTGTCGGGCCGGTGATGGAACGCTGGTTCACGCCAGCATTCAGGCAGGATGACAATGCGCTTTTCGCGGGCGCGTGCAACATGCTAGCGCGGCAATCTGCCGAAGGATATTGCGGCACATGCGCGGCGCTGCGCGATGCGGATTATACGGCGCAGACAGCGCGGATAGCCGTGCCGACACTGTGCGTTGCAGGCGATGGCGATGGCTCGACACCGCCGGACCTCGTTCGCTCGCTGGCGGACAGAATACCGGGAAGCCGTTTCGCTTTGATCGAGGATTGCGGCCACATTCCCTGCATGCAGCAACCTTTCGCCTATGCCGCCGCAGTGGGCGATTTTCTCAACAGCCTGCCGGAGCTTTGAAGGATGAGCGATACGGTCAATTCGTCGGAACGTTTTCGGCAGGGATTAGCGACGCGGCGCGCTGTGCTTGGCGATGGTCATGTGGACCGTGCGCAGGCGCAGTCAACGCTGTTCGATGGACCATTTCAGAGCCTGATTACGGAATCGGCATGGGGCACAGTGTGGTCTGGCAACCACTGGACTAAGCGCGAGCGCTCCATGGTGACCATTGCGCTGCTGGCCGCGCTTGGGCATGACGAAGAGCTGGCGATGCATATTCGCGCGACGGCAAACACGGGTGCGACAGAAGAGGACATACGCGAAGCGCTGCTTCATGTGGCAATCTATGCTGGAGTGCCAGCGGCCAATCGCGCGTTCAAGATCGCGAAGAGCGTGCTGGCCGAGATGCAACACGGGGAGGCAGGGAAATGAGGAACGACGCGCCGGAAACCGGGCTGTTCTTTCAGCGTGACCGAGACATGCATCCGCCTGCCTATACACCGTGGTACAAGACCACGGTGCTGCGCTCGCCGCAACGCGCGCTGATTTCGCTGGATGGCACGAGGAGCGAGATTACGGGGCCGGTGTTCGGACACAATATTCTGAACGAACTCGATAATGATATGATCATGAACTACGCCAAGCCCGGCGAAATGCCTGTTGGGCCGCGCATTCTGGTTCATGGCCGCGTGGTGGATGAACGCGGCAAGGGTGTTGATGGCGCGCTGGTCGAAGTGTGGCAGGCCAATGCCGGGGGGCGCTATCGCCACAAGAAGGAAACCTATCTGGCCGCGCTCGATCCGAATTTCGGCGGAGTGGGGCGCACCATTACCGACGCGGATGGCAACTACTGGTTCAAGACGATCCAGCCGGGGCCGTATCCGTGGCCGAATGGAGTGAATGACTGGCGGCCTGCGCATATCCATTTTTCGGTGTTTGGGCATGGCTTTGCGCAACGGCTGATTACGCAGATGTATTTTGAAGGCGACCCACTTATCTGGCGCTGCCCTATTGTGAAGACGATCCCGGATGAGGATGCGATCCGTCGCCTGATTGCGCCGCTGGATATGAATGCGACGATCCCAATGGATATGCGGGCTTACAAGTTCGACATCGTGCTGCGCGGGCGGCGCTCGACATTCTTCGAGAACAGGCCGGAGGGTAACTGACATGGCGCAGCCGCTCGGCTATCTCAAGGAAAGCGCATCGCAGACGGCGGGGCCTTATGTGCACATTGGCTGCACGCCGAATTTCGTTGGTATCGAAGGCGTGTTCGCGGAAGACCTCGGCTCGGGGCCGCTGTACAACGACAAAGCGCGTGGCGAGCGCATCGTCATTCGCGGCACCGTGTTCGATGGTGGTGGCTATCCGCTGAAAGACGCGCTGGTGGAAATCTGGCAGGCGGACGCGGACGGCTATTACAACAGTCCAAGCGAAACGCGCGGCACCGCCGATCCCAATTTTCGCGGATGGGGGCGCTCGCCGGGCGACATGGATACAGGCGAGTTCGTATTTGAGACGATCAAGCCGGGGCGCGTGCCGTTCAAGGACGGCAAGTGGATGGCGCCGCATGTGACATTCTGGATTGTGGCGCGCGGCATCAATCTCGGCCTGCACACGCGCATGTATTTTCCCGAACAGGCGGAGGCAAACGCCGCCGATCCCGTGCTTGCACGCATCGAACATAAAAGCCGAATCCCGACGCTGGTGGCGAAGCTTGAGGACGAGGGCGTCTATCGCTTCGACATTCGCCTGCAGGGCGAAGGCGAAACCGTGTTCTTCGACATATGAGCTTTTCGCCGTTTCGATCATCCGTTTTTGTCGGGCCTGTTTGGCGATCCGGAAATTGCTGAACTGTTTTCTGTTGAGGCTGATATCGCGGCCATGCTGCGGTTCGAAATCGCATTGGCCGAGGCGCTTGGAGACGGCGAGGTGGCGGCAAGAGCTGGCGGGTTTTAAGCCGGATATGGAAGCGTTGCGCGAAGGTGTTGCAAAGGATGGAGTTGTGGTGCCGGAACTCGTGCGCCAGATGCGTGCCGTTACCGGAGAGCGCGTGCATTTCGGCGCGACCAGTCAGGATGTGATCGACACAAGCCTTGTGCTGCGGCTGAAAATGGTGATGCAGATCTTCGGGGCGCGACTGCGCAACTGCATTGAGGCGCTGGAGACGATTGCGGCGCGCGACGGCGCGCGTGGGCTGATGGGCTTTACGCGTATGCAGGCGGCTGTCCCCATCACGGTTGCGGACAGGGTGCAAACGTGGATCGCACCGCTGGAGCGGCATCGCGCAAAGCTGGAAGCGCTGGAATTTCCGGTGCAGTTTGGCGGCGCGGCGGGTACGCTCGAAAAGCTCGGCGACGAAGGCAGGACGGTGCGCGCGGCACTGGCGCGGCGTCTGGAACTGGCGGACAGGCCGCAATGGCACAGCCAGCGTGACTGGATCGCGGAACTTGCCGGATTGCTCTCGCTCATAACCGGCAGCTTAGGAAAATTCGGACAGGACATCGCTCTGATGGCAGAGCGCGGCGACGAAATAGAACTCACGGGCGGCGGCGGATCGTCTGCCATGCCGCATAAGCAAAATCCGGTCGGTGCCGAATTGCTGGTGACACTCGCACGATTCAATGCGGGCCAGCTTTCGCTTGTGCATCAGGCGCTGATTCACGAGCAGGAACGTTCCGGTTCTGCATGGATGCTGGAATGGCTGACACTACCGCAAATGGTGGCTGCGACGGGCTCGGCACTCCTGACGGGAGAGCGGCTCGCGGGCCAGATCAAAAAACTGGGGAAGGGTGCAGAAGGCCGCAACAAATAACCGCGAGGTTATTTGTTTCCGCGCTTATTTCATTTTACTTCGCGGCTCCTTGTTATCAAAGTGAACGCAATTGTGGGCGAAGAGGACGCCCTTTTTATAAGGGAGGAACAAATGAGAAAACTGATTACGGCTGCTGTAGCAGCGCTTTGCCTGAGCTCAGCCGCCTATGCCGACACGATCAAGGTCGGCGTCATTGGGCCGTTTTCGGGGCCGTTCGCATTGCAGGGCAAGAACTTCAAGGCCGGTATCGACGCCTGGTTCGCCATGCATGGGAACAAGGTTGGCGACAATGACATCGAGGTTGTCTATCGCGATATTCCAACCGCCGACCCGGCGCAATCCAAGGCGCTGTCGCAGGAACTGGTGGTGAAGGAAGGCGTGCAATATCTCGCTGGATTCTATTTCACGCCGGATGCGATGGCAGCAACGCCCTTGCTCGAACAGGCCAATGTGCCGATGGTTGTGATGAATGCTGCAACCTCGGCCATCGTCACCAAGAGCCCCTATGTGGTGCGCACGTCTTTTACGCTCTGGCAGACTTCAACGCCGATTGCCAAAGTCGCGTTTGATGCCGGTGTGAAGAAGATCATCTCCGTGGTGAGCGATTACGGACCGGGCGTTGATGCCGAAAATGCCTTCAAGGCGGCCTATACGGCGGCGGGCGGCGAGATTGTAGAATCCATTCGCATGCCGCTCGCGACGAATGATTTCAGCCCGATCATGCAGCGCATCAAGGACTCCGGCGCGGAAGGTGTGTTCGCGTTTCTGCCCTCCGGGCCAACGACGCTCGGCTTTGTGAAGTCATTCAACGACAATGGTTTGAAGTCCGGCGGAATCAAGCTGTTCGCGCCGGGTGATCTGACGCAGGAATCCGATTTGCCTGCGCTGGGTGAGGCTGCGCTCGGCATGCAGACGACGTTCCATTATGCGGTGTCGCACGACTCGCCGGAGAATAAGGCGTTTGTTGAAGCGGCCTCCAAGGCAATCGGCGATCCAAAGGAACTGTCGTTCCCGTCAGTTGGCGCGTTCGACGGCATGTATGTGATTACCAAGATGATCGAAGCGACTGGCGGAAAGCAGGACGCAAAGACAGCCGTCGATGCGGTGAAGGGCCTTTCATGGGAAAGCCCGCGCGGGCCGGTCACGATCGATCCCGAAAGCCGCCACATCACGCAGAATATCTATCTGCGCGAAGTCACCAAGGCCGACGACGGAACCTATTACAACAAGGAAATCCAGACGTTCGAAAAGCAGGGTGATCCCGGACTGGCCGCAATGAAGTGAGGGATTGGGGCGCTGCGCAGATGATCGCCAATTTGCGCTACCCCTCATCCCGCTGCCGCGACCTTCTCCCGTAAACGGGGCGAAGGATCGATAACCACGCAACGGACGATTGTTGCCAGCGTTGCGATTATCATCCTTCTCCCTGTTTACGGGGAGAAGGTCGCGGCAGCGGGATGAGGGGCAGGATCATACCTACAATCGTTGGGCATCAATAAAGGCGAAAAATGCAGACGATCTTCAGCATCTTCGTTGATGCATTCGCCTACGGCATGGTGCTTTTCCTGATCTCCATCGGGCTGTCGGTCACGATGGGCCTGATGCGCGTCATCAACCTCGCGCATGGCGCATTCGCGATGATCGGCGGCTATTTCGCCTCGTATGCTACGCAGACGCTAGGGCTGGGATATGGCGTTGCGATTTTGGCGGCGATAATCGGCACGGTGCTGATCGCGATACCGCTGGAGCGCTTCCTCTATCGCCGCATCTATGGCGCGCCGGAACTGACGCAGGTGCTGATGACCATCGGCATAACATTCTGCATCATCGGTATTGCGAATTATGTTTTCGGGCCGACGCTGAAAACCGTGCCGCTGCCTTCCGAGCTGGCTGGATCGACGAATCTGGGCTTCCGCACCATCGCAACGCATCGTCTGTTCGTGATTGCCGCCGGTCTGACCGTGGCGGGCGCACTGTGGTTCCTGTTTGAGCGCACCGGCTTCGGCATCAAGCTGCGCGCGGCGGTGGACAATGCGGCGATGGCCTCGGCGCTCGGCGTGCGCACTCAGGTGATTTACGCGCTGGCCTTCGCGCTTTCTGTTGGTCTCGCGGCACTCGGCGGCGTGATTGGCGCGGAGCTTCTGCCGGTCGAGCCATATTACGCGCTGCGATACATGGTGACGTTCCTTGTCGTGGTTTCGGTTGGCGGCGCGGGGTCCATTCCGGGCGCGCTGCTTGCCTGTTTGCTGCTCGGCGCAATCGACACCACCGGTCGTTATCTCGCGCCGGAATATGGCGAGTTCTTCTTCTATCTGGCGGTGATCGCAATCGTATCGATCTTTCCGCGCGGTCTGTTGGGGCGGTCAGGATGAACGCGATAACACCCCGCATGACAGCTGTGCCAAACCGTTCGGCGCTGCCGATGTTCATCGGCCCGCTGCTGATTATTGCGGTGGCGGTGGCAGGCTATGTCCTGTTTCCAAACAATCTGGCGCTGCTGACCCGGATCATCGCGATTGCAATGCTGGTGCTTTCCATCGATCTGGTTACGGGATTCTGCGGTGTCGCAACGCTTGGCCACGCCGCGTTGTTCGGCGCGGGTGCCTATGCGGCCGGAATTGGCGCGGCGCATTTCGGCATAACCGATCCGATTGTCATGACTCTGGTGGGCGCAATCGGCGGCGCGTTGGCGGGGCTGGTGTCGGGCTTGGTAATGCTGCGCGCGCATGGCCTGCCGCAACTGGTGCTTTCAATCGCCGTGATCCATCTGTTCCACGAGGCGGCGAATAAGGCGTCTGCATGGACAGGTGGCAGTGACGGGCTTTCCGGCATTACGCCGGACGCGCTGCTTGGTGCGTTCGAGTTCGATCTGTGGGGGCGCACAGCCTATGCTTACGGCGTTGTGTTGCTGGTGATGGTGTTCGTGGTGCTGCGCATGATCGTGGCGTCGCCCTTCGGTATGTTGTGCCGGGGCATTCGCGAGGACCGGATTCGCGTGCAGTCTATGGGCGGCGCGGTGAACCCGACCCTGCTCAAAATGTTCGTCATTTCCGGCGTGGTGGCGGGCATTGGCGGCGCGCTGAACGCAATCTCCACACAGGTCGTCGGGCTGGACAGCCTTTCGTTTACGCTGTCGGCGGAATCGCTGGTGATGCTGGTGCTCGGGGGCACGGGGTCTCTCTACGGTGCGCTGATCGGCACGGTTTCGTTCATGTGGTTCGAGGACATGGTTTCTGCGGCCAATCCATTCCACTGGCTGACAATCGTCGGCGCGCTGCTGATCGTGGTGGTGCTGTTTGCGCCGCGCGGATTGTATGGCGCGGGGGAGGCGCTGGTGGCGCGGTTGAGGGGAGGACGCAAATGAGCGTGTCTCCCATTTTCGAGGTGAACGGCCTGCGCAAGAATTTCGGCGGGCTGGCCGTGACCGACAATGTTTCGGTGGCGCTCGCGCCGGGAGATCGCACGGTGCTGATCGGTCCGAACGGCGCGGGCAAGACCACGTTCGTGAATCTGGTGACGGGCAATATCAAGCCTTCGGCGGGAAGCGTGCGGATTGCGGGCGAGGATGTGACGGCGCTGAGTGCCGCGGCGCGGGTGCGGCGCGGGCTGGTGCGCTCCTATCAGGTGACGCGGCTGTTTCAGGACATGACGCCGGAAGAGCATGTCGCGCTGGCGATTTTGCAGCGCGAGGGCAAGACCGGTCGCGTGGTCGGCAATTATCGCGCGATGCCTGCCGTGATGGAGGAAACACGCGAAACGCTCGATTCGCTTGGGCTGCTGCCGCTTGCAAACATGCGGGTCCGGGCCATTGCCTATGGCCAGCAGCGGCTGATCGAAATCGCGCTCGCGATGGCGCTAAAACCGCGCATTTTGCTGCTGGACGAACCGGCGGCGGGCGTGCCTTCCACCGAAACAACGCGCATTGAGCAGGCGCTGGATCGCCTGCCGTCCGATCTTGCCGTTCTAATGATCGAGCACGACATGGATCTCGTGTTTCGATTTGCGCGGCGCGTGATTGTGCTGGCCAATGGCTCGGTGATTTTCGACGGCTCGCCGCGCGATGTGACGGAAAATGCCGAAGTGCGCCAAGCCTATCTGGGGAGCTATGCCGATGCCCGCCGCCCCGCTTGAGATACGACAATTGACGGCGGGCTATGGCCCGACGCGGGTTATCGAAGAACTGTCGTTGAATGTGCCGGCGGCATCGCGACTGGCGGTGCTGGGACGCAACGGCGTGGGCAAAAGCACACTATTCGCAACACTGGCAGGGCAAACGCGGCGCTTCGGGGGCGAAATCAGGATGGGCGATGCGGACCTGTCCATCCTGCCGAGCGACGCGCGGGCGCGGGCTGGACTTGGATATGTGCCGCAAACGCGCGACGTTTTTCCGTCGCTGACGGTTGAGGAAAACCTGTTTGTGGGTCTTAAGGACCGGCCACGGCAGGCCATCGAGGAAGCGTATGTGTTGTTTCCGCGCCTCAAAGAGCGGAGGCGCAATCTGGGGTCACAGCTTTCAGGCGGAGAGCAGCAGATGCTGACCACGGCGCGGACAATTCTTGGAAAACCTTCCGTACTGTTGTTGGATGAACCGCTGGAAGGTCTTGCGCCGGTCATATGCGAAGAACTGATGGCGGCGTTTAGCAATCTGGCCGGGCAGGGCGACATGACGATCCTACTGGTCGAACAGCGGATTCAAAGCGCCGTCGATTTCGCAGATCACGTTATCATCATGGAGCGCGGGCGGATCGTGTGGACCGGCACTCCTGCCGACATTGCTGCTCGCCCGGCGATTATTGATGAACATCTCGGCGTGGGCGGGCTGCACTAGGGGTCTGGTAGGCGCTTCAAGTTTCGCCGAGCAAAGCCACGTAGATCGCGGGGATCACCAGCACGGTGAGCAGGGTCGATGAGGCGAGGCCAAACAACAGCGAAATTGCCAGGCCCTGAAAAATCGGGTCGGTGAGAATGACCGCAGCGCCGATCATTGCCGCAATGGCCGTCAGCAGGATGGGTTTAAAGCGGATTTCGCCCGCTTCGAGTAGCACGTCGACAAGCGGTCTGCCGGGCTGGCGCGCATGGCGGATGAAATCCACCAGCAGGATCGAATTGCGCACGATGATGCCGGCGAGCGCGATGAAGCCAATCATCGAAGTTGCCGAGAACGGCGCGTGAAACGCCCAATGGCCGAGCATGATGCCGATGAGCGTCAGAGGAATGGGCGTCAGGATAACCAGCGGCAGCTTAAAGGATCCAAACTGCGCAACAACCAGAATATAGATGCCGAGAATGGCAACCATGAACGCCGCGCCCATGTCCCGGAACGTGACCCAGGTGACTTCCCACTCGCCATCCCAAAGCAGGGTCGGCTTGCTCTCGTCGTCTGGCTGACCATGCAGTGATATGACAGGCTTGGGCAGATTGCCCCAATCGGCCTTTTCGATGGCATCATTGACGGCCAGCATTCCGTAGATCGGAGCTTCAAAGTCGCCCGCGAGTTCCGCCATCACCATTTCGGTGGGGCGTCCATTGTGGCGGAACACCGGGAAGGATGCGGGCTCGCGCGTGGCGGTGACGACATCGCCAAGCTCAACCACGTCGCGTGCGCCAGGGATCGCGTTGGCCGCGACGGGTGTTGAAAGCGCGCGCTCGTTCACGACGCGATTGCCCTTGCTCAAGGTTATACGGATGGGGAACGGCTGGCGACCGTCGCCGCGATGTGAATAGCCAACCGTCGCGCCGCCATAGAGATAAGTCAGCGTGTCGTAGACATCGGACTGTTCGACCTTGTGATATTCGACCTTGTCCTGATCGATCGACAGACGCATGCGGTCTGGCTGGTTGTGAAAGCTGTCATCCACATCCACGATGTAAGGAAATGACGAGAATATCTCGCGCACCCTCGTTGCCACCGCGCGGCGCGTCTCCGCGTCGGGGCCGTATATTTCGGCCAGCAGTGTTCCCAACACCGGCGGTCCGGGCGGCGGTTCTACCACTTTGACAATAGTGTCGGGTGGCAGGTTCAGTGCGTTGATGCGCTGGCGAATATCCAGCGCGATTGCGTGACTTGCGCGGTCCCGCTCGCCTTTGCCGACCAGATTGACGGTGACGTCGCCCTGCTCAGGCGCCGAGCGCAGATAATAGTGACGAACCAAGCCATTGAAATTGAATGGCGCAGACGCGCCCACATAGGTCTGGAACGAAACGATCTCAGGAACGTCTGCAAGGCTATTGACTATGGTTTGCAGCGTACGGTTCGTATCTTCGACGGACGATGATTTCGGCAGGTCCACGACCACTTGCAGTTCCGACTTGTTGTCGAACGGCAGCAGCTTGACCGTGACGTGCTTGGTGTAAATCAATGCCAACGAAGCCAGCGTCGCAACGCCCACGGCGATGAGAAACAACCATGCGCGCTTGCGAGATTGCAGGATCGGACGCGCGACAGCGACGTAGGCACGGCCAAGCACACCGCCGCTGGCAGCCGAGGTGCCCGCATGATGCGCGGGTGCGCCGCTCGCAAACTTCACCATGAGCCACGGCGTGAGCATGACCGCGACGAAGAATGAAAACAGCATTGCGGCGGACGCGTTAACCGGGATCGGGCTCATATAAGGCCCCATCATTCCCGACACGAACAGCATCGGCAAAAGTGCCGCAACGACTGTGAGCGTGGCGACGATGGTCGGGTTTCCGACCTCCGCGACGGCCTCGATAGCTGCTTGCGTGCGTGAGCGCCCATCCTTCATGGCCCAATGCCGCGCAATGTTTTCGATCACGACGATGGCGTCATCGACAAGAATGCCAATGGAAAAAATGAGTGCGAACAGGCTGACGCGGTTGAGCGTATATCCCATCACGCGCGAGGCGAAGAGCGTGAGCAGGATGGTGGTTGGGATGACGACGGCGACGACAAGCGCCTCCCGCCAGCCAATCGCAAGCGCAACGAGCACGACGATGGAAACCGTGGCCAACCCAAGGTGAAAAAGAAGCTCGTTCGCCTTTTCATTAGCCGTTGCGCCATAGTCGCGCGTGACGGACATCTCGACATCTTTGGGGAATATCTGACCACGAACTTCGTCCAGTCGATGAACGATGTTTTCTGCAATGGCCACGGCGTTCGTTCCCGGACGCTTGGCGATGGCAAGCGAAACGGCGGGAGCGCGCTGCAAGCCCGCATCAGTCTTCGTGACGTTGAATACCCTGTTTTCGGCAGGCGCAGTTGCAAGAATGGTTGTCGCGACATCACGCACATAAACCGGCCTGCCATCACGCGCAGTGAGCAACAAATTGCCAATGTCGGTTGCCGATTGCAGCGTTTGGCCAGCAACAAGTACACGCTGGCTGCCTGCATCCCGCACCGTTCCAATCTGGAAGGAACGGTTCGCGCCGGAGATTTTAGCAGCGAGTTGTTGGAGCGTTATGCCATAGAGAGAGAGCTTTTCCGAGTCGGGTTCGACCTGAATTTCATCAGCCTGTTCGCCGACAATATAGGTCAGGCCAATATCCGGCAGCTTCGAAACTTCGGTTTGCAACTCGCGCGCAAGCCGGGTGAGGTCTGCCGGTGAATAGCGCGGTGCCGCTTCCGGCGTCGGCGCGAGCGTGACCACCACGATTGCAACATCGTCGATACCGCGCCCAACAATGAGCGGTTCAGGCACGCCGACCGGAATGCGATCCATGTTTGCGCGCAGCTTTTCATGTACACGCAAGACGGCAGCATCGGAACTCGTGCCGACTTCGAAGCGCGCCGTAACCAATGCGCCATCATCCGAGGTCTGCGAATAGACGTGCTCGACCCCGGCGATGCTCTTGACGATGGTTTCGAGTGGCTCAGTGATCAGCTTGACGGCATCTTCCGCCTTCATGCCGTTGGCCGCGACGTGAATGTCTACCATCGGCACGGAGATTTGCGGCTCCTCCTCACGCGGCAAGGTCAGCAGCGCGACAAGCCCCAACGCCAACGCCGCCAGCAGGAACAGCGGCGTGAGAGGTGATGCGATGAAGGCGCGGGTCAGCCCCCCGGCTAGTCCGGCTTTCATTGCAAAACGATCTCATCTTCCGCAGAAAGGCCAGTCAGAACCTCAATCATCTGCCTGCCATCGACCTCCATCCGTTCGCCAGGAACAACGGCGACATCACGCGCGCCTCGCGGAGATTTCAGCGTGACGTAATCTATTCCGTGAACGGTGCGGATCGCGCTCGTGGGCACCGCCAGAATCGTGCGGTGACCGACAGGAATTGAAACGAGAGTACGTTCATTGATGAAATAATTGCCGATGTCTGAGACATCCACATCTGCAATGACACGGCCATTCTGAATTTCAGGATAGACCTTCGCGATGTGGCCCTGCCGGGACGGCTGTTCTCCGTTTCGCCCGCCAATGACTACCGTTGCACCTTCCGAAATCTCGGCGGCATGGCGCTCCGGCAATGACAGACGCAGATAATAGCGGCCCGACGCGACCCGCGCGACGGCCTCACCCGCCATTATCACCGAACCGGCGGTTATCGGCACAGTGAGGACACGACCATCCGCAGGCGATAGAACATCACCTTCCCGCGCGTTTTGCTCGATAACCGCCTTTTCGGCGATTGCTGCTGCAAGCTGGTTGGTCAGAACATCAAGCTGGACTTTCGCGGCATCCACACGCGCCTGCGCAGCAGCGCCACTGCGCAGCAAATCCTGTGCGCGCTCCAATTCTGTCCGGGCGTTCGTCATCTGTGAATTAAATGCCGCCACACGAGCCTCAGCCGCGCGCAGCTGAAGAGCCAATTTCTCGTCTTCGATACTCGCGACCACCGCGCCTTTGCGAATCTCCTGACCCTCTGTGACGCGGACCTCAACCACCGTGCCGGAGATACGCGCACGCGCAGGCACGATGTTGACAGTCTGGATCTCGCCATAGACGGCCTTCCATTCAGTGACTGCCTTTGGCACGACGCGAAAATCTTCGGCAGACGCGGCGAACATTGTCAGGCCAAACGCACAGAACAGGACGACCGCGGCTGAATGGGCGCGAACGTATTTCATCATTGGCTCCGTTGGTGAGGGCAATGTTCTACTTGAACGCGACGCCGGCCTTGCAACCCACCCGCTTGAATACGATTGCGGCGGGGCAGAAACCGGTAATTGACGCCTGAATCATATTCACGCCCACAAACGCGGTAAGCAGGAACCAGTACGGCGAAAAATACAGGCCGAGCGTGAGAGATAGCAGGACCATAAAGCCAGCGAACATGAGTACGGCCTTGTCGATCGTCATTGAATCGTCTCCCAAATGGGTTTTAGCTGCTTTCCAGATCAGGCTTGCAAGTAACATTCAAATATTTTAAATTCAAGACAATGAATGTAGAAAAGATGATACCTGCCTCTGGCAAGGCAGCCGAATTGCTGCGGAGCCTCTCGCATCCTCAGCGCCTGCTGGTGCTTTGCGCTCTTGGAGGGGATGAAATGTCGGTTGGACAATTGCGCGAATTGCTCAATATCGAGCAGGTGCCAATGTCGCAGCAGCTAATGCGATTGCGGGCGGATGGGCTGGTGGAAGCTCGACGCGAAGGCACGACTGTCTATTACCGGATCACCCGTCCGGAAGTGCAAGCGGTGGTGCAGGCTTTGCACGACGCGTTCTGCTCGAAATAGCGGAGATTGGTTGGACAGCGGGAATTGGCTGGGGCGCCAGGATTTCGAACCTGGGAATGTCGGTACCAAAAACCGATGCCTTACCACTTGGCGACGCCCCAATACCGACCTGCCGTCGGCTCGAAGTGAGCCGCCTTATAGGGACCCAATTCTGATTAGGCAATCGCGCAAAGCCACTAAATCCACCTGAATTTAACAGGCTCCTCCGCGCAGGGAGTACCCGTCAGGCCCCCCAAACAGCCAGCTCATTTCCAGCTGGATCGGTAAAATGGAAGCGACGTCCGCCGGGAAATGAAAAAATTGCCCTGGAAATTGTGCCTCCTCCTTGCTCAACCGCTACAAGCGCGGCCTCCAGGTCATCCGAAAAAATAACGGGTAGCGGTGCATGTGAGGTTGTCCCGTCACCTTGAAAGCCGCCTTCAAGCCCTTCATTGAACGCGGAATAAGTTACTCCATAATCCGTGAAAGACCATCCGAACACGCAGGCATAGAATGACTTGACGCTGTCGAGCGCACCGCCCGCAGCTGAAAGTTCAATGTAGTCAAGCTTGCCTGATTGCTTCATTAGCAAAATTCCATATTGCAATCTGTTCCTTTTTTGTTCTATAGCCATCGCCACGACGACGCAAGAGGCTTAACGATGAAAACAGTCTAACCGATTGTAACTACGGGGATAGGTGAATGGAGCGTTGCCTTTCGCAACGCAGCATCTTATCGGTCGAATAAAGAGCGTCGGTCTCACGGCGTCCGAGGTAACGGGGAATTTGTCATATGGCCAAGTGGGTCTACACATTCGGCGACGGTTCGGCGGAAGGCAGCGCCAAAGACCGCAATCTGCTTGGCGGGAAGGGCGCGAATCTGGCGGAAATGTGCAATCTCGGCTTGCCCGTTCCGCCTGGATTCACGATCACCACGGAGGCCTGCAACTGGTATTACGCCAATGGACGCGCCTATCCCGCGGAACTGGAAGCGCAGGTCGACACCGCGCTGGAACATGTCGCGAAGCTGACCGGACGTTCATTTGGCGACCCGGCGAAGCTCTTGCTGGTGTCCGTTCGCTCCGGTGCGCGAGCCTCGATGCCCGGCATGATGGACACGGTACTTAATCTTGGCCTGAACGATGAAACCGTTGAGGCTTTGGCCGCAGATTCGGGAGATTCGCGGTTTGCATATGACAGCTACAGGCGCTTCATTCAGATGTATTCGGACGTCGTGCTTGGCCTTGACCACGAGGTGTTCGACGAAATTCTGGAGGATGAAAAGGCCAGGAGAGGAGTTGAGCTTGATACCGAGCTTTCCGCGACAGACTGGCAGGCGATTATCGTTCTTTATAAAGCCCGGATCGAAGAAGAATTGGGCCGTTCATTTCCACAAAACCCAAAGGAGCAACTCTGGGGAGCGATAGGTGCTGTTTTCTCCAGCTGGATGAACCATCGCGCGATCACCTATAGACGGCTGCACGATATTCCCGAAAGTTGGGGCACCGCCGTGAATGTGCAGGCGATGGTTTTCGGCAATATGGGGGAAACATCTGCCACAGGTGTAGCTTTCACGCGCAACCCTTCGACGGGCGAGAAAAAGCTTTACGGCGAGTTTCTTGTAAATGCGCAGGGCGAGGATGTCGTTGCGGGTATTCGTACTCCGCAAAATATCACTGAAGTGGCGCGCATCGCGGCGGGTTCCGACAAGCCCTCATTGGAAAAGGTAATGCCCGAGGCATTTGCGGCATTCGTGGATATCTCCGGGCGGCTCGAAAAACATTATCGCGACATGCAGGATCTGGAGTTCACGATTGAGCGCGGCAAGCTCTGGATGCTGCAGACGCGTTCCGGCAAGCGCACGGCGAAAGCGGCGCTTAAGATCGCCGTTGAGATGGCTGAAGAAGGGCTGATCAGCGATGAAGAGGCGGTTTTGCGGATCGATCCGGCTTCGCTTGATCAATTGCTTCATCCCACCATCGATCCAAAGGCACAGCGCGATGTAATCGGTGTTGGCCTGCCCGCTTCGCCGGGCGCCGCAACGGGCGAAATCGTTTTCTCGTCGGATGAAGCGGAAGAGATGAAATCGGTCGGGCGCAAAGTGATACTCGTGCGCGTCGAAACCAGCCCGGAAGACATTCATGGCATGCACGCCGCCGAGGGCATCCTGACGACGCGCGGCGGTATGACAAGTCATGCGGCGGTGGTTGCGCGCGGCATGGGTAAACCTTGCGTTTCGGGTGCTGGATCGCTGCGGGTAGATACCAAGACAGGCACGCTTTTGGCGCTGGGTCAGACCTTCAAGAAGGGTGATGTGATTACCATCGATGGATCAAACGGGCAGGTCTTGAAAGGGGCGGTGGCAATGCTCCAGCCTGAACTGTCCGGCGATTTTGCCGCGGTGATGAAGTGGGCCGATGCGGCACGGCGTATGAAGGTGCGCACTAATGCGGAAACGCCGGCAGATGCGCGTATGGCACATTCGTTCGGGGCAGAGGGCATCGGCCTTTGCCGTACTGAGCACATGTTCTTCGAGGGACAACGCATCGTAGCAATGCGCGAGATGATTTTGGCGGACACGGAGAAGGATCGCCGCACGGCGCTTGCAAAACTGCTGCCGATGCAGCGCTCGGATTTCCTTGAGTTGTTCGAGATTATGGCTGGCTTGCCGGTCACGATCCGGCTGTTGGATCCACCCTTGCATGAATTTCTGCCCAAGACCGAATCCGAAATCGCGGAGGTGGCCGGTGCAATGAATGTATCGGCTGAGAAACTGCGGCTTCGCACCGAAGCGCTGCACGAATTCAATCCCATGCTGGGTCATCGCGGTTGCCGTCTCGCGGTTTCCTATCCCGAAATCGCCGAGATGCAGGCGCGGGCAATCTTCGAGGCCGCTGTGCAGGCGGGCGCGAAGACAGGAAAGCCAGTGGTGCCGGAAATCATGGTTCCTCTGGTCGGTATTATGAAAGAACTGGACTATGTGAAGGAGCGTATCGATCAGGTTGCCAAGGCCGTTATGGAAGAAAACGGGGTTACCATCGAATACCTGACGGGGACGATGATCGAATTGCCGCGCGCTGCAATTCGGGCGCATATCATTGCAGAGGCTGCTGAGTTCTTCTCCTTCGGCACCAACGATTTGACACAGACGACTTTCGGTATCTCGCGCGATGACGCATCGAGCTTCCTCGAAACCTACAGGCAAAAAGGTATCATCGAACAGGATCCTTTTGTCTCACTCGATATCGATGGTGTGGGGGAGCTTGTCAGGATCGCGACAGAGAAGGGGCGCAAGACGCGGCCCGGCATGAAAATGGGCATTTGCGGAGAGCATGGTGGTGATCCGGCATCGATTGCATTCTGCGAAGATGTGGGACTGGACTATGTGTCCTGTTCGCCGTTCCGTGTGCCTATTGCACGTCTTGCCGCAGCCCAGTCGGCGATCCGCTCAAAGCAGAAGAACTAGGGCAAGCGTGTTGCCATGCCAGCCTCGCCTGCGCGGCTGGTTGGTTGGAACGCCCAAGCGAGCGGTTCTTTCTTAGCGGCTTGGTGATGGGTGACATTTGGGCGAACTGTCAATTCCTGAATCCAGAAATCTTTTGTCTGCTTGGCCTGTACGAAACCCTATGCAAAAAACCTCGACAAAGCGATTCTTGCAGGCGTTGCACAGACATTCTCCGCATGAGAGTATCGCGGCTCTGGTGGCGATATCATTCCAATGAAGCAGATAATGCGGCTTTTCGCCGATAAACCACGGGTAAACCGGGTGTTCACGCTGCTTTGCTTCGCAGCGCCGCCCGCCACGGGCAGTCTGGTCAGCTTCCTTTTCAACGGCGGCGCCCTGTCCTGTTTCGTCAATGTGATGATGGGCAGGATCACTCTTTCAAAGTCGCGCGACGTTCGCATTATATCGGCGCTCTTCCTCGTGTATGTCGGTTGTTGCCTGTTGGCTGCGCTTGTTAATGGCAGCGCCTTTCGTAAGCCGACGGAATTGCTGTCTCTGGCGACTTTTGCCTTTTTTCCATTTTCTTATGCGTATTGGTCGATTTCCGTAAAGAGAGACATCATTTCTTCGGCAGTTTGGGGATCGGCGATTGCATGTAGCAGCGGGCTTGCAGTTGCAGTGGTCCAAACCATTTTGCACCCGGCTGTCCGGGTAGAGGGAGGGGCGGGCAACGCTCTGGTCTTCGCGACCGTGACCGTTATAGCAATCAGCGTTGTGCTTGCGGGTATCCTCCTTGCGGATACAAACAGGCGCGCATTGCTGGGCGGGTTCGCATTATGTGGGGTTCTCGCGCTCATACTTTCCCAATCGCGATCGCCGCTCATCATGCTCGCGGTCAATGCCGTGATGTTGGCAATCGTGTTTGGCAGTGCACGCTGGATGCGCCGTTTGTGGCTGCCAGCCATGGCGATTGTTGTATTGCTGTCGGCGCTGTTGGCCAGCGGTGTGGAGGTGCCGTTTGTATCCCCACGCTTTCACGAGGTAATCACCAACTGGAAGGCCGTGCGAGATCAGGGGAACTACGACAGCTCCGCTGGCCTGCGGCTCGCGATTTGGGAAATCGGCTTCGAAATGTGGAAAGAGGCGCCATGGTTCGGCCATGGCAGACAGTTCGCAGCCGAAGAAATGGGACGTCGTCTGGTTGAGATTTACGGCATCGATCGCTCCTTTACGCATTTCCATAATTTCCTTCTTCAAGCCCTCGTGCAGAATGGAATTCTAGGACTAATTAGTCTGCTCGCATTGCTGGCTTATGGGCTTTCTCTCGCGTTCAAGACGCTCACGACGAATCAAGATCGCGAACGGCGGTTTGGTGCGGCGCTCATACTCATCGTATCGGTTACTTATATCGGCGCGGGCATCACGAACATCATGTTCGGCCATGACATTCTCGACGCTGTTTTCATGATATGCATGGTACCTGGGGTTTACCTCGCTGTGGGCCGCGGCGCCGATCCGTAAGGCGCTTGCCTCGCACTTTTTGTGCCCTTTTCCTGGTCTCCCTTGTCGCGCACCTGGACGCGCTGGCGCATTGCGTAGATTGATCGTTTTGAGGTCATGTAAACTCCCACAGGCTGGACAATCGTTGATAGAGCGCGGAAATTGGGCCGAGTTGCAGGGAGGAAAGCACGTGCTCGGATTGATGCAGAAGTGGCCGCTGCTGTGCCACAAAATTCTCGACTATGCAGCGGCGAACCATGCCGGGCGGGAGGTCGTTTCGCGCTCGGTCGAAGGTCCTATTGTGCGAACGACCTACGCGGACATTCGCACGCGCTCACTGAAAGTGGCGCAATTGTTGGATCGAGAAGGGTTTCGGGAAGGCGACCGCATTGCTACGCTGGCTTGGAACACAGCGCGACATCTGGAAGTTTGGTACGGCATCATGGGGATCGGTGCGATTTATCACACCCTGAATCCCCGGCTTTTCCCTGACCAGATTGCGTGGATCATGAATCATGCGGATGATCAGGCGCTGTTCGTAGACCTGACTTTTATGCCGATTGTCGAAAAGATTGCGCCGGCTGTTAAATCTTTGAAGAAAATCATTGTGCTGACAGATAAAGCACATTTGCCGGAAACCAAGCTTGACATCATGGCCTATGAAGACTGGCTCGAGGAGGCCGGGGGAGGATTTGGCTGGAGATCGCTCGACGAGGATGCTGCCGCGGGTATGTGCTACACCTCTGGCACGACAGGCAATCCCAAGGGTGTTATCTATAGCCACCGCTCAAACGTGTTGCACGCAATGATCGCCGCTATGCCGGACGCTATGGGTATTTCTTGCCGCGACGTGATTATGCCGGTTGTGCCGATGTTTCACGCAAACGCCTGGGGACTTGGGCAATCTGCGCCGATGGTTGGCTCCAAGCTGGTAATGCCGGGCGGGAAAATGGACGGCGCATCCGTCTATGAATTGCTGGACACGGAAAAAGTATCCTTCACTGCGGCAGTGCCGACAGTGTGGCTCATGCTGCTGCAATATCTGGAAGAGACGGGCAAGCAGCTTCCATATCTTAAAAAGGTGGTGATCGGTGGTGCGGCTTGCCCCCGCGCCGTGACGCGGAAATTTGAAGACGTGTATGGAGTGGAGGTAATCCACGCCTGGGGCATGACGGAAATGTCGCCGCTCGGGACACTTTGCACGATCAAGCCCGAATATAAGGATCTGCAAGGCGATGCACTGCTGAATGTCAAGGAAAAGCAGGGCTATGCGCCGTTTGGCGTCGAGATGAAGGTGACTGACGACGAGAATGTTGAGCGCCCAAGAGACGGCAAGACGTTTGGGCGGTTGAAGGTGCGCGGACCTGCAGTCGCGCGCGCTTACTACGGTGAGGCGGGGCAGGAGCAATTTGACGACGAGGATTGGTTCGATACGGGCGATGTCGCGCATATCGACCAGTATGGCTACATGCAGATCACGGACCGTGCGAAAGACGTCATCAAGTCCGGCGGCGAATGGATTTCTACCATTGATCTGGAAAATCTGGCTGTGGGACATCCCGATGTGGCTGAAGCAGCGGTGATCGGCATTCGCCATTCACGATGGGATGAGCGGCCCCTTCTCGTGATCGTCAAAAAGCCCGGCAAAGACCCGACGAAGGAGGATTTGCTGGCGTTCATGGATGGCAAGGTCGCTAAGTGGTGGCTGCCCGACGATGTGGCCTTCGTGGAAGAAATTCCTCACACGGCGACGGGTAAAATTCAGAAGATGACGCTGCGCGAACAGTTCAAGGCTTATCGTTTTCCAAATGATATGTAAGTAAGTGGTTATTTACAAGGATTGACAATCTTTGTATTGTTGCGGCGTTGCGAAAGGATGAGCCATGCACGTCTCGCTGACCGAAAAACTTGATGAATATGTCCGGGAAAAGGTTGCATCCGGACTTTACAACAATGCGTCCGAAGTGATCCGCGAAGCGCTGCGGTTGAAGATTGCGACCGAAGAGTCCGATGAGGTCAAGTTGCAACGCTTGCGCGAGGCTGTCGATGCGGGCTTGCAACAGGCGGAACGCGGAGAATGCGTGCCGTTCGATCTAAATTCCATACTTTCTGAACTTGATACCGAAATGGCAGATCGTGGCTAAATTGACGATTACACCTATTGCGCGCGAAGATTTGAAGGAAATTGGTCGATATACGCAGAGAACTTGGGGAGCTCCCCAGCGGAACGCATACCTCAGCGACTTCGCTATTGTTTTCGAGCGATTGCGAACTGGTTCTGCCAGGGGGCGCAACCAATTTGAAGTAGGCGAAGGAATAATCAGTCATCCCTGCAATCGGCATATGATCTTTTTCCGCCGCGATTCAAAGGGCGATGTGGAAATTCTGCGGATACTTCACGAGCGCATGGATTTCATGCGCCATTTTTGATGCGCAATCTCTGTGTGGCGGCAAAAACTGCCGTTGGTAGAGTGCTGTGATGCGAATCATAGAAGAAACGCGCGCTTCGTGGAGCGCTCCATGGGCGCGGAGACTGGCCGTTCTGGCACTGGCGGTGGTGATTGTCGCCACAGCTGCGCATTGGCTTCTGCTTTTGGAAACGCGCGCTTTTTTCTGGAGCCTCGCAACGGCGGTGGCGCTGGCGCTATTGGCTGTGTTGCTCGCGGGCTTGGGCCTGCCACGCGTCTGGTATTACGGATATCGCGGCGGTCGCGATCTGGTGAAGGCGTTCTGCATTGGCGCGCTGGTACTGGTGCCGTCCTGCTTCGCGGCATTTTTGGCGCTCACCACGCCGAAGCTTGCAGATGTTTCCACCGACCTTGACGAGCCGCCGACGTTCGCTGAGGCGCTGACCGAGCGCGGTCACGGCACCAACGCCATCCAGAGCGCAAGCGAGGATTGGAAAACGCTCCAGAGCAGCGAGTACCCGGAGGTTGCGGGCCGGAGATACGATGTGCCCATCGAAAATGTTCGCGCGGCTGTCGAAGCGACGATGAAAGAATATGGCTGGGAGATATTGGGGCCGAAAATGATCGGCACGGGAAGTCGGTTCAACATCGAAACTTTGGTATATTCGCCCGTGCTGGCACTGCCATCCGACGTGGTGGTCAGGCTTGTGGAAGAGGGCGATTCGACGTTCGTCGATATGCGCGCTGCCTCGCGATATGGCGACAGGGATTTCGGCATAAATGCGGGGCTGCTTAGCGGATTTTTGAAGGATCTCGATGCGCAGGTGGCGACACTGACACCCGCTGCGCCGCAGGAGTAGTGCAGATGAGGGCAGCGCAGGTCTAACGATAAAACACGCCGTCGATGGCGACCTCGCCCTCGGCCCGAACCTGCCCCCGCGCGACAAGGTCTTCCAGATGAGCCAGCACAGACAAACCGGCAGCGCCGTGCAGGCGCGGATCCGTATCGCGATAAATGGCCGACACGATTTGCGGTATAGTTCGGTCGCCTGACGATATCCGTTCCAAAATGGCGCGCTCGCGCATTTTGCGATGTGCCTTCAGGCCGCGCACAAAACTGTGAGGTGACTTAACCGGACCGCCGTGGCCGGGGAAATAAATGTGGTCCTTTCGCGCGAGCAACTTGTCAAGCGAGGTCATGTAATCAGCCATTGCGCCGTCGGGCGGCGCGACGATGGAGGTGGCCCACGCCATAACGTGATCGGCGGAAAATAGAATGCCCGTGCCCTCCAGAGCAAAGGCAGCGTGATTGGCACAGTGGCCGGGCGTGAGAACAGCATGGATTGCCCAGCCGTCAGCTTCTACACGCTGGCCGTCGGCCAAAGTAATGTCTGGCGAAAAATCATGGTCGGCGCTGGCGTCAAGTGCATTAACTTCGCCTATGCGCAACGCGCGCGCGGGGCGGTGCGGGCCTTCGGCAAGGGTAGGTGCGCCGGTGAGCGCCTTGAGCCGCGCGGCGAGCGGGGAATGGTCACGATGCGTGTGGCTGACAAATATGTGCGAAACGGGGCGGCCATCAATGGCACGCATGAGCGTATCCAAATGCGATTCGTCATCCGGGCCGGGGTCTATCACCGCCAGAGAATCCGTTCCGACGATGTAGCTGTTTGTGCCGTGGAACGTGAATGGACTCGGATTCGGAGCGGTCAACCGGAGCACGCCGGACGCGATTTCCACAGGCTCGCCATAGCGCGGCTCGAAACTTGTATCGAATTCCATTGTTTTGAACCTTTGACCTCGAAAGAGTTTGCCGCCTAGCATGGAAGCTAATATAGGGAAATTGAACAGCATTGGCTTCAGGAGGGAATTAATGTCCGCAGCCGCAACTCAGTCCAGCTCGCTTGTTTCGCTGGCGCTTCCTAAAAACAACGTTACGCGCATCGCGTCACAGATATTATTGGCCGTCGCAGGCAGTGCATTGCTGGCGCTTTCGGCCAAAACCAAGGTTGTGCTTGGCCCGGTTGATATGTCCCTCCAGAGCCTCGTTGTGCTGCTGATCGGCGCTGCTTATGGCTGGCGTCTGGGTGTCGCAACCGTGCTGCTCTATCTCGCAGAAGGCGCGTATGGCCTTCCTGTGTTCCAAGGCACGCCGGAAAAGGGCATCGGCCTTGCCTATATGGCCGGACCCACAGCGGGCTATCTTGTTGGTTTTGTCGTTATGGCGGCAATTGCGGGATGGGCAGCTGAT
The DNA here is from genome assembly GCA_049840935.1 of Mesorhizobium sp. Classification (GTDB taxonomy): domain Bacteria; phylum Pseudomonadota; class Alphaproteobacteria; order Rhizobiales; family Rhizobiaceae; genus Mesorhizobium_G. The sequence goes on from JASGJA010000016.1 coordinate 31,989, forward strand.
CGCGGTCTTGATCGCAACCCGGTCAAGTTCTTCGGCGCGCTGCTGACCGGCGAAGTGATCATGATGGCGCTGGGTTTTGCTTGGCTCGCCGTGCTTATCGGTGTCGATAAGTCTTGGCAGTTTGGCGTTGCGCCGTTCATCGTGCCGGACCTGATCAAGGTCGCACTTGCTGCCTGCCTCGTTCCGGCTGTGTGGCAGGTGATCGCACGTCTTCGCGCCAGCTTCTGATTGGAATAATTTCTCGCGAAAGCCGGTGCGGAAACGCGCCGGCTTTTTTTGTTTTGGCAACAGAATGGTAGGCATGCAAAACCCCCCCCCCCCCGGGGAGAAGGCCGATAATTGCAACGCTGGCTCCAACACAAGCATTTCAGAATCGGCGAGACCTCGAATTTATCTTCCTTCTCCCCTTGAGGGAGAAGGTGCCGGCAGGCGGATGAGGGGTAGTTTTAGCGCTGCGGAAAACAATTCCAACAGGTGACGGATGCGCGAAATGCCCGCCCATCATTCGGCGCGCCTTTGGCATGGGTATTCTTGGGTGACAGATACGGGTGCATTAAACACGGTCAGGTACAGGCAATTTGACCGACATGCCGGCTTCGCCGACGGGTCATACCCAAAAGGCAACGGCAATGCTCGCGCGACTTTCACATCTCGACCGCCTCGAAGCGGAAGCGATTCATATTTTCCGTGAGGTTGCAGCCACCTTCACCAAGCCGGTGATGCTCTATTCGGTCGGCAAGGATTTATCCGTTCTGCTGCATCTGGCGATGAAGGCTTTCTATCCCGCTAAGCCGCCATTTCCGTTTCTGCACGTCGATACGACATGGAAATTCCGTGAGATGATCGAGTTTCGCGACCGCATGGCGCGCGAACATGGGTTCGACCTGCTAGTGCATATCAATGAGGATGGCGTGCGCGACGGCATCAATCCGTTCGACCACGGCTCGAACACGCACACGCATGTGATGAAGACGGTGGCGCTGCGCCAGGCGCTGGACAAATATGGCTTCGACGCGGCCTTCGGCGGCGCGCGGCGCGACGAGGAAAAGTCTCGCGCCAAGGAGCGCATTTTCTCGTTCCGCAACGCGCAGCATGCGTGGGACCCCAAGCATCAGCGCCCGGAAATGTGGAAGACGTTCAACACGCGCGTTTCACCGGGTGAGTCAATTCGCGTGTTTCCGCTGTCCAATTGGACGGAACTGGATATCTGGCAGTATATTTTGCGCGAGAGCATTCCGATTGTGCCGCTGTATTTTGCCGCGCGCCGCCCGGTCGTCGAGCGCGACGGAATGCTGATCATGCGCGACGACGACCGCATGAAGCTGCATGAAGGCGAAGTGGTCGAAAGCAGGCTGGTGCGCTTCCGCACGCTGGGTTGCTACCCGCTGACGGGGGCAATCGACTCCGATGCCGAGACGCTTGAGGAGATTGTCAGCGAAATGCTGGTGGCGCGCACCTCGGAGCGGCAGGGTCGGTTGATCGACAAGGACGAAGCCGGATCGATGGAAAAGAAAAAGCGCGAGGGATATTTCTGACCATGCGCCAAAATACTGCATTGGCCGTCGAGCCGGACTACGACGTTCGCGCGTGGCTGGCCGAACAAGAAAACAAGTCGCTGCTGCGGTTTCTCACCTGCGGATCAGTGGATGACGGCAAGTCGACCCTGATCGGGCGCTTGCTCTACGACACCAAGCTGATCTTTGAAGATCAACTGGCGGCGCTGGAGCGCGACTCCCGCAAGCATGGCACGACCGGCGAGGACATCGATCTGGCGCTGCTGGTGGACGGGCTTGAGGCCGAGCGCGAGCAGGGCATTACCATCGACGTTGCCTATCGGTTTTTCGCGACCGCCAAACGCAAGTTCATCGTGGCCGATACGCCGGGACACGAACAATACACACGCAACATGGCGACGGGTGCTTCGACGGCGGACCTTGCAGTGGTTCTGGTGGATGCGCGGCAGGGTGTGCTGACGCAGACGCGCCGCCATTCGATTATTGCTTCGTTGCTCGGTATCCGGCGGATCGTGGTGGCGATCAACAAGATTGATCTGGTTGCTTACGATCAAGCGACCTATCTGCGGATTGTCGATGATTATCAGAAGTTTGCGGCCGATCTCGGATTTAGTTCGATAGAAGCGATACCCATGTCGGCGCGCTACGGCGACAATGTCACGCGGCGCTCCGAAAACATGGACTGGTATCAGGGGCCGACGCTTCTGGAATATCTGGAATTGGTGCCGCTGGATGAGGCTGCGGACGCAAGGCCCTTCCGGTTTCCGGTGCAATATGTGAACCGCCCGAACCTCGATTTCAGAGGGTTCGCCGGGACGATTGCAGCGGGCACAATTGCGCCGGGTGATCCGGTTGTGGTTGCCAAGTCTGGCCGCGCCAGCACGGTGAAGCGCATTGTCACGCAGGACGGCGACTTGCCGGTTGCTGTCGCAGGGCAGGCGGTGACGCTGGTTCTGGAAGATGAGATCGAAGTTTCTCGCGGCAACATGCTGGTTGCGCCTGCGGGTCGTCCGCATGTGGCGGACCAGTTTGCCGCGCAACTGGTGTGGTTCGATGAGCAGGCGCTGAGGCCGGGCCGTTCGTATATTCTGCGGACCGAAACGGACCAGTCGCCCGCGACCGTGACGGACCTTCGTTATCGCATCAACGTCAATAATTTCGCGCAGGAAGCTGCCAAGTCTCTGGCGATGAATGAAGTGGCGCTGGTGAATGTGTCGACGCAAACGCCGATTGCATTCGACAGCTTTGCTGAGAATTGCGCGACGGGCTCTTTCATTATCATTGACCGCATCAGCAATGCGACGGTCGGCGCGGGCATGATCGTAAACCCGCTGCGCCGCGCGGCCAACATTCATTGGCAGGCGCTGGAAGTGGACGCCAAGGCGCGCTCGGCACAAAAGCACCAAAAGCCTGCGGTGATCTGGTTCACGGGCTTGTCCGGCTCGGGCAAATCGACCATTGCGGGGTTGCTGGACAAGAAGCTGCACCTTTCCGGTCGGCACACATACGTGCTTGACGGTGACAATGTGCGGCACGGGCTGAACCGTGATCTGGGATTCACCGAGCAGGACCGCGTGGAAAATATTCGCCGCGTGGCCGAGGTGGCGAAGCTGATGTCAGATGCCGGGCTGATCGTGCTGGTGTCGTTTATCTCGCCGTTCCGGGCGGAGCGTCAGTTGGCGCGCGATCTGTTGCCAAAGGGCGATTTCATTGAGGTTTTCGTCGATACGCCGCTGGAAGAATGCGCGCGGCGTGACCCGAAGGGCCTCTATGCGCGGGCAGCTGCAGGCGAGATAAAGAACTTTACGGGTATCGACTCGCCCTATGAAGCGCCGGAGGCCCCTGAGATTCATCTTGAAACCGCCGGAAAATCGCCCGAAGAGATGGTTGATGCCATCGAGAAATGGCTGACCGAACGCGATACGGCTGAGCAGGAATATGACGACGGGGGTGGAATCTGAATACGCTGAAACGCAATCGCTTTTCGAGCAACTGGCAATCGATGCCGGACGCCAGATCATGGATGTGTTTCATCGGGACTTTTCCGTCCTCGAAAAGGATGATTGCTCGCCCGTAACCGAGGCGGATCATGCTGCGGAAAAGGTGATCCTCGCGGGCTTGCGCGCGGCCTTTCCGCATATTCCCTGCGTGGCGGAGGAAGAGTGCGCGGCGGGCCTTGCCGTTCCGGAACTCGGTGGCGCGTTCTTCATTATCGATCCGCTCGATGGGACGAAGGAATTTATCAAGCGTCATCAGGATTTTACGGTGAACATCGCTTTGGTGCGTGATGGCGCTCCGGTAATTGGCGTGGTGCTTGCGCCTTGCAGTGGCAGGCTGTTTTCAGGTCGACCGGGCAGGGCAGAAGCGATGAAGGTCTCGGAAGATGGCGAGGTGAGCGAGCGCCACCGGATCGTGGTGCGCCCGGCAGAACCGCCGTTGACGATCGTTGCCAGCAGGTCGCATTTTTCGCCGGAGACGGAGGCGTTCATTCGCAGCGCCGGCACGGCGGAGCTGGTTTCGGTAGGCTCGTCGCTGAAGTTTTGTCTGCTGGCGTGTGGAGAAGCAGACCTCTATCCGCGATTTACGCGAACGATGGAGTGGGACACCGCAGCAGGCGATGCCGTGCTGCGCGCGGCAGGCGGCATGACGCGAACATTGGACGGCGAGCCGCTGCGCTACGGCAAGCGCAATCAAGCGCATGATGCCGATTTTGCAAACCCGAACTTTATTGCGAGAGCAGATTAAGCCCCCGTCCCACCGCGGGCACCCTCCCCATCGAGGGGAGGGAGTTATCCTGACGCGCTTCGCGATTAGCGTAGACTTTTGCGAGGTTGCACCCTCCCTCCCCTCGATGGGGAGGGTGGCCCGAAGGGTCGGGTGGGGTGAACGTGCATCTACCGCATTTCTTCGCGGGTGGGTGGGTTTGCGCCAGCGCGGGAGACAGTGAAGGCGGCGGCTTTCGCGCTGAAGCGTAGCAATGCCTCGATCTGACCGGGTGTCAAAGCAGCAATGGCCGACTTGGTCAGCAGCGTTTGGTCCCGCAACGAGCACAATATGCCCGCATTGATGGTGTCGCCAGCGCCAACCGTGTCCACGACATCAACGCGTTCGGCAGGCACGGTAACATGATGATCTTTGGTGTAGGCGACCAATCCGCTTGCGCCCTTTGTGATGACGATAAGCTTGGGGCCGAGCGTTAGCCAGCGAGTCGCGATTTCTTGCGTGGTGCCGGGTTCGCCGAACCAATCGAGATCTTCGTCGGACAGCTTTACGATGTCGGCCATCGCGAGCATGCGCTTCATGCGCGCGACATGCGAAGCCTTGTCCTTGATGAAATTCTTGCGAATGTTCGGGTCGAACATCATGACGCGCTTGCTGCTTTCGCGCCGCATCAGCGCTTCATACGTGCCGCCGCAAGGCTCAGGAATGAGACTGATGCAACTGAAATGCATAGCCTCTACATGATCGCCGATTTCAGGAAGATCGCTTTCATAGAGCATTCGCCCTGCGGTTTGTTCGTCGTAAAAGAGATAGGAGGCGTGGCCGTTTTCGAGTCTCACGAAGGCCATTGTCGTGGGTAGATCGGAAAACTTCACAAGGCTTAGATCGACATTGCTGGCGGCGAGCGTATCGCGAAGCATATCGCCGAAGAAATCAGTCGAAATACCGCTGAAAAAGCCGGTCGGAACCTCGAGACGGCCCAATGCAATGGCGGTGTTGAATACCGCGCCGCCGACATAGGGGGCAAAGGCGGTTTCACCAAGCGTCGTGGTGCGAGGGAGCATGTCGATAAGCGCTTCGCCGCAGCAAACGATCACTGTTTTCTCTCCTTACGGGTAGATCACGCCCTTGCGGACGATGACGTTCGCATAGAGGCGCGGTTCACTGGTGGCAACTACGGTGTGAGCCGATTTTACGCGCGCATAGAAATCTGCACCCGCAAGCGGCGTGACGGAGCGACCCGGCGCACGGCGGGCGCATATCGCTTCGATCTCGGTGTGTACGGGATCGGACAAAGCGGGATCGCCTTTGACCGACGAACGGAAAATGGCTTCCTCAACGAAATCATCGACGGGCATGACTTGCAGTACCGCATCCAGAACGTTGAGAAGGTCGTGGCCGTCCGCGCGGATCAGACGGCGGGCATGTTCAAGGGCCGGGTAGTTGCCATCCACCAGCGCGATTTCGTCGGTGTGACCCATCGCGCGGAGCGTGGCGAGCAATTCCGGGCCAAGAATTGGGGGGATGCCAATCAACATCAAGCTGCTCCGATGGACAATGCGTTAGAGCCGACCAGAAAGCGCTCGGACAACGGCAGGCTCGCCGCGCCGATTGCGCGGGCGTGAAGCCCCACCGAACCTTCGCGGATTTCGGGAATTTTGAGCCCTTCCGCATTGACGCGACCCAATGCGGCGCGGACCGAATCTGTGAGGCGTGCGCGGATCTCCGGCGGCATCCAGCCTTCAATTATTGCAGCTTCAAAGTCGATGACGGATGTGGCGGAAACAATGGCATAGGCCAGTGCATTGGCCGCGTCAGTGATCCATTGATCGGCGACGGCTCCGGCGTCCTGCCAGTTGCGCAACTCTGTCCAGCGATTAGCGGTGGCATTGCCCGCTGCTTTCAGGCGCTTTTCCAAAACACTGAGCGAGGCGATGTCGATGAGCTGTGCAGGGCTGCCAGATGGACCCGGCACAGGCATGGAACCGAGCGCGCCAGCATTGCCGGTGGGGCCAGAATAGAGGCGACCGTTCAGAACGACACCGCCGCCCGCAAACGCACCTATGAAGAAATAAACGAAATCGCGGAGGTCGTTGACGCGACCGAAGACGAGTTCTGCCCCGCAGGCGGAGGTTGCGTCGTTCTGCAAGAACACGGGGAAGGGCAGTTCGTTCTGGATTTCAGCGCGAATATCGCGGTCGCGCCACTGGTCCATCAATTCGCGCGGCGCCCCGACCATTTCCGCCCAGTTCCAAAGCTCAAATGGCATGGCGATGCCGAGTCCGGCGATAAGCTCCTGCTGCGCGGGGGGCATTGAGGCGCGAATTTCGCGCAGGGCGCTCAACAAAAAGTGCTTCGTTTCATCGGGTGTGGGGTAGACGTAAGACTGTTCACGTCGAGCGCGCACATTGCCAAGAAAATCGGTCATGACCAGATCGGCGCTGCGCCGCCCGACCTTGAGGCCGAGGAAAAAAGCGCCTTCGGGATTGAGCGACATGGGCACGGAAGGCTGACCAATGCGACCACGCTGCGGCTCGCCTTTTAGCAACAGGCCATCCGCCTCAAGCGCCCGCATGATGACAGAAACGGTTTGCGCCGAAAGGCCAGTCATGCGCGCAATATCGCTCTTGGCCAGACCGCCATGGAGCCGCACAAGCGACAACACCACGCGCTCGTTAAAATCGCGCATGCCTGATTGGTTCGTACCGCGATGCAATACTGTCGAAACAGGCTCGGAAGATCCGAACCTGATTTGCGCGTCTGCCAAAGATACCTCCCTCGTGCCGCTTCGCGACACAAATTCAGAATGGCTCTCAAGGAATTAAGTGTCAATAATAAATAAGAGTGATTTATTTATTGACACTGAACTGGAATGGCCGCATTGTTATGCACGCAGGACGGGAGACCTGCGGGCGAGCAGTCGCCTATCACCGAATTTCACTGGGAGGAGTATCCGTGAAAACCACCATTCTCAAAACGACTCTGTTTGCAGCTATGGCTTCGGCAGCCATCGGCTTTGCCATGCCAGCATCGGCGGAAGGCGTAAGCGCCTGCCTGATAACCAAGACCGACACCAACCCGTTCTTCGTGAAGATGAAAGAGGGCGCGACCGCTAAGGCCGCAGAGCTTGGCGTTACGCTGAAGAGCTATGCAGGCAAGATCGACGGCGACAGTGAAAGCCAGGTCGCGGCGATTAAATCCTGTATCGCAGATGGCGCCAAGGGCATTCTGATCACTGCTTCCGATACGAAGGGCATTGTGCCGACTGTGAAGAAGGCGCGCGATGCGGGCCTGCTGGTGATTGCACTCGACACGCCGCTCGATCCGATTGACGCGGCAGACGCGACTTTCGCAACGGACAACCTTGAAGCTGGCAAGCTGATCGGCGCATGGGCCGCGGCAACTCTGGGCGACAAGGCGAAGGACGCGAAGATCGGCTTCCTCGACCTGACGCCTTCACAGCCATCCGTGGATGTGCTGCGCGATCAAGGGTTTATGATCGGTTTCGGAATCGATCCGAAAGATCCGAACAAGATCGGTGACGAAGACGATCCGCGCATCGTCGGCCATGACGTGACCAACGGTAACGAAGAGGGTGGCCGCAAGGCGATGGAAAACCTTCTCCAGAAAGACAACACGATCAACGTGATCCACACCATCAACGAACCGGCTGCGGTTGGTGCATATCAGGCGCTGAAGGCGGTGGGTCTCGAAGGTCAGGTGCTGATCGTTTCGGTCGATGGCGGCTGCCCCGGCGTGAAGTCGGTTGCGGAAGGCGTGATCGGAGCGACCTCGCAGCAATATCCATTGCAGATGGCCGCGCTCGGTATTGAAGCGATTGCAGCGTTTGCAAAGGACGGCACCAAGCCGAAGCCGACCGAAGGCAAGACGTTCTTTGATACCGGCGTGAATCTGGTGACGGACAAGCCAGCGGCTGGTGTGAAGTCTATCGACACCAAGGAAGGCACTGCGAAGTGCTGGGGGTGAAATGACGGTTCGCTAAAAGCGAATTGGAAGGTCCGGTGGACCTTCCAAAGTCATTGAACGCCGGGGAGCTGCCGGAGGCAGCGGGTCCCCGGCCGGGAGGCGCTGAGAAGGGTACGCCCTATTGGCGCGAGCCTGGCAAAGTTTGCGCTGCCCTTTCTTGATGAAGGATATTGCGATGCCGCCCCACCCTTCTATGGGGTGGCATTTACCCCTCATCCGCCTGCCGGCACCTTCTCCCTCAAGGGGAGAAGGCAGAAGACTGCGACGTTGGCGTCAGTCTTCAACGTTGCAGGATAGGTGAGGCGTTGAAATCTCTCCCTTCTCCCCTTGAGGGAGAAGGTGCCGGCAGGCGGATGAGGGGTCAAAACGTAAACGCAGTACCATCGAGGCGAGGGAGGTGCGACAGCCGAACCTGCCACCACTTGATTACACCCTGAATTGGGCGGACGATAACACTCCGCGTTCTGGGGAGAATACGCGGAAAGGGAGGAAAAATGGCCGGAGCACAGGAATTCGAGAAAGTTCTCGACCAGAGCGACCGCAATGTCGCTGCATTTGACCATCAGGGCGTGCCGCTGATCAAGCGGGCGCAGCATTTTCTGCATTCGACACCGGCAGCGGTGCCGCTGATCGTTCTGGTGATGTCGATCGTCATATTCGGGATCACGATTGGCGGGCGGTTCTTCTCGTCCTACACGCTGACGCTGATACTCCAGCAAATCGCGATTGTCGGCATTCTGGGTGCCGCGCAAACGCTGGTGATCCTGACGGCGGGTATCGACCTCTCGATCGGCGTTATCATGGTGATTTCGGCGGTGGTGATGGGCAATTGTGCGGTGGTATACGGGATACCCGCGCCTATTGCCGTGCTGATAGGGCTTGGCGTCGGAACGCTGTGCGGCCTGCTGAACGGCTTCCTTGTGGCGGTTATGAAGCTACCGCCTTTCATCGTGACGTTGGGCACTTGGAACATCGTCATGGCGACGAATTTCATCTACTCGGCCAATGAGACGATCCGCGATGCGGATGTGGCCGCGACGGCTCCGCTGCTGCACCTGTTCGGTTCGAGTTTCAGAGTGGGATCGGCGGTGTTGACGTTGGGTGTTATCGCCATGGTGCTGCTGGTGCTGGTGCTGTGGTACGTGCTGAACCACACGGCCTGGGGCAGGCATGTCTACGCCGTGGGCGACGATCCGGAGGCGGCGAAGCTCTCCGGTATTCAAACGCGCAGGGTGCTGTTTTCAGTCTACGGTCTGGCGGGTTTGATCGCGGCATTTGCGGCTTGGGTTTCGATTGGCCGCAACGGTTCGGTTTCGCCGTCGGCAGCAGTTACGGATTATAATTTGCAGGCAATTACGGCGGCAGTTATCGGCGGCATTTCGCTGTTCGGCGGACGCGGCTCGATCCTCGGCACGCTGTTCGGCGCGATGATCGTGGGCGTCGTCTCGATGGGCCTGAACATGCTCGGAGCAGACCCACAATGGAAAGTGCTTCTGACGGGTGTGCTGATTATCGGCGCAGTCGCAATCGACCAGTGGATCAGAAAGGTTTCGGTATGAACACCTCAGTCCAACCCATCCTTTCGGCGCGAGGACTCGTCAAGCGCTACGGTCGCGTGACCGCTCTCGACAATGCGGATTTCGACCTCTACCCGGGCGAAATCCTGGCGGTGATCGGTGACAATGGCGCGGGGAAATCCTCGCTTATCAAGGCGATTTCCGGCGCGGTTATTCCCGATGAGGGAGAAATCAAGCTGGAAGGCCAGCAGGTGCAGTTTCGCTCGCCGATGGAGGCGCGCGAGGCTGGCATCGAGACGGTGTACCAGAACCTCGCGCTTTCGCCGGCGCTGTCGATTGCGGACAACATGTTTCTCGGTCGGGAACTCAGGAAGCCGGGCATTATGGGCCAGTGGTTCCGAATGCTGGACCGGCCCGCGATGGAAAAGCGTGCACGTGAGAAGTTGAATGAGCTGGGTCTGATGACGATCCAGAACATCAGCCAGGCGGTGGAAACATTGTCTGGTGGCCAGCGTCAGGGCGTGGCGGTGGCGCGGGCTGCGGCGTTTGGCTCAAAGGTCGTGATTATGGACGAGCCGACCGCAGCGCTGGGTGTGAAGGAGTCACGGCGCGTGCTGGAGCTTATTCTGGACGTCAAAAAGCGCGGCCTGCCTATCGTGCTCATTTCGCACAACATGCCGCATGTGTTCGAGGTGGCGGACCGGATTCATATTCATCGCCTCGGTCGCAGACTGTGCGTTGTCGATCCGAAGCAGGTGTCCATGTCAGATGCCGTCGCGCTGATGACAGGTGCAATGAAACCGCCGCAGGATGCGCTTGCTGCGTGAGGAAGGTTTCGCCCCACCCGGCCCTCCGGGCCACCCTCCCCATCGAGGGGAGGGAGGGTGCAATAACCTTAAGCGTTTCAGCAGAGGAAGCGCGGCAGCATATTTATTGCGCTTGACGCCGGATTGGCGGATTGCTCAAATCGATTGAAGCGATTGGTGAAACGGCGTTGGGAGGCCGGTTTGCAATGGCTTATGGGAGGGTCCAGGGTTCAAATGTCAACGGAGCCAAAATGACATCTGCCATGAAGTCCAAAGCCAAAGTCGTCGCTCCCATGCCGCTGGATGTCACGCCACGTGAACTGGCGGACGAAATCCTGAAAGACCTGCGTTATCGTGTGGGTAAGGACGCGTCTGTCGCGACCTCGTATGACTGGCTGGCGGCCTCGATCAAGGCCGTACGCGACCGGATTGTCGATCGTTGGATCACCTCGACGAAAGAGGCTTATGAGACGCAGGCCAAGCGCGCCTATTATCTGTCGCTGGAGTTTTTGATCGGTCGGCTGATGCGCGACGCGTTCTCCAATCTGGGCATGATGGAGACGATACGCGAGGCGCTTGAACTGCTCGACGTCGATCTTGACGTCATTGCGCAGCTTGAACCGGATGCTGCGCTCGGCAATGGCGGTCTTGGACGGCTGGCCGCATGCTTCATGGAAAGCATGGCGACGGTGGGCGTGCCTGCGCATGGCTACGGCATTCGTTACATGAACGGCATGTTCCGGCAGGAGATTTCAGACGGTCAGCAGGTGGAACTGCCGGAAACGTGGCTGGACCACGGCAATCCGTGGGAATTTGAACGGCGCGAACGTTCGTTCGAGATCGGCTTCGGCGGTTCGGTCGAGGCGGCCGAGGTTCAGGACGGGCTGGTGGAACGCCATGTCTGGAAGCCATCCGAACACGTACTGGCGGTCGCCTATGATACGCCGGTGGTGGGCTGGCGCGGCAAGCGCGTGAATACGCTTCGGCTGTGGTCGGCCATGCCGGTCGATCCAATTCTGCTCGACAAGTTCAATGCGGGTGACCACGTCGGCGCACTGGAAGAGAGCAACAAGGCGGATGCGCTGTCGCGTGTGCTGTATCCAGCGGATTCGCATAAGGCCGGACAGGAACTGCGGCTGCGGCAGGAATATTTCTTCTCGTCAGCCTCGCTTCAAGACATTTTGCAGCGGCACCTGTCGCAATATGGCGAACTGCGCTCACTGCCTGACAAGGCGGCGATCCATTTGAACGACACGCATCCGGCGGTTTCGGTGGCCGAACTGATGCGGCTCCTGATCGATGTGCATGGCTTCGAGTTCGATGAGGCTTGGGACATGACCAAGCGGACATTCGGCTATACCAATCACACGCTGCTGCCGGAAGCGCTGGAAAGCTGGCCAGTGCCGCTGTTTGAGCGGTTGTTGCCGCGCCACATGCAGCTTGTTTACGAGATCAACGCGCAGATTTTGCTGGAGGCGCGCGCGACGGGGAATTTCGACGGCGGGCAGATCAGCCGGATTTCGCTGATCCAGGAAGATGGCGAGCGGCGCGTGCGCATGGGCAATCTGGCGTTTGCGGGGTCGCATTCGATCAACGGCGTTTCGGCGCTGCACACCGATCTGATGAAAGAAACGGTGTTCGCGGATTTGCACAGGCTTTACCCCGACCGCATCAACAACAAGACCAACGGCATTACGCCGCGCCGCTGGTTGTTCCAATGCAATGAGGGGCTGACCGGGCTGGTGCGCGAGGCGATCGGCGACAGGTTCCTCGACGATTTCGACGCGCTGGCCGAACTGGACAAATTCGCCAGCGACAAGGCGTTCGTGGAAAAGTTCGCGGCGGCAAAGCGCGTGAATAAGCAGCGGCTGGCGCAGGTGGCGGCAGAACGGTTGGGCGTGAAGGTCGATCCTTCGGCGCTGTTTGACATCCAGATCAAGCGTATCCACGAATACAAGCGGCAGCTTCTGAACATTATCGAAGCGGTGGCGCTGTACGACCAGATACGCTCGCACCCTGAGCGGGATTGGGTTCCTCGTGTAAAATTCTTCGGCGGCAAGGCGGCGCCGAGCTATTACAACGCCAAGCTGATTATTCGACTGATAAACGATGTGGCGAAGGTGGTGAACCGCGACCCGTCCGTGCGCGGGCTGCTCAAGATCGCATTCATGCCGAACTACAATGTCAGTCTGGCCGAGATCATGATGCCCGCGGCGGATTTGTCGGAGCAGATTTCAACGGCGGGCATGGAAGCCTCCGGCACGGGCAATATGAAGTTCGGGCTGAATGGCGCGTTGACGATAGGTACGCTGGATGGCGCGAATGTTGAAATGCAGGAGCATGTCGGGGAGGACAATATCCTGATCTTCGGCCTGACTGCGCAGGAAGTCGCCGAACGGCGGGCGAATGGCTACAAGCCGCGCGAGGTGATCGAAGGGTCGCCGGAACTCTCGCAGGCGCTGTCAGCGATTTCGTCCGGCGTGTTTTCGCCGCATGAGCCGGGGCGCTATCGCGACCTTATCGACGGGCTCTACAATTCGGATTGGTTCATGGTCGCGGCGGATTTTGACTCCTACGCGGCGACGCAGAGGAAAGTGGACGAATGGTGGACGGATAGTCCGCTCTGGTACACCAAGGCCATTCACAACGTGGCGCGGATGGCATGGTTCTCATCCGACCGCACCATTCGGGAATATGCGCGGGAGATCTGGAAGGTTCGCGTTTGAGGACAGGCGGTCAGGGGGAATTTTGAAATGGGAGGCTTTGCACACCACCCGGCCCTTTCGGGCCACCCTCTCCCATCGAGGGGAGGGAGGGTGCCTAGTCTCCAGACAGCGGAGCAAGCGCAAGACGCGTAAAGGTTGACATCTCCCTCCCCTCGATGGGGAGGGTGGCCCGAAGGGCCGGGTGGGGTGAGATCCGAAGGTCGGCGGCCAGGGAGGTTCGGAGCATGAAAAAAGCTGGCCGCACGGCGCAATCGAAGCCCGCAAAGGGCAAGAAGATCGATTCCGAACCTGTTGAAGCCACGAAGAAAAAGGTTTCGGTATCCAAGCCAGCCAAGCAGAAGAAACTGCCGACGGCACGAGCAAGTGACGGCGCGATAAAGGCAATTGTCGCGGGAACACATGGCGACCCGTTCGGCGTTCTCGGCGTACATGAAACCGATGCGGGCTTTGTCGCGCGATGCTTCATTCCCGGCGCTGATTTCGTCAAGGTTTTCGATCTTGAAAATAATGAGATAGGCACGCTTGAGCAGCGGAATGAAGCCGGGTTTTTCGAGGGACCGCTGACGGTAGATCGTCGCCAGCCGGTGCGGTATCTGGCGCGTAACGATGGCGGCGAATGGTCTGAACTCGACCCTTATTCATTTGGTCCGGTGCTGGGACCGATGGATGATTATTACATCGCCGAGGGGTCGCATTTGCGCTTGTTCGACAAGCTTGGCGCGCATCTGATCCATCACGAAGGCGCGGACGGCGTGCATTTTGCCGTGTGGGCGCCGAACGCCAAGCGCGTGTCCGTGGTGGGCGATTTCAACGATTGGGACGGTCGGCGGCTGCCGATGCGGTTTCGTCAGGACACGGGCATCTGGGAAATTTTTGCGCCGGACATTGAGGCAGGGCGCACCTACAAGTTCGAGATTATCGGAGCGCAGGGCGTTGTGCTGCCGCTGAAAGCCGATCCATTCGCGTTCAAGTCTGAGTTGCGGCCCGAAACGGCATCGGTGACGGTGCATCATTTTCAGCACGAATGGGGTGATGACGCGCATCGCGACTATTGGCGCAAGACGCAGCCTCGCCGCGATGCAATTTCAATCTATGAGGTCCATGCTGGCTCGTGGCAGCGCAAGGAAGATGGTTCGTTCCTGACATGGGATGAGCTGGCCGAACGGCTTATTCCTTATGTCGTGGACACCGGCTTCACGCATATCGAGTTTTTGCCGATCTCGGAGCATCCTTTCGATCCATCATGGGGATACCAGACCACCGGACTTTATGCCCCGACTGCGCGCTTCGGCGATCCTGAGGGCTTTGCGCGGTTCGTGGATGGTGCGCATCGGGCAGGCGTCGGCGTCATTCTGGATTGGGTGCCAGCGCATTTTCCAACCGACCAGTTTGGCCTCGCGCGATTTGACGGCACGGCGCTCTATGAGCACGAAGACCCCCGCAAGGGTTATCATCCCGACTGGAACACGCTGATCTATAATTTTGGACGGCGGGAGGTGGTGTCGTTTCTCGTCAACAACGCGTTGTACTGGGCCGAGAAATATCACGTTGATGGCCTGCGTGTGGATGCGGTCGCCTCGATGCTCTACCTCGACTATTCGCGCAAGCAGGGCGAATGGATACCGAACGAGAAGGGCGGGCGCGAAAATCTGGAAGCAGTGAAATTCCTGCAGGAGATGAACGCGCGGCTCTATGGCACGCATCCCGGCATTATGACGATTGCCGAGGAGTCCACGTCATGGCCGAAGGTATCGCAGCCGACCGATCAAGGAGGGCTGGGCTTCGGGTTCAAGTGGAACATGGGGTTCATGCACGACACGCTGGAATATATGGCGCGTGAGCCGATCCACCGGAAATTCCACCACAGCGACCTGACATTCGGGCTGCTCTATGCGTTTTCCGAGAATTTTGTACTGCCGCTAAGCCATGACGAAGTGGTGCACGGCAAGGGCACCCTGCTTAACAAAATGTCGGGTGACGACTGGCAGAAGTTTGCCAATCTGCGTGCGTATTACGGCTTCATGTGGGGGTATCCCGGCAAAAAGCTGCTGTTCATGGGGCAGGAGTTTGCCCAACGCCGCGAATGGAGCGAGGCGCGGGCACTGGACTGGGATTTGCTGGCGCATCCGCCGCACGCGGGAATGCGCAAGCTGGTGCGCGACCTGAACTATGCCTATCGCTCTCGGCCCGCTTTACACGCACGCGACTGCGAGCCGGATGGCTTTACATGGCTGATCGTGGACGATCAGGAAAACTCGGTTTTTGCGTGGCTGCGCACCGCGCCGGGCGAAAATCCCGTGGCAGTGATTTCAAGCTTCACGCCGATTGTTCGCAACAATTACGGACTGCCCTTGCCGAAGGCCGGAAAGTGGCGCGAAATCATCAATACCGACGCAGCCGATTACGGCGGCTCCGGTGTCGGGAACGACGGGGTTGTGGAAGCATTTGCGACATCTGACGGCAAGGCGCACGCGATACTGCGCCTGCCGCCGCTGGCAACGCTGATGCTGGAACTGGTTGAGGAAGTGCCGGAAGCGGTTTCGCAGCCGGAGGAGAGCGCCGAAACGGTGGAGGTTGTGCCATCATGAGTTGGGAGGGAGTTCATGGCTGATTTGAAACGGACGCAGCCGCTTGCGCGTGAAGCTATGGCCTATGTGCTGGCGGGAGGGCGGGGCAGTCGCCTCAAGGAACTGACGGACCGGCGCGCCAAGCCCGCAGTGCATTTCGGCGGCAAGACGCGCATCATCGATTTCGCGCTGTCGAATGCCATCAATTCGGGTATTCGGCGCATTGGCGTTGCCACGCAATACAAGGCGCATTCGCTGATCCGGCACCTGCAACGCGGCTGGAACTTCATGCGGCCCGAACGCAATGAAAGCTTCGACATTCTGCCCGCCTCGCAACGCGTTTCCGAAACGCAATGGTATGAGGGAACGGCGGACGCGGTGTTCCAGAACATCGATATTATTGAAAGCTATAACCCGGAATTCATGGTCATTCTGGCGGGCGACCACATCTACAAGATGGACTACGAACTGATGCTGCGTCAGCACGTGGACCAGAACGCGGATGTGACAGTGGGCTGCCTCGAAGTGCCGCGCATGGAGGCGACCGGCTTCGGCGTGATGCATGTGGACGGAAAGGACCAGATCATCGCGTTTGTCGAAAAGCCTTCCGATCCGCCAGCCATTCCAGACAAGCCGGATTTCGCGCTGGCCTCGATGGGCATTTACGTGTTCCGCACAAAGTTCCTGATGGACCTGTTGCGCAAGGACGCATCCGACCCGGATTCCAGCCGTGACTTCGGCAAGGACATCATTCCCTACATCGTGGATCACGGCAAAGCCGTGGCGCATCGCTTCGCACAATCCTGCGTGCGGTCCTCGATGGAAGCGGAACCTTACTGGCGCGACGTGGGAACCATCGATGCCTATTGGGAAGCCAATATCGACCTGACGGACGTGACGCCGGAACTGGACATTTATGATCGCGACTGGCCGATCTGGACTTATGCGGAATTGAAGCCGCCGGCAAAATTCGTGCATGATGAGGATGGCCGCCGCGGCATGGCCGTGTCGTCGGTGATTGCGGGCGATTGCATCGTTTCCGGCGCGTCGTTGAAGCGGAGCCTGGTGTTCACCGGTGCGCGCATCAACTCCTACACCAAGCTGAAAGAGGTGGTGATGCTGCCGGATTGTGTGGTTGGCCGCAACGTAAGGCTGACGCGCTGCGTAATCGACTCCGGGGTGCACATTCCCGAAGGTCTGATTGTGGGCGAGGATGCGAAAGCCGATGCCAAGAGATTCCGGGTGAGCGAAAAGGGCATTGTGCTGATCACGCAGGAAATGATCAGCCGGTTGGGGTGAGTGTGGATGTGATTTGCACCCCTCATCCGCCTGCCGGCACCACCCAGCCCTCCGCTATGGCTCCGGGCGTTCGTCATTTGAAAAGCCCATTTTGGGGCTTTTCATCCGCTTCGCGGACCAATCCTCACCCCTCAAGGGGAGAAGGCAGATGATCGATACGCCTCGCATAATCTGTGGCGTTGGTGATTAGGAACGGCGCCGCCAATTCTCCCTTCTCCCCTTGAGGGAGAAGGTGCCGGCAGGCGGATGAGGGGTTTTAGGCAAATGCTCAAACTGTTAAGTGATGCGATGAATCGAAAGCCCGTATGAAAGTTCTATCCGTAGCCTCTGAACTCTACCCGCTGATCAAGACCGGAGGGCTGGCCGATGTGGCGGGGGCGCTTCCGCTTGCGCTCAAGGAGCATGGCGTGGAGATGCGCTCGCTGCTGCCGGGTTATCCCGCGGTAATAAAGGCGCTGAAAACCACCGAGGCGGTGTACCACTACGACAATCTTTTCGGGGGACCGGCGGCGCTGCTTGCCACCAAATTCGATGGGCTGGACCTCTACATTATCGACGCTCCGCATCTCTATGACCGCAATGGTGGGGCATATGGCGACCCGAACGGCAATGACTGGCCGGACAACTGGCAGCGCTTTGCCGCACTGAGCCGGGTGGGCGCAGACATTGCCGAGGGCAAGCTGGCGGGGTTCGTGCCAGACGTTGTGCACGCGCATGACTGGCAGGCGGCGCTGACCATTGCCTATATGCGCTTTGGCCCCGCTAACAATGTGCCTAGCGTAATGACGGTGCACAATCTCGCATTTCAGGGCCGGTTTCCGGCGGGAATATTCGGCGGGCTTGGGCTCGCGGGCGAGGCGATGACCGTTGACGGCGTCGAGTATTATGGCGGCGTCGGGTTCCTGAAAGCGGGTCTGCAATCGGCTTGGGCCGTGACGACCGTTAGCCCAACCTATGCACAAGAAATTCGCACGCCGGAATTCGGCATGGGACTGGATGGTCTGATCAACCGGCGCGCGCCAGACCTCTACGGCATTGTGAACGGTATCGATGATGATGTGTGGAACCCGGCGACGGACAAGCACCTCACGGCATCATACACGGCTGATGCGCTGGATAAGCGCGCGGCCAATCGGGCCGCAATCGAAGAGCGGTTCGGGCTGGAGCATGACGACACGCCCATCTTCTGTGTTGTGAGCCGCCTGACTTGGCAAAAGGGCGTTGACCTGTTGGTGGAGATCGCAGACCAACTCGTCGCGATGGGCGCACGGCTGGCGGTGCTTGGCTCCGGCGACAGCGGGCTTGAGGGGCAACTTCTCGCGGCAGCGGCGCGCCACCGCGGGCGCATTGGCGTGGTGATCGGTTACGACGAAGCGCTTTCACATCTTATGCAGGGCGGGTCGGATGCTATCCTCATTCCCTCGCGGTTCGAGCCGTGCGGCCTGACGCAACTCTACGGTCTGCGTTATGGCTGCGTGCCGGTGGTCGCGCGCACGGGCGGTCTGGCGGACACGGTTATCGATGCCAATGAAGCGGCGGCGACGGCGGGCGTGGCGACCGGATTTGTGCATGACGCTGCCGATGCGCGTGCGCTGCTGAATGCGGTGCAGCGGGCGGTGGAGTTGCACCGGGACGCGCAGGTGTGGGCATCGCTGCAAAAGCAGGGCATGAAAAGCGATGTCTCGTGGACGCGCAGTGCCAGAAAATACACCGATCTTTACAGGAACCTTCTTGCCAGAAAGCCGGGTCAAGAAATGAGCACAAAAGCAAATATCAAAACCGTTTCGACCAAACCTTATGACGACCAGAAGCCGGGAACCTCCGGCTTGCGCAAGAAAGTGCCGGTTTTCGAGCAGCCCAACTATGCGGAGAATTTCATCCAGTCGGTATTCAACTCGCTGGAAGGGTTTGAAGGCAAGACGCTGGTGATCGGCGGCGATGGCCGTTACCTCAATCGCGAAGTGATCCAGAAGGCCATCGCGATGGCCGTGGCCAACGGCTTCGGCAAGGTGATGGTGGGGCAGGGGGGTATTCTCTCGACACCCGCCGCGTCGAACATTATCCGCAAATACAAGGCGTTCGGCGGACTGGTGCTTTCGGCCAGCCACAACCCCGGCGGGCCGCACGAAGATTTCGGCATCAAGTACAATATCGGCAATGGCGGGCCAGCGCCGGAAAAGATCACCGACGCGATTTTCGCCAACACCAAGACGATTAGCGAATACAAGATTGCGGAGATCGGGCATGTGGACATCGACGTGGTGGGCAGCTTTGACGTTGGCGGCATGACGGTTGAGGTTATCGATCCGGTGAAAGACTATGCCGAACTGATGGAAAGCCTGTTCGACTTCGACGCAATCCGCGCGATGTTCAAGGGTGGCTTTCGCATGGCGATGGATTCCATGCATGCCGTGACAGGGCCATATGCGAAGGAGATTCTGGAGGGCAGGCTGGGCGCGCCGAAAGGCACAGCGCGCAATTTTCATCCGCTGCCGGATTTCGGCGGGCATCACCCGGACCCGAACCTCGTGCACGCGAAGGAGCTCTATGATGACGTGATGAGCGCTGCCGGGCCGGATTTCGGAGCAGCCTCGGACGGCGATGGCGACCGCAACATGATCGTCGGCAAAGGCATGTTCGTGACACCGTCCGACAGTCTCGCGCTGATTGCCGCGAACGCGACGCTCGCGCCGGGATACAAGCGCGGGCTGGCAGGCATTGCACGCTCCATGCCGACAAGTGCTGCGGCGAATCGCGTGGCCGAAAAGCTTGGCATTGGCATGTACGAAACGCCGACCGGCTGGAAGTTCTTTGGCAATCTGCTGGACGCAGGGAAGGCCACCGTTTGCGGCGAAGAAAGCTTTGGCACTGGCTCCGACCATGTGCGCGAGAAGGACGGGCTGTGGGCGGTGTTGTTCTGGCTCAACATCATCGCCGCGCGTAAGCAGAGCGTGAAGGACATCGTCGAGGCGCATTGGAAGGAATATGGCCGCAACTATTATTCGCGCCATGACTACGAGGAAGTCGAAAGCGACAAAGCCAATGCGCTGATCGATGCGCTGCGTGCCGGTCTGGCCAAGTTGCCGGGCAAGAAGGTGCAGGGCATGGATATCGAGGCGGCCGATGATTTTGCCTATCACGATCCGGTTGACGGGTCGGTGTCGAAAATCAGGGTGTCCGCGTGTTGTTCAAGGGCGGTTCGCGCGTGGTGTTCCGGTTGTCCGGAACGGGAACATCAGGTGCAACGCTGCGCGTGTATTTCGAGCGGTATGAACCCGATGCCAAGAAGCACAATATCGACACGCAGAAAGCGCTCGCGGATTTGATTAAAGCGGCGGATGAGATTGCCGGGATCGTGAAATTTACCGGGCGCAAAAAGCCAACGGTGATTACTTGAGGTTATTTATCCGGCAAGGTGAGCTAGCTGGAAATGCGCTATACCCCCACCCCATACCCCTCCCCTCAAGGGGGAGGGGGTTCTGAGACGTTGCGACACGCTGTGATGGTTACGCACAGCGCAAATGTCCCCCTCCCCCTTGAGGGGAGGGGTATGGGGTGGGGGTAATGCAAGCGAATACGTTTCAGAACATTGTCCTCGGCTCAACCATTGCAAATGGCGGGGTGCAATTCGCCGTGTGGTCGGGAACGGCGAAGGCCATGTGGCTTTGCCTGTTTGACAAACACGGCAGCGAGACGCGCGTTGAGATGCAACGCGACAACGAGGGCGTGTTTTCCGCTATGGCCGCGCGGGCAGGAGAGGGGCAACGCTACGGCTTTCGGGCGGATGGTGATTATGCTCCGCAACAGGGGCTGTGGTTCGATCCCGACAAGCTGCTGATCGATCCATATGCCGTCGAACTGGACGGCGCTTACACCCATGATACAAGGCTGGCTTTGCAACGCGGAAGTGCTGTGGACACCGCGCCGTTGCTGCCAAAGGCGATTGTGAAGCGATTGCCGGAAGCGATTCAAACGACTCCGTTTTTTCATCCCGGCGGGCTGATCTACGAATTGCAGGTGAGGGCTTTCACGACGCTGCATCCTGATGTGCCGGAAAAATTGCGCGGCACGGTTGGCGCGCTGGCGCATCCGGTAATTATCGAGCATTTGAAGAAGCTGCACGTGTCGGCGGTGGAGCTTATGCCGATCACGGCGTGGATGGATGAGCGCCATTTGCCGCCGCTGGGGCTGCACAATGCGTGGGGCTATAATCCCGTTTCATTCATGGCGCTGGACCCGCGCCTGTGTCCTGGCGGCGTTAAGGAACTGCGCGAAACGGTGGAAGCGTTGCATGAATCTGGCATCGGTGTGATCCTCGATCTGGTGTTCAACCACACCGCCGAAAGCGACATGCAAGGGCCAACGGTTTCGCTGCGCGGGCTGGATGCGCAGGCGTATTATCGCAGCCTAGATGGGCGATTGGTGAACGACACCGGCACAGGCAATACGGTTGCGTGCGACCATCCGGTGGTGCGGCGGTTGGTGCTGGATTCGCTGAGGCACTTCGTGCGCCATGCCGGTGTGGATGGGTTCAGGTTCGATCTCGCACCCATTCTCGGACGCGATGATAATGGCTTTGACGCACATGCGGCGCTGTTGCAGGAAATGCGTGGTGACCCGCTGCTGGGCGACCGCGTGCTGATTGCAGAGCCGTGGGACATCGGTCGCGACGGCTATCAGCTCGGCAATTTCGGTGCGCCGTTTCTGGAATGGAACGACAAGGCGCGAGACGATTTCCGCCGGTTCTGGCGCGGAGATTGGGGCATGGTTGGGGGGCTGGCGACACGGCTGGCTGGTTCGTCGGATGTGTTTCAACGCGACGGGGAGGGCGGCACGCGGACGGTGAATTTTATCGCGGCGCATGACGGGCTTACGCTGACCGATCTGGTGAGCGTTGAGCGCAAGCACAATGAGGCCAATGGCGAAAACAATCGCGACGGCCATGACGATAATCTCTCATGGAACAACGGCGTTGAAGGCAGCACCGACGACGCGACGATTTTGGCAGCGCGTCAGCGCGATTTAAAGGCACTGCTGGCGACGTTGTTCGCCTCGCGGGGCGCCATCATGCTAACCGCGGGCGATGAATTTGGCCGCACGCAGCACGGCAATAACAACGCCTATTGTCAGGACAACGAACTGACGTGGCTGGATTGGGCAGGCCGCGACCGGGAACTGGAACGCTATGCGTTTCGGCTGGCGGCGCTGAGGGCGGGTTTCCCCGGCTTTGCGCAAACGCATTTCTTGACCGGAAGCGATGTGGAATGGTTGACCGAAACCGGCGAACCTATGAACACGGCGGACTGGGAAGACCCGGCGCGCCGCAGGCTGTGCATGATGCTGACGGCACGCGGTGAACGGTTGGCAGTGCTGGTGAACGGCGACCGGCGCAAGATGAATTTCAGCCTGCCGGAACGCGATGGATATCGCTGGCGGGCGGTTGTCTGGACGGGCGAATTGGTTGAGGGTAGGTCGGTGACCTTCCTGCGCGAGGTGGCGGATGACGGCAAGTGATTGGTGGCGCGGCTGCGCGATTTATCAGGTCTATCCACGCTCGTTTCAGGACAGCAATGGCGATGGCATCGGCGACCTGCCGGGAATTATCGAGCGTCTACCCTATATTGCTTCGTTGGGCGTGGATGCGATTTGGCTGTCGCCATTCTTCAAATCGCCACAGGCCGATATGGGCTATGATGTGTCTGACTATTGCGCGGTCGATCCGATGTTCGGGACGATGGCGGATTTCGAGCAGATGGTCAGCGAAGCGCATCGGCTTGGGCTGAAGATCATTATCGATCAGGTGTTGGCGCATACTTCCGACAAGCATCCGTGGTTCGTGGAGAGCCGGGTTAGCCGTGACAATGAAAAGGCGGATTGGTTTGTCTGGGCCGATGCAAAGCCGGACGGCACCGCGCCGAACAATTGGCTTTCGGTTTTTGGCGGATCGGCGTGGGAATGGGAATCCACGCGCAAGCAATATTATCTGCACAACTTTCTGACCTCTCAGCCCGCGCTGAATTTTCACAATCAGGCGGTGCAGGATGCGCTGCTGGATTCGGTGCGGTTCTGGCTGCAAAAGGGCGTGGACGGGTTCCGGCTGGACACGGTGAACTACTATTTTCAGGATGCGGAATTGCGGTCAAATCCGCCGCTGCCAAAGCGCAAACGCGAAGCGCTGAATCCGTCAAATCCGTATCTGTTGCAGCATCATTTGTACGACAAGACGAGGCCGGAAAATATCAGTTTTCTCAAGCGATTCAGAGCGCTTCTGGATTCATTTGGCGAGCGGACTTCTGTGGGCGAAGTGGGCGACGAAGATCGCTCGCTGGACACGGTGGCGGCGTATACCGAAGGCGGCGACAAGCTGCATATGTGCTACACGTTCGACATGCTCGGCGACGAATTTTCGCCCGCTCATTTTCGCAGATGCGTCGAGCGCTTTTTCGACAAGGTGCGTGACGGCTGGGTGTGCTGGGCGTTTTCCAATCATGACGTGAGGCGGCATGTCAGCCGCTGGGTGAAACCGGGGCAGAATAGCGATGACGTTGCAAGGTTCGCAATTTCACTGCTGGCGTGCCTGCCGGGTTCGATCTGTCTTTATGAAGGCGAGGAACTTGGCATGGAAGAGGCGGAACTGACGTTCGAGCAGTTGCGCGATCCCTATGGGATACGGTTCTGGCCGGGGTTCAAGGGCAGGGACGGATGCCGCACGCCTATGGTGTGGGAAGCCCATGCGAAGAATGCCGGGTTCTCGGATGGGGTTCCGTGGCTGCCTGTGTCGGCGGAATCCGCCGCGCGCGCCGTCGATGTGCAAGAGCGGGACGCGGATTCCGTACTGAGCCATTATCGCGCAGTGCTGGCAGCGCGGAAGCGTGAACCTGCGCTGATCAATGGCGGGTTCCGGTTTCTCGAAAGCAACAAAGACGTGCTGGCCTTCGTGCGGGAGAGGGATGGCAGACGTGTGCTGTGCGTTTTCAATTTTTCCAATGCGCAGATGAATTGGAAACTGCCGCGCGGGATGAAAGTCGCAGGAGAGATGCTGTTTCCGGGTAAATTGGCGACGGTTTCGGAGGAGAGCGTTTCGCTACCACCTCTCGCAAGCTTCGTCGCAGGATTGAATTAGGCTGAATACCCCTCATCCGCCTGCCGGCACCTTCTCCCTCAAGGGGAGAAGGCAGCAAATTTCAACGCCTCGCAAACGACGCAACGATGGCGATTGAAGCAAAGGTTGCAGTTATCCTCCTTCTCCCCTTGAGGGAGAAGGTCGCGGCAGCGGGATGAGGGGCAAGAACCGCTCTTCGCTTCTCTCAAACCATTCCCCTCCGTCACCTCAAGACCGCTGTTGTGTTGGTTGAATGCTCTGCTAGTCTCACAACCACGGCGAGTGGATAAATCCACAGCATGGGAACAGACGCGATTAGCGTCGTACATCTCGACCGCCATAAATCGGGCGGCAAACAGGGAGTAGTTCAATGATCCAGACTCTTCTGCGTTCAACAATATTCGCGACCTCGCTGGTGCTGGCAGGTGGCGCACTCATGACCCCGGCATTTGCCGAAGTGGTCTACAATCGCGGCAGTGCCGCCGAGCCGGAAACGGTCGATCCGCACAAGACCTCGACGGTTTATGAAGCGCATGTGCTGCGCGACCTGTTTGAAGGTTTGGTGATGCAGGACGCCAAGGCCGGATTGATTCCCGGTGCAGCGGAAAGCTGGACGATTTCGGATGACGGCAAGATCTACACGTTCAAGCTGCGCGCTGACGCTGTGTGGTCCGATGGCAGCCCGGTGACTGCGGACGATTTCGTCTATTCGTTCCATCGTCTGGAAGACCCGGCAACCGGCGCTGAATATGCGTCGATGCTCTATCCGATTGTAAATGCAGAAGAAGTGGACACCAGCAAGGCGAAGCCCGAAGAGATGGGCGTGAAGGCGGTGGATGCCCACACTCTGGAGATCACGCTGAAAGCGCCGACGCCATATTTCCTTGAAATGCTGACGCATCAAGCGGCCTATCCGGTCAACAAGGCCTCCATCGACAAGGATGGTGCGGACTGGATCAAGCCCGGCAAGCTGGTGTCAAACGGCGCATTTACGCTGACCGAGTGGGTGCCGAACGACCATCTGAAAATGGTCAAGAATCCGAAGTTTCATGATGCGGCGAATGTGAAGATCGACGTCATCAACTTCATTCCGACAGAAGACCGCTCCTCGGCCATGAAGCGCTATGAGGCTGGCGAACTCGACAGCTACGATGATCTGCCGACCGAGCAGCTTTCCGATTTGAAGACCAAATTCGGCGACCAGATCCGCGTCGCGCCTTATCTCGGCACCTATTACTACGCCATCAAGACGGACAAGGCCCCGTGGGACAATGTGGAATTGCGCAATGCAATTTCTGAGGCGATAGACCGCGATTTCCTTGCCGAAAAGGTCTGGAACAACTCGATGTTCCCTGGTTATTCCATGGTGCCGCCCGGCATTGAGGGCTACAAATCGGCAATGGCGAAATTTGCTGACAAGTCGCAGATCGACCGCGAAGACGAAGCCAAGGCCGTACTGGAAAAGCTCGGCTATACGCCTGAAAAACCGCTGAAAATGGAAATCCGGTACAACACGTCCGAAAACCATAAGAACACGGCGGTTGCCATTCAGGAGCAGCTAAAGCCGCTCGGCATCGAGGTGACGCTGCTGAATACCGACACCAAGACGCATTATGCGCATCTTGAGCAGAAGGGCGATTTCGACGTGGCCCGCGCGGGCTGGATTGCGGACTATCAAGACCCGGAAACGTTCCTTGGTATTTCGCGCAAGGCCAGCGGAAACAACTATTCAAACTATAACAGCCCGAAGTTTGAAGAACTGATGGACAAGGCCGCGGCAGCAGGCGGCAATCCGGAAGAGCGCTTCAAGCTGCTCAGCGAAGCGGAGCAGGTGCTGGTTGACGATGTTGGCCAAATCCCGCTGCTTTACTACTCCTTCCACAACATCGTGTCGCCAAAGCTGACCGGCTTTGAAGACAACGTCATGGATGTGCACCCGACACGGTTCATCAGCAAGGCTGAGTGACCTTGGAGCACCCCACCCGGCCCTGCGGGCCACCCTCCCCATCGAGGGGAGGGAGGGTGCAACCTCTTTTCGCGCTGCAATTATTGAAGCGTGTCAAATTTGAACTCCCTCCCTCCCCTCGATGGGGAGGGTGGCCCGTAGGGCCGGGTGGGGTATTGTTTACCATCGGCAAATAAAGGGCAGCGAACATGCTCTTATACCTGATACGGCGGTTGCTGACGGCGATACCCACGCTGTTCGTGATCGTGACGATTTCGTTTTTCCTGATACGGGTCGCGCCGGGCGGGCCGTTCAATCAGGAGCGCGGGCTGAGCCCTGAAATCAAGGCAAATCTGGAAGCACAGTTCGGGCTGAACGATCCGCTTTGGCTGCAATATTGGAACTATCTCAAGAACCTGTTGCACGGAAATTTCGGGCCGAGCTACAATCTCCCAGACTTCACCGTGACGGAGCTTTTCCGGGAAGGGCTGCCCATTTCTATCCAGCTTGGCGCATCGGCGCTGGTGCTGGCGCTGCTGGTGGGCGGAACGCTCGGCATCATCGCGGCGCTGAACCAGAACCGCGCGGCAGACTATGCGGTGATAGCGACGGCGACGGCTGGCAGCACGATACCGACCTTCGTGATCGCGCCGATTATCCAGCTTGTGTTCGCGCTGTCGTGGAAACTGTTGCCGGTTGGCGGCTGGGGCGATGGTGCGCTGCTGAACAAGATTGGCCCGGTGCTGACGCTGGCGCTGCCGCAAATGGCAATCGTGGCGCGCCTGATGCGTGGCTCGATGATTGAATCGCTGCGCTCGCACCATATTCGGACAGCACGTGCGATGGGGCTTTCGGACTGGTCTGTGGTGGTGAAGCACGCGCTGCGCGGCGCATTGCTGCCGATCATTTCCTATGCGGGACCGGCGGCGGCGGCACTGCTGACAGGCTCGATCATTGTCGAGACGATTTTCGCGATACCGGGCGTGGGGCGCTATTTCGTGCAGGCCGCACTTAACCGCGATTATACGCTGGTGATGGGAACGGTGGTGGTGATCGCGATTTTCACCATCATCTTCAACCTGATCGTGGACCTGCTCTACGCCGTCGTGGACCCGAGGGTGCGCTATGACTGAGTTGGCCGTAGCCCAAGCCATACCCGATCCCGAAGCACTTGGCCGCTCGCTTTGGGGCGACGCTTGGCTGCGCCTGAAAGCCAACAAGGCGGCGATGTTCAGCCTGTTTTATCTGGTGGCGATGACGCTGGTCTGCGTGTTTGGGCCGTTCTTCTCTCCACACGCTTACACGACGATTTACCCTGACTATGTGCGCACGCCGCCCAGCCTTTCGCCCTATCCGCAACAGGAAATGATTCAGGGCGCACTGAACGATGTGACGCGCAGAATGCGCGTAGACATGAAGGAGATGAAGCAGGAGGACGGGCGTGTGGTGTTTACGGTGACATCCACAAAGCCGTTCGATGACAGGAACCTGCGCTACATCGATCGTTCCGATACGTTTGACGATGCGCGTGTAGAGAGCAAATCGCCGGACGGGCTGGAGACGGTGATCAGCGCGGCGACGATGCAGAAATATTTCCTGTTCGGCACCGACAATGTGGGTCGCGACCTGTTTACGCGCACGCTCGTGGCGGGGCGCATTTCGCTTTCGATTGGTCTGCTGGCGGGACTGGTGGCCGTAACCATCGGCGTGATTTACGGCGCGACGGCTGGCTTTTCAGGCGGCAAGACGGACGAGGTGATGATGCGCATCGTAGATGTGCTCTATTCGCTACCGTTCATCTTCTTCGTTATCATGCTGGTGGTGTTTTTCGGGCGAAACTTCGTGCTGATGTTTCTGGCCGTGGGGGCGGTTCTTTGGCTGGACATGGCGCGCATCGTGCGAGGGCAGGCGCTTTCGATCCGACGACAGGAATATGTGCAGGCGGCGGAGGCGATGGGCGTTTCGCAAACCGGCATTTTGATGCGGCACGTGATCCCCAATCTGCTGGGGCCGGTGGTGATCTATATGACGCTGCTGGTGCCGCAGGTGATCCTGCTTGAAAGCTTCCTGTCGTTTCTGGGGCTCGGCGTGCAGGAGCCGATGACAAGCTGGGGCGTGCTGATTTCGGCAGGCGCGGCAAATATAGGCAGCGCCAACTGGATGCTGCTGTATCCGGCGTTTTTCCTCGTCTCGACGCTGTTCGCGCTGAACTTCATCGGCGATGGCTTGCGCGACGCGCTCGACCCCAAGGACCGCTGACATGGCAGAGACGGTTCTCGAAGTGAAAAAGCTGCGGGTGACGTTCAGGACGCTGGACGGAACGGTTGAGGCGGTAAGGGGCATCGACCTCGTTGTGAAGGCGGGCGAAACGGTAGCGATTGTGGGCGAGTCCGGCTCTGGGAAGAGCCAGACCATGATGGCCGCGATGCGCCTGCTGGCCTCAAATGGCGAAGCGACTGGAGCGGTCGAATATCGCGGGCGCAATCTGCTGGAGCTTCCGAAATCGGAATTGAACAAGGTGCGCGGCGCGAAGATCAGCATGATCTTTCAGGAGCCAATGACTTCGCTCGATCCGCTCTATACCATCGGCAACCAGCTTATCGAGCCGATCATGCGGCACCGCAAGCTGGGGCAAAAAGCGGCGCAGGCAGAGGCGCTTCGCTTGCTGAAGCTGGTGCACATTCCCGACCCGGAAAGGCGGATGGGTTCCTATCCGCATGAAATGTCCGGCGGGCAGCGCCAGCGCGTGATGATTGCTATGGCGCTGGCGAACGATCCTGATGTGCTGATCGCTGACGAGCCGACGACCGCGCTGGACGTGACGATACAGGCACAGATATTGGTGCTGCTGGCAGAGCTACAAAAGAAGCTCGGAACAGCGATTGTGTTCATTACGCATGATCTCGGAATCGTGCGCAGGCTGGCTGACCGCGTTTATGTGATGCGGCGCGGCGAGGTGGTAGAAAGCGGGCCGACCGAGCAGATTTTCACGGTACCGCAGCATGACTATACCAAAATGCTGCTGGCTGCGGAGCCGACTGGGCGCAAAGCGCCGCCCACGCCGAACGCACCGATATTGCTGGATGGGCGCAACGTCGAGGTGACGTTCAGGATCGGCGGCGGTTTTCTGGCCGGGCCGCCAATGCTGCTGCGCGCAGTAGACCGAATTAATGTTATCCTGAAGCAACGCCAGACAATCGGCATTGTCGGCGAATCCGGTTCGGGAAAATCCACGCTCGGGCGCGCGCTGCTGAGGCTGCTGCCGAGCGAAGGGCGAATCCGGTTTGACGGGCGCGATATTTCGACTGCGACTAAAGACGAGATGCGACCGTTGCGGCACGAAATGCAGCTTGTGTTTCAAGATCCGTTCGGCTCGCTTTCGCCCCGTATGACAGTGGGGCAGATCATCACCGAAGGCTTGCGCGTGCATGAGCCGAACCTGACACGCAAAGAGCGCGACCAGCGTGCGAAGGAAGCCTTAAACGAGGTGGGGCTGGACCCGGTGATGCGCAATCGCTATCCACACGAGTTTTCAGGCGGACAAAGGCAGCGCATCGCCATAGCGCGGGCGATGATTTTGAAGCCCAAGGTGGTCGTGCTGGACGAGCCGACTTCTGCGCTCGATCGCTCGGTGCAGAAGCAGATCGTGGAGCTTTTGCGCAAACTGCAAGCCGACTACGATTTGTCATATTTGTTCATCAGTCATGATCTTGCCGTGGTGCGCGCCATGGCCGACTACATCATCGTAATGAAGCAGGGAAAGATCGTGGAAGAAGGGCCGACCGAAGAGATTTTTGACGATCCGCGCGAGGCTTACACGCAAACCTTGATGGCTGCCGCGTTGGATGCCACACGGTTTCGCGCTGAGATATGAGCAGCGCGGAGAATACTGCACTATGAAGTCGCGCCAGCTTCCTGTTGCGACTTCCAAAGCCAGTATGGCAAAGCAACCATCTGGATAAGCGTGATGATGAGCAGCAGGCCGAAATTGTTTGCCGCGTAATCATGCGCCGCAGCGGCTTGATAGAAATGCCCCACAGCTACGCCGAAGCAAAACAGCGCTATGTAAATCACCACAGCGGACTTGAATTCCAAGCCTCGCCAGAAGGAGACGATGGCCGCTATGCCTATGGCGATGTCGGCAACGCCGATTTCGAACTGGAAAGGGCTGTTTGCCCACCCTATCGAACTGGCGGCGACGTTTGGGAAAAAGACGTGAAAAATGCCGCTCCAAACATAGGAAACGCCGATTCCGAGCAGCAGCATCCAGTCCAGCAAGCGCCTGTTCAGTGAAAAATTCTTTCGCGGCAGAAATGCCAAAGCGATGGAGGCCACAAACAGGATTTCGGGAATGTGCGATAGAATCAGCTTGATGAATTCCGCCACGACTTTCCCCTCAAATTCGCGCCGAAGTTGCCGGGATTATTATCATAAAAAATAGAATTTGCCAGTCGCGACAGACGCCAATCAATACGCGGTTCGGAAGGACTAAAAATGATTTTTCTGGTCGGAGTGAGAGGATTCGAACCTCCGACCCCATCGTCCCGAACGATGTGCGCTACCAGGCTGCGCTACACTCCGTGACCAGACGGCGGGCTTATAACTGTCGCGTTACGACCCCGCAAGTGAGAACATCGTTCCAGCGCAGGAAAAACTGATCGATTATGCCGATCAATACGAAGCCTGTACGTTGCCGGTTTCGACATAGACCGATTTGAGCTGCGAGTAGTGAGCGAGGGCGGCGATGCCGTTCTCGCGGCCAATGCCTGATTGCTTGTAGCCGCCGAACGGCATTTCGACAGGGGTGAGATTGTAGTTGTTGATCCAGCAGGTGCCAGCCTGCAACTGGCCGATGACGCGGTGAGCGCGCGGCAAGTCGCGCGTGAAAACGCCTGCGGAGAGGCCGAACGGCGTGTCGTTGGCGCGGGTGATGGCCTCGTCTTCGTCGCGGAAAGACAAAACGCTCATGACCGGGCCAAAGATTTCCTCGCGCGCAATGCGCATGTCGTCATGAACGTTTGAGAAGATCGTTGGCTCGACGAAATAGCCATTCTCGAAGCCCTGTAGCTTCGGGACGCCGCCGCCGTAATGCAAGGTTGCGCCATCGGCCTTGCCGATCTCGATATAGCCGAGCACCTTGTCGTACTGCATTTTATTGATGAGCGGCCCCATCTGTGTTTCCGGGTCGAGCGGATCACCGATGCGGATGGCCTTTGTACGCTCCGTGAGACGATCAAGGAATTTGCCCTGAATGGCTTCGTGGACGAAAACACGCGTTCCGTTTGAGCAGACCTGGCCGGTGGAATAGAAATTCGCCATCATCGCGCCGCCAACGGCGTTTTCGATGTCGGCGTCTTCAAAGATGATGAGTGGCGACTTGCCGCCAAGCTCCATCGTGGCGTGCTTCATGTGTGAACCGGCGAGCGAAAGCACTTTCTTGCCGGTGGGCACAGAGCCGGTGAAGGAGATTTTATTCACGAGTTCATGGCTCGCAAGCGCGGAGCCGACCGGGCCACGACCCTGAATGACGTTGAACAGGCCATCCGGCAGGCCGGCTTCGGTGTAGAGTTCGGCCAATGCGAGAGCGGAGAGCGGTGCGGCTTCCGATGGTTTGAACACCATCGCGTTGCCCATCGCCAAGGCCGGGCCGGACTTCCAGCCCGCACCCTGTATCGGATAGTTCCACGCGCCGATGCCCGCGCAAACACCGAGCGCTTCGCGACGGGTATAGCCAAAGGGTCCGCCGAGATCGAAAAACTCGCCATTGAAAGTGGCGACAGCGCCCGCGAAAAACTCCAGCGCATCCGCGACGGAAGCGGCGTCGGCCACCAATGTTTCCTGAATGGCGCGTCCAGTGTTCAGCGTTTCGATGCGCGCAAGCTCGTCGTTTTTGGCGCGCAGAAGATCTGCTGCGCGGCGCAGAATACGGCCACGATCAACGGGCTTGAGCCGCGCCCATTCGGCCTGTGCCTTATGTGCAGACTCCAGCGCCTGCTGGATGATTGCGGGCGTGGCAGCGTGAAGGCGGGCAATTGTCTCGCCGCTTGCGGCATAGATCAGGTCTATCGGGTCGCCTGCTGTATCCTCAACATAGCGGCCATTGATGTAGTGCGAGCCTTTGGGCTGTGCCTTCACGATTTGCCTCCTATCGGTCGGATTCACGCCAGCGCGGATTGATCCAGGGTTCCTGATTTGACGGCGCAAGCATGGCGCGGCCGAGAATGTGGTCGGCTGCCTTCTCGCCGGTCATTATTGAGGGCGCGTTCAGATTGCCATTGGTGACGCGCGGAAAGATAGACGAATCCGCGACGCGCAGCCCTTCCACACCAATGACGCGGCATTCGGGATCGACAACCGCCATTGGATCGTTCGCGCGGCCCATCTTGCAGGTTCCGCACGGGTGAAACGCGCTTTCGGCGTGCTCGCGGATGAATGCGTCAAGCTGTACATCGCTTTGAACAGCAGCGCCGGGGGAAATTTCGCGACCGCGATAGGCGTCGAATGCTTGCTGCCCGAAGATTTCGCGCGTGAGCCGGATGCAATGGCGGAACTCGGTCCAGTCATCCGGGTGCGACATGTAGTTGAAGCGTATGGCTGGCTTCGCCCATGGGTCGGATGAGCGCAGTGTAATGGAGCCGCGCGACTTCGACCGCATGGGACCGACATGCGCCTGAAAGCCATGCGAATTGGCTGCGGCCTTGCCATCGTAGCGAATGGCTGCGGGCAGGAAGTGATATTGAATGTCTGGATATTCCACACCCGGCGCGGAGCGCACAAAGGCCGCGGCTTCAAAATGATTGGTCGCGCCGAGTCCGGTTTTGAAGAACAACCATTGCGCACCGATGAGTGCCTTGGAAAACGGGTTCAGCACCGAATAGAGCGTGATCGGCTGCGTCGCTTCCTGCTGGATGTAAAGCTCCAGATGGTCTTGCAGATTCTGCCCGACGCCGGGGCGGTCTGCGACGACATCGATTCCATGTTCACGCAAATGCGCGGCGGGGCCGATGCCCGACAGCATGAGCAGTTTTGGCGAGTTGATGGACGAGGCGGCGAGGATGACCTCACGTTTTGCGCGAACAAGTTGAATCTGTTTGCGAACTTCGATCTCGACGCCGGTTGCGCGTTCGATTCTCTATCACCACGCGCCGCGCGAAACCGCTGACAAGACTCACATTTTTGCGCTTGAGCGCGGGTCGCAAATAGGCGCTGGCGACCGACCAGCGGCGGCCGCCGTGGATGGTCTGCTCCATGGGGCCGAAGCCTTCCTGCTTCGAGCCATTATAGTCTGCGGTAACTTCGAAGCCTGCCTGCTTACCGGCATCCATGAACGCCTGATAGAGCGGGTTCTGACGCGCGCCGCGCTGAACATAAAGCGGACCGTTTGTGCCGCGCCAACCATCTTCGCCACCGGCGGCATGTTCCATGCGCTTGAAATAGGGCAGGACGTCCGCATAGCTCCAGCCGGTTGCGCCTTCTTCCGCCCAATGATCGAAATCGCGCGCGTGGCCGCGCACATAAACCATACCGTTGATGGAGGAGGAACCGCCAATGACCTTGCCGCGCGGCGTAACCAATTGGCGTCCGCCAAGGTTCGGTTCAGGTTCGGTGGCGAAGCCCCAATCGTAGCGGCTCATATTCATGGGGAAGGACAGCGCCGAGGGCATTTGGATGAACGGGCCGATGTCGCTGCCGCCATATTCGATCACGATGACCGAATAGCGCCCGTCTTCCGACAGGCGATAGGCCATTGCCGATCCGGCAGAGCCGGACCCGACAATCACGTAATCGGCTTCAATTGCGGGCAGGCTCATGCAGGCTGGCTCGTCAGGCAGGCTTCCACATATTGCTCGATGACAGTCGTTGCGCCGCGCGGGTTTGGCAGACCGTCCTTGAGTGCGCGACGAATGTAAAAGCCGTCGATCAATGCGGCGATGCCTTCGCTCATAATGTCTGCCTGCTCGCGCGACACCAGTGGCGTGAGGCCGCTCATCAGGTTGGATTTGAGACGGCGAACATAGATGCGCAACAG
The DNA here is from genome assembly GCA_049840935.1 of Mesorhizobium sp. Classification (GTDB taxonomy): domain Bacteria; phylum Pseudomonadota; class Alphaproteobacteria; order Rhizobiales; family Rhizobiaceae; genus Mesorhizobium_G. Next base: position 66,202 of record JASGJA010000016.1, read on the forward strand.
ACGGCGAAGCGCGGGAGAGCGTTGCGCCTCGACATAAAAGGCCAGCCATGCCGCCACCACTTCCGGGCGAAACTGGCTGACGGAAAAGTTGACGTTTACAATTGCCGATATGCGCTCGCGTGGCGAGCCGGTACGGCTGAGCGCCTGTTGCATTTCGGCAGTCAGGTCTGCCAACAACTGGCGCATCGTGGCTTGCAGAAGCTCGTCTTTCGCACCGAAATAATGATGTGCCAGAGCAGAGGATACACCGGCGCGACCGGCAATATCCGTCATGGTTACATCGAGCGTTCCGCGCTCTCCGATGGTCAGGATAGCGGCGTCAATCAGTTCCTTGCGCCTGAGTGGCGGCATACCGAGCTTGGGCATGAGCGACCTCCTGACCAGTTCTAGCTTTTTATTGACTGATCAATCAATAAAAAATCTCGGCAGAAGCCACGCACTTTACGATGCGGAATGGCTGGACCACATGCCGCAACGGCGCTACGGCACTGCGCAGCAAGTATTCGCGCCTGAGGTTTTGGAATGAGCGATCCGGTATTGTTGGAAGTAACGCGCGGCGATTTTGTCGAAAGCCGCCATAGCGGCGCGATTGCGATCTATGATTTTGACGGTAAGCCGGTGGTCGAAATTGGCGATGTGGATCGCCTGTTGTTTCCGCGCTCGGCAGTGAAATCGATGCAGGCGCTGCCGCTGATCGAGACCGGAGCGGCGGATGCGGCCGGTTTTCAGGATGCCGATCTGGCAATGGCCTGCGCTTCGCATGTGGGCGAACCGGTGCATGTGGAGCGCGCGGCGGCAATGCTGGCAAAGGTTGGGCTGGACGAAAGCGCGCTGGAATGCGGCACGCATTGGCCATTTGATCAGGCCTCAGAAATCGCGCTGGCGCGGGCAGGCGGTGCGCCAAACCAGTTGCACAATAATTGTTCCGGTAAGCACTCGGCGTTTTTGTGCGTGTGCACGCATTGCGGCATGGACCATCACGGCTATGTCGGGTTCGGGCATCCGTTCCAGCAAATGATCCGCGAGACTATGGAAGACGTGACCGGCGTTGCGCATGATGGGGCTAATGCTGCCGTGGATGGCTGTGCGATTCCGACCTATGCTGTGCCGCTGCGCGCGCTGGCCTACGGTTTTTCGCGTATGGGCGGCGGCAAGGGGCTGGCGGTCGACCGTGCAGCGGCGGCCAAGCGGCTGATGAACGCTGCCATGCACAATCCGGTTTATGTCTCCGGTACGGACAAGCCGGATACGCTTATGATGCAAGCCGCGCCGGGGCGGATATTTGTGAAGGGTGGAGCGGAAGGGGTGTTCTGCGGCGTGATACCTGAGCGCGGGCTGGCAATCGCAGTGAAGTGCAATGACGGGGCAGGGCGCGGGGCGGATGCAATCGGCGCGAATATACTGGCGCGGCTTTTTGCCGACGAACCAGATGTTGCTGCGCGGATTGCGCCTGTTGCGCTGCCGCCGATACGAAACCGCAATGGCGCAATCGTCGGTGGAATACGTCCAAGCGCGCTCTTGGCAGAATTGCAAATCTAACTTGCCGAGCGCGGGTTTCGTGCCTACCTTGGTGTTATGAGCAGAGCTTTTACAAAAGAAGACGACGACGAATTTGCGCTGGCGGACATTGGCGAGAGGCCGGTTAGCCAAGAGCGAAATCTTGTTACGGAAGAAGGGCTTGCGCAGATCGACAAGCACCTTTCGCACCTGCGCGATGAACTGGGCCGTGCCGAAAAGGCGGGCGAGCGCGAGCAGATGGCACTGGCCTATCGTGACTTGCGCTATTGGAACGCGCGACGCGAAAACGCCGAGCTTTCAATTCCAGAGCCGGATGAAGCGGTGGTGCGCTTTGGCATGACGGTCAAAATCGTCAACGAGGACGGCAGGGAAGCCGTCTGGAAGATCGTTGGCGAGGACGAGGCCGACGCTGCAAAGGGTAAGATTTCCCACGTTTCGCCTATGGCGAAAGCGCTTTTCGGCAAGTCCGTTGGAGACGTTGCTGTGGTCAATGACAGCGAGTGGGAAATCGTGGAGTTTAAGGCGAGTTAGGACGCGCCGCAGATGCTCGGGACAAGCCCGAGCATGACGGAGGGCGAGTTATTCGAGAGTTGTGGTGAAGTCGCGGAAGAAGGCAGTGGCGCCATCTTCATCTATTTCACCGGCAGCGATGGCCATTGTGAACTCATAGAGAGCGCCATCATTTGCAGTTAGCTCATGCCCGTTCAGCACGAGAAAGGTCGCTGCCGCGACGATAGCTGTGCGCTTGTTGCCGTCAACAAAGGCATGATTTCGGGCGATTCCGAAAACATAAGCTGCGGCGAGTTCATGAATTGTTGGATCGCCATAGTATGCTTTCTGCTCCGGTCGGGCGAGTGCGGATTCGAGAGCATTTTCATCACGTAAGCCTTGTGCGCCACCGTGGCGGCGCAACTGCTCCGCATGAAAGGCTTCTACTGCGCGTCGCGTGAGAAATTCCCAACTCATTCTGCAAGCTTCTGAAGTGCAACCTTGTATTTATCCATAACCTTTCGAGCAGCTTCCATCTGCCGCTCGAAGGAATCGTCTACAGGTCGAAGCGTAAGACCATCAGGGCTTTCAGTAACTTCGAGTGCATCGCCCGCGTGCAAATTGAGCTTGCTAAGCAATTCCTTAGGCAGGATTACCCCCTCGGAATTGCCGATCTTGCGAATGACCGTATTCATCGGAATCTCCATGTTATAACGCGGCGTATAACATGGAGTGGAGAATGTTGCAACGGGTGTAATAACGTTGCGCTTCGGAGTCTATCCGAAATGCTTACAAAAGCCGGTCGATGAGGCGTTCGGCAGCATCGGGGATAACCGTGCCGGGCGGGAAGATTTCGACCGCTCCCGCAGCGAAAACGGCATCATAATCCTGCGGAGGAATGACGCCGCCTGCGACCACAAGAACATTCTCGCGGCCAAGCTTTTTCAGGCCAGCCTTGAGTTCAGGCACCAATGTCAAGTGACCGGCGGCGAGTGAAGATGCGCCGACGATGTGAACGTCCCGCTCGGCGGCGAGCTTGGCGATTTCTTCCGGCGTCTGAAACATTGCGCCGACGGTGACGTCGAAGCCGAGATCGGCGAAGGCAGTGGCGATGACCTTCTGGCCACGGTCATGACCGTCCTGTCCCATCTTGGCAACAAGAATGCGCGGCTTGGTGCCGTGGCGCTTTTCAAAGGCCGCGACCTTATCGTGCACGCGGTCGACGACTTCGCTTTCACCCAGCGCCTTGCGATAAACGCCCGAAATTGTGCGGATTTCAGCGACGTGACGGCCAAAAACACGCTCCAGCGCGGTCGAGATTTCGCCGACGGTCGCCTTTGCCCGCGCGGCTTTAACTGCGAAATCGAGCAGATTGCCGTCGCCCTTCGCTGCGTTGGTTAGTGCGGCGAGCGCGGATTCCACCGCGCCGACATCGCGCGTGCCTTTAAGTTGCTGGAGCTTCGCAAGCTGACGGGCGCGAACCTCAGCATTGTCGACCTTGAGAACATCGATTTCGATATCTTTTTCGGGCTTGTAGGCGTTGACGCCGATCAGGTCCTGCTCGCCGGAATCGATGCGCGCCTGTGTGCGGGCTGCGGCTTCTTCGATGCGAAGCTTTGGAATGCCCTTTTCAGTGGCCGCCGCCATACCGCCCATACTTTCGACCTCCTCAATGTGGGTGAGGGCGCGGGCCGCGAGGTCGTGGGTAAGACGCTCGACATAGGCGGAACCGCCCCAAGGGTCGATGATGCGCGTGGTGCCGGATTCCTTTTGCAGGATGATCTGCGTGTTGCGCGCGATGCGGGCGGAGTGGTCGGTGGGCAGTGCCAGAGCTTCGTCGAAGGCGTTGGTGTGCAACGATTGGGTATGGCCCTGGGTAGCCGCCATTGCCTCGATCATGGTGCGGGCGACGTTGTTGTAAGGATCCTGCGCGGTGAGCGACCAGCCCGAAGTTTGCGAATGCGTGCGTAACGAGAGCGACCGCGCATCCTTAGGCGAAAAATTCTTCTGCATGAGTGATGCCCAGAGCAGGCGTGCGGCGCGCATCTTGGCGACTTCCATGAAGAAGTTCATGCCGATGGCCCAGAAGAAGGAGAGGCGCGGCGCGAACTTGTCGATGTCCAGCCCGGCGGCGACACCCGCGCGGGCATATTCGATGCCATCCGCGATGGTATAGGCGAGTTCGAGGTCTGCTGTCGCACCGGCTTCCTGCATGTGATAGCCGGAAATCGAGATGGAGTTGAATTTCGGCATTCGCTGCGAGGTGTAGCTGAAAATATCCGAAATGATCCGCATCGAAGGCTTCGGCGGATAAATGTAGGTGTTGCGAACCATAAACTCTTTCAGAATGTCGTTCTGAATGGTTCCGGCAAGGTCTTTTTCGGCGACACCCTGTTCTTCGGCAGCAACGATATAGAGCGCCATGATGGGCAGAACTGCGCCGTTCATGGTCATAGAAACGGTCATCTGGTCGAGCGGAATGCCGTCGAACAATTGGCGCATGTCGAGAATGAGAGTCGATGGCAACGCCTGCCATGCCGACATCGCCAGCCACGCGGGGATGGTCGCTGTCATAGCCTCGGTGGGTGGCGAGGTCGAAGGCGATGGAAAGACCTTTCTGGCCTGCGGCGAGGTTGCGCCGGTAGAAAGCGTTGGATTCCTCGGCAGTTGAGAAGCCCGCATATTGCCGGATGGTCCATGGCTGCTGGACATACATCGTGGGGTAGGGGCCGCGGATGAAGGGGGCGGCTCCCGGCCATGTGTCAAGAAAGCGCAAGCCCTCGAGATCGCTTTCGCCATAGAGATGCTTGACCGGAATGCCTTCCGGCGTGTGCCAGAGTTCAGCGGTGCGCTCGCTGCGTTCGCGCTCGCCTTCGCTCCATTTGAGCTTTGTGAAATCCGGGATCATGATGCGACTTCCAGCAACTCGTCGATGCGCATCGGGTCGATGCGGCTACAGACGATTTTTGCGTGATTGGCGGTAGGTTCGACGAGCGGAAGGCGCTCCGCACGCAGCGTTTCCACGGGGCGCTCTCTCGGCGCGGGGAAGATCGTGGTGCCAACGATGGTGCGGCCCTTGCGGAAAGCTTCGGCACGGCGCTCGCGTGATGCAAGAACGCGCTGCTGAATTTTGCCCTCGGCGAGACTGTTCAACGCTCCGCCTTCGCTTTCGATCTGCTGGAACTCCTTCCATGCAGCTTCGCAAAGCTCGTCGGTCAGCGCTTCGATGCCGCCAGCGCCGCGCGCAGGATCGGCCACGAAATCTATGTGGCTCTCGCCGGTGAGAATAAGCTGCTGGTTGCGCGCGATGCGGCGCGCGAATGCATCCGGCAGGCCGTGGGCGATAGTGTGCGGGAGGATCGAAATGGAATCGGCGCCGCCAACTGCTGCCGCGAAGGATGCGATGGTGGTGCGCAGAATGTTGGTTTCAGGATCTTTCACCGTCATCATGCGATACGAGGTTTCGGCATGGACAGTGGCCCATGAGGGCGGAATGGAACACATTTCCGCAATGCGCGACCAGAGCTTGCGCAACGCCCTGATCTTCGCAATCGACATGAACTGATCCTGATCGACACTGAGCGCGAAGCCGATATGCGGTGCTGCGTAAACCAGCGCCTGTCGCGCCTCCTCAAACATGCGCAGATGCGACGTGGCATTCGAGAGAACGATGCCGAGTTCCTGCGCCTCGGTGGCGCCCGCATTGTGGAACACGCGGCCATCGGCTTCGAGCAGCACACCCGGCAGGCCGAGCGAGAAGAAATGCGCAAGCGACTGCGGCATGGACGCCTTTAGCGCCTCGATCGACATGCGCAGATAGCCAGCGCTGGCGAAAATCGCCGCTGCGTCTATGCCGAAGGAAAGGCTGAGCTTGCTGGGATCGACGCGACGCTTCGAGAGCAGCGCCAGCATCCATTCGGCCATTCCACGGCTGCCGGGGTGAACGTCAACGCGAACATGGGTCTTGTTGAGCTGGATGCCTTCGAGCGCGCGCTCCAGCGCTTCCTTGGTGTTTGGCAAGCCATAGCCGAAGGAGTTTGGTGCGTGCTCGAACACGAGCGAGAGGCCGGTCGCGCCGTTTTCAACATCTTCAAGCGCCTGCTTGTTGGCGCGCGCGGGATCAGTGTCGTCAATGCGCTGCACGATGTGCCACGGCATGTCTGGCCGTTTGCGGGGCAGGGCCTGCGCGTCAACGGCGCGCTCGTAAATCGGCTCAATGCGCAGCCCGTCATCGGTGTGTGAAACCAATGTTTCCTCAAACGACGAGCCGGCGAGCGCCTTTTCCGCAAGCTTCAGCCAGCGCTCCCTGTCTGTGGGGGCGAACTCGGCATCCTTGAGCAGCGACTTAACATTCATAGAACCTGATCCATTAGCGAATATGGGGATGCCAAAGCCCGCCGGTGCATGCAAGCTCAAAAAACGTCACAGCGGCTTTGGTCTAAGACCATTGTTCCGTCGCAAGTGGATTAGTATAGCAGAACTCTTGGTGACGGCGCTGCGACGGGCGGAGAATAGCATGGCGGATGAAGACAGCATTTTTCTTGGGGCAAGCCGCAAGCCGGACGACCGCTATCAGCGACCTGAGAAACTATTACTGCGCTATGGCAACCGCCACGGCATTGTGACCGGCGCGACGGGCACCGGCAAAACCGTGACTTTGCAAATTCTCGCGGAAGGGTTTTCCAATGCCGGGGTGCCGGTGTTCTGTGCCGACATCAAGGGCGACCTTTCCGGCATTGCGATGAAGGGCGAGCCGAAAGACTTCCTGATAAAGCGCGCCGAACAGGTGAAGCTCAAGCCCTATGAGTTTCAAGAATTTCCTGTGATTTTCTGGGATTTGTTCGGGCAGCAGGGACACCCCGTTCGCGCGACGGTTTCAGAAATGGGTCCGCTGCTGCTCTCACGCCTTATGAACTTGACCGATGCGCAAGAGGGCGTGCTGAACATTGCCTTCCGTATTGCTGACGAGGAAGGTCTGCTGCTGCTGGATATGAAGGATTTGCAGGCGCTGCTTGCCAATATTGCCGACCGGGCGAAGGAAATCGGCACGCGATATGGCAATGTGACCAAGCCATCTGTCGGTGCAATCCAGCGTTCGCTGCTGGTGCTGGAGCAGCAAGGCGCAAATAATTTCTTCGGCGAACCGGCGTTGCAAATTTCGGACCTGATGCGCACGACGCGCGATGGGCGCGGCGCAATCAGCGTGCTGGCCGCCGACAAGCTGATGATAAATCCGCGACTATACGCAACGTTTTTGCTGTGGCTGATGTCGGAATTGTTCGAGCAGCTTCCAGAAGTGGGCGATCCCGACAAGCCGAAGCTCGTGTTCTTCTTCGACGAGGCGCATCTGCTTTTCGACGAAGCGCCGAAAGCGCTGATTGATCGCGTGGAGCAGGTTGTGCGGCTCATTCGGTCGAAGGGCGTCGGCGTTTATTTTGTAACGCAAAATCCGCTCGACGTGCCGGAAACGATCCTCGCTCAGCTTGGCAATCGTGTTCAGCACGCGCTACGCGCCTATAGCCCGCGCGAACAAAAAGCCGTGAAGGTGGCGGCGGATACGTTCCGGCCAAATCCCGATTTCGATTGCTTCAAGGCGATTACGGAGCTTGGCACCGGCGAAGCGCTGGTTTCTACGCTTGAGGAAAAGGGCGTACCGGGGATGGTGCAGCGGACGCTGATCCGACCGCCTGCGTCTCGCCTGGGTCCGATTACGCCGCAGGAACGACAGGCAGTGATTAATCAAAGCCCGGTTTCGGGACAGTATGACCGCACGGTTGATCGGGAATCGGCATTTGAAATGCTGCAAAAGCGCGCCGCGCAGAGCAAGCAGGCACAAGCAGACGAGGTGGAGAAGCAGGATTCCGGCTCGGGCTGGACGATTCCGGGCTTTGGTGGAGACGACAAGCCCACGAAGGGTCGACGCGCACCTCGTGCTTCGAATCGTCAGACGGTCACGGAAGCGGCAATCAAATCCGTGGTGCGGTCCGTGGGAACATCGGTAGGCCGCGCAATCGTGCGGGGAATTTTGGGAAGTTTGACGCGACGGTAACGTAGTCGATTGTACCCCCACCCCTTACCCCTCCCCTCAAGGGGGAGGGGGACTTGAGAACTCGGCGCTTTCATCCCCCTCCCCCTTGAGGGGAGGGGTAAGGGGTGGGGGTAAACGGCCTTTACACCGGGCCGATCAGCGCCGACCTGACTGGTACGCCGCTGTCGATTGGCATCGAGCTTGGCAAACGATCTTCAACGATGGGCGAGCCGAGACCGTTCACAACAACGATAGGCGTTTTGTTCGGCACTCGTTCGTAAAGATCGATGACGTCCTGATTGATCATGCGAACGCAGCCGGACGAAACGGACTTGCCGATGGACTTCCACTCGGGCGTGCCGTGAACGCGGAACAGCGTATCTTCGCCGTTCTGGAAAATATAAAGCGCCCGCGCGCCAAGCGGATTCTTGAGGCCGCCGGGCTGTCCACCATTGCGCACGCTGAACTTTTCCAGCTTGGGATCGCGCGCAATCATTTCGTCTGGTGGTGTCCATTTCGGCCATTTCTGCTTCCACTGGATCACGCCCGCGCCCAGCCCATTCAAAGCCCGCGCGGCCAAGGCCGACGCCATAGCGAACCGCTTGCCCGCCGGGGAGCGTGAAATAGAGATTGTGACCGAGCGTATCCACTACGATGGTGCCGGGTTTCTGGCCGGTCGTATTGGCGACGACCTGACGCAGGAATTGCTGGTCGATCTGCGTGTAGGGAACTGCTGGGATCTGAAAGCCTCCATCTTCCAGCGGCCCGTACATCAAGGAATATTCCTCGAAAGTGGGCGGAGGCGGAAGCGGTGTAGGCGCTGGACCATCCGGGTACATTGGACCTGTCGCGCAGCCAGCAAGCGCCAGTCCCGAAACACCCAGAGCAGTGAAGGAGAGGAAGCGCCGCCTATCGATAGAAGCAGTAAATAGTTCCGACATAAGTATTCTCAGCTCAATTATTAGCGTGCAAACATTTCAACGGCGGGCGGTGCACCCGGTTGCATAGCTGCCGGACAAGGCCGTTCATAATCTGACGAAAGCAAGGCAGGAAATCGCTTGGTCAACACAGTGTGGCGGGTGCGCAACAGTCAGGTCGTTGGGCCAGATGCCGGAAAATCCGCCAATCTTTCTTGCACTGACACGGGCAACTGCTGCATTGGTATGCGCCTGTTAAAACGCAATCGAGAATGACCATGAGCCTTTCTGTCGCCGCGCAAAGCAAAACATGGACCTATGTCGATGGTGACTGGCACGAGGGCAATGTCGCGCTGCTTGGGCCACGAAGCCATGCAATGTGGCTCGGAACAAGCGTGTTCGACGGCGGCAGATGGTTCGAAGGCGTTTCGCCGGATATCGACCTGCATTGCGCGCGGGTAAATGCATCAGCGATTGCGCTCGGCCTGCGTCCGACCAGAAAAGCGGACGAGATTGCGGGCTTGGCGTGGGACGGCTTCAAGAAATTTGACGGGAAAACGGCGGTCTATGTGCGGCCCATGTATTGGGCCGAACACGGCGGCTACATGGGCGTTCCAGCTGATCCGGATTCCACGCGATTTTGCCTGTGTCTCTATGAATCGCCGATGATTCCGCCGACAGGATTTTCGATTGGGGTTTCGCCATTCCGTCGTCCGTCGCTTGAAACCATGCCGACCGATGCGAAGGCAGGCTGCCTTTATCCGAACAATGGGCGCGCGATCCTTGAAGCGAAAATGCGCGGATTCGACAATGCTCTGGTGCTGGACATGCTGGGCAATGTAGCGGAAACCGGCTCGTCGAATGTTTTCATGGTGAAAGATGGCGTCGTTTACACGCCGGTCGCAAATGGATGCTTCCTTTCTGGGATTACGCGCAAGCGGGTTCTTGGATTGCTGATGGATGCGGGTGTAAAGGTGGTCGAGAAGACCTTGTCTGTTCGCGAGTTTCGCGAAGCGGACGAAATTTTCTCGACAGGCAACCATTCCAAGGTGGTTCCGGTGACGCGAATTGAAGATCGTGATCTACAGCCCGGACCAGTGGCCAAGAAAGCGCGGGAACTCTATTGGGAGTGGGCGCATTCTGCATAGGACAGGGTGTTTGCTCACTGGCTGGAGCGCAGGAATTTTGAATTCGGTTTCGACCGGGAACACGAAAGAGGAGTTATACAAATGGCTTTTGAATTGCCGGAACTTCCATACGACTATGAGGCGCTACAGCCCTTCATGTCGAAGGAAACACTGGAGTATCACCACGACAAGCACCACAAGGCGTATGTCGACAACGGCAACAAGCTGGCCGCCGAAGCGGGCATGAGCGATCTTTCAGTTGAAGAGGTCGTCAAGAAGTCTTTCGGCAAGAATCGCGGGCCTCTTTAACAATGCCGCACAGCACTACAACCACATTCTGTTCTGGAAGTGGATGAAGAAGGGCGGCGGCGGCAACAAGCTGCCCGCAAAGTTGCAGAAGGCCATCGACAGCGACCTCGGCGGCTACGACAAGTTCAAGGCTGATTTCATCGCTGCTGGCACAACACAGTTCGGCTCCGGCTGGGCATGGGTTTCAGTGAAGGATGGCAAGCTGGAAATTTCCAAGACGCCGAACGGCGAAAACCCGCTGGTGCACGGCGCGACGCCGATCCTCGGCGTCGACGTGTGGGAGCACTCCTATTACATCGACTACCGCAACGCGCGTCCGAAATATCTGGAAGCGTATCGTCGACAGCCTGATCAATTGGGATTCGGTTCTGGAACTCTACGAAAAGGCGTAATTTGCGCAAACGAACAGCAAGGCCCCGCTTCGGCGGGGCTTTTTTGTTGAATAACGCAAGATTGACATAAAACTCGGGAAAAAATCGTGCAGGTTTAGCGTTACATAGAAATGCGCGCTCGCGCATTCGATCGATAACCCAGGCAGCCAAAAGCAACCGGAGGTATAAATGCGCAAAATCCTTCTCGCACTTTCAGCCATAGCCCTTACCGTCGGCGCAGTTCACGCCGACCCCAAGGAAGACCGCGAAGCTCTTATGAAAGAGCGCGGAAGAATAGTGGGCGGTCTTGTGAAAATGGTGAAAGGGGAGACGCCTTTCGATGCGGCAGCAACCTTGACCGCGTTGCAAGCGCTGGATGCTAACGCCGAAAAAGGGCTGGACGTAGATGCGCTTTGGCCTGCGGGCTCGCAAAGTGACGAGACCTCGCCGAAGATTTGGGAAGACAATGCGGCGTTTAAAGCCGAGGCGGCCAAGTTCAAAGCTGTGACTGACGCGGCAGTGGCAACGCCACCGGCTGACGTGGCCGCGCTACAGGCGACGGTCGGCGCAATCGGCAAGGAATGCTCTGCCTGCCACGAGGTCTATCGTATCAAGAAATAAGGGCCGCGTTTCGTGGGTTTTGCGAAAACCGCAGGACTGGCAGTTGTTATAGCTGGCGTGGTGGGCGCAGCGGCGTTCTGGTTCTTGACCGAGCCGCAACGCCTCGACGCGGAAACGGTGGCGCTGCTCAACAAGGGCGACGCAACCCGCGGCGAGCGCATCTTCTGGGCTGGCGGCTGTACCTCCTGCCATGCGCGGCCAAAATCCGAAGGCGATGCAAGGCTGGAACTCGCGGGCGGTCTTGAGTTGAAGACGCCGTTTGGAACATTTGTGCCCCCGAATATTTCCAGCGATCCGAACGATGGCATCGGGACGTGGTCAGCTGAAGATTTCGGCAATGCGATGTTGCGGGGTGTGTCACCGGGCGGGCGGCATTACTATCCGGCATTCCCCTATGCCTCATATATTCGAATGAAGCCCGAGGACGTGGCCGATTTGTATGCGTTTATGAAGACGCTGCCTGCAGTGCAGGGCAAGGCGGCGGAGAATCAATTGTCATTTCCGTTTAATGTGCGGAGAGGATTGGGGTTGTGGAAGTTGCTCTTCCTCAGCCCCAATCCCGCAATTGCATTGGCTGCTGATGCGCCGGAGGAGGCTCACGCGGGGCAGTATCTGGTTGAGGGGCCGGGCCATTGCGGCGAGTGCCACACACCGCGCAATCTGGCGGGCGGGACGGATAAAGCGCGCTGGCTGGCTGGTGCGACAGCGGCGGAAGGTGAGGGCAAAGTGCCGAATATTACGCCCAGCGAGCAGGGTATCGGCTCGTGGTCGGCGGGCGATATTGTGACCTATCTTGAAACCGGGTTCACGCCGGAGTTCGATTCCGTCGGCGGCGCGATGGTGGAAGTTCAGAAGAACATGGCGCAACTGCCCGCCGCAGATCGCGAGGCAATCGCAGCGTATTTGAAGGCGATACCAGCGCAGGCAAATGGGTATTGATCCGTACCACCCCACCCGACCCTTCGGGCCACCCTCCCCATCGAGGGGAGGGAGGGAGTTTGATTCTGCCTTGTCGCCAAATCAGTGCTCGTGAGGATGCACCCTCCCTCCCCTCGATGGGGAGGGTGGCCCGAAGGGTCGGGTGGGGTGATGCCGATTCAGTCCGCCTTGTCCGTCGCTTTTAACGCAAACGCATAGTTGAAGGCGACTTCCTCAAGGCGTGAGAAGCGACCGGACGCTCCGGCGTGGCCCGCATCCATGTTGATTTTCAGCAGCACGGGATTGTCGCTCATTTTGCGGGCGCGCAGGCGGGCGACCCATTTGGCAGGCTCCCAATAGGTCACGCGCGGATCGGTCAGGCCAGCGACAGCGAGGATAGGCGGGTAGGCGTGGCCCGCGACGTTATCGTATGGCGAATAGGCCGCGATGGTCTTGTAATCCTTTTTCGACTTGATGGGGTTGCCCCATTCGGGCCATTCGGGCGGCGTGAGCGGCAGCGTGTCGTCCAGCATGGTGGTGAGCACGTCCACGAATGGCACCTCCGCAATGATCGCGCCGAAAGCGTCGGGTGCCATGTTGGCGATCGCGCCCATCAACATGCCGCCAGCCGAACCGCCTTGCGCAACGATACGATCATGCGAAGTGAATTTTTCGCCGACGAGATGTTTCGCGACGGCGATGAAATCGTGGAAAGTGTTTTCCTTCTTGTCGCGCTTGCCGTCTTCGTACCATTCATAGCCGCGATCCTTGCCGCCGCGCACATGGGCGATGGCGTAGACAAAACCGCGATCCACCAGCGACAGGGCATTGGTGTTGAACGAGGCGGGGATGCTCATGCCGTAAGCGCCATAGCCGTAGAGCAGGCAGGGCGCGGAACCATCGAGCTTTAGGCCGCGACGGTGCAGGATCGAAACAGGCACCTGCACACCATCCGGCGCAGTGGCCATGAGACGGCGAGTTACGTAATCACGGATTTTGTGGCCAGAAGGAACTTCCTGCGTCTTGCGCAGCTTCCGCTTGCGCGTGCGCATGTCGTAATCAAACACCTGCGTCGGCGTCGTCATGGACGAATAGGTGAAGCGTAGCGTTTCAGTATCGTACTCATAGGAACCACCGAGGCCGAGGGAATAGGCTTCCTCATCAAAGGCGATGGTGTGTTCCTCGCCGCTGGTGCGGTCGCGGATGACGATGCGCGGCAGGCCATCCTTGCGCTCTAGGCGCACCATGAAATTGGCAAAGCCGGTGACAGAGAGGATCAGGCGACCCGGTTCGTGCGGGATAAGGTCTTTCCAGTTTGCTTGAATCGGATCCTCAACCGGCGCGGTCATGATCTTGAAATCCTTGGCTCCATCGGCGTTGGTCAGGATAAAGAAAATGTCGCCGCCCTCCTCAAGATCATACTGCACGCCAGTCTTGCGGCGCGCGACGACTTTTGGTTTCGATGTGGGCTTGCGAGCGTCGAGAAGGCGATATTCAGTCGTCTCGTGATCGTTGACCGAAATCATGATCCAGTCATTGCGGCGCGTGCCGCCGACGCCCGCGAAATAGCCGGGGTCTTTTTCTTCATAGACAAGCCGGTCTTCGGATTCCGGCGTGCCGAGCGCGTGATAGAAAATCTTGGAAGGGCGGTGATTGGCATCGACGCGGGTGTAGAAGAACCCATTGTCGTTGGCGTCCCAGGTGCCGCCACCGCCCGTGTCGCTGACGGTTTCGGCGCTGTCCTTGCCTGTCGCGAGATCGCGCACGCGGATGGTGAAGAACTCCGAGCCCTTGTCATCGAACGCCCAAAGCAAGCTCTTGTGATCGTTGGAATGACCGACGCCGCCAATGCGGAAATAGGGCTTCTTGCGGGCTTCCTTGTCGCCATCGAGAATGATTTCTTCCTTGCCGCCCTTGCGCGGCTTGCGGAAATAGCGCGGCTGCTGGCCGCCTGTGACGTAAGACGTGCCGTAAGCGAAGGGGCCGTCCTCCATCGGGACAGAAGAATCGTCTTCCTTAATGCGGCCTTTCATCTCCGCAAAGAGCGCCTTCTGAAGCGGTTTCGTATCGCGCATGAGCTTGGCCTGATAGGCGTTTTCCGCTTCTAGATGCGCGCGGATTTCCGGGTCCAGCACGGAGGGGTCGCGGAATACTTCCTGCCAGTTGTCGGCGCGCATCCATGCAAATTCATCGACGCGGGTGATGCCGTGGCGGGTGTCTTCGACGCGGCGCTCGACTGCCAGAGGCGGTTTGGCTTTGGAAAAAATCGACTTTTTGGCCATGATATCTCGCAAAATGGGATTCAGTAACGGGATATACCGTCAGAGACGGTCGAGGAAGCGCTGGGCGATGGTGGTGTAGTCGCCATCGAAATGGTGTCCGCCATCAGTTTCGATGACGGTGGACTTGGCGATGGCGGGATCTGTACAGGCCGTTTCGTCGGCGTCGTCCTTGCCGTAGATACACGTGACCTTGTCCTTAGGCAGCGCGGCGATTGCGGGGGCAATGCGACGGTCGCTGTCGTCAATTCCCAGCCAGCCGGAAATCGTGACCTGAAACGAGGTTGAAAGGCTTGGCGCAAGCAGAGCCAGAACCTTGGTTCGGTCTTGCAGATTGGCCGGAAGCAGCGGCCACGCGAAGGGAATGACATCTGCACCGAAGGAATAACCGATCAGCATGACCGGCAGTTTCTGGGTGGGATCGGCATCCTTGACCAGTTCGGCAATGTCGGTGGCGAGTTCTTCCGGCGTGCGTTTTGACCAGAAATAGTGCAGCGAATCGAGGCCGACGACATGAACGCCCTGCGTTGAGAGCCATTCGCCCATCGTCTTGTCGAGATCGCGCCAGCCGCCATCGCCGGAAATGAGAATCGCGACGGCCTTCGGTTTCGTGGTTGCGGGAAGATCGACGGCGGGCAGCTTGCCGAAGGGTTCGATGTCGTCGGCCAGATCATTGACGGCGTCGACGATCTGGTTTTCCGGCGTGTCGATGTCGAGTGTATCGACAGTGATCTGATCCTGCTTTTCCGCTGCGGTTTGCACAGCATCGAGCTGGTCGTCCGGCACATAGATGGTGGCGGGCTCCGGCATAGCAATGTCGAAGGCATAGGAGAAGGCCTTGCCGTCCGCTGTTTTTGTCGCGGTTGAGCCGGGGCAAAAGGGCAGGCGGGTCGTGAGGCGATTGGCAAAGCCAGACGCGACCGCGCCGCCGAGCGTGTTTGGCGGAGCATCGGCCAGCGCCGCATAAGCAAAGGTTGCGCCCTCGCCAGTGCCAACGAGAATGGGCGGCAGATAGGTCTGAATGTCGAGCGTGCGTTGCGCGACCTGCGCGAGATCGGTCAATTCGCCCACTACGTAGAGGCATTCGCCATCGGACTTGTCCAGCGCGGCAGCGTATATGCCGAGATCGACACCAAGCACCACGTCGCCATCGTCGCGCAGGGTCGAAATGATGGTGTCATCCTTGCTCGTCCAGCCGGTGCGGTCGGAGAAATAGATGACCATCGCCTTTGGGTCGTCTTGCGGCGAGAGGAGACGCACGTTCTCAAGGCGACCGCTGGAAACGGTGGTGTCGTTTGCTTGTGCTGCGATAGGCATGATGGCTGCGAGCCCCATGAAAAATGCGAATTTCAATTTCATCTTTTGAAGATTCCCATAGGACCGCCGGAGATCAGCGTTGTAACGTCAAGCAGGACTTGGGGCATGGCGAGCCCGCGCGGGCAAGCCATATATTGCGGTGTCCAGACCGGATCGAACTTCTGCTTGAAGGCGCGAAGCCCTTCGAAATTGTAGAATTCATCGCCGCGCTTGTAGATGAAAGTTCCAACACGATTCCAGGTCGAGGCAAGCGGATGGTCGGAAAGCCCTGCGAGGGGGGCGGCACCAAGGTTGAACCATTTGTAGCCTTCGTCGCGGCCATAGAGCAGCAGATGTGCGAAGAACGCCTCCATCAGGACTTTTGAAGTGCCGGATTTGTAGCGCATGAGATCGACGGAAAACTCGTCATGATCGCCGCTGCGCCAGAGGTTGGCGAACGCCACGATCTTGCCGTCTTGCTTCAAGACGGCGCAATCGAACTCGCTCATATAGGCATCATCGAAATAGCCGAGCGAGAAGCCTTTTTCCTTGCCCTGCTTGTGCTCAAGCCATTCGTCGGACACCGCGCGCAGTTCGGGCAGCGCGGCGGGAACATCAGCCTTCGGGATCACCGAGTAGACCAGACCTTCACGGGTCGCGCGACCTTCCGCATAGCGCAAGGGCTGACGTGCGGCACCGGCCAATGAAAAATCGGCGAGGGGGATGCGGGCATTCTCGCCAATTTTCAGAATGGCGAGGTTCATGTCCAGATAAGTGGTGAGATATTCCGGCTGAACGGAATAAAACACCGGGCGCGCGCCAGCACGGTCTGCGGCTTCGACAAAGCGCCAAAGCAGCCCGCGACTGGGGCCGGGATCCCCAACCGGATCGCCCATCGTGATCCAACTGCGGCCCGACACGGCGTACATCAAAAAGGCGGTGCCGTTCGGCGAAACCATGAATGACTTGTCGCCAAGGAGCGCGACGCAGCCATTGGTGCCAGCCGATGTTTCCAGCACTTTGCGCACCGCATCCGGGATAGGTTGCGTAATGTTTTTCGGCGCGGGTGCAGGCCGATGCATTAGTGCGTCAACGGCGATGGCCGCTGCCACAATAGCCATTGCGACCGTAGCGCGCAGGAAGCGCGGGGCGTCGGCATCCCACGCGAAATCCCACCACATATCGGACTGGTACTCGACGTGACGATAAGCGAGGAAGCCTACCAGCGTGAACGCGCCGACGACGATTGCCATCAAGGCAAGCCATGTGATGTCCGGGCGGAAGGAGCGCCAGTCACCCTTGCGATAAAAGGCACTTCGGTAGACGTAAAGAATGGCGGCAACTGCACATAGGATAAGAGCCTCCTCCCAGTCCAAGCCTTTCAGCAGGGAAAAAGCAGCGCCAGACAACAGCAGCGCAATGGCCGCAAAACGCGCAAGCGCGAGGCGACGAAACAGTCCGCGCGCAATGACGATGAGCAGAACGCCAGTGATGCTGGCAAGCAGATGCGACGCTTCGGCAAAAGGCAGGGGGAGAATGTCGCTCAGAATGTCGGTGCGGTCGCCGATGGCGGGTGTATTGCCGGAAAAGAGCAACACCATGCCGCCGCCGAGAACGAGCGTCGTCGCGATAGGCGGAACGATGCGGCGGGTGAGCCGAAAGGTGCGGCCCGCAAGGGTCGAGACCGTCGAGCGCGCACGATAGACTTCAAATGCGATCAGGGAGAGAGCCGAAAGCGTAAGCGGCAGCAGATAGTAAATAATGCGATAGACCACCAAAGCGGCGACGACATCCGGTCGCGCCCCCGCGCCAAGACCGAGCAGGATCGTCGCTTCCATGACGCCAAGCCCGCCGGGCGCATGGCTGATGATCGTCGCAAGCATTGCCGCAACGAAAATGACAAGGAAAACAACGAAGCTGGGAACTACATCCTGCGGCAGCAAGATATAGAGCGCCGCTGCCGCAGCAGCAATGTCGAGTGCACCGATGAGAATTTGGGCAAGCGCACTTCCTGCGGAAGGTAAGGGAAAACGCCAGCCAAGCAGGGAAACATTATGCAAGCCGCGCGATAGCCAAAACAGGCAGATGGCAAGAAAGGCGAGGATAGCGCCGCCCAATGCGCGGTCTGCGACGGGCGTGAGCATTTGAAGCGCAGGCACGCCTGTTGGATCGAGCAAGAGCGCAACGCCGAGAACCGTGAGCAGGCCACCGGTGAAGGTAATTAGCGATGTGCCGACGATTTGCCCGACATCAGAGGCGTCCAGACCAGCCGCCTGATAAATGCGATAGCGGACAGGGCCGCCAACGAAAACATGAAAACCGATGGCATTTGAAAAGCCGTAGCCAATCATTCCCGCCATGACCGCTATTTTTGCGGGAACACGCCCCGGCGCGACGCGGCGCACAGCCAGCACGTCATAAAGCGCGAGCGCTCCGAATGAGATCATCGTGAAGAACAGCGCTGGAATGATTGTTTCGGCCGAAGTTGCCGCAATCGCCTCGCCGATATGGTTCAGATGTATGGTGCCGCTGATTTCGTGGATCACGAAAAGCGCGATGGCAACCGCGATCGTGCCGATGACCGGCCCGAGAATGTGCGGTTCCAATATGCGGTCAATGGCGCGCGCGAAGGCATTGCCGACCGGCTGGTGCTCGATGTCGATTTCTGTGTCGTTCATGATTTTTGAAAGTTTTAAAGAACAGCTTTCTGGAAAGCGTTGGTGAATTTGACGCCGCCTCGCTCGTCGGAAGCTTGACCGAGGACGACGGAGAAGCGTTTAGCTTCCAATTCGGCCAACGCAAAGCCACCTTTGAAAGAAGCAATCGGCTTAAACAAGTCGATGTTGCCCGTGCGATATATCATCGGTGTGTCGTGTTCATGGCCGTGGAATATGCCAATGACATTTGCACCGGAGATTGTATCGAGCAGTGCCTGTTGCTCTTGCTCGGTCCACCAATGAGGCTCGCCGTGCCCAGAATCATCGAAGGTGGATTTATCGGAATCCCAGCGCTCGGTGGAGAATGGATCCCAGCCATAATGCTGGAAAAGTACCACGGGCTTGCCGTTTGCGGCATTGGTCGCAAGATCCTGCTTGAGCCAAGGTAGGGCGCTGACGGCGCCCTTGCGCGTGTCTCCGCCAAAGCGGTGCAATTGCACAAGATGGAGCGGTCCCCAATCCCAGGAGTAACAATCGCTAAGCGGATCGAAATTGGCCGCAGGCACGGGCGGTTTGAAGAACACGCTGTTCTCGTGATTGAAGCGCACATAATCGCGCAATTCGTCGCGGTACCACTCCGTGTCCGGAGGGCGGCCATCCTGATCCAGATCGTGATTGCCAAGACCGGAATAGACCGGCATGTGCAGCAGGTCCGGTCCTGTGCCTTCGCGATAGCGATGGCTGAATTGAAGTATTTGCGTGCCTTCAGCGCGTTCGGCGGTCTGGCCTCCGCCATCGTCAGTCATATCACCGCCAACAATGACACCGCGCGGTTTGCCGATGATTTCACCAGCATTGGCAAGCTCCGTCGGCCTGCTATCGATGGTTTCGGGCCAATGCTTGTATTCGAGATCGTTCAGCGCGCGAATGTGTCGCAACAGATTTCGCGTCGGTCTTGCCTTCTTGCTGGCAATTTGGGCTCAAGCCCGCACCCATGCGGCAAGCGTGAACATCCGCGATAAAGATGAATGTGACTTTTTCATCTGCCGCGCGCGCGGCACCAGATGGCCGAAAAAGCAGCGCCGCAGCGCCACCAGCCATGAATACACGGCGAGAAACGGAGAATTCTGGTCGCTGAACCTGAGCGGTCGGGCATAAGCGCCGCGCCTCACTGACTTGAATTGGATTGACGCTGATTTGCGCCATAGTCGCTGCAAAAATCAAACTAGCTGAATTTGGACGTTTTTTGACAAAGAGAGCGGCGCAGGAGCTAGGGCTACGAATTCGTACCCGCAAGTTAAATTCATGTAATGTGCAAATATGCTCATAAGCACTTTCTAGTTCGATGCTCTGTTGATAGAAGCACTTTTGAAAGAGGGGTCAGTTGTTGGCATTTGCACAAAGAAGGCAGGTCGCGTTTGCGCTCGTCGCAGCGATTGTTTTCGTGCTCCAGACACTGGGAAGCGCCTGGGCTGATCGCGCGGTTCCATTGCTCGATGCTTTCGGCAATCCGCTATGCGTCAGCAACGAGGTTCCGGGTGGCGGGCAGCACCAAGGCGACCACGGCAAGCTGACGGATTGCTGCACTATTGCGTGCAACAGTTTGACCGCGTTAGCGCTCGGCCCACAGGGGGCGTCCGAGGTCGTAAGCCATTTCCGCACGATATCCGAACCGCTCGCTGGTGAGGGAAATATTCGCCCCGGACTTTCCTGCTCGTAACAAGCAAGCTAATCCGCGCGCGCCACCAGTCACAATCTGAATGCAACTGCGCGCAAGCGCGTTTTTCAGATTTCGCCCTTGATGGGCAACAGATTGGAGCAAGAAAATGCAATACTATTCACGCGGCGCACCGCGCCATCTTCCGTTTTACTCGCGCTTAACTCAGCAGATTTTCAACATTGCTGCGCTGACGGCGATGCTGCTGTTTGCTGCAGTTCACGGCCTTTCTGCGCATGAATACAAGGCCGGCGCGATTACTATCCATCATCCGTGGTCGCGAGCGACGCCCACAGGCGCCAAGGTTGCGGTTGGATACCTGACTTTGAAGAATGATGGCAGCGAGGCCGACCGGTTGGTGTCGGTGGAAGCGGAGATCGCTCCCAAGAGCGAAATCCACGAAATGTCCGTCGATTTAAACGGCGTAATGACAATGCGCGGCCTGCCGGATGGTGTGGAAATTCCGGCTGGAGCCACCGTCGAGCTAAAGCCAGGCGGTTATCACTTGATGTTCGTCGACATCACGGAGCCAGTGATAGAAGGCAAGCGGTTCAAGGGTAGCCTGACATTCGAGAAAGCAGGCAAGGTGGACGTGGAATTCGCTGTCCAGCCGATGGACAAAGCCATGGATCACAATGCCCACGGCGGCTAGGCCAATGTCGAGGATTGGATAGCGCGCGATGCGCTGTCCAACCTCAACGCACGCATCAGTTGCGAATTTGGTTGTACGAGTAGTGTCTATTTTCAGATTACTTTGTAACTGTAGTGTCGATGCAGAACTGATAATCAATTAGTATTTGTGAATAAATGATTTCTAGTAAACAACTTCGTGTTCCGGCAAAGTAGAACGTTGATCCCCTAGATATTTTGGCGTAACGGGGAACTACGAGGTTGAAGATGCGATTCGACATAATCTCGGGCAAATGTCTGATGACCGTGGTCATCAGATAAACTGAAACGTATCTCGGGAACTTAACAGGAAATCTGAACAATGGAACATTCAGATGCTTCGTCTCGTGGCGGCGAGATGTTGATTGAATTAACAGCTGATGTCGTGTCGGCTTATGTCAGCAATAATTCTGTGCCAGCTTCGGAACTGCCTGCACTTATCGCGGAAGTTCACGCGGCGCTGGGTCGGGTGGGAACACTTCCCGAACCGCAGATTGCAGTGGACAAGCAAAAGCCGGCGGTGAACCCCAAGCGCTCGGTACATGATGAATATATCATCTGCCTCGAAGATGGTAAGAAGTTCAAATCGCTCAAGCGCCACATCATGACGCATTATAGCCTGACACCTGAGCAGTATCGGGAAAAGTGGGGTCTGGACGCGAACTACCCGATGGTTGCCCCGAACTATGCCGCAGCTCGTTCGCAGCTTGCGAAGAAGATGGGGTTGGGCCGTAAGCGGAAGAGTCGCGGCAGAGGTTGATCTGCGCGGGCCTTACGGGCGCGACGTGAACCATTTGCGAGAATTGAAAGCGCCGCATCATGCGGCGCTTTTGCTTTTTAGGGCGGTCTGACGGAGCCGATCCCGCGCCTGCTTCAGCGCTATGTGGCGATTGAGATCGTAGCTCCAATGGCGCTTCAAGCCCTTCAAGCGCTCGACCTTTAAAGCTCTTTCGAGCCGCTGCACGACTGCGGCGTATTGTTCACCAGAGGCGGCCAAAGCTTCGTCAAAATTTATGCCACACAGAATTTGTAATGCTACGCGTTGCTGTGCGTCTGAAACGTCCTCCAAGTTCTTCAAGCTAAACGCATTTGCTTGCCTTGCCAGTTCCTGCATCTGATCACCTCCTTTTGCGGGAGCGCAGACTGGCAGTGCCAGCAAAGGTGTGGAAAACTTCTGGTTTCAACCAGTAGATGAATCAAAAAAGAATTTTAAAAACAAATAGATATAAAAGTTCCACACCGCATTTTCGCTGCGCTTCTCCACATGCGTTGGTTTCCTAATATAAGAACGAATTCCTATATTGAGGGGAACGCAATGAAGAGCCTGGCAATCCAACAAACATTATTTCAGCCGAAGGAGGGCTTCGAACTAGATGCATTTCTGAAAGACATAGGGCAACGGCGATTGCGCCGTTCGCACGAGCGCGCAATCGAGCTTTGCGGCAATATTATCGAGATTATTTCGGCGCTGTTCAACGTGCCGAGCAAGGAGTTGCGCTCGCCGCACCGGACCAGCCAGTCAATAGCGCAAGTTCGGCAAATCGCCATGTATGTGGCGCATGTGGTGATGCGGCTTTCGATGAAAGAGGTTGGGCTTGGCTTCGACCGCGACCGCACGACGGTGCTCTATGCTTGCCATCAGGTCGAAGACCAGCGCGACGACATTGAGTTCGACCAGATGATCGTGCGCGCCGAACGCGTGACAGCTGCCGCTTTGGCCGACCGGCTGGAGGGCTGAACTTTGGAAAAACTGGGTGATCGATTTAGCGCGCAGCATCGCGAGGTTGAGATGCGCGCCGGCGCGGATGGCGAGCTGGCTATCAACCTCAATGAATCGCCATTAGGTCAAATTGCGCGGCGCAAGGACAAGCAAGGCAAAAGCTTCCTGAATGAGATGGAGGTGCGCGCGGGTGAACGGCTGCGCAGTGACTATACGCGCGGGCAATTGATGCCTCGGCTGGGGGCGAATTGGGAGGCGCGTGTTTCTTCGGGACGGCGTGGCGGCGGCGTTGCGGAATTGACCGAGACAGCGCTCGCGGCGCGGATGCGCGTGGAAAAGGCAATTGCGGCGGTGGGGCCGGAATTGTCCGGCGTACTGATTGATGTGTGTTGTTTTTTAAAGGGCCTTGAAGTGGTGGAGGCGGAACGGCTGTGGCCGGCGCGGTCCGCAAAGATCGTGCTCAAGGCGGCGCTTGGAGTACTGTCGCGACACTATGAACCGCCTCGCACGCGCCCGAAGGGGCAAATCCAACATTGGGGTGCGGATGGCTACAGGCCGTCGATTTCGGGCTGATTTATCAGCCTGCCTTGGCCAAGGCGAGTTCGGCATCTCGCTTGATGCGCCGAACCATCGAGCGCAGTCCGTTGGAGCGCTGCGGGGTCAAGTGTTCGTCCAGCCCGAGGTCGCGCAACAGCGCTTCGGCGTCGGTAGTCACAATTTCGCTGGCGTGTTTGCCGGAGAAAGCGGCAAGCAGGATCGCGACAAGCCCGCGCACGATGTGTGCGTCAGACGTGCCGGTGTAAGTGATTTCTGGATCGGCGCCGTCGCCAAACTCGGTCAGGAGCCAGACTTGGCTCACGCAACCCGGAACCTTGTTCGCATCAGTCTGGGCGGCGGTTGGAAAATCCGGCAGGGATTCGCCGAGTTCGATGACGTAGCGATAGCGATCCTCCCACTCGTCAAGGAACGCAAAATCTTCACGGATGGCTTCGATGCTCGTCATGCGCCCGATATAGGGTGGGTGCGCGCGCCAGTCACGGTCTAATTTGCTTCGGCCTTTCGGTCGGAATCGGAACGACCGGCGCATCCGGGCGGGGGTGATTTTCAGGGGTCACTGTTTTGCGGGCCTGCTCACTCACCACACTAAGAGCGCTGGTGCCCACATTGCAAAGGTCCGGGTTGCGACCGCACAAGCCCACAATGTCCTTGACGGTCTTGCCGGATTCCTTGGTTGCTTCGCTGAGATCGATGATGTGGCCGCGATAGGTCAACTGCACGCCGATGGGCAGGAAATACAGGACCAGCGCAAACCAGAATAACAGGCGCAACAGGAAAAACATCGCCGAACTCCAACTGCCGCAAACAGGTCGCGGCGAAAGACTCGACAATTTTCAACGAATTTTCTTAGAGAATCATTCGAGGCAGGAATTCGGGTTGCAGCTTGCGCACCGCTGATTTGAACACCCTCCGTTTACCATTTCCGGCAAAGGGGTGAGGCCGCGTTAATTCTTGCCGAAAAGCTAGAACAGAAGACAGCGAAACTGCATTCGCTTTATCCATTCCTTAAACCCCGAATGCGAGTGTCACGCCAAAGAAATGATCCGCAAAGTCGGACAAGGTTGCGTAGCGTTGAATAGCGTATTGGTAAAACTCAGGGCGTTGTGCGCCTCCGCCACGGAAGGGTGCCGCAGGCTGGTCGATACTGCAGGGCTAACTGCGGAAGGTATCGGCGTGCGCCTGCGCATGACCCAGACGCTTATCGCAGCGCCGGCAGTTGCCGTTAGTGCTACAGCGCTGACGCTTTCGCAGGTCGATGGCCCGGCGACTCTGGCTGTAGCGAATTTTCTGATTTTCGGGGCCTGCTGGCTGGCAGGGCTTTTCGTCGCCTCTTACGGCAAGGAAAGGCTGATCGGCGCGTTGTCGCTCGCGGGCGCGGCAGTTCTGTCTGGCGGGTTGATCGCGCTCGGCGGCGGACTGGCTTCGCCGATGGCGGTGTTGGTTGCAGCGCTGGTATTCGAGCCTTGGTGGGTGTGGCGCAGCGAACGCGCAATTCTTGTCGGCGCGATAGCTGCAATCGGTGCGGTCGCGGCTTCAATGCTGGTGCCGGTGATTGGCGCAGGTGACGCGAGCGCGACACTATGGCTTCCGGTCATGATCTACGGCATGACCATTGCCGCGCGGCTGATGAAATCTGAAAGCAGCGAGAGCAATGGCGCGGCAAGCTTCGAGCTTGTGGAAGCGCTGGATGCTGCCGTCCTGCGGTTGACGGAAACAGGCGAGGTTTCGGACGTCACGGAAAAGACGCGCGATCTGATGCGTCTGCCGCCGGAACTGCTGCTGCAGCAAGGGCTGTTTGACCGCGTGCATGTCGCTGACCGGGTTGCCTATATGTGCGCGCTGTCGGACCTGCGCAACGGTGCGAAGAACCGCCAACTGGACATGCGCGTGCGCCTGCCCGCCCAAAACAGCGAATCGCTGGCGGGCGTTTATGAGTGGTTTAGCGCGGAATTTGTGCGGCTGCCGAGCGATGACTCCGGGGTTGTGGCGATTTTCCGCGAGGCGCAGGACATTAGCGAGCTGAATGCCCGCGTTGCTGCAAGCGAAGAACGTGCGGCACAGGCAGAGCTTTCCAAGGCGAGTTTCCTCGCGGCGGTGAGCCACGAACTGCGCACGCCGCTGAATGCTATCATCGGCTTTTCCGACATGCTGACGCATGAGCTTTACGGGCGTTTTGCTGACCCGCGGCAGAAGGAGCACGTCGCGCTGATTAGCGAGGCGGGACATCATCTGCTCGGCGTTGTGAATGCTATCCTCGACGTGTCCAAGATCGAGCTTGGAGCCTATTCGGTTATCCGCGAGCCGTTCGATCTGGGCGCAACGGTCAGCACATCGCTTGCAATGATTTCCGTGCAGGCGGAGCGCAAGAATATTGCAATCGACGTTCAGATCGATCCAGCAATTGGTGAAATGGATGCGGATGTGCGGGCGATCCGCCAGATCCTTATCAACCTGCTTTCCAATGCGGTGAAATTTACGCCGGAAGGCGGTACGGTTGCGATTGGCGCGTCGGACGATGAACGTGCTGTGCGCATCTGGGTCAAGGATACGGGTGTGGGCATCGCGCCGCAGGACATTGCACGTCTGGGCCAGCCTTTCGTTCAGGCGGGCGATGACTATGCGCGGCGCGGCGACGGCACGGGACTTGGCCTTGCGCTCGTCAAAGGGCTTGCGCAACTGCATGGCGGTTCCCTAACTATCGAAAGCGAAGTCGGGGCGGGTACGACTGCGATCGTGACCATTCCGAAAGCGCATCACGCAGGAGAGCCGGGGCAGGGCGAAGTGCAGATTTTGAGAAACGGGTTGGATCATGGCGCGTTCCGCAAAACCGCGTAAGAAGCGAGCAGCGGTCCAGCAGGACGGTGTTGTCGTGCAGGGCATGCACGCTGTCGGCAGTTTCATGTCGAACAATCCGGCGCTCGTCGGTGGCACGACCGCGTTCCTGATTGCGCTCTCATTCGTTTCGGCCAATGCGCTTTGGTATCAGCCGCACGCGCATACCGCGCCGCTGTTTTCGACGCGCTCGTTCGATAGTTTCGCTGTCGCGCGGCGCAATCAGACGACCGAGCCGGAGACGACGATTCGTCTGGAACGGCCAACAACACCATTGCCGGAAGCGCGGCCAACGGATGTGTCGCGCAACGTGCCGAAGGGCGACGCGCAGTTGCAGTCGGTGCAGGCGGTTCTGAAGCAGTTCGGATATTATCAGGGCGATGTTGACGGTTTGGCCGGGCCGAATACGTCAGCGGCCATCGCCGCATATCAGCAGAAAATGGGCTTAACCGTTTCGGGCCGCGTGGATGAAAAGCTGCTGAAAGAACTGGGCATTGCAGATATTACGGGCTCGATTGAGCAGCCAGCGGCGGAAGTGGCTGCACCGGACGAGACGGCACTGCTTGCGAAAATTCAGGCGGGTCTGAAAGCGTTTGGCAATGAGGGAATCGATGCCGACGGGCGCATGGGTGCGAAAACGCGGGCGGGCATCAAGGAATTTCAGGCGCTGTTTGGCCTGCCGCAGACCGGCGAGCCGGATGAGGCTGTTTATCGCAAGATGAAGGCCGAACATCTGATCGACTGACCGCCTAGCTTCGCCTATGAGCGGCATATGAGAATTACTTCAGATTTGTGGGTTGCCGCCGTTGTGCGGCGTGTATTTGGTGCTGGTGGCTTCGCGGCTGTATTGAAACGAGGCGCGACCGAGGCGGGCGCGATTTTCGTGGTTACGCGTGATCGGCTGGGGGAGGCGGCGCTTTATGGCCCCGCGCCGCAAGCCAGCTATGACACCGGCAAGCCGCAAGACAGACGATTTCAGCTTATTTTGCAGGACAGCGCCGAAAAGATCGAAGCGCGGATAGCGAAGGAAGAGCGATTCGACCCGGACCTATGGGTGGTGGAACTGGAACCGGGCGAAAAAGACGCTTCGGAATTTATCCTGATCGAGCAGATTTGAGCGCAGGCATGCCTTGCCAGTCATCAAGCTGGCGGCTTGCCGAATTCGAGCGTCGAATCGCGGTAGTGCTCCAGAAATTCGGCAATGTGCTCTGCATCTGGAAAACGTTTGGGAAGCAGCGCCGACAACAGCAGATAGGCACGTTCTTCCGAAAGCCCGATGGCGCGAAAGGCCATTGCAAGCTTGTCGCCACTGGCGTCGGTAGCGATTATCCATGCCGTTTCGCGGCTGACGCCTAGGCTATCGGAAAGGGCCGCTACAAATCGCGCGCCGCCGCCCTTGAGGGCCGTGTCGCGCAGCTTTTCATAGCTGAGCTTGATGTCCGCTTCGGTGGCGGTGGCGCGTGTTCCAGCCGCGAGCATGATGAGGCGCAGCTTTTCGCGGGCTTGCTCCAATCGCTCGGCGGTCGTTGGTTGGGGCTTTTCGGGCGCGGGCTCAGCGAGGCTGGTCTTTGCTGTCGAAGGATGGCGCATCTCGATTAACCGGATCAGCTGAGAAATGGATGGGTGAAGATTACCGCGCCGCGCGATGGCGCGCGCGTGACCGATGCCATGCGCGCCGATCAGGATGATGAGGTCCGTGTCTGTGAGGCTCGCGGAATGCGTGAGCAACGGAGCGGCAATGTCGATGGACATACGGGAAAGTTCGCGCACCAGTTCCGGCGGCTCAGTTTCGCATTTCGACAGAGCGGCGGCGACATAGCGCAAGGTTTCGCGCGAAGCGCGGCCGATGAGCGGGAGCGCAAGATCCTGAAGTTGTTGCGCGTCGAACCTACGCGGGCGCGTGAGCGCGCAATAGCCCGACACCGCCGCGCGCAGCAAACGGTCCGCACGCGACATCTGCGCATGCGCGAATGGTCTCAGATCGGTGGAGGAAGACTGCACCCGGAATACGCCCGATCACGAACTCAAAAACTCAACCGGACAGATGCCGGTACACAAAATTCAAAATAGGTCGAATTTGTTAGCACTGTGTTAACCGAGTTTGCTGCTGAATTGGAAAAGGAGGCGTTGCGTAAAGTGCTCCGTATCTTTGAAGATCGGATAACGCATCATGGGCATGGTACTCTCATTCGTGCCGAAGACTTCGGCATCCAGTCAGCGCCAAAAGGCTGGCGAACTCGCTCCGGTGATCATTTTTCCCGGCGTACGCTACGAGCGAATAAAAGCGGAAGACAAGGCAGGCGAAACGCTCGCGGTGACGCAACAGCCTGCACATTGAGTTGTTGGGTTGGGGCTTGTCCTGCACCTAAGGTCATCCTCGGGCTTGTCCCGAGGACCAGCACACCTGCCAAACTCGAACGTAGTAGACCCTCGGGACAAGCCCGAGGGTGACGAAAAAGTGCGAGGCTGCGAGGTTACGGCAGGCGGATAAGGGGTAACGCCGCTAGAGTGGAAGACAAAGCAGGCGAAACGCTTGCGGCGACGCAACAGCCTGCACATTGAGGTTGTTGGGTTGGGGCTTGTCCTGCACCTAACGTCATCCTCGGGCTTGTCCCGAGGACCAGCACACCTGCCAAACTCGAACGTAGTAGACCCTCGGGACAAGCCCGAGGGTGACGAAAAAGTGCGAGGCTGCGAGGTTACGGCAGGCGGATAAGGGGTAACGCCGCTAGAGTGGAAGACAAAGCAGGCGAAACGCTTGCGGCGACGCAACAGCCTGCACATTGAGGTTGTTAGGTTGGGGCTTGTCCTGCACCTAACGTCATCCTCGTGTCCGAATCACCGTCACCAACAGAGACCCTCGGGACAAGCCCGAGGGTGACGAAAGAGTGCGCGGCTGCGCGGTGCGGGCGCGCTATTGCGGCTGGCAGCGCAGCGAATCGAGAAATGCGTCGACGGACGGCCCCCAGCTTTCGTCGGGGATGAACGCGCGGATTACCGTAACGCCTTCCTCTGCCGAGGATTCGACAAAGACGGATTGGCCGAGTTCTTCCGGTACTTCCTTGCGCACTTCGAGCATTTGCGCGGGTGTCAGCACCACAATGTCCAGCGCCTTGTCGCGGGCGCTGCGGTCGTTGAAACTGTAGAGATTCTTGCCAGCGCGGTCATAAACCGAGGCAGACCAATAAGGCACGGCACCGGCTGCCTGCACGCGCAGCAGGCCATCGGTCAAATCAAACCGGCAGGCGACGGAGCGGAAGAGGGGGTCGCGATTGCCGTCGCGCGCGGTGCCGGGCAGGGCATTGCGCAGGGGAAGCGGTTGATAGAGATCGGCGGCTTCCGCCATGCGCGACCACGCATTTCGGCTGGAGATTTCAGGCAATAAAAGCAGGATGATGATGTGCAGGATTGCCGCGCCCAAAAGGCCGAGCAGGACCGCATGGCCGATGCGAAAAGCTGCGGCCTTACCCATTGCACGAAACCTGTGTGATGGACGGCATCTGCATCGTTTCTGCCATGGGTCCGCCCTGAACTAGCGAATCGTAGACGGTGAGCACCAGACGCGTGCGACCTTCGCCTTCGGTGCGCAGCCAATTGCCCGGCGCAGGCTTGGGGCCGATGGTGATCTCGATATTGTTATCTTCGCCGCGAATGACGGATCGCGATTGCAACGTACCATGGGCGGGCGCGGTGACTACGCGAATGGCGGCGATATATTCGTAAGGTTCCGAACGGAGTGTCCAGAAGCGCGCAAGCGGTGTTTCCCCGGCGAGGCGATAAATGCACTCAGCGCGGAGCGAATTGCCCTTGTCGTCGCTCTGAGCGGAAAAGCTGAGCCCCTCCGAGCGCCCGAGCGCAAGAGTGCCCTCGACGGCAGCTTCCGCCAGCGCATAAGGGTCGGCGGTGGCAGAGCCTGAATCAGGATAGGCTGTCCACGAGCCGACGCGGGCCGCGCCGAGCTTGATGTCTCGCTCCATGACGAACGCAACGCTGGCGGCACCGCCACAAATGGCGATGGCCAGTGTCAGCAGAATAAGCAATGCGGTGCGGATCATAAACGACCCTAAAGCGCGGTGAGAGCCGCAGGCGCGGGCGCTTCAAGCTGCTCCGCTCCCGCGAAGCGGTCGGCCATCTGGCGCAAGACGCGCGCTGTATCCGCAGACAAAACGCGCGGGGCATCGAGGTCTGGCGCAGGCGGCCCGTCTGCCGTCTCGGTGTGAGCCGCTTCCTCTTTCGCCTTGGCGATAATTGCCGGATCGACAAAAGGATTTTCAAGGCCGGGTATAGGCTTCAGGTCGATGTTCTGGTGGATATGCGTCATAAGCCGGTTCCAAGTCATGGCGGGCAGGGAGCCGCCCGTCATCTCCTTGGTTGGCGTGAAGTCATCATTGCCGAGCCAGACGGCGGCTGTGTAATTGCCTGTGAAGCCAACATACCATGCGTCGCGATAAGATTGGGTCGTGCCGGTTTTGCCGGCAGAACGGATGAGAGGCATGGACGCGCGGCGACCCGTTCCAGCCTCATTCACGCCAGCAAGCATCGTGTTCATGTAGGCAACCGATTGGTCCGTAAGCACGCGGCGCGGGGCAGGCGCATCGCGACCGTGATCGTAGAAAACATCGCCAGCGCGCGTGCGCAACTGCGTGATGCCGAAGCGCACGCCAGCATAGCCGCCATCGGCCATTGTATTGTAGCCAGTTGCCTGATCCATCACCGTCATACCGGATGTGCCGAGCACCATTGTTTTGTGCTCGTTCAGCTTTGATTCCACGCCCATGGCGTAGGTCAGCTTCACGATCGGATCAATGCCCAGCTTTTCCTTGGCGAGACGAACCGGCACGGTGTTGATGGAGCGAGCGAGTGCACTGGCCAGCGTGACGCGGCCAGAGAAGGAGCGTCCATAATTCTTCGGCGACCAGTTTCCCCATGAGACAGGGCCATCCGAGACCACGGTTTCCGGCGTGAGGCCAGCTTCCATCGCGGCAGCATAAACATAGGGCTTGAAGGATGAGCCGACCTGTCGCTCGGCCTTGGTGGCGCGGTTGAACTGGCTCGCGCCATAGTCTCGCCCGCCGACAATGGCGCGAACCGCACCGTTCGTTTCCATGACAACGACTGCGCCTTCGGTAACGCGGTAGTCCTTGCCATATTGGCGAAGGTGAAACTCGACCGCCTCTTCGGCGGCGCGCTGGATGTTTATGTCGGCCGTCGTGCGCGCGACCATCGAGTGAATGCCGTATTTTTGGGCGATGCGCTTGGCTTCCTCAAACGCCCAATCGAGAAAATAATCGGGCGCTTTCAGGTCGCCCCGGTCGATAATGTCGGCAGGGTGGAGGCGCGCCGAAAGCACCTGGCCTTCGGTGAGGAACCCGCCCTGCACCATGTTGGTAAGCACCTCGTTAGCGCGGGCGCGCGCCGCCGGGAGGTTGATGTGCGGCGCATATTTCGCGGGAGCCTTGAACAGGCCCGCAAGCATGGCGGCTTCGGCCAGCGTGAGATCCTTGACCTGCTTGCCGAAATAGAAATCCGCAGCCGCCGTGATGCCGAACGTGCCGCCGCCCATATAGGCGCGGTCAAGATAAAGCTGGAGAATCTCCTTCTTGGAAAGGTTCATCTCAAGCCAGACCGACAGGAAGGCTTCCTTCACCTTGCGCTCGACGGTGCGCTCATTGCTGAGAAAAAGGTTCTTCGCAAGCTGCTGGGTGAGCGTGGAGCCACCCTGCACGACCGAGTTCGCGCGCACGTTTTCGTTCATGGCGCGCGCGAGGCCGATGAAATCAATGCCGTAATGATCGAAGAAGCGACGGTCTTCCGTGGCAAGCACGGCGTTGACCACGAAGCCCGGCATTTGGTCGACCGGCACCGAGTCACGCTGGATGATTCCGCGCTGGCCGATTTCATTGCCGTATCGGTCCGTAAAGGTGACGGCGAAATCGCCGTGGTTGCGCCAATCGCCTTTGGTCTCCTCAAAGGCAGGCATGGCAAGCGCCAGCATAACAACAGCGCCACCGGCACCCATCGTCATAGCCTCGGAGCCAAGCTCGACAAGCGCCCGCCGCCAGCCGCGAACGCGGAAACGGCGGAAAAAGATGGTGGTGCTTTCCCAGAAGTCGCGAAGGCGGAAGCCGACCGAATAGACGGCCGAATCAAGCCAAGCGTCGACTGCCAGCGCGCGACCAGCACGCGGCGCTTTTAGCTTGGTCTTTCCCTCCCGTCTGAACATAACTCCGGCATCCCCCGCCAAGGGCCGCTAATGGATATAGGCTGAATACGCCCGCAAACCAACGCAAAAAGACCTCAGAGCCTTTAACAATTCGTGTGCGCAAGGCGGCCAAAAGGCGAAGTTGCGAAAAATTAGGAAAATAATCCTTGACACCGTGACGGTGGTTTGGTAGGATTTATCTATCGTCGGAAAAGTGTGAGCGGCGCAGGCCGAAATCGCAATTTACATCGTCTTGGGATGATGTGGATTGAATTACTTATTACCCAGGCGCGAGCAATAAAATTCATCGGAGACGGCATTGCCACAATGGAACCGCGCGCGAGAGCGGGCGCAGCGTCAGCTTGTCGAATTGCACGGCGTTTCACTGGAACTGCTGGCTGATGCAACGGGGCGGTCGATCAGCTCTGTCCGCAAGCAGGCTGAAACGCACGAATGGCGAGTAGCTGGTGAGGATGATCGAACGGTCGATAAGTTGAGGAAGGCATCGGCCTCCATAGCCCGACGCGTCGAACGTATGCTTCGTGTTTCCGAAGAGGGCGAGACGCTGGATAAATCCGAGATGGATGCACTCAATTCGGCGGTGCGTGTCACCGAAAAACTGATCGAGATTTTGAGCCCTGATGAACTCATCCGCGACAACGCCGTGCGGCAGAACGAAGACCTCGCGCAGATGCTCGACCGGATCAATAGGCGGATCGTCAGCCTTGCCGAAGAACTCGCAGCTGACATGGCTGAGGGCAAATCTGGGCGAAACGGCGAAGGCAGTTAATAATGAATGGCTGATGACCTGCCTGCCGGGACGCTATCGCGCCAACGGCGTGCCGGATAATTGGCTGGTGCTCGGTGGACGCGGCTCCGGCAAGACACGGCTCGGCGCGGAATGGACCATCGCGCAAGCCTGCGGTCTGCCACCTATCGCCGAGCCGGGAAAGCCGAACGGACGCATCGCTCTGGTGGGTGAAACACTGGGCGACGTGCGTGAAGTGATGATCGACGGGCCGTCTGGAATTCGATCGGTAGCTCGGCGTGATCGTCCACGATATGAGCCGACGCGGCGGCGGCTTTTATGGTCGTCAGGTGCGGTGGCCTATGTGTTTTCGTCGGAAGACCCGGAAAGCCTTCGCGGGCCGCAATTCATGGCTGCATGGTGCGATGAGGCGGCCAAGTGGAAGAATGCTGAGCATTGTTTCGACATGCTGCAATTTGGCCTGCGACTGGGCGAGAGGCCGAAACAGCTTGTTACGACGACGCCGAAGCCGACATCGCTCATAAAGCGGCTAATGGCAGATCCGTCTTTTGAGGTGTCGCGTTATTCGACGCGGGATAATGCGGAGAATTTGGCAGAAGGGTTCATTGCAGCACTCGAAGGGCGATATGCAGGCACTAGGCTTGGGCGGCAGGAACTCGACGGCGAGCTTATCGAAGATCGCGACGATGCACTGTGGACGCGCGCGACGATTGAAGTGGCGCATCTGGCAGACCTGCCGGAATTGCAGCGCATTGTCGTAGCGGTCGATCCGCCAGCCGGTTCGCGGCGCACTTCCGACGCGTGCGGAATCGTGGCAGCGGGCGTGGCGGAAGGCGGGCGTGTTATCGTGTTGGCGGATGAGAGTGTGCGTGGATTGAAGCCGACCGAATGGGCCGCGCGTGCTGTTACGCTGTATCATCGACTGCAAGCGGATTGCATCGTGGCCGAGGTCAATCAGGGCGGCGACATGGTTGCGGCGGTGATCCGCACGGTCGATGCGAGCGTCGCTGTGAAGGATGTTCGCGCACAGCGCGGGAAATGGCTGCGCGCCGAGCCGGTGGCAGCACTTTATGCGCAAGGATTGGTGCGCCATGCGGGGCGGTTCCCCGATCTGGAAGACGAAATGTGTGATTTTGGCCCTAACGGGCTTTCGGATGGGCATTCGCCCGACCGGCTCGATGCGTTGGTATGGGCTGTGACCGACCTGCTGCCGCGCGCGATGGGCGAACCGCGCATTCGCGATTTCGGCTGATCGACATATTCAAGAGGATTGCTGATGGATTGGAAATGGCTCTGGTCGAGGGGGAAACGCGCGCACCTTGAACGCAAGGACGCTTATGGGTTTGTGACGCTACAAACGCAAGGAGAGGCGCGTTGGACGCGCAGGGATTATGCATCGCTGGCGCGTGCTGGATTTATGGGCAATCCGGTTGCTCATCGGGCCGTGCGGATGATCTGTGAGGCGGTGGCGGCGGTGCCGCTGCTGGCGTTTGAAGGCGAGACGGAGCTGAACGCACATCCACTGTTGGACTTGCTGGCGCGGCCAAATCCGCGACAGGCGGGCGGAACGTTTTTCGAGGCGCTTTACGGGCATTTGCTGCTTTCGGGAAATGCCTATCTGGAATTGATCGAGGTCGGGCCGCAAGCGCGCGAATTGCATTTGCTGCGGCCCGACCGGGTTACGGTGATCTCGGATTCCAGCGGCTGGCCGACCGCGCTGGAGCACCGAGAAGGCTCTAAGAAACGCAGGGTTTCGTTAGGACTCGATCCGGGTGGCGGAGCGATGCAACTGAGCCTGTTCCATCCACTTGACGATCACTATGGATTTGCTCCGCTTGAGGCCGCTCTAGTGGCGCTGGATACGCATGCGGCAGCGGCGCGCTGGAACAAGGGATTGCTCGACAATTCGGCACGGCCTTCCGGCGCGCTGGTCTATGCGCCAAAGGATGGCGGCAATCTTTCAGGCGAGCAATTCGACCGGCTGAAAACGGAGCTGGAGGAGGGGTATTCAGGACCAGCGCGGGCAGGCAGGCCGTTGTTGCTCGAAGGCGGCCTGGATTGGAAACCCATGGCGCTGACGCCAAAGGATATGGATTTTGTCGAGGCAAAGCATTCGGCAAGTCGGGACATTGCGCTCGCATTCGGTGTGCCACCCATGCTGCTCGGCATTCCGGGCGACAGCACATATTCCAACTATCAGGAAGCAAACCGGGCGTTTTACCGGCTGACCGTTTTGCCGCTCATCGCGCGAACATTGCGTGATCTGTCGGCATGGCTCGCGCCGCTCTATGAGGATCGCGTGCGGCTCTGGTTCGATGCGGACGGAATTGAGGGGTTGGCCGCGGAGCGCGATGCGCTGTGGGCGCGCGTGAGCGCAGCCGGGTTCCTCAACGATGACGAGAAGCGCGCGGCGGTCGGATACGGCGTGCGCGGGTAAATTTCAGGAAAATCAAAATGCAGCAAATGCCTGACGCGGCTCTGGAGTGGGCCGTGAAGGGAGCCGGTGCGGTCGTCGGCTCCGCAATTTCGCTCGCCTACATTCTGCCACGTGGACGGCGAGAGGCCGCGTTGCGGTTTTTCGTTGGCGTGGCGTGCGGGCTGGTGTTCGGCGGGACGGTGGGCGTGAAGCTCGCCGACGAACTGGGCGTCGGTGCGCTGCTTGGCGCGAACGAAACCATGCTGACGGGCGCCGCCGTCGCAAGCCTCTGCGCGTGGTGGGGGCTCGGCCTGACCCTGCGCTTTTTTCAGGCCGAAATCGGCAAAAAGGAAGATTGAAATGAATGGTAGGGCCTTGGCGCGGCTGCTCGACACCAAGCGTGTGGATCTTGCGCTTTCACGCGTGGACGAACGAGGGGAATTCAGCGGCTATGCGAGCCTGTTTGGCGAGACGGATCTGGTGCAGGATGTGGTGGAGCGCGGTGCGTTTGCACGCTCGTTGGCGCAGCGCGGCGCCAATGGCATCCGCATGTTGTTTCAGCACGACCCGAACCAGCCCATCGGTGTGTGGACACACATTGCCGAGGACACGCGCGGGCTTTTTGTAAAGGGCAAGCTGACGGAAGGCGTTGGTCGCGCGGCGGAGGTTTTGAGCCTGATGCGCGCCGGTGCGCTGGACGGGCTTTCCATCGGTTTCCGCACAGTGCGGGCAAACCCGGACAAGACAAGAGGCGTTCGCCGGATTCTGGAAGCTGACCTCTGGGAAATTTCAGTTGTGACATTTCCGATGCTGCCGAGCGCGCGCGTCTCGGTGGTGAAGGCGCACGGCGATGCGCCGAATGAAAAACAATTGGCGGCGCGGATGCGCGCAGCCTCACGCATGTTCAACGAAAGGAACGGACAAGCATGGTAATAAACCAGACGGAACGAGCGCCGGAAAACAAAGGCGGCGAACTGGCCGACGCATTCGGTACCTTCATGTCGTCATTCGAGAGCTTCAAGCAGGCGAATGACGAGCGGCTTGCGCAGCTTGAAACGCGCTCCGGCGCGGATGTGCTGACGACAGAAAAGGTGGATCGCATTTCGCGTGCGCTTGATGAACAGAAGCGTGCGCTGGATGCATTGACGATGAAGGGCCTGCGTCCCGGCTTGGGCGGAGCAGGGCTGGTTCAGCCTGACGAGCACAAGGAAGCCTTCGATGCCTATATGCGATCCGGCGACGACCGTCAGCTTCGCGCGCTGGACACGAAGGCTATGTCCTACGGTTCCGGTCAGGATGGTGGCTATCTTGTGCCTGCACAGACCGAAGCGGAAGTGGGCAAACGGCTGGCCGACCTTTCGCCGATCCGCTCGATTGCGGCTGTGCGGCAGGTTTCGGCAGCGGTGCTGAAAAAGCCATTTGCGGTGGGCGGACCGGCGGTCGGATGGGTCGCCGAAACGGCCGCGCGCCCGCAGACCAATACGCCGACACTGGCAGAATTGCAGTTTCCGACGATGGAACTTTACGCAATGCCAGCGGCAACCTCGACGCTGTTGGAGGATTCCGTTGTCG
This sequence comes from Mesorhizobium sp., assembly GCA_049840935.1. Taxonomy (GTDB): domain Bacteria; phylum Pseudomonadota; class Alphaproteobacteria; order Rhizobiales; family Rhizobiaceae; genus Mesorhizobium_G. The sequence goes on from JASGJA010000016.1 coordinate 103,187, forward strand.
ATCTCGACCAGTGGATTGCAAGCGAAGTGGACGCCGCTTTTGCGGCGCAGGAGGGCGCGGCCTTCGTGAATGGTGACGGAACCAACAAGCCGCGCGGCTTGCTGAACTACGATCAGGTTGCAGAAAGCGCCTGGGAGTGGGGCAAGGTGGGCTACATCGCTTCGGGCGCGGCGGGTGCGTTCCCTGCAAGCAATCCGTCGGACAAGCTCATCGACCTCGTTTATGCGCTGAAAGCGGGATACCGCCAGAATTCAAGCTGGGTGATGAACCGCAAGACACAGGCGTTGATCCGAAAGTTCAAGGATGCGGACGGCAACTATCTGTGGGCGCCGCCAGCGGTTGCGGGACAGCGCGCGACAATGCTGGGCTTCCCGCTCGTCGAGGCCGAAGACATGCCAGATGTGGCGGCGAACTCCACGTCGATTGCGTTCGGCGATTTCAGCCGTGGCTATCTGGTGGTTGACCGCACCGGCGTGCGCGTGCTGCGCGATCCATATTCCGCCAAACCATATGTGCTGTTCTACACGACCAAGCGCGTGGGTGGCGGCGTGCAGGATTTCGATGCAATCAAGCTCATGAAATTCGCGGCTTCCTGACGGTTTTCGCTGTCGGGATTTCATGCGGCCTCGGCGCACCTCCCGCCGAGGCCGTTTTCTTTTTTCTCAACGGGTGAGCAATCGTGACTTCTATCCGAACAGGTGAGCCGGGTGCGGAACCCGTTACGCTCGCCGAAGTGAAACAATATTTGCGGCTGGGACATGCCAGCGAAGATGAACTGCTTGCGGGCCTGATCCGCGCCGCGCGCGACGATCTGGAACGCGCGACTGGGCTGGCGCTGATCGAACAGGGCTGGCGGCTGGCGCTGGATTGCGTTCCGCCAAACGGGATTGTGCTGCTGCCGCGCCATCCGGTGCGGGTGGTTACAGCGGTGACTTTCTACGATGTCGATGGCGCAGCGCATGTCTTGTCTACGGGAGATTATCAGGTCGACACAGTTTCGCGCCCGGCGAGGGTTGTGATTTCAGCGCGGCTTGATGCCTTGCGTGCGATCAACGGGCTGGAGATCGAATTTACCTGCGGATTTGGCGAGGCGGGGCCGGATGTGCCGGACATTCTGCGTCGCGCGATCACACTGCTTGCGGCGCATTGGTACGAATTCCGCACGAGCTACGGTCCGTCCGATCAGCCGGTGTCCTATCCGGCGGGATATGACCGAATGATTTCAGCCTATGTCGAAAGGCGGCTTTGATGACCAAACTGAACATTGATCCCGGCGCGTTTCGCGAGGAGCTTTCCTTGCAGGAGTGCCAAACCGTTTATGACGCGATGGGTGGATATTCCGAGAACTGGATCGAAACGGCGAAGCTCTTTGCGAAGATCGAGCCGGTGAAGGCTTCCAGCACCTTCGCAGCCGACCAGACGGTCGAAGCTGTGACGCATGAGATTACAATGCGCTGGCAGGCTGGCGTGCAAAGCGGGATGCGGCTGGTGAAGGACAATCGCATATTTGAGATAAGCACCGTGTATGATCCCGACGAAAGCGGACGCTATCTACTTTGCGGCGTTTCGGAGAAGGGCGCTTGAAGCTGGCGGTGAAGCTGACAATACAAGGTCTGATCCGTGCGCTGAGGGCAAAGGCGCATGATCTTGCGGAAGACCTCGAACAAGGGCAGGCTGAAGCAAGGCCGCAAAGGCAAGCGCGACAGCGCGAAAGCAGGGGAGAGGTGAATGGCATCCGCCGCGATTGAGTTGCAGAAGGCGGTGTTCGCGGTGCTGCAAGGTGATGCGACCCTCATCGGGATGCTGGGCGGCGCGAAAGTGTATGATCATACCAAGTCTGATGTCGCGTTTCCCTATGTCACATTCGGGCGCACGAGCTTCTATGACTGGAGCACCGGCACCGAAATCGGGACCGAGCATCTTTTCACGCTGCATGTTTGGTCTAAAGCAAATGGCAAGAAGGAGACGCTGGATATTATGCAGCGTCTTGAAGCGTTGCTGCATGACAAGCCCCTAACAATGAGCGGATTTAGGCTCGTCAACCTTCGGCAGGAATTTGCTGAAACCCGGTTCGACGAAGATCAATCCGTGTATCACGGTTTGATACGTTTTAGGGCCGTTGTCGAAGCCGGCTGACGTTAGAAGTCACCCCACCCGGCCCTACGGGCCACCCTCCCCATCGAGGGGAGGGAGGGTGCACCCTCGCAGAGGTTTGCGCCGTAGCGACGTCTCATAGCTAACTCCCTCCCTCCCCTCGATGGGGAGGGTGGCCCGTAGGGCCGGGTGGGGTGCGCACCAATCTATCGAAGAAGGAAACTCCATTGGGAGCACAGAAAGGAAAAGACCTTCTGTTGAAGGTCGATACCGGCATGCCGGGCGGATATGTCACCGTCGCAGGGCTGCGCACGAAGAAGATCGCATTCAATAGCCAGTCGGTCGATGTGACCGATCAGGATTTCGGCGGGTCGCTGGCGTGAATTGCTTGCAGGTGCGGGCGTTCAGCGAGCGTCAGTTAGCGGCTCAGGCATCTTCAAGGACGCGCAGTCGGACGCCAAAATGCGCGAGACGTTTTTCGCGGGCAGTATTGTGAACTGGCAGTTGATCGTGCCGGATTTCGGGACGCTACAGGGGCCGTTCCAGATCACCGCGCTCGAATATTCAGGTAGCCATGACGGCGAAGTTGGCTTCGAGATCGGGCTGGAATCCGCAGGGCAGATTAGCTTCACGGTGGCAGCATGAGCGTGAACCGAAAACGGGGTGAGGTTGAAGCCGTGATCGACGGAGCACCGCGCAGGCTATGTCTTACGCTCGGTGCATTGGCCGAACTGGAAGATGCATTTGCTGCCGACGATCTTGGCGCGCTGGTGGAGCGCTTTGCGACGGGCAGACTGTCAGCGCGCGACATGATCCGCATTATCGGCGCGGGGCTGCGTGGGGCAGGCGAAACTATCACCGATGAAGGTGTTGCGGCGCTGCGTGTCGAAGGCGGTGCTGCGGGCTATGCGAGCATCGTGTCCAAGCTGCTGACGGAGACATTCGGCAGCGTGCAGGAGCAAACCCAAAACCCTTGAAGGCCGCAGCAGGCCCTGCACGGCCGTTTCCCTGGGCTGATGCGATGGCATTTGGCCTTGGCCTGCTGCGGCTTTCTCCCGCTGATTTCTGGTCGATGACCCCGCGCGAACTTGAGCGCGCGTGGAGCGCTTTTTATCCCGCGCGACCGGGAGCGCCCACGCGCGGCGAGCTGGACGCGCTGATGAACCTGTTTCCCGACAAGGAGATGCAATGAGCAGCGAAAAAGTGAGTGTGGCGATTGAAGCCGATACGAGCGCATTCCAGACGGCGCTGGAAAGCCTTCAATCCATTGCGGGCAATTTTGGCTCGCAACTGACATCGGGGCTGCGCAGCGCCGTGGTGAGCGGCAAGGAGCTGGACGATGTGCTGCGCCAGATCGGCATGAACATTGCGGGCATGGCGCTGAACAAGGGGCTGGCTCCGCTCAGCAGCATGTTCAACTCGATGTTTTCCGGTGTGTTCGGTGGCGTGAGCGGCTTTGCCAAGGGTGGCGTGCCGGGTGCGGTCGTGCCGTTCGCTTCGGGCGGAGTGGTGTCGTCGCCGACATATTTTCCGATGGGCGGGAATCTCGGCCTTATGGGCGAGGCGGGAACCGAAGCGATCATGCCGTTGCAGCGCACAGCGGATGGCAGGCTGGGCGTAGCATCGAATGGAGGCGGTGCCCCCATGAATGTGGTGTTCAACGTGAATGCGCAGGACGCCGGTTCGTTCAGAAAATCCGAGGCCCAGATTACCAGCATGTTAGCGCGCGCTGTGCGTCGCGGCTCACGGTCGCTGTAGGAGAGCGCAGTGAGCGAGTTTTCAGATTTTCACGATGTGCAGTTTCCGCTGGCCGTCGCGTTCGGCGCGACAGGTGGGCCGGAACGGCGCAACGAAATCATCAGCCTGACCTCTGGCCGCGAAAAGCGAAACGCGCGGACGGCGCATTCACGCAGACGTTTCGATGCAGGGACGGGCGTAAGGTCTTTGGCCGATCTCTATGAGGTAATTGCGTTTTTCGAGGCGCGGCGCGGGTCGCTACATGCGTTTCGATTCCGCGATCCGTTTGACATGAAGTCATGCGCCCCAGACCAGAGTGTGAGCGCCCTAGATCAGGGTTTGGGGACAGGCGACGGCGTGAAGACGCGTTTCGCTCTTATCAAGAGTTATGGATCGGGCAACGACGCCTATTATCGGCCAATACGCAAACTGGTTGTAAGTGGCCTACCGTGGCGGTGGGCGGTGTTGTGAAGAGCGTGGGAACCTATTCGTTCGATGCCGCAACGGGCGAGGTGGTGTTTGCTGTTGGCGCGATACCCGCCAGCGGGCAGGTGGTGACGGCGGGCTACGAATTCGACGTGCCGGTGCGCTTCGATACGGACAGCCTTTCGGCGAGCCTGACCGCGTTCAAGGCCGGTCAGTTCCCGGCCATTCCGCTGATCGAGGTGTTGCTATGAGCTATCCGCAAGAGTTGCAGGATCATCTGGGGCAAACCGTTACGACCGTGTGCCGCTGCTGGCGACTGACGCGGCGGGACGGCGTCGGGCTGGGGTATACCGATCACGACATGCCGCTAACGGTCGATGGCACGTTATGTGAGCCGCAGAGTGGCTTTAGCGCCAGCGAGGCCAAGCGCAGCCTTGGTCTTCAGGTTGACAGCGTTGATGTGGAGGGAGCGCTTTCTTCGGCGAGTATTTCTGACGAGGACATTTCGGCGGGGCTGCTGGATGGGGCGAGCGTCGAGACGTTTCTCGTGAACTGGCGCGATCCTGCACATTTTGCGCGGATCGGCTTTTCGGTTGTGGGAAAGATCACGCGGCGCGACGGCAGCTTTGTTGCCGAACTCGAAAGCCGGATGCGGTCGCTGGATCAGCCAAATGGGCGTTATGTGCTGCGGCGATGCGATGCTGAGCTTGGCGATGCACGCTGCAAATTTGCCCTTGGATCGGCGCATAGGGGGACTGGCGCGGTTGTCAACTTGCAGAACAAGACGACGATTTCGGTTAGTGGGCTGGGATCGTTTCAAACGGGCTGGTTCACCGACGGGTTGCTGACCTGGACCAGTGGGCAGTGGAACGGCGAGCAGGTTCGAGTGAGGCGGCATGTGAAGGCTGACGCCAGCGTAACGCTCAACCTGATGACGGGTGCAGGCATGCCGCAGGCGGGAGATGCCTTCTCCATCGTTGCAGGCTGCGACAAGAGCTTTGCGACCTGTCGAGCACGATTCAATAACGCGTTGAATTTCAGAGGCTTTCCGCATCTTCCCGGCAATGATCTGGCCTATTCCTACGCCACGGATAGCGGGAATTTCGACGGCGGGGCGGTGGTCCCATGATTCAGGACCGGATTATTGCCGAGGCGTTGAGCTGGGAAGGCACGCCGTACCGGCATCAGGCATCCCGCAAGCATGTGGGTTGCGATTGTCTTGGGCTGGTGCGCGGCGTGTGGCGCGAGGTCTATGGCCATGAGGCGGAAGTGCCGGACGCCTATGCGCCGGACTGGGCCGAAGCGAGCGGCGAGGAAGCACTGATCGAAGCTGCTCGACGGCATTGCGCCGAACGTGAGACTGCGGAGCCGGGTGATCTGATCCTGTTCCGGTGGCGGCCAAATATGCCAGCGAAGCACGCGGGTATTTTGGTGGCGCGCGACAGGTTTATACACGCCTATCAAGGCAATGCGGTGACGGTTTCTTCGCTCGTGCCGCAATGGCGGCAGCGCATTGCTGGCGCGTTTCAATTCCCCGAAAGCTGATTTGAATGGCAACAATCGTTTTGCAAGCCGCCGGTGCTTTCATCGGCGGCTATCTCGGCGCGGCTGGCGCGGCCATCGGCTCGGCTGCGGGCGCGATTGGTGGTTATTTGATCGACCGCGCGCTGCTGGGCGGCTCGAAAACCATTGAAGGTGCGCGTCTGGACGGTGCGCGACCTTTCACGGCGGAGGAGGGCGCATCGCTGCCGCGCGTTTATGGCGCGGCGCGCGTTGGCGGCACGCTGATCTGGGCGACCCGCTTTGAAGAGGTGAAACAGACCAAGCGGCAAGGCGGCAAGGGCGGCGGCCAAAAGGTTTCTGAATATAGCTATTACGGCAACGCAGCCTTTGCGCTTTGTGAAGGGCCAATCGCAGGCGTGCGTCGCGTGTGGGCCGACGGGCAAGAGATTGACCTGACGGGCATTGAAATGCGCGTCTATCGCGGAACGGAGGACCAACTTGCCGACCCCCTGATCGAGGTGAAACAGGGTGCAAACAGTGCTCCCGCCTATCGCGGCGTTGCCTATGTGGTTTTCGAGCGATTGCCGCTGGACGCTTACGGGAACCGACTGCCGCAGTTCAATTTTGAAGTCCTTAGAACGGTTGGGGATGTAGAGCAGGACATTCGCGCGGTGACGCTTATCCCCGGCTCCACGGAATATGGGCTGGCGACGGTGCCGGTGAAGCTGGAGCGCAGGCCGGGTGAAACCGAGATCGTGAACCGACATGTTCTGCACGGCGCCACCGACCTTGAAGCATCGCTGGACGAGTTGCAGGCGCTATGCCCGAACCTCAAGCATGTGGCGATTGTGGTGACGTGGTACGGCAATGATCTGCGCGCTGGAAATTGCCTGATACGCCCTGCGGTGGTGAGTTCGGATGCCGCCGACTATTCGATGAGTTGGAAAGTGTGCGGCGTGACGCGCACGGCTGCGATTGAAGTTTCGCGACATAATGGCAATGCGGCTTTTGGTGGTTCGCCATGTGATGCGAGCGTAGTGCAGGCAATTGCGAACCTGAAGGCACGGGGTATCAAGGTTACGCTCTATCCATTTGTAATGATGGATATTCCTGCCACCAACACTTTGCCCGATCCATATGGTGGAAGCAGACAGCAAGTGTATCCGTGGCGAGGCCGTATTACGTCCACAGCAGATCGGACGAGCACGGCACGCACGCAAATCAATATGTTCTGCGGGACGGTAAGCCGAAGCAATTTTTCTGTATCAGGTAGCTCTGTGACCTATAGCGGCGCGGAGGGAGACTGGGGCTATCGCCGTTTCATTCTGCACTGCGCGAATCTGGCCAAGGCGGCGGGTGGTGTCGATGCGTTTCTGATCGGTTCGGAATTAGGCGGGCTGACGAGGTTGCGCGATGGCGCAGGCGCTTTTCCATTTGTGGAACAGCTTTGCACGCTGGCGGCGGATGTTCGGCTCGTGCTGGGCAGCACGGCAAAACTGACCTACGCGGCGGATTGGAGTGAGTATTTTGGCTATCACCCTGCCGATGGCAGCGGCGATGTTTTGAACAATCTGGATGCATTGTGGGCGCACCCGGCAATCGATGCGGTTGGCATCGATAATTACATGCCTCTATCCGACTGGCGCGACGGCGATGAATATGGCGGGCATCCCGATGGGGTTGCCGGACCGTATGACCCCGCTGGTCTGCGCGCGTCGATTGCCGGGGGCGAGGGGTTCGACTGGTACTATGCCAGTAGCGCAGATCGGATTTCGAGAACGCGAACGCAGATCACCGACGGGACTTACGGGAAGCCGTGGGTCTATCGCTACAAGGATTTGATAGCGTGGTGGGCGAACGCGCATCGTAACCGTACGGGCGGGGTTGAGGCCGCTACGACAACGGCTTGGGTGCCGCAATCCAAGCCGATCTGGTTCACGGAAATTGGCTGTCCTGCCATCGACAAAGGCTGCAACCAGCCCAATGTTTTCTATGATCCGAAGTCGGACGAAAGCGCGCTGCCATATTTCTCCAGCGGCGGGCGATGCGACTTTGCGCAGAAGCAATTCCTGAAAGCGCATTTTGAACATTGGGACCCTGGCGCATCGGGTTTCCAGAACGCGTGGAACCCGGTTTCGTCGGTCTATGGCGGGCGGATGCTCGACCATGAGCGCATCTATGTGTGGTCGTGGGACGCTCGACCGTTTCCGGCGTATCCGCTGCGCTCCGATGTTTGGGCGGATGGCGGACTTTGGCAGCTTGGGCATTGGCTGAATGGCCGCACGGAGAGCGCTTCGGTTGGCGCGCTGATAAATGCGATACTGGCGGATCACGGATTGCCGGAGGCCGATGTCTCGCTCGTATCGGGAACGGTGCAAGGCTATCTCGTTTCGGACGCGACAACGGCGCGCGCTTCGATTGAAGCTCTGGTCGATGTTTTCAGGCTCGATGTTTGGGAAGACGCGGACGGACTGGTGTTCGCGGATGCGTCGGGGGCGATTGCCACAACACAGATTGATGATTTGGTGCTGGATGAAGATCAAGCCGTGGTTGAAAGCACGCGCACGCCGGATTTCGATCTGCCCGCAGAAATGGTGATCGCATGTCGCGATCCGCTACTGGACTACCAATCCTCAACGGCGCGGCAACGGCGACCGGGTGCAAGCGGCAGCAGTCAGGAAGTTATCAGCTTTCAAGGTTCGCTTGATGGAGGGCAGGCCGCAAGCCTTCTCGAACGGCGTATCAATGATCTGTGGTCTGATCGCGAGACGATTGCGTTTTCCGTTCCAGCGGCGACGGTACGCACCGATCCGGGCGCGAGGGTGAGGCTTGAAGCGCTAGGCGAGAATGCGGAATTCGTCGTGCAGCAGGTGGAGGAAGGACTAACACGTCAGATTGTGGCACGACCGGCACGACCGTTTACGCCTACCGGATGGGTTCCGGAACTGCCGTCTGTTTCGGTGCCTGCGCTGGTTGTGGGCAAACCTCTCGTTCTGATGCTCGACCTGCCGATGATGCCGGGAGTGACGAACGCCGCCGACCAATTTCGCATTGCGGCGTGGCAAAAGCCGTGGGCAAGCCAGATTGTCTACTCGTCGCCGGAGACGACCGGGTATGAGCAGCGCGCGACTGTCACGCAGCCCGCCAATGCGGGGCGATTATTGGCGGCGCTGGAGCAGGGGTTTGCCGGAAGGTTTGACCAAGGCGCGACGATCGAGGTCGAACTGTTCGATGGCGAGGCTGCGAGCGCCAGCCGCTTGCAGGTTTTGAACGGAGCTAACGCGGTCGCGGTTCTGGCCGTGAATGGTCAATGGGAGATCATTCAGTACGAGACGGCAGAGGAAATTGCACCGAACAATTGGCGCCTTTCCAGCCTTCTGCGCGGACAGCTGGGGACCGACGACGCAAGCACGGCAGGCGCTGAGGTCGGAGCAAGCGCGGTGCTGCTGGACAGCGCAGTGTTGGCGGCTGGCCTGAAGGCAGGCGAGGCCGGGCTGGCGCTGAACTGGCGCGTAGGGCCAACGGGCGCGGATTTCTCCGATGAAACTATGACCACCGTGAGCGCGACGGGCGGCGTGCGCGCCCTACTGCCGCTTGCTCCGGTGCATCTGCAGTGCGTGAAAACGGTGACTGGGGATCTGGCGCTAAATTGGATGCGACGCAGCCGAATCGATGCGGACAACTGGGACGCTTCCGATGTGCCGCTTGGCGAGGAGAGCGAAAGATATCTCGTGCAGGTGCTGAATGGCGCAGGCGCAACGGTGCGCGAAGCTGAAGTTTCCAGCGCAAGCTGGACCTATGCGGCAGCACTCGCAGCGGCTGATTTCCCCTCCGCTACTTCCTTCACGATTCGCGTGCAGCAGATCGGCACCGGCGGCAGGCTTGGACTCGCCCGGACGAAGACATTTCCTCTCAACTGAAAACTGGAGACACACATGATTGAGACAAAAGCCTGGTATCTGTCGCGCACGGTTTGGGCTTCGCTCGTGACGATATTTCTGGCCATCGCGAACTATTCGGGGATTGCCGCGACCGGCCTGCCGCAAGATGCGCTAACGGATGCGGCGGTAAACATAGCTACCACGATTTCAGGTATGATAGCTATTTTCGGACGGTTGCAAGCTACCAGCCGGATTGGTTAAAGTGTGGGCAGAACGCTGGTCGGGGGACCGTTCATTCCGCGTTCAGCCCATTTGAATTAGAAAGCCAGCATGAGTTACCTTTATTCAGTCATGCGGCATGCAATCGCGGCGCTCGTCGCCGCGACCTTCGTTGCTGCGCCAGTTGGAGAGGCGGTAGCCGCTCCTGCCGAAGCGCCGGTGCTGGTTGCGCAGGCCGACTGCTATGCCATCGGACAGCAGGTTGCCGCGCAAAATGGCGGAACGCTTGCACGCGCGACCGCTTCGAATCAGGGCGGTCAGCCGGTCTGCGTTATCGTGGTGCTGGTGCCGGGCAAGGACGGGCAGCGGCCCCGACGCGCGGAGTTCGTGGTTCCCGCGAATTGAGCCTTAGAATCTTCCACATCAAATAATCTGGCGGCATTGTTCGATGCGTATTCTGGTCATTGAAGACGATAAAAACCTGAACCGGCAAATCTGTGATGCGCTCACGGATGCCGGCTATGTTGTTGACACGGCGTTTGACGGCGATGAGGGGCATTTTCTTGGCGATACAGAGCCGTATGACGCTGTGATCCTCGATATTGGCCTGCCGCAGATGGACGGCATAAGCGTGGTGGAACGCTGGCGGCGCGACGGGCGCAAAATGCCGGTGCTGATGCTGACCGCGCGCGACCGCTGGAGCGACAAGGTGGCGGGCATAGATGCGGGTGCGGATGATTATGTCGCCAAACCGTTCCATATCGAGGAAGTGCTGGCGCGGTTACGTGCGCTGATACGTCGTGCGGCAGGGCATGCGTCGTCGGAGCTTTCGTGCGGACCGCTGCGGCTGGACACCAAGGCATCGAAGGCGGACGTCAATGGTATGCCGCTGAAGCTTACCTCGCATGAGTTTCGCCTGCTGGCCTATTTGATGCATCACATGGGCGAGGTGGTTTCGCGCACCGAACTGGTGGAGCACCTTTACGATCAGGATTTCGATCGTGATTCCAATACGATAGAAGTGTTCGTCGGACGACTTCGCAAGAAGATGGGGATCGACATGATCGAAACCGTGCGCGGCATGGGATACCGCATGCGCGAGCCGCAAGGCTGACCGGTGCCGCGGACGGGCTTGGTACGGTTTCAATCGGCGTTTCGCTCACTTGCGTTCCGCGTCATCGCCTTCTCGACGATCTGGGCGATTTTGGCGCTCGTCGTGATTACAACGGTTATTGCCGCGCTTTACCGACAGGCAAGCGAACGAGGATTTGAAAGCCTGCTATCGGCGCATCTTTTCAACTTGATTGGGTCAGTTGGTGTTTCGCCGACCGGGCAGCTTACGGGCTCGCCAGACCTTGGTGATTTGCGATTCTCCATTCCGGGCTCTGGTTGGTATTATTCCGTGGAGCCTGTTTCACCTGAGTTGAAGGGCGAGATACGGTCCACCTCAATGCTGGAAAAGGTCACTTCACCGCCGCCATCGGACGTGCCTTTCAATTCGGCTTTCCAGCGCAGCTATCAGGCGTCCGGTCCGCAAGGGCAGCAATTGCAGGTTCTGGAAAGTGAGTTCGTGCTGGACCCGCAGAACCGCGCAGCGCGCTTTCGCGTGATGGGCAACCGGAGCGAATTGGAGGCGGAAATCAACGGATTTGAAAGCCGGTTGCTCGGATATCTGGCGTTGTTTGGTGCCGGGATGATAGCCATCAACGCCATCGCCATTCTGTTCGGACTGCGACCGCTGGGGCGCGTGCGTGCTGCGCTGGCGCAAGTGCGCGAAGGGACAGCTCGGCGGCTGGACGGCAGCTTTCCGACCGAGATTGAGCCGCTGGCAAATGAAACGAACGCGCTTATCGAGAACAATCGGCGCATCGTGGAGCGCTCGCGCACGCAGGTCGGGAACCTTGCGCATTCGCTTAAGACGCCGCTGGCCGTGCTGCTGAACGAGGGGCGGGCGATGGGTGATTCTCGCGGCCGCATGATCGTGGATCAGGCGTCAGCCATGCAGCATCAGGTTGAGCATTATTTGCAGCGAGCGCGTGTAGCGGCGCAACGCGACAGTGTGGTTTTCAGAACCCCGGTAAAGCCAGTTCTGGAACGCCTTGTGCGCGTTATGGCAAAGGTAAATCCCGATAAGGCAATCGCTCTTTCAGTGCCCGATGAACCTATGATCTTTGCGGGAGAACGCGAAGATCTGGAGGAAATTGTCGGGAATCTGCTGGAAAACGCGATGAAATGGTCGCGAAAGAACGTTGCGGTTTCGGCTTTCCTTATCGAGAGCGCTAATACCCCGTCGCATCGATTTCAGATGAACATTGAAGATGATGGGCCGGGCATCCCCGAAGCGCAAACACGCGAAGCGTTGCAGCGCGGCAAGCGTCTGGATGAAACGAAGCCGGGAAGCGGCTTGGGTCTTGCTATCGTCGCCGATCTCGTCAAGGAGTACGATGGAGTGCTGCGGCTGGAACAATCGCCATTGGGAGGATTGAGGGCGAACGTCCAGCTTAAATGTGCGGAATAGCAGGCGGAGTCGGTAAGAGGGCGTTGGTTCAATGATGAGGGGAATCGCAATTGCAGGCGTGCTGACTGCGGTGTTTCTGCAGGGTTGCGCATCTGTAGGCGGAGCACGGACGGGTGCAGGCGCTGCGCCGTCAGAATCGGTAATTACGGCACTGGGTGGCGGCCTGATTGGTGGTAAGATCGGCAGCGACCTTTCCTCCCGCGACCGGCGCAAGGCGCTGGAAGCCGAGTATAAGGCGCTTGAATATGGCCAGAGCAGCCAGGTGGTTACTTGGAAGAGCGACCGCGACGAGAATCGCGGCGAAGTGGTGGCTGCGCAGCCTTACCGCGTTGGCTCGCAGGATTGTCGCCAATATGTCCACACGCTCTATACGGGGCAGGCGAGCCAGAGCGCGCACGGCACCGCTTGCCGCAATAGCGACGGTAGCTGGTCGCTGCTGAATTGAGCCGGTAGGACGTTCTGTCGCGCGGTTTTGCGGCAAATATGACGCGCATTTGACCCTGAACGCCAAATCGCCGCAGTGTCGGTATGTTGTAGCGTCAATGCCGGATCATTATTGAGTGGCAATGTTTTTTTGGGTCGCAGCCGCTTTATTGACCTTCGCTGCCAGTCTGGCGGTGTTAATCCCGCTTTCGCGGCGGGTTGAGGTTGCTGGCGCGCAGGCCAACGAAATCAATGTTTATCGGGATCAACTCGCAGAAGTCGAACGCGATGTAAGCCGTGGGATTCTGGCGAGAGAAGAGGCCGAACAGGCGCGCGCCGAGATTGGCCGCCGCATATTGCGCGCGGGCGACGATGACGCCGTATCGAAACAGGCTAAGGGTGGCGCTGCTTTCCGCATCGCGGGCGCTGCTGCCGTGATTTCGATTCCGTTGGTGAGCTGGGGGCTTTATGCGCTTCTTGGTTCGCCGAACCTGCCGGAACAGCCATTATCGGCGCGCATGACGCGTGATCCTTCAACAAACACGCCCGCTGAATTGGTGGCGCGCGCCGAAGCGCAACTTGCCGCCAATCCGGACGATCTTCGTGGCTGGGATGTGCTGGCGCCAATCTACATCAAGATGCAGCGCTTCGATGATGCAGTGAGCGCTTATCGCAATGCGCTGCGGCTTGGCGGTTCGTCGGCAATTCGTCAGGCGGGATTGGGTGAAGCGCTGGTGTATCAGTCCGGTGGGCTGATTACCAAGGAAGCGCAGGCGGCTTTCGAGCAAGCCTTGAAAGACACTCCCGACATGCCGAAGGCGCGGTTTTTTCTGGCGATGGTAAAGGCGCAGGAAGGCCAGACCGAGCAGGCGGCGACCGAATGGAGAAAACTCACGGCGAGCTTGCCGCAGGACGACCCCTGGCGGGAAGCTGCGCAGGCAATGCTTGCACGCACGGCGAATGGTCCCGATCAGGCGCAGGCTCAAGCGGCAGAACAGATGCCTCCCGCCGACCGCGCCGCGATGATCGAGCAGATGGTTGCGAGTCTCGATAGCAAACTGCGCGAGAATCCCAACGATCTGGAAGGCTGGCAGCAGCTAGTGCGTTCTTATCTCGTATTGGGCAAAGAACGTGATGCTGCGGATGCGCTTTCGCGGGGAGTGACTGCGCTGGGAGCGGGTACTATGGCCGCAAAGCAATTGTCGGATTTTGCGGTTGCTCAAGGCATGAAGGTGGAGCCATGACCCGCAAGCAAAAGCGCATGACGGTCATTTTCGGCGGCCTTGGCTTTTTGGCGATTGCGGCTGCGTTGACCTTTTACGCGCTCGGCCAAAGGGCGTCATACTTCTACATGCCGGTTGATCTCCAAACCGCACAGCTTGCACCGGGACAGCGTATCCGGCTCGGCGGATTGGTGGAAAGTGGCAGCATTGTACGCGGCGAGGGGACAACTGTGCGCTTTGCCGTGACCGACCATGAGAACACGGTGAAAGTGACCTATACCGGCATTTTGCCTGACCTGTTTCGTGAAGAGCAAGGCGTGATTACAGAAGGCAGTTTCGGAAGCGATGGCGTTTTCGTTGCCGACAGCGTGTTGGCAAAGCATGATGAAAACTACATGCCGAAGGAAGTCGCCGACAGCCTCAAGAAGAAGGGCCTTTTTGTACCCGATGAAACCAAGCCCACGCCGGGAAGCTGACGATGATCGAGATCGGACATTTCGCGCTCGTTCTCGCCTTCGCGCTGGCGCTGGTGCAGTCGATAGTGCCACTGGTCGGCGCACGGCGCAATGATGCGCGCATGATGGGCGTGGCTGCTCCTGCCGCGATTACCGGTTTTGCGCTGACGGCGCTAGCGTTTGTGGCGCTGCTGAGCGCTTTTGCGCAGTCAGACTTTTCGGTCGTGAATGTTTGGGAAAACTCCCATTCGTTGAAGCCAATGCTATTCAAGATCACGGGCGCATGGGGAAGCCATGAAGGCTCCATGCTGCTCTGGGTGCTGATCCTCACCTTTTTCGGAGCGCTGGTCGCGGCGTTTGGTGGCAATTTGCCCGAAACACTGAAAGCCAATGTGCTGGCCGTGCAGGGCTTTATCGGCGCGACGTTCTTCCTGTTTATCCTGACGACATCGAACCCGTTCGCGCGCATCGATCCCGCACCTATCGAGGGGCGCGACCTCGAATCCGATCCTGCAGGACATCGGCCTCGCGGTGCATCCGCCGATGCTCTATCTCGGCTATGTCGGCTTTTCCATTTGCTTTTCGTTCGCGGTTGCTGCCCTGATCGAAGGGCGCATTGATGCGGCATGGGCGCGCTGGGTGCGCCCGTGGACGCTTGCCGCGTGGATGTTCCTGACCGGCGGCATCGCGATGGGGTCTTACTGGGCCTATTACGAACTGGGCTGGGGCGGCTTCTGGTTCTGGGACCCGGTCGAGAACGCATCCTTCATGCCGTGGTTGGCGGGTACGGCATTGCTGCATTCTGCAGTGGTCATGGAAAAGCGCTCGGCGTTGAAAATCTGGACGCTGCTGCTCGCCATCCTGACTTTTTCCTTGTCGCTGCTCGGGACGTTCCTCGTGCGGTCGGGCGTGCTGACCTCGGTGCACGCATTCGCGACCGACCCGTCGCGTGGCGTGTTCATTCTTGGCATACTGACACTGTTTATTGGTGGCTCCTTGCTCCTGTTTGCCCTGCGCGCGCATTCGCTGACGGCGGGCGGACTATTTCACCCGATTTCGCGCGAGGGCGCGCTGGTGCTCAACAATCTGTTCCTGACAACGGCGACGGCGACGGTGCTAATCGGCACGCTCTATCCGCTTCTGATGGAGGCCGTTGCTGGGTCGAAGATCTCCGTGGGTGCGCCGTTCTTCGACATGACCTTCGTTCCTCTGGTGATCCCGCTGCTGTTCGCTGTGCCGTTCGGGCCGCTACTCGCGTGGAAGCGGGGTGATCTTTATGCGGCAGCGCAGCGCTTGGCGTTTGCGTTTGGTGGGGCGCTGGTGGTCGCTTTGCTGGTGCTGATGCTGCGCGAAAGAGGTTCCGCATTCGCCGCTGCGGGTATCGGCCTTGCCGCGTGGATGATGCTCGGCGCGTTGACCGATCTATTTGTGAAAGCGGGTATCCCGCGCGTATCCGTATCGGTTGGATTGCGGCGCTTGGCCGGATTGCCGCGCTCCATGTTTGGCACGGCGCTGGCGCATTTCGGTATCGGCATGACTGTGCTTGGTATCGTCTGCGTTGCTGCCTTCGGCACCGAATCCATTGCCACGATGAAGAAAGGCGATACGCTCGATGTTGGCGGCAGGCATCTTCGCTTTGACGGGCTGCGACCGCAGACGGGGCCTAACTTCACAGCACAGACCGGTACTTTTGTGCTGGATGATGGAAGCACGGTGGAATTGTCAAAACGCTTCTATCCCGTGCGGCAAATGCCGACGACAGAGGCTGGCATCAAGACGCTGATTTTCAGCCAGATCTATGTGCAATTGGGCGACGAGACGCCGGATGGCGGCATTGTCGTGCACGCATGGTGGAAGCCGCTGGTCACGCTCATCTGGCTGGGCGGACTGGTGATGATGGTTGGTGCGGCTGTGTCGCTGTCTGATCGCCGGTTGCGCGTTGGCGCGCCTTCCGCCCGGCGTGCGAGGGCTGCGACGGGAAGCGCAAGCGCATGATGCGGCGGTTTCTAGCGCTCGTGCTGATGCTTGCGGCCTTGGCCGCACCCGCGCTCGCGGTGCAGCCGGACGAGGTGCTGAAAGACCCGGTGCTTGAAGCCCGCGCGCGCAATCTTTCCGCAGGGCTTCGCTGCATGGTCTGCCAAAATCAATCCATCGATGATTCGAACGCGGACCTTGCGCGCGACCTGCGCATATTGGTGCGTGAACGCTTGACGGCGGGGGACAGCGACCAACAGGTGATCGACTATGTCGTTGCGCGTTACGGCGAGTTTGTGCTGCTGCAACCGCGCTTTAGCTGGCGCAATGGGGTACTCTGGGCAACGCCCGCCGTTCTGCTGTTGGCAGGCGTTGCCTATGCGTTGACGCGCGCGCGCTCCGGTATGCGCCGCGTGCCGGAAAAGCTGACTTCCGAAGAGGAAGCGAGGCTCGATGAGATCCTCGGCAAGGGGCAAAACTGACGACCTCAACATTACGAAAGTTTCATGCGCAGGTCATGGCTTCGTAATCCGACCTTTCCTACCTTCAAACCATAAGGTGCCGGTCAGGTGATCGCTCCACCTATCGAGAAGGATCAGGAAAAATGGAACAGCAAAAGAATTCCAAGACCCGCAACCGCCTGCTGGCGGCTGGCGCATCGATGGCGATTGCCGCAGCCATTGGCTTTGGCGCAGTCACCACCGGCACGGCTCCAGTGTTTGCGGAAGCGGTGTCTGTGCAGGCGCCGCAGGTGCCTAGCTTCGCCGATGTCGTGCAGCAGGTTTCGCCGGCTGTCGTGAGCGTTCAGGTGAAATCAAACATTCAGCCTGCTAACGACGATAGCGGTCCGTTCGGTGGCCCCGGCGGCTTCAACGATCTTCCAGACGATCATCCGCTGAAGCGCTTCTTCCGCGAATTCCGCGGTGATGGAAACGGTGACGGCGGCAATGGCGGCCCTGGCCAGTGGCGCGAATTCCGCCGCGACGACAGCAAGCCCGGCCCGAAGCGTCCGCGCGGCCCACGCCCGGTTTCTCAGGGTTCCGGCTTCTTCATTTCTGAAGATGGCTATCTCGTCACCAACAATCACGTCGTTCAGGATGGCCAGAACTTCACCGTGGTGATGGATGATGGCAAGGAACTGGATGCCAAGCTGATCGGCACCGATCCGCGCACTGACCTTGCCGTGCTAAAGGTCGATGGCGGCAGCCAGAAATTCACCTATGTGGATTTCGCGGATAATTCCCAGGTTCGCGTTGGCGACTGGGTCGTTGCGGTTGGCAATCCGTTCGGTCTCGGAGGCACCGTGACGGCTGGCATCGTGTCGGCTCGTGGCCGTGACATTGGCGCTGGCCCATATGATGACTTCATCCAGATCGACGCCGCCGTGAACCGTGGTAACTCCGGGGGTCCGGCATTCAATTTGAATGGTAAGGTTGTCGGCATCAACACGGCGATCTTCTCGCCATCGGGCGGCAATGTGGGCATCGCCTTCGCAATTCCGGCTTCGACTGCAAAGCAGGTCGTTGGCGAACTGATGAAGGACGGCAGCGTTGAACGCGGCTGGCTTGGCGTTCAGATCCAGCCGGTGACGGATGAGGTTGCTGAAATCGCTCGGTCTTACCACTGCCAAGGGCGCCCTAGTTTCCGAACCACAGGCTGATGGCCCCGGTGTCAAGGCTGGCATCAAGTCTGGTGACGTTATCACCGCCGTTAATGGCAAGGATGTCGCCGGCCCTCGTGAACTGGCCCGTATGATTGGCGGCATTGCGCCCGGTGATACGGTTGATGTCGCTCTGTGGCGTAACGGCAAGAGCGAGACGGTAAAGGTCAAGCTCGGTGAACTGCCGGGCGATCAGAAGCAGGCTTCGGTTGAGCAGCCCGGACCGGTTGAACCGGGTACGCTCGCCGATCTCGGCCTTACCGTGACGCGCGCTGATGATGGCAAGGGTCTTGTCGTAACCGATGTCGATCCAGACAGCGACGCCGCTGACCGCGGCATTCAGGCGGGCGACGTGATCCGCTCGATCAACTCGGTCGAGGTCAAGGACACCAAGGACGTTACCGACGCGATGAAGACTGCATCGGATGCAGGCCGCAAGTCGGTTCTGGTTCAGATTTCTCGCGACGACAACACACGCTTCGTGCCGTTGCCGATTGCCAAGGGTTGAGTCGGTAAAAGGCTCGGTGTGGAGCAGGCGGCGGGCTCGACAAGGGCCCGCCGCTTTGCGTAGCTGCGCAGAATTTTAAAACAAGCTATAGATTGCACCATGAAGATTCTGGTCATCGAGGACGATAAGGAAGCAGCCGACTACTTGAAAAAGGCACTCGGCGAGGCTGGCCATAACGCGCATGTGGCGGGCGATGGCGATACAGGCTTTGCGATGGCGGATGGCGGCGACTATGACGTGCTGATCGTGGATAGGATGCTGCCGCATCGCAACGGTCTTACGTTGATTGCGGATATTCGCGCGAAGGGTAACGCCACGCCGGTGCTCATTCTCTCTGCGCTTGGCGAGGTGGATGATCGTGTGACGGGACTTCGTGCCGGTGGTGATGACTACCTGACCAAGCCATACGCGTTTACGGAACTGCTGGCTCGCATCGAAGTGTTAAGTCGCCGTTCTTCGACGAAGGAAGTCGAGACGGTCTATCGTGTTGGCGATCTGGAGTTGGATCGCTTGTCACACAGCGCCAAGCGCGCTGGCAAAGAGATCGTCCTCCAGCCGCGCGAATTCAGATTGCTTGAATATCTGATGCGGCACAGCGGGCAGGTCGTGACGCGCACCATGCTGCTGGAAAATGTGTGGGACTATCATTTTGATCCGCAGACCAACGTGATTGACGTCCACGTTTCGCGTCTGCGCGGCAAGATTGAAAAAGGATTTGAGAAGCCGCTGCTGCATACTATTCGCGGGTCAGGCTATATGTTGAAGGCCGGATAGAGCGTGGCCTGGAGAATTCCCGCTGCGCTCAAGACGACGGCCTTTCGGCTGTCTGCGCTGTATCTGCTTTTGTTCGCGGCCTGTGCGGTCATTCTAGTGCTGTACATGACCGCGATGTCTGCGCGACTGCTCAACGATCAGACACAGGAGGCGATAACCAGCGAGGCGTCCGACCTCGGACGCGCCTATGCGCGCGGCGGTTTGCCGTTGATGGTGCGTATGGTCGCCAGCCGCTCACGCCAGCCAGGGGCGAACCTCTATCTCATCGCAGACAGTCAGGGCCGGATACTTTCCGGCAATGTCGAGAGCCTTGAGCCGGGCGTATTCGACGTCGACGGATGGACGCAGCGCCCGTTCTCATACAAGCGCTTTGGCGAGGGTTCGCCGCAGGTGGAGGGCGAGCGCGAAGGTACGTTGACCGAAGTGGATCGCGATGCCGACGGACACCAAGCGCTGGCGCTGGTGTTGCGATTGCCCAATCAGATGATCCTGCTTGTCGGGCGTGATCTGGGTGAGCCTGAGCGGTTCAGGTCGGCAATTCGGCAGGCGCTTGTCATTTCGCTTGGCATGATGGCCTTCGGCGGCTTGCTGATCTGGTTCTTCGTCGGGCGGCGCGCATTGAAGCGGATCGACAGCGTATCGGCCGCGAGCAAGCGCATTATGGGCGGCGACCTGACAGGGAGATTGCCCGTTTCCGGTGCAGGCGACGAATTTGACCGGCTTTCGGAAAACCTGAACGTCATGCTGTCGCGGATAGGCGAACTCAATGATGGGCTAAAGGAAGTTTCGGACAATATCGCGCATGACCTCAAAACGCCGCTCACAAGACTGCGTAATCGGGCGGAGGCGGCACTTACGGGCAAGCCAAACGCGGGGGAATACCGCCAAGCGCTGGAAGCGACGATTTCCAGAGTCGGACCAGTTGATTCGCACGTTCAACGCCATCCTGATGATTTCGCGGCTGGAAGCGGGTTATTCTGCCGAACAGGTGGAGCCTGTCGATCTCGCGGAAGCCGTCGCTGATGTGGCTGAACTCTACGATCCAGTTGCAGAAGAGGCGGGAGTTTCGCTCACCAGCCGGGTTCAGCCGGGTTGCACAATCAAGGGCAACAGGGAACTGGTCGCGCAGGCGCTTTCCAACATCGTGGACAACGCGATCAAATATTCCGCAGGTTCGACAGACGCGCCCAAGGTCGACATATCGCTTGCGCTGGAACAGGGCGATTGCGTGATCCGCGTGCGCGACAACGGCCCTGGCATTGCCGAAGAAGCCGACCGGCACCGCGTGACGGAGCGGTTCGTACGGCTGGAAAAAAGCCGTTCGCAGCCGGGTTCAGGGTTGGGCTTGAGCCTCGCCAAGGCTGTTATGAAATTTCACGGTGGCAAACTTGATGTTCTTTCGGCAAATCCCGGATTATTGGTTGTGATGACATTTCATGGCCAACGAGATTCGGAATGAGCGAAAAACGGTCGGATAAGCGGCCATCCCTGCACCTCGAAATTTCACGGGCGGTAACGCCGCTGGATCAGCGGGAGGCCGACAGCGAAGCTAAGGAAATCGCGGTGCAGGCGCGCGAGAGCGATCTGCCGCGCCTTGCCGAGCTTCTGGAAGGGAAGGGCACTCAGCGCGACTTTCTGGGGGCGGTATTCGAGCTTTCCGATTTTCTGCGGGACACGGCGCGGCGCAATCCGCAGTTTCTGGACGGGTTGTTCGACCGCAATGCAGGTGAGCGTGTTGCGGCAATCCTGAAGGAAGTTGCAGCGCTACCGCGTGCTGATGACGTCAGCGAGGGGGGCCTGATGGCGTCGCTTCGCTTGTTGAAATCAGAGGCGCATTTCTTGATTGCACTGGCTGATCTATCGGGCGAGTGGCAGCCAGAGCGAACCGTGCGCGCACTGAGCGATTTGGCCGATGCGGCGACTGGCGCGGCAGTGGATTTCCTGCTCGCTGATGCGAATCGCCAAGGCAAATTGAAATTGCCGGACCCGAACGATCCGTCCGTGGGTTCGGGTTTTATCGTACTTGGTATGGGCAAGCTCGGTGCATTCGAGCTGAACTATTCTTCCGACATAGATATGGTCGTCTTTTTCGACCCGGAATCAGAGTCAATTATTGACCCTTTCGACGCCACCGATCTGTTTTCGCGGTTGACGCGGCGGCTTGTCCGCATTTTGCAAGACCGCACCGAGCACGGCTACGTATTCCGCACCGATTTGCGGCTGCGGCCCGATCCGGGCTCTACACCGCTGGCCATACCGGTTCAGGCTGCACTGCACTACTACGAAAGCCGGGGTCAGAACTGGGAGCGCGCCGCGATGATCAAGGCGCGGCCCATAGCCGGGGATTTGCAGGCAGGAGCGGCCTTTCTCAAGGAACTGACGCCTTATGTGTGGCGCAAATATCTGGACTACGCGGCGATTGCGGATGTGCATTCGATCAAGCGGCAGATTCATGCGCATAAGGGGTTGGGCGAGATCGCGGTACGCGGGCACAACGTAAAACTTGGGCGCGGCGGCATTCGTGAGATCGAGTTTTTCGTGCAGACGCAGCAGCTTATTGCCGGTGGGCGGTTTCCGGAACTGCGTGGGCGCGCGACCGTGCCAATGTTGGCGCAGCTTGAAAAACATGGCTGGATTACGCGCGAAGCGAGCGAAGTGCTCGCATCACGCTATTGGTTTTTAAGGCGGGTCGAGCACGCGATTCAGGTCGTAGCCGATGAGCAAACCCATACGCTGCCAGAAGATGATGAAGGGTTGGAGCGGATCGCGCATCTGCTTGGATACGCTTCCGCAGATGCATTTTCTCAGGATTTCCGGGCAGCTTTGCACGATGTGGAAGGGCATTATGCGGCGCTGTTTGAAGCCGCGCCGCAATTGTCTTCTGGCATCGGCAATCTGGTGTTTACCGGGGACGTGGACGATCCAGACACGCTGCAAACGCTCACCAGCCTCGGCTTTCAACGGCCCAGCGACATTTGCCGTGTGATACGCAATTGGCATCGCGGACGCTATCGCGCGACGCAATCGGCGGAGGCGCGCGAAAGGCTAACCGAGCTTACGCCAGCCTTGCTGGAGGCGTTTGGCGAAACGCGACGAGCGGACGAAGCACTGTTGCGCTTTGATGAATTCCTTGCGGGACTTCCTGCTGGTATTCAGTTGTTCTCGCTGCTGCAATCCAATCCACGGCTGCTGCGATTGCTCGCGACGATCATGGGTGCGGCACCAAGGCTTGCAGCCATCATTACCCGACGGGCGCATGTTTTCGACGGCTTGCTTGATCCGGCGCTCATGACCGATCTGCCGGACCGCGCCTACCTTTCCGCGCGATTGGCCGCATTTTTGGAAGGCATCTCCAATTACGAAACCGTGCTGGACCGGCTGCGGATATTTGCAGACGAGCAGAAATTCTTGATTGGCGTACGTCTGCTGGCAGGATCGATCGACCCATTTCGGGCGGGAAAGGCCTTTTCGGACCTCGCTGACTTGACGGTGGGGGCAGCACTGAATGCCGTGCAGGACGAGTTCGCGCTAAGGCATGGCCGCATAAAGGGGGGGCGTGTCTGCATTTTGGGTATGGGTAAGCTGGGTAGCCGCGAACTAACGGCGGGATCCGACATCGACCTGATATTGCTTTACGATCATGATGCAGATGCAGACGAGTCTGATGGCGAAAGACCGCTGGCTCCATCGCATTATTATGCGCGCATGACGCAACGGTTGATCGCGGCAGTATCTGCACCGACGGCGGAGGGGATACTGTACGAACTCGATTTGCGGCTGCGCCCGTCTGGCAACAAGGGGCCGGTTGCAACGCATGTCGATGCGTTTCGGAAGTATCAGGAAACGGAAGCCTGGACATGGGAGCACATGGCGCTAACGCGTGGTCGTCCTGCCGCTGGCGATCCTGCATTTTGCGAGACGGTGGCGGGCATTGTTGCGGAGATTCTCGCACGTCCACGTGATGCGGCGAAGGTGTTCAGCGATGCCGTTGAAATGCGCAAGACGATTGAGACGGAAAAGCCGCCGCGCGATTTGTGGGATATCAAGCTGATACCGGGCGGCCTGATCGATCTTGAGTTTATTGCTCAATGCGCGGCGCTGACGGGCAATGTCGAAGGCGAAAGCCGTCATACTGGCAGGGGGCAGGTGTTGGCGCGTCTAAAGCCGGAATTCGCCAATGCGCAGGTCAAGCAGGAGCTCTCAGAAGCATACGCGTTTTATTCGGGTCTGACGCAGGTGATACGCCTTTGTCTGACGGGTCCGCTGGACCGCACTGATCTGCCGCCAAGTTTGGCGGACCTGCTTTTGACCATTGCCGATGCGCCCGATTTCAGTGTGTTGGAAGCAACGCTAAAAGACACGGCGGCGAATGTGCGCGGCCATTTCAACTCCCTGCTGCGGCCCGCAGGCAAGTCGCGCAAGAGTGCCGCGAATGGCTGAACGAAAAAATGCCGGGTTGGGTCTGCTGGTGCTACTGCTGACGTTGATTATCAGCGTGGCGCTTGTGCTTGGCTTCTTCGGACGCGTACACCCTGCATTCGATGCCTTCTCCCATTTCCGTTTGCATTTGGCCGCGCTGCTTTTCCTGTGTGGCATAGCAATGTTCGCGCTGCACTATCGGTTGCATGCAGCTGCTGCTGCGCTGCTTGCCGCGGGTTGTGTAGGCGTGACGGTTCCGCACTTCTTCCAATCGGAAATGGTTCCGGCACCGACGGATCAGCCGGTTTACAAACTGCTGCAACTCAACGCCTATTACGGCAACAAAGAGCCCAAAGCCGTGCTCTCGTTGATCGCGCGAGAACACCCTGACATTGTTACGATGGAAGAGGTGAGCGACAACTGGCGAGAAGAGTTGAACATCATCAAAACGGCCTATCCGTACCGGCTGGATTGCGGGGAGGGATCGTTCAGCACTGTTATTCTCTCCCGTCGGTCCATGAACGAGGGGCATAATCCATATTGCGCGCCGAATGGTCGGGTGGCGCTCGCCCAGATCGACCTGAATGGTCGGCTTATTGATGTAATGGCTCTGCACCTGCCGTGGCCTTGGCCGTTCGAGCAATGGCAAACTGTGCGGGACCACGCTCCTCTGCTTCAAATGCTTGGTGACACTGCAATTGCGGCTGGCGATTTCAATGCCGCTCCGTGGAGCGCTACGGTGCGCGAAGTGGTGGCGCTGGGCGGGTTTACCCGAATTGAGCATTTCGGGCCGACATGGATCGGGCATCATACTTTGCCGGAGAGCTTCAAGTTTCTTGGACTGCCGATCGATCAGGTCATGACCAAGGGACGGATTATAGTTCATTCCACACGGACGCTGGAGGCGGTTGGGTCTGACCATCTGCCGGTGCTCGTCGAGTTTTCGATTGCGCCCGAAGAGATCGGGCCTGAGCCGCAACAAACCGTACTCGCAGCGATGGTCAATCGTTTACGAATGCCTTGATTAGTCGGTCGATATTCGCGCCATCCTTATGCTCGCGAATGTCAAAAGCACGCTGCTTGTCTTCGTAGAGATCGTGAATATGGCTAACGCGGCGCTTCATTTCGGCGCGCGTGCGTTTGCAATCCGGATCGCTTGCGGTCTTTAAGCCGAGTATAGACTTGCGCGCCTCGGCAAGCATTTCGCGTACGTAACGCCCATGCTGACGCTCGTGCTTCATAATTCCAGCCATGAAGCGGTTCCACCGATGCGTGTTGCGCATTTCGGCGGGTGGCTGTGGATAAATGTAGGTGATTGTAGCACGCGGTTCGGCGCTCACCACGCGGCACGCGCCATTTCCGTAACTGAGCTTGGTGTTCCAGTCGGTATGGTATTGCGTTTGCGCGATGGCGCGGCTGCGAAAGCCATCCTTCGGTCCGCGCTTGACCATCGAAACAAACAAGTCGCGTGGTGTTTCACCGGTGATGTCGTAGCGCTGCACCTTCACGACAATGCCGTCGCGCTCTGCGGCAACGACGCCACCGACAAAGCACGCGACCAGTACAGCCGATAAGGCATATCGCAGAATTGGTTTGCTACCCATTGCGGCGCAGAAAATCACAGCAGGGCACTGCGGGCAACGCGGCTTTCTGTACCTACATGTTCGAATAGACGGGGCCTTCGCCACCCTGCGGGGGCACCCAGTTGATATTCTGATTGGGGTCCTTGATGTCACATGTCTTGCAGTGCACGCAATTCTGCGCGTTGATCACGAAGCGCACATCCTTTGCGGCAGGGTCAGCGGCAGCGTTGCCATCCTTGTCGACCCACTCATAAACGCCCGCCGGGCAATAACGCGTCGACGGTCCGGCAAAGACATCGTGCTCAGAGCGAACCTGCAATTCCATGTTCTTGACCTGCAGGTGAACCGGCTGATCTTCCTCGTGATTGGTGCCAGAGAGGAACACCGACGAAAGCCGGTCGAAGGTCAGAACGCCATCAGGCTTGGGATAGGCGATGCGGGTGTGCTTCGATGCAGGGTCCAGCGTCGCAAAGTCTGCCTTGCCATGCGAGAGCGTACCGAAGGGCGAAACGCCGAACAGCGTGTTGCACCACATATCGATGCCGCCAAGCGCAACGCCGCCAAGCGTACCGAGCCGTGACCAAAGCGGCTTCACGTTGCGGACCTTTTTCAAGTCCTTGCCAATGTCGCTGTCACGCCAGGCGTTCTCGTAGGCGATAAGTTCGTCATTTGAGCGTCCGGCTTCAAGTGCCTCCACCAAATGCTCGGCAGCCAGCATTCCCGATAGCACCGCGTTGTGTGAGCCTTTGATGCGAGGCACGTTTACGAAGCCCGCCGAGCAACCGATCAGCGCGCCGCCGGGGAAGGACAGTTTCGGCACTGATTGCCAGCCGCCCTCGGTGATTGCACGCGCGCCATATCCGAGCCGCTTCGCGCCCTCGAATGTTTCGCGGATGCGCGGATGGGTCTTGAAGCGCTGGAACTCCTCGAAAGGCGACAGATAGGGGTTCTTGTAGTTCAGGTGAACTACGAAACCGACCGCAACCAGATTGTCGTCGAAGTGATAGAGGAAAGAACCGCCGCCGGTCTTCATGTCCAGCGGCCAGCCGAACGAGTGCTGCACGAGGCCCGGCTTGTGCTTGTCAGGCGCCACCTGCCAAAGCTCTTTGAGGCCAATGCCAAACTTGCCGGGATCGCGTCCGTCCGAAAGATTATACTTGGCGATGAGTTCTTTCGCGAGCGAGCCGCGTGCTCCTTCGCCGATCAGCACATATTTGCCCATCAAGGCCATGCCGGGCGCGAAGTTCGGCCCCGGCTTACCGTCCTTTTCTACGCCCATATCGCCGGTGTAAACGCCGGTGACTGCGCCCTCATCATTGTAGAGCAGACCTGCCGCAGCGAAGCCGGGGTAGATTTCCACGCCGAGCGCTTCGGCCTTGCTCGCCAGCCATTTGCAGACATTGCCCAGTGAAACGATGTAATTGCCGTGATTGTTCATTAATGGCGGCATTGCGAAATTTGGCAAACGCACGCTGCCTGCAGGACCAAGAACAAGAAAGTGGTCTGCGGTAACGGGCGTTTTGAACGGATGATCGCTATCTTCGCGCCAGTCTGGCAACAAACGGTCGACACCTATTGGATCGACAACAGCGCCAGACAGAATATGCGCGCCGACCTCGCCGCCCTTTTCGAGAACGACAACGGAAAGGTCCGGATTGAGCTGCTTGAGCCTGATTGCGGCGGAAAGTCCGGCAGGACCGGCTCCCACGATCACGACATCGAACTCCATGCTTTCGCGTTCGACTTCACTCATCCCGAACAAACCTCCCGCTGGCTGAAAATGGCTGGCAGCACTTGAGAACTTGATAACCTATGGTGCTGATGCATCAAACAGCATGTTGTCGCAACGCTATCTTTTTCGCGACATCGCCAAATCAACATCATAGCGCAATATTACGTTAACGTAAACGTCAATATGGGTGCCTGCAAGAATTGGATTTCAATCTTTGCACCTTCAGACATACTGTGTGGATGACGGGTGTGCGTGTTCAATCTGTCGGGAGAAGAAATTTAGCCGCGATAGGAATCATCGCGGTGCTTTTTGCGTTATTGGTTCCCGCGCGCGCCGAGGATACCAAAGCATGGCGCGCGGGCAACTACACGTTTTCGGATGAGCTTGGCGGATTTACGATTACAGGCGTGGGCGGGCTTGGCACACGCGAAAACCCTATCGTGGTGGAAGAGGAGCTAAGCTCGTCCAGCCCGGTTACATTGGTTGTCCGGACAGTGTTCCCAACGGTCGACGATCCGGCAGTGGGAAATCTCGCGACGAGTGCGCTGCATATCAGGCTTTTGATTCGCAATGGAAGCGGGCAGGCGTGGGTGGAATTCGAGTTCGAGTTACAGGAAATTCTGCATCAGCCATCGATATTCAGCGACGGCCTTTCCTTTGATCAGCGCCGGGATGACTTCTGACATAATCCACTCGACTCGCTTCGCACATTTCAGCCGAGACTTCGAACCCTATGACCGGCTGCTATTTACCGAGGGAAAAGTCGATCCAAAGGAACAGGTCGATTTCTCTTTTGCGCTGACTGATTTCACACCGCGCTGGACTTTTTACCTCGTTCAAGACCCGCGAATTCCTTCCTCATGACTTGCATTTGGCGGCCAGCGCGCCAATGGTGCCCGCGATGATGTCTTCGCAGGAAAAATTGACCAGCCTCGCAGACCTGCTCGCATTCTATGCCGAAGCGGGGGTGGACGAGCCGCTTGAGGAATTGCCAGTCGACCGTTTTGTCGCCGCTGCTTCTGCGCGGCCCGCGCCAACCGTCGAGCCCGCACCGCAAAATGCTCCACCGCCGCGCGTTTATACGGCCCCGGTTGTGCCCGATGAAGGGCAAGCGGTGCTGGCGCGAGAACGCGCCGCTGCCGCCAATACGCTGGACGAGCTCAAGCAGGCGATGGCCTCGTTTGAGGGCTGCAATTTGCGCCTGACTGCGAAAAACCTCGTTTTTGCCGACGGAAACCCGGAAGCGGACCTAATGCTGGTGGGCGAGGCTCCGGGTCGCGATGAGGATATTGAGGGGCTACCGTTCGTGGGGCGTTCAGGGCAGTTGCTGAACCGCATTCTGGCCGCCATTGGGCGCGATCGCACGAGTGCTTACATCGCAAATGTGATTCCGTGGCGTCCGCCGGGCAATCGCACGCCGACGCCGATTGAAACCGAGATTTGCCGCCCATTCATCGAGCGACAAATCGAGCTTGCGAACCCCAAGGTGCTGATTACGCTTGGCGCGCCGTCATCGCGGACGCTGCTGCGCACGACCGAGGCGATTACGCGTTTGCGCGGAGGCTGGCGCATGTTCACGACGCAATCCGGTGTGGTGATCCCGACGATGCCGACGCTGCACCCAGCCTATCTGCTGCGAACGCCGGCACACAAGAAACTGGCTTGGCGCGATTTCCTTGAAGTGAAGGCGAAGCTTGCCAATCTTGGCTAGCTCGCCATGGGCTTCACTTGCGAAGATACCAGCTTGAGGTCAGCGCCAGTGCGCTGCGCGAGCGCTTCTTTCACCGCGACGCCATCCACGAAGCGGATCACGCTGTCATAGAACGGCGTGCCTGTGCCGGAGCGTGGCGCATGCGCTTCATGCATGACGCTCAAGACGGTTACGTTCGGGCAGCCGTCCTTGATTGCCTGATGGTATGCGATCTTCGCCGAAGGATCGAGCGCTCCGGTTGCTTCGTCGAGAAACAGAATGCCGGGACGATGCAGCAGAATGCGTGCCAAAACCAGCTTCTGCTTCTGGCCGCCCGAAAGCGTGTCATCCCATGAGCGACCCTCGCGCGAATAGCTTGAGATGTACTCGATAAATTCGCCAAGACCAGCCTTATGCAATGCTGCCGCGACGCGCGCATCCGAATGCAAATCATCTGTCTCTGGCAGACAGACGAGTTCCTTGAGGGTTAGCTTCGGCAGTTTGACGTCCTGCGCCGCGTAGAATGCGCGCAGTCCGTGCATGATGGTGATTTCGCCCGCGCCATGCGGCCAGAGCCCGTTCACCGCTTTCATGAAGCTGGTTTTGCCGCAGCCGGATTCGCCCTGCACGAACGTCCATTCGCCGGGCAGGAAGCGCAGTTCTTCGGCAACGACAAACGGTTCGGCGCTTTCGCCTTCATGCAGCAGTTCGAGTTTGCGAACAGTCAGCGCGAATACATCTTCTTTCCGGTTGAACTGGAAATCGCTGCGGCCAGTGCTGCGATAGAATTCCGCTGGCATTTGCACGTTTTCGATTGCGTCGGCCAGATCGGTAACGCGGCGCGCATTCGCCTTGAGATTGGCGATTTCTGGCATGACGCGGATGATCCACGAGAATTGGCCAATCAACGAATTTATCAGCTCGGCGCCGGTGATGTAGGATTTCAGGCCAATGCTGCCCTGCATATAGGGCAAGAGCAGGGGCGAGTATGCAACGATGCGCGCGCCAAGGAAATTGTAGATCAGCTCGAACGATTGATAGCCAGAATGGAAGATGTTGAGCTTCGACCAGGTGCGGTCGATATCTTCATAGAGGCGCGAATGCATCTGTTTCTGCACTGTTTCGCCGCCAGAAGCAGCCACCTGAAATGAGCGGCGCAGGAAGGTTGTAAGCTCGCCGCGATAGGTGCCTTCCGCTTGCTGGATGGCGATG
Organism: Mesorhizobium sp.; assembly: GCA_049840935.1. GTDB lineage: Bacteria > Pseudomonadota > Alphaproteobacteria > Rhizobiales > Rhizobiaceae > Mesorhizobium_G. The sequence continues at coordinate 133,218 of JASGJA010000016.1, forward strand.
GTGAGTCTTTCGAGAATGCCGCCTAGTTTCAGCGCGATGAGGGTATTGAGCGGCACATAGGCCACGATCGCTGCGAAGGCCAGAATGGCACTGCCGTAAATGCCCAGAAACTCAAAACCGCCAACCACGGTCGAGGTTCTAATGAGTTCCATGCCGACGAAATACAGCGAGGTAACGACGCCAAGTATACCCATTGCCAGACCAATCGCGCCGCCGGTCATCTGCTTGATCGAATCCTGCACGCGCTGATCGATATTATCGGGGGCAGGGCGGGCGAGCCCGGCATCCTTGCCTTCATGCTGCAAATGGAAATGGGTGTGGTTGTCGTCCAGCAAAGCTTCGTTGAACTGACTGTTCAGCCAGCCGCGCCACTTGCGATGCAGTGTGGTGGAAAACAGATGGCGAATACCAACGACGCCGACGTCTTTGCCAAGCGTGACGAACACCAGCATACCGGCAGCCGTAAGCAAATGCTCCAAAGGCGCGGCGTTATGTGGACTGTGGAAATAGGCAATCGAATTTACGAGTTCGGCGGAGTATTGCGCCCACCAAACGCCCATCTTGCTGGAAATCGCTGTAAGCACAGCGATTGCAAGGGTCATGCCCCAAGCTTCTTTCCAACGATCAGAGAGCCAGTAGGCCCTCATTAGTCCCCAAAAGCCTCGCATCGATGAGACCGGGGTAAGCGAAGTGTTGTTCTTGTTTTTGCGCTGCCCGCCGACCTTATCGAGCATCGGCCCCGCTGCCGCTGCCCGAATCATAAGATTCCACCCTCTCCCCTTCTTTTAGGATACCGTAACACATGCAACCAAGTTGGGAACCTTTAAGGTTAACGATTGGTTACACGCTCGGCCCCATTGGGGTTTGAGATAGGCCATTTATTGAGGTGGTGTGACTTTTCGCGCACGCCCGCGTTGCAACCCCAACTGCCTTTCCCGCCAGATAATGAAAATACCGGAACCGATTACGATCAAGCCGCCAATGATCATGTGGATCGTCGGCACTTCGGAGAAAACGGCGTAGCCCACCACAAGCCCTAGGATGAGGGAGGTATATTCAAAAGGTGCAACGGTGGATGCCTGCGCGTAGCGATAGCCCTCCGTCATGAAGATTTGTGCCACGCCGCCGCAAACGCCCGCGAGCACGAGATACGCGGTCTGTTGTCCGGTCAGGGAAGCCCAGCCGAAGGGGATTGTGAGCAAACCGATTACGCTGGCGCAGGCCGAAAACCACAGTACGATGGTCGCGCTGCGCTCGGTCGCAACGAGGCTGCGCACCTGCAGCATAGCAACAGCAGAGAACGCAGCACCAACGAGCGCCGCGATAACGCCCGCCAGCTGGCTGTTGTCCAAACCATCACCGCTTGCAAGCGACAGCTTAGGCCATGAAACGATAATCACACCGATCATGCCGACGATGACCGCCGCCCAACGATAGGCGCGCACAGGCTCGCCGAGAAAAATCGCGCTGAATGCAACGACAAGAAGCGGTTGCGCGTAATTCAGGGTGATAGCTTCGGGCAGGGGCAGGCGGGTGAGGGCGAAAAACCCCATCCCCATGGCCACCACGCCAATCACGCCCGCGGTATATGTGGCCCAGAGGGCGGGTCGTATTGAAGCCTGTCCGCAATTCGCCCTGATAACCAAGGAACAGAAGTATAGGGATGATCGCGAAAAACGAACGGTAAAAGACGATTTGGCCAGCGGGGATATCGCCAGCAGCCTTGATGAAGGACTGCATGGCGACGAACACGGCCACCGACGCAATCTTGAAAAGTATGCCGGTTAGCGGCCTGTCACCGACCCGCGAAGCCGATCCCGCGCTGCTTGCCATTTATTTCTGCGCCGCCTGAATGGCTTCCCAAACGCGCAACGGCGTAGCTGGCATTTCGATATGATCAATGCCGTATGCGCGATAGAGTGCGTCCGTTACCGCGTTCAAAACGGCAGGAGTCGCGCCGATGGTTCCGGCCTCGCCAGCGCCCTTCATGCCAAGTGCGTTGGTGGTCGATGGCACGTTGCGTGTCTCGAACGTCAGCGAGGGCAGGCTGTCGGCGCGCGGCATGCCATAATCCATAAAACTTGCCGTCAGCAACTGGCCATCTTCCGAATAGACAGCGCCCTCGGTAAGCGCTTGCCCCAAACCTTGTGCAACACCGCCATGAACCTGCCCTGCCAACAGGATCGGGTTCACGGTAACACCGAAATCGTCAACGATGGTGTAGGCCGTGACGTGCGTCTCGCCCGTTTCGGGATCGATCTCAACTTCGCAAACATGGGTGCCATTCGGATAGGTCGCTTCGTCCTGCACGAATTCGCCGACGCCTTTCAGGTCTTCGGGCGATTTCGCGGCTTTCGCGATTGCCGCAAAATCCATGCTGCGGTCCGTACCTACAATGCGTGCAGAGCCGTCCGCGAGTTCAATGTCGGCGGGCGATGCTTCAAGCTCATCCGCCGCGATTACCTTCAGCTTGACCGCCAGATCTTCGCCTGCTCGTGCCGCCGATACGCCGCCCAGCGGAATGGACCGCGAGCCACCCGTGCCGCCGCCATCTTTCAACTCATCGGTGTCGCCCTGACGCAGTTTGATACGGTCGATGTCGATGTTCAGTTTCTCCGCAACGAATTGCGCATAGGCGGTTGCGTGGCCTTGCCCGTTCGTTTGCGTGCCAATGAAAAGTGTGATCGTGCCGTCACCGTTAAGCTGGACATGAGCGGGTTCGGACCCCGCAAAGGCGCAGGCTTCCACATAGGTCGCCAGACCAATACCCCGGATTTTCCCGCGCTTTTGCGAGTTTTTCAGGCGCTTCTCAAAATCTTGCCAGCCGGAGTTTTCCAGCGCCGCTTCGAGGTGGCCATCAAACTCACCAACATCGTAGAGCCTGCCGGTTGCGGTTCGATAAGGGAACTGGTCGGGCCGGATAAAATTGCGCCTACGGATTTCGTCCGGCGCGATTTTCATGTCGCGCGCGCAGGCATCGACCAGCTTTTCCAGAAGCAACGCGGCTTCGGGGCGACCCGCCCCACGATAGGCGTCGACCGGGCAGGTGTTGGTATAAACACCGGTTATATCCACATCGATTACAGGGATATCGTAAACGCCTGTCGACATTGATACGCCGATAACGGGAATATACGGACCGTATTGGTGAATATATGCGCCCATATTGGCGATCAGATTGACGTCCAGCGCAAGAAAACGTCCGTCCTTATCCATCGCCATTGCGGCTTCGACAACATTGTCGCGGCCTTGCGCGTCCGTGAGAAAATGCTCGGTGCGGTCGCCCGTCCATTTGACCGGCTTGCCGAGCTTGTGCGCAGCCTCCATGACCAAAGCGTATTCGCGATAGACGAAGGATTTGGGACCGAAGCCGCCGCCAACATCTGGCGTGACCACGCGAAGCTGTTTTGCCTCGATGCCGAAAACTACCGGTCAGAATCTTCTGCATTCCATGCACGCCCTGTGAACCTGTAGTCAGCACAAACCGGCTTTCGTCGGGCTTCCATTCGCCAATGGCTGCGCGAGGTTCCATGTAGTTGCAGATCAGCCGATTATTGGTGAAAGCGATGCGCGTGACTTTAGCGGCTTTCGCAAATGCAACCTTGGCCTTTTCCTTCTCTCCCAAGTGATAGGTGAACGCCTTGTTGGTTTTAAGTTCCGGCCAGACAAGAGGCGTTTCCTCATCCAGCGCTGCGGCGGTGGCTGCGGCTGCGTCATCGCTGTCGAAATCGATTTCGATAAGTTCCGCAGCATCCTGCGCCAACTCGCGGCTATCCGCCACGACCAGCGCAACCGCATCGCCCACATAGTGCACGCGATCCCTGCACAGGATCGGGATGTCCCGCGTAGGCGCACGCGACCCGTCTGCCTGCTTCGGCATTCCGCCTGAGCGAAGCGGCCGCAGATGCGCCACATCCTCGCCGGTCAGCACGAGATGCACGCCCGGCGCTGCACGCGCAGCTTCCGTGGACGTGATGCGGAATGCACCATTCGCCACCGGCGAACGCAGAATGTAGCAGTGGAGCACACCTTCCGGCTGAATGTCGTCGGTGTAGCGACCTGCGCCCGTAATAAAGGTGCGATCTTCGAGTCGGAGGACGGAAGCGCCCATTCCGAATTTCGGCGTGGCAATGGTCATGCTTTTACCCTTTGCAGCGGCTCGGGCGATTTTGGGAAGGATCTTGTCGCAGTTTTGCCAAGTGATTGTTTTGTGTAAAGGGCACTAACTCTATTTTGTTGGGCCACGCGGGGATTCGCCGTTGGAGACGGAAGCATAATGAGAACGGATAGCGGCCAAATCGTGCGGCTCGAAGATTATGTGCCGAGCGATTACCTGATTCCGCAAACCAGCCTGACTTTCAGGCTGGGCAATGAGCGAACAATCGTTGTCGCCAATCTAACAATAGAACGTCGGGAAGGCGCGAATGCGTTCGCCCCGCTGGTGCTTGACGGCGATGGGCTGGAGCTTTTGTCATTGCAGATAGATGGCGGTGAGTTTGCCCGCTCCGCCTGTGAGGTGAGCAGCCAACGCCTGATTCTACGTGAGCCGCCTGAACGGTTTACGCTGACAATCGAAACGGCGATTGCACCGGCGACCAACGAAACGCTGATGGGCCTTTATCGGTCGAGCGGTGTTTATTGCACGCAATGCGAAGCGGAAGGCTTTCGCCGGATCACCTATTTTCTGGATCGACCTGACATATTGTCCGTCTACACCGTGCGGATTGAAGCCTTAAAGGCGCAGGCTCCGGTGCTGCTTTCCAACGGTGATCCGGTAGAGCAGGGCGATCTGGACGGCGGTCGGCATTTCGCCGTCTGGCATGATCCGTTTCCCAAGCCGTCCTATTTGTTCGCGCTCGTAGCGGGCGATTTGGCACGCGTTAGCGACAGTTTCGTCACCATGTCGGGCCGCACGGTCGATCTCGGAATATACGTGGAGCATGGCAAGGAAAAGCGCGCGGCCTACGCGATGGATGCGCTCAAGCGCTCCATGCGGTGGGATGAGGAGGTTTTCGGGCGCGAATACGATCTTGGGATTTTCAACATCGTTGCCGTCTCAGATTTCAATTTCGGCGCGATGGAGAACAAAGGCCTCAACATCTTCAACGACAAGTACATATTGGCTGACCGGGAAACCGCAACTGACTTTGATTTCGCGAATATTGAAGCGATTGTCGCGCATGAATATTTTCACAACTGGACCGGCAACCGGATTACGTGTCGCGACTGGTTCCAGCTTTGCCTGAAAGAAGGGCTCACCGTCTTTCGCGACCACGAATTTTCCGCAGACGAGCGCGAGCGAACCGTGCGCCGCATCGCTGATGTGAAAGGGCTGAAAGCGCAGCAATTCCCAGAGGATCAGGGACCGCTCGCGCATCCCGTGCGCCCGCGCCGCTATCGCGAGATCAACAATTTCTACACGGCGACAGTCTACCAGAAGGGTGGGGAAATCGTGCGGATGTTGCGCACGTTGATCGGACCGGAAAAATTCCGCGCGGCCATGGACCTCTATTTTGAGCGTCATGACGGTCAGGCGGTAACGATTGAGGATTTTCTTCGCGTTTTTGAAGATGCGGCAGAGATCGAGCTTTCCCAGTTTTCGCTGTGGTATCATCAGGCTGGCACGCCACAAGTTGCCGTCAAAACCTCTTACGATGCGCGGCGCAAATCATTTTCCATCGAGCTTGAGCAGTCGGTAGCGCCGACCCCTTCGGAGCAGCGCAAGCGTCTTTTGCACATTCCGCTCGCATTTGGCCTTGTTGGTGAAAATGGACAGGATGTGGCTTTCACATCAGTCGATGGCGGAGCAGTTTCGAATGGTGTTATTCACCTCAAGCGGCGTCGGCAGGTTTTCCGCTTCAACGGCGTGAACCAAAAGCCGGTCCTTTCGATCAATCGCGGATTCTCGGCACCGATAACAATTGCATCGGATACCACGCCCGACGATCTGCAATTTCTAGCGCAGCACGACAGTGACGGTTTTGGCCGTTGGCAGGCGCTTAGCGATATTATTCTGTCCGGGTTGATAGCGGCTGCACGCGGTAAAAAGCTTGTTGCGGCCGCAACGCCCGCATTGATGGGGTCTGTTGCTTCGGACGAAAGCCTGCAGCCAGCCTATCGTGCATTGATGCTTTCGCTGCCAACAGAAGCCGACATTGCGAGGGAGTTGGGCGATAAGGTCAATCCAGACGCTATTTTTGTGGCGCGCGAGAACCTGCTTGGAATAATAGCTCATGAGAATGCTGAGCAGTTCGAGGCTTTGTACGCATCTGTAGAAGGCGGCGCTCGGTTCCGTCCCGATGCGGCCAGCGCTGGTAAACGCGCGTTGCGCAATGTGCTGCTCGACTATCTGTCGAAGTACGAGAACAGTCCGCAGCGCACCGCCGCCCATTTGAACGCCGCATCCAACATGACGGACCGCTTTGCCGCCTTGAGTATTCTTGTTCATCGCTTTGGCGAAACAGAATCCGCTCGTGATGCGCTGGCAGCTTATGAGCGACAGTTTGGAAGCGATCCGCTGGCGATGGACAAGTGGTTTCAGGTACAGGCCACCGCGCCGGGAACAGCCACCATCGAAAACGTTCGTAATCTTATGCGTCACCCACATTTTGCGATCACAAATCCCAATCGGGTTCGCGCGTTGGTGTTCACCTTTGCAAGCGCAAACCAGACCGCCTTCCATGCCGCAAGCGGCGATGGCTACAGGCTGCTTGCAGAAACAGTTCTGGAGGTCGATCCGCGTAATCCGCAGCTTGCGGCGAAGCTAGCTACCAACTTCCGGTCGTGGCGCTCCGTTGACGCGAAACGGCAAGCGCTGGCTCGAAAAGCACTCATGGACATTGCCTCGCGCAAAGGGCTCTCGCCCGATCTGCGAGACATTGTGGAGCGCACGCTGACCTGATCGTTTTACAATTTTTTAAAAAAGATGCCGCGCGGGCTAGACAACGCGAATCACGAATGATTCTTTATGGATGATTCGGGCGTTACTTGTTGCCGGATCAATCAAAGACAAAAATGGTGGGGAGCCAGCAATGGCGGTAGCGGACGCGTGGAGCGCGGCCGGCAGGAGCTTTTTTGCTCGCAGGCCGAAGACAAGGCGGATCGAGGAGATCCATGGCTATGAACAGCCGGGCTATCAGCGCCTGATTACCGCAGAACCGTTGTTGCGTCGCGCAATTCCCGCGCTGATCCTTGTGTTTCTCTGCGCCGTTGCGACCGCGCGCCTTATGGCGCTAATGGATTTGCGTGACGAGATCGAGCGCGCGGCAAGTTCCGCGCTGGCTCAAACCTCCGCACAAATGGCAACGGCTTTGGCTGTGACTCCCGCGCCGGACCAGCAGCGCCGTTCGCAGATCGTCAGTGAGGCCGAAGCCTATGCCGCGATTAGCCAAAGCCACATTCTGGCGGTTCTCGATCACAACAATCGTATTCTGGCCGCGAGCCAAACCGCAGGCGGCTGGATTGGGATGGAACTCAACCGCCTCGTGTCGGGGGCAGACGCTCTGCTTCTACTTGGCGAACATGCCGGGGTTCGACAAGTTGCCGTCGACGGCGAAACATGGCTGGCAGCGACGCATCGCGTCTAACGATGGCAAGTATTCCGTGATTGCAATGGCGCCACGCGATACTGCGCTGGCTGCATGGCATCGCGAGCTTTCGCTGAACATCACCTTGTTTGTGCTGACGGCGGGCGTAATGCTCATCATGCTCTACGCCTATTTCAGTCAGGCGGCGCGGGCGCAGGCAGCAGATCGAATCTTTGTGGAGGCACATCAGCGCATCGATCTCGCGCTCGTTCGCGGTCGTTGCGGGCTTTGGGATTGGGATATGGCGCGCGGGCGCATGTACTGGTCTCGCTCGATGTACGATATGCTCGGCTACAAGCCGCGCGACGGAATGCTCTCGTTTGGCGATGTTGATGCGATCATCCACCCTGACGACGCCGATCTTTTCAGCCAGGCGGACGCCATCGTGGCGGGCGAGACGGACCAGATCGATCAGGTTTTCCGCATGCGTCATGCCGATGGCCGTTGGGTATGGATGCGCGCTCGCGCGCAAGTCGTTTCTCCGGGAGCGCCGGAATTGCACCTGATCGGCATCGCGGTGGACGTGACCGAGCAGCGGCATCTCGCCATGCGTTCGCAGGCGGTTGAGGAGCGGCTGCACACTGCCGTTGAACGGATTTCCGAGTCCTTCGTTCTGTGGGATGCGCAGGGCCGTCTGGTCATGTGCAACGAGAAGTTCAAACTCGATCATGGACTGTCCGAGGACGACGTTCGTCCGGGAACGCCACGCACCACAATCGAGGGTCGTCGCAGCGCCTATATGTCCGAGCGCCGCCTCGCGAATGCAAACGGTGCCAAAGGTGCCGCTTCGTATGAACGACAGCTTGCAGATGGACGTTGGGTGCAGGTCAACGAATTGAAAACCGAGGATGGTGGTGTTGTTTCTATCGGCGCGGACATCACGCAGTTGAAGCAGCAGCAGACCAAGCTGACGGAAAGCGAACGCCGCCAGATGGCGACGATTCATGATCTTAGCATCGCGCGGAAGTCTGCCAACGAACACATGCAGCAACTAGAAGAACTGAACCGCATCTGCATGCGTGAGACGGAGCGTGCGGAAGCGGCGAGCCGCGCAAAGTCCGAATTCCTCGCGAACATGTCTCATGAGCTGCGCACGCCGCTCAATGCGATCATCGGTTTCTCCGAAATTATGAGCGCGGGTCATTTCGGACCGCTCGGCAATGAGCGTTATGTGGAATATTCCACCGACATCAGGCTTTCAGGCGAATATCTGCTCGGTGTCATCAACGACATTCTCGACATGTCGAAGATCGAGGCCGGTCAGTTCACCATTGAGCCCGAAGAGATTGATCTTTGCCCGCTCATCAAGGAAACGGTGCGCGTCATTGCCATTCAGGCTGCTGCCAAGTCGATCACCGTCAAGACTGACATTGCCGAAGCCATGACCTTCTGCGCCGACAAGCGCGCAATGAAGCAGATCGTGATCAATCTTCTGTCGAACGCGGTAAAGTTTACGGGCGAGGGCGGCGAGATTTCCGTAAAGGCACGCCGGACGCCGCGCGCGCTTCTTCTGGCGATTGAAGACAATGGCTGCGGCATTCCGAAGTCGGCGCTGCGCAAGCTCGGTCGGCCTTTCGAGCAGGTTCAGAACCAGTTTTCGAAAAATCACACCGGCTCTGGCTTGGGCCTCGCGATTTCGCGCTCGCTGGCAGAGCTGCACGGCGGTGCGCTGAAAATCCGCTCTTCGGAAGGCGCGGGAACAATCGTCTCGGTGCGCATTCCGGTGAAGGAAGAGACCGTTTTGGCAAAAGCGGCTTAGCGTGCTAACCCGCGCGCTATGACGTTTCGATTGAGCGCAAGCCTGCTGGCCTTTTCCCTTATTGTCTCTGTCGCCAATGCCGATGACACCGTCATCGGCAAGGTGGTCGAGAAAACCTACGCGGTGAGGGGCGATACGGCCTACGACCTCTATGTTTCCATTGGCGAGAACGGGCCGCGCGGAGCTATAGCAAACACCGACTACAGCCTGACATGGAAGCGGCTTTTCGACGAAGAGGGCGGTGATTGCCGGCTTGTTTCAGCCAAGCCGATTTTCACGACGACCTATCTGTTGCCCAAGGCAGCGAGCAAATTGAAGCCGCCGTTGGATAGGCTGTGGAAGGATTTCATCACGGGCGTGCGCAAGCACGAGCACTAGCATGGCCAAATGCTTCAGGAGATGGTGAAAACCACTCAACAGCGCATCGCAAATGCTCGCGTCGAGAACGACAAGACATGCGCGAAGGTTAAGCGCGTCGTTTCTGATATTATCGAGCAGGAACGCCAGACCTACAGGTCACGCAGCCGCGATTTCGACCGCGCAGAATTGGCAGAAGGCGGCAATCTCCACCAGCTTATTCTGACCTTTGTCAACGGCGACCGCCCGCCACCTCAGCCTGCACCTACTGGAACGCCGTTTCCGTAAAGCTGCGCAGTTTGCGCGAATGCAGCCGGTCAGCAGGCATTTCGGCCAGCTTCTCAAGCGCGCGAATGCCGATCTTAAGGTGCTGTGCGACCTGACGCTTGTAAAACTCGCTCGCCATGCCGGGCAGTTTCAATTCGCCATGCAAAGGCTTGTCGGAAACGCAGAGCAGGGTTCCGTATGGCACGCGGAAGCGGAAGCCATTCGCGGCAATCGTTGCAGACTCCATATCCAGTGCGATGGCGCGCGACTGTGACAGGCGCTGTACCGGTCCGCGCTGGTCGCGCAACTCCCAGTTCCTGTTGTCGATGGTCGCCACCGTTCCCGTGCGCATGATGCGTTTGAGGTCATAGCCCGAAAGACCGGTCACTTCCGCTACGGCTTCCTGCAATGCGACCTGGACTTCGGCTAGCGGTGGGATCGGCACCCACACCGGCAGATCGTCGTCCAGAACGTGATCCTCACGCACATAGGCGTGTGCCAGAACATAGTCGCCAAGCGCCTGCGTGTTGCGCAGACCTGCGCAGTGGCCGAGCATCAGCCATGCATGAGGCCGCAGCACGGCAACGTGGTCGGTGATAGTCTTGGCGTTGGAGGGACCGACGCCAATATTAATCATCGTAATGCCGCCGTGGCCTTCCTTCTTCAAATGATAGGTTGGCATTTGCGGCATGCGCGGCGGCGTTGCGCCGGAATGAGGGGCGTTCTCGCCAGCCTTGGTAATCAGGTTTCCAGGCTCGACAAACGCCGTGTAGCCGTGACCGCCATCTGCCATAAGATCGCGCGCATAGACGCAGAACTCATCAATGTAGAACTGGTAGTTCGTAAACAGCACGAAGTTCTGAAAATGGTGCGGCTCGGTCGCTGTGTAGTGCGAAAGGCGATGCAGCGAATAATCCACGCGTTGCGCGGTAAACGGCGCAAGTGGGCGAGACTCGCCGGGCATCACTTCAAATGTGCCATTGGCGATGTGGTCATCCGTGCCGTCGAGGTCTGGCACATCGAACAGGTCGCGAATGGGGCGGTTCAACCGCTCAGCAATCGAGCCATCAACATGCGTGCCTTCGTAGAACGCGAAGTGAATCGGGATCGGCGTCTCGGATTCTCCCACCGTAACCGGAACACCGTGATTGCGGATAATCAGGCGGAGCTGTTCGATCAGATAGGTCTCGAACAGGTCCGGTCGCGTGATGGTTGTTGCAAAGTAGCCCGGCGTCGGCATGTGCCCATAGGCTTGGCGGGAGTCGATCTGCGCGTAGGAATTGGTCTGAACGCCAACTTCTGGATAGAAAGCCCGATACCGCCGGTCGGTAGGGCCTCCTTTTGCCAGATTCGCGAAGGAATCCCGCAGAAATTTTGTATTGCGTTGATAGAGTTTACGTAGGGCCGCGACAGCTTCTGCAGGGTCCATGAAGCTTTGCCGGGCAAAGGGCTCGGGGCTAGAGATCGTTTCGATTGGTTCTGGATAGATTCGCTTTTCCATGACCCACTATAAATGTTCGTCGCTCACCTTGGGAGGGGGCGTTGTGAACATCTGTAGTCTACTACGCCCGCTGCAATATGACGAGCAGTGCGAAGCCGAGACCCTTAGCTTTCGGGGCAGGTGCTTCGATAATGTTTTCGCCGAATGATTGGCTGGCTGGAACAGCCAGAACGGGCGCGGCGAGCATCAGCACAACCATCACGGCGCGAAAGAGCGTTTTCGTAATTGCGAGTGGCGTATGCATCAGATGTCTCCTAGCGGCAGTTTGCGTCACGACCGAAGGGGCAGGGTGCAAAATCTTGAGAGCGATGGCTTTCATGATGCTGTGCGACAAGGCTGGCCAAACCCATTCCGAACAGAGCGGTCAAAAGGCAGACAAGTGAAAATCGGCGAGCAAGCATCTGTAGTTCCTCTTCGATGCTGCACTTATCGCCTGCCGCGCCTGAACTGCCTCTGATGGCGGCATTCATCCGACGTTCAAAATTATTGACGTGTCTTTAAGGTGCTCGCGATTGCTTTTGGCAGGCGAGCACATATCTCCTAGGGGCCAAACCAAGGAGTGCGAGATGGCTCAAAACAAACCCATTGAACTCTATTACTGGCCAACTCCAAACGGCTGGAAGATCACGATCCTGCTGGAAGAACTCGGCGTTCCGTACAATGTGAACTTCGTAAACATCGGCAAGGGTGAGCAGTTCGAACCTTCATTCCTGAAAATTTCGCCCAACAACCGCATGCCGGCAATTGTTGACCCAGAGGGGCCGGGCGGTGAGCCGATCTCGGTTTTCGAGTTTGGCGCGATCCTGCAATATCTTGGCCGGAAGTTCGGCAAATTTTATCCCGCCGACGAGCGCAAGCGTGTCGCGGTTGATGAGTGGCTATTTTGGCAGGTGGGTGGACTTGGGCCGATGGCCGGTCAGGCGCACCACTTCCGGCAATATGCACCGGAGAAAATCGAATACGGGATCAATCGTTACACGAATGAGGTCAACCGTCTCTACGGCGTCATGAACAAGCGTCTTGCGGAGAATGAATATCTTGGTGGAGAATATTCAATCGCGGATATGGCGGCAGTTGGCTGGGTTCGACCATACAAAAATCAGGGACAGGATCTCGAAGATTTCCCACACCTGAAGCGCTGGTTCGAGACGATTATGGCGCGACCTGCGGTTCAGAGGGCATTGGAAGTCGGGCAAGAACGTCGTTCTAATCTCGCCGACGATAAGGATGCGCAGAAAGTTCTTTTCGGACAGAAAGCGCGCGCCTGATCCGCAAGCTTCAAGCGCCGTCACAAATCCAAAAGTTAGTGACGGCGCGCTGGTCCTACATTCGGAAAACGCCGAACTTCGTGTTATGAACATCTGCGTTGAGCGCAGCGCTCAGGCTAAGGCCAAGCACATCTCTGCTTTTTGCAGGGTCGATTATACCGTCATCCCATAGGCGGGCTGAAGAATAGAGGGGATGGCCCTCCCGCTCATACTTCTCCAGCGTGGGCTTTTTGAATTCGGCTTCCTCTTCCAGCGACCACGTTCCGCCTTTGCGCTCAATACCCTCGCGTTTCACCTGCGCGAGCACCATTGCGGCCTGCTCGCCGCCCATAACGGAGATGCGCGCGTTCGGCCACATCCAGAGAAAACGGGGGGAATAAGCGCGTCCACACATGCCATAATTACCAGCCCCGAAAGAGCCGCCTATAATCATGGTCAGCTTGGGCACTTGTGCGGTCGCGACAGCAGTTACGAGCTTGGCTCCATCTTTTGCAATGCCGCCTGCCTCATATTTGCGGCCCACCATAAAGCCGGTAATGTTTTGCAGGAAAATCAGCGGAATGCGCCGCTGGCAGCACAATTCGATAAAGTGGGCTCCTTTTTGTGCGCTCTCTGAAAACAGCACACCATTGTTCGCGATTATGCCAACCGGCATGCCGTACAGATGGGCAAATCCGGTCACGAGCGTTGTGCCATAATTCTGCTTGAACTCATCGAAATCGGAACCGTCGACAATACGGGCGATTACCTCCCGCACGTCATAGGGCTGCCGCAGATCGGTGGGAACAACGCCGTAAAGCTCATCCGCTGCGTGAAGCGGCGGAATCGGTTTACGAAGGTCCAGACTTATCGTCTTCTTTCGATTCAGATTTCTAACAATGCGGCGCGTGATTGCCAGCGCGTGCTCATCATTCATGGCATAGTGATCGGCTACGCCGGATTCCCGCGTGTGTACGTCCGCACCGCCAAGATCCTCCGCCGAGACTTCCTCGCCGGTCGCGGCTTTTACGAGCGGCGGCCCGCCGAGAAAAATGGTCGCCTGCTTGCGAACCATGATGGATTCATCGGACATCGCAGGCACATATGCGCCGCCTGCCGTACATGAGCCCATAACGCAGGCGATCTGCGGTATTCCCGCCGCCGACATGTTGGCCTGATTGAAAAAGATGCGCCCGAAATGGTCGCGATCCGGGAACACCTCGTCCTGATTGGGCAGGTTCGCGCCGCCTGAATCAACAAGGTACACGCAGGGCAGATTGTTCTGCAGGGCGATTTCCTGTGCCCGCAGATGCTTTTTTACGGTCAGCGGATAATAGGTGCCGCCCTTCACAGTGGCATCATTGACGACCACCATCACTTCGCGACTTTCGATGCGCCCAACCCCAGCAATCATTCCCGCCGAAGAAATATCGCCGGAATACATGCCGTATGCTGCGAACTGGCCGACTTCGAGAAAGGGCGATCCTGGATCGAGCAGCTTTGCAAGCCTGTCGCGCGGCAACAGCTTGCCGCGGCTGACGTGACGCTGCCGTGCCTCCTCAGTGCCACCCTTTTCAATAATCTCGGACTTGTCGGTAATGTCGTGAACCAGCGCTCTCATGCGCTCGGAATTTGCCTTGAAGCTCTCCGATGAAGTGGAGATTTGCGACTTGATGACTGGCATTGCGCGTCGATTCCTCCCTAGGGCCGTCTTTTCTATCAGCCTTCGGCCATCATTTCGCGGCCAATCAACCAGCGGCGAATTTCGCTTGTGCCCGCACCGATTTCATAGAGCTTAGCATCGCGCAGCAGACGCCCCGTCGAATAATCGTTGATGTATCCATTGCCGCCCAGCAACTGGATCGCATCCAGCGCCATCAACGTCGCTTTTTCAGCCGCGAATAGAATGCAGCCTGCTGCATCCTTGCGTGCAGTCTCGCCACGATCACAGGCCGCAGCCACCGCATACACATAGGCTCGGCAGGCGTTCATCGTCGTGTACATGTCTGCCAGTTTGCCCTGAACAAGCTGGAACTCACCGATCGCTTTGCCGAATTGTTTGCGTTCGTGAACATAGGGCATCGCCACGTCCATGCATGCTGCCATGATTCCAAGCGGTCCACCTGCAAGCACGGTGCGCTCATAGTCGAGGCCAGACATGAGAACTTCGAACTCCGCGCCCTTCTTCGTGGAGAGTATTCTCGAACGGCACTTCCACATTTTCGAACACCAGTTCGCCGGTGTTTGAGCCGCGCATGCCGAGCTTGTCTAGTTTCTGTGCGACCGAAAAACCGGGCATCGTGCGTTCAACGACGAATGCAGTAATGCCGCGCGAATGACGCTCCGGATCGGTCTTGGCATAGACCACCATCGTTTCCGCGTCAGGACCGTTCGTGATCCACATTTTGGTGCCGTTAAGCACGTAGCGATCATTGCGTTTTTCTGCCGTCAGCCGCATCGAAACCACGTCCGAACCGGCACCCGGCTCAGACATTGCCAGAGCGCCGACATGCTCGCCACTGCACAGCTTGGGTAGATAGCGCTCCTTTTGCGCCGTCGTGCCCCAACGATTGATCTGGTTCACGCACAGATTGGAGTGCGCCCCATAGGACAATCCAACTGAAGCGGAAGCCCGCGAGATTTCTTCCATCGCGACCACATGAGCGAGATAACCCATACCGGAGCCGCCGAAATCGGGGTCGGCGGTTATTCCCAAGAGACCCAAGCTGCCAAGCTCCTGCCAGAGATGTGCCGGAAACTCGTTGTTGCGATCGGTGTCAGCCGCAAGCGGCGCGATCTGTTCTTGCGAGAACCGGCGCACCATGTCGCGCAGCGCCTCAACCTCGTCACCCAGCGGAAAATTCAGCCCGTTATTATACATTGTTGTGCCTCCCTAGCCTGTGCGGCGCAGCGCAGCTTCGTCGGAACCGCGTTCTGCACCGACAAGGCGCATTGTCATGTGTAAGTAGTTATTCGTGACTTCCTCGACGGACAGCCTTTCATCTGGCCGAAACCAGACGATAACGCCCGTCAACATCTGGATGATTGCCATTGCGGTCAGGCCTGCATCTTCAACGATGAACAGTCCCGCATCGGCACCTGCCCGCAAAATCTGGCGAAGCTCTTTCTCATATGCGTTGCGCATCTTGAGTATTTGCGTGAGCTTTTCGGGCGCGAGGCTGCGCAATTCCATATTCGACACATGCGTCGAATGCCTGCGCGCAACATGAAATCCGATATGATGCTCGACGAAAGCCGTAAGTTGCTCGCGCGGATCGGCGTCGTTCGGCCTTTCGACCTCCCACGCCTCGGCCAGCTTCTGCATATGCTCGGTCAGCAGCGAATAGAGCAGGTCTTCCTTCGTTGCATAGTAGCGATAAAGCGCCGCCGCCTGCACTCCGACCTCTTCGGCCAGCCTGCGCATGGAAACAGCCTCGTAGCCATAGCGAGCAATCAGCGAAAGTGCCGCCTCGCGCACTGCCGCATCAGTCTTCTCGCCGTCCGAACCAGCCGTCCGTGCCAAAAGGTTCCTCCCATTATCGGAAGGCATTAATAAAACGAACGTTCAATTAATTCAAGGTGTCACTTTAGCTTTGGCTGTTGATTGGGGAGAAATCCAGCTATCACCAGAGAAAGAGCTGTTCCTGCGAGAGCTGAAACGACGATCATCAAATGCGTATTTATGGCGGCGCGAGCGAGCATATCCATCGCATTGGCTTCGTTGCTTGCTCCAAATGCAATCGCGCCCGCCACTATACTGGCCGGGTAGGTTCCTACTCCACCCGGTGCGTGTATCGGCAATACCGACGAAAGCTCGCCACCGAGCGCAGCGCCAAAAGTCGCTGCGAATGGCCGGACGCCCATGATCCAGAGCACCCATGCCAGAACCGCCATCTTTACACCCCAGTTGACGACCGTAAGTCCCCAGACCCTGAGGAAAGTTGCCCAGTTTTGAGGAACTCCTTGGGAGATTTGATCGACGATACCCGAAAGTCGCGGCGGCAAATTGCGGTCGGCAACGCGCATGGCGACCATCCGAAAAGGGAAAAGCAGAACAGGCGACAGGAGAAAAATCACCCAAAGCGCCCACGCCCACCATTTATAACCCGTATGCGATACCAACCCAATTCCGGCTGCGGCAAGCAACGCCTGCATGTCGAGCAATCGCATAACCAGAAGGGCCGCTGCGCCTCGCGCCAAAGGCACTCCAAACTCACTTCGCATTAGCAAAGGAAAACTTGTTTCGCCCAATCTGAAAGGCAGCATCGTATTGAGCAGATTATGCACCTGCGTGACACGAAACAGCCAGAAGAAGCGCCCCCGAAGTCTCGTTCGGAAAGTAGTCGTGTATTCGGTGCGCCCGCACGAAATAAGTGGCGACCAGAAGGGCAATCGCGCCCACTACTGCGCCGGGGCCGGCTGTCTGCCAGCCGCGGAGTATATTGAACCACCCCCAGGCCCACTCAACAAATAGGGCGTAGGCGACTATCACTGCAATCGTGAGTAGTGTTATCGCGCTTTTCCTCAAAATGCTTCTCTCGATGCACTGCAACAATCGCAGGTAGCTGTGTGGTTGCGTCCTGCCGCCGCCTGCATTAACACGAAACGCCGGATGTCGAACCTGTCGGAGTAAGTTTGCAAGTTCATCCCATTCCAACTCGGCCTCACGGCGAAGCCGTTGAGGCGATTGAGCTTTCTGTGCTCGCGCCCGTACACAACGAGGAACAGAATATTGAACCCCTCGTTGATCGTATCTGCGAAGCACTGAGGGATTTCGGAAAACCGTGGGAACTCATTCTTGTCGATGATGGGTCGACGGATGCAACTCTGGAGAGAGCTAAGGCCCTTCTCGGCAAACCCGGCTTGGCGCTGAGGATCATCGAGTTGCAACGAAATTTCGGGCAGGCAGCGGGATTGCAAGCCGGAATAGACGCGGCCCGTGGCCGCCTCATCGCAACGCTTGACGGCGACCTTCAGAACGATCCGCACGATATTCCTGCAATGATCGACATGCTGGAAGCGCAGGATCTCGATATGGTCTGCGGCTGGCGAAAGGACCGGCAGGACGGGTTGATGCTGCGCCTGATCCCTTCATGGATTGCCAATCGGCTGATCCGCAAAGTGACCGGTGTTCGCATTCATGATTATGGCTGCGGCCTCAAACTCTATCGTACCAGCGTCGTTCGGCAGATACGCATCATGGGCGGCATGCATCGCTTCATCCCCGCTTGGGTCGCGAGCGTCACACCAACGAGCCGAATCGGGGAAATGGTGGTTCATCACCATGCGCGCCAGTTCGGTCAGTCGAAATATGGAATATCGCGCACCTCGCGCGTCATTCTGGATCTCCTGTCAGTCCTGTTCTTCATGAGTTTCCGCCAGCGACCCGGTCATTTTTTTGGCACGATCGGTCTCGTATTTGGCGCAATGAGCGCGCTGATGTTCCTTTATCTTCTCGTTGTGCGATTTGTTTTGGGAGAAGACATCGGAACCCGCCCCATGCTGCTTGTTGCCATCATGCTTTTCCTTGGCGCTGTCCAGATGATCACGACGGGCATTGTCGCTGAAATGTTGGTGCGCACGAATGGGGGAGCAGAGGCGTATACTGTACGTGCGATATACCAGTCTGATGCCCACAATTCTTGATAGGCTTGGCCGCAGTCAGACTGCGGTTTTCGTTCTGCTCGCAGTCTATTTCGCGGCGAATGTCGTGGTGCGGCTTAATCAGCCTGCGTCTCTCGAATATGATGAGGCACACCAGCTTTATTTGTCGCAATGGTTATTTCCCGGCATCAACTCTCAGCCGCCGTTCTACAACTGGCTGCAATATGGGGTGGTGCATCTGTTTGGCAGTTCTCTGGCTTCTCTCTCCGGCCTTAAGAACACGATGTTGTTCTGTTGCTATCTCATTTTCGGGTTTACTGCCGCCAAAGTGCTCAAAGACCGAGCGCTTGCGGCAATAGCTACGCTTGGCCTGCTGACGATTCCATCAATTAGCTATGAAACCCAGCGTGATTTGAGCCATACCGTTGCTGCGCTTTTCGCCGCCTGTCTCTTCTTTTACTGTTTCGTTCGCACAGTGGAAAAGCCAAACGCGATGAACTACGCGCTGACCGGCATTGCTGCTGGCATAGGCGCGATTTCCAAGTACAATTTTGTGCTGTTTCCGATCCTCACCGTTCTTGCTGTGTTGCCAGATCGTGAGCTTCGCCGTCGCGTTTTCGACCCCAGAATTGCGATTTCGATGGTTATGGCTGCGCTCGTCGTTGCACCGCATGGGTGGTGGTTTATCAACAATTGGACGCGCGCCACGACCAGAACCGTCGGAAAACTAACGCTGGACGCATCCTCCAGCTGGATAATTCAGATGGGGCAGGGGCTATCCTCGCTTGCCGAGGCGCTTTTGGGAACAGCCGCACCCTGCGTACTTTTGTTCCTGCTGGTGTTCGGTCGCGATTTGCCCGCTTCGTGGCGCGCCCATAACAAATGGACTCGTCTTCTGGAGCGCATGTTCCTAGGCTTGGTGGTAGCGCTCCTGCTGATGGTGCTGTTCGCAGGGGTCAGCAACGTTAAGAGCCGGTGGCTGATACCTTTTTCCTTTCTCTTGCCGCTTTATCTTTGCCTCAAGCTGGAAGCCTCAGGCGCTCATATCGCGCAGGCACCCAGACGCATGGCAGCAATCGCCCTTGCAATCATGATCGCAATCCCGGCAACGCTCTATGTGCGGAACACATCGATCGGCGCGCTGGAACATTACGGCAAACAGCATGTGCCTTATGGTGCTGCCGTACAGGAAATTCTGGCGAGCGGCGATGCACCGCCTGCGCTTATCGTGACACCGGATTCATATCTTCCAGGGAATATAAGGCTGCATGCGCCGGATATTCCTGTGGTCGCCCCCTCATATCCACCTTCGCTGGCAGAATATCCGTTTGATGCCAATCATCCGTGGCTGGCAGTCTGGCGAAATATTGACGGCTCGCCTTCCCCCCTGCCGCCCCCGGCATTTGAACGATGGGTGCGGGGCAATGCACGGCTTCGCGATGCGAAATGGGAAATAGGAACGGTTGCTCCGCCCTACAATTATGGAAAGCCCGGCGATTTATACAGTTTCAGCTATGCGTGGATTCGACCAGAATAGCGGAGTGATTTGGCGTAGTGAACGGCCAGAAAAATGAAACGATTTTTTCGCTCGAAAGCGCCAGCCTCAAATTTGGCAACGGAGCGATTGACGAGCTTGGTTGGGAACTCAATCGCCTCGGCCTGAAAAGGCCCTTGATCGTTGCCCATCCACATCTGCGCACTTCCGCACCGTTCGATTCGATGCGAGATGTTGGCACACCCTCGGGAATTGCTGCGCTCGCCTCCGATGAGATAGATATTTCTTTGCTGGTGGAAGGCGCGCTGAAGCAGCAAAGGCTGCTTGTCGGTTTACCGAAGAGCATCGATGCAAAAGGCATCGAATCAATCTTCCTTACATCGCTTGCAAACTGGTAATCGCTGGCTTGTTTACCGTCCGATCAATGCTCTACGTTGGGCGCGAAACCGGGAATCGAAAATGGCGTTCGACATTCTTGTAAAAGGTGGAACTCTCCCCAATGGGCACATTGCCGATATAGGCATAGCTGGCGACAAAATCACTGCGATTGAACCTCGGATCGAAGGCGAGGCGGCGCGCATTGTGGACGCCACAGGTAATCTCGTCTCACCGCCTTTTGTCGATCCACATTTCCATATGGATGCGACTCTCTCATACGGCATTCCACGCATAAATGCCTCCGGCCTGTTGCTTGAAGGCATAGCGCTTTGGGGGGAACTAAAACCGCTGCTGACCCATGAAGCTGTCAAAAGCCGCGCCCTCGCGTATTGCGATTGGGCCGTCTCGATGGGATTGTTGGCCATCCGCACACATGTGGACACGTGCGATGACAGACTGCTCGCGACAGAAGCCCTTTTGGAAGTTCGTCGCGAAGTAGCACCCTATATAGACCTCCAACTCGTGGCTTTTCCGCAAGATGGGCTCTATCGCTCGCCAAACGCACGAGAAAACACCATTCGAGCTCTTGATCTTGGCGTCGATATAGTCGGCGGCATTCCGCATTTCGAACGTACGATGGCCGATGGTCGTCGGTCTGTGACTGAGCTTTGCGAGATTGCTGCCCAACGCGGATTGATGGTGGACATGCATTGCGATGAGACCGACGATCCACTCTCACGCCAAATAGAGCAACTTGCCTATGAAACACAACGGCTTGGTTTGCAGGGCAGGGTTGCCGGCTCGCATCTGACATCCATGCATTCCATGGACAATTATTATGTTTCCAAGCTTCTGCCGCTCATTGCCGAAGCGCAAGTTTCGGCCATTCCAAATCCGCTTATCAATATTATGCTGCAAGGGCGGCACGACACCTATCCAAAACGGCGCGGCATGACCCGCGTGCCCGAAATGCTGAAGCACGGTATTCGGGTTGGATGGGGGCAGGATTGCGTGCTGGATCCCTGGTATTCATTAGGCACGGCGGATATGCTCGATGTTGCCTTTATGGGGCTTCACGTTGCGCAGATGTCGTCACCGGACGACATGAGGCGGTGTTTCGATATGGTCACGAACGTCAACGCCGCCATTATGGGGCTGGACCATCTCGGACTGGAAGTGGGAAAGACCGCGAGTCTTGTGATCCTTGATGCTGGCGATCCAATTGAAGCGATCCGGCTGCGGCCCGACCGCCTATGCGTGATTGCGAAGGGCAAGGTTGTGGCGGAAAAGCCGCGTCACGATACAAGGCTGATAATTCCGGGCAGGCCGGAGACAATCAATCGCCGCCATCGCCTACCGAACTGAATTTCGATCAGGCTCGTGCGGAGGCGAGTGCCTTAGGCAGCTCTTCTGCGAAAATATTCAGTTCGCCGTCAAGGCCGACACCGATGCGAATGCAGCGGTCGAGGCCAAGCGCCATTGGCTTGCGCACGAAGACGTCGCGAGCAAGCAGGCCATCCAGTACCTTCTTCGCGAAAACGCCATCGCTACCGCAATCAATGGTTATGAAGTTCGTGGCCGACGGCAGCGGGATCAATCCGTTGGCGGTTGCGATTTCGGCAATTCTCTGCCGCCCCGCTCCGATCCGCCCCACGACCTGTTCCAGATAGGCTTGATCGCTCAAGGCGGCGAGCCCCGCGACTTGCGCCATTTTGTTGACCCCGTAGTGGTTGCGCATCTTCTCGAAATTGGCGATCACATCGGCATCACCGAACGCATAACCGCAGCGCAGGCCAGCAAGTCCATAGGCTTTGGAGAAAGTTCTCAAGCGCAGGACATTGGGTCGAATGAGACTGGCCGGAGGCAAAATGCCGTCAGGGGCTGTTTCACCATAAGCTTCGTCCAGAAGCAGCATCGCCGTTTGCGGAAGCGCGTTGATGAATTCGATTACCTCATCCGATTTCCACCAACTGCCCATGGGATTGTCCGGGTTGGAAAGATAAACAAGCGGAGCATTTTCCCTATGCACTGCGTCGAGCAGGGCGCCCAAGCTTTCCTTGTCGTTTTCATATTGGACAAGGACAAGTTTACCGCCTGATCCGGCAACGTGAAAATTGAACGTCGGATAGGCTCCCAATGATGTCACGACCGGCGTGCCGTCTTCGACAAAAAGGCGTGTTGCGACGCCCAGCAAGCCATCGATTCCTTCGCCAACTACTACATTGGCTGCGCTCAATCCCAAATGAACGGCAAGCGCCTGCTTCAGTTCGTAATTGTCGGGATCACAATATTTCCACATCGCGCCGGCTGCGGATTGCATCGCTGCAATCACGGACGGCGCTGGGCCGAAGCAGCTCTCATTTGCGCCTATTCTTGCTCTGAAAAGTTTACCGCGGGTGCGTTCCTGAGCTTCAGGGCCGACAAACGGGACTGTCGTCGGCAATCCAGCCGCTATTTTGGTGAAACGTGGCGTTTTCGCAGTCATCAAGCTCTCATGTGGTGCGAACGGATTGATCAACCGCGTACACCAACTTGCGAAATCGAAAAAGCCCGAGGTTGAGATTCGAGGCTTCGGTATTTTTGAAAGCCGTTGCCCGAGCCTACGCGTAGATCGGCGCTGGAATATGCGATGCCAGATTTTGCCTTTCGAGCACAGCCACGCATCGGTCGAGGTCGCTCGTAGCCAGATGCGCATAACGCATAGTCATCTGCAATGTCTGATGACCGAGCCACATCTGAACACGTCGGATATCGATCCCACCCTGGACGAGTCTCGACGCGCAGGTGTGTCGAAGGACGTGTGGTACAACCTGGTCGTCGGTTCCTAGCCCGACTTCAAGTTTCGCCTCGTTCCAGATTGCGCGGAAGCGCGCCTGATCGAGCATGGCAAACGGCCCACGCGGGCGTCGGTGAATAGGATCGACAGGTGGCGGGACAATGATTGATTGAACAGCCCGCTCGGTGAGTGGCACCGTTCTGCTGCGGCCAGACTTGGTAATCCAGAAAGTCACGCGATGGTCCTGAATGTCGTTCCAGATAAGACCGATGGCTTCGCCAAGTCTGCAACCGGAATCGACAAGAAAAATGCAAAGCCGGTACGCATCTTCGCTCTTGGTTCGGATCGCAGAGAACAAGCGGTCCTCCTCATCGAAATCAAGAAAGCGGATTCGCCCTGCGCCTTCTTTTTGACGGCGAAACTCAGGTAAACTGTGAATGTTGCCCATTTTACTGGCCTTGCGAAGCAACTTGCTTAACGCGGCCATCTTTCTATTGATGGTCGCATTGCTGTTGCCGCGTTGGCGCAAAGCAATTATCAGACTGTCCACCGTCTCCTGATTGAATGTACTGAAACGTTTGCCAAGCAATATCTCATTTATCTCGCCAATAAACGATGAGACATTGTATTTATGCTTACCTTCGGCCCAAAGCAGATCTTTGTATCGGTCAAACAGTTCAGAAATGGAAAACTGTTCAACCTCTCGGATATGGCTCTGCGAATAGCGAAGTTCGTATCCGGTATTGCCTGAGGTGACAGAGCCGCCCCATTCAAATTCGAACTTGGTCGCAGATTTTTTCATGCGCGCACGCAATATTCAGCGCTCCGTGCAGATTCCATGACTTCGGGTTGCAAACGCGGCGTCTGGCAAAAGCCAGCCGCACCATTCTTTTTCACTTACTCCGGCATTCTTCCTTGTTTGCGGGTTGGTCTCGATTTGTCGAAAACAAAAAGGCCCGACATGAAGCCGGGCCTCTGTTGATTAGCTATTTGTTGAAATAGCCATAATCATATTAGAAATTGCGCTGGAAGCGGAGGAAACCGCCAATGCCTTCGCTGCCCGGTGCCGACGTAGAAACGCTAGCATAGTCGCTGTAGGTAACTTCCGGGATCACGTGGAGACCCTTGACGACTTCGTAGTCGATATTGGCTGCAACTGCCAAATCACCATCAGTGCCGTTGCCTTCGTCATACGAAACCTGTGCGTTGACGGTGGCCTTGTCGTTGACCTTGAAGGATGCGCCACCCCAAACGGCCCAATCGCCGTTCCAAGGCTTGTAGTTGTTGCCATTACCGTTGTCGTTGGTGCCGTAGCCACCCATTACGAACAACGAGATCTGCTCGTTGACGTTCAGGTCTACGCGAACCTTACCAGCCCATTCTTCGTTGACGCTGTCATAGCCGAATACGCCCGTAGCTGCACCCCAGCCGCCGGCATACTTTGCGCCAGCAACAACGTGCGGCAGGTAGCTGTCGATTTCGTAAGCCGAACTAGCTTCGCCGGTTTCCAGAGCGATGATGCCCGAGAAGCCGTTGCCCGCGTCGAGCGTGTAGCTGATCAGGTTGGTGTCGAACGGACCATAACCGATCATGTCGTCAGCGATCACGCCGCCAGCATAGCCAGCGAAAGTCGTGAATACCGATTCGTCCTTACCAACGCGGAAGCCGCCGAGCTGAACCCATGCGAAGTTCAGCGAATTGCTGTTGCCGGATTCATCAGCGTAGTTGAAACGGGTTTCAGTGTACGTAGACAGGGTGCCGAGCTCAGTTTCCGAGCCAGTCCAAGTGCGCAGCGAAAGGCGAGCTTTGTGATTGTAAGTGTCGTCGCCGCTGCCTGCATCGACCTTGCCGCCGTACGGACCATCACCCATGCCGAAATCAACGCGGACATAGCCGCCGATGCGCAGGCAGGTTTCGGTGCCGGGGATGTAGAAGTAGCCCGAACCATAGGTGTCGCAAACGCGAACGTACTCAGCCGGTTCTGGCTCTGCAGCAACGTTGACGGCGTCGGCGGCACGTGCGCCGGAAACTGCGACGAGAGCCGCAGCGGAGCCGAGAAGAAGGCTCTTGATGTTCATTTTCTGACCTCCAGTCAGAATCGAACTTCGATGCGCGGAATCAGTACCGTGGCTTTGCGTGCAATTGTGCGAA
Source organism: Mesorhizobium sp. (assembly GCA_049840935.1). Taxonomy (GTDB): domain Bacteria; phylum Pseudomonadota; class Alphaproteobacteria; order Rhizobiales; family Rhizobiaceae; genus Mesorhizobium_G. Next base: position 158,339 of record JASGJA010000016.1, read on the forward strand.
ACGAGCAATTCCCGCAGGCGCCGGGAACGCGCAACATCAATAATTTCCTGGAATTTAACTTGATGGCGGTGTTTGCAGTCTAGAGCGAACTAGTCTCTGGTGAGGATTTTCCCTGCTAACGGGAAAATGCAGGGAAAAAATCGCGTTTCTGACAGAAAAAGCTCAAAATCATGTGGAATCTCACCGTGTTCTCAAGGTGTTGGCGACATTTTCCCTAGATGGCCTTGCAGGGAAATTAAATGGAAGAGCAGGGAATTTTTCTTCCGCTAACAGGGACCGCGTGTAAGCGTCCAGGGGAGACACACTTGTGGCTGAACGAGCGTTCCGATCTTTGCTTCCACGGCGAAGTCTGTGGAACAACCCTGATGAGCCGGAGCCTCCGTTAGCTCACGCCGCTAGTTGTCCCAAAATCCCTGGCGACGAACACTATGAGCGTCCTCCCCAACGAATGCATGAGCCGCGCCAACCCGGCAGCAGCGCATTGCCTTGAAAAGCTAGATCCACCTCGCAGATTTTATCCGACCTTGGCGTCTGCGAGGCTTTTGCCCGCAGCGATGCGGTTTAATATGCCAGCGTCACGATCCTCGATTGTCCGGCTTTCCGCCGCGACGAGTTCAGTCATTAATCGCGGGACGATGACGACGCCATCGTAATCGGCAACCGCGATGTCGCCTGGCTCGACACGGACCCCCGCGATGGAAACGACACCGTTGAGTTGCGCTATCTCGGCACGGTACCCGCCGGTGCGCATGAAATGCCCGCGGGTAAACATGGGATAACCGAGATCGACGATTCGCTCGGCGTCGCGGCATACACCGTCGATGACGGTTCCAGCAATTTGCCTGTTTACAGCAACACTGGTCAGAATGTCGCCCCACACGGAGCAGTCGTCGCGCCCGCCATTATCGATCACGACGACAGTGCCAGCAGGGACGGAGTCGACATAGTCTCCCAATGACGTCGGCGTCTTGCCGCCATAAGCATGAAAACGCACGGTGAAGACTTCCCCTATGAAGCGCATACCACGCGATAGCGGCTTGATGCCCTTGAGCGGCCCCGGCAAGCCCAATTTGTCCAACGCGTCGGACACAGACGAAGTGGAAATATTTTCAAACAGATCGCGGACGGACATGTTCTCCCCAGATACCTATTTGTTGTTGTTTTGGAACGTCAGCCATTCGCTGGCTTCAGACGAAGATCTTTCCCGGATTGAGGATGAACTGGGGATCGAGAGTGCTTTTCAGACCGCGCATCAATTCGAGATCGATCGGCGGTTTGTAGTGGGCGAGTTCCTCACGCCGAAGCTGTCCAATGCCATGCTCGGCAGTTATCGAACCACCGAGTCGGATCGCGATGTCGTGGGTCGTGCGGTTCACCGCTGCCAGCTTGCCGCTCCAGTCCGCCTCCGGTGCGCCGTTCGCCTGCAACGGATTGAAGTGGATATTGCCATCGCCCAGATGACCGAATGCGAAGGAGCGGATACCGGGGAATCTCTCCGCAAGGGCCTGACTGGCTTGCTCGATGAATTCAGGCACCTTGGCGACCGGAACCGAGATGTCGTGCTTGTAGGATATGCCCTCGCGGCGATGTGCGTCGGGGATAGCTTCGCGCAGCCTCCAAAGAGCTGCGGACTGTTGCGACGAAGTAGCCAGAACACCGTCCGCGACCTGTCCGGCCTCCAGCGCCTCGGCGAATACCTCACCAATCCCATCTTTGATATCCTCCCGGTTATCGAATGAGGCGAGATCGGCCAGAACGTACCACGGGTGCGGTTGCGGCAGCGGATCGACGATGTCTGGAATATGCTTCATCGATATATCGACGCAGACCCGCTCAATCAACTCGACCGCCGTTACCTGTTCAGCGAAGCGATGCCGTAGACGGCGGAACCATCCCAGCGCTGCCGCAGGGCTTTCCATCCCAACGAATATGGTTGAGACGGCTCGAGGCAGGGGAAACAGCTTGAGGGTGGCAGCGGTTACGATTCCAAGTGTACCTTCGGAACCGATGAATAGATGCTTCAGCGCGTAACCTGCGTTGTCCTTGCGAAGACTGTTCAACCCATTCCAGATGCGGCCGTCCGCGAGAACCACCTCCAACCCGCAGACCATTTCGCGCATCGTTCCATAGCGCAGCGCGTTTATGCCGCCGGCATTGGTGGCGATATTGCCGCCGATCGTACAGCTACCCTGTGCGCCAAGCGTAAGCGGGAAAAGGCGTTGAGACGCTTCGGCCGCGTCCTTGACATCGCCGAGGATGCAGCCGGCCTCGACGACCATAGTGTCGTCATCCAGGTCGATGGAACGGATGCGGTTCAACCGCCGCGTACTGATAATGACCTGTTGGCCGCTGCCGTCGGGCTGAGCTGCTCCGGTCAGACCCGTGTTCCCACCCTGCGGCACTACGGCGATGCCGGCCTCGGCGCAGAGCCGAACGGCCGTCTGGAGTTCCTCGGTGGTAGACGGCTGAACCACAAAGGCAGGAACACCCACATAACTATCGCGCCACGAGCGGGCCATGTCCTCGGTCGTTCCGCGATCTAGAACGACCCCGTGTGGGCCCAGGCTCCCTTCGAGCTGGTCCCGCAGTTTGCTGTAATTCTCAGCGTCTCGTGTTCGCCTTTCGAACGGCGTGGTTTGCACGTTTGGTATCACGTAAATAGGACTCGCGGCAAAATTGTCGATAATCTAGACGCCAAGATTGCACACGATTGAAATCCCTGCAATGATAAACCAACCGCTCTTCGGAGCAGGCAGCTCAGGGAGGAGCGACTTGGAACAGGATTTATTACCCAAGACACAGGCGCGGCGTCGGGAAGGAGTAGCAGACGTCGTGATAGTCGGAGCCGGACCTTCAGGTTCGATTGCCGCGAAATTCCTTGCAGAGGCAGGGCTTTCGGTGGTCTGCCTCGAGCAGGGATTTAACGCAGATCGTGACCGCTACCCGGGCAGAAAGCCGGAATGGGAACTCGTTGCCCAGAAACAGTGGCATCCCAATCCGAACGTTCGTGACCTGCCGCGTGACTACCCGATCAACACGAATGAGTCGGATATCAATCCACTCATGTTTGCAGGTGTAGGGGGCAGCACGACGCTATATGCCGCTCATTGGACCCCGTTCCTGCCATCGGATTTTCGCGTACGCTCACTGGACGGCGTGGCGGATGACTGGCCTTTCGACTATTACGACCTTCTGCCATATCTCGAAGAGGTCGAATGGCTCGTAGGCGTTTCCGGTGTTCCGGGAAATCCTGCCTATCCTGAGCAGAAAAGGTATCCGACGCCCCCATTGCCGATCGGCGAGTCGGGCATGGCGGCAGCGCGTGGCCTCGACAAGCTTGGCTGGCACTGGTGGCCCGGTACCAATGGCATACCATCCATAGCACATAATGGCCTCAACCCATGCGTTCGGCGGGGGACTTGCATCACAGGTTGCCCGGAAGGGGCAAAATCGACCGCCGACATCACACTGTGGCCGGCGGCAATCCATGCCGGAGCGCGCCTCGTGACGGGTGCGCGGGTGCGGGAGATCGAGGTTGATGATAAGGGTCTCGCCTCCGGGGTGGTCTATATCGATGCGAATGGCAGGGAGCGGCGTCAGTTGGCGCGGGTGGTAATCGTCTGCGCGAACGGTATAGGCACTCCCAGGCTTCTTCTCCTCTCAAAGTCGAAACGCTTTCCGGATGGCCTCGCAAACTCGAGCGGCAAGGTCGGAAAGCGCCTGATGATGCATCCGTTCTCCGCAGTCCTCGGAGTCATGGACGAGGATCTGAATTCATGGCGTGGGCCGTTGGGTCACAGCGTGGAATTCCTTCGAGTTCTACGAGACCGACGAGAAACGCGGCTTCGTGCGCGGGGCAAAATGGGGCGCGATGCCGACGGGCGGACCGCTCGGCGCAACCAGCGCCTTCGGCAGTCGCGCGTTCGTCGAGGACGACGATACGCTCGATCGTCACTGGGGCGTGGCGCTTCAGGACACGGTGCAGCGTCGTTTCGGGCGGGGTATATTGTGGGGGATCATCGGCGAGGATTTGCCAGAGGAATCCAACCGCGTCGTACTGGATCCCGAACTGACTGATTCGGACGGCATTCCGGCGCCGAAGCTGCATTACAAAGTATCCGAGAATTCCAACAACATGCTCCGGTTCCACGTCGACCGTTTGCTGGAAGCGGTGGAGGCAGCCGGCGCGATAGAGACTGCCGTAGTGCATCAGATGCGAGACACGGGTTGGCACCTGCTTGGAACTGCGATGATGGGTGACGATCCGAAGACGTCGGTCGTCAACCAATGGGGAAGGACCCATGATGTAGAGAACCTCTATATCATGGATGGCAGCACCTTTCCCACATCCGCAGGCGTGAACCCGACGGCCACGATCATGTCGGTCGCGCTCCGTCAAACACGCCATCTCATCGAAAACCGCCGCAACCAAAGGAGCGCATCATGACGATCTCGACCCTGGGGGCCGACGACCGGGCCGCGTTCGCCAGGATCGCGGACGTGCTGCTGCCGGCGCACAAGCGACTTCCCGCCGCGAGTTCGGTGGATGTGTCCGGCAAACTCCTGGATGCCGTCATTGCGGCGAGACCCGATATTGCCGAAGCGGTTAAGCGTGCCCTCGCTGCGGTTCACGGCATGGAGGGACGGGCTGCCGCCGAACACTTGCTAAAATCGGACGGCGAGGGGTTCGATGCGGTCGGCCTCGCGGCCAGCGGTGCGTATTTCATGTCGCCTGCGGTCCGCGAAAAGCTGGGATATCCCGGTCAGGAAGCGGTTCGCTACGATCCGTATGAGACGCCCGAGTATCAGTCGAACGGCATGCTGGAGCGGGTTCTTTCGCGCGGCCCGATCTTCCGGGATGCGCGGCGCCCGCGCTGAGCATTCAGGGCCGGCGCATTTAGCACCGACCTGGTTCTAGGGCGAGCCGATGCCACCTAGCATCTCTGCCCACAGAACGATGAGGCAGGGAGCATCTAATGCGACGCTTTGCGCCAGATGGATCATTCGCGAATGTCGACCACGTTCTACGAAGACAGAATTTATCAGTTCGCTCGCTCCATCGAGGACGTGAGGCGCCCCCTCGCTCGCTTCCATGTGCAACACGCCCTCGACGCGCACGATGCGAACATTGTCCAGAGTGGTGGCTGCGGATCTGATCTGAGCGATTGCGTTGAGCGTGGCCGCCCGACAGGCGCGGCGACCGTCTTCAAAGGTCAACTCGCGTCCAATCATGCCCACGGACTGAAGACGGCCTGCGACCAGCGGCAATTGACCAGACGTGATGATGAGCGATCCGACCCGGCTGAACGGCTCATAGTCGGAAACCGCGGCAGGCGGCTCCGGCAGTGCGATACCCAGTTCTGCAAGACGAGTTTCAGTCGCTTCCGTCATCTCCGTTGCAAATCCGTCGAGTTCAGTCAGGACCATTAAAATAGACCGCGTGCACGCGACGATAAGCCTCCAGCGCGGGGTAGATGTGCTTGCGGCACAATTCGGCAAGCAATTCGCGCTCGCCGCTCTCCAGCGCGTCAATCATCGATTTATGGTCAGCGTGGGAACGGCGCAGATGATCGGTGTCGCCAAGCGCATACCAATGGATTGGCGTCGTCTGCATCCATGCCTGCGAGATCGCCGTTGCAAGGAAGCGGTTTCGGCACGCGTCGAACATCGTCTCGTGAAAAGTAGTGTTCAGCCGCGAAGCCTCTTCCTTGTCGCCCGACTTCGACGCCGCGAGATAGTTCGCATTTATCTTGCGGAGATCGCTCACCAGATCCGGATCGGCTGGAACGGGAATGCGCAGCGCCGCCTCACGCTGCAGGAGTGCGCGAAACTCGTAAAGCTCTTCCAATTCCTGGATCGAAAAGTCCCGGACAACGACGCCCTTGTTCGGTCGACGCTCGACCAGGCCCATATGATCGAGTTCGGCAAAAGCCATGCGCAGCATGTGGCGTGTCGTGGAATAGCGTTCAGTGATCTCCTCCTCGACAAGCCGCTCACGCGGACGGTATCGACCGAAGATGATTGCTTCGCGAATGGCATTGGCCAACTGGGTGACCGAACGCTCATTACTCATCTGTTTCTGCATCTGAAGTCATTTCAGTGCCCCTCCCTGCTCGACGTTCCCTCCCACGTCACTATGCCATTTATCAATGCTGCAAGGCATGCCGTGATCCACCTATTGACAGGAATTATCACGTCAAGATAGAAACGACAAATAAGAAAACAAAATTGTCGACGATATTATGAACGCCCTGTGGGGCTCTAACTGGGAGGCGCATGTGAAAGATTTAATCATCATCGAAGAAACAAGGGAGCAGGTGGAGTTCTCGCGACGCGAGTTGTTTCGCACGCTAGGCACGGCAGCCGCGGGCGCGGCGGTCGCAACATCGCTAATCGCGAGCCTTACCGCCCAGGCAACCGCTCAAGAAGTGCCGACCGCATCGTCGAGCGGCAAGAAGGTGCGCATCGGCCTGCCGCTAAACTACGGCCCGTTTAACCAGCCATGGCGGCGCGGTTGCTGGCAGATCGCGAAGATTGTGGAGGAGAAGGGCGGGGAACTCGTCACCGTTCGTGGAGAACCTTCCAAGCAGAGCGAGCAGCAGTCTGAACTGCAACTTCTCGACCAGGGAATCGACGTTCTCATCATCGGTATCTACCAGACGGAGTCCGAGACTGCGTTCATTGTCGATCAGGCTCGCGCGAAGGGCGTCAAGACAGTTGGCTTTGCGGTGACGGTTAAGGACTCGCCTGCCGTTATCGAAGACAATTTCGGTGTCGGTGTGAACATGGGCTATCTCGTGCAGAACGCGCTGGCGCGCCAGGGCGCGATTGTCCAGACCGCTGAGGATCGCGGCTTCTATGCCGGCTTCGATGCGATGGCCGACACTGTGGAGTTGATGACCAAATACGAGCCGCGCATGAAGCTCCTGCCCTTCATGTCGGGTTCGGTATCCACCAGCGACCAGATTTCCAAGGGCCGTGACAACGTTCTTTCATTGCTCCAGGCAAATCCGGATCCGGCCAGTGTGCAGGCGATCCTGTCGTGGTGGTGGCCGCTCGCCGTTGGCGCGGGTCAGGCGCTGCGGACCGTCGATCGTGATATCCTGATCGCCAGCCATTACTTCTCCGATCAGCTTCTGGGCGAGATGGCGACGCCAGGATCGAGGATCCGCTTCGCGACCGATACGCCCTGGACCTACATGGGAGGGAAGGTTGCCGAACTAGCGCTTCGCCTTGGCCGTGACGAGCCCGTTGAAAACATCGTCTACCGCACGCCGGTCAATACAATCGGCCCAGACGGCGCAGAAGCCGCGCTCAAGGAACTGAAAGAACAGGACGCGGCCGCGATCGCGCTGCTTGGGAAGTACGGCGGCTGACCTTTGTCAGCATCGGTGCCGCTCTTGAGGCAGGGCGGCACCAATTTGCAGCATCAGGGAGGAATGGAAGATGGGTGATCGTCTCAAGGGAAAGCGTGTAATTTTCGTGGGTGCCGCCACCGGGATCGGCAAGGTCACGATCAAGCGCTTCGTGGATGAGGGGGCGAAGGCAATTCTCGTGGACGCACAGAAGGATGTGGGCGCGAAGACGGCCAAGGAATACGGTGCTGACTTCATCCAATGCGACATCACCGACGAGGCTGCGGTCAAGGCAATGGTCGACCAGGCCGCGAAGCTGCTCGGCGGCATCGATGTCGTCGTCAATAATGCCGCAATCCAGTTCTCCGGCAGCGTCACGGACTTCGACGCTGCAAAGTGGGACAAGATTTTCGCTGTAAACGTGAAGGGCATGTTCTTGACCTGCAAGTATGCCGTGCCGCATCTGCGCAAGTCGAAGGCTGCTTCCATCATCAATACCGCGTCTCTCGCCGGCAAGCGCGGTGGCCCGGGCATGACTGCCTATTCTTCGACCAAGGGTGCAGTCATCGCCTTCACCGTGTCGCTCGCTATGGAACTTGCGGCGGACGGAATTCGCGTAAACGCCGTATGCCCGGGTTGGGTCGACACTCCATTCAATGGACCGGCGATCGACTACATGGGCGGAGCGGACGTACAGCAGAAGGTGCTGGCCAGCCTTGTCCCGCTGGGACGCCAGGCCGTGCCGTCGGAGATCGCGCCGCTCTTCGTCTATCTCGCATCTGACGAGTTCGAGCTTCATGACGGCTCAGTCAATCGTCATCGACGGCGGCGTGTACAACTAGGTATCGCCGAGCGGCGCGACACCAGGAAACGGCAGGGAGGCAAGATGACGATGGTGGTTACTGCAACACCGGTCGCCGCGCGAAAGCCGGGGGATTCGATGATGATCCGCCTCCTACGCCGCTGGGGGACCATTTGCGTGATCGTGATCGTCGGGATCGGATTCGCTCTTGCCTCTCCTTACTTTGCGACGGTGTCGAACCTGAATAACATCCTGTTCGCGATGATCGTCAGCGCCCTCGTCTCCATCGGGCTGACATACGTGGTCGTGGCGGGCAGCTTCGACCTGTCGATTGGAATGACCGTGACGACCGCATCGATCGTCACCGCCTATCTCATGCCGACCACAGGTCCGTTTATGGCGGTCGTCGGCGCGCTGCTGGCGGCCTGTCTGATCGGTCTCGTGAACGGATTGCTGGTCACTTACGGCCGCCTGTCCGGTATCGTGGTCACGCTCGGGATGATGTTCGTGCTCGGCGGCATTAACCAGTTCATCACCAACGGCTATCAGATCGCCATCGATTATCAGGAAGTGGCGTTCCGTTGGATAGGACAGGGCCGCGTCGGGCCGATCGCTGTGCCGGTGCTTATCCTGCTGGCCGTATTTGCTCTATGCTATCTGCTGCAAGCGAAGACGAAAGCTGGCCATTATATCTCGGCGGTTGGAGACAATGCCGTTGCCGCCTACTATTCAGGCATACCGGTCTATCGCTGGATCATTATGTCGTTCGTTCTCGCGGCGTTGATGAGCGGCATAGGCGGCGTGATCTTGACTTCGATTTCGTCCTCGGCGCAGCCAGTCGGCGGGCAAGGCTACCTTCTCGAGGCCTTTGCCGCTGTATTCCTTGGCGCTACTATCCTCGGCAAGGGAAAGCCGCACGTGCTCGGCACGCTGCTCGGCGTCTTCTTCCTCTACATGGTGAGCGCGGGCATGAATATGGTCGGGGTTCCGTTCGCGGCCCGGCAGCTCTTCAACGGATTGGTTCTGATCGCGGCCGTGGGTGCGAATGCACTGCTCAACCGCGAAGAGATCCACCTCAAATTCATCTGATCGCGTTATGTCCACGTCCACCAAAGTGCCTGTCGTCGAGCTTCGCCAGATCAGCAAGGACTTCGTGGGTACGCCGGTCCTGAAGGATATCAGCTTGTCGTTCGAAGCCGGCGAGGTGCATGGCCTGCTGGGCGAGAACGGCGCTGGCAAGTCGACGCTCATCAAAATCCTTACTGGGGTCTACGGTCATTCGGGCGGCCAGATCATCGTGGATGGACGCGAGGTTAACATCCACTCGCCTCAGGACGCCCGCAAGCTAGGCCTTGGCGCCGTTTATCAGGACGCCGAGCTCATCCCGTCCTTTACTGTCGCGGAGAACATCCTGCTTGGGAACGAGCCGGGCACGGGCACGGTGAACAAAGGTGCGGTGCGTCGGGAGGCTGCGCGGATTCTCGAAGAGATCGGTCTGTCGCTGGACCCGGATCGGAGAGCCTCGACGCTCACCGCCGCGGAGATGCAGCTTGTAATGTTGGCTACGCTTTTCCATCGCAAGTACCGATTGATCGTGCTCGACGAGCCGACCGCGCGTCTGTCAGCGCAGGAAGCTGCGCTTCTGTTCGAGCTCATCCGCAGTTTCCAGAAGCAGGGCATCGCGATCATCTACATTTCCCATCGCCTGGGCGAGATCCGCGATCTGTGTGACCGCGCGACGATACTGCGCGGCGGCGTGATCTCGGCCACCCTCGCGCAGGACGAGATCACGGAAGATCGCGTCACCCAATTGATGGTGGACCGCAACAGGTCGGAACTCGATATCCGGAACGAAGGTCTCGCGCAGGAGACCACGCGCCTGGAGGTTGTCGGGCTGGCGACCAGCAAGCTGAAACCGCTGGACCTGAAGGTGCGGGCCGGTGAAATTGTCGGCATTACCGGCCCCATCGGCGCCGGCATGGAAGAGATCGAGCGTAGCATCGGCGGTCTCGTCCAGCACGACGGCAAGATCGTCATCGACGGTCAGGAATTCTCGATAAGCACCCCGATCGCCGCGCGTCATGCCGGGATCGCGGTCATTCCTGAAGATCGCCGCAAGCAGGCTCTGTTTCCGGCGATGTCGGTCGCCGAGAATGTCTCGATGCCTGTGCTCGGCCAGTTATCCAAGCTCGGTCTTATCTTGGATCGGGCTAAGGAGCGGTACGCAAAGCGCGTCATGGATCGCCTGAACGTCAATCCGCGCCAGCCCGAAAAGCAGATGCGGCTCCTGTCGGGGGGCAACCAGCAGAAGGCCGTCATTGGCAAGTGGCTCGAGTTGAAATCAAGGGTTTATGTATTCACCGAGCCGACCGCAGGCGTCGATGTCGGAGCCATCCGCGAAATTTACGAAGTGATCCTGCGCATGGCGCGCGAAGGCGCGGCCGTGATCGTCATCTCTTCGTCCATCCGTGAAATCCTGGCGCTCTCCGAGACGATCATGGTGATCTACGAGGGGCGCCAGATATTCAAAGCTGACCGCAGCGCGTGCGACTACGACATGCTGCTCGGCATTTCGATGAGTGGCCGCACCGCGGCAGCCGCTGCCTGAGCGCATCAACACAATCAACCTGAGGAGTAATATCCATGTCACTCAACGACGCGAAGATCAGTAAGGCACTGCAGGCAGGCGTGGCCAAGGCGAAGGAAATAGGGTCACCGTCGAGCATCGCGATCCTCGACGCAGGTCGGAACCTTGTCGCGTATCAGCGCACGGACGGGGCACTTCTCGCCAGCATCGAAATTTCACAGGGCAAGGCCTATACGGCGATATCGCTGCGGATGAACACCGCGGACCTGACGCCCTACGTCCAGCCGGGCGCTCCCTTCTACGGCCTCGAAGTCTCGCATCGTCACCCGATGGTGGTTTTCGGCGGTGGCGTAGTGATCAAGAGCGGCGACACGGTCATCGGGGCGGTTGGCGTTGCCGGCGGCTCGCTCGACCAGGACATTGAAGTGGCAAACGCCGTCGCCGCCGCTGCTGCCGCCTGACACTCTATAAACCGGCGCGGCGGATCTCTCGATCTGCCGCATTTGCCGGATGCGTGCCAAGCTGCGAAAGGAAGTTCGAAACATGCATATAGCAGTGATACTCCGGCTCATACCGGACCTCAGTGAAGAGCTCGAACTCGATGCATCAGGAAAGGACATCGATCGTGAGTGGATCGGTGTGAAACTGTGCGAATTCGACGATCACGCCCTTGAAGAAGCGGTACTTCTGAAAGAACGCTCAGGTGCCAGGGTCACGGCTATTGCACTGGCCGGCGAAGGCATTGACCGGCAGTTGCAGACGGCCGTCGCGCGCGGCGCAGACGTGGCGGTTCGCATCGATCATGAGCTTGTGAGCGCAAACGATTCACGCGGAGCCGCGCAGGCCATTGCCGAAGCGGTGAAGAAACTCGCCGTCGATCTGGTCTTCACCGGTATCCAGACCCCTGAAGATGTATTTGGACAACTCGCACCCTATCTGGCCGGTGTCCTCGACTGGCCGACCGTAAACGCGGTCAGCGCCGTTTCGATCGACGGTGGAATCGTGCTGGTCAAGCAGGAGTATTCGGGCGGCCGGTCGGCAACGCTGAAGTTACAGGGTCCGGGTGTGCTGGGCATCCAGTCTGCATCGCAGCCGCCCCGCTATGTCTCAGGAACGAAGTTGAGGCAGGCCTCCGCAACACCGATCGAAGCCATAGCTGGCGGTACGGCCGCAACGCCCAGGGCGCACATCGATGAACTATCCACACCGCAGCGGGGCCAGGGCGCGGCCATGATACCCGGCAATGCCGACGCGGTTGCGGCGCGTATCGCGGACCTGCTTTCGGAACGCGGTCTGATCGGAGCTTGATGATGAAGATACTCGTTTACGTCGAGACCGCCGGCGCGGAAATTGCAGGCGTCACCCATGAACTGATCGCGCTGGCGCGTGAGCTTGCTGGCGGTTCTGGTGAGGTCGAGGCACTCGTCGCCGCGCAGGAGCCAGCGGCCTATGCGGATGCGCTTCGCGGTGTGGATACAGTGATCACGATTGCGCATCCGGCGCTTGCCTCCTACACGCAGACGAGCCAGTCGGCTTGCATCAGGAAAGCGGTCGCCGAACGCAAGCCGGAAGTCATCCTCTTCGGCTATACTTCCTGCGGCGTGGACCTTGCGCCCTTCCTCGCCATCCAGGCGGATATGCCGCTTGCCAGTTATTGCACGCAGTTGTCTGCGAATGGCGGCACACTTACTGCGGAATGCCAGATCTACGGCGGCAAGTTCACCGCGCGGACAAGCCTTGCGTGCCCGGCTGTCGTGGCGGTGACACCCGGTTCTTATCGCGAAGGCGACTTCGCCGCGAAAGCTGCCAAGGTAGTCGCGCTCGATCCGCCTGCCGAGCTTGGCGACACCGCGTTGACCTTCCACAGCGCCACGCCGCTGGACCCCAATGCACTCGACATCACGCAGATCGACAAGCTGGTTTCGGTCGGACGTGGAATTGGCGACCAGGACAATATCAAAGAGGCGGAGGAACTCGCGGGCCTTATCGGCGGGGCGCTGGTGGGCAGCCGACCCATTGTCGATCTTGGCTGGCTTCCCAAGGAGCGGCAGGTAGGCAAGTCCGGCCGCAAGGTCAAACCGAAGCTCTATCTCGCGCTCGGGATATCCGGCGCGCCCGAACATCTTGAGGGTATGTCGGCTTCCGACCTGATCATCGCGGTCAATTCTGACGCGAAGGCCCCCATCTTTCAGATCGCGCATTACGGAGCGACCGTCGACTGTCTTGAAGTCCTTGAGTCTTTGAAGAAGGCCGTTGGAGCGCGGGCCTGAAATGGCGGCGACGGCACCCGTTTTGCTGCTTGTGGTAGCCGCCTTCGTGGCGGTCGCAACGTGGCGTTTTGTGCGGGTGTTGAGGCCGGTCCTCGCGGCGCCCGCGGCAGCACGCTTCGATCGTCCCGGCGACCGCATCAAGGGCGTTCTGGGCGACGTCGGTCTCCACCGCCGGCTGCTTATGATCCGCTATTCCGGCATACTTCACCTGATGATCTTCTGGGGCTTCGTTATTCTCTTCACCGTGACGATCCAGAGTTTCGGCGAAGGCGTTTTTGAGGGCTTCTCACTCGCACCGATCGGCGGCAATACTTGGATCGCAGTGCTGCAAGAGATATTCGCAGTTCTCGTCGTCTTCGCGATCGGTATGGCTGCGTATCAGCGTTTCGTCATCAAGCCGAAGCGTTTCAAGACGTCGAACCAGCTTGACGCCTGGACGATCTATGGTCTGGTGCTGGCGGTCGTGGCGACATTGGTCCTTGAATTCGCGTTCAAGATGGTCGCCACGGGAGAGTTCAACAGCTGGCGACCACTGTCCTCGGCAATCGCACGAGGTATTGTCGCGCTCGGTGTGCAGGCTGACACCGCTGCGGGCTTCGAGCACTTCTTCTGGTGGGCGCATATCATCGCCATCCTGACCTTTCTGGTCTACATACCGGGATCGAAGCATCGGCATATCTTCACGGCAGCGCCAAACATCTATTTCCGCGCTCTTGACCGGAAGCAGGAACTGCCGCCGGTCGACCTGGATCAATCGTCAGTCGGCGTGAAGTCGATCGAGCAGTTCAACTGGAAGCACAAGCTCGACCTGATCTCATGCACGGAATGCGGGCGTTGCGAGGCAGCGTGTCCTGCCAACGCGGCGGGATTGCCGCTCAGCCCGAAGCTGCTGGTGACCGACCTGCGCGATCACATGGCAGAGCATCAAAGCGGATCGTCGAACTTGTCTCTGATTGGCGAAGTCATCACGGAGCAGACCCTGTGGGCGTGTACTACTTGCCGCGCCTGCATGGACGTCTGCCCCGTCCGAATCGAACCGATGGTAAAGATCATCGAGATGCGCCGCAGCGTCGTCGAGACCGGCGACATCGAGCCCATGCTGCAGGATGCACTGGCAAACCTGCAAAGGACCGGAAATTCCCAGGGCAAACCCCCGCGCCAACGCGCCAGGTGGACGGCGGAGCTGGATTTCAAGATCAAGGATGCTCGCACAGAAGAGGTGGACGTTCTCTGGTTTGTGGGTGACTTCGCATCCTATGACCAGCGTGTGCAACGTATAACGCGGCAGGTCGCGACGCTGCTCCACCATGCGGGGGTTGATTTCGGCATTCTCTACGAGGCCGAGCAGAATGCGGGCAACGATGTGCGCCGGGTCGGCGAGGAAGGCGCCTTCGAGACTCTCGCGCGCCAAAATATCGAGACCTTGGCCGGCTGCTCTTTCAAACGGATCATGACCACTGATCCGCACACGCTCAACGCGCTTCGCAATGATTATTCCTCGCTCGGGGCGAATTATGAAGTGCTTCACTACACGCAACTCATTCTCGAATTGCTAGATGCCGGGCGCGTCTCCATCGATCGGGCCGATGGTCGCGGCGTGACTTACCACGATCCCTGCTATCTCGGTCGCTACAATGGCGGCTTCGACGCCCCGCGAGAGATCATTCGGCGCACTGGCTACACCCTGAACGAGATGGGCCGTTGCCGCGAGAACAGCTTCTGCTGCGGAGCCGGCGGAGGACGCGTCTGGATGGACGATTCCGCCATGACCGAACGGCCGAGCGAAAATCGTATCAGGGAAGCGCTCGCCATGGGCACCGTCGACACCTTTGTAGTCGCCTGTCCGAAGGACACGGTGATGTACAGCGCAGCCGTCCAGGCGCTCGGTGTTTCGGATCGCATTCAGGTCCGGGACGTCATCGACCTTGTCGCCGTTACGCCACGTGCCGTCGAGGCAGTCGACTGAATTTTGCATCGTACCAAGGCTCGAACCAGGGAGGAGATTATGAATGAGACCAGACAGGGGCGCGACGACATTGCGGACGTCCTGATTATCGGTGCCGGAGCATCGGGCTCCGTTGCTGCAAAACATCTTGCACAGGCGGGCATGAAGGTTGTTTGTCTGGAACAGGGCAAGAAGGTCGACCAGTCCGAATACACCGGCGCGAAGCCCGAATGGGAACTGACCGCGCAGAAGCGCTGGCACCCAAACCCGAATACTCGCGACCTCGAAAACGACTATCCGATCGACACAGCGGATTCCGACGTCAACCCCCTCATGTACAATGCCGTGGGCGGCAGCACGATCCTGTACGCCGCGCACTGGCAGCGGTTCATCCCTTCCGACTTTCGTGTGAAGACGCTCGACGGCATCGCCGACGACTGGCCATTCACCTATGAGGATCTCGAACCCTACTACGATCAGATGGAACTCGAGATGGGCGTCTCCGGGCTCGGAGGCGACCCGGCATATCCGCCTGGAAAGGCGCCGCCGCTATCGCCGCTACCGATCAACAAAATCGGCCGCAAGGCAGCCGAGGGCATGAACAAGCTTGGCTGGCACTGGTGGCCGAGCCCGAACTCAATCCCGTCGCGACCCTACGAGGGACGTAATGCGTGCGTCCGAAGGGGAACCTGCCTGACAGGCTGCCCGGAAGGCGCTAAGGCTTCGATGGATCTCACGCATTGGCCGGCGGCGATCGCCGCGGGTGCACGCCTCGTTACCGGCGCCCGCGTGAAGGAGATCAAGGTCGATGCGCAGGGCCTTGCGAGTGGCGCGGTCTACATTGACCGTTCCGGCCGCGAGCGCAGGCAGCGCGCCTCAACCGTTCTTGTCTGTGCCAACGGTGTAGGTACGCCGCGCCTGTTGCTTCTTTCGCAGTCGGGCAAACACGGCAAGGGTCTTGGCAATTCGTCGGGTCTGGTGGGGACACACTTGATGATGCACCCCTATGCAGCCGTCAACGGCCTGTTCGACGAGCATCTGGAAAGCTGGCTTGGGCCTTCGGGCCAGGCAATCCATTCGCTGGAGTTCGTCGAGAGCGATCCATCACGCGGCTTCCTGCGTGGCGGCAAATGGCAGGTAATGCCGGCGGGCGGCCCGCTTGGAATGCGCGCAGGCTATGGCGGGAAGGCGATCGAAGACGCCTGGGGGCTCAACCTTCATCGCAGCACGCGCCGGACTTTCGGTCGCTCGTTCGAATGGGGCATTACCGCAGAGGATCTGCCGGAAGAATCGAACCGCGTAACCATCGACAGCACGCTTACGGATTCGGATGGCATTCCGTCGCCGAAGATCATCTACAGGAACTCGGACAATACGAGGAAACTGCTGGCCTTCCACGTCGCCCGAGCGCGCGAGGCGATGGAAGCCGCAGGCGCCATCGCGATCAGCGATACCCAGTTGATGCGCGACTGCGGATGGCATCTGATGGGCACAGCACGAATGGGACGCAACCCGGAGACATCGGTCGTCGACGAGTGGTGCCGCTCGCATGACGTTCCAAACCTCTATGTCCTTGACGGCAGCGTCTTTGTGACGTCGTCGGCGTCCAATCCGACCGCCACGATCACGGCCGTCGCGTTGCGTGCAGTCAAGAACATTATCGCCAACCGTCGCGACCAGGAGATTGCAGCATGAGCACGCTGACAGATGCTGAACGCAAGACATTCGCGGCGATCGCCGACTATCTGATACCGGAAGGCGAAGGCATGCCTTCCGCAAGCCAGGTGGGGGTGCCGAACGAAATGCTCGACAAGGTGGTTTCGGTTCGCTCTGACCTTGTCGAGCCGCTGCGCCGTGGCCTCGCAGCCGTGGCGGATCTCGACGGCCACGCGGGAGCCAACAAGCTCAACGAAGAGGATGGTGCCGCATTCCACGCCATCTCGCTGGCGGCTTCCGGCGGCTACTACATGTCACCCACGGTACGTCAGCTAATCGGCTATCCGGGTCAGGAAAGCCGGCCCTTCGACCCGGACAAGACCACCGAGTACCTTGACGACGGGCTCTTGCAGCCCGTCATTGACCGTGGGCCGATCTATCGTCGGACGCCGGACGCCTGAGCGCGAAGCGAAAAGCGGTCCCGCAGGCAGATGCGAGACTGCTCACATCAAGAATTGGGGAAACTATGACAGAGCACGAAATTCCGATCGATCCGCTGCCATTGGTAGCGACCGCGCCGCGCAATCTTGCACCTGCCGGAACCACGGACTGTCATTTCCACATCTTCGGAGCCAAGGATCGTTACGAACTCAGTCCGGCCCGCATGTACGAGCCTTCGGATGCCTCCGTCGAGCGATACAAGGCGATGGCCCGAACGGTCGGCATAGAGCGCATGGTAGTAGTGAATGGCAGTCCCTATGGCACGAACAATGAATGTATCCTCGATGCGATCGACGAGTTTGGCCATGATAAGGCGCGGGGCGTGGCTGTCGTCGACCCGGAAAGTGTTTCGGATGCCGAACTCGCCCGTCTGAACAAGCGGGGCATTCGTGGCATCCGGTTCAACGCGATCACGGCACGGACGCCGCTTTCGGCCCTCTCGGGCCTCGCGGAGCGCATCCAGCCGATGGGATGGCATATCCAGCTGTGGATCAAGGGGGAACGGCTGGTGGAAGTCTCGCCGGTTCTCGAAACGCTTCCCGTGCCGGCAGTCATCGACCACATGGGTCAGGTGCCCACGAAGCTCGGCATGGAGCACGAGCAGTTCCGCACGCTTATCCGGCTTCTCGAAAACGGTCGTGCCTGGGTCAAACTGATCGGTTATCGCGTGTCTGATGGACCGCCTTACAGAGATCTGCTGGCGCCTGTCGCCGCCATGATAGCGGCCGCGCCGGACCGATGTGTATGGGGTACTGACTGGCCGCACCCATTCATGGAGGGGCGTCCTGTGCCCAATGATGGGGACCTCCTCGATCTTCTGTTCACTTGGGCGGACAAGGATCAGGTGCATCGGATCCTCGTGGATAACCCTGCGCGTCTGTACGGCTTTCGGTGAGCGCAGCTTCGCAAAGGATGCCGTTCTCGGGCGATGGCGCGTTTGAATCTGCGACGCGGATCGGAACTCGTTCTGCCGAGCGTAAATACGGTTATCGAGCCCTGGCTGGCAGGTATTCTACCTGCCGGCAGTTCAATGCATGTCGCGCGGATGTTGATGCCGGACGTACTCACGCCGGAAGGCGTGATCGAGATGGACCGGATCGATGGAATGCGGGCCGTCTCCCAGATCAGGAGCTGCCGTCCGTCCTCAATCATCTACGCCTGTGTCGCGTCCAGCGTAATCCAGGGCGTGGACTATGACAGGCATCTGGTCGCAGAGATTGCGGAAGCCACGAACCTGCCCTGTGAGACGGCGATCGGGGCTACGGTGGCTGCGATGCACGTCTTCGGCCTGCGCCGGATAGGGGTCGTCTCGCCCTATTCAAAGAAGGTAGATGCAGCAGAGCACTCGTTTCTCGAGTCGAGTGGTTTCCAGATCGCGGCGAGCGCAAATTTCGACATCGGCAATGCGTTCGATCTCTCGGTCCCGTCAGCCAGGGACATTGTCGAGGCAGGTCTTGCAATCGCGGATGAAGCCGACGGGCTGCTGCTGTCCTGCATGAATATGCGGTCTCAAGCAGCGGTAAGCGAACTTGAGCGGCGGCTCGATCGCCCCGTCATAGCTTCGACCACGGCCACGGCTTGGGCGGCGCTCCGGCTGGCAGGCATCCGGCAGCAAATCGCCGGCCTCGGACGCCTGGGCTCCATGCAATGGCAAGGGCGCTGAGGGGTACTCACGCGTAGTCGGAGGAGAGCAGACCGCCGATCTGTTCGGCGGCTGCCTTCAGGCGGGGCAGGATCTTTGCCAACTGTCGCTTGCGGTCGCCGGCCATGCGAAGCACAAGGCTACTGAGGGCGACGTACTCTCCCTCGGGCGAAACGACAGGCACGGCGACAGCCCAGATGCGGGACTGATAGACCTCGTCGAGGTAATTCTCCTCTGCAAACGCATGTCCTTGCCGGCGAACCTGATCAAGCCTTTGAGGCAGCGCCGAGAGCAAGGTCGTATCATTGTCCCAGCGATTTCCGCTTGCTCGCGCGCGGTTCATCGCGGCACGCCGTTCCTCGGCAGGCATGCGCGCCAGCGTCACAAGGCCGACGCCGGTTGCGAGCAGCGGGATACGGGCACCGACACGGCCGGGGATCGACAGGCCGAGCGCGGCCCTGTTGGAATAGGCGATAACCATCGCATCTCCATCGAACACCGCAAGATTGGAGGGCCATCCGATCTCGATATGCAACTGATCGACGACCGGCGTCGCAATCTCAATCAGCCGGGAATGGGGGTCGAAACCGCGGCTTAGCGCAAGGGTACGGCCCGTGATCTTGTAGGCCGCCTTGCCCGGCTGGCGGTAGACATAGCCCGCATCCATCAGCGTTTCGACCAGCCTGACGACGGTCGGCTGCGGCAGGTTACAGAGGGAGACGATCCCTGCCATGGTTAGCGGTCCATGCTCGCTTATCACGCGCAGGACAGCGAGTCCTCTCTGGACCGAACGGACAGGATCAAACGCGGACATTGGTCGCAGCTCTGCAGAACAGACATTGCGGTCTATCCGACTGCACTCTCACCGTCCAGCGTGATGGAACGACTTTCAAGTCGGCAGCCTGCTCCGCCTATTCCGCGGCTTTGGCACAGCTGTCGGGAAACAGGGCCGCCGAAATAATCTCGGCCTGCTCTATTTCGTGACGGTCGATCGACCCGCCTGCGGCTGCTGCCATGGGCGGTCGTCCTACATATTGGAGCGGTCTGGAAGGCGCGAGTTCGGAGAGGATATCCCTCACGTAGGACCATGCCCCTTGATTGCGCGGCTCCTCCTGGCACCAGACAAGCGGAACGCCCTGGTAGCGCTGCAGCGTGTCCAGAACTTCTGTTTCCGGAAAAGGATACAACTGCTCCAGCCGGATAACGGCGATATCATCGATGCCTTCCTGCACCGACTTCGATTTCAGTCCATATGCGATCTTGCCGGAGCAAAGCACTGCTTTGCGGCAGCGCGGAGCGCTCGGTGGGTCGATAATCACGGGCTCGAATGACATGCTTTCCGAGATGTCGGAAAGCCTTGACGCGCATTCGCGCACACGAAGCAGTGACTTCGGGGCGATCAGGAACAGCGGTTTGCGGACGGGTGCGCGAACCTGACGCCTGTAAAGATGGAAAAGATTGGCAGGCGTTGACGGGTTCGCAAGCACGATATTTCCGCCTGCGCATGATTGCAGGATGCGCTCGATCCGGGCGGATGAGTGATCGGGTCCCTGGCCTTCGAGACCGTGGGGAAGGGCGATGACAATGTTCGACGCCATTCGCCATTTTGCTTCTGCGGTGACGATGAACTGGTCCACAACAACCTGTGCGCCGTTCAGGAAATCTCCGAACTGCGCTTCCCAGACGATGAGCCGGGACGGGTCCGCGAGGCTCATGCCATATTCGAAGCTCAGCACACCATATTCGATCAGCGGCGAGTTCACCGCATCGAACCGGGCGCCGTTCCGCGCGATTCCGGAGAGGGGTATGTCAATCTCTCCCGTCCGTCTGTCGTGGATTGCCAGATTACGCTGCGTGAATGTGCCTCGAACACTATCCTGGCCGCTCAGCCTTACGGAGGTGCCCTCATCGAGAAGCGATGCGAAGGCGAGCGCCTCTGCTGTTGCGATGTTGAAGCCTGTGTCGTTCTCGACCGATTCGAGGCGCGCCTTCAGGAAGTTCCGGACCTTGGGATCCGGTTCGCGGGTTTCAGCTATAGCAGTGATGCGTCGCGCGAGATCGACGAGATGGCTCCGGTGCACCCCTGTAATCGGGCGGGAAGGCATGGCTCCGGCTGGCTGCGGCGGTGCGAAGATATCCGTCTGACCCAATGTGGAATTCGGCCGATCATGATCGAAAGTGGCGTAGGCACTCTCCAACGCCGCATGAAATGCCTCGCGCTTGCTCTCTGCCTGATCATACGCCGCTTTCGACTGCTGCTGTACGTGGGATGCGTGAAGACTCTTCAGCGAAGGACGTGTGTCGATGGCCGCCCACGTCATGGGCTGGGTGAAGCGCGGCTCGTCGAGCTCATTGTGGCCATTGCGCCGATAGCAGACAAGATCGAGGATCGCGTCCTTGCCGGTTCTGTTGCGCCATTCGACCGCGACGCGGGCAACTGCCGCAGCTGCGACCGGGTCGTCGCCGTTGACGTGAAAGATAGGCACGCCGAACGCCTTGCCGATGTCACTCGGATGCGGTGAGGACCGGCCTTCCGATGGAAGCGTCGTGAAGCCGATTTGGTTGTTGACTACTAAATGAATCACTCCACCGGTGCCGTAGCCTTTCAGGCCGGAAAGCTGGAAGAGCTCCCATACGAGGCCCTGGCCGGAAAAGGCGGCATCTGTGTGCATAAGGAGAGCCATGGCCTCTGAGGTTGGCCTTCGCGATCCATTTGCAGTCGAAAGCATCTCCTGGCGCGCGCGTGCCGCACCCGTGGCCACTGGTGCGACAACAATGAGGTGCGATGGATGCGGCAGCAACCTGACGTCAACCGGGCCGACGCCGGTCTCAACTGTGGTCGCAAGTCCGTTGTGGTAGGGAACGTCCCCCGTGAAGGACTCGTCACCGTCGGTGATGTCCCGGCCCTTGATCTCGGCAACGAGCGTTGGGAGGGATTTGCCCAGAACCGTCGCGAGCGTAGCAAGCCGACCTCTGTGCATGCCGCCTATGACGATCTCGCCGATCTCTGCCATCGCGGCTGACCTGAAGGCTTCGCGCACGATGACGGCGGCCAACTCCGCGCCTTCGATACCGAAGCGCTTCTTCGTCGGCCATTTGGTCTTGATGAAGGTTTCGAATTCGTCCGCCAGCATCACCGCTTCGAGGGTCCGCGACAGGACATTTTCGTCTGCTTCAGCCAACATCTCCTGCTCGAAACGGTCGTAGAGCCATTCCCGCTCGGATGCGTCTGCAACATGATCAGCCTCGATTGCCGCGGTACCGCAGTAGATACCCGCGAGCTTTGTGCAAGCCTCGTCGTTTCGCAGCCGCAGATCTACCCCGGCAAGTGTAATGGCAATGGGCTGGACGTTTGAACGTGCGGCTTCCAGCTTCTCGACAGGGCCTGACACCTGCAGTCCCAGCGGGTCGAGCTTCGCCTGCTTGTGTCCATGCACGCGGTACAGATCGCGCAAGCGTTGGCCCGCAGCATCCGGATCAGGAGTCGATTTGTCCGTCGCCTCGTTCAGGCTCGCGAAGTGAACAACCCAATCGGAAGGGACCGACGACGGGTCCTTCAGATAGCGTGCGTAGAGGTGAAGGAAGTAGGAACTGTCGCCACCCAGAGGAAGTCTCATCTTGGTCCCATGAACATCATAGACAATGCAGACAGACCCAAACGACATGCAAAGCATAACGTCAGCCAGCCTACGTTTCCGATAAAGCCGATCCCAGCGGATGTCTGCTATTTTTGGATTGTCTATTCATCTGTTGAATAAATGCAGCATCGGATGTTGATGGCCGGCTCCGGCCCGGTCATCTGACGCATGTCAGCAAATGCCGGCAGGGGGAGCGGCGCGCCACGATGTACGGACTTTTGGAGGGGGTTAGGATAATCGAAGGCGCGTCCTTTGTCGCGGCACCCTACTGCGCGCTTTCGCTGGCCCAATTGGGAGCGGAGGTCATACGCTTCGACGCAATTGGCGGCGGACCCGACTTTCATCGATGGCCGCGGGCAGAAGTTGGCGGGAGCTTTTACTGGGAAGGTCTCAACAAGGGAAAGAAGTCGATTGCGATCAATCTCGGTGACCCAAGGGGACGGGAACTTGCCGCGGCGCTCATTACAGCGCCCGGAAAAAACTCAGGCATTTTCGTCACGAACTATCCGGCCGAAGGCTTTCTGTCGCATGCTCGACTCGCAGCGGTTCGCCCAGACTTGATAACAGCGCGCGTCTTGGGGAGATCGGATGGTGCCAATGCTGTTGACTACACCATAAACTGTGCGACCGGCTTGCCGATGATGACCGGCCCGGCGGATCGCCCGGACGAGCCTGTCAATCATGTCCTTCCTGCCTGGGATCTTTTGACAGGCGCTACGGCCGGCATGTCGGTGCTCGCGGCACTCCGCGATCGTGCAGTTTCGGGACACGGTCATGAAATACGCGCGCCGCTAAGCGACATTGCGGCTGCGACACTTGGCACCTTAGGCCAGATAGCCGAGGTGAAGATCTCGGGTCATGACAGGCCGAAGACCGGAAACGACCTGTTCGGCGCCTTCGGCAGAGACTTCGTTACGGCAGACGGCAAGCGGCTCATGATCGTAGCGCTCACCCCCCGCCAGTGGAGTGGGCTCCTGCGGGCGCTCGATATCGCCACGCCAATCGCGGCCCTGGAAGCCAAGCTGGGCATCTCTTTGGCTCAGGATGAGGGAATACGGTACCAAAATCGGGACAAAATTTCTCCGATTGTCGCCGACGCGATCGCAAATCAGTATTTCGCCGCATTGACCGCACGTCTCGATGAGGCTGGGGCGTGCTGGGGCCCCTACCGGAACCTGTCCGAAGCGCTGGAAGAGGATCTTATGTTCTCTTCGAGCAATCCCCTGTTCTCGCCTGTGGCGCACACGAGCGGTTACACCTATCCGACCCCTGGCTATCCCGCGACGTTCTCAAATCTGGACAGGGGGATGCCGCGACGAGCACCACGTCTCGGCGAGCACACAGACGAAGTTCTTGTGGAGGTACTCTCCCTGCCTGAGCACGCCATAGCGGTGCTGCATGACGACGGCATTGTCGAGAGCGCGGAGGGGCTATGAATATAAAGTCTGAACAGGTTGCTAATTTTCCACGCGACAGTGAACTGATCAAGCTGGCAAACGACGCGGTGACCGCCGCCGAGCACTATGCCGGGGCCGTCCGCTCCCAAGTTTCGTTCTGTGGTAGCTCCGGAAGGGAAGCTGGACGCGGCGGCACTCGATCGGGCGCAGCGCGCAGTGCACGGCTATGCCTGGGTTGCCACCGTCGCAACGGCGCTGAATTCGACCGCGAACTGGGCATCACGGCTACAGCGCTCGGGAACGTTGGGCCGCAGCGGCGAACTCGTCGTCGCCATAGGCTTCGGAGAATATCTCGGACAGTTGATCGGCGGGCTGCCGATGAGTTAGAACGAGATGCTTCGACCTCACGAGCTGGGTGGATCTACGGCAGCTGCGGCGCTCGCGGACCATGATGCGGTATCTACCTTCCTGACGCTTGGTAACTCGCCTGAACATCGGGCCGAACTTATATCGCTGGTGCGCGGGGGCGAAGCCGTCAGCGATTCGCTTGGTGAAGAAGAGCTGGATATGATCCGCCTCGAGATACGTCGTTTCGCAGACGAGCAGATACTCCCGCATGCACATGGTTGGCATCTCAGGGACGAACTCGTGCCGGATGAGATCGTCTCCGAGATGGCTGAACTTGGTGTGTTCGGAATTTGTATTGATCCTGATTTTGGAGGATTGGGACTTGGTAAACTGGCCATGTGCGTCGTTACCGAGGAGTTGAGCCGAGCATGGATTGCAGCTGGCTCCCTTGGCACCCGCTCGGAGATTGCAGGGGAGCTCATAGGCAGCACAGGCACTGCATATCAGAAAAGCAAATGGCTTTCCCGAATCGCTTCTGGTGAGATTCTTCCCACAGCAGTCTTCACCGAACCAGATACCGGCTCTGATCTTGCCAGCCTCAAGACCCGTGCCGTGCGCAGCGATGATGGGGGCTGGCGGATACATGGCAGCAAGACATGGATCACCCATGCTGCCCGCAGCGATCTGATGACTGTTCTCGTGCGCACCGACAGCAATTCGAAGAGCCATGACGGGATTTCGATGCTGGTGGCCGAGAAGCCGCGTGGCACACGCGAGAACCCTTTTCCGGCCGATGGAATGAACGGCGGAGAAATCGAGGTGCTCGGTTATCGAGGTATGCGTGAGTACGACATATCGTTCGACGGTTTCGCTGTTCCCGCCGATGGTCTTCTGGGGAACGTCGAAGGGCAGGGATTTCGGCAGTTGATGCGGACCTTTGAGGGCGCGCGCATCCAGACGGCCGCCCGCGCCGTAGGCGTGGCGCGCCGCGCATTTGAACTTGGTCTGAACTATGCGCTCGAGCGCCGTCAGTTCGCTCGCGAGATCGTGGCGTTTCCGCGCGTTTCCGACAAGCTCGCCATGATGCTTGCAGAGACGGTGATGAGCCGTGAAATGACCTATTTCGCCGCGCGCCGGAAGGATGCGGGCACACGCTGCGACATCGAGGCGGGGATGGCCAAGCTTCTTGCCGCGCGCGTCGCTTGGTCGAATGCCGATACGGCACTGCAAATCCATGGGGGCAACGGATATGCTCTGGAGTACGAGATTTCACGCGTGCTTTGCGACGCGCGAATCCTCAATATCTTCGAAGGCGCGGCCGAAATACAGGCTCAGGTGATCGCGCGCGGCTTGTTCCAGGAACAGCTCAACACTATGTGAGCTTGGCGCGTTTCAGCACAGCTTCGGCGCGCGCGCGAACTGGTGCGTCGACCAATATGCCGTCTACTGCAGCAGCACCGTCTCCTGAGGCAAGCACACCACGCGCCCATGAGATTTCCTGACCGGTCGGCTGAAAACCGCGCCGGATGCCTTCGATCTGCCGCGGATGGATGCAGAGCTTGCCACCGAAACCCAGGTCGCTTGCGTATCGCGCATCGTCTTCACTCGCTGCAGGGTCGTCGATCCTTGCTGTCACTCCATCTATTGGGGCCGTTAGCCTGGCGAGGCGGGAGGCGAAGACAAGTTCGCTCCGGGCTGCAAGCAGGGCTTCGCGCGTGTGTGCGCATCCGAGGTCTGCACAGAAGTCGATTGAACCGAACACCAGTCGCCCCACGAACGGCAGGCTGGCGATTGTGCGGCTTCCTGCGACTCCGGCCGCTGTTTCAACCAAGGCCAGAACCGGCAGGGAGGTGTTGCGGGCGATAGCGCCAAAGCCTTCATTATCCTCGGCCTTTGGGACGACGATGGCTGCTGCACCGGCATGCGTCGCGGCAAGCAGGTCATCATCATGGAACGGTGTTCCAACTGCATTTATGCGCACCAGGACGGGCAGCGTGGTGAAGTCGGCTCGAAGGTTGCCGCGAGCTCTCGCCTTCGATTGCGGCGCTACGGCGTCCTCAAGGTCGAGGATGATCGCATCTGCGCCGGAAGCCGCTGCTTTCCCGAAGCGTTCAGGCCGATCAGCCGGAACGAACAGTGGAATCATAAAATCCGCGACAAAACTACCATGTTGCGGACGCGGTCATGGCGGGTTGCCCGGTATTCGACGATGTCCAGAGCTCCAGATGCCCATCGGCTTCGCGCGCATTGAGACGGAAGAGCTCTAGATCGAACAGCGGCATGCCCGAACGGAAACTGAAGCTCCTTGGCGGCGAGCCTCTAAGCTCGTTTGCATAATGCAGCAGAAGCGTTGCTTGCAGCGGACCATGAACGACCAGACCGGGGTAGTGCTCGACTTCTACGCAATAGGTCCGGTCGTAATGTATGCGGTGGCTGTTGAAGGTGAGAGCGGAGTAACGAAACAGAAGTGTCGGGCTTGGAACGATTTCCCGGCTGTTGGTGCCGGTCGGCCGGGTCGGCTCCGAAACCGGCGCAGGATTGCCGCCATGTGCTTCGCGATAGACGATGTCCTGGCGTTCCTTCAGAACCGTCGTGCCGCCTGCGTTGAATGTGTGGTTGACGGTTATGAAGCAAAGCGAACCCGAGCGGCCGGTCTTCAACGCAACATCGGCGATTTCTGAGTGCCGCGTTACCAGCTGTCCTACACGGAGTTCGCCAGAATAGGTCAGCGCCCCACCAGCCCACATCCGGCGTGGAAACGGTGAAGGCAGAAAATTGCTGAAAGCGGGGTGTCCGTCCTCGCGTAGTGCTGAAGTCGCAACGAACGGAGGCGCCAGGCAGAAATGGATGGCCAAGGGAGCGATGTCGCCGTCTTGGAGTTCCTTTCCCGGAAGATCCAGCGCTGCGCGAAAGCGTTCGGCCAGTTCAGTCGTGATGAAAGCACTCGCACTCTGAGTGCGGCCGACGAAAGCCTTGAGCGCACAGGCGTCTGGAGATCGGTGGGAAACCTGCATATTCATCAATCCATTTTGTCAGGCGTGCTGCAGCTTTGCTGCTGATTTCGTGAAACTCATGCCTGACCGGAGATGTTCTGCAAAGGCCATGTCCCGCCGATCAAGCTCCTCCGCCGCATGAAGTATGGTCTCGATCATACCGGACGGAATGACCGCCGTCCCCGTGTCGTCCATCACGACCAGATCGCCGGATTTGACCGTGACACCTCCGCAGCAGACCGGCGTCCCCAAGGACACGACTTTCAGACGCCCCTTGCCGGTTCGGGGTGTCACGTGGCGGCTTGCCACAGAAACGCCCTGTGCGCGGATCTCCTCGATGTCACGGCACCCACCGTCGATTACCACACCGGCCGACTTCCTGCGCGAAACGGTCAGAGCAGCAAGACCGCCGAATGTTGAGACGTCAGCGCCGCCGAGATCTATCATAAGCATCGAATCTTCCTCGATGGCGTCGAACGCGGCGCCCACACTGAAGTCGGCAAAAGTGAATGTGCCGAGCGGCCCGACCTGCCCATGCATGGTCTGTGCGAAACCTGCGATCCGTCCTTCGCCAGATCGCCGTGGTATTCCTGATATGATGCCGTGGAAGCCATTCAGGTCGAGCACGTCGCCTATCGTCGCCGTTGCGAGCTTCCGGGCGCGGGCGAGAATCGTATGTTCCAAAGTAGGTTTCCTCCGATTTCCAGTCCCATACAGCATTTGATTCGAGTAACTATCCACAGGAGCGGAAGAATATGAGATATGAGCTATGGGAATATCTCACCACATCTTCCCCTTCATTCGATGCAAGCTGCCAAAGGTTACCCGATGGAACTGCGCCAACTCGCCTATTTCTTGGCTGTTATCGATTCTGGATCCCTTTCTCGGGCTGCCACCATCGTGGGAGTCACCCAGTCGGCACTCAGCCGGCAAATCTCCGCTCTTGAAGAAGAATTGAACGTCCACCTATTCTACCGTCATGGCCGAGGCATTCGACTTACCAGGGAGGGGGAGCAGTTCCAGACAGTCGTAGCACCCGTATTGCGTGATCTGAGGCAGGTCGCGTCGGATCTTCGCGAGGCGGCAGACGTACCTGCAGGTGCGATCAGTTTGGGCATGCCGCCTTCGATAAGTGCAGCTATCGGAGCAGAAATCGTCGCAGAGTTCGCGCGCGACTTTCCGTATGTGAGATTGCACGTGGTTGATGGTCTTTCGGGATTCGTGAACGAGTGGCTGGCCGCAGGTAGGATCGACATGGCTGTCATCAACAATGCCAGACGTTCGGCCTATATCAGAATGGACTATCTGATGACGGTGGGCCTTTATCTTTTCGGGCGCCGCGCCGACGTCGATGCGATTTGCGCGGACCCCGAATGCATTCCGGTGGCCCGCCTCGCCGATCTGCCGCTCATTCTTGTTGGCCGCAACCACGGGCTCCGCCGCGCTCTCGACGATACCGTGCGGAGCCTTGGGCTGTCGCTGGACATACAGGCGGAAGTCGATGCATTGACTCCGCTCATTAAGCTGGTGCGCCAGGGCATGGGATTCACGGTGCTCCCGCATGGCGTGATCTTGCCGGAGGCGCATCGCCGCGACTTCGGATATCGCCGCATGGTTGAGCCTGCCGTCCATCAAGATTACATGATGGCATTCTCGCTTCAGCGTCCGATGACCCATGCAATGCGCGAACTCGCACGCAGGGTTCGGGCAGAAATGCATCGCGCGATCGAGGACGGCCGCTTGGTCGGAACAATTGAACAGGGTAGGACGGCGCTTTCGAAACCGCCAGCGAGAGCATGAGTTTGCGCATAAACGAAGCCATCAATCTGCATGACATGCGCGAGTGCGCGCGGGCAAAACTGCCGCGTATCGCATTCGATTATATAGACGGCGGCGTGCATGATGAGCGTGGTCTGGAGGTGAACCGCAGAGCCTTCGACAGATACAGCTTGATGCCGCGCTATCTTGTAGACGTCGCGAAGCCGGACCAGAGCGTCGAGATATTCGGCCGCACCTATTCGAGTCCCGTTGGCGTTGCTCCGATGGGTATAGCCGGCTTTTTTCGACCGGGGGCGGACCTTATGCTGGCGCGCGCCGCCGCAGCATCGAAGGTGCCCTATGTGATGTCGAGCGCGAGCTGCGACTTTATAGAAGCTGCCGCGGAAGTGGCACCCGGCAATGTGTGGTTCCAGGTTTACGGCACGCGAAACCCTGAGATCACCGATGATCTAGTCGCGCGGGCTGCCGCCGCTCGGGCGCATGTATTAGTCTTGACGGTGGACACGCCTACCGTTGCCGGGCGAGAGCGTAATCATCGCAACGGCTTCAAGCGGCCGGTGAAAATGACGCCCTCGATCATCATGCAGGGAGTTGCACGGCCAAGGTGGACGATCAGCTACCTTCGAAACGGTGGTATGCCGGTAATGCAGAACTGGGCACCCTACGCCAAAGATCCCACGGCCGAAGCCGTTGCAGATCTTTATGGAAGGGAAACGCCGGCGCCAGGACAGACTTGGGATGCGCTCGCGCGAGTGAGACGATTGTGGAAGGGGCCCCTAATGGTGAAGGGCATTCTGTCGCCCCAGGACGCTCTGCTTTGCAAGGATCATGGCGCGGATGGAATCATCCTTTCCAATCATGGTGCCCGGCAACTTGATCGCGCGCCATCGCCGCTTGAGATCGTCACGAGGGTGCGCGACGCCGTAGGAGAGAGTATGGTGCTTGCGATGGATAGTGGCATTCGGCGCGGCAGCGATGTTGTGATTGCAGCGTGTCTTGGTATTCGCTTTGCACTGATTGGCAGGCCCGCGATGTTTGCAGTTGCGGCAGGCGGTGAGGCGGGCGCGCGCCGAGCGTTCCACATATTGCACGCGGAGATTGATACAATACTTGCGCAGATCGGGACACGACGGTTCTCGGATCTCAGCGATAAGCTGTTGATCGATCGGTTCCGGATGGTCGAACCTCAAGCCTGTCCATTGTCAGAATGAATTGGGGCTTTTGAGCTTTGTCGCCGGTATGGCGTTGATCCGCAAGAGGCGAGAAACCAGTTGGGCCTCGGTGCTGAGACACAGTCGGGGAGCACGGTGTGAAATCGCGCCGAATAGCGACCCTACGCAATTTCGCTTAATCTACTGATTTCATTGTGAAATGGTTACGAGCTCAGGATCTGGGGACGTGCACGAAGGTGATCGCTCACAATCTACAAAACAATAACTGAATCGGCTGCTTCGGCGTTCTGATGCCCCGGGTTACTTTTCGGTGCAATTTCACACATTTGCTTACCGTGGAGATCGGATGGCCGCTACAGGGGCAGGTTTTGACCGAAACAGACACTTGCTATCAGTGGAGATTTGAAATTTACATTCGCGACCATTTCCCATGTAGCCGACAACCTGCCACGTTGAGCGAACGCCTAACGACCGGCGCTAATCAGCCATTGGCCGAGAGTCTGTTCGCCACCGCTGGTAATATAATAGGTTTGGTCGGTTCCGAGATGAACCATCCGCTCTGACCCAAGCGCCTTCAAGGCTGTGGATACGGACGGTTGGCTGCATTTCGCTGCATTACCTAGAGCGGTGCGATTCATACCCTTCGGCTTGGCATGGGCGAGCAGTAGTAGCATCTCGACCTTTGCCGGAACTGTCCTGCCTACGAAGACCTCTCCGTTAATCGACTCCACCATTGGGATGGTCCCGCGAGTAAGGGCGAGCATTGCGTCTTGTACGGCCTTCTCGTCCGACTTGTGATATAAACGAAGGAGTTCTGCCGTTATCCATCCGGCTGCGGCAACAGTCAGAGCGACATCGATTGCAGTAGGGTCTGTCTCTTTCACGTGCACCGCGTTGCGCTTGCTGCGCAGGTCATAGATCATTCCGTAGGCGGCTCGGGGAATGAGGATGCGCAGAGGATCAGGCAGCGTAGCGTCGTTCTCAATTGTCCGGATGGTCGTTGCGACTTGCTTAATCTCCGCCGGCGCTGTGCCAGTGCGAATATGCTCGATTAAGCGGAAGGTGTGTTCGACGAAGCGGCCTGCCTTAGTCAACGCTGCTTCAAGGTCGCCACCGCGATACTTGGCGACAAGCTGCTCGTAGGCATCGACTAGCTCGGTTGCTAGTGATACCGGAACCTTCGTGGATAAATCGGCAATGATCGCGTCACGCATCCGAAGCGCTCCTATAGCTCCAGATGTCCTTGCCACCTTCAGTCACTTTCTTGCGAGCAAGTTTTCCACTCCGAACCATCTCGGCGATCGGCCCAGATAGGGAGGTCGTCTTGGCGATAATCGCCATTTCATGGAGCCGCGTAACGACTTGACTAAGCGTTCGCCCTTCCGCGAAGAAGCCATTGTCAACCAACCGCGCTAGAGAGCTGCGAATAGGAACACTAGTCTTCCGGCGTCCCTTACTAATGCGGCTCTCAAGAGACGAATCCGCGCCGTTGGCTGTGCTATCTTCTTCGTCCGTCGCAGCGTGTTTTGACCTGCGGGGCGCTGACTTCGCGACGCCCTTTTCACCCGCTATCACACGACCAATGGCATCGAGATTGGCAACACGAATAGCGTAACCATCGCTTGTAGACACCACCAAGCGCGCGTCCTTAAGCTTCTTGAGCGTCGGACGGAGGGTGCCGCCGGCGATGCTCGTCATCTGCTCCAGTGCAGCAGGTTTGGTATCGACAGGGCGAACTTCATCGACCACATACTGCCATCCGGCAATAGCAACGAGGACTACCAGAACTTTGGCGTCATTGCTGAGCGCCAGGCCGGCGGGTGTTAGCACTACATCATAGGTACCGGGATCATAGCGGATGTAGTCACGAACGATTTCTTCAATCGCCGCTTCTGTCAGCTTGCCGCGGTCTGCAACCAGGTCTTTCAGAGCCATCTTCGAAACTCCCGCGACTAGTTCTGCGCGCCAAAGCGCCGCTCGACGGCCTGCGCGCCCGTCTTCGTCACGTAGTACTGGCCGGACTTTGCATGGTCCTCTGCAATCATGCCCTTGCCGATTGCGGTGCTGAAGTCGCGGGGGAAATTAGACGGCAGGCGTTCTCGCGCAGACTGGAAACGCGCCTTGATATCGTCGCGCGAGAAGGTGTCCTTGCCCTCCTGAACGGCCATATATTGGCCGATAGCAACGATCTGGTCTGGTTTTGTCGTCGCCTTCGCGTCATCCAGGAATTCGCGCAGGGAGACTTCTAGCCGGTCCGGTAGGCGCGCTGACATTAGGTGCCCCAAAGGTCACTCCCTCGGGCGGATCGTTGCCCATGATAATGCCCATGACGAGTGCGAGCTTACTGGCGCTCACCTCACGTCTGACGTCGATTCCAGCACCCGTGAGGGATATCGTGAAGGTCTCTTGATTCTCGTTTTCTGGCACAGGCGCCCCCCCAAACCATTGAAGTTTAGGGAGTAACTATGCGCGCGGGATTTCTATGTCAACATCCATACATTATGATTCAGAACACGTATGTGGTTATCCCATCCAAAATCACCAAATTACGGAGCAAAATCCAGCTTTCAAGGGTGGAACATTGATGGAACATAAGCACCATGTATCGGACTTTAGCAACCATGTATCAATAGCATACGCCATATATAGCTCTATCTATATGAATTTACTTATTTTTATAAATTAACGTATCAGTTTTAACATGATTGCTAAATTCCGGTACGTGGTGATTTAATTTCGGCATTTCGGCTGACATGTTCGCAGGCAACGCCTGCCAAGCAGAACACCCCGACGGGATGGTGCGCAGAGCATATAAAGAACGCCGTATCGATTGCTTTACCCGAGGGGGCAATGGATGCCGAATGATCCGAATCACATTGGCGGAAGCACCACGGCATTCGATGGAAAGGATATATTGCGATGTCTCAGAAGGTCTCGAAAGCAGCACCGATTGGGAGGGCAAGATAAAAGAAACCGGCACTACGTTGGCCGGATTTCAGAAATTGTCGTTGTCTGCACACTGTTTAGGTGGGCCGTCAGCGGCACCATGATTTTGACCCCCATAGTGCCGCGATTTCGCGCAAAGCCTTAGCATTGCTGGATTTCGATCGGCACCAAAGGCGCAAATCGCGTGGTTTTCGGCATTTCGACACGGGAGAGCGCCCAAGCACATCACGCCATAACCGGCGTCATGGCCTTGCTGCCGGGAGCATGAAACCGGATCGCCGTCAGGGCCTCAAGGCCCAGCCGCTGCGCGGGGGCGCACGCGCCCGCCTTGACCGCCTGCCGCCGCCCCGGTCTGGGCTTTGGAAGCAGACAAGGACGGATTGGGGGCGCGGTCGCGCTCCCATGCCGGAACGAACGAAAGGGGTGGTCATCCCGAGCGGATCGTGATAGGTTACATGTAACTATTTCGTGGAGACCGATCATGGTGACAGCATCCAATTCCAAGCCCGTGCGGGTGAAGGTGCGCGAGCACCGCGACCGGCTGCGCGCGCAGGGACTGCGGCCCATCCAGATTTGGGTCCCGGACGTGCGGGCGGCCTCTTTTCGGGAACAGGCGCATCGCCAGTCGCAAGCTGTCGCCGCGAGCGCCCATACCCGCGAGGATCAGGCGTTCATCGACGCGGTTTCCGATTGGGACGATGAATGAGGCGCGGCGAGGTCTGGACGGTCTCGGGCGGCAAGGACTACGCGGGCAAGCCGCGCCCGGTCGTGATCGTGCAGGACGACAGCTTCGACGCCACTGACTCCATCACGATATGCGCCTTCACAACCGACCCGACTGAAGCGCCTCTGTTCCGCCTTGTCGTGGAGCCGAACGAGCGCAACGGCCTGCGCTCCCCCTGCCGCCTGATGGTGGACAAGATCACCACCGTTCCCAAGGCAAAGATGGGCGCGCGTGTCGGGCGGCTCGATGACGAGGACATGGTGCGGCTCAACCAGGCCATGACCGTGTTCCTCGGCATGGCCGTCTCTCCCCGGACCGGAAGGAGGAAAGAGACATGAGCATTGGAGCATCGACCTTGCAGGTAGGGAAACGGCGGCAATCGGCGGCGAACGGGGTCGTTCTGGATATGGAAGGGCCGGGCGATAATGGGTAGATGCCCAGGACGTGCGCCCACCGAAGCCTTGAACGTCGCGGGCGCGTCGAAACCGGCGTGCTGCCCAACGATCTTTACGACAATGCCAAGCCCGCGATGCCGGCGCGTATCGGGCGGCCGGTCAAGCACGATCTTTCCGGTTGGACCGTTACCGACGACTGGCCCGAGTATATCCCGGTCACAGAGGCCGAGGTGGATGTGTTCGAGGCGTGGTTCGGCGATCTATTCGATGAACTCTTCGGGCCATGCCGATGATGTGAGAAGGAGGCTTCTGCCATGACCGCATCCCAACTCTCGAACGGGGTGCGCGTCGCCCTCTATCTTCGTGTCTCGACGGCCCGGCAGGCCGAGCATGACGTGTCGATCTCCGACCAGCGCAGGCAGGGCGAAGCCTATTGCGAGACGCGCGGCTACCGGCTCGTAGAGACTTTCGTTGAGGCTCGGGCTTCCGCCACCAACGACCGCCGGCCCGAGTTCCAGCGCATGATCGAGGCGGCCACGTCCAGGCCAGCGCCCTTCGATATTGTCGTGGTGCATAGCTTCTCGCGCTTCTTCCGCGATCACTTCGAACTGGAGTTCAACGTCAGGAAGCTCGCCAAGAACGGCGTCAAGCTCGTCTCCATCACGCAGGAGATGGGGGACGATCCCATGCATCAGATGATGCGGCAGATCATGGCGCAGTTCGACGAATACCAGTCCAAGGAGAACGCCAAGCACGTTCTGCGCGCCATGAACGAAAATGCCCGGCAAGGTTTCTGGAACGGCGCACGGCCGCCTATCGGCTATCGCATCGTCGCGGCCGAGCAGCGGGGATCGAAGACCAAGAAGAAGCTGGAGATCGACCCGATGCACGCCGACACCGTGCGGCGGATCTATCGCTTGTTCCTTGAAGGTGACGGCACGTTTGGCGCAATGGGCGTCAAGGCTATCGCCACCTATCTCAACGAGCGCCGCTTCTTCACCCGCGACGGCGGGCGTTGGGGGGCTGGCGCAAATCCACGGCATCCTCACCCGCACTACCTACATCGGCGAGCACAGATTCAACACCCGCTCTCACAAGGACCGGGAGAAGAAGCCGGAGAGCGAGATCGCGATCATGGCGGTGCCGCCCCTGATCGAGCGCGAGATTTACGATGCGGTGCAAGCCCGCCTGAAATCCCGCAATCCCATAGTGACGCCCGCGCGCATCTCCAGCGGCCCGACGCTGCTGACCGGCATTTGCTTCTGCGCCAAGTGCGGGGGGTGCAATGACGCTCCGCACCGGCAGGGGCAGCGCGGGCGGCACATATCGCTATTACACCTGCTCGACCAAGGCGCGGCAGGGCAAGACCGGCTGCAAGGGCCGCACGATCCCGATGGAAAAGCTGGACCATCTCGTCGCCGATCATATCGGGGATCGTTTGCTAAAGCCGAAGCGTCTTGAAACCGTGCTCGCCAGTGTCATCGACCGTCGCCAGGAGCGCACCGAGCGCCGCCGCGAGCACCTTGCCGAACTGCACAAACAAATCGCGGACACCGACCAGCGGCTCGGCCGTCTCTTTGACGCCATCGAAGCCGACATGGTGGACGGGGACGACGCCATGGCGAAGGAGCGCATGCCGAGCCTCAAGGCGATCCGGGATCAGGCTACGCCGACGCGGAGCGCACGCAGCTCGCGCTCGACAGTTCAGGCAATCAGGGCGTCAGCGCCGACATGCTCAAGGGGTTCGCCCGCAAGGCTCGTGAACGCATACGCCTCGACGGTGGAGGCTACCGCCGCGACCATCTGCGCGCTCTGGCCCAGCGCGTCGAGGTCGCGGACGACGAGGTCGGCATCATGGGATCGAAGTCGGAATTGCTACGAACACTGGTCGCCGCTTCAAGCGGGAAACCGGCGGCGTTCGGCGTTCAGAGTTCTGTACTGAAATGGCGCACCAAATGGGATTCGAACTGTTGTTTCGCGAGTTCTTGGTTCGGATGAAACCGTACCGAGCTTTTGAGCTTCCCTCACCCGAAACAGACAGATGGGATCGTTCTGCTACCCCAAGCACAACATTCGACGACTCAAATTCTTGCCACAGAACTCAGATTGCACTCGACTTCTCCGTCACGGCAAGCGTCACTGTCGGGTACTGGCAATACGGTACCCCTTCGATGAAGCGGCAAAGCCCTCACAACCTGACCAAGTTTCGTAACGCACGGTTGCGCGACGCTGTGTTCTCAATGGAACCGGAAGTCAGGCTGCTTGAGGGTTTGGTGGCGACTTTGCGCGTGCTCGGCGAAGCACAGGATTCTGTAGAATCTTCAGCTTTGGCCTGTCTCGCACACTATTCGAGTCTGTCGGTGGCTGAACTCGATGTCAGCCTGCGCAGTGCACTGAAAGCATTGCAGATTGAAGGCAGGCAGATTGATGCTCAATAAGGAACCTAAACCGTGGAGATTGGCGCTGGACTTCCTGTCGAAGTCGAGCATTGCTTCCTACAGATAATTGAACGGAAGGGCGTTTCTTACGTCATTCCGGCTCTCCTGCCCGCCCCTGAGCGGGCTTGCGGCAGTACAGGCAGCGGATGGGCCGATGCCTGATTAACCGACGGAGAGCCACCGTGGCAATAATCAACATCCCCATCACCGCTAATGCCAATGTCGAAGAACAGGTTCTGGCTAGCGAACAGAACATCGACCAGGTCGAAACAAAGCCTGGTAAAGCAACGAAACCTCATAAGAGCAAGGCGCTCACTGCCAATCCAGAAACCAAACGATTAACCGCCACAGATGGTAAGGCTGCGAAGCAGAAGACCACCTCCCATCAGACCAAGGCGGACGGAGTGCTGAAGAAGCTACATCACTCGAAAGGCTTGACGCTGAAACAACTGATTGACGCAACAGGCTGGCAGGCACATTCGGTGCGCGGCTTCCTCTCGGCAGTGGTGAGGAAGAAGCTCGGCCTCACGCTCGTCTCGGAGATCGGCAAGGATGGCCTCCGCCGCTACCGCATCAACAGCGACACCGGCATGGTCGCCTAATTATGGAGCTTCAAAAGGAGGTTTTGGCGCTGGCGGAGCTGGATGGGACCCAACTCCGCCAACGCTGGAAGAAGACCACCGGCAGTCCGGCACCAAGTGTCAGCCCGAAACTCTTGCGGCTTGCGCTCAGCTACCGCATCCAAGCCGACGCACTCGGCGATCTTTCGCCTTCGGCTCGGCGCAGGCTTGCCCAGGTAGTGGGCGGCAAGAGTTCGACACAGCCGGCAAGTGCGGGGACACGACTGGTGCGCGAATGGCAGGGCACCACCCATGTTGTAACCATCGACGAGAACAGGATTATCCGCTGGAACAGCCGGGAGTGGAAATCGCTGAGTGCGGTTGCCCGTGCCATTACTGGCGGGCACTGGTCGGGGCCTGCCTTCTTCGGATTGCGCAAGAAGGCGAACGCAGCATGAAACAGGTCCGCTGCGCCATCTATACCCGCAAGTCGAGCGAGGAGGGTCTGGAACAGGACTTCAATTCGCTCGACGCCCAATACGCTGCCTGCGCTGCCTATGTCGCAAGCCAGACCAGTGAAGGCTGGATCCTGATCGCGGAGCGCTATGACGACGGTGGCACCTCGGGCGGGACGCTCGAGCGGCCAGCCCTACAAAGATTGCTCGCGGACATTGCGGCGGGCAGAATTGACATTGTCGTTGTCTACAAGGTTGACCGGCTGACCCGCTCGCTGCTCGACTTTGCTAAACTGGTCGAGGCTTTCGATAAGGCAGCCACCAGCTTCGTCTCGATCACCCAGTCTTTCAATACCACCACCAGCATGGGGCGCCTCACACTCAACATGCTGCTCTCCTTTGCTCAGTTCGAGCGCGAGGTGACTGCCGAGCGCATCAGGGACAAGCTTGCTGCTTCCAAGGCGCGTGGCATGTGGATGGGCGGCACACCGCCACTCGGCTACAGACCGGATGGACGAACCCTTGCCATCGTCGATGAAGACGCCGAACTGGTCCGGATGATCTTCGGGCTTTATCTCTACCTCGGCAATGTTCGGCTGCTGCAGAACGAGCTCATTCAAAGGAACATCGTCAAACCTGTGCGTGCCTCCAAGGCGGGCCGTTCGTTCGGCGGAACGGCTTTCGTGCGGGGAGAGCTTTATGCCATTCTTTCCAATCCGATTTATATCGGCCGCATCCGGCACAAGAACACAGTCCATGATGGCCTGCATGCACCGATCATCGATCAGCTGCTTTGGGAGGCGGTTCAAGCCATGCTCGCCGACAACCGGACAGGCAAACGACATATACGCGTTGCGGTCCATCCCAGCATCCTTGCCGGGAAGCTGTTCGATGATACGGGACAGAAGATGGTTGCCTCCCATGCCAACAAAGGAGCGCGCCGGTATCGCTACTATGTCAGCCGCGATCTTCAGCATGGTGGCGATGCTGCCAACAGCAACGGTATGCGCATTCCAGCGCCCGAGATCGAGGCACTGGTCTGTGCAAGGCTTGCCGAACTATTCGACGATCCGATTGCTTTGATGGAAAGGGCATCAATCACTTGTCCAGATCCAGACGTCACAGCAAAGGCAGTTGCCATGGCGTACACGATTGCCCAGACACTACGCAGCACAGACCCGGTGGTCCTCGCCAGGCTGATAGATGGAATCGTTCAGCGGATCGATGTTGGTGCCGATGCCGTCACCTTAACGATGGACAGCAACTACATCGCAAAGCATCTCGACCTCCACCGTGAATCCCAAGATTTACCTCCGCTTCAGATCACGGTGCCGGCGAAGCTGAAAAGGTCGGGATTGGCGATGCGCCTTATCCTGCCAGGTGGCGGGAACGCCACCCCCCGCATCGACGACAAGCTCGTCAAGGCCATCTCCACGGCACATGACTGGTGGGAGGAAATGGTCGGAAACCCAAAGCTCCGTGTTTCCGATCTCGCAATAAAGCACGGCGTCACCGAATCCTGGATTACTCGTCTGCTGCGGCTTGCTTTCCTCGATCCTACTATCGTCGAGCTGGTACTTGCCGGCAAAGCTCCTGCTGATTTCTCCCTCGCAACACTGCGGTCGCCGGAATCGATCCCCGCGCTTTGGTCGGCGCAGCGGTCCCCCCATTGCATCGCCATCGCGCGTTAGCCGCCTCCCTCCAATTCCGTACCGGCGAATCTACCACTGAGAAAGCGCCCGCATTTTCCCGGAAAATAGCTCCATTTCGGACTAGAGAGAAAACATAAGCACTCGAAGAGCTGTGGTTCTGCGCGGTTTCAACGGCAAGATACGCATCAATATCAATAACTTAGACTGCATGGCGGAGAGGAAGGGATTCGAACCCTCGAGAAGCTTTTGACCTCTACTCCCTTAGCAGGGGAGCGCCTTCGACCACTCGGCCACCTCTCCGGTGCCGCGGTGGATAAAGAAATCAGATGAGACAATCAATAAGGGAATCCAAAGATAACGCCGAATCGACTGTTTTTGTTTTCCTGGCTAGGGTTCGCGAAAATGCCCCTGCAAAACAGGATATAAGGCTCTGACTGAACTTGATTTCACGGCAACACC
Source organism: Mesorhizobium sp. (assembly GCA_049840935.1). GTDB lineage: Bacteria > Pseudomonadota > Alphaproteobacteria > Rhizobiales > Rhizobiaceae > Mesorhizobium_G. The sequence continues at coordinate 198,053 of JASGJA010000016.1, forward strand.
GCAATTTTTGGCGATTCCCAGAGCCATTTTCTTACTCAATTATGAATGACCCCTTCGAAAACGTGTCCTTTGTGCAACATCACCCGGTGAAGGGTGAATAAGCCTGCCTATAAACATGTGACGGCTGTTGAACTGCCAGCCGGGTTCGGTAAATCTCTGCATCGAAGAAGGGGCGTTCACGCGTCTTTTTCAAAAGTGGGGATGGGGCAGGGAACGCTGTCCTTCAGCCAAGATAAGACCCAGACCCTGTATTTAACTTTTGACTGGAGGTCAGAAAATGAACATCAAGAGCCTTCTTCTCGGCTCAGCTGCGGCTCTCGTCGCAGTTTCCGGTGCTCGTGCTGCCGACGCTGTTGAAGTCGTCGCCGAGCCGGAACCGATGGAATATGTCCGCGTCTGCGACACCTACGGCACGGGCTATTTCTATATTCCTGGTACCGAAACCTGCCTTCGTATCGGCGGTTATGTACGTTACGACATCAGCGTTGGTGACGGTCCTTACGGCGGTCACACGACTTATGATAAGTCGGACTATTTCACCGATGGCACGATCTCTGAGAACGATACCTATCACAAGCGTGCTCGTCTCTCGCTCCGTACCTGGACCGGCACGGAAACCGAGCTCGGCACCCTGTCGACCTACACGGAAACCCGTTTCAACTACACTGACGGTGCAAGCTCCGATCCTGACGTCTCGGCTGGCGGCTTCAGCTCTTCGCTGAACTTCGCTTGGATCCAGCTCGGTGGTTTCCGCGTTGGTAAGGACGAATCGGTATTCACGACCTTCACCGGCTATGCCGGCGGCGTCATCGCCGACGATCTGGTTGCTTACGGTCCGTTCGACACCAACCTCGTCAGCTACACCTTCGATGCTGGCAACGGCTTCTCGGCGATCGTCTCGCTCGAAACCGGTGAAGCTGGTTCGGCTTACGAAATCGACAGCTACATGCCGCACGTTGTTGGCGGTGCCAAGTATGCTGGCGGCTGGGGTGCGATCACGGGTGTTGTCGGTTACGACAGCGTCTATGAAGAGTGGGCCGGTAAGGTTCGCCTCGACGTGAACGTCAATGACGCTCTGTCGCTCTTCGTGATGGCTGGCTATGGCTCGGACGACGATTGGGTCTACAGCAACTACAAGCCATGGAATGGTAACTGGGCTGTTTGGGGCGGTGCCTCTTACAAGTTCTCGGAAAAGGCTACCTTCAACATTCAGGGCAGCTATGACGAAGGCTTGGACGGCTATGATGGCGACTGGGGTGTTGCAGCCAACGTCGATTACGAAATCGTCAAGGGCCTGCACATCATTCCTGAAGTCACGTATTCCGACTACGGCTACTACGAAGACGATGCTCCGGGTACGGAAGGCTTCGGCGGCTTCCTGCGCTTCCAGCGCAACTTCTAATCGGCTGATAAGCTGATAGAGAAAAGCCCGGCGGTTTCCGCCGGGCTTTTTGCTTTTTGAGACAGATAATATGGTTTTAGCGCACTGACTTTAACCTCTAAGACCGCCTTTTGTGAAATCGGCGATGCGCTGCTCCAGTCCAGCCGTGTGTAGAAAGGGCGCATGGCCCTGTCCTTCAACCGTTACTGCTTGAAGATTTTTGTGCCGCCTCTGCATTTCCTCAACAGTCTGCGCTGATAGCAGCAGGGAATTCGCGCCACGAATTACCATGACGGGAATTTCTGCCATCGCTTCGAACTGAGGCCATAATGTTGGAAGGGGTTTGGAGAGATCGACAGCCGCGAGACCATTTAGCAAAGCAGGATCGAAATCCAGTCGGAGCTTTCCATCTATTTTTCGATAGATCGCGTGCGCCATGCCGATCCAGTCAGAGTCGCCCAGACTGGGAAATGCGGCTCCATGAATTGCCTTCTGCACAGAAGCTGCAGCCTCAAATGTCGTTGGAACCAACGAAGGCGCATTGAGATAGGATCTTATTAACGCGAGTCCGGCTGGCTCAAGAACCGGACCGATGTCGTTCAGCACAATAGCGCTCAATATATCGGGCCGGATTGCCGCAAGCACATGCAGAATAAGCCCGCCGCGCGATGTGCCGATAAATATCGCACTGGAAATATTTAGAGCCGCGAGCCCGGCTAGTATATCGCCTGCTTCGACGCCGACATCATATTTCTTCCAGTCGGGATCGTAGTCGGACAGTCCGCGCCCGCGATAATCGAAGCATACGATCTTTCGTTTGGGTTGGGAATCGTTTGCAAGAAAACATGCTAACTGATGGAAATCGCGCGCATTTCTGGTCAATCCCGGCAAGCAGACCACGGGCAAGAAACCATCATTGTCAGTGCCATAGATCCTTGCGTGCAGCGTTAATCCATCTGCAACTTTGTAGAAGAAATCGCTGAAGCCAGCCTGCGCGTCCATCGCCCCACCCATCCACATCATCGTAAGTGCTAAGACGTGATTGTAGCTTGGTCAATTCTCGACTGTCGGTTCGGTGCGGCCATTCGTCAGATCAGACACGATATCGAAATGGCCGGTCAGGCGCATCTTGTAGACTTCGTAATTCTCCAGAACTCGCTGAACATAGGCTCGCGTTTCGGAGAAGGGGATTTTCTCGATCCAATCCACGACTTCATCCAACGGCTTTCCGCGCGGGTCTCCATAGCGTGAAATCCATTGGTTGACCCGGCGCGGCCCTGCATTATAGGCAGCGAAAGTCAGAATGTACGATCCGCTAAACCTTTGAAGTTGTTGGTCTAACATTGCCGCGCCCAGTGTCGCATTATAGGCTGGATCAACGGTCAGCCTTTGTTGGGAATAGGCCAGCCCGGTCTTCTTGGCCATTTCCTCCGCGGTATCAGGCATAAGTTGAAGCAGGCCCAACGCGCCCGCGCCTGATACAGCGCCGGTATTGAATTCGCTCTCTTGTCGCGCAACGGCGTATGCTAGGGCCATTCCCGCGCCAGCCATATCCGTATCGTCTGGAATCACTCCAACGGGATGTGACAGAGCGCCGATCTCTATACCGCGCTGCGCCGCAGCTTTTGCCACTTTCAGCGCCACGAAATGATTACCGGATTGCTCGGCGCGCGCACAGAGCAGCGCGATTTCGCCCGGAGTTGCAAGCTGCTTCGCCAGATCAAGGTACAGCCGGTAGGCGTATTTCTTCTGGCCCGCTGCTTCCAGCCGGTCGATGGCCTGCACGGCCTCCATTTTGCTGAAATGCGAACGGTCGGAATCGGAAGGCGTCGGTGTCGTAAGATTCAGCGCGGGACTGCCGATCTGCGCAGCGGCAAGCTGGCCGTAAAATGTCGTGCCGTAGCGCGCTGCGGCCTCGAAGTGACGCTTTGCGTCGGGGTCGCGGGCATCGTCCGTTGCTCGGCCGAGCCAATAATAAGCGCGTGCGCGCGTGATTGGCCCTTCGGCGAGCGCTGCAATGCGGGCAAAATGCGCTTCCGCAGCTTTTGGATCGTTTAACCCGCGCAGCGCATACCACCCTGCTGCAAATTCAGCATCGGCCATGTCCAGCGGGGTCTGCGCAGCGTGGTCGGAAACAAGTGTGTAAGCCAGTTTTGCCTTGCCGGCATCGTAGAGATTCCGCGCGAGCAGACGCCGCTCCGTCCACCAAGCGCTTGGGTCTATCAGAGTATTGGAATTGTCAGGCGCTTTGAGCATCAAATCAGCAGCGGCGGAAAGTTTATTCGCTTTGCGTAAGAGCTTGATTTTAGCGAAGGAATAGCCCGGCGAACGTTGATCGCCTGGCACTGCATCCAGCAGTTTTTGAGCGTTCGCCGATCCTGAAAGCACTGCACTCCACGCGGCATTCAGCGCCTCAGCGTGAGCGAGGGGAGCGATTCGCGCCGCTGCCACTGCATCTCCTTCATACAGCATGCGCTCCATGCGGATGCGATGATCTTCTACCGTCAGAACATCGGAAAACTCCCGCACAATGATAAGCTCGTCGCGCGCATCCATTTTGCCGGACCGCCAAAATGACGACATCGCGCGCCTTGCGGCTTCTCGATCACCCTGCGCCAGTTCTGCGCGAGCCAGTACAATCGCGCCTTCAACCGATTCCGGTGGGCGGTTTGCGAACGCTTTGAGCGCTGATTCCCGCTCAGGATTCTCCGCAAGCAAAGAGCGTTCGAAATTTGCGCGCAGATCATCCGCGGCGGGCCAGTCAGCAAGCTGGTCGGCAGTCGCATTAATGTCTGCGCTCGGAACGCCGCTTCCGCCATAAAGCGCTATCGCCCAAGATAATATATGCCGGTCCAGCGAACTGGTCGGCAGCTCGTCTCGAACGCGAATAGCTGCGTCGATCTGCTTTGAACTGAGAGCGGTTAGTCCTTCGGATAACTGCTCCAGCGTGTCAGACATTTGCGCGGGTAGGCGATCTTGCTTGGGTTCTGTAGGCGTAACCACCGACGTCGTGGTGTCGTCGGGGGTTTCGGACGGCAAACTTCCTTCGGACAGCCTGCCGGGCGCGAGCAAGATCGCTCCCGCGCCTAGCGCGGCAACAAGCGCGATGCCTGTAAGCCAGCGAAAAATCATGTTTCGATACAACCTCGTCTGTTCCAAGCGCATCCGCAAACGCTTAAAAACGAGCGAAACATCTCTGAGGCGTATGTCAAAGCTGTGGCGTGACGCACGAGTTTGAGATAGAAGGCCAACGCGGCGCAGTGAGCGCCGCCTTTATTTTCAGGAGCTTGGACGGCAAATGTTCAGAGGTTCGTTTACCGCGCTGGTCACGCCCTTCGACAAGAGCGGCGCGTTTGACGTCAAAGCTTTTCGGGAACTGGTTGAATGGCAGATCAGCGAGGGAACAGCTGGGCTGGTGCCGGTAGGCACCACGGGCGAATCCCCGACTTTGACGCATGAAGAGCATCGTCTTGTTGTGAAGACGTGTGTCGAGGTCGCCAAAGGCCGCGCGCCAGTAATCGCGGGGGCTGGCTCGAACAACACGGTTGAAGCGGTCAGCCTCACGAAGTTCGCGGAAGAGGTGGGTGCTGACGCAGCGCTTGTGGTCACTCCTTACTATAACAAGCCCACGCAGCGCGGTCTGTATGAGCATTTCGCAGCGGTAGCGAAGTCTACGAAGCTCCCGATCATCATCTACAATATTCCGCCCCGTTCCGTCATCGATATGATGCCGGAAACGATGGGAAGATTAGCGCATGATTTCAAGAACATCGTGGGCGTAAAGGACGCGACCGGCAAGGTTGAGCGCGTCTCCGAGCAACGCATTACCTGCGGCAAGGATTTCATCCAATTGTCCGGCGAGGATGCATCCGCACTTGGATTCAACGCGCATGGTGGCGTCGGCTGCATTTCGGTCACGTCCAACGTCGCGCCGCGCCTGTGTGCTGAATTTCAGGAGGCGACGCTAAGCGGTGACGGCAAGAAGGCAATAGAATTGCAGGATCGGCTCATGCCGCTGCACAAGGCCATCTTTATTGAAGCAGGCGTGACGGGCTCAAAATATGCGCTTTCGCGTCTGGGCAAGCTGGAAAATGTCGTGCGCTCGCCGCTTATTACCATTGAAGCATCAACGGCAGAGAAGATCGATGCGGCAATGAAACATGCCGGGTTGATCAATTAGGGCAAAAAGCCCATCTGTTCAGCATGGCTCCGGGTAAGAAATCAGATCCAAACAACAAAGTCGCTGCGGAAAACCGCAAGGCTCGCTTTTCCTACGAGGTTCTCGACACCATCGAGACCGGCCTTGTGCTGACCGGCACGGAGGTCAAGTCCCTGCGCGGTGGCCATGCTAACATTCAGGAATCCTATGCCTCGCTTGAGGGCGGAGAAATCTGGCTGATAAATTCCTATTTGCCGGAATATCTGCAAGGAAATCGCTTCAACCATGAGCCGCGACGGCATCGCAAGCTGCTGGTTAGCAAGCGTGAGATGGCCCGTCTGGGTCAGGCAGTTGAGCGCGAAGGCATGACAATGGTGCCGCTGAAGATTTACTTCAATGACCGGGGCAGGGCGAAGCTGCTGCTCGCCATTGCGCGCGGCAAAAAGCTTCATGACAAGCGCGAAACTGAAAAGCAGCGGGATTGGGCGCGCGAACGCGGTCGCCTGATGAAGGAGCGCGGCTAGAAGCGCCGTTCTTTCACCGCGCCATTCTTTCACCGCAATGTGATGGTGGTGAAGACGCTTACTATCAAACTTAATAGCATGCCGTCTTTAGGAGGCGTATAATACGCCTTTCAGTGGATGCGTCGTAACGTCTATCGGGAGGATAGGTCGATGTCGATTGCAGATCGTTTTGTCACGGAATACATGCCTGCATGGCTTCGCAAGCATAAGGTCGAGGCGATTGCCAAGGCACCATCGGCGAAAAAGATTGTTCGCCGTCAATCAGCTACGTCAAAACCGACCGTGGCCTTCAAGCCAAAGCCTGTTAACCCGGAACAATACAGCACGCATCTGTAAGCGGTTCAGGTCAAACTGGGTCAGCATGATCGAACTCTATCGTCATGCTGTGGCCGGTCGCGGCTGCAATTATGAGATTAACGAGTTCGCTGTCTGAGGCGGCGCAGTTCGGTGCGCGCTCACGCACATTCGTTATGGTTGCGCGGGTCGAAACAACAGCGCCTGGCAGGAAATCAAGCAGCGCCAGCCGCACCAGCTCCTGCGGAGAATGAGTCAGCGTTGAAGATATATCGGCCACCACAATCCTCCCGTGGCCCCTCACCTCACGCGATAATACACTTGGATATAGGATGTGAAAGCCACAAATTTGCGCATTGGATGGTGGCTGTGGATCAATCTCCCAAAAAATCGCGCACGTTCTTGAAAACGTTGACGAACATTTCCGAGGTGAGGACGCCCGTGTTGGTGTTGTAGCGCGAGCAGTGATAGCTCGGGAAAACGACCCTATTGTCCACTTCGAAGCGCGCACCATGCTTGAATGGATGAGCCGCGACGCGCGCTCCTAACGCTCTTATCGTGGATTGGTGCGAGATCGAGCCGAGCGTCACAATCGCTTTCAGGTTCGGAAATGCGTCTATCGTGGGCGAGAGAAACTGTCGGCAGCCTGAAATCTCAGCCCCAATCGGCTTGTTTTCTGGCGGCACACACCGAACCGCATTCGTTATCGCCGTGCCGATCAGCGCAAGTCCATCATCGGGTCGAGCCTTGAAGGTTCCTTTCGCAAAGCCGAGGCCCGTCAATGTTGAATAAAGAAGATCACCCGCATAATCGCCGGTAAACGGTCGGCCTGTTCGGTTCGCACCCCGTAGTCCGGGCGCGAGCCCGACGATCAAAAGTCGCACCTCTTCCGGTCCGCCCTCCGGCATCCATGTGGGCACCGGCGCATTGAACCAATCCGGTTCGCGCAGTCGCCAGCCCGCAATAAAATCATGAAGCCGGGGACAGATCGCGCAATCGCGATCCGGTTCCGGCGGCTCTGCACCGACACTCATTACGGGACTTAGAAATCTTCGGCCGTTTCGGAATGTTCAATGCGTCGTTGCGGACGTTCATTCGGGTCGCGTCCAATTTCGGACCGCAGGCTTGTCAAATCTACAAAGTGATCAGCCTGACGTCGCAAATCATCCGAGATCATGGGCGGTTGCGAAGCCATGGTAGATATGATGCTAACTTTCTTGCCCTTGCGCTGGAGCGCTTCCACCAACGTGCGGAAATCGCCATCTCCGGAGAAAATCACATAGTGATCGAGCACTTCGGCCAGTTCGAGCGCATCGATCGTCAGTTCGATGTCCATATTGCCTTTAATTTTGCGCCGCCCCGCCGCATCGGTGAATTCTTTGGCCGGTTTGGTCACGACTCGATAGCCATTGTAATCCAACCAGTCGATCAGCGGGCGGATTGAGGAATATTCCTGGTCCTCGATCAGCGCCGTATAATAATAGGCGCGAAGCAAATATCCGCGTTTCTGGAAATAGGTGAGCAACTTACGGTAGTCGAGGTCAAAACCTAAAGATCGCGAAGTCGCATAGAGATTGGCACCATCAATGAACAAGGCGATGCGTTCACGGGAATCGAACATCAAAATAGCTTCCTTTAAAATCCACTGAACAATACGATGCTACCTAAAAGAAATATGTCGTCGTTCGCATCATTCACAGCTTGAGCAATTGGCTCGGTTCTTGGCAAAAACAAGGCGGCAAATTGCGCCATTTTCATTTATGCGATACTTGAATTTTTGATGTGGGCGGGCTATGTGCGCGTCTTCCTCCGAAAGAACATCGTGAAGAAAGGGGCGCTCAATGGCCCGCGTTACTGTTGAAGATTGCATCGACAAGGTCGACAACCGTTTTGAACTGGTTCTTCTCGCCAGCCATCGCGCCCGTCTGATCTCGCAGGGCGCTGCCATCACCGTGCCGCGCGACAACGACAAGAATCCTGTCGTTGCGTTACGCGAAATCGCTGACGAAATGCTTGCCCCGGAAGATCTGAAAGAAGATCTGATCCATTCGCTTCAGAAGCATGTGGAAGTTGACGAGCCGGAAGCAGATACTGCTGAATTGCCGGATCAGGCCGCAACTGAAGGCGCTGAAATGGTTGCAGATGACGACAACGTTACCTTTGACCGCATGAGCGAAGAAGAATTGCTTGCGGGTATCGAAGGTCTGGTTGCTCCAGAAAAAAGTGACGATTTCTAATTACTCGTCGTGCGCGGCTCTTCCGCGCGCGTGATTGTATAGATACATGTGTCATGCGCGGCATCGGTCGATGCGGCGCATGAACCATTTTTAGACTGCCGAGAATACTATCATGATGCGCCAATACGAGCTTGTAGAGCGGGTCCAGCGCTACAAGCCCGAAGTGAACGAAGCGCTGCTTAACAAAGCCTATGTCTATGCGATGCAAAAGCATGGACACCAGAAGCGCGCATCCGGCGATCCCTATTTCTCGCACCCGCTCGAAGTTGCGGCGATCCTGACCGACATGCATCTGGACGAGGCCACAATAGCCGTCGCACTGCTGCATGATACGATTGAGGACACGTCTGCTACCCGTCAGGAAATTGACGAGCTTTTCGGGCCGGAACTCGGCAAGTTGGTGGAAGGGCTGACCAAGCTCAAGAAGCTTGATCTTGTTTCCAAGAAGGCCGAGCAGGCGGAAAATCTGCGCAAGCTACTGTTGGCGATTTCCGACGACATCCGCGTCCTGCTGGTCAAACTTGCGGATCGCATCCACAACATGCGCACGCTCGATCACATGCCGGTCGAAAAGCGCGCGCGCATCGCGGAAGAAACGATGGATATTTACGCGCCGCTTGCCGGGCGCATGGGTATGCAGGGTGTTCGCGAGGAGCTTGAGGATCTTGCTTTCCGCACCATTAATCCTGACGCTTACCGCACTGTTACCGCGCGACTTGCCGAACTAACCGAGCGTAGCAAACCCATAATTGCCGGTATCGAGCAGTCGCTGTCTGATCTTTTTGCGAAACATGGCCTGAACGCGAGCGTCAAAGGTAGGCAAAAGAAGCCTTGGTCGGTGTTCCGAAAAATGGAGGCAAAGGCATTATCCTTCGAGCAATTGTCTGACATCTTCGGCTTCCGCGTAATGGTGGACACCATCGATGATTGCTATCGCGCGCTCGGCTTCATCCACACCACCTGGTCGATGGTTCCGGGGCGTTTCAAGGACTACATTTCGACGCCCAAGCAAAACGACTACAGATCGATCCACACGACCATCGTCGGCCCTTCACGGCAGCGCATTGAGCTTCAGATCCGCACGCGCGAAATGAACGACATCGCCGAATACGGCGTGGCCGCTCATGCCATCTACAAGGACAAGGCGAACGGTGCGGCGCCCACAATATCCAAGGATACGAATGCCTATGGTTGGCTTCGGCGCACCATTGAGCAGTTGTCTGAAGGCGATAACCCAGAAGATTTCCTAGAAAATACGAAACTTGAGCTATTTCAGGATCAGGTTTTTTGCTTCACGCCGAAGGGCATGTTGATCGCTCTGCCGCGTGGTGCGACGCCAATCGATTTCGCTTATGCAGTGCACACCAATGTCGGTAACACATGCGTCGGGGCGAAGGTGAATGGCCGCATAATGCCGCTCATGACCGAGCTGAAAAACGGTGACGAGGTGGAAATCATCCGTTCTGACGCGCAGGTTCCGCCCGCCGCGTGGGAGCATATGGTGGTCACGGGCAAGGCGCGCGCGGCCATCCGCCGTGCAACCAAGACCGCGGTGCGCAAGCAATATTCCGGTCTGGGGATCAGAATTTTGGAGCGCGCTTTCGCGCGGGCGGGGCGCACATTCGACAAGGACCGAATCAAAGCCGTTCTTCATCGTTTGGCGCGCAAGGATATTGAGGACGTTCTCGCCGCGGTCGGTCGCGGCGAACTGGCTTCAACGGACGTGCTGAAGGCTGTGTTCCCGGATTACAAGGAAGAGCGCATAGCGGCTCAAGGGGCGAAGCAGCGTGAGGAAGGCTGGTTCAACATCCGCAACGCGGCGGGCATGTTGTTCAAAATGCCGGGACGGTCTTCCAAAAAAGAAAAAGCGGAGGAACAGGCGGCAGGGCCGCTGCCGATCCGGGGGGTCCGTGGCGATCTGCCGGTGCGCTTTGCGCCGGAGGGTGCAGTGCCGGGCGACCGGATTGTCGGTATCATCCAGCCCGGCCTTGGCATCACGATCTATCCGATCCAGTCACCATCGCTGACCGCGTTCGATGATCAGCCGGACCGTTGGATCGACGTGCGTTGGGATATTGATGAAGCGATGAAGGAGCGGTTTCCAGCACGCGTCGCCGTCACCACAATCAACGCACCGGGTTCGCTGGCAGAAATTGCGCAGATAATCGCCAACAACGATGCGAATATTCAATCCCTTTCGATGGGCCGCACTGCGCCGGACTTCAGCGAGATGATTTTCGATCTTGAGGTTTGGCACCTCAAGCACCTCAATCAGCTTCTTTCTGAGCTAAAGAATTCGCCGATCGTGAGCGACGCGCGACGGGTCAATGGGTAGCGGGACGTAGATGAACACCGAACAGGTTCTCGATATTTTTCGCAGCGCGGGTGCCGTGCTGGAAGGACATTTCATCCTGACCTCTGGTCTGCGCAGTCCGATCTTTCTGCAAAAAGCGCGTGTGTTTATGCATGCCGACAAAACAGAAAAACTCTGCAAGGCGCTTGCAAATAAGATCAGCCAGAATGTTGAGGGGCCGATTGATTATGTCGTCGGTCCCGCTATCGGCGGCCTGATTCCTGCCTATGAAACCTCGCGTCACCTGCATGTACCCGCCATCTGGGTTGAGCGCGAGCAGGGCAAATTCAGGCTTCGCCGCTTCGAAATCGAAAAAGGCGCGCGCGTGGTTATCGTTGAGGACATTGTCACCACAGGCCTGTCCATTCGCGAAACTATTGAATGTCTGCGCGAATTGGGCGCGGATGTTGTTGCCGCCGCGTGCATCATTGACCGTTCTGCTGGAAAAACAGACGTTGGCGTGCCACTCATTGCGCTTGCCGAATACGAAGTGCCAGCCTATCCCGCCGATGCGCTGCCGCCTGAATTAGCGGCGCTCCCACCGGTTAAGCCAGGAAGCCGAAATATTTAGGACCGTCATGTGATCATTGGCATTGGCAGTGACCTGATTGACATTCGCCGCGTCGAAAAAACGCTTGAAAGGCATGGCGAACGATTTATCGCTCGTGTTTTCACCGATATCGAAAAAGCGCGTTCTGAACGTCGTGCACAGCGGGCAGCGTCCTATGCGAAGAGATTTGCCGCGAAGGAAGCATGCTCAAAAGCGCTGGGAACCGGATTGTCAGATGGCGTCTTCTGGCGTGATATGGGCGTGGTTAACCTTCCGGGTGGCAAGCCAACAATGAAGCTGACTGGTGGCGCAGCGAAACGGCTGAGCGAAATGCTGCCAGTGGGTCATCGCGCCCTCGTGCATCTCACAATCACCGATGATTACCCGCTGGCTCAGGCATTCGTGATCATCGAGGCGGTTCCCGTCGAAATAGCGCCACACTGATGCCGTTCACGGCGTTGCCCTAATCCGGTTCACCAACTATACCGAGCCAATCCAAATTTGAGGAAAGCATGAGCGTGGCTGACAAGGCTGGGAAGAAATCAGGCGGACTTGGCGAAACCGTTTCCGTCATCGTCCAGGCGCTCCTGCTTGCGCTGGTCATTCGAACAGTCTTTTTCCAGCCGTTTTCTATTCCCTCCGGCTCCATGCGTCCTACGCTGCTGGAAGGGGATTATCTATTCGTTACGAAATGGGCTTATGGCTATTCGCGCTATTCACTCCCTTTTTCGCCCAATCTTTTTGAGGGGCGTATTTGGGGCAGTGAGCCAGTGCGCGGCGATGTCGTGGTTTTCAAATATCCGCCCAACCCTCAGGTAGACTACATCAAGCGCGTGGTTGGCTTGCCGGGCGACCGCATCCAGATGCGTAACGGCCAATTGTTCATCAACGATGTAGCCGTGCCGCGCGAAAAGGTCGGTCAGATCGACAACCCCGACATCACGGCCGAGAATCGCCCGATCGACGTTTACAAGGAAACGCTGCCTAACGGCGTTTCTTACAACACGCTCGACATTTATCCCGACAGCGAGACGGACAATACACGCGAGTTTCTCGTGCCACCCGGCCATTATTTCATGATGGGCGACAATCGCGACAACTCCGCCGATAGCCGCCTGACGGTGGGATTTGTGCCTGCTGAAAATCTCGTCGGTCGCGCCAACATCATCTTTTTCTCGATTGCAGGCAAGGCGAGCCCGCTGGAGATCTGGCGTTGGCCAACCGAATTGCGCCCCACGCGCTTCTTTAATGTAATAAGGTAATATTGTGGGTCAAAAGCGCCCCTTTAAGGCGAATGACGGTGCGGAACTTGCGCTTGCGCTGGAGCCGCGCACCGGTCATCGCTTCGCAAATCCCGATCAACTGCGCCGCGCACTCACCCATGCCAGCGTGCGCAGTTCGGACGGCATTGATTATGAGCGGTTTGAGTTTCTTGGCGACCGTGTGCTCGGTCTCATCATCGCGGGCCTGCTGTTCAAAACCTATCCAAGTGCGCCCGAAGGCGAACTATCGGTTCGTCTGAACGCGCTGGTCAACGCGGAAACCCTTGCCACGATTGCGGAGGAAATCGGTTTGCCGGACTTGATCCGCGTCGGTGCCGAAATGCGCGGGGTGGCGGGCAGGCGGCGGATCAATCTGCGTGCGGACGCCCTGGAAGCCTTGATCGCGGCGCTTTATCTCGACGGCGGTATGGAAGTCGCCACCGCCTTCGTCCATCGTTATTGGCTGTCGCGTTCGCAAGTTTTCGATCCCGGACGCCGCGACGCAAAGACCGAATTGCAGGAATGGGCGCATCAGTTCGTTCAGGCCACGCCGACCTATCATGTCGAGAGCCGCGACGGACCGGATCACGATCCGATTTTTACCGTCACGGTGCGCATTTCTGGACTTGCGGATGCGAAGGGCAGCGGGCGCTCCAAGCGGGAGGCCGAGCAAGCGGCGGCGGAAGCTGTTCTGCTGCGCGAAAATGTATGGAAGAGGGAAGGGGAGCCGAAATGAGCGAACCATCGACACGCTCTGGCTTCGTCGCCATCATCGGCGCTCCCAATGCTGGCAAGTCCACGCTAATCAACCAGCTTGTCGGTGCGAAGGTTTCAATCGTAACCCACAAGGTGCAGACGACGCGAGCAATTGTGCGCGGCATTGCCACCCACGGGCAGGCGCAGATCGTTTTTGTCGATACGCCCGGCATTTTCAAGCCGCGCCGCAGGCTGGATCGTGCGATGGTCACAACAGCATGGGGCGGCGCGAAAGACGCCGACATTGTGCTTGTGCTTATCGATGCCGAGCGCGGCCTGAAAGACGATGCCGAGCGCCTTCTCGAAGGGCTTGCGGACGTCCGACAACCCAAGATTTTGGTTCTCAACAAGGTTGACCGTGCCAAGCGGGAAAACCTGCTCGCGCTTGCTGCCACGGCCAACGAAAAAATCTCGTTCGAGCGCACCTTTATGATTTCGGCGCTGAACGGCTCCGGTTGCAGCGATCTGCTGGATTATCTGGCGGAAGCGGTGCCGGCGGGACCGTGGTATTACCCGGAAGATCAAATTTCAGATCTACCGATGCGCCAGCTTGCGGCGGAAATTACCCGTGAAAAGCTCTATCTGCGGCTGCATCAGGAGCTTCCATATTCATCCCACGTCGAAACTGAAAAGTGGGAAGAAAAGCAGGACGGCTCCGTTCGCATTGAGCAGGTGATTTACATCGAGCGCGACAGCCAAAAGAAGATCGTGCTCGGCGAAAAAGGTGCGACGATCAAGGCTATCGGTGCTGCTGCCCGCAAGGAAATCGGCGATATACTCGAACAGAAAGTGCATCTGTTTCTGTTCGTAAAAGTGCGCGAAAATTGGGGCGACGATCCCGAACGCTACCGCGAAATGGGCCTCGATTTTCGGGATTAGTTACATCGTTGCGCCCACGAGCCACGGGACAAATTCATTATCGCCGTAGCCAAGCTCTTCGGATTTCGTGCGCTCCCCGGATGCCACACGAATAATCGCCTCGAAAATCTCTGCGCCTTTCTCTTCCAGCGAAACGCCGTCGAGAATATCGCCGCAGTTGATATCCATATCCTCGCGCATGTGATCGAAGATAAATGTATTCGTCGCCAGCTTGATTGAGGGTGTAGGCTTGCAGCCGAAGGCCGAACCGCGACCTGTTGTGAAGCACAGAATGTTCGCCCCACCCGCCACCTGTCCCGTCGCTGCAACCGGGTCATAACCGGGCGTATCCATGAACACGAGGCCATGCGAAGTCACTGGTTCAGCATAATTCACCACATCGACGAGATTGGTCGACCCGCCCTTGGCTGCGGCTCCAAGTGATTTTTCCAGAATCGTTGTCAGCCCGCCCGCTTTGTTGCCGGGGGAGGGATTGTTGTTCATCTGCATGTTGTTGCGCGCCGTATATTCTTCCCACCAGTGAATCCGCTCGACGAGCTTTTCACCGACCTCACGCGTTTCGGCCCGCCGCGTCAGCAGATGCTCCGCGCCATAGATTTCAGGCGTTTCCGACAAAATCGCCGTGCCTCCATGTTGCACAAGCATGTCAACCGCCACGCCGAGTGCGGGATTAGCCGTAATGCCTGAATATCCATCAGAGCCGCCGCATTGCAGGGCCAACAGCAATTCCGAAATCGGCGCGGTCTCACGCTTTACGTCGTTAACAGTGGGCAGCATGTCGATAATCGCTTGCACACCCTTCTCGACAGTCGCGCGTGTGCCGCCGACTTCCTGGATCGTGAGGGTGCGGAAGGTCGTGTCTTCATGAACCCCATAAGCATCTTTCCAGCGCGGAATCTGGAATGCCTCACATCCCAGACCGACCATCAGCACTCCACCAACATTGGGGTTGGTCGCATAACCCCATTGGGTCCGCTTCAGCAGCTGGTAATCCTCGCCATTCGTATCGATAGCGCAGCCAGTGCCGTGAACCAGCGAGATAACCCCATCAATGTTGGGGTAGTCTTTCAGAACCCCGCGCCGCTCCACTTCCGCAGCGATATGTCTCGCAGCGGTCGCGGAGCAATTTACAGAGGTCAAGACGGCGATGTAGTTGCGCGTTCCCCACCGGCCATTTGCGCGCCGGTAACCCTGAAAAGTGCGGCGCTCGCCTTCTGAAACACGAACATTTGGCTCGCGCGCAGCCGCGAACTGATAATCCCGTTCGAAATCATGCAAGGCAACATTTTGCTCATGCACCCATTCGCCGGGCTGAATTTCAGCCTTCGCAAAGCCAATCACCTGCCCATATTTGACGACAGCACCGCCAGCCGCGATTGGTACGAGCGCCATCTTGTGGCCGCGCGGCACGCGCGCCACTGCCTTAACACCTAGCACCTCATCGCCAGCGGCAAAGGCGTCAACCGCCACCACGACATTGTCGTCGGGATGAAGTTTTATGGAGCGGGGCATGGGTATTGTGCCTTTGCCTATTTTGCGGATTTGATGAAATCGGCGCGATGCGGGGCGAAACAGTCGATCAGGCGGCCTTTTTCAAGTGCCTTCACACCATGTTCCAAGCCTGATGGGACGATAAAACTATCCCCCGCGTCAAGTGTTTCGGTGCGACCGGCGATAGTCACCTCAAAGCGCCCTTCGGCAACATAGCTGGATTGCACGTGCGGATGTGAATGAAGCCAGCCTTCTCCACCTTTTTCAAAGGCAAATTCAACCATCATCAGTTCGTCGGTGTAAACAACAATGCGGCGCTTGTTGCCGTCCGGTGTTGGCTCCCATACGCCTTCTTTTGCACGCACGAATATGTCAGCGCTTTGAACCATTCTTACCTCGCCAGCCATCCACCATCGACGGGAACCACGGCGCCATGCATATAGTTTGAGGCCGGGGCCAGCAGGAAAACAGCCGCATCGCCAATATCGTCGGGCACTCCCCAACGGCCAGCG
Organism: Mesorhizobium sp.; assembly: GCA_049840935.1. Classification (GTDB taxonomy): domain Bacteria; phylum Pseudomonadota; class Alphaproteobacteria; order Rhizobiales; family Rhizobiaceae; genus Mesorhizobium_G. Next base: position 214,451 of record JASGJA010000016.1, read on the forward strand.
GGAATGCGTGCCAGAATGGCTTCACTGCGGTCCGGGTCCTTGCGCAACACCGCAGTATTGTTTGTCTCGATATATCCGGGCGCAATTGCATTCACATTGATGCCGCTTGCCGCCAATTCATTTGCCAGCAGTCGGGTTACACCCACCACACCATGCTTGGCCACCGTGTAGGAAGCGACACGTATGCCGCCCTGAAATGACAGCATCGATGCGATATTTACAATTCGTCCCTGCCGACCTGCGGCAAGCGCGTTCTTCGCATAGGCTTGGCAAAGGAAGAACAACGTCTTGAGATTGACGTCCATCACGTCATCCCAATCCTGCTCGCGAAAATCAACGGCGGGCCCGCGCCGAATAATTCCCGCATTGTTTACCAGCCCATCGAGAGGTGCTTTTGCCATTACATCGTCGAGCATCTGCACGGATGCCTTCATATCGCTGACGTCGCATTTGACAGCCTCGAATGGTACACCGAGTGCTTCAACCTGCCTTGCGGTTTCGTCCATGGCCGAGCGTCCGATGCCGACGACCGCGCCACCCGCTCGCGCAATCGCCACCGCTATACCTTGCCCGATACCGGTATTTGCGCCGGTCACGGCGATACGCTTTCCCTCAAGGCTGAATGCTGAAAGATCTGTCATCGCATGTCTCCGATGGCAACCGGATCCACGTCCGTATAGTCAACATTGTCTCCCGCCATCGCCCAGATAAAAGCATAGTTGGACGTGCCGCAGCCTGAGTGGATCGACCAGGTCGGCGAAAGCACCGCATCCTCATTGCCCATAACGATATGGCGCGTTTCGTCCGGTTCGCCCATGAAGTGAAACACTCGGGCAGAGTCAGCCAGATCGAAATAGAGATAGGCTTCCATGCGGCGGTCGTGCACATGCGCGGGCATTGTGTTCCACACCGAACCCTTGGCAAGCTGCGTCATGCCAACGACCAGTTGGCAGGTTTCAATCGTGCTCGTGAACTGGAAGATAGACCTTTCATTAGAGGTTTCCTGACTACCCAGATCAAGCCGCTTTGCCTGATCGATTGTCATCAGTTTTGTGGGATAGACGTGGTGCGCGGGTGCAGACAGAATATAGAATTTCGCCGGATTATCCGCATCGAGCGAAGCGAATGTCACCTCTTCACCCATGCCGACATAAATCATGTCGCGCGGACCCAATTCGTGCGCATCGCCTGATGCAGACACTTCGCCTTTGCCGCCAATATTGACCGCCACCAATTCCCGGCGTTCGAGAAAGGATTTCGTGCCGATTGGTTTGATTGCCTCCAGCTTGAGTTCGTCATCAAGGGGTACAGCGCCACCAACAATCATGCGGTCATACTGCGTATGCACAAGCTTAATGCGTCCCGGCTGAAACAACCCTTCGAGAAGAAAATTAGCGCGCAGTTCATCCGTGCCCATAGCCGCTGCGGCAAGAGGATCGATGGCAAAGCGTGAGCTATATTCGATGGTCATGGCATTCCTTCTTGATTGGTCAGAAGCTGCCGATGTTGCCGCGTGGGGCAACTGTCGGCACATAGTCGGCCTGCTGGCCATTCAGCCGCTTGTGATATCGCTCTTGGCTTGCGGTAAGGTGTGCGCGCATGGCCCCTCGGGCGCCGTCTGCATCACCCGCCGAAATGGCCTGAAGAATGGCGTAGTGTTCGCGCTGTAGCCCCATCTGATAGGCTTCCGAGAGTACGCTATCGGTGCCCCACGGGGAGGCAACATCACAAGGAATTGCACGAGTCCCAAGCGCGTCCAGAACATCGACGTAATAGGGATTGTTGGTTGCATTGGCGATGGCACGATGAAATGCAAAGTCCGTTTTGCCAGTCGCTTCACCTCGCGCCAGCAAGCGATCGAACTCGAAAAACGCCTCTTGTATCTGCGCCTCCTGCGCATTGTTGCGCCGCATGGCGGCCAGCCCCGCGCTTTCCACTTCGATGCCAAGCCGCACTTCAAGCACATTCAGCGCGTGAGAAATCTTGTTGCCGACTTCCAGTCCGATTGAACTGAAAGCCGCCACTGCAGGCCGCCTTACAAACACGCCCGCGCCGTGCCGCGGTTCTACCAGCCCGTCGGCGGCGAGTGCGGCAATTGCTTCGCGGATGACCGTGCGGCTCACCCCGAAAATTTCGGTCATGCGCGTTTCTGTAGGCAACCGCTCACCCTCCGCGAACTGTCCGCTGACGATTTGCGTGCGTAAGGTCTGGGCCACGTTTTCCGAGAGTTTCGGCTTTCGTTCGATCCTGAGATCGGCCTGTTCAACCGCCATGTCGATCTCCTATTTGAATACGCTCGGCAGCCATAATGACAGGGCCGGTATATAGGTTACGAGCAGCAACACAACGAGGCCTGCGCCATAGAATGGCCATATCGAGCGCATGGCTTCCCACACGCTTATTTTCCCCACCGCGCAGGCTACGAACTGCACACCCCCGACCGGCGGGGTGTTCAGGCCAATGCCGTAGTTCAGGATCATGATCACGCCAAAATGCACCGGGTCGATCCCGAATGCCGTCGCAATCGGCAGGAAGATCGGCGTGGTGATGATGATCGTTGGCCCCATATCCATGAATGTGCCGAGGATCAGCATAATAACGTTCAGCAGCAGCAGGATCATGATCGGATTGTCGGAGATGCTCTGCATCCACATGACTAGCGTTGCCGGCACGCGCATGAACGCCATCAACCACGAGAACGAGGCTGCGCAGCCAATGATGAGCAATACCATGGCCGTGGTGCGCACGGCGCCCATGGTCGCGTGAACAAAGTCCTCCCAATTGAGCTGTCGATAAATGAAAATCGTTACAAACAGCGCATAAAGAACCGCAACGCAGGAGCTTTCCGTCGCGGTAAAAATACCGGAACGCACACCGCCGAAGATGATGGCGATGAGCAGCAGGCCCGGAACCGCCGCGACAAGCAATTGCGCCGCTATCATGAAGCCTTGAAACGGCTCTGTCGGATAGCCGCGCTTGCGAGCGACGAGATAGGCTGTAACCATCAGCGTACCCGCCAGCAGCAGGCCGGGAATAATGCCGGCCGTGAATAGGTCAGCGATGGAAATCTTTCCCCCCGCCGAGATCGAATAGATAATCATGTTGTGCGAGGGCGGCAGAAGCAGCGCGATCAGCGCCGCCATAGATGTTACGTTCACCGCATAATCCGCACCATAGCCGCGCGATTTCATTTGCGGGATCATGATGCCGCCGACCGCAGCCGCTTCCGCGACGGCCGAACCGGAGATGCCGCCGAAAAGCGTTGAGGTCAGAATGTTCACCTGACCCAACCCGCCTCGCAAATGCCCCACCAGCGAAGCCGCGAACGCGACGATCCGTCCTGCGATACCGCCGCGCACCATCAGGTCGCCGGAATAAATGAAGAAAGGAATGGCGAGCATGGAAAAGATGCTCATGCCGGAATTCATGCGTTGAAAAACGACAAGCGGCGGCAGGCCCATATAGGCCACCGTCGCGAGGCTAGACGCGCCAAGACAAAACGCAATCGGCGTGCCGATCAGCATCAACGCAGTAAAGACGCCGAACAGGATCCAGAGTTCCATCGCGTTCAGTTCCTTTTCGCGAAGTCAGCGGCGTCCTTGCGAACGTCGTCAATGTTTTCAAGTTCGACGGCGATTTCGGTCGGCGCAATTTCATCAAGCTCTTCATCTATCGGCGCGCCGGTCAGGCGCAGCACGATCCTTTCGAGAGCGAACAGCGTTACGAGAATACCGCCTCCGAGCAGTGGCACGTAGTCCCAGCCGCCGGATATATCGAGCGCGGGCAGGGTGGTGTCCCAAGTCAACTTGATGAGTTGCAGGCCGTACCACGCCATGCCGATGCCGAACGCGAAGATCACAATATCCGAGATCATGCGCAGCCACTTTTTGCCGGAAGGCGGCAGCACGTAGAGCAACACGTCGAAGCCCATATGATTGTTCTCGCGCACGCCAACTGCCGCGCCGAGGAAAATGAACCAGCTCATGAGCATAACGGCACCGGGCTCGGTCCAGCTTGGCGAGTCGTTCAGCACGTAGCGGCAGAATACCTGCCACGCGACGATCACCGTCATTACGACCAGTCCGATGCCTGCCAGATACAGCGCAAGCGTATTGAGGCGAGACAGAACAGGCACGCCATGAATGCCGTCGACCGAGTCACTTTTTCCAGCCATGTTTCACCTGCCTCAAGGATCACCCCTCATCTGCCTTGCAGAAGGGGTAGGGCATCGAAATTCACGCCCTTCGCCCCGTTTACGGGGAGAGGATGCCGGCAGGCGGATGAGGGGCAATGCCGTCCCGCATCCGCCTCCCATGTCGCTACTGAACGGCCTTCACGTCCTCGACCATCTTCTTGAGAACCGGGTCGGTGATGTGCTTGTCGTAAACCGGCTGCATGGCGTCGATGAAGCCCTGCTTCTCGACCTCATTGATCTGCGCGCCCACCTTCTCGACATTCGCCTTGGACTCTGCGGTCTTCGCGGCCCAAAGTTCGCGCTGCTTGGCAATGCTGTCTTTACCCGCCTTCTTGAACAGCGCTTGATCCTCCGGCGTCAGCTTGTCGAACGCGGCCTTATTCATCACGAACACTTCCGGCAGAATCGTGTGTTCATCCAGCGAATAGAACTTCGCGACTTCCACATGCTTGGCGGTGTCGTAGCTTGGATAATTGTTTTCCGCGCCGTCAATCACGCCTGTCTCGATGGATGAATACACCTCGCCGTAAGGCATTGGCGTCGCGTTCGCGCCCAGCGCATTGGTCATGTCCACGAAAATATCCGACTGGATCACGCGGAACTTGAGGCCCTTCATGTCCTCGACAGTCTTGATCGGCTTTTTGGAGTTGTAGAACGAACGTGCGCCCGCATCATAAAACGCCAGCACAACCAGACCTGCGCCCTCGAATGCCTTGGCGATTTGCTCGCCAATCGCGCCGTCCATTACCTTGTGCATGTGTTCTTCCGAGCGGAAAACATAGGGCAGGGCAGGCACGATGGATTCTTTGACCGTACCGTTGAACGGAGCCATCGAAACGCGGTTAAGTTCGATAACGCCAGAGCGAACCTGCTCGATCGTATCCTTTTCCTCTCCAAGCTGCGCCGAGTGATAAACTTCGACCGCATAGCGTCCGCCGGTGCGCTCCTTGATGAGCTCGCCGAAGTATTTGACGCCTTCAACGGTTGGATACCCGTCCGGGTGTGTGTCAGATGATTTGAGTACGGTCTGAGCGGCCGCTGCGCCGAGCATCAGCGACGTCGCCAGTGCCACTCCCGCCATCAGTTTCGAAAAATGCATCATTGGTTTTCCTCCCGGTGTTGGGCAGCTCTGCCCGGTTCAAAATTATGCAGTCAAAGTCGATATGCCTTCTTCGCCAGTCCATACGTCAGGTCGTGTGCAACCTCGTGAGCCTCGTCCTCCCACAGTCGATGCTCAGTCACCAGCCTTGCCAAAAACGCGCAATCGACACGTCGCGCGACGTCGTGTCGGGCCGGAATAGATGGAAACGCGCGCGTGTCGTCATTGAAGCCAACCGTGTTGTAAAAGCCCGCCGTTTCAGTGGTCATTTCGCGGAACCGCCGCATCCCCTCCGGGCTATCGTGGAACCACCACGCCGGACCGAGCTTCAGCGCCGGATATACGCCCGCCAGTGGCGCGAGCTCGCGCGCATAGCTCGTCTCATCGAGAGTAAAGAGAATGATCGAAACCCGCGGGTCAGTGCCCACCGCATCTAGCAGTGGTTTAAGCGCTCGCACATAGTCGGTCTGCGTGGGAATATCGAAGCCCTTGTCTCGCCCGAAGCTGGCAAAAATGCCCGGTGCGTGATTGCGAAACGAGCCGGGGTGTATCTGCATCACCAGCCCGTCATCGGCGCTCATGCGTGCCAGTTCCGTCAACATTTGCGCGCGAAAAAGCTGCCGCTCGCCCGTATCCGCTTTACCGTTTCGAACGCGGTCAAACAGCTTTCTCGCCTCAGCCTCTGAAAGGTTTGCTGTGTCCGCCGTTGCGTGGCCGTGGTCTGTCGCAGTCGCCCCGAAAGATATGAAATAGTCGCGCCTGTTGCGATGTGCGTCGAGATAGCCTTGCCAGCTTCCGGTGTCGCAGTCGGAAATCTCACCGAGGCGGTCCAGATTGCCTACGAAGCCCTCAAAATCCGGATCGACCACTGCGTCGGGGCGATAGGTGGGGACCACGCGACCCTTCCACCCGCTGTCGCGGATCATTCGGTGCCATTTCAAATCGTCCAGCGCGCCGTCCGTTGTCGAAATCACTTCGATGTTGAAGCGCTCGAAAAGGGCGCGAGGTCGGAAATCGTCGCGCTTCAGCGCGCCCGCTATTGTGTCGTAATAACGGTCTGCATTCTTTGCCGTCAGCGGCTCGGCAAGACCAAACAGGTTCTGGAACGTGTAGTCCAGCCAAGCCCGCGTCGGCGTTCCGCGAAAAAGATAATAGTGTTCTGCAAAGCGCCGCCAGATCGTGCGGCCATCCCGTTCCACCAGCGTGCCGTCGAGGGTTGGAACGCCCAGATCTTCCAGCCGCACACCTTGGCTGAACAGCATGCGGAAAATGTAATGGTCCGGCACCACGAGAAGCTGTGCGGGGTCTGGGAAGTAATCGTTCTCGGCATACCACCGCGGCTCAGTGTGGCCGTGCGGGCTGACAATCGGCAAGTCCCTGACGGATGCATAAAGGCTGCGCGCAACGGATAATGACCGCGCGTCAGACGCAAATAAAAGATCGTCGGCAACCAGGCTCAAATTCACCGCTCCTCCAACGGGGGTGATAATCGCTAGGCTCGATCAGAAGTAATGTCAACAGACAAGTTTGATACAGTCATATGATGACTTTTCGATTGACGTTATGGTTTCGTTTCTGGCAGGACGTAGTGCAGGGAGGAGCCATGCTCTGGTTCAAAATGATGGTGGCGCGAACATGAGCGCCCGGCTATCCGATGCAACCTTGTCGCGTATTTCTGCGCAGGTGGCACGGCCCGACTATGTCCGCGCACACACCAGGGTTGGCATTGTTCACCTTGGTCTTGGCGCGTTTCATCGTGCCCATCAGGCAGTGTTCGTGGACGATTGCCTGAACAATGGCGAGAGCGATTGGGGCATAGTCGGCGTCTCGCTGCGAAGCCCCGAAACACGCGATGCGCTTAGTCCTCAGAACGGCCTTTACACGCTTTCCGTGGTCGATGGTTCGGGCGAAAAACTGCGTGTAGTCGGATCGATTTTGCGCTCGCTCGTTGCGCCGGAAAATCCACAGGCCGTTCTCAGCGAACTATGCGAGCCGTCTGTAAGAATTGTCACACTGACGGTCACGGAAAAAGCCTATCTGCGCGATGCAAGTGGCAACCTCGATATCGATCATCCAGATATAATATGGGATTCACAGAATCCAAAGAATCCCAAAACCTTATATGGCTTTCTTGCGGAATCGGTTGCGCGTCGTGCTGCCGCCGGAGTCCCACCGTTCACCGTTCTTTCCTGCGATAATCTCCCGGCAAATGGCGCAACGCTCCGCCGACTGCTGATTGCGTTCGCTGGCTTGCGCGAACCTTCCCTAAAGCAACTCATCGAAAGGGAAATTTCCTTCCCGTCGAGCATGGTGGACCGCATCGTTCCTGCCACCACCGACGATGACCGCGCCCGCATTTCTGCCGCGCTCGGTGTCACCGATGCATGGCCCGTAACGACCGAGCCATTCCTGCAATGGGTGATCGAAGACGACTTTCCGTCTGGTCGTCCGCAATGGGAACGCTTTGGCGTCGAGATGGTCGCGGACGTCGCGCCCTTCGAGGATATGAAGCTTCGGCTATTGAATGGAACACACTCTACGATTGCATATCTCGGACTCTTGTCAGGCCACGCAACGGTCTCGGATGCATTCGCTGACCCGGCCATCCGCGCCTTCGTCTCCCGTCTATGGGACGAGGCGAAACCTTCTCTGCCGACCGCAAAGGGTCTGCGCCCGGACGCCTATACGAACCAACTTACCAAGCGCTACGACAACCCGGCGCTCAAACACCGTACCGCACAGATTGCCAATGACGGTAGCCAGAAACTGCCGCAACGGATCATTGCCACAGCGCTGGATCGCGCCGCAGCGGGCGGCGATTTCAGTGGGCTGATGCTCACTCCTGCTGCATGGATTGCTGCCTGTGAAGCGCGCGGTTCGACCCTGCCAAGCGCGCATTTCACTGACCCGCTGGATGATACGCTCGCCACCATCTTCGCACAGAGGCTAACCCCTCTCGAAACGGTCAAGGCGGTGTTCGATGCGGCTGGTTTCGCAACCGGCTCGCCGTTCCGTAACGCGTTCATTGAGCAGGTTTCTGTCCATTTGCAATCGCTGCGCACCAAGGGCGTCGCCACGACATTGAAGGAAGTTCTTGCATGAAAGAGACGTGGCGCTGGTTCGGACCAGACGATCCTGTGCAGCTTTCGCATGTGCGTCAGGCGGGCGCGAGCGGAATCGTCACGGCGCTGCACCATCTCAACGATGGCCGCGCATGGCCTTCGGATGAGATTGCGAAACGCAAGAACGAGATTGAGGCGGCGGGCCTTACATGGGATGTAGTTGAGAGCATCGTCGTCCACGAGGACGTGAAAACACGGACGGGCCGTTATGCGGAACTGATCGATAACTACAAGCGGTCGATCCGCTCCGTTGCTGCCGCTGGCGTCAAAATTGTCTGCTACAATTTCATGGCGATTACCGACTGGACGCGCACCGATCTTGATGCGCCCATGTCTCACGGCGGCACTGCGCTTCGCTTCGACATTGTGGATTTCTGCGTCTATGATGCCCTCATCCTGAAGCGCAAAGGCGCGGAACACGATCATCCAGCAGAGCGCATTGAGGTAGCACGCAATCGCCTCGCTTCAATGAGCGAAAGCGCCCTCGCGAAGCTGGAGCAAAATCTCATTGGTTGGGTTCCGGCCCGCGAGTTTATCTTTGACCGCGCGTCGTTCAGAAAGGCGCTGGACCGGTACAGCGAATTGAACACCGAAGGATTACGCGAAAACTTGCTCGCATTTCTCCGCGAAATTGTGCCGGTCGCCGAGGAGCATGGCGTGCGGATGGCAATCCATCCCGACGACCCGGCCTTTCCGATTTTTGGCCTCCCGCGCGCGGTGTCGTGCGCTGATGATGCCCGCGCGATCATCGAGGGTGTGTCATCGCCCGCAAACGGCATTACGCTATGCACCGGCTCTTATGGCTCCAGCGCCGCGAACGATCTGCCACGAATGGCGCGCGAGTTCGGTCCGCACATCCACTTCGCGCATCTGCGAAATGTGACCAAGGAGCCAGACGGTTCTTTCCACGAAGCCGAGCATCTTGGCGGTGATACTGATATGGTGCGGGTCGTCGCGGCGCTGCTCAGCGAGGAAAATCGGCGGCGCGGAGAAGGGCGCGAGGATTGGGAAATCCCGATGCGGCCAGACCACGGTCACGCCATCGTTGATGATATCGGCAAGAAGGTAAACCCTGGCTATTCCTGCATTGGCAGGCTGAAAGGACTAGCCGAGTTGCGCGGCATCGCGACCACGCTAAAAGCCACAGGCATACCGGAGTGGCTATGACGCGCATCGGCGTCATCGGCCTTGGCATGGCGGTGGCTCCGCACGCCAAAAGCCTTCTTGATTTGATGGGCGAGTTGGAGGTGGTCGGCGCATTCAGCCCATCGCCCGACCGTCGCAAAGCGTTTCACGACCAATTTGGATTACCGATAGCCGACAGTACCGAAGCGATCTTTGACGATCCCGCTATTGATGCCGTGCTGTTGCTCACCCCACCGAATACGCATCTCGATCTGGTGACGCGCGCCGCGCAGGCTGGCAAGCACATATTGCTTGAAAAGCCGTTGGAAATATCACCGGAACGCGCGCAGAAACTTGTCGAAACTGCTGAGCATGCGGGCGTCAAACTTGGTGTCGTTTTGCAACATCGGTTCCGTCCCGTCTCTGTCGCGCTTCGCAGCATCATCTCGGATGGCAGGCTGGGGCAAATCATCAGCGCTTCGGCCCGCCTCTCGAACTGGCGTCCCCAAAGTTATTATGACGAGCCGGGCAGGGGTACTTACGCTCGCGACGGCGGCGGCGTGCTGCTGACGCAGGGTATTCACACGCTGGACCTTCTCATTTCACTCGCTGGTTTGCCCGACGAAGTAACAGGCTATGCCGCAACCAGCCCGGCTCACGACATGGAAGCGGAAGACATGGCCTTCGCCGCGATTCGCTATGCAAACGGCGCGTTGGGTACTATCGGCGCTACCACGGTCGCCTATCCGGGCTATCCCGATTCCATCGATATAATTGGCACGAAGGGCACCGCGCGCATCGAAAGCGGCAAGCTTGTCGCGCAGTTCCATGATGGCACTTTAACGGAGGCGACTGACAACACCGAGTCCATGGGCGCGGGCAGCGATCCGATGGCCTTTCCGCACCAGCACCACCGCGCCGTTTTACAAGACTTTCTCGCAGCAATCCGCGAAGACCGCGAACCGATGGTATCGGGCCGCGAAGCTCTGAAAGTACACCGGCTCATCGACGCAATTCTGCGCTCCGGAAAAACCGGCAGGCCAGAAGCCGTTTAACTTGCGCCTCGCTTCGTCGCGTGATTTAATTTCGCAATGGAATGGCGAGACGAAGGAATCATACTCGGCGCGCGAAGGCATGGCGAAACAAGCGTCATCCTTGAGGTAATGACGCGCGCGCATGGCCGCCATCTCGGCCTTGTGCGTGGCGGGCGTTCGCGCAAACAGCAGCCTTTTTTACAATCCGGCAATCGGGTAGAACTGATCTGGCGTGCGCGTCTGGATGAGCATCTGGGCATGTTTCAGGTCGAGCCTGTTGCCCTCAATGCCGCTCGTCTGATGGACAGCGCTGTGGCCATATTCGGCTTGCAAACCGTCGCCGCGCATCTGCGCTTGCTGCCGGAACGTGACCCGCATTGCGGTCTGTTCGAGACGCTAGCCATTGTGCTGGACCATCTGGAGCAGCCGGAGATCGCCGCCGCCCTGATCGTTCGCTTTGAATTGCTGATTTTGGAAGAACTCGGCTTCGGGCTGGACCTGACCGAGTGCGCGGTCACCGGCCAGCGCACCGAACTCACTTACGTTTCGCCGAAATCAGGCCGCGCTGTGTCTGCCGAAGCTGGCGCTCCGTGGCGGGAAAAGCTGTTTTCCTTGCCCGCATTCTTGCGTTCAGATGCACGAGAGGAGGCGGACCTTGCCGCACTTGAATCAGCCTTCCGGCTAACTTCGCATTTCTTCGCGCGGCATGTTTACGAGCCGCGCGGCGTTAATGTTCCCGAATCTCGCGCAGCATTTATTATCGCTGTCCGTCGCGTCATTCAGCAGGCGTCAGCGCAAGACGTGGCGCGGGCGCTTCCTTGATAGGCCAGTGAACGATTGCGGCAAACACGCCAAGCGCTACACCCAACCACCACACCGGATTGTAAGTGCCGAAATGGTCGTAGAGATAGCCACCGAGCCAAACGCCAAGGAATGAGCCGATCTGGTGCGAAAGAAACACCACGCCGCCGAGCATTCCGAGGTGGCGCGTTCCAAACATGATCGCAACGAGGCCGTTGGTGGGCGGCACTGTCGAAAGCCACAACAGTCCCATCAGAATCGCGAAGGCAATAACGGTGAAAGGCGTCTGCGGCAGAAGCAGGAACGCCGTCACGACGATCGAACGTCCGATATAGATCCACGCCAGGAAATAAGGCTTTGAGTAGCGCTGGCCGATGAAGCCAGCCGCAAGTGAGCCGATGATGTTGAAAAACCCGATCAGCGACATCGCGATAACCGCATATTTCGCATCGATGCCAATGTCGCGCAGATAGGGCGGGAAGTGCACGGTGATAAACGCCACTTGAAAGCCGCACACGAAAAAGCCTGTTGTCAAAAGCAGATAGCTGCGATGCCCAAGCGCCTCCTTCAATGCCTGCGCAACGGTCTGGTCCACTTCGGCACGAAATGCCGCGCCGGTCTTGGCATTGCCGGCGAGCGGAATGGCCAGCACTGGTATTGCGAGCATCATGACGCTCATGATTACCAGAGAATCCGCCCAGCCATAGGCGCTGATGAGTGATTGGCTGATCGGGTGCAAACAGGAACATGCCAGCAGATCCCGCAGCGGTGCCAAGGCCAAATACGAAACTGCGATTCTCAGCCGAAACATTCCGTGCGAAACGCCGATAGCACGATGCTGAAAGAGCCTGCCGCCACACCAAGGCCAACCAGAACGCCGCCGCTGAAATACAGCATTGAAGCGCTCTCAGTGATGGACATGAGATAGAGGCCGAGGGAATACAGCGCGCCGCTCAAGCAGCAGGACGCGCCATGTGCCGAATTTATCCGCCAGCGCTCCAAAAAACGGCTGGCCGAGGCCCCAGAACAGGTTCTGAATCGCCATCGCAAGGCCGAATGTCGTGCGGTCCCATGCCCCGGTCGGCCAACATGGGTAATTGAAAAAAGCCCATCGCCGAGCGCGGTCCAAAGGTCAGCGCTGCGATGATGCAGCCGCAGGCGATGATAAGCCAAGGCAAGTGGCGCTGATGGGTTGGTGCGACTTGGGCGCTCATGAAAGCCTCTCCGTTTCATGCTGCCTATAATCCAATCCAATGTCCAAAGATAATCAATAGAACGAACGAATTGTTCAAAAGTCTTGATGGAATAGATCGCTTGCTGGCAACGTTGAACCAGTTACAAATTGCGAGCAAATCCGTCTGGCAGGGAGAGGATTGACCGGTTCATGGACGAAAGGCGAACCGCGATCCTTGCCGAAATACCGCGCTTGCGACGGTATGCGCGGGCGCTTCTGCGCGGACGGGAATCGTCTGACGACCTCGTGCAGGACACGCTGGAACGCGCGCTGACAAGAATGGAGAACTGGCAAACCGGCGACAGCCCGCGCCGATGGCTTTTTACCATTATGCACCATTTATTTATCGATCAGACCCGTCGCCGAAACAGGCGCGGCGAGGATGCAATGCTCTCGCTTGATGATGGCGAGGCGCTTGGACAGCGCGCCCACCAGCAGGAAACAGCGGAAGCGGGCGAGATGCTGGACATCCTGTCGGCGCTCTCGCCGGACCGTCGCGCGGCAATCGTTCTGGTAGGGGTCGAGGGCTTTTCCTATGCCGAAGCAGCCGCGATGCTCGGGGTTCCGGCAGGCACCGTAATGTCTCGTGTTGCGCGCGGTCGCGAAGAGATGCGCCGGTTACTGGATGACAGTGCGCGTCGCAGAACGTTGAAGGTGGTTGAGAAATGAGCCGAACCTTCTCCGAAACTGACATCCATCTTGCATTGGACAACGAGTTGCCCGCCGATGAAAAAACGGCATTCGATGCATGGGTGGAAGCGAATCCGGACATGAAGGCGCTCCAGCAACGTTATACGCAAGACCGTGAATGTCTGCGCAGCGCACTGGAAAGCATTGCGCTTGAGCCGATACCGGGCAGGCTGACCTCGGTCGTGACCGGCGACGCCAAGCCGCAGGTCAATCGCTGGGCGTGGAGCCGCTACGCTGCTGCCGCAGCGGCTTTGCTCATTGTCGGAGGGTTAGGCGGTTACTTTGTCGGCCAGCGTGCCGAATTCGGGGCACAATCATCGGCCTTGAAGCCGATTGCCGAAAATGCCGTCGCGGCCCATCTGATCTACGCCAACGAAAAACGACACGTGGTCGAAGTCGGCGCCGATCAGGCCGAACACCTCAACGCATGGCTCTCCAATCGCGTCGGCGTCAAGATCGTCGCACCTGATCTCAAATCAGGCGGTTACGATTTGGTCGGCGGGCGCCTGCTTCCGTTCAATGGCAAAACGGCGGCGCAATTCATGTATCAAGACCCCACAGGCAACCGCTTGTCGCTTTATGTAACTAAGGATGAATCCCGTCAGGACAGCGGCTACCGCTTCATGACAGAGCGCGGCGCGGATACGCTTTACTGGTTGGATGGCGGTTATGGTTGCGCGCTTACGGGCAATCTGCCGGAAAAGGCGCTCACGCAGCTTGCGGACCTAACCTATGATCAACTGGTCAAGTCGGCTGGCCACTCGGATTGACGCGGCTCTCAAGCTCTTTGTGACGTTTTAGGAAAGCGCGTTCCACCGTCATCGTCGCGAGGGGAGAAAGATCCAGTTCGCCGGGATTGAAATTGCGGGGACGACCGAAATACTCGGTCGCTTCGGCAACCGAAAATCCAGCGAGAATCGTCGCTTCAAAATAGGCTGCAATCTGGTCCGCGCGTTTGATCGCCGCTTTCAAATTCGCCGAGCAACGCGCAGGCAGGCCAAAGCGCAAGTGCACCGCCTCCTGTAGACGCGCCTCAATATCCTTATATCCGCCGCCAACAACCGCCTTGAATGGCGAGATCATGTCACCGATCACATATTCTGGCGCGTCATGCAGCAGCGCTGCCATGCGCCAGTCAGCACTTGCGTCGGCATTGAGCTGGCCGAAGATCGCCTCTACCAGCAGGGAATGCTGCGCGACGGAAAAAGCATGATTGCCCGTGGTCTGCCCATTCCACCGCGCCACGCGTGCAAGCCCGTGGGCGATGTCCGAAATCTCGATGTCCAGCGGTGAGGGGTCGAGCAGATCGAGCCGCCGACCTGACAACATGCGCTGCCATGCGCGCGATGGGGCGCCGTTCCGGTCTGCCATCAGCCTTCCTCCGCGACGTCTTGCGGAAAGGTGAAACCCGCCCATGTCGGAATGGCGAGACGAACCTCAACACCATCAGCCAGAAGTGGCGTGCCTTCATCCATCGCGGCCTTCACGCGATCAATGCGCGCGATCGACAGCCCATCCGCACCCGCCACCGAGCCGAGCTTTCCAACCGGCTTGCCGTTGGCGGTAATCTCCGCGCCGGGCGCAAGCGCCGTCTCGCCCTTGGCAATCAGCACACGTCGCCGCGCTGTTCCGCGATGCTGCATGCGTGACACGACCTCCTGACCGATATAGCAACCCTTGCGAAATCCCACGCCGTCGATCTGATCGAACAAAACATCATGCGGAAATGCATCGCCAAGCTCGTAATCGGTACCGCTTTCCACGATCCCATTTTCGATTCTCAAGCGTGTCCAATCTTCGAGCGTGCCGGTCGCCGCCACGGACGCGCCATAGACGCGTTCCACTTCGGTCGGCCGAAACCGGGCATCGCGAACCCGAATTGAATCAATCTGTGAGCTTCTTGAATCAGAATTTGAAGAGCCTGAACTCATTTTCACCCCAGATCACCGCAACATTTTGATTCTTAACCTCAATCGTCGCTTTCGCACGCAGTCGGTAGAAAGTCAGGCGCTTAGCAAAATCAGCAGCAATGTCCGCCCTGCAATCGAGAGCGAGCCCATCGCCCCCACTGCGAAACACGAGATAGTCGAACAAAATCTTGCCCTGCGGCGTCAGCAGCGCGCCCGGTCGGGCAACGCCCGCAGGCAGTGAATCCAGATCGGTGGTCAGCACATTTTGCAGGAAGTGTTCGGCGTCCGGCCCGCTCACTTCAATCAAGGCGCGATCTTCAAGAATAACAACTGGCATTACTGGCTTCTTGCAATTGAGTCGGTCCTTACGTAAGCCGCAGCGACTTGACGAGCAAGGCGGGAGATTGGCATGGCCGCAACCTACGACCTGATCCTGAAGAATGCTGTCGTGGTAAATCACGATGGCATTGGCCAGCGAGACATTGGCGTAACGAGTGGCCGAATCTCATATCTTGGGGATCTTTCCCGCGCCTCCGCCGCCGAAACAATCGACGCCAGCGGCCTGCACATTCTGCCCGGCGTTGTGGATAGTCAGGTGCATTTTCGCGAGCCCGGCTTGGAACATAAGGAAGATCTGGAAACCGGCTCACGCGCTGCCGTGCTTGGCGGGGTCACGGCGGTGTTTGAAATGCCGAACACCAAACCACTCACGACAAGTGAGGCAACGCTGGCTGACAAGGTGCGCCGTGCCACTGGCCGCATGCATTGCGACTTCGCTTTTTGGGTCGGCGGCACGCGCGACAACGCGAAGGACGTCGCCGAATTGGAGCGCCTTCCCGGCGCTGCTGGCATCAAGGTTTTCATGGGTTCATCCACGGGTGATCTGCTGGTGGAGGATGATGATGGCGTTTTCTCGATTCTGAAGAATGTGCGCCGCCGCGCGGCATTTCACTCGGAGGATGAGTTCCGTCTGCGCGAACGGCTTGGCGAGCGTGTTCCGGGCGATCCGTCCTCGCATCCAATTTGGCGAGATGAGATCGCAGCATTGCAATGCACGCAACGGCTGGTCGCCGTCGCCCGCCGTGCTCGCGCACGAATCCACGTGCTGCATATTTCTACCGCCGAGGAAATTGAATTCCTCGCCGCACACAAGGATGTCGCCACCTGCGAGGCGACGCCGCATCACCTCACACTGGCGGCAGATGATTATGCGCGGCTTGGCACGCTTATCCAGATGAACCCGCCGGTGCGTGCCGCGCGCCACCGCGACGGCATTTGGCACGGCATCGAGCAGGGCATCGTCGATGTGCTCGGTTCCGATCACGCGCCGCACACGCTTGAGGAAAAGGCAAAGCCGTATCCCGAATCGCCTTCGGGCATGACTGGCGTGCAAACGCTGGTTCCGATCATGCTCGATCACGTAAATGCCGGCCGCCTTTCGCTGGAACGCCTTGTCGATCTGACAAGTCACGGCCCGAACCGCATTTTCGGTATGGCACGCAAGGGTCGCATTGCGGTTGGTTACGACGCCGACTTTACAATCGTGGACCTCAAGCGCCGCGAAACCATCACCAATGAGCAGGCCGGATCGCGCGCAGGCTGGACGCCATATCACGGCAAGCAGGTAACGGGCTGGCCGGTCGGCACAATCGTACGCGGCCAACGCGTCATGTGGGAATCGGAACTGGTTACACCGGGGCAGGGCAGGCCGGTTGAGTTTTCGGAAGCGTTGCCCGCTTGATTATTCGCCCGCGACGAAGAACGCCCAATGGCCGTCTGGTGAAATGCCGAGCCGGAAGAAAATGTAGCTTCCAAAGTTCTGCATTTCTTCAAAATCGCTGGCAGTAACGATCTTGTAGATCTCCACCTTCTGCTGCGGCGTCAGTTTGTCGAGCGGATAGGCGAAGAAATATGGCCAGACATAGAGTTCTTCCGGCGTGCCCGCATCGAGATGCACATATCCGGCGGACAGAACTTCTTCCATGATCGCGAGGATTTCCTCGCCCGCATCATCACCCGACTGGCTCTTGAGAAACGCAATCGGATCATCGGTCATATCGGCCAAGGAAAGCTGGGTCGCGCTATCACCGGTTCCGAGCAGAGGACGAAGCTTTTCGATATCTCCGCTTTTCGCGGCGTCGATCAAAAGCTGACGCATCCGGCGAACGGGTTCCGGCAGCTTCAATACATCGTAAAAAACTTCGGGCAGAGGTGCATTTGGATCGACATCCGGTCGCGCAATGCTGCTGCGGGCCGGGTCTTCATCATCCGTTCCGCTATCGTCATCATTGGTGCCGTCCTGCTGCGTTGCAGGCTGTTCGCCCTGCGGCGCGTCAGCGCCCGGCTGCGTGGCATCCGGCATTGCGGGCTGTGAGGGATCAGCAGGTTGCGTTGCGTCCGGTGCCTCGTTGGTCGCTGGCGGAATGTCTTCGCGCTGGATTTCACTCAACGCCCAAGCCGGAACAGCCGTCACGATGTGACCAAGCAGAATGGCTGCGGCGGAAATTGCCAACAGCGAGCGCGATTTCCGGGTGGTCACGATCAATCCAGTCTTCACGGGCCAACTCTTCGACAGGCGAAACGGCGCCAGTTATCAGTGGCGCGTGCTGCGAGACTCGAATTCGCCCGCAATTACCTTTTCGCGCATTTTATCCAGCATTGCCAGTGTCGCGTCTTCGCCATTCGTGCGAAGCAATTCGCCTAGCGCCTTGTCCAGAGCCGCTTCGGCCATGATTTCCGGTTCAATGCCAGCTGAAACGCATTCAGCCCACGCCTCGGCATGCGTTTCCGCTGCCGTCAACCGCATCTCTTCGCGCACCAGTGCGTCAATGTCGTTTCCGCTCTGTGCCATGTCGTACCCACCCTTCTTCAAGCAATCAGCATCCACCACAACGAAAACCGATTCAACTTGAACTGTCGACTTAATGTCCCATTAAGAAAGAGCCTAGCACGACCAACCGTGGCAAGTCTGTGACGCTTGATGAAAAAGTTAACGGCGCATTAAAAGTGCCTAAATTCGCGGCATTCTCACGCCTTAGAGGGGCGCACCGCAAAATTATCGATCAGCCGCGTTTGCCCTAGCCATGCCGCAACCAGCAGGCGCGCGGGCTGGTCCAACTCCACCAAAGGCGTAAGGTCGCGTGCGGAGCGCAGTTCCAGATATTCAACGCGCTCAAATCCCGCCGCAGCAATCGCTTTGTTTGCTTCCGCCAGAGCTTCGGCTACCGGCTCGCCAACTTCCAGTTTCCGAGACGCTTCCAGCAATATCGCGGCCAGTTTTGGCGCAACGCCACGCTCGGCAGGGGATAGTCTCACATTGCGCGAGGAAAGCGCCAGCCCGTCCGCTTCACGCACGGTTGGGCATCCGACAATCTCAATCGGAATGTCGAGGTCGCGCGCCATCCGCTTCACCACGAGCAGTTGCTGAAAATCCTTTTCGCCGAAGAAGGCCAAATCGGCACTGGTTTGCAAAAACAGCTTTGCAACTACGGTTGCAACACCGTCGAAATGTCCGGGACGAAACGCGCCACAAAGCCCCTCGCTCACGCCCGCAACAGAGACGGTCGTCGCAAATCCATCCGGATAGATTTCTTCTGCGTTCGGCGCATAAAGCATATGCACGCCGAGCGGGGCAAGTTTGGCGGCATCTTCAATCTCTGTGCGCGGATATGCAGCGAGGTCTGCCGCGCTGTTGAACTGCTTGGGATTGACGAACAGCGTTACGATAACGCGATCCGCATTTTCCAGCGCGGTGCGCGCAAGGCTCAAATGGCCTTCGTGCAATGCACCCATGGTCGGGACGACTGCTACCTTGTCGACTTCGCTTTTCCATCTGGCAACGGTCGCACGGAGTTCCGCCAGCGTTCTGACAATCGGCACGCTCATGCGGAGCGTCCTTTTGGGGCATCGCCGAAGACATGCTCAGGCGCTGGAAATTTTCGCGCCCGCACGTCGGCGGCGTATGCTTCAACCGCCTTTTCAGCCAATGCGCCAAGTTCCGCATAGCGCTTTACAAATTTCGGATGAAAGTCCGTGAATGCGCCAAGCATGTCATCGACGACGAGAATTTGCCCATCACAGGCGGGCGAAGCGCCGATCCCAATCGTCGGAATTGCAATTTGTTGCGTAATGCTGCGCGCGAGCGCTTCCGGCACCTTTTCCAGCACTACGGCAAACGCGCCAGCTTCCGCCACCGCGACCGCATCGCGCGTCACCCTGTCGCCATCCTCTCCGCGGCCCTGCACCGCATAGCCGCCGAAGGCGTTGACGGACTGCGGCGTCAGTCCGACATGCGCCATGACCGGGACACCACGCGAGGTCAAAACGCGGATCGTTTCCGCGATCTGCTGCCCGCCTTCGAGCTTCACTGCCGCGCATCCGGTCTCGGCCATGACGCGCGCCGCGTTGCGAAAAGCCTGCTGCGGACTTTCTTCGTAAGAGCCGAAAGGCATATCCACGACCATCAGCGCGTGTTCCACGCCCCGCCGCACCGCCTGCCCATGCAGGATCATCATGTCGAGCGTAACGCCAAGCGTTGACGGCAATCCGTGCAACACCATGCCAACGCTGTCACCGACGAGCACAATGTCACAATGCGCATCGACAATTCTGGCCATCGGCGTCGTGTAAGCCGTCAGGCAAACGAGGGGCGTACCGCCCTTGGATTTCGCCACTTGCGGGGGCGTTAAAGCAGCATTGGACCCGGTAGCACTCATCGACCCATCCTCCCGCACGCGCGCCCTTTGCCACATTTTTTCGCAAATGCGAACAGGGGAAGCGTAGGAGGTTTAGTTTCCGTATTTAACCGAGATTTCGCGCGACAGCGTTTCGCCTTCCTTCACGTAGCGCTGAATGGCGGCGGCGGCGGCCGGTGTGCAGCTCGTATAAGTTGTCTGAAACGTGCGATAGCCATGATTAAAACTGGCGACGAAGCGCGCTTTGCGCGTTGCGTCTGGCTTTTCAGCAGCCATCAGCGCTTCCATCTGGTCACGCCATTGGGTGCCTTTCTCCCCGCACAAATTGCGCAGGAAGTGCAGCGATCCAAGAATTTCCGATAGTCGCACCAGCCCCGGCTCGAATGGCCCGTCCGTTGCGCTGGCGATGTTGAGCGGCAATGCAGCAAGCGGCAAGGCAATAAGAATGGCTATTATTCTGCGCATTACCGCAACCAACCAATCCATTTTGACCGCCTCATGACGGATTTGCTTGGCGTGCGCCGCCAAAAGAAGTTTGCGAGCAATCTCATGCACGCGCCCGGCAAGCGGCAGATTATCCAATTCCGATAGCGTATAGAACCCTGCTTGCTCTGCATCGTCGGCGGCAATCGGCTCACCTCCCCCATCCTGCGCCTCGAATACGCGCAGTTGAAAGGACGGCATAGAACTGGACGCTTCCGGCTCGGTGATGACTTCCTCGATAAAGCTCAGCTTATCGACGACAAGCCCGGTTTCCTCGAACAATTCGCGCTTCGCCGCATCTTCCCAGTCCTCGCCGTGCTCAACCCGGCCACCCGGAAATGCATACACGCCTTTGACGGGCGGGCGTCCGCGCTTCACGAGCAAAATTCTGTCGGCCCGCACGAGCGCGACCGAGACGGCGGGTAGCATTGGCATTTTCTCTGTCATGCTTGAACCTGTTGCGTAAATTCACGACATGATGGACGCAATCGGTTAAGCCGATTCCCTTCCCGGAGAAAGCTGCAATGTGCGGTCGCTTTGGACTGATACCAACGCCCGACGAATTGGCGGAACTGTTTGCGCTGCTCGATCTGGAAGCATTCCCGCCACGCTACAACATTGCGCCGACCCAGCCCATCCTGATGGTCACGGCGGGTGAACCACGCGAACCGGGCTCGAATCTGCCAAATCGACGCTCGCTCCTCGTTCGCTGGGGGCTGTTGCCCGGTTGGGTGAAAGATCCGAAGAAATTCCCGCTTCTGTTCAACGCCCGCTCTGAGGAAGCCGCAGAGAAAGCCACTTTCCGCGCGGCTATGCGTCACCGCCGAACGCTCGTTCCGGCCTCCGGCTTTTATGAATGGCGCAAGGATGGGCCGAAGCAGAGCCAGCCCTTCTGGGTGCGTCCCAAAAACGGGGGAATCATCGCGTTTGGCGGGTCTGATGGAGACATGGAGCGAGCCGGGCGGCTCGGAGATCGATACAGGTGCGATACTCACGACGGAGGCAAACGCCGACCTCGCACCCATTCACCACCGTATGCCGGTGGTCATTCAACCGGAGGATTTTGAACGCTGGCTGGATTGCCGCAGCAGTGAGCCGCGCGATGTGGCAGACTTGATGCGCCCTGTGCAGCCGGATTTTTTCGAGGCGATTCCCGTTTCGGATCGCGTCAACAAAGTCGCAAATGTCGGGCCTGAAAACATGGAGCCGGTAGAAATCAGTGCGGCTCCCGTTCGCAACAAAAAGTCAGTCGAACCACCTGCCGACGAACAGCTCAAACTGTTCTAGTCCATTCAGGCAGGCTTCGGAGCGCTCTTTTTATTTGCCTTGCGCACATAGATCAGCGCTGCCGCCACCGATGCGACGCCGATTGGGCGATAGTGCTTTGTCAGGGTTGCATATTGCGCACGTGCGCGGTCGGTGTCGTTCTTGATAATCGATTGCATTGTTCCGTCCGGTATATGTTGCCGTTTCATCGTACGGTTCGCCAATCTTCGCGGATTAAGACCAAATCTTGACGTAGCGTCACGTTAGCCGCGAAATAGGGCTATTTCATGTATATACATGTTTAATAGAATGTTACCGAAACGCTTTGGCCCCGCTTTTCCCGAAACTGCTCGCTTCAGTGCGACTTGACGGCAACACCAAGCGGCGCAATAAGGCGGACATGAAAACGTCTTTCGTCATTTGCAGCATTTGCATTATCGGCTAGCGCAATCGCTGGTCCGGACGTTTTCGCCTCATCTTCCCATAGACAGGACAAACGACCCGGCCAGCAGGCCAGGGGAAATTTATGTCTGATGGTATGACAGGGTTGAGGTTCTACAACACGCTGACACGGGCGAAGGAAGATTTCTCGCCGATCGATGCCACCAATGTGCGCATGTATGTCTGCGGCCCGACGGTTTATGACTACGCCCACATTGGCAATGCGCGTCCGGTCATCGTATTCGACGTGTTGTTTCGCCTGCTGCGGCATGTCTATGGCAAGGAGCACGTGACCTATGTCCGCAACATCACGGACGTGGACGACAAGATCAACGCTCGCGCCGCGCGCGACTATCCCGATATGCCGCTCAACGAGGCGATCCGCCGCGTCACCGAAAAAACCAATGCGCAATTCCAGTCTGACGTGAAGTCGTTGGGTTGCCTTGAGCCGTCCAGCCAGCCGCGCGCCACGGAATACATTGATGAAATGCGGGCGCTGATCGAGCGTCTGGTGCAGAACGGTGTGGCCTATGTGGCGGAAGACCATGTCCTGTTTTCTCCATCGGAGATGAACAAGCGCAAAGGCGGCCCGCGCTACGGCGCGCTCTCGCGCCGTCCGCTGGACGATATGCTGGCGGGTGCACGCGTGGACGTGGCTTCATACAAACGTGACGAGATGGATTTCGTGCTATGGAAGCCGTCCAACCCCGGCGAACCGGGCTGGCCATCGCCTTCCGGCATAGCCGTTCAAGGTCGCCCCGGCTGGCATATCGAATGCTCGGCCATGTCGATGGCGAAGCTGCTTGAGCCGTTTGGCGGCGGGCTGCAATGTGACGACCCGTTAAAGAACACGTTCGATATTCACGCCGGTGGCATCGACCTGGTGTTTCCGCACCATGAAAACGAGATTGCGCAATCCTGCTGCGCGTTTGGCAATGAGCGAATGGCAAATCTCTGGATGCATAACGGCTTCTTGCAGGTCGAAGGCAAGAAGATGGCGAAGAGCGAAGGCAACTTCGTCACCATCCACGAATTGCTGGAGACAGAGCGCTTCGGTGGCCGCAAATGGCCCGGCGAAGTGCTGCGCCTTGCGATGCTCATGACGCATTATCGCGAGCCAATCGATTTCAGCCAGCGGCGGCTGGAAGAGGCGGAGAATATTATGGCATCGTTTCGACGTTGGGCGTTCGCCGAGGACGAACAGTTCTACACGGATTACAATTCCACCAAACCGGCAGATTCAGTACTTGATGCTCTTTCAGAAGACCTGAACACACCAGCCGCTATTCAAGCGTTGCAGCTCTTATCAACGAACTTCGCAATCGAGGTCTTCAACAAACGCCCGAACATCACCGTCGCCTCAGCGAATTCCGGCAGTCCTTGAGATTAGCTCGGAATTTGGGTGGAGGCGGATGTAAGTGCTGAACTAAGAACAATAGCTGAGAAGGAAAAAAACGGCGCCTTTCGTTCATTCGCGAAAAGAATTGGGCTGAAGCCGACCGCATCCGTGATGAGCTTTTGGCGCAAGGCATCCAGCTCAAAGACGGAAAAGACCCCGCCACAGGCGAGCGCGTCACGACTTGGGAAATCAAGCGATGAGGCTGTGGCACGTCAGTCGGGCGAACTGTATGTAATACAAGGCGAATTGCGGAGGTTGTGCGATGATTGACCATACCGGAATTGCAGTGGCGGATTTTGAGAGGTCCAAAATCTTCTACGACGCAGCGTTTGCGCCGCTCGGCATATCGCTGCTCTACATGGTGCCAACCGAGTTTACGGGCGGCGTAAAGGCTGGCGGCTATGGGCGCGAGCGCCCGCAATTCTGGCTTCACGAGAAGGCAGAAAACGCGCCGGGCAGGCACTATGCGTTCACCGCACCAAACCGTGCGGCTATCGAGGCGTTCTACGCCGCTGCAATAGCAGCAGGCGGTAAGGATAATGGTGGGCCGGGCCTGCGCCCGCACTACCACCCCAATTATTACGGCGCGTTCGTCTTCGATCCAGATGGGAACAACATCGAAGCTGTTTGCCACACACCCGAATAGGAGATCGCCGTGAGCCTCGACAATCAGCCGATCTATACAGGCGGATGCCAGTGCGGCGCAGTTCGTTTCCGCGTTGAAGGTGCGCTGGGCGAGGCGTCTGTCTGCCATTGCCGCATGTGCCAGAAGGCCAGCGGCAATTTTTACATGCCACTCGTTTCTGTCCGCGGCGAGCGTTTGGATTGGACGCGCGGCGAGCGCAAGCTTTTTCGCTCGTCAAATTTTGCGCATCGCGGTTTTTGCGAGGCTTGCGGCACGCCGCTCACCTACGAAGCGCCCGACGGCATGGCAATTTCGATTGGCGCGTTCGATCATCCGGAGGAAGTCGCCCCGGTGGTCCAATGGGGCATCGAGGCCAAGCTGCCCTATGTCGATGATGTGCCGACCTTGCCGGGTCACGGCACGCTGGACGATCAAGAAGCAGCCGATTTTATAAGCAATATCGTTTCGTATCAGCACCCGGATTACGATACGGAATCCTGGCCACCGGAGCAGAGTTCATGAGCGAATTGCGCGGGCTTTATCCTGAAATTGAGCCGTTCGAGTCCGGCATGCTCGATGTAGGCGACGGACATCAAATCTATTGGGAACGCATCGGCACCAAGGGCGCGAAGCCGGCCGTATTCCTGCACGGCGGACCCGGCGGCACGATATCTCCGCGCCATCGTCGCCTGTTCGATCCGGCGCTCTACGATGTAATCCTGTTCGACCAGCGCGGATGCGGAAAGTCAACGCCCAACGCCTCTCTGGAAGCGAACACCACTTGGCACCTCGTGGACGACATCGAGCGCTTTCGCGAAATGATCGGCTGCGAAAAATGGCTCGTGTTTGGCGGCTCGTGGGGCTCCACCCTCGCACTTACCTATTCCGAAACGCACCCGAACCGCGTCAGCGAATTGATTGTACGCGGCATCTATACGCTGACCAAGGCAGAGCTTGATTGGTACTATCAGTTTGGCGTGTCGGAAATGTTCCCGGATAAGTGGGAGCGCTTCGTTTCGCCCATTCCGGAAGCCGAGCGCAGCGACATGATGGGCGCGTATCGCAAGCGCCTCGTCGGAACGGATCGCGCAAAGCAGATTGAGGCTGCGCGTGCATGGAGCCTGTGGGAAGGCGAGACGATCACGCTACTGCCGCAACCCGAAACAAGCGGTCAGTTCGAGGTCGACGACTATGCGCTGGCCTTCGCGCGAATCGAAAATCATTATTTCGTCCACGCCGGATGGCTGGAGGAGGGGCAATTGCTGCGTGACGCACATAAGCTGCACGGCATTCCTGGTGTCATCGTGCATGGCCGCTACGACATGCCATGCCCTGCAAAATATGCGTGGCTGTTGCACAAAGCTTGGCCTGAAGCGGAGTTTCATCTGATCGAAGGCGCGGGCCACGCCTATTCGGAGCCGGACATTCTCGACCGGTTAATCCGCTCGACGGACAAATTCGCGGGGAAGCCAGCGTGAGCAAGCAACGCATTTATCTGTTCGACACGACTTTGCGCGACGGCCAGCAGACACCGGGCGTCGATTTTTCCGTTGAGGACAAAATCGCCATTGCGCGGCTTTTGGACGAGTTTGGCATCGATTATGTCGAGGGCGGCTATCCGGGCGCCAATCCCACCGACGACGCATTTTTCGACCGCAAGCGCACCAAAGACGCGCGATTCGTGGCCTTTGGCATGACGAAGCGCGCTGGCGTGTCCGCGTCCAATGATCCCGGCCTTACCGCGCTTGTGCGTTCAAACAGCGATGCAATTTGCTTCGTTGCGAAGAGTTGGGACTACCACGTGCAAGTCGCGCTCGGCTGCACCAATGAGGAAAATCTCGAAATCCATCCGCGCTTCCGTCGAGGCCGCCGTCGCGGCTGGCAAAGAAGCCATGGTTGATTGCGAGCACTTCTTCGACGGCTTCAAGGCCAATCCGGACTATGCCATCGCCTGCGCCCGCACCGCCTTGGAGGCTGGCGCGCGTTGGGTCGTGCTGTGCGATACGAATGGCGGCACGCTGCCATCCGAAATCAAAACCATCGTCGCTCAAGTTATCGCCTCCGGCATACAAGGCGAAAACCTTGGCATCCACGCGCATGACGATACGGGGCAGGCCGTCGCCAATTCACTGGCTGCAATTGAAGCTGGTGTTCGTCAGGTTCAAGGAACGTTGAACGGCATTGGCGAGCGCTGCGGCAACGCGAATCTCATCTCGATTATCCCAGACTCTGACCCTCAAGCCTGCTTTTGCCGAACGTTTCCAGACTGGCGTTTCGCCAGAACAACTCGGCGGAATATCCCGGCTGTCGCGCGCGTTTGACGAACTGCTGAACCGCGCACCGGAGGCGCAAGCGCCTTATGTCGGCACATCGGCATTCGCCACCAAAGCAGGCATTCATGCCTCCGCGATCGCGAAGGAGCCGCAGACCTACGAGCATGTGCCGCCGGAAACGGTTGGCAATCGCCGCAAGGTCATGGTGTCGGATCAAGGCGGCAAAGCGAATTTCATCGCTGAACTCAAACGTCGCGGCATTGACGTACCGCGCGACGACAGCCGCCTCAACTCACTCATTGCGGTTGTGAAGGAGCGTGAAGCAACCGGCTATGCTTATGAGGGCGCGGATGCCAGCTTTGAACTGCTGGCGCGCCGGATGCTGCACACAGTGCCGGACTTTTTCGATGTCATCAGCTTCCGCTGCATTGTCGAACGTCGTTTCGATGCCAATGGCAACATAAAGACCGTCTCGGAAGCCATCGTGAAAGTGTCTGTCGATGGAGACGAGCGCATGTCAGTCGCCGAAGGTCACGGCCCGGTCAACGCGCTGGACCTCGCGCTGCGCAAAGACCTTGGCCGCTATCAGCACGAATTGCGTGATCTGCAACTGGCCGACTATAAGGTGCGCATCCTGAATGGCGGCACAGAAGCCATAACGCGCGTTCTGATAAAATCGCGGGATTCCACCGGCGCTCGCTGGTGGACGGTTGGCGTATCGGACAACATCATCGATGCCTCGTTTCAGGCATTGATGGATTCGATCATCTACAAGCTGATGAAAAATCGCGAGCTTGCGGGGCTTGTGGCGGCGGAGTAAGCGCATTCATCACTAAAACCATATGCAATCATCAGAACTTTGCGATGGTTTTGTGCGTTTCGCTCGCGCATAGCCAAAGGCATGACCAGTATGACTACGCCTGTTGACACCACCCCAGAGGCGGACAGTGGAGCGAGGCGCGGTTTTGCGCTTGCGCTTTCGGCTTACCTTCTGTGGGGTTTGCTGCCCTTTTACATGAAAGCGGTGCAGTATCTGCCGTTGCTGGAAGTCATTGCGCACCGCATTGTCTGGTCTGTCCCGATTGCGGGAGCCGTCCTTGTTTGGATGGGTCGCACCGCGGATTTCAAGATTGCGTTGCGCACGCCGCGCATGTTGGCGATGGCTGCACTCACGGCCTGCCTCATCACCGTCAACTGGAGCATCTATGTCTGGGCCATTGCGGTAGATCGTACCGTCGAGGCGGCACTCGGTTATTACATCAATCCGCTGGTCAATGTCGTTGTCGGTGCCGCCTTGTTGGGCGAGCGTCTCGGGCGGTTGCAAATCGTTGCGGTCGCGCTGGCTGCTGTTGCCGTTGCGATTCTCACAATAGAGCAGGGCATCCTGCCGTGGGTATCGCTGGCGCTTGCGTTTTCATTCGCGGCTTATGGCTTTTTCCGAAAAACTCTACCTATCGGCCCAAGTCAGGGTTTTCTGCTTGAAATCCTGATTCTGTCCGTTCCGGCGCTTGGCTATATTTTCTGGCTACAAGCAACCGGGCAGGGGCATTTCCTCACCGGTTCGATGGATAACACGTTGCTGCTGATCGGTTGCGGCCCTGTCACGGCGGTTCCACTGCTGCTGTTTGCTTTCGGTGCGCGCCTGCTCAAGCTTTCGACCATCGAAATCATGCAATACATTGCTCCAACAATGGTTTTCCTCATCGCGGTCTTTATATTCCATGAGCCGTTTGGCACAGCTCAGGCAATAGCATTCGCTCTCATCTGGTCGGCGCTGGCGCTCTACACATTCGCTATGTTCCAGAACCGCGTACGGAAAGACTGATGTACACGCTGCACATCGCCAACAAGAACTATTCGTCATGGTCGCTGCGCCCCTGGGTGCTAATGCGTACGCTCGACATTCCGTTTGAGGAGCATCAGGTTCCGTTCCCGACGGCCCCCAGCTTCGAACTTTACCGTTCGTTTTCGCCAAGCGGTCGCGTGCCATGCCTCACTGATAATGGTCGCGCTGTCTGGGATTCGCTTGCAATCGCGGAATATCTGGCCGACCGACACTCTACTGTGTGGCCCGCAGATGCAGATGCAAAAGCGTGGGCGCGCTGCGCCGCCGCTGAAATGCATTCCAGTTTCACGTCGCTGCGCAACGATTGCACGATGAATTGCGGCTTGCGTATCACGCCGCATCCGTTTTCAGAGGCGTTGCGTAATGATCTATTCCGGCTGAATGATCTTTGGAACGACGGCTTGGCTCGTTTCGGTGGACCGTGGCTCGCAGGCAAGAGCTTTACCGCTGTCGATGCGTTTTTCGCACCCGTTGCGTTTCGCACGCAAACCTATGGGCTTGAGTTCGAAGGCGCAGCTTCCAGTTATCCGCAACGCCTTCTGGATTTGCCTGCAATGCGTGAGTGGTATGACGCCGGACTGGCCGAGACTTGGCGCGAGCCAAACCACGAAGCCGAAGCGCTTGCGGCTGGAACCGTCACCGCCGATCTTCGCGCTACGGCCTGATTACATCTTGCCGATCACGGCCTCGACACCTTCGGACGGCGTCGTATCCTCTGCAGCAGCGGTCAATATCGCAGGCACGATTGCGCGCGCATCGTCCACCACAAGCGGCGTTACCAGATGCCGCGTGTGCACGAACCCTTCCTCGCGCATGTGATCGAGCAGGGCGAGCATCGGATTCCAGAAGCCATTGATGTTCGCGAAGACGATTGGCTTGCGATGGTGCCCAAGCTGCGCCCAGGTCATGATCTCCACAATTTCTTCCAGCGTGCCTATGCCACCTGGCAGCGCAACAAACGCATCCGACCGCTCGAACATGATGTGTTTGCGCTGATGCATTGTGTCCACGATGATGGATTCATCGAGGTTGGCCAGCGCCCCCTCATTCGCTTCCTTGTTCATCAGAAAGCGCGGGATGATACCTGTCACCTTGCCGCCCCCGCGCCGCGTCGCGTCGGAAACAGCGCCCATAATGCCTTTCGCGCCGCCGCCATAGACGAGACGCAAACCGGCACCGGCAATTGCCGCGCCCATGGTTCTGCCCGCTTCCATGTAGATTTCGTCGCGACCGGGAGATGAACCGCAATACACGCAAATCGATCGAATCTTGTTCATGGCCACGATAGGCAATGCCAATCGCCTTTTGGTCAAGGTTCTTTCGTGTCGCTACCCTTATGGTTTTGTTGATGCGGCTATCAAAACGGTCTAGACAAAGCATGTATTTTGGGGACTCGGGACAATGGCGGTCACTCCGCTTCGAACGCTGCTATTTCTTGGCGGGGCCACTGTGGCAGCCGTCGGCACCGCATTTTACACCGGCGCGCTGGATCCGCTGCTCGGCACGCAGGTAGCTGCGCCGCCTGCAGGAGGTCGCCAAAGCGCCACCTCCCGCCGCCGAACCAGCCAAGCAGGACGCGCCAAAAACTGAGACACCAGCGGCTGAAGCGGCCAAGCAACCGGAACAGCAGGCGGCCATATCGCCTTCGCCGGAAGCCGCACCAAAGCCGGAACAGGCGCCTGCCGCCGCACAAGCCGAACCTCTGTCGCCAAGCTTTGATATTCTTCGCGTTGAGCCGGACGGCTCCATCGTCATCGCCGGCAAAGCCGCGCCGAGTGCAGAAGTCGAAATCCTGTCCGGCTCTAAAGTGTTGGGCAAAGTCATGGCAACCGCGGAAGGCGATTTTGCTGCCGCGCTCGATGAACCGCTCAAGCCGGGAGACTATCAGATCGTGCTGCGCTCTACGACAACCTCGCGCGTTGTCGCTAACTCGAAAGAGACAGCAGTCGTTTCCATACCTGAAACCAAGGATGGTCAGGTTCTTGCGCTTGTCGAGCAGCCGGGTGCGCCCAGCCGCCTGATTACCAAGCCCGAAGTAGCTGCGCCCAAGGCTCAGGCTCTAGCCGAGCAACCCGCTGCGCAGCCTGCTGCGCCCGCCCAAAGCCAAACCGCCGCTGCGCAACCCACTCCCGCTGCGCCCGCTGAAAAAGCAGCGCGCCCTGCGCCTGCTGCGAATGTTGCTGTAGACGCTGTCGAGATAGAAGGCCGCAAGGTTTTCGTCGCCGGTTCAAGCGAACCCGGCAAAACGGTCCGCATTTATGCGAACGAGATTTTGCTTGGCGATGCGAAGACTTCGCCGGAAGGTCGATTCCTGATCGAAACCGAGAAAGATTTGCCGGTCGGTGATTATGTCGTCCGTGCGGACGTTCTCGGACCTGATGGCGCAAAAGTAATCGCGCGCGCCGCTGTTCCATTCACGCGCGAACCCGGCGAAAACATCTCCGCTGTCGCTCCGCAAGAACCAGCACAGCCGCCAGTAACGCCAGCCGAGCCGCAGGCGGCACCTGCAACTCCGTCGCAGGACACGGCATCCGCACAGCAGCCTGCTGCGCCTCAGTCGCAAGCGAAGCCATCCACCGAGCAACCAAGCGCAACCACGCAACCAGAAACGCCTGCCGTCACCACAACACCAAGCGCGCCAACGCCGAGCAAGGAGCAGCCTGAACAGCAAGCTGCCGCGCCAGAAGGCTCCGAACTTGCGCCGAAGCTGAAACCTGTCGATGGTTCCGTGATCATTCGGCGCGGCGATTCGCTCTGGCGCATTTCTAAGCGCGTTTATGGTCGCGGTGTACGTTACTCAACCATCTATCTGGCCAATCAGGAACAGATCAAAGACCCAGATATGATCTGGCCGGGGCAGACATTCCGTGTACCTGACAAGACGGAGCAGGGCGAAAAGGCTGACATGGACGCAATCCAGAAACAGTCGCCCGCTACGGTTCAATAACAGCATTCTTGCAGGCCAGATCGTCATTAGCCTTCAAAAATCATACCTCAGCGCATAAATAGTGCGCCGGGCACATATGCGCGCCGAAAGAATTCCGCGCGCGTGAAAGCAAGCAAATTGGCCAGCAAAACTGTTTCCGCTGATAGCGGCTCGACATTCCAGACACTGCGCAATCTGTGGCCCTATATGTGGCCGTCGGATCGCGCGGACCTTAAAGCCCGCGTCGTGTGGGCAACGGTGTTTCTCGTCCTTTCCAAGCTTGTGCTCGTCGTCGCGCCCTACTTTTTCAAGTGGGCGACGGATGCGTTGGCCGGAGACGCTCACAGAACGCCGCTACCGGCATTCCTGCTCGCTCCGGTTATGTTGGTCATCGCCTACAATGTCGTGCGTATTGTCCAGACCGGCCTGAACCAGTTGCGCGATGCGCTGTTTGCGCGTGTGGGCCAGCATGCCGTCCGCCAGCTTGCCTATCGCACATTCGTGCACATGCATGATCTGTCGTTGCGCTTTCATCTGGAGCGGCGAACCGGCGGTCTGTCGCGCATCATCGAGCGCGGCACGAAGGGCATCGAAACTATTGTCCGCTTCACGATCCTGAACACATTGCCCACGATTCTGGAATTCGCGCTTACCGCAGTCATTTTTGCGGTTGCTTATGGTTGGACCTATGTCGCGGTCGTTGCCATCACTGTGGGCATTTATACGTGGTTCACAGTGCGCGCGAGCGATTGGCGAATCTCGATCCGCCGCGAAATGAATGACAGCGACACCGACGCCAACACCAAGGCGATTGATTCGCTGCTGAACTTCGAAACCGTCAAATATTTCGGCAATGAGCGCATGGAAGCCGAGCGTTTTGATCGCTCGATGGCGCGCTACGAGGTGGCCGCAACAAAGACATGGACCTCCCTCGGTTGGCTCAACTTCGGGCAGGGCGTGATCTTCGGGTTAGGGCAGGCGCTTGTTATGGTCATGTCGGCGCGTGAGGTTATAGCGGGCACGCAGACGGTAGGCGATTTCGTTTTCATCAACGCCATGATGATGCAGCTTTCCGTACCGCTGAATTTCATCGGCTTCATTTACCGCGAGATTCGGCAGGGATTGACCGACATTGAGCAGATGTTCGACCTGCTGGACGTTCCGCAGGAGGTGGTGGACAAACCCGAAGCAAAGCCGCTGGAAATTGCCAACGGCAAGGTCGAATTTCGCGACGTTCATTTTGCCTACGATCCGGCGCGGCCGATCCTGAAAGGTATTTCCTTCGCCGTTCCGGCTGGCAAAACCGTGGCAATCGTCGGCCCGTCCGGCGCGGGCAAGTCCACCATATCGCGCTTGCTGTATCGCTTTTACGATATTCAGCAGGGCGCGATCCTGATTGATGGTCAGGACATTCGCGACGTGACCCAAAAAAGCCTGCGCGCTGTCATCGGCATGGTCCCGCAAGACACGGTGCTGTTCAATGACACGATTGCTTACAACATTCGTTATGGCCGCATGGACGCGAGCGAAGCCGAGGTGAAAGAGGCCGCCGAACTCGCGCAGATCGCCCATTTCATTGAAGCTTTGCCGGATGGCTACCAAACAATGGTTGGTGAGCGCGGACTCAAGCTGTCGGGTGGCGAAAAGCAGCGCGTTGCAATTGCTCGCACAATTCTAAAGGCGCCTCCCATTCTTATTCTGGATGAAGCGACGTCTGCGCTCGACACCCACACGGAACAGGAAATCCAGACGTCTCTCGATCTCGTAAGTCGGGGCCGCACGACCATCGTTATCGCGCACCGGCTGTCCACCATCATTCGCGCCGACGAAATCATCGTTCTGCGCGACGGCCTGATCGCGGAGCGCGGCTCACATGCGCACTTGCTCAAGCAAAAGGGCCTCTATGCGCAGATGTGGGATCGTCAGCGCGAGGCCACCGAAGCTGAAGAAAGGCTGCGGATTGCGCGGGAGTCAGACGAGCTTGGTGTGGTTGTGCGCAAGCGGCTTTCGGACTTGTGAGCCATTCGGCTTGGCATTGTGCGTTGCGGCACACCTGCGTTTCAGGTAATCACGCCCCAAAATAAAAAACGGGAGCACCACAGCGGCCATGGCCCTAACCGAAACGATCCGGAACGCATTTGTTCCGATTCACCGCGAAGGTTATGTATTCATAGCCATTTTCGCGGCGGTCACGCTCATTCTAGGCTTGTTTTCTACAAACCTTTTCTGGATCGGCCTCATACTCACCGCTTGGTGCGCCTATTTCTTCCGCGACCCGCCGCGCGTTACCCCGCTTGATGACCGCATGGTCATCAGTCCTGCAGATGGAGTCGTATCGTCTGTATCAACCGCCGTTCCCCCACGTGAACTTGGCCTAGGTACTGCGGAAATGACACGCATCTCCGTCTTCATGAACGTATTTTCCTGCCATGTGAATCGCGCGCCCGTGCGCGGGCAAATCCAGCGCATCGAACACAGGCCGGGTTCTTTCCTGAACGCCGAACTGGACAAGGCCAGCACCGAGAATGAGCGAAATGGCTTGGTGATAGACAGCCCCAACGGTACCGTCGGCGTTGTGCAGATAGCCGGGCTCGTTGCGCGTCGCATTCTCTGCTGGGCAGAGGCGGGCAACACCATTGCGGTAGGGGAGCGCTTCGGTCTGATCCGCTTCGGGTCACGCGTCGATGTATACCTGCCATCGGACGCTACGCCGCGCGTTGCCACCGGGCAAACAGCGGTGGCAGGCGAAACCATTCTCGCGGAGTTCGGTGGCGGCGCGATCACTCCTTTCGTCCGAGTTTCCTGATGGCCCGCCCTTTTCAACCCTTCGAGCCTCATGGTCGTGGGGGGCCGCGCATCGGGGAAATTCCGCTGCGTTTGCTTGTTCCAAACCTTATCACCGTTCTCGCCATTTGCGCTGGCCTCTCAGGCATTCGTCTTGCTTTCGAGGAACGCTTTGAAACTGCAGTCCTGATGGTTCTGATTGCGGCCTTTCTGGACGGCATTGATGGACGGCTTGCCCGCATGTTGAAAGCAAGTTCCAGATTCGGCGCGCAGATGGACTCGCTCGCCGACATCGTGAACTTCGGCGTTGCGCCTGCGTTCGTGCTCTACCTTTACTTGCTCAAAATGGCCGCGCCCTTCGGTTGGATCGCGGTCCTTGTGTTCACGATAGCGTCTGGCCTGCGCCTGGCGCGTTTCAACGTGCTTGATGAAGATATTTCCCGGCCTGCATGGCAGGGCGAATATTTTGTTGGCGTTCCCGCACCAGCGGGCGCGGTTCTGGTCATGCTGCCCATATATCTGGGCTTCTTGGGAATCGAGCGCGGGCGCGAGTTTGCTTTTATCGGCAGCGCCTTCGCGTTTCTTGTGGCCTTCCTGTTGGTCAGTCGCCTGCCGGTCTATTCAGGCAAGAAAATCAGAATTGGTCGCGACAAAGCCGTGCCGCTGATCTTCGCTGTCGTGCTTTTTGTCCTGCTGCTGGTGAATTATACGTGGCAGACGATTTCTGTCGCCGCGCTCGGCTATCTCGTATTCCTGCCACTCAGTGCGCGCGCCTATTCCCGCCGCGCCCGGCTGGAAGAAGCTGCGCAGGCCACGGCGACGGGCGAGGGCGCTCAATAAATCCGGGATCGCCCTTGCTTTACAGCGCTATTGCTGTATAGACGCGCGCATTCCGCCGGTTCCGAATGGGGGCTGAACGGAGGGCCGAAGGTTTTCCTTCGTCGTGAACGCAAAAGCGCTCCGCCTCCCGTGTCTCCGCTCTCGACCGTCTCGAACGCGCCTTTCTTCCCCTTAATGGGTCAAGCGAAGTCGCAGAGGCTTTAGCC
The DNA here is from genome assembly GCA_049840935.1 of Mesorhizobium sp. Taxonomy (GTDB): domain Bacteria; phylum Pseudomonadota; class Alphaproteobacteria; order Rhizobiales; family Rhizobiaceae; genus Mesorhizobium_G. The sequence goes on from JASGJA010000016.1 coordinate 249,444, forward strand.
TTCGGGGTCCGGCTGATTAAACGAAGAAAGGCAAGACAATGGCTCTTTATGAACATGTGTTTCTTGCCCGGCAGGATCTGTCGCAGCAGCAGGTCGATGAGCTCGTTGAACGTTTCAAGGGCGTCATCACCGAAGGCGGCGGAAAAATCGGCCGGGTAGAAAGCTGGGGACTGAAGTCCCTGACCTACCGCATCAACAAGAATCGCAAGGCGTATTACACGCTTATCGATCTCGACACGCCCCCGGCTGCGCTCAACGAAATGGAGCGTCAGATGGGTCTGTCGGAAGACGTTCTGCGCTTCCTGACCGTTAAGGTCGATGCGCACGAGGAAGGTCCGTCCGCGATGTTGCAGAAGCGCGACCGCGACGAGCGTGGCGACCGTGATGGCGGTGGCCGTGGCTTCGGCGATCGTCCGCAGCGTTCTTTCGGTGATCGTGGCGACCGGGGTGATCGCGGCGACCGCGCACCGCGCCGCCCGCGCGACAATGAAGGGGAGAGCGAATAATGGTCGACATCAACCAGATCCCGACCCGTCGTCCTTTCCATCGCCGTCGCAAGACGTGCCCGTTCTCCGGCGCTAATGCTCCGAAGATCGACTACAAGGACGTACGTCTCCTGCAGCGCTATATTTCCGAGCGCGGCAAGATCGTTCCTTCCCGCATCACGGCGGTCAGCCAGAAGAAGCAGCGTGAGCTCGCTAAGGCGATCAAGCGCGCCCGCTTCCTGGGCCTTCTGCCATACGTGGTGAAGTAAGAATTTCGGCGCGGGCGGCTTGCCGCCCGCATCTCCGCTTCGGGCGCGGTTCTGCCCGAGTTGGACCTGTCGCAATGCGCTGGCCCTAACTGCCAGACAGGCAGGACAGCGAAACCGGATGCGCCGCATCCGTTCTCTTCCTCGCCTGTATCCATTTTCGCGGCTCCGGCTGCAATTGAAAGGAACATGACGATGGAAGTCATCCTGCTCGAACGCATCGCTCGCCTTGGCCAGATGGGCGACACCGTTAAGGTGAAAGACGGCTACGCCCGCAATTTCCTCCTGCCTCGCGGCAAGGCCCTGCGCGCCAACGAAAACAACAAGAAGAAGTTTGAAGGGCAGCGCGCCCAGCTTGAAGCTCGCAACCTTGAGCGTAAGTCGGAAGCTTCGGCTGTCGCCGGCAAGCTCGACGGCAAGACTTTCGTGGTCGTCCGTTCGGCTGGCGAAACCGGCCAGCTTTACGGTTCGGTTTCCACGCGTGACATCGCCGACCTGCTGACCGCGGAAGGCTTTACGGTCACGCGCAATCAGGTCGAGTTGAACCAGCCGATCAAGACCATCGGCCTCACCAACATCGCGATCTCGCTGCACCCGGAGGTCGAGGTAACGATCTCGCTCAACATCGCCCGTTCCGCTGAAGAAGCCGAACGTCAGGCCAAGGGCGAAACGCTCACCACGGCTGAGGCAATCTACGGCGACGACATCAACGAGAATGCTCGCCCTGACAATTTCTTCGATCCGAACGAAGAAGAAGGCGAAGAGGCGTAATCGCCTTTCCATCGCTTTAAGCTTTCAAATCAGCCCGGGTCAGATGCCCGGGCTTTTTTGTGCCAGCATGCTTGTATGAATTGACGAATTCCCGCTCGTATATGTACGCTCCGTAAACGTGGGGAATGGTGTTGGCATGAACATTTTTCTTCGTCACGTTCTTGAGCGACTTGTGAAGACCGGAAATCTCGTTATTTCCGGCCCCGGCGGCAACACATACAAATTTGGAGATGGCAGCGGCGATCTGGTACACATCGCTATCCACTCCGCGCGCGCTGAGCGCGCCATCGCTTTCGACCCGATGCTCGCGCTGCCCGAAGCTTATATGGAGGGTGATCTCGATTTTCTTGAGGGCGATGTGCTGGGCATGTTGCACATCGCATATCTCAATATGGGACCGTATGGCAGCATCGAAGCAAGTTGGACACGTGCCGTCGAAGGCGTACGTGCTGCCTTCCGTCGCCTCCAGCAACTTAACTCGCCGACCCGTTCGCGCCGCAATGTACAGCGCCATTACGATCTTTCCGCAGACCTTTACCGGCTCTTTCTCGATACGGACATGCAGTATTCCTGCGCCTATTTTGAGCGACCGGACGTTACGCTGGAGCAGGCGCAACTTGCCAAGAAACAGCACATCGCCGCGAAGCTTGCCATCAAGCCGGGGCAGAATGTCCTCGACATTGGCTGCGGTTGGGGTGGTCTGGGCCTTTACCTGGCGCGCACTTTCGACGTGAATGTGCTAGGCGTCACACTCTCTACTGAGCAACATGCGATCGCTGCACAGCGCGCGCAGGCAGCGCATCTCGACAATCACGTGCACTTTCGAAATTCGCGATTATCGCGAATTGAACGAGCGCTTTGACCGCATCGTCTCTGTCGGCATGTTCGAGCATGTGGGCGTAAATCACTACCGCACCTTCTTCGACAAGGCCGCACAATTACTCAAACCTGATGGGGTGATGGTGCTGCACTCAATAGGGCGTTTCGGCCCGCCCGTCGCAACCAACGCCTTTATCCGCAAGCATATTTTCCCTGGCGGCTACATACCTGCCTTGTCGGAAGTGCTGCCCGCGATTGAGAAGTCCGGCCTCATGACTACCGACGTTGAGATATTGCGGCTGCACTATGCCGAAACTCTAAAGAACTGGCGCGAGCGATTCCTGAAGAACTGCGATAAAGCTAAGGCGATCTATGACGAGCGCTTCTGCCGCATGTGGGATTTCTACCTCGCCGGATCGGAGGCCGCGTTCCGCTGGCAGGATCTTATGGTCTTCCAGATTCAACTCACCCGTCGTAACGATACATTGCCCATCACGCGCAACTACATGGAAAAGTGTGAAAGGGCCCTGACCTTGCGCGACGCGCCGGCGCCCGAATCCGTGCCCACCCGCAAGACGCGCAAAACACGCAGCCGTTAAAACGGTGCACTTTCCCTACACCTTGCCAGCCCGAAACGCTCGCAATCTGACATGTGCCATCACGTGATCCATCGGCGCTCCGAGGCAGAACACTCGGGTGGATAGTGCGAGTGTGAGGTAAGCCTGCTTGCATCTACAAGTCCCGCGCGCCTAATCAGAACGAAAGCGGCAGAGCCAATAATGAGCTATTTGATCTACACAGCAGCGGCGCTTGCGGAAATCGCTGGATGTTTCGCTGTCTGGAACTGGTGGAAGCTTGGGCGCTCGGCGCTTTGGCTCATTCCCGGAACTGTCAGCCTCCTCCTCTTTGCGTGGATTCTCACTTTGATCGACACGAGCGCGGCCGGTCGTGCTTACGCATCCTATGGCGGAATTTACATCGCAGCCTCATTGGCCTGGTTGTGGGCCGTCGAAGGCATTCGACCCGATCGGTGGGATTTCGCCGGCGCTGTGATCTGCCTCATAGGCGCAAGTGTAATCCTTCTTGCCCCGCGCGGAGCATAAGGGTGGAACTTCCTCAACGTCTGCGCGCTGCAATCGACGAGCTACTAGAGGGAACGCCCACCAGCAGCCTCCAGTCTGCCAGCGCGGCTCTCTCCCAACGCTATCGCGCTGAATTGCGCGACGGACGTCTCCACCTAGCCGATGACCTCTCTGTCAAAGCCTACCTCGCCGCACGAATGCCTGCGACCTTCGCAGCGGTGCGTAGCAGCTTTGCCACGCTGGAGCAGGCGCTCCCTGCCTTTTCCCCACACTCGGTTCTGGATGTAGGCTCGGGTCCGGGCACGGCATTGTGGGCAGCGCAAGATTGCTGGCCGAATATTGCCATAGCCGATGCGGTAGAGGCTAGCGATGCCGCATCCAGCGTTGGCCGCATTCTCGCGCAAGAACTCCACACGCTCCCGGTAAAATGGCATTCAGGCGATGCGAAGCGGGTACTCGACACCATGTCGGCCGCAGATCTGGTAACGCTTTGCTATGTTCTCGATGAACTTCCTCCAGAATCTCTGCAACCTCTCATTCGCCGCCTCTGGGAACTTGCCTCCTTCGCGCTTGTGATCGTTGAACCGGGTACGCCCGCAGGCTGGACGCGTATTCTTTCCGCTCGTGATATTCTCATCGAATCCGGTGCGCATATAGCTGCACCATGCACCCATGAAGGGCGCTGCCCCCTTTCGCCGCCGGACTGGTGCCATTTCGCTCGGCGTGTCGCGCGCACGCGCATCCACCGAATAACTAAAGGTGGTGACGTTCCTTGGGAGGATGAAAAGTTCATTTTCCTTGCAGCAACGCGCACCGCGCCGGACGAACGCCTTTCGCGCGTAATAGCTCCGCCAAGGCACACAAAAGGCAGAATCGATCTAAAGCTCTGCAATCCCAACGGAAACGCCAGTTTTTGCACGATTACCAAGCGCGAAGGCGAATCGTTTCGCATCGCCCGAAGGGCGGATTGGGGGGAAGCGGTTGATCTCATTTGACTGAATATTCGCGATATGTTCTTGTAATGTTCATATTATGAGCTATCTTGAATACAAGATTCGAGTCAACCGTCTCGAAGGCGGAATTTGGGATCGGCTGTGAATTATTGTGAATCACGGGAACCGAAACGCCGGCGGTAATTATTGGTTCACCGCTGCGGGCAGGCTTCTGCTACCGCCATTTGGAGAAGCGGAGTGATGGAATACGATGGCTGAGGCGGCGCGCAAATTTGAGGTGGCGGAAACACCGCTTTACCGGGAAGCTCCCAACAATGTGGAAGCTGAACAAGCTTTGCTTGGCGCAATCCTCGTAAACAATGACGCCTATTATCGTGTGTCGGACTTTTTGAGAGCCGAGCATTTCTTCGAACCTCTCCATCGAAAGATTTTCGAAGTCGCGGCTGAACTGATTCGGATGGGCAAAATGGCCAATCCGGTCACGATGAAGAATTTCGTCCCGGCTGAAGAAAAAGTCGGGGATATGACAGTGTCGCACTATCTGGCGCGTCTGGCAGCCGAAGCCGTCACGGTCATTAATGCGGCCGACTATGGTCGAGCCATCTACGAGTTGGCTACACGGCGCGCACTGATTTCGGTGGGCGAGGACATGGTGAATGTCGCTTATGACGCGCCGGTGGATATGTCTCCGCGCGAGCAAATCGAAACAGCAGAGCGTCGCCTTTTTGAGCTGGCCGAAACGGGCCGTTATGATGGCGGCTTCGAGAGTTTCACGGATGCCGTGAAAACTGCCGTCGACATGGCCAACGCGGCTTACATGCGAGACGGTGGCCTTTCTGGCGTTTCGACAGGCATTCGCGATCTTGACCGGCGTATGGGCGGCCTTCAGCCATCCGACCTTATCGTGCTTGCAGGTCGTCCCGGCATGGGCAAGACCTCGCTTGCGACGAACATTGCCTTTAACATTGCTCACGCCTACGAGCCCTCGCAACAGGCTGATGGATCGTTCAAAGCAAAGAACGGCGGCGTTATCGGATTTTTCTCGCTCGAAATGTCGTCCGAACAGCTGGCAACGCGTATCATTTCTGAGCAAACTGAGATTCCATCGTCCAAGATCAGGCGCGGCGAAATAACGGAGATGGATTTCGAGAAACTCGTCGCTTGTTCGCAAACGATGCAGAAAATCCCGTTGTTCATTGACCAGACGGGTGGCATTTCCATCGCGCAATTATCGGCCCGCGCGCGCCGCCTGAAACGCCAGCGTGGTCTGGACGTGATCGTGATCGACTATATTCAGCTGATGACCGGTTCGGGCAAGCGCGGCAGCGAGAACCGTGTGCAAGAAATCACCGAGATAACCACTGGGTTGAAAGCTCTGGCCAAAGAACTGGGCGCGCCGATTATTGCGCTGTCGCAGCTTTCCCGTCAGGTCGAAAACCGTGAAGACAAGCGCCCGCAATTGTCCGACCTTCGCGAATCCGGGTCGATCGAGCAGGACGCTGACGTGGTGCTGTTTGTGTACCGCGAAGAATATTATCTCAAAAATCGCGAGCCTAAGCCGGGCACGGAAGAATACATGAAGTGGGAAAATGAAATGAACGAGGCGCGAGGAAAGGCTGAAGTTATCATCGCCAAGCAGCGTCACGGCCCCACGGGCACGGTTCAGATGGCGTTTCATGGTGAGTTCACCCGTTTCTCGGATTTGGCGGAGGAGAGCCATTTGCCGGAACGCTTTGAATAAGGCGGCACTTCCGGCGCAATGGCAAAAACACGTGTTCAGTTCATCTGTCAGGCATGCGGCCAAGTTTCCAACCGTTGGTCGGGCAAGTGCGATGCTTGCGGCGAGTGGAATACGCTTGTTGAAGAAGGCACGGCTGGTGGAATCGGTGCGGGACCGGCGAGCCTTCGCAGTCCACGCAAGGGTAGGGTGGTTGCTCTCAGCACGCTGTCGGGCGAAATCGAGGACGCGCCGCGCATCGTTAGCGATATAGGCGAATTGGACCGAGCGACGGGCGGCGGCTTTGTTCGGGGCTCGGCGCTTTTGGTGGGCGGCGATCCGGGCATCGGCAAATCGACGCTTCTCATGCAGGCTGCGGCGGCGTTGGCGCGTAAGGGCCATCGCATCGTCTATGTTTCGGGCGAAGAGGCTGTCGCGCAAGTGCGTCTGCGCGCGCAGCGGCTGGGCGCTTCAGATTCTCCGGTCGAGTTGGCCGCCGAAACAAATGTCGAAGATATTTTGGCGACCATCGGCGAGGGCAAGCGGCCGGACCTCGTCATTCTGGATTCGATCCAGACGCTTTGGACCGATCTTGCTGATTCGGCTCCAGGCACGGTTACGCAGGTTCGCGCATCGGCTCAGGCGGTCATTCGCTATGCGAAATCCACAGGCGCAGCGGTGGTCTTGGTTGGCCATGTTACGAAGGAGGGCCAGATTGCTGGTCCGCGCGTGGTGGAGCACATGGTTGATGGCGTGCTCTATTTCGAGGGCGAAGGTGGCCATCACTACCGCATCCTGCGCACGGTAAAAAATCGCTTCGGTCCTACCGATGAGATTGGCGTGTTCGAAATGTCGGACAAAGGCTTGCGTGAGGTTGCCAATCCTTCGGAGCTATTTCTAGGCGAACGCCATGCCGCAGCCCCCGGAGCCGCCGTATTTGCAGGCATGGAAGGCACCAGACCGGTGCTCGTCGAGATTCAGGCACTGGTGGCGCCGTCTCCTCTTGGGACGCCGAGACGCGCCGTGGTGGGGTGGGACAGTTCGCGTCTTTCTATGATCCTCGCGGTGCTGGAGGCGCATTGCGGCGTCAGGTTTTCCACAAATGATGTGTATCTGAATGTGGCAGGCGGATACCGCATTAGCGAGCCAGCAGCCGATCTGGCGGTCGCCGCAGCGCTGGTGTCATCGCTCACCGGTCTTGCTCTGCCAGCCGATTGCGTTTATTTCGGCGAAATCAGCCTCTCTGGTGCCGTTCGGCCAGTTGCGCATGCGCAGCAGCGCCTTAAGGAAGCCAAGAAGCTGGGTTTTGTCCGGGCGATATCGCCGGTCGCCGGTTCGAGGGACGAAGAGCCGGTGCAGGCATCGGGTGTCACGGAGTTTCAGCCATCGACTTTGGCTGATCTGGTGGCGCGCATTGCTGGATCGAAACGGGGACGCGCGGACGACTGACCGCATCACGAGGGTGACCATTCATGCCGATCACGCTGCTTGACGGAATTGTCGTCGGCTTCACGCTGGTTTCAGCGATGTTGGCCATGGTGCGCGGCTTCTCGCGTGAAATACTCTCCATTGCGTCGTGGGCGGCGGCGGCTGTGGCGGCATATCTGTTTTACAAGCCAGTCATCCCTTATGTGCAGCCCTATATCGGGCATGAGCAGTTGGCCATTATCGCGGCGGCGGGCATTGTCTTTCTTGTTGCGCTCATCATCGTGACGCTCATCACGATGAAAATTGCCGATTTCATCATCGACTCACGCATCGGTGCACTCGATCGTACCCTGGGCTTCCTATATGGCGCGGCCCGCGGCGTTTTGGTCGTCGCTGTTGCGCTGCTTTTCTTCAACTGGCTGGTCGGGTCAAATCCGCCGCCATGGGTCCAGAATGCAAAGTCAGCCCCCTTGCTCAATAGCGTTGGTGCCTGGATCGAGGGTCTGATGCCGGACGATCCGGAGAATTCAATTCTCAAGAAATTGAAGCCCGGTTCTGGTGCCCCCGCAGAGGGTGAGCAGGCTGCGCCATCAGAAGGCGCAACCGAGACACCGCCAGCAGACGGCGGGGCGGATCAGGCACCCGCTGACGGTGGTGCTGATGCACCCGCCGATGATGCGGTGCCACCTGCGACAAACAATTAGCTCGAACATTTGCGGATAGCGCACTATATAGGCGCTTTCCGCTCCCGCGGTTTCCCGCAACGAGGCTTGATGGTGATGGTTGATTCTGGCGCGACGCTCTCCGCCGAAGCGGATGATCATTTTCATGACGAATGCGGTGTGTTCGGCATTCTCGGACGGCAGGACGCAGCCGCCATCGTCACGCTTGGCCTGCATGCCCTGCAGCACCGTGGTCAGGAAGCGGCCGGCATCGTGTCTTTTGATGGCAGTCAATTTCACATTGAGCGGCACGTCGGCCTGATCGGCGATACGTTCACGAAGCAATCGGTGCTTGATCGTTTGCCGGGCAGCCGCGCTATTGGCCATACGCGCTACGCGACAACCGGCGGTGCGGGGCTGCGCAACATCCAGCCGTTTTTTGCAGAACTGTCGGATGGCGGGTTCGCCGTTGCCCATAACGGCAATCTCACCAATGCCATGACCGTGCAGCGGGTTTTGCAAAAGCAGGGCTCAATTTTTTCATCGACTTCGGACACCGAAACGATCTTGCATCTTGTCGCGACGAGCAAAGAGCGGGACCTCAACGCGCGCTTCATCGATGCGGTGCGTCAGGTGGAAGGCGCATTCTCTCTTGTGGCTTTGTCTTCCAAAAAGATGATCGGATGCAGAGACCCGCTCGGCATTCGTCCGCTCGTGCTCGGCGATCTGGATGGCGCTTGGATTCTCGCATCGGAAACCTGCGCTCTGGACATCATCGGCGCTCGCTTTGTCCGTGACATCAAGCCGGGTGAAATGGTTGTGATCACGTCGAAGGGCATCGAAAGCCTGTTTCCGTTCGAGCCCGTTAAATCGCGCTTCTGCATCTTCGAGTACGTTTATTTCGCTCGACCGGATTCGATTGTCGAAGGCCTGAATGTTTACGACGCGCGCAAGCGCATCGGGGCGGAACTTGCCATTGAAAATCCTGTTGAAGCGGACGTTGTGGTTCCGGTGCCAGATTCTGGAACGCCTGCCGCTATTGGCTTCTCGCAGGAAGCAGGCATCCCGTTTGAACTCGGCATCATTCGCAATCATTATGTGGGCCGCACCTTCATTCAGCCGGGCGATGCAATCCGTCACATGGGCGTGAAGCTTAAGCACAATGCAAACCGCCGTATAATCGAGGGCAAGCGCGTTGTGCTCGTGGACGATTCTATCGTGCGCGGCACCACCAGTCAGAAGATCGTGCAGATGGTTCGAGATGCGGGTGCGAAAGAAGTGCACATGCGCATCGCTTCGCCGCCCACGCGTTCCTCCTGCTACTATGGCGTGGATACGCCGGAAAAGGCGAAGCTGCTGGCTTCGCGGATGTCTGTCGAAGAGATGGCCGAGTTCATCAGGGTCGACTCTCTCGGTTTCCTTTCGTTGGAAGGGCTTTATCGTGCGGTGGGTGAACCGAGGCGCAATAACGAGCAGCCACAGTTTTGCGATGCCTGTTTCTCCACCGAATACCCAACGCGCCTCGCGGATATCGAAGGCTCCGACAATGTCCGGACCCTTTCCCTGCTGGCAACAGGCGGCCAGTAAAAGGATCGCATGAGCACTCCGGATCTGACCAATCGTATCGCGCTGGTAACGGGCGCTTCTCGCGGCATCGGCTATAATATCGCCAAGCAACTGGCGGCGGCGGGGGCGCATGTTATTGCGGTTGCGCGTACCGTTGGTGGCCTTGAGGATCTGGACGACGAGATCAAGCAGGAGCGCGCTCGTACGGGCAAAGGCGAGGCTACGCTGGTACCGCTCGATCTGGCGGATATGCAGGGCATAGATCGCCTCGGCGGCGCGATTAATGACCGCTGGGGCAAGCTGGATATTCTGGTAGCTAACGCGGGCGTGCTGGGCACCATTTCGCCGGTTGGGCATGTCGAGTCTAAGGTGTTCGAGAAGGTGATGAACATCAACGTCACCTCGACATGGCGTCTGATTCGCTCGGTTGACCCGCTGTTGCGAAAATCCGACGCGGGCCGCGCGATTCTCTTGTCTTCCGGTGCAGCGCATTCGGCGCGTGCGTTCTGGGCGCCCTACGCGGCTTCCAAGGCTGCTGTCGAGGCGATGGCACGGTCATGGGCGGATGAAGCTAAAACCTTCTCGCTGCGCGTCAATTCTGTTGATCCAGGCCGTACCCGCACCGCAATGCGAGCGCAAGCTGCGCCCGGCGAAGACCCGCTTTCTCTGCCACATCCATCCGAAATTGCCGCACGCATCGTGCCGCTCGCAGACCCGGCGCTACAACGCACCGGCGAAATCTATCAGGCCCAGCCTGATCGTTGGGTCCGCTACCAGATGCCGGCCTGAACAATCCAGACAGGGTTGACCGCCCACAATCAGCCGTTAACTTGTCTGCGGCGGGTGCGGTTGGGAGGTTTCGGATGGTCCTGACAGGCAAGATCCTGCTGTTTTTGGTTGTGGCCTATGCTGCCTGTTCAGGCTGGCTCGTCCATCAGTTAGGAATTTCTTTCAGGCAGGCAATTTTCTATCTTCCGCTAAAGCTGCTTTACCGAATTAACGACAGCAGCATTCCCGGCATCCGCTCTGCTCCGTCGCCTGTTGTTTATGTCGTGAGCCATCGTTCACGGCTCGAACCCGCTCTGGCGTTGTCGCTGCTACCAGACGACACGTTGCACATTCTCGATGCGCATTCCGCCCATTCGGGCTGGCTTGAGCCGTATCGTGAGCTTGCGCGCACGATTTCGTTCAACGCCGAACATCTGTTTGTGAACCGTAGGCTGGTTCGTCACTTGCGCGGGGGAGGTAGGCTCGCGGTTTACCTGCCTGATGGTATCCAGCCCGATACAAAGGAATTCAGACTTTATCGCGCGATCAGCCGGATTGCGGACAGCGGCCGCGCATCTATTGTTCCCCTGCATTTCGAGGGCACGCGATTTACCGCCTCCGCCTTCGTCAAGCCCGTGGACAGGAAGCTTTTCCCGCAAATTCGGGTTGTGGCGCTACCCGCGAAAACAATTATCGAATTGGCGGAAATCAGCGGGCAGCGAGGAACCTCACATGCGCTCTATGCGCGCCTGAATGAGGTACGGGAACCTGAAAAGGCGAAAGCGGCCTGATTTTCCGCCAGCCTAAACTCCGCTTGGCTTTGGCAGGTTCGGGAAGAACGCGTTCGTTCGCCACGCCTTGCCGAACATCGAATCGTACTGCAACAACCGATAATCGTTGATTTCCGGATCGACGTCCTTGTCGCGCGCCCAGTCCGGCGTCGGCTTGCCTTCCGCATCGACTAGCAAATGCCGCTCGACCACGTGATATTTGACGTTCAACTCGCCGAGGAAGCCAGTGTAGTACGGATGCGTTATCCCTGCGGTTTTAAGCACGTACAAGGGCAGGAACGCGGGGCTCACCGTGCCGATGTCCTGCACCGGCCCAGTTTTGTTTGACCACACGACCAGCGGAGTTTCCCGGTGGAGCGCCAGCGCATCCGGTGGTTCGCGGCGATCCGGCACGGGCTCCTTGAGGAACTTCGTTTCCACATAACCGAGATTGAGCGGAGGCAGATGGTCGCCGAAGAACGCGATAATTGTAGGCCGCTCGCGTTTCTGAGCCCAATCCATCAGGCGCTTCAGTTCCTTGTCTGCATCATGCGCGCCCTCGGCATAGGAAAGAATAGACTGGCGCGTGGGCTCGGTTGTCGAGGCGGACACCTTGATCACCGGATCGGGATAGCGATATGGCTCATAAGGGCCGTGGCTTTGCAAACTCACTGCAAAATAGAAGAATGGCCGTTCGGTCTGGTCCGCGCGGCGAATGATTTCCTCGGTCAGCGATTCGTCAGAAACCAGCGGCCCGCGAGCCTTCATTGGCGGCAAATTTTCGATGGAATAAAAGTGGTCGAACCCAAAGGCATCGTAAACCGCCTTGCGGTTCCAGAACCATCCCTCGAACGGATGAATCGCCATCGTCTCATAGCCTTCCGAGCGGAAGAAGCTGGCGAGCGACGGCACCGCTTTGCGCACATATTGCTGGTATGGAATGCTTCCATAAGGAAGGAATGCGTTGGAAAAACCGGTCAGTGCTTCAAACTCGACATTGGCGGTCATGCCACCGAACTCCGGTGAAAACACATGGCCCGAATGTGCCGCGCGTACATTTGGGATCGGGTCTGGCGTAAATGTCACTCCGGGCAGCCGAGTCGGATCCCAAAAGGATTCGCTCATCACGATGATGATGTCGGGCTTTTGCTCAGGCAGAATGATCGAGGCGCCATCCGGCGGTGCGATGTCTGCCATCGCCTTTTCCGTATAGCCTTGAGGCGCGTTCACCTTGGCCATTGGCACATTCATGGCGAATGCCAGCGCAAAGCCGTTGGACGCGTAATTTTCCTTCTGGTCCCACATTATGGGAATGATTTGGAGCCGGTCGCGGGTCCATGAAAACGTCGCGTAATCCATTATCGAGACGAAAAACGCGAGCGCTGGCACGGCCACCGTGAGTCGCCAAATGCGGCTCCTTCGGCTGATTTTGGGTCCGTTTCGCCGCCAAAACCGCCACATCGCCACCAGCACCGAAATCGCGGCCACCCCGACCACCACCATCGCCACGGCGAGCCACGGGCGGTCGCGCACCAGTAAGCGGCATGAGTTCCATGATCTGCCGGGAATACAGGAAATCAGTCGGATAGAGAGGATCGCCCAGATAATGCGCTTTTTGATGGCCAATAAAGGCGAGAAGAAGCGTCAGCGGCGCGACGATCAAAATGCCGATATGCCTGCGCGCAAAAATCGCGTCCAGCAATGTCAACACCAAAGTGAAAACGATAATGGTTGTCCAACCGGGCTTAAAGGGCTGAAAAAAGAAATAAACCGTCGAAATAAAATCGCCGCGCGCAACAAGCTCGATAAGAAACACCAGCGCGGCCGATAATAGCACGGATGCGCCAAAAGCACGGAAGGCTTCGCGAGCCTGCCGCGATCTAATCAGCCGCGTCATTTTCGCGAAAAACCCTGCATTTGCAGGTATATTCCCAATTTCGACTTGCTTACGCTCCACCCTGAACTCCTAAGACAGTCGGCTTTGTAATCAAACTGTCATGCCTATGTCACAAATGCAGCTTTTTGGCGGAATTGAGAAGAGCGCATTTTGTTCCATCCAAAATATACAATCGGCTAAGATTCAGGCCGCTGGTGAGCGCCGGTCGCTCTTGACTTGCTGGGAAGCATGAAGTCAGACGTTTCCAACAAAAATTCAGGGCAGGAAGAACAATGTCGATCGCTTTCACCTTTCCGGGGCAGGGCAGTCAGGCCGTTGGTATGGGGAAAGACCTTGCCGAGCGTTTCCCGGCGGCGCGCGCGGTTTTTGAAGAGGTCGACGAGGCGCTTGCGCAGCGGCTTTCGCACATCATGTGGGAAGGCCCGGAAGAAACGCTGACATTGACTGCTAACGCACAGCCCGCGTTGATGGCTGTTTCGCTTGCAGCTATCCGGGCGCTCGAATCGCAGGGCTTTGTGCTGGCCGACAAGATTGCTTACGTGGCAGGTCATTCGCTTGGCGAATATTCCGCACTTGCGGCAGCGGGAATGTTCTCGATTGCCGATACGGCCCGTCTCCTGCGCATTCGCGGCAATGCGATGCAGGCTGCAGTGCCGGTGGGCGAGGGCGCCATGGCTGCCATAATTGGACTTGAGCAGTCGGATGTTGAAGCCGCCTGCACGGAAGCTGGCGCAGGTGTGCAAATCGCCAACGACAATGGCGGTGGCCAGCTTGTAATTTCCGGTGCGAAGCCGGTGGTGGAACATGCCGCCCGCATCTGCACGGAAAAGGGCGCAAAGCGGGCCATTATGCTGCCGGTGTCCGCGCCGTTCCACTCGGAATTGATGGCTCCAGCCGCCGAAGCGATGCGGGAAGCGCTGGCGGAGGTCGCTCGGCGCGCGCCTGCGGTTCCAGTTATCCCCAACGTATTGGTCGCTCCGGCCACCGAGCCTGATGAGATCGCGGCGCGGTTGGTTGCGCAGGTAACGGGCCGTGTGCGGTGGCGTGAGACAATTGAGTGGTTCGGCGAAAATGGCGTTACGACGCTTTATGAAATCGGCTCCGGCAAGGTGCTTTCCGGGCTTGCGAGGCGCATAAACCGCGATATTGCGACTGCAAATGTTGGCACGGCGGCGGAAGTCGAGGCGGCTTTGGCCGCGCTTGCCTGAAACAACAACAGGATTGGATCGCAGAAATGTTCGAGCTGACGGGACGTAAGGCGCTGGTAACGGGCGCTACGGGCGGCATTGGTGAGGCAATCGCTCGCGCGCTTCACGCGCAGGGTGCAACGGTCGGTCTGCATGGTACGCGGGCTGAAAAGCTTGAATCCCTTGCTGGCGAGCTTGGCGACAGGGTCAAAATATTCCCGGCCAATTTGTCGGATCGCGACGCAGTGAAGGCGCTGGGCCAGAAGGCCGAGGCCGATCTGGAGGGCGTTGATATTCTCGTGAACAATGCGGGTATCACCAAGGACGGCCTTTTCGTGCGCATGTCTGATGCCGATTGGGATTCGGTCATTGAGGTCAATCTCACCGCTGTTTTCCGGCTTACCCGCGAACTTACGCATCCAATGATGCGCCGCCGCTTTGGCCGCATCATCAACATCACCTCGGTTGTAGGCGTTACCGGCAATCCTGGTCAGGCAAATTATTGCGCGTCGAAAGCGGGTATGATCGGTTTCAGCAAGTCGCTCGCGCAGGAGATCGCGACGCGGAATGTCACTGTAAACTGCGTTGCACCGGGCTTCATCGAATCTGCCATGACGGACAAGTTGAACGACAAGCAGAAAGAGGCAATCATGGGTGCAATTCCCGCCCGGCGTATGGGAACGGGTGACGAAGTTGCTTCCGCAGTCGCTTATCTCGCGTCAAATGAAGCCGGTTACGTGACGGGCCAGACCTTGCATGTGAACGGCGGCATGGCCATGATCTGACAAGAAATGCGCTGCAACAGGGCAAAACACCCTGTGTGCAAGCCGAAACTGCGGTGTCACGGGCTTTTACAGATGGAAATTTTCGTGTAATCGGCGTGGCGAGAAAGTAAGGCGCGAAGCTGGTTCGTCCGGCTTGCAAGACAAAATGTTAGCGCTTGATTAGCGGCAATGGGGCCGCTAACGAAAGACAAACAACAGCACTGGAATAAGGATTGCCTACATGAGCGATACCGCAGAACGCGTCAAAAAGATCGTCGTCGAGCATCTTGGCGTTGATGCCGACAAGGTCACCGAAGGCGCGAGCTTCATCGACGATCTGGGCGCAGACAGCCTCGACACCGTCGAGCTCGTGATGGCCTTCGAGGAAGAGTTCGGCGTTGAGATCCCGGACGATGCCGCTGAAACGATCCTCACCGTCGGCGACGCGGTGAAGTTCATCGACAAGGCCTCTGCTTGATCCGACCAGCCGGCTAGGCACTGAATGAGACGTGTCGTTGTAACCGGTATGGGCTTGCTCTCACCCTACGGGGTGGGAGTTGAGCACGGCTGGAAAGAACTTCTGTCGGCGCGCAGTGCCGCCCGCAGGGTAACCGAATTCGAGGTTGAAGACCTCGCATGCAAGATCGCGCACGTCATTCCGCGCGGCGATGGTTCAAACAACACCTTCAATCCGGAGGCAGTTCTTGAGCCAAAAGAGCTCCGTAAAATCGGTGATTTCATCCTGTATGGAATTGCCGCTGCCGACGAAGCCCTGAAAGATTTGGGCTGGGAGCCTCGGACCGAAGACGAGAAATGCGCCACTGGCGTCATGATCGGTTCAGGCATTGGCGGCATTGAAGGCATTGCCGAGCAAGCCCTCGTGCTTCATGAGCGCGGCCCGCGCCGCGTCACGCCCTTCTTCATTCCCGGCAACATCATCAATCTGGTTTCGGGTCAGGTTTCGATTCGGCATGGCCTCAAGGGGCCGAACCATGCCGTCGTAACCGCATGCTCCACCGGTGCACACGCTATCGGCGACGCAGCACGTATCATCGCGCTCGGTGATGCTGACGTTATGGTCGCGGGCGGCGCGGAATCGCCGGTAACGCGTCTTTCGCTGGCAGGCTTTGCTGCGTGTCGGGCGCTTTCCACCGAACGCAACGACGAGCCCGAAAGAGCTTCGCGGCCCTATGACCGCGACCGTGATGGCTTTGTCATGGGCGAGGGCGCAGGTGTGGTTGTTCTGGAAGAACTGGAGCACGCAAAGGCCCGCGGTGCAAAAATCTATGCCGAGGTTACTGGCTACGGCATGTCTGGCGATGCCTACCACATCACCGCGCCCGCCGAGGATGGAGACGGTGCTTTCCGCTGCATGACGATGGCTCTCAAGCGGGCAAAACTGTCGCCTGCCGACATCGACTACATCAACGCGCATGGCACATCGACAATGGCCGATACCATCGAATTGGGGGCGGTCGAACGTTTGGTTGGAAACGCGGCGTCGAAGATTTCGATGTCTTCCACCAAATCTTGCATCGGGCATCTTCTGGGTGCGGCGGGTGCGGCAGAGGCGATTTTCTCGATTCTCGCGATCCGGGACAACATTGCTCCGCCGACGATCAATCTCGACAATCCGGAGCGGGAAACTGCGATTGATCTCGTTCCACACAAGCCGAGAAAGCGCCAGATCGATGTTGCACTTTCAAACTCGTTCGGCTTTGGCGGAACCAACGCATCGCTGATCTTCCAGCGTTACAACGGTTAAGTTGCGTCGCGCGCCAATTTGGCCGCATTGCACTTTTGTATTCCGGCCTTGCCGATTCGAAACCTGTGGGTATTGAGATGAGCGACTCTCCCAATGATGTCGAGTTTGGCCGCCGCGCCACTCCTCCCGCACCGGGAGCCGCAGCCAAGCCAGCCAGCGAGGCGCTACGTCAGGAATTGGTAGCCGCGGCCGCTGCGCGCCGCTCTCGACATTCGCGCAATCGCTTTGTTGTTTTCTTCAATCTGGTGATTTCACTGAGTGTTTTGGCCGCGATCGCTGCTTTTGCCGCACTTTGGTTCGGCAAATATGAGTTCAACGCCGAGGGGCCGACGACTGAAACTCAGACATTCCTGGTCAAGCCGAATACCGGTTTGAAGGCCATTTCGAACGCCTTGGAAGAGAATGGAATCATCACCAATTCCTGGGTATTTCAGCTTGGCGCGCAGGCGAGCGGCAAGGCGGCCGACCTGAAAGCCGGTGAGTATGAAATCAAGCCCGGTGCTTCCATGCGTGAAATCATGGATCTGATGGCTAGCGGTAAGTCGATTCTCTATTCCATCACGATTCCTGAGGGGCTCACCGTCGAGCAGGCGCTTCAGAAGGTTTCGGCGACGCCTGAATTGAGCGGGGATTTGCCAACTGCTATGCCCGCCGAAGGGTCGCTGGCTGCTGACACGCAACGCTTCACGCGCGGCACCGAGCGCAAGGCGATCGTGGACAAGATGCTGGCCGACCAGAAGGCGCTTGTCGAGGAAATCTGGGCAAAGCGCGAGGATGGCCTGCCGCTCAAGAATATCGACGAGTTCGTCACGCTCGCCTCCATCGTGGAAAAAGAGACAGGCATCGCGGATGAGCGCCCGCAGGTTGCGGCGGTCTTCATCAACCGGCTGAACAAGGGCATGCGGCTGCAATCTGACCCCACAATTCTGTACGGCCTATTCGGCGGCAAGGGCCGTCCGGCGGATCGTCCGATCTTCCAGTCCGATATCCAGAAGCCCACGCCCTACAACACCTATGTGATTGATGGCCTGCCGCCGACACCGATTGCAAATCCGGGCAGGGCAGCTTTGGAAGCCGTCGCAAATCCGGCCAAGACCAGCGCCCTCTATTTTGTAGCATCGGGCGGTGGCGGCCATGTGTTCGCCGATACGCTGGAGGAGCACAACAAGAACGTCGCGCGCTGGCGCGAAATCCAGAAACAGCAGGGTCAGCCTGCCGACGCGCCGCAGCAGCAATAGCGCGGCGCCAGATCGCAGGGGGACTCGTTGGCCAGCTTACAAAGCATGACAGGGTTTTCGCGAGCGGCTGGCGATGCGCACGGCAATTCGATCACTTGGGAAGTGAAGTCTGTCAACGGTAAGTCGCTGGAACTGCGATTGCGCCTGCCGCCGGGTTATGATCGCCTTGAACCCGCCATCCGTCAGGCCATTCAGAAAAGGTTTTCGCGTGGCAGCTTTCAGGCGCTTTTGACCATCGTCCGCCCAACCGCCACACAGGCCCAACCGATCGTCAACGAGGCATTTCTGCGCGATGTGGCTGAGCTGGCAAAGCGGCTCGAAAAGCAGTTCGGCACCGCGCCTGCCACCGCAGACGGCCTTTTGAGCTTACGCGGCGTGCTCGACATCCCGGAAGCGACCGAAACGGAAGAAGACAAGGCTGCCGCCGACAAGGCTGCGTTTGCGGTGCTGGAAACGGCGCTCGATGGTCTGGAGGCTGCCCGCCGTGCTGAGGGCGGCGCTCTGGCCGCCTTGCTCAACGGCCATCTCGACACGATTGCTAAACTGACCGAAAGCGCCGAGCGCGACCCATCGCGCGACCCGGCGTTCATTCGGGAGCGTCTCGGCGAGCAAATTCGCGCGTTGATGGAGGCTAGCAGCAGCGGTCTGGACGAACAGCGCTTGCACACCGAAGCCATGCTGCTGTCCACCAAGTCCGACATCCGCGAGGAAATCGACCGATTGAAAACGCACGTTGCGGCAGCGCGCGCGTTGCTGTCGGCGGGCGGTGTGGTTGGGCGAAAACTCGATTTTCTGGCGCAAGAGTTCAACCGCGAAGCAAATACGCTGTGTTCAAAGTCAAATGCGGCCTCTCTCACAGCAATCGGTCTTGACCTAAAGGCGGTCGTGGATCAATTCCGCGAGCAGGTCCAGAAATCTGGAGTAGCTCATGCCGCAAATCCAACCCATGCAGCCCATCGCAAGGCGGGGCTTGATGCTTGTCATTTCCTCGCCGTCGGGTGCAGGGAAGTCGACTATTGCGCGCAATCTGCTGGAAGACAAAACCCTCGGCATGTCGCTGTCGATCAGCGTCACCACGCGCGAGCGCCGCCCCAGCGAGATCGACGGCGTGCATTATCATTTCATCACCAAGCGCCATTTCGAGCAGATGCGCGAAGCGGATCAATTGCTCGAATGGGCCGAGGTGCACGGCAATTTTTACGCTACGCCGCGTGAACCAGTCGAATACGCCATGTCGCGCGGGCAGGATATGCTGTTCGACATTGATTGGCAGGGCGCAGCGCAAATGCGCGAGAAAATCCCGGCGGACGTGGTTTCCGTTTTCATCCTGCCGCCGCGTATGGCGGAATTGACGGCGCGCCTCAAGCGTCGTGCGGAAAACACAGAGGCCGACATTGCACGGCGTCTCACCAATGCCCGTTCGGAAATCCAGCAATGGACCGAGTATGATTACATCATCATCAACGACGATCTGAACCGAGCGTTCACTGAGGTCCGGTCCATCGTCATTGCGGAGCGTCTGCGCCGTGATCGCCGTCCCGGCTTGTTTGATTTCGTGACCGGACTGCTTGAGGAAGATATCAGCCTCTAAGCGCTGCTGTTCCCAATTACCTACCCCTCATCCGCCCGCCGGCACCTTCTCCCTAGGCGGGAGAAGGCAGAAAACTGCGGCGTTGGCGTAACGTTGCAGGATAAGCGAGGCGTTGACATCTCTGCCTTCTCCCCTTGAGGGAGAAGGTGCCGGCAGGCGGATGAGGGGTACTAAAACGTGCCAACCTTTAAACAGCATTTGCCAGCGCGACAAACTCGGCCACGGTTAGCGTTTCCGCGCGGCGGGTGCCGTCAATGCCAGTCGCCTCTAATAGCCGCTCGCCACCGAGCGATTTAAGGCTCTGCCGCAGCATTTTGCGGCGTTGGCCGAATGCTGCTTCTGTCACGCGGCCCAGCACCTTCACGTCAGCGGGCAGCGCCTCGCGGGGCACAAGGTGTACGATGGATGATGTAACTTTCGGCGGCGGCGTAAAAGCCTGTGGCGGAACGTCGAACGCGATTTTCGCGTTGGTTCGCCAGCCGGCCAGCACGCCCAGCCGCCCATAGGCATCGCTGCCCGGTGCGGCTACGATCCGTTGCGCAACCTCTCGCTGGAACATCAGCGTCATGGATTCGTAATAGGGTGGCCATTCGGGCAAGGTCAGCCAGCGGATCAGCAATTCCGTGCCAACGTTGTATGGCAAATTCGCAACGATACGGATTGGCAGACCTGCGGCAAGCGCGCCGATATCCGTTTTCAGCGCATCGCCGAAAATCACTTCCAGCCTGCCCGGATAGTGCGCTGCTATCGCCTCCAGCGCGGGGCGGCAGCGCTCATCGCGCTCGATGGCGATCACTTTTTTCGCGCCGTTCAGCAGCAGCGCGCGCGTCAGACCGCCTGGGCCTGGGCCGACCTCGAGCACTGCTGATTGCGTCAAATCGCCAGCGCTTCGCGCGATCTTTGAGGTGAGATTGAGATCGAGCAGAAAATTCTGCCCTAGAGATTTTTTGGCGTTCAACCCATGTTCTTCAATCACCTCACGCAGTGGCGGCAGTCCGTCGAGGCTCGCCATTCAGCCACCCTCGCGCGCGGACATTTCTGCCGCCATGCGCAGCGCCGCCATTAGGCTGCGCGGCTGCGCAACGCCCATTCCGGCGATGTCGAACGCCGTGCCGTGGTCGGGCGAGGTGCGGATGAAGGGGAGCCCCAGCGTCACATTCACCGCCTCATCGAATGCCAAGGTCTTGGCCGGGATCAAGGCCTGATCGTGATACATGCAGAGCGCGGCATCATATGTCTGTCGCGCTCGCGCGTGAAACATCGTATCTGCGGGCAGGGGGCCACGCGCATCGATACCTTCGCGTTGCAGGCGTTCAATGGCGGGCAGCACAATATCACTGTCCTCCTTGCCAAGCGCACCGCCTTCGCCCGCGTGCGGGTTCAGCCCGGCGATCGCTAGGCGCGGCTTTGCAATGCCAAACCGATCCGAAAGATCACGCGCCACGATGCGGCCTGTTTCATAAACCAGTTCGCTCGTTAGCTGCCTTGGGGCATCGGCAAGCGGAATGTGGATGGTAACAGGCACTGTCCGCAATTCCGGTCCAGCGAGCATCATCACGGGCATTGCCGCTTTGCCCGTATGTAGTTCGGCAAGATGTGCCAGATACTCGGTATGCCCCGGAAAACCGAAGCCCGCATCATAGAGCGGCTTTTTTGCAATTGGGCATGTCACCACCGCTGCGGCGCGCCCTTCCATAACCAAAGCAACGGCCTGCTCTATTGCTTCGACAATACCCGCGGCGTTTCCCGAAAGCGGCTTACCAACTCGGTCAGTAAAAGCTGCATTCAGCGGCACGACAGGCAGAGCTCGCGAAAAAATCTCTGGGGCGTTTTCGGGCGTTGCCGTTTCAATTGGCACATCTAGTCCCAGCGCCTTCGCTCGCTTGCGCAAAAACTCAGGATCGGACAACAGAAAAAAGCCGGGCAAGCGCTCCGCGTTGCGCTGTTGCCAGCACATCAGCGCAAGCTCCGGGCCTACACCAGACGGATCGCCCGAAGAGAGCGCCAGTAGTTTGGGCATTTATGCGGTCGGCAGTTATTGTTGAACGATCTTCGCTTTGTCGCGTAGATCCTTGAGAAACTTCTTGGACATGTCGTCACCACCAGCATCAGGCCCGCCATTTGCCTCCTGCTGGAAGATCATCTGCGCTACACGGTCATCTGACACTTCGCGCGAGCTGCAAATGCCGATAAACTCGAGGCCCTTCTCCGTTTCGCGCACAGGCGTTGCGCCGCCCGAGCGCGTCGCTTTGATGGAATCGGCCCATTCATGCGGAAGCTGCGGCTCAAGCACGCGGCCAAGATCACGAACGGTCACATCGATGAGCCCTTTCGCCAGCGCACGCGATGCGTTGCAGCCGTTGAACCGGGCGCGCATAGCCTCCGCTTCGCGGCGCCGCGCCGGAATCTTGCCGCGCTCCTTTGCGGGCACGACGAAAATAACCTGCTGCAACATATATTCTGTAGCTTTCGGCTTTTGGCCGCCCTGTTGCAACATGCGCCTAACCGCTTCTTGCTCGGTAACGCGGCCATCGCCATCGCCACCAGACTTGCGGCTCACGACCTGACCCCAGCCCATCTGCGAGCGGATGAATTCCTTGAAATGCGACTTGGTCACGCCGGATTTCGTCATGATGGTATCGAGCTGTGCGAGCGTCATCTTGTTATTGGTCGCAAAGCGCGCATAGGCGTCATCAACTGCCTTATCAGTGATTTTGACGTTCATGCGCTTCATTTCCGCACGCTTCAGCGTCTGCTCGATCATCTGGTCGGCAGCCTGCTGGTTCAGGTTTCCCTTTGCCCTTTGCAGCTTCAAAAATGCAGCGCGACGCTGAATGTCGTAGCTCGTGATGGCCTCGCCGTTTACGACATATTTGATTTCACTCGCAAAAACGGGTGCGGCCGAGCCGATCACGGCGGTTGCGATCGCCGCCATCAGGCTAACCACGACAATCCGCTTTCTAATTCCAGGCATCGCTCTCATCCCAACGAATTCGTTTTCGACGCTCTGCCAATTCTATGAGGCAAAACAATGGTCTGCACTCGCGACAGAATGAAGCCTGCTATTGCAGGAAATTGCTGCTGCTATTGCCAAAATCGCCGATTGTCCGGAACGACAATTGGGAAACCGATATTTTGGGTATCGTCGGTTTCGCGCGTGTCACCGATCAGGAGTTCGCGATTCGCTATAGGTCAGCGCAAAGGTAAAGCACTCATCGGCATAACCAAAGCCGAAAGAATTGTATGAAACATAGTCCGATTCCAAATCGTACGTCCCGGAACCGAATACACGCCAATATTCATGCAGTTTCAGGCTGCCGCCGAGCGAAACCTCATGCCGGTCGGTCGCAAATCCATAGATCGGCTGCGCCTGAATATATGCATATTTGGCCGTCAGCGAGAGCGGGGTTCCGCTGTAGGCGGCGCGCGCTTCCGTACGTCGCGCCTCGAATGTTTCTTCGTCAAAACGTCCGCTTAGCGAGGCCGAGAGGCCATTCGGCGTAGCGAAGCCCACCAATCCAACATAGTCGGATTTATCCGTCTCAAGGCCCGATTCTGGCCCCAACATTCACCAGATCAGGCGTCGCGAACGAATTCAGGCCACCAAGATGGTAGGATTGGCCAAAAATGGCATTTGTAGACCAGCCATTTCCCAAATGAACCGGCATAGCGAAGGCCGAGATTGGCGCGGGTGCCACCTTCGACGCGATCATATCCGGAAAACTTGTCGCGGTCGAATAGCGAGGTCGCATCGAACACGAAGCTCTGCGCATCTTCGTTGGAAAGGCCGAGTTGGGTCACATCCTGCTCATTCGGGCGCACGAAGATTTGCGCGACCGGTTCCAGAATATGAGTCGAACTCGATGTCGAGAACAGCACCGGCCAACGCACATCAAGCCCGGCAGTTGCCATATAGCGGTAATATTCAGACCGCACATCAGCGCCGACGCCAAGCTGGTTTGCCATATTTTCGATGGCCGCGGTCGATGAAGTCGCTCTGGTCTGCCATCCGCGCTTCACCAAGAAACGCGAGCAGTGGCGTAATTACCAGACCGCCCGGTGCGATAAACTCGCGCTTCCATTCTGCCTCGCCAGTCAGGCGGCCATCCGTGCCCGTCGATACCGCGCACGGCGGTAACATCGGCGTCGTCGGGCAGGGTAGTGTCGATGACGTCGTCCAGTCGCGAACGATTGATAACCCGCGAATTGAGCGTCAGTTTCAGCTCGCCGCCTGCAACCGGCTCATCCGGTATTGCCACATAGTCGAAGCTTGGCAGAACCCAGGGCTGCTTGTCGTCGCGGGATGAGGAATTGTCGTCACGCAGCTTTTCCTGAACCTGAAACTTCATGAAGCGCATGTCGAAATAGTTACGCTCGCCAAGGCCGGTCAGGTACACTTCGGACCGGTGGATGTAGCTGTTGAAGCCCTCGATCGAATAGGTGCGCGAGAAGTTCTTGTCGGATTGGAGCATCAGATCCCAGCCGAACGTCCAGCGCGGATTTATGGCAAATCGACCTTTTGAACCGATCATGCCGCGCAACTTGTTTGGATTGTCTGCCGGACCGCGATCCACCGAATAGGATTCGAACGCACTCGGATCAGCCTGGCTAATGCCGGCAACCTTCAGATTATATTCGCCCGAATTGAACTTCTGACGCCATTCCGCCTCGCCAAGGAAACCTTGCTTCGTGTAGCCGGTTCCTTTGACCGTTAGGTCATAGGTTGGCGACAGCGCGAAATAGTAGGGCACGGTCAGGCCTGCGCCCAACTTGCTGTTGAAGCTGATACCTGGAAACAGAAAGCCGCTTTTTCTCTTGACGGTCGGGTCCGGCACTTCGAAAGCGGGCAGGTATGCAATCGGCAGGCCGAACATCTCAAAATGCGAACGCTCGAAGCGAATGGTCTTTTTCTGGCCGTTCCAGATGATCTTGCGCGACTTCACGCGCCAGATCGGTGCGCTATCGGGCTTTTCCTCGCAGGGTTCGCACGCGGTATAGACACCATTGTTGAAGGTGGTGACATTCCCGCCTTTACGGTCGGCACTTTCTGCTGCGAAATAGGTCTTTTCGACTGTCTCAACACGCAGGCTGTTTACAAAACCATCGGCAAAATCATCGGTCACGTCGATTTCGTCTGTGTAGATCTTGTTGCCGTCTTTTTCTATTATCTCGACATTGCCAACGGCCTTGAGACGACCGGTGTTGCGATCATAGGTAACGCGTTCTGCGACAAGGCGATTTCCCGCATATTCGATACGCACCTGACCGGAAGCGCTGACCGTGTTCGCATCCTGATCGTAAGTGAGCACGTCCGACTCAAGCAGCATCTGCGAATCTGAAGGAACCTGACCGGCATATTGCCCAAGATCCTGCGCACTGGCGGAGAGTAGGCCGAGCGACAGCGCAAACAGGCAGGACAGCGCCGTCTGACGGCACAGCCTTTCCGTTGCCCCCCGCATGAGGCTATGTCCCCTCACTGCCTGCACTAACCGTCTTCCTTGTACAAAAGGAACGTTACTCCGAAGAAACTAGCCACAACCACCGGTATCCAGGCAGCCACGACAGGCGGCACCAAACCGGCGTTGCCAAACGCCCGCACAAGCACCGAAACGACATAAAGCAGAAAGCCGGCGGTCACGCCACCCAGAATCATCACCGAAGACTGCCCCATGCGTGCGAAACGCATCGATACTGTTGCAGCAATGAGAGTCATTGCGATTAACAGAAAAGGCAATGCAATCAAGGAGTGTAGCTGCATGGCGAAGGCATCGGCCCGCAAGCCGAATGACCGCGCCGCATCAATCTTTCCCGGCAGTTCATAGAAGGGAATCGTTTCCGGTCGCGCCAATCTCTCCTGAACAAATTCCGGCTTGAGATTTGTGGCGATACGCATGGATGGCACCGCTTCTCCCGCCACCCCATCGCGGAACCGTTGCACATCATCGAGTTCCCAATATCCGTCACGCAAAAACGCCTGCTTCGCGTCGTTGCGCTCGGCAATATTTCCGTCCTTGTCGAAGGACAAAAACACGGCGTCCGAAAGCGTCAGCCCCTTATCCAGAACCGCGCGCGCACCGATAATCGTATCGCCCTGAGCCGTCTTTTGGCGCAGCCACGGCGCAGAAAATGCCGAAACCTCATTTGACGAGCCGGACCGTATCAACGTATCGATCTGCTCCACGCGGCTGATGCCGTAGGCCGCCAGCGGATTGAGTATCGCGATAGCGAGCAGGCCAAAAATAAACGCTCCAATGCAGGGCGGCAGCAGGAATTGCCACGCCGAGATTCCGGCCGAACGTGCAATCACCAACTCGTATTTACGATTGAGTGAAATCAGCATCGCCATTGCCGAAAACAGCGCAACGAACGGCACTGTTTGCAGCATGATCATCGGCACGCGCAGGCCGGACATTGCCAGCCCAAGCGGCACGGTAAAGCCGGGCAGCCCTGCGATACGGCTGGTCAGTTCCGTGAAATCGACGAGGAACGCCAGACAAAAAACGCCGAGGAATATCCACATCGTTATGCCCGCATAGCGGCGCAGGAAATAGCGGTTCAGCGTCCAGCCCATTAGAGGCTCCCCGCTGTCGCGTGTCTGCCGGGCAGAATAGCCCGCCACAGGGCTCGGAATATGGACCCGATCCAGTCGATTACGCCCATCGGCAGTTCCAGCGCTCGATTCATGGCTATGAATGCAATCGCCACCCCGCTTGCCACTATTGGCACTGCATACATTGCAAAGACGAAAGCGGGTTCCGATTCGGCCTGGTCACTGACGAAATAGCCAACCCACCACCACAAAAGCGCGATCACGATTGACGTGATCATCGGGTGCACGCGTGCCTCGCGATGGGACCGGGCATCGCCAGCGACTGCAATGGCAATCAGCGCGAATACGGCTGGATAGAGCCATTCTGTCAGCCGCCTGTGCAATTCTGCGCGATAGGCTTGCGGCTTTCGCTGATAATATCGGTCGGAACCGTCAGGATTTAGCAGATATGAGAGCGTTTGATCTTTTGGTTGCAGCGTCACCTCGCTGGCTTCCGCTGTAAAAGTGCCGAGGTCGAACGAATAAGAAGCGAAGCGGATCACAGATACGCCCCCGGTCGGGGTCTTACGCTGCACGACCCCGTCAAACATCAGCAGGGCTGATTTGTCCGCCGTCCGTAACACTGTTCCGGTCTTCGCATAATAGATGAAATCTATGTTCGGCTCGCGGGAATCGGCGACAAAAATCTGGCCGAGCTTGCCGTCGGGGAGGCGTTCGCCGATCTGCACGTAAAGCCCGTCCTCGATGCGCCGAAACGCGCCTTCCTGCAAAACGAGCGAAAGCAGATCCCCACGCGAATCCGCAATCAATTCGCGGTTTTTTTGCCGTGCGGGCGGCTCCACAAGATTGTCCACCGCAAATGAAAACACGCTCGCCACCAGCGCAATCAGCATGATCGGCTTGATGACCGTCATACGCGAAGCACCGGACGCGCTTATCACCGCAAGTTCCGAGTCTGCGTTCATCGTCGCCAGCGTCTGGGTGATCCCGATGATCAGCGCAAAGGGCAGCACCAGCGGAATGACGGTCGGCATCACCAACGTGGCAATCTGGAAGAAGGTCAGCGCTGTTTGGCCGCTATCCGTCACAAGGTCGATGCGCGCCAGAACCTGTGTGGTCCAGACAATAGCCAGCGTCCAGCCGAGGGCGGCTGCAAAAACGGCAAGCACGCGCCGCAATATGTAGCGTTCAAGGACCTTCATGATGATGTGGATTAGTTCGCATTTCCCGCTAATCGGCCGTGATTGTTACATCCTGCCGCTTTGGGCGCGAGCGAATCCCGCTTTGGTCCTTCCTGTTTCTTTTCAATGCGTCCCAGCCATTGGTGATACTGGTTTGGATTGGCTTACAAAAGCCGAATAGACATGGTTAGCAGATTATTGACAGAATAACGACGAAGGCCGGACTTTCCCGCAAATGAGCCAATACCAAGCCTTTCGGCTTGCAAAAGCTTGGAATTGGAAGAAATCTCCGGCAAACCCGCCAAAGTTCTGTAACGAGATCAATCATGACAGCCAAGCCAACAATCACATTCACGAAGCTTTCTGTGCCAAAGAAAGGTTCGGCGATTCTGCTGCTTGCGGATGATCTGGCGTTGTCGCCCGTTGGTGCGCTGTGTGACTTTGCAGGCCATCTCGCGCGCAGCTTTCCCATAAGCGGCTTCAAGGGCGGATTTGGTGCGGCCTCTGAATTGCTCGCCCCGGAAGGCGCTTCCCTCGACAGATTAACTGCGCTCGGTGTCGGGAAAGTCGATTCTCTCAATGAGTTTTCGTGGCTGCGTCTTGGCGGCGCAGCCGCCGCGGCGTTTCGCGGGCGTGGCGATGTCACGATCATCGCGGAATTGAACGGCAAGGCGGTGGATGCTTCGCAGGCCGCTGCCATCGGCGCGGGCATTCTTCTGCGCAGCTATCGTTTCGACAAATACAAGACGCGCAACGAGGATGATGATTCGAGCGGAGGCAGCTTACGGGTGACGATTGCCTGCGCGGACCCTGCCGCGACCAAGCGCGCTTTCGCTAATCTCCAGAACGTTGTCGAGGGTGTTTGGCTCGCCCGCGATCTTGTGAACGAGCCAGCGAACACGCTCGGGCCGCTCGAATTCGCTGCAGCCGCCAAAGCATTGGAATCGCTAGGGCTTTCTGTCGAAGTCTTGACTGAGCGCGAAATGAAAAAGCTTGGCATGGGCGCTTTGCTTGGTGTTGCGCAGGGCTCTTCGCGGCCGTCACGCGTGGTTGTGATGCGCTGGAATGGCGGTAAAGCCAAGGAGCCGCCAGTCGCCCTCGTAGGCAAGGGAGTTGTGTTCGACACTGGCGGCAACTCGATGAAGACGGCCTCCGGCATGGAGGACATGAAGGGCGACATGGGTGGCGCGGCGGCAGTCGTGGGCGCGATGCGCGCCATTGCGGGCCGCAAGGCAAAGGCGAATGTCGTGGGCATCATCGGCATTGTCGAAAACATGGTCGATGGAAACGCCCAGCGCCCCGGCGACATTGTGAAGTCAATGTCCGGCCAGACCATCGAGGTAATGAATACCGATGCCGAAGGGCGGCTCGTACTTGCTGATATCCTCTGGTATTGCCAGCAACGATTCCATCCGCGCCTGATGATCGATCTCGCAACATTGACGGGTGCGATCATGGTGTCTTTGGGTCAATTTCATGCGGGCCTTTTCAGCAATGACGACGAGCTTTCGCAAAAGCTTATCGCCGCTGGCCTGTCCACTCATGAGCGCCTGTGGCGCATGCCGATGGGTGATGACTACGACAAACTCATCAACTCCAAGAATGCCGACATGAAAAACATCGGTGGGCGCTATGGCGGGGCGGTTTCTGCGGCCCAGTTCCTCCAGCGTTTCGTGAAAGACACGCCTTGGGCGCATCTCGACATTGCGGGCACCGCTATGTCCGCGCCCGCGAGCGAGATCAATCAATCGTGGGGCACGGGCTTCGGTGTGCGTCTGCTGGATCGCTTCGTGCGAGACAATTGCGAGGCCGCGTGACGGAAGTTCTCTTCTATCACCTCACCGTTTCGACGCTGGAAGATGCACTTCCGGGCCTGCTTGAGCGCAGTGTGTCGCGTGGGTGGCGCGCGGTCGTGCAAACTTCGAGCGAAGAGCGTCGCAACGCCATCGATACGGTTTTATGGACGTTTCGCGACGACTCTTTTCTCGCGCATGGTTTGGATTCCGAACCAAATGCGGGCGAGCAGCCCATTCTCCTCACGACGGGGTCGGAAAATGGCAACGCCGCACAGATCAGGTTTCTGGTGGATGGAGCATCCCCTCCAGATCTAGCCTCTTACGAGCGCGGCGTCCTTTTGTTCGATGGACATGACGAGGCGCAACTTGCAGCAGCACGCAGCCATTGGCGCGAGTTGAAGGAGCAGGGCCACGCCGTTACGTATTGGCAGCAGACCGAGGACCGCCGCTGGGAACGTAAGGCTTGACGCGCACCTCTCAACCGAACATCAGACGCAAATGCGCTTTATCTCACTTCTCCTCCTGATCGCGGGTATTGCTCTTGCCGGAGCCTATCCGTGGTACATGAACAATTTCAGCGGTCGGGAACTTGGCTCAATGACCGTTTTCCAGCAGCCCGGCGGCTTTCAGCCGGTCACGGTGCGGCTTTCATCCGCAGGTGATCCGGTTCGCGTGCTGGTAGACCTCACCAGTCGCGGCCCGGCAAATTTTTCGGGTGGTATTGCGGTTCTCACGCTCACTGCCTCGACCGGCGGCAAGACTGTTCTCGCAGACACGCTTTCCTTCTCGAAATCGGTCCAGCGCGACCAAAGCCCTCAGTCGACACAATCCGTGTTCAGAAGCGATGCGGGTCTGATAACGCCGGTCCAGAACGCCGATTATTCATTTAAGATCGGCCCCGGCAATTCCGAAGGTATCAATTACAGCAAGGTGGAACTGGTGTTGCGCGCGAACTCGGGAAGCGTCGATCCACGCGCTCAACCGGCAGGCTTTGTGCTGGTTGG
Source organism: Mesorhizobium sp. (assembly GCA_049840935.1). GTDB lineage: Bacteria > Pseudomonadota > Alphaproteobacteria > Rhizobiales > Rhizobiaceae > Mesorhizobium_G. The sequence goes on from JASGJA010000016.1 coordinate 279,704, forward strand.
TCTTGGCGTGGTCGGCTTGATTCTGGGCCGCAGGCGCAAGCGCGAAAACCCGAATAGCCAGCCGCCAGCGCCGCGTTGGGGGCGGGGCGGAAACGCGTAGCCTCAATGAATTACCGACATTCTTTCCATGCGGGCAATTTCGCAGACGTGATGAAGCACGTCACGCTGGTGCGCATCCTCGAATATCTAAAGCGCAAAGATAAGCCATTCCGCGTTATCGATACCCATGCAGGGGCAGGGATTTATGATCTTTCCGCCGAGCAATCCGCCCGAACCGGCGAATGGGAAGCAGGCATTGCACGGCTCGAAAACGCATCACTGCCGGACCACGTCACTGCACTTTTGACCCCATATCTTGAGGCTGTCGGAGCGGCGCGAAATATCGGCAAAACGCTCTATCCCGGTTCCCCTTGGATCACGCGGCATCTACTTCGCCGCACGGATCGCCTGACTGCGATTGAGCTCCATCCCCAGGATTTTGAACAACTAAAACAATTATTTGCTGGCGATATTCAGGTCCGCGCGATCCATCTGGATGGTTGGCTTTCGCTGGGCGCGCATGTGCCGCCAAAGGAAAAGCGCGGGCTGATCTTGGTCGATCCGCCCTTTGAGCTTCCCGGCGAATTTGACCGGCTGGTTGACGGCGCGATCAAGGCTCATCACAGATGGCCGGGCGGTGTTCAGTCGCTTTGGTATCCGATCAAGGACCGCAAGGCAGTCGCCGCCTATCGTGATGCGCTAAGCGAAAGCGGAATCCCGAAGATTCTTGATCTCACCCTGATGATCCGCTCAGGCGGCGTGGTGCCTACGCTGGATGGCTGCGGCATGACGATCATCAACCCGCCCTTCGTGCTGGAAGAAGAAATGCGGCTTATCCTTCCGGCTCTCGCCCGACTGCTTGGCGAGGAAAAAGGCGCTTCGTGGGATGCGGTCTGGTTGGCTGGTCCCGAAACCGACGCTTGACCGAACGCCTCGCCTTACGCATTGTGCGCGCAATCGTAGATCGTAGGGGGAAGGCCCATGCGCCGGATCGTACACAGCCTGATTGCGGGGATTTTGGCATTAGCGCCAATGAGCATCGCGACACCGTCTATGAGTGCGGATGCAATCTATAGTGGTCCTTCGGACTATAGTGGCGCGTGCGGAAACAGCGGTGTTCTTGGACGCATCAAGTCTCGCTTCCATTATCAGGTAACCCATGTTCCGCACCTGCCGAATGTGTCGATCCTTGAGTTTCACAACATCCACGAGCATCGCTACGAACCGGCGTATGAGGAAAGCCCGATTGCACGACGTTATTGCGGCGCGACGGTTGTGCTCTCGGACGGTCATCAGCGCGACATCTGGTATCTGATCGAAGAGAAGATGGGCTTCGCGACGCTTGCTGCCGGGTTTGGACTTGCAAACGAAACGCATGGATCGAATGTCGAATTCTGCGTTTCGGGCTTTGATCGCTGGTTCGTTTACAACGGTCGCTGCCGCGTTCTACGCTGATATTCATGACCTTCCTGAATCGTGCAGCAATCGCTGCTTTGGCGGCGATTGCCTTTTGTTTTTCGGCACTTGCATCAGATCAACGCCGCCCCGGCGATTTTGATTTCTATGTTCTTTCGCTGAGTTGGTCGCCAAGCTATTGCCTGGAAGAAGGCGATGATGCCAACAGCCAGCAATGCTCCACAAATCGCCCTTACGGATTCATCGTGCATGGCCTCTGGCCGCAATATGAACGTGGCTACCCACGCGAATGCTACACGAGCCAAAGGCGTGTGCCAGATTCGATTGTGGACGCCATGCAGGACATCATGCCGTCCGGCAGCCTCGTCGGACATCAGTGGCGAATGCATGGTTCCTGCTCAGGCTTGAGCCAGCGAGACTATTTCAGAGCCGTACGAAAGGCTTATGGAAGCCTGTCAATTCCGAAGCAGTTTCAAAGCGTTAGACAAGGTGACCAAGTGGGTGCCTATGACATCGAGCGCGCGTTCATGTCAGCCAATCCGGGATTGCCAGAGGATGGAATTTCGGTTGCTTGCGGAAAAAACCTCTTGCGCGAAGTGCGCATCTGCATGACGAGGGATTTGAAATTCCGAACCTGTGGTGAGCTGGAACGCAAGGCGTGCCGCGCGAACAGTTTGCAAGTGCCGCGCCCCGGCGAGAATTGATCTAAAGGACTGAAACATATGCCAAAACTTCTCTACGCACCGGCTTCGCCCTACAGTGCCAAGGTCCGCATGGCGGCGGAACTCGGCGGAATCGCGCTTGAAACGGAAATCGTAGACACCGGCTCGAATCCGTCTGTGCTGATCGATGCGAATCCGCTGGGGAAAATCCCGACGCTCATAACCGAAGATGGCGTTACGGTTTACGACAGCCGGGTTATCACACAATACCTTAACCGATTGAGCGGAAACAAGATTTTTCCGCGCAATCCAGCCAAGCGGCTGGAGGCCGAAACGCTGGAGGCGTTGGCCGATGGCATTTGCGATTGCCTGCTGACCATGGTTTATGAACGGCGGATGCGCCCGGAAGACAAGGTTCATCAGCCTTGGCTGGATCGCCAGTGGGAAAAGGCGCTTCGCGGGCTAGATGTTTTGAACGCCAACGCGCCAAAACTGCCGAAAACCATCTCTGTCGGGCAGATCGCGGTTCGCGCTTTGGTGGGTTATCTGGATATCCGTTTTCCCGGAAAATGGGAGAAGGGCAGGGGAAAATTGAAGAGATGGGCCGTTCGTTTCGACGAAAAGTGGCCTGATCTCGCTACAAAAACCCCAAAAGCGTGAATAATACGCCCGTAAAAATTCGATTTTGCAAAAAAACCGGGCTTTTACGCCCGGTTTTTTCGATCTTGGGACTGACAACCCCTAGATCTTAGAACTTGAAACCGACGCCGAGGCTTACCCGGTTGTCCTTGCTGTCGACGGAACGAGTTCCACTTCCAGTTGTGAAGTCCTCACTGCCGAAGTCGGTGTAACGATACTCGCCGCGAACGAACATGTTCTCAGTGACCTTGACGTCAACACCCGCACCGGCGGTCCAGCCGAGCATGGTGTTGCGGTCGCTTGCTCCACCTTCCGTAACCTTCAGGCTCTGCGCTGCACCACCACCGGTGATGTAAGGCAGAATGTCCGGGGTTACAGCGTAACCGAGACGAGCGCGCAACGAACCGTCAACGCCCGACTTTGCGGTGGTGCCGGCGTTGTCGCCCTTGATGTTCGAGTAACCGACATCACCTTCGACACCTGCTACGACACCATTTCCGAGGTCGCTCTGATAACCGGCGAAAGCACCGCCGACGAAACCGTCGGTATCAACGGTATTGCCCGGCTCTTTCACGCGACCGGAAAAACCATAGCCGAGTTGAACACCGGCATAAGGTCCGGTCCAAGTAGCGAGCGGTGGCTGTTCCATCGGAACTGCCGGTTCTGGCGCCTGTTCGATGGCGTCAGCGGCGAACACAGGCGCCGCACCAAGCAGCGCGATAACACTGGCGAGCGCAAGCGGGCGCGCGAACTTAAGATTGGCTGACATAACTTTACTCCTTGCCAAAGACGCAAATTCAATTTGCGTTGGGCATCCGATCTGCCTTGGGAGGGAAACGACCGGTGTGCCGCACAGTTCCCTATCTGGGCGCTAAATGCGGCTTCACCAGAACGAAATAAGGGTCATTCGCTGGCAAGAAAACGGCGGAAAAATGACGTTGCGAAACAGCAACATATTGAAATCATTAATGAAATTGGATTGCCTGATTTACGTTCAATTTACCTTGAATTTTAACGATCGGCTTCTAAACGCACGCCCACGAAGGCGCAATCATCGAATATGTCCGGCTTTGCGGTTTCAACCACGGCGCGTGTAACGCCCGGATTCGAAAGCACAAAATCGAGTATGCGGCGGGCGATGGTTTCCTGAAGCTCATGGTGCGGCCCAAGTTCGAACCGCTTCGCAAAATTGCGAATGGTGTCATAGTCCAACGTCCCACCGAGAAGATCGCCCTCATCCGGAGAGCCATCAAGCGTGGCTTCGACCGATACGATCAGCCGCTGGGGCGCCTTTTTCTCGTGATCGTGAACGCCGACCGATAGCCGCAATTCGAGATCGCGCATGATTATTGTCTTGCGAATTGCGGGCATATTCACTTGACCACGAAAGCCACGTCACGCTCCAGCGACATAAGGCGCTGCCCACCATCAAGCACGATTGTCTCGGCGTTTATCGACTTGGTTTCCCAAATAAAGCGCACGGTGCGCCCGATTTGTTTGGGCGTCGAGCCAGTTCCGGTTAAAGAATGCCGCCAACTTTTTTCAAAGTTTTCGGCGGTCTGGTCGCCACTGCGAAGGGTCACGCCCGGGGCAATGCCGCACACGCGCATTTTGCCGCGATAGTGCAGGGCGAGCATGTCTATGGCGCTGTTCAGGGCGGATTTCGCCAGGCTGTAGCTAAAAAAGTCCGGGTTTGGCGCGAAAACCTTGTTGTCCAATATATTGACGAGTGTCGCGTCAGCCGTGCCGACTTTGCCGAACGCCTTGGCCACCGCCATCTGCGAAACGAGATTCACTGTCAAAATTCGCTGCATGGTTTCTGCGGAAAAATCGGACGGCGTGTCGTATTCGAAAGTAGATGCAGAATTCACTACGAGATCGAGCTGGCCGAAATGCTTGGCTACAGATTCAACCATTGTGCCAGCGGCGTCCGGGTTGGAAAAGTCCGCAAGAAATACAGCGGTTTGAGCGCCTTGTGACGACAGGTCATTGGCAAGGGCTTCTGCTTTTTCGCGCGAGCGGTTGGCATGGATCGCGAGATCGAAGTCAGCAGCCAATTCGGCTAGTATCGCGCGCCCGATGCGCCGGGCACCCCCGGTTACAAGGCAGACAGGTCTTTTTTCCAAATTTGTCATGCAAGCATTGTTTTGCCCATGCAGCGGCGGCTGTCTAGAGTAACGACATATGTTCGTGATTTTTAGGTGTGATCCAATACCCCTCATCCGCCTGCCGGCACCTTCTCCCTCAAGGGGAGAAGGCAGAGATGTCAACGCTTCGTTTATCCTGCAACGTTGAAGACTGACGCCAACGTCGCAATGTTCTGCCTTCTCCCCTTGAGGGAGAAGGTGCCGGCAGGCGGATGAGGGGTGAAAAATCAAACCGCGACGCGGCGAATATTGGCAGGAGCGTTGCGCGACAACAGTTGAAACCTCGGCAAAATTGGCCGATTTGCTTGTCATGAAAGACAGTTTGAAATGAGTCCGGGCAAAAGCACAGCGCAAGACATGCCCGACCTCGACTTCGACGATGAAGACGAGGTGGTGGAGGTCGAGTCGCTCCCGACGGGCGCGGAGCCGAACTTCACGGCTATAGACTGGACCGCGGACCCCGGCGACACTGCCGGTAAGGCTGGCGCCGATGTGATTCAGACGCTGGTGAAGCGCTTGCCGAATGCGCCGGGCGTTTATCGCATGATGAATGCCGCAGGCGACGTGCTTTATGTCGGTAAGGCGCGAAGCCTGAAAAAGCGCGTTACCAACTATGCGCAAGGGCGTTTCCACACAAATCGCATTGGGCGGATGGTGCGCGAAACGGCGACGATGGAATTTGTCGTCACGCGTACGGAAATTGAAGCGCTGCTGCTTGAGGCCAATCTCATCAAGCGGTTGCGTCCACGATTCAACGTGCTGATGCGGGACGACAAATCGTTTCCATATATTTTGATTACTGATCACACCTCACCGGGTATTTTCAAACATCGCGGCGCGCGTTCGAAAAAGGGCGATTATTTCGGGCCCTTCGCCTCAGCCCAAGCGGTTGGCCGCACGATCAACTCGCTCCAGCGGGCTTTCCTTATTCGAAGCTGCACCGACAGTTTTTACGAGAACCGCACGCGGCCGTGTCTGCTCTACCAAATCAAGCGTTGTTCGGGGCCATGTACGGGTGAGATTTCGCATGTGGACTATGCGGAACTCGTGAAGGAAGCGAAGGATTTTCTCTCAGGCCGCAGCCTTTCGGTGAAAGAGGAAATTTCCGCGCAGATGCAGGAAGCATCCGACGAACTGGATTTCGAGCACGCCGCAATCTATCGCGACCGGCTGGCCGCACTTTCACATGTGCAAAGCCATCAGGGCATCAATCCGCAGGGAATCGAGGAGGCAGACGTTTTTGCCATCCATCAGGAAGGCGGACAAACTTGCATTCAGGTGTTTTTCTTCCGCACCGGCCAGAACTGGGGCAATCGCGCCTATTTCCCAAAGGCTGACCCGGCGCTGGAACCGGGCGAGGTGCTGGGCTCGTTTCTGTCGCAGTTTTATGATGACAAGCTAATTCCGCGCGCGATCCTGCTTTCCGGTACGGTGGATGAACAGGAACTGCTAGCCGAGGCATTTTCGACGAGGGCGGGGCGCAAGGTTTCGATCAACGTGCCGCAGCGCGGCGAGAAAAAGGATCTGGTCGACCACGCATTGCAGAACGCGCGAGAGGCGCTTGGCAGGCGGCTGGCCGAGACTTCGACGCAGGCGCGGCTGCTGGATGGATTCGCCACCACATTCGGGCTGGAAAAGCCCCCGGTTCGGATAGAGGTCTACGACAACTCGCACATTATGGGCACCAATGCCGTTGGCGCTATGATCGTGGCGGGACCGGAGGGCTTCGTCAAAAACCAATATCGCAAGTTTAATATCCGCTCGACAGACATCACGCCCGGTGACGATTTCGGAATGATGCGCGAAGTGATGGAGCGGCGATTCTCACGGCTGCTGAAAGAACATGCCGAGGGCGGCAATACTGAGAACGGCAGCGATTTTCCGGCTTGGCCAGATGTGATTTTGATTGATGGCGGGCAGGGGCAAATGACTGCCGTGCGCGCTATCCTTGCAGATCTTGGGGTTGAGGATCGTGTCATCGCGATTGGTGTTGCCAAGGGACAGGACCGAGATGCTGGACGTGAACGGTTTTTCGCTCGCGGTCGCGATTTGTTTTCGCTGCCGGTGCGCGATCCGGTGCTATATTTTGTGCAGCGTATGCGTGATGAGGCGCACCGCTTTGCCATTGGCTCACACCGCGCGCGGCGGAAGAAGGAAATGATCCGCAACCCACTGGATGAGATCGCGGGAATCGGTCCGACACGAAAACGCGCATTGCTGCTGCATTTCGGAACGGCCAAGGCGGTCGGACGCGCTGCTGTCGAAGATTTGATGACGGTGGACGGGATTTCGGAGGCCGTTGCGCGTGTTGTTTACAACCACTTTCACGAAAAGTAGGCGCCGGACGAAAAAACGCCGAAGTTTTGCGTGGTATTTCATATCGTACGGTATTTTAGCGTTGCGTCCCGGCCAGCTTGACCGATGGCGCATCAATCTGATTTGTCTAACGTCTTCGCTCGTTCAGGATAAGAAATAGGCCATCATGGCGTCACGCGCATTCAACCTTCCCAATATGCTTACCTATTTGCGGATACTCGCCGTCCCGCTGGTGGTGTTGTGCTTCTTTTTGGAAGGCAGGCTGCAATCCAGCGATTTCGCACGCTGGTCTGCGCTTGCCATTTTCGTGTTGGCGAGCGTGACCGACTATTTTGACGGCTATCTGGCGCGCGCATGGCAGCAGACATCGAATATCGGGCGAATGCTCGACCCGATTGCGGACAAGCTGTTGGTGGCGACCTGCCTGCTGCTGTTGGCGGCAGATACAGACCGCACAATTGCGGGCTGGTCGCTGTGGGCCGCAATCATCATACTTTGCCGCGAAATTCTCGTTTCCGGCCTGCGCGAATATCTGGCCGACCTCAAGGTGAGCGTGCCGGTGACTCGACTGGCAAAATGGAAAACCACGATCCAGATGGTGGCGATTGCAGTGCTGCTGGCCGCGCCAGCACTGGACAAGATCATTCCTTATTCGACAGAAACGGGGATCATACTGCTGTGGATCGCCGCTCTCATCACGCTCTACACGGGGTATGACTATTTCCGCGCAGGGCTGAAGCATATTATCGACGAATGACAAAGCTGGTTTATTTCGCCTGGGTTCGTGAGCGCATCGGCAAGCGCGAGGAAGAGCTTGAATTGCCTGCCGATGTGAAGACGGTCGCCGACCTGCTGCAATGGCTGCAAGGGCAGGGCGATGGCTATGCTCACGCATTACAGCACCCCAAGGTGATCCGGGTGGCGATAAATGAGGAGCATGTCGATCATCGCGAGCCGATTGCGGGAGCGCGGGAGATTGCGCTCTTTCCCCCAATGACGGGCGGGTGATCTTGTCGCTCAAGCCGACAGTTCGAATCCAGCCGGATGATTTTGATCTGGCGGCGGAGATTGCTGCGCTCACAAATGGCCGACCAGATGTTGGTGCGGTCGTTACTTTTACCGGACTTTGCCGCGATGAAGGCGGCAGTCTCGCTGCGCTGGAACTGGAACACTATCCGGGCATGGCGAAAGCGGAGATCGCGCGCATCGCGAATGAGGCAGCCGAGCGCTGGCCCCTGACCGGAGTGACCGCGATTCATCGCTATGGGCGGATAAAGCCCGGCGAGAATATCGTGCTGGTGGTGACGGCATCGGCGCACCGGCAGGCGGCATTTGAAGCGGCGTCGTTCCTGATGGATTATCTCAAGTCTCGCGCACCCTTCTGGAAGAAGGAACACCACGCCGACGGTAGCGAAGGCGACTGGGTTGAGGCGAAAGATACCGACGAGGATGCCGCGCGGCGGTGGAGCAAATAAAAAGGCCAGCGCTGAGGCTGGCCTTTTGCAATCAGTTCAATGGCTTACGGCAAAAGCCGAACTCATTTTATCAGCCGACGACTTCCGTGTCAGAGAACCAGTACTTGATTTCCTGAGCAGCGGTTTCCGGTGCATCGGAACCGTGCACGGAGTTCTCGCCGATCGACAGGGCGTGAACCTTGCGGATGGTGCCAGCGTCAGCGTTGGCCGGATTGGTTGCGCCCATGACTTCGCGGTTCTTCGCGATGGCGTTCTCGCCTTCCAGAACCTGAACGACAGTCGGGCCAGACGACATAAATTCGCACAGTTCGTCGAAGAAGGGGCGTTCTTTGTGAACAGCGTAGAAGCCTTCCGCTTCGCGGCGGCTCATCCACACGCGGCGGGAAGCCACGACGCGCAGGCCGGCATCTTCGAGCATCTTGGTGATCGCGCCGGTGAGGTTACGCTTGGTTGCGTCCGGCTTGATCATGGAAAACGTGCGTTCAATCGCCATGATTTGTCCTTTGAATGAAGGGGAAAGTGGCGGCTCTATACAGGCAGCATTCCGGCTTGCCAAGTGTCAGGCCGCAGCAGGAATTTTTCGCGCTACGCCGTCGTGGAGATCAAGGCAGCGATTGACCCAATCCCACAGGGGATCGTTGTCCGCCAAGAAAGCGTAAGGCGAGGAAACGCGAACCCACTGGAACGCGCTGAACACGATATAATCAGGATAAAGCGGAGTCTGGCCGCCGATGAATGGCTGGTAGTTCAGCATGTCGCGCAATGGTTCGAGCCGCTTGCGGAATGCATCGAGATGGGCGTCGCGGTCAGCCGTGACGGCTTCGAGCGACTTGCCGTAGCGCTTTTCTCGACTTTCGCGGAAATAGGGCTTGTTGGTGTCGTCCTGCATCTCATAGATGTCCATCAGTGCAGCCGACCCAAGAAAGGGATGAAGCTGCGTCTGCGACCAGCGCTCGATGAAACGGGCCATTGCCTCGCCGCCTTTGCCCCGAAACAGCGAGGGGCGGTCCGGGTAGGTTTCTTCCAGATAAAGGGCAATGGCGAAAGAATCGGCGATTACTTTGTCGCCGTCGCGAATGACGGGAATGGTTTTCGATGCGCCGCCCTCGATTTGCGGCACTTCCACGAAACGGGTTGGTGCGGATTTCCAGGAAAGGCCCTTATGGGCCAATGACATGACAATTTTCCAGACATGCGGGCTAAATGGCCGCTTTTCATCGGCCCCTACCAACTCGTATAGAACAATCGTCATGGCGCAGTTCTCCGATCCGATTATTGCGGTAGCGCAGTACAAGGGCAGTTTTATGAAACAGCATTTCAGAATGTTCGCAGCCTATAATCAATGGGCCAATGCGCGGATTTATGACGCTGCCGCAGAGCTGACTGCTGAAGAATTTGAGCGCGATGTCGGAGCGTTCTTCAAATCGATAATGGGAACTTTAAATCATCTGGTAGCTGCTGACCGCATCTGGATGAAAAAATTCACGAATGGCGGCGATGCACCGGGCTCGCTGGACTATATTACGAGCCGCGATTTAGCGAAGCTGCGGACGGTTCGAGAAGCGGAAGACAAGCGCATAATTCAGTGGATCGACTCCCAAAGCGAGCGCGCGCTGACGGGCCGGTTTACATATATGACCGTGACCGATCTGCGCACGATTTCGCAGCGGCTGGCTCCGGCGCTGGATCACTTTTTCAATCACCAGACGCATCATCGCGGGCAGGCGCACACGGTTTTGACAATTCTCGGCAAGCCGTCGGTGACGCTCGATCTGGTGTATTTTCAGCGCACAGAAGAAGGGCGCGAATTCGCCTGATCGGCATAAATTTCGTTGAAAGAAGAAAGTCGGCTTAACCAAGCCTCAATATGAATTCTACTGAAAAAGAATATTGCTGGAACAAATATAGATATAGCCCATTCTATCGATGCGGTTTGACCGCGATTGAGCATTAAACACTTTTCGGGAGAGAGTTTCATGGCAACCATGATGAGAAGCATCCCATTCCTTGCGATGGGAGCAGCAATAGCATTGACGTTTAGCGCGCCAGTTTACGCGCAGCAGGCACAGGGTGGAGTTGGCGCGGGCCTTGGTGTTTCGGTTGGCGGCGCAAACGGCGTGAATGCCGGGGTAGGCGCGGGTATCGGCAACGGCGTCGGAGCCGGACTGGGAGCGAGTGCTGGAGGCGGCGGCGGTGTGAACGCCGGGCTAGGCGCATCGATCGGAGGTTCAGGCGGTGTCGATGCGGGCGCGACGGCCTCGGTCGGAAACGGTGTGGGCGCTGATGTCGGCGTGAGCATTGGAGGCGGCAGCGCAACCTCACCGACTGGCACGGGCATAACGTCACCATCGGCTTCGACTTCCAACCCTTCGAGACAGGGAAGAGTGGCGACGATTAGCAATATGTCGCCCGGCAAGCTCGCGAAAATGCGAAAGCGTTGCGCCGCAGTGATTGCCGATTTAGACGGCTATGACGCCGATCTGGTTTCGCTTTGCCGCATGTTGCGCGGAAGCTGACAGAAATCTAACGAGGCGCGCGCCGTGATCTTGCAGCGGCGCGCGCGAGCGTGCAAAAGCGCGCCATGCTCATCATAGACGATCTTTCCCTGCGCATTGCCGGTCGGCTGCTTATCGACCACGCCTCCGTAACGCTTCCGAGCGGGACGAAAGCCGGACTTGTTGGCCGCAACGGTACGGGCAAGACGACACTTTTTCGTGCGATAACTGGCGATCTGGGAGCCGAAACAGGCTCGGTCTCCATGCCCAAAAACACGCGCATCGGGCAGGTGGCGCAGGAAGCGCCGGGAACCGAGAAATCGCTGATAGAGATTGTGCTGAAAGCCGACAAGGAACGCGCGGCACTTCTGGAGGAAGAAAAGACCGCCAGCGATCCGCATCGCATTGCTGAAATCCACACAAGGCTTGCCGACATCGACGCGCACTCTGCGGAATCGCGAGCAGCGACCATTCTGGCTGGGCTGGGATTTGACGAAGACGCGCAGCGGCGGCCCGCCTCGTCATTTTCTGGTGGCTGGAGGATGCGCGTTGCGCTGGCGGCGGTGCTATTTTCGCAGCCGGATTTGTTGCTGCTGGACGAACCGACGAACTACCTTGATCTCGAAGGCACGCTGTGGCTGGAAAATTATGTCAGCCGCTATCCGCACACAGTGCTGCTGATCAGCCACGACCGCGATCTGCTCAACCGTGCGGTGGATTCGATTGTGCATCTCGACCAGAAAAAGCTGACATTCTGGCGCGGCGGCTACGACCAGTTCGAGCGCCAGCGCGCCGAAAAAATGGTGCTACAGAGAAAAAAGCCGCGTGAAACAGGAGGCGCGGCGCAAGCATCTGCAATCCTTCGTGGATCGGTTTCGCGCGAAGGCCTCCAAGGCGCGGCAGGCGCAGTCGCGCATCAAGGCGCTGGAAAAGATGGAGACAATCGCGGCGGTCATGGACGACACGGTTGCGGCTTTCAGTTTTCCTGAGCCGGTGAAGACCGTGGCCTCGCCAATTATCGCAATGGACAAGGTGTCGGTGGGATATACGCCCGGTCAGCCAATCCTGAAAAATATGTCGCTGCGCATCGATGCTGACGACCGGATTGCGCTTCTGGGCGCGAACGGCAACGGCAAATCGACCTTCGCCAAGCTGTTGGCGGGGCGACTGAAGCCGGATGCCGGGTCGATAACCGTAGCGCCGGGGCTGAAAGTTTCGATCTTCGCGCAGCATCAGCTTGACGATTTGCGGCCAGAGGAAAACGCTTATGAACATGTGCGGCGCATGATGCCAGATGCGCCTGAGCCGAAGGTTCGCGCGCGGGTGGCGCAGTTCGGGCTGGCAACAGAAAAAATGAACACGCCCGCGAAGGATTTGTCGGGCGGCGAAAAGGCACGGCTGCTGATGGGGCTCTCGGCGTTCGACGGGCCAAACCTGTTCATTCTCGATGAGCCTACAAACCATCTTGATATCGACAGCCGCGAAGCTTTGGCGCTGGCGCTCAACGATTTTCCGGGTGCCGTGATCCTGATTTCGCACGACCGCCATTTGATCGAGGCGACTGTGGACCGGCTGTGGCTGGTCAAGAACGGTTCGGTGCATGTTTATGATGGCGATTTGTCTGATTACCGTACGGAAGTGACCGGCGTTGCGGCGGACCGAAAGGAGCGGCGCGAGGCGGACAAGGCGTCGAAGGCTGATCGTCGTCGCGAGGCGGCAGCCAGACGTCAGGCGCTGGAGCCATTGGCAAAGGAAATCCGTGCGACGGAAGGGCTGATGGAACGTCTGCGCAAACGGATCGACGCGATTGAAGATGAATTGGCAAATCCCGCGCTGTATGAAAAAGATCCGGTCGGCGCGACACGGCTGGCGAAAGAGCGGTCACAATTGACCACTCAGCTTGAGACCAATGAGGAGCGCTGGCTGTCGCTCTCCGCGGAGTATGAAGAGGGGATTTCCGAATAGAAATTGTTTGGTTGCTGGCCAATGCCACCAAAGCTTTTTACCCCTCATCCCGCTGCCGCGACCTTCTCCCTCAAGGGGAGAAGGCAAAAAATTGTCACGCTTCGCTTATTCTGCAACGTTGAAGACTGACGCTAACGCAGCAGTTCTCTGCCTTCTCCCCTTGAGAGAGGAGGTGCCTTGAGAGAGGAGGTGCCGGCAGGCGGATGAGGGGTTCTTTTTCCCTTGAGGCGGGCGGGTGGCAGATATTTGGGCAAAGCGTAGCGCGATGCTGCCCCTATCTGTTGCGGTGCACACAGTGTAAAAGGCCAGGATGAACCAGCACGCCAGCATTCAGCAAGCCAAGGTGAAAATAGGCCATTCGGCATGCCCGCATGACTGTCCCTCGACTTGTGCGCTGGATGTTGAACTGCTTGGGCCGGATCGTATCGGGCGGGTCCATGGCGCGAAGGAAAACACCTACACTGCTGGGGTGATCTGCGCCAAGGTCGCGCGATACTCCGAACGTATCCACCATCCAGACCGGCTGCTGAAACCGCTTGTACGCGCTGGAGCCAAGGGTGACGGGCTGTGGAAAGAGGCAAGTTGGGAAGCTGCGCTCGATCTGGTGGCTGAGAAATTTATCGAGGCGGAAGCGCGGCTCGGCAGCGAAACAGTGTGGCCTTATTTTTACGCGGGCACTATGGGGCTGGTGCAGCGCGATGGAATCGACCGGCTGCGGCATGCCAAAAAATATTCCGGCTTTTTTGGCTCGATCTGCACGAATCTCGCATGGACTGGATGGGTGGCCGGAACCGGCTCGCTGCGCGGCGCAGACCCGCGCGAAATGGCGAAATCCGATTGTGTTGTGATCTGGGGCACCAATGCCGTGGTGACACAGGTCAATGTGATGACGCATGCTGTCCGCGCTCGAAAAGAGCGCGGTGCGAAGATCGTCGTGATCGATATTTACGACAATGCGACGATGAAACAGGCCGATATTGGACTGGTGCTGAAGCCGGGAACGGACGGCGCGCTGGCCTGCGCGGTGATGCATGTGCTGTTCCGCGAAGGACTGGCAGACCGCGAATATCTGGCCCGTTTTGCGGATGATCCGGCCGGACTGGAAGCCCATTTGCAAAATCGCACGCCGGAATGGGCTGCGGCGATAACCGGGCTATCGGTCGAGGAGATCGAGGCGTTTGCGCGGCTCGTAGGCACGACTAAGCGGACGTTCTTCCGGCTGGGCTATGGCTTTGCGCGCCAGCGTAACGGTGCCGTGAACATGCACGCGGCATTATCGATACCGGCGGTAACCGGCGCGTGGCAATATGAAGGCGGCGGCGCTTTTCATTCCAATTCAGGCGTGCTGAAACTCAATACGGAGAGCGTGCAGGGAACACGCCTGATCGACCCGTCGATACGGCATCTGGACCAGTCGCGCATCGGGCCTGTTTTGGTGGGCGATCCGAGCGCGCTAAATGGCGGGCCACCAGTCACCGCGATGCTGATCCAAAACACGAATCCGGCAAATGTTGCGCCTGAACAGCGGCTGGTGAAGCAGGGTTTCCTGCGCGACGATCTGTTCACCTGTGTGCACGAGCAGTTCATGACGGATACGGCGAAACTCGCCGATGTCGTGCTGCCCGCAACGATGTTTCTGGAGCATGACGATATTTACAAGGGCGGCGGCAACCAACACATCACGCTTGGCCCCAAGCTGATCGATCCGCCGGTCGGGCCGCGCACAAATCACTATGTGATTGAGGAATTGGCCAAGCGGCTGGGTGTGGCACACATGCCCGGATTCGGTATGACCGAACGCGAGCACATCGAGATTATGCTGGAAAAGAAGGGGCTCGGCAGTTTCGAAATCATTCAAGCAAGAGCGCTGGGCCGATTTGCAGCCGGATTTTGAGACAGCGCATTTTCTTGGCGGATTTGGCCATCGGGATGGAAAGTTCAAGTTCAAGCCGGATTGGACCGGTCAGCCGGGTCCGAACCGCCCGCCCAAGAGTATTGGGATATACGGTCCGGCTGATCAGTTGCCGGAATTCCCCGATCATGTGGATTTGATCGAAGTAGCGGATGAGGCGCATCCGTTCCGGTTGGCGACTTCTCCGGCGCGGTCGTTTCTCAATTCGACGTTTACAGAAACGCCAAGCTCCGCAAAACGCGAGGGACGACCGGAATTGCTGGTTCATTCGCAAGATGCTTCGGCACTCGGATTGGTCGAAGGCGACAGGGTGGAGATCGGCAACCAGCGCGGCGAAGTCGTTCTGCACGTGAAATTGTTCGATGGCATAAAGCGCGGTGTGGTGATTGCGGAAGGCATTTGGCCCAACAGCGCTCACGAACGCGGTGAAGGCATCAACGTGCTGACCGGTGCTGATGCCCCTGCGCCATATGGTGGCGCGGCTTTTCATGACAATAAAGTGTGGGTGCGGAAGGCCGGTTAACTACGGCGTGATGCGCGCGAGACGTTCCAGATCAGGCAAATCGGGGAGAGGTGAGGGCGAGGATATCGAGGAATCCGCACCGCCATCCTCGAAGCCACTGCAAACTGTGCGGCCATGCTCCATTCGCACTTTGCCCTCGGCAACCAGCCGGAGGGCGATGGGATAAAGCCGGTGCTCCTGCTTCAAAACGCGTGCCGAAAGCGCCGCCTCGGTGTCATTCGACAAAACCGGTACGGCGGCCTGCGCAATGATCGGCCCGTCATCCATGTCAGCGGTGACGAAATGCACAGTGCAGCCATGCACGCGCACGCCAGCGTCAATCGCGCGGCGGTGCGAGTTCAGGCCCTTGAAAAGCGGAAGCAAGGAGGGGTGGATGTTGATCATGCGGCCCTGCCATTGGGACACAAAACCCGGCGTAAGCAGGCGCATATAGCCAGCGAGCGCAACAATATCGGCCTTGAACGCTTTCAAATGCGCGTCGATGGCAGCGTCGTGCGCTTCCTTGGAATCGAAATCGCGGCGGGACACGACGAGGGTCGGAATGCCCTGGGATGATGCGAAATGCAGACCAGCCGCATCCGCCTGATCCGAGATTACGCATACGATCTCGGCAGGGTAATCCTGTTCGACAGCGGCGTTGACCAGCGCCGCCATGTTCGAGCCACGCCCCGAAATGAGGACGGCAACGCGCTTGCGCTCGTTCATAGTCCGATTGCTCCACGATAAATGACGCCGGTTTCGCGGCGGGGGACGATGCGGCCAATAGGCGTGACGGTTTCGCCCGCCTCTTGCAGCACAGCGGCAACCTGTGCGGCCTGACCGTTTGCAACAACGATAATCATGCCGATGCCGCAGTTGAAAGTGCGCATCATTTCTTCCGGCGCAACACCGCCCGTCTTGTTCAGCCATGAGAAGACTGGCGGCACGTCGATGGTTTCGAGATCGAGTTCGGCGGAGAAATCTTTCGGCAGCACGCGCGGAATGTTGTCCGGGAATCCGCCGCCTGTGATGTGCGCCAGCGCCTTGATGCCGTGCGTGGAACGGATGGCTTTGAGCACAGAGCGGACATAGATGCGGGTCGGTTCAAGCAGGGCTTCGCCGAGCGTGAGGTCCGGCGCGAATGGAGCCTTGTCGTTCCAGCCCACGCCGCTGGCGGCCACGATGCGGCGCACCAGCGAATATCCGTTCGAGTGAACGCCGGAGGATGCGAGACCGAGCAGCACGTCGCCTTCAACAATATCGTCCGTGGGAAGCAATTGACCGCGCTCTGCCGCGCCGACTGCGAAGCCCGCAAGATCGTAATCGCCTTCGCGATACATGCCGGGCATTTCCGCCGTTTCGCCGCCGATGAGCGCGCAGCCAGCCTGACGACAACCCTCGGCAATGCCCTTTACGATGGCAACGCCCTGCTCGGGATCAAGCTTGCCGGTCGCGAAATAGTCGAGGAAGAACAGCGGTTCCGCACCCTGAACGACGAGGTCGTTCACGCACATGGCAACGAGGTCGATGCCGATCGTGTCGTGCTTACCGGCGTCGATAGCGATTTTGAGCTTGGTGCCAACGCCATCATTGGCCGCGACGAGTACGGGGTCCGTGAAGCCCGCGGCTTTGAGATCGAACAAACCACCGAAGCCGCCGATTTCGCCATCGGCACCGGGGCGGCGGGTGGCGCGCACCAGCGGCTTGATCCTTTCGACCATATCGTTGCCGGCATCGATGTCGACACCTGCATCGGCGTAGGTCAGTCCGTTCTTCCTGCCCGTTCTTCTTATCCTGCATCGCGCGTCATCGTCTGTTTGCCGGTTTTCTTGCCGCGCTCTTTGCATGAACTGGCGCGCGCTTCAACAAAACACATCCATTGAGTTATGGATAAATCAGATCACGAGCCTGGACCACTTGCCTCCGGCCTCTCTCTCGACCATTTACGGGCAAACATAAGAAAACGCTGGAAACGCCTGATTGACTATACCGAATCTCATCACGATCCTGCGGTTTTTGCTGGTTCCAGGTGTCGTTTACGCGCTTTTGAGCGGAGAATGGGGCTGGGCTTTCGTTGGATTCGTCGTGGCGGGCGTTTCTGATGCGGTCGATGGTTTTGTCGCCCGACACTTCCAGCAGGTGTCGACGCTCGGGACTTATCTCGACCCGGTGGCGGACAAGGTGCTGCTGGTGAGCGTGTTTATCGTGCTGGGCTATCTTAACCAGTTGCCCCTGTGGTTGGTGATAGCAGTGGTTTCACGCGATGCGCTGATTGTTTGCGCCGTGCTGCTGTCTTTCGTGATCGGAAATCCGGTTGAGATGAAACCGCTGATGGTTTCGAAAGTTAACACAGCGGTTCAGATCATGTTGGCCGCGTTTATTCTAGGCGAACAAACCTTCAGTGCGGACACCGGCATCATGAGGACCTCACTCGTCGCGGCAAGCGGGCTCTTGACCATTGCGTCCGCCGCTGCCTATCTCGTGGCCTGGCTGAGGCATATGACAACGAATGGCGAAAACGCTCCCTCCTAAGGAAGAAGCCCTCGCGGAGGCTGCGCTAAGCCTCGCGTTGCGCCGCCAAATCCGCTTCTGGCTCATTGCCGTGGCGGTGTTTGCGATTTTCCTCTACATGTTCAGCGATATATTGCTGCCGTTTCTGGCGGGCCTCGCGCTGGCGTATTTCCTCGATCCGGTGGCGGACAGGCTGCAAAAGCTTGGCTTTTCACGGCTGATGGCGACGGTGATAATTCTTGTCACGTTCCTCATCATTGTTGTGCTGGGGCTGGTGATATTGATACCGCTGCTGGCCTCGCAGCTCACGGAATTTGCCGAGCGCCTGCCGCAATATCTGACGCAACTTCAATCACTTGTGACAAGTTTCAATCCCGAATGGTTGAAGCGCAATTTCGGTGTCGATCCATCGGCGTTGAGCGATGGGCTCAATTCGCTGATGACGTCGAGCGTTGGTATTCTGTCGACGGTATTTCAGTCGATCTGGAGTTCCAGCGTAAAGCTGTTTTCCATCGCGAGCTTGCTCGTGGTTACGCCGGTCGTGGCGTTTTACATGTTGCTGGATTGGGACCGCATGGTTGCTGTCGTGGATAGCTGGGTGCCGCGCGACCATGTCCAGACCGTGCGGCAGATTGCGCGGGATATTAATTCGGCAACTGCGGGATTTGTGCGTGGGCAGGGTACGCTATGCCTTGTACTTGGCGCGATGTACGCGTTCGGGCTGACGCTGGTTGGCCTGAATTTCGGCATTTTGATCGGCCTGTTTGCGGGACTGATTTCGTTCATTCCCTATGTAGGTTCGCTGACGGGACTGGCGCTTTCACTCGGTATTGCGTTTGTGCAGTTCTGGCCGGACTGGATCATGATTGCGCTGGTGGCCTGCGTGTTCTTTGTGGGGCAGTTCATCGAAGGAAATATTTTGCAGCCGAGGCTCGTCGGCAAAAGCGTCGGTTTGCATCCGGTCTGGCTGATGTTTGCGCTGTTCGCATTTGGCGCGCTGTTCGGCTTTGTGGGATTGCTGATCGCGGTTCCTGCGGCCGCTGCTATCGCTGTGCTGATCCGGTTCGGTATTTCGCGCTATCTGGAATTGCCACTCTATAAAGGTCACGGTACGGACGAGAGCGTGGAATTCGTGCATGTCGAAGTGCTGGAAGCCGAGACGGTGCGCCGCAAGCCAACCCGGCCCACCGCAAAACGTGCGCAATGAACCATTCGACAATGCCGCAACAACTGCCCCTCGATCTGGCAGGGACGCCCGCCTTCTCGCGGGATGATCTGGTCGTGACCGAAGCCAATGCGGCGGCGGTTTCGCTTATCGACCGATGGCCGGATTGGCCTGCGCCTGTAGTGGTGCTGGCGGGACCGGCGGGCAGCGGCAAATCGCATCTTGCTGCGATCTGGCGTGCGCAGGCGAATGCATCCGTCGTGAAGGCTGACGCAATCGAGCAGAGCATTGCTCAGATTCGGGAATCTGGGCCGTGGCTGCTGGATGATGCAGATATTGCTGAACTGGACCAGAACGGGCTGTTTCATTTGATCAATCTCGCGCGCCAGCAAGGTTCGCATGTGCTGCTGACGGCGCGACGGTTCCCGGCGGCATGGGGGGTTACGTTGCCGGACCTCGCCTCGCGGCTAAAGGCGGCGACGCTGATCGAGATTCACGAACCGGATGACGCGCTGCTGGCGGGCGTTATCACCAAGCTGTTTGCCGACAGGCAGATCGAGGTGGAGCCGCATACGGTGAACTATATCGTGCGGCGCATCGAGCGCTCGCTGGCGGCGGCGATCAATGTCGTGGAGCGGTTGGACTATGCCGCGCTTTCCCAACACAGCCGGATAACACGCGCGCTGGCCGCCGAAGTTATTACCTCGCTGGACGAGGGGCAGGGCGAACTGCCGCTGTGAAAACCTAAAGTCGAATAGCTTTGTGCTTGCAGTTGCGACCGAAACTTCGCAGCATCCCGCGCGTTCGACATTCTCCCAATAAACGGAACCGGAGTAAAAATGAGCAAGCCCAAGATTGCGATCATCATAGGCTCAACCCGCGACACGCGCTTTGCCGACAAGCCGGCGCAATGGGTATTTGAGCAAGCAAAGAAGCGGGACGATCTGGATTTTGAACTGGTCGATCTGCGCGATTTCGATTTGCCGCTCTTTAATGAGGCAGCGTCGAACCTGTGGATGCCCTCAAAGGACGAACGTGCTGTCAAATGGCAGAACAAGATCGGCGAGTTCGACGGCTATCTGTTCATTGTGGCGGAGTATAACCGCTCTATTACCGGCGCGCTGAAGAATGCGCTCGACCAGTGCTACAAGGAATGGCTCCACAAGCCGATGGGCGCGGTGGCTTATGGCAGCGTCGGCGGTGCGCGTGCGCTCGAACATTTGCGGCTGATTTCAATTGAGTTGCAGATGGTGCCGGTGCGTAACGCGGTACACATTGGCGGCAGCGAGTTCATGAAGGTTTCGCCGTTGGGCGCAAACGAGCCGATGTCGGCGATTGAAAGCGTTCTACTGCCGTCGCTGAAAAATACGCTTGATGATCTCGCATGGTGGGGCAAGGCGACGAAGGCTGCGCGCGGCAAATAATCGTGAACTCACACGCGGGTTATTGACAGGCCGCGGGAAGGGGCGCAGAGGCGCTTTCTGTGGTGAGCATCTTTACCCCTCATCCGCCTGCCGGCACCTTCTCCCTCAAGGGGAGAAGGCGGATAATTGCAACGCTGGTTTAAATCTCCGCCGTTGCAAAATTGGCGAGGCTTTTCAGTTTTCGCCCTTCTCCCCTTGAGGGAGAAGGTGCCGGAAGGCGGATGAGGGGTCACTACAGAAGAGAGACGCACCAATTCCGCGGCAGTCATACGATTGTCGTGATGGAACAGGAAAGAACGATGGAACCGGACGGTCGAAGACCCGCCCTCAATAAACCGTCCAGATGATCTGACCGCAGGTCGGCTCCACGGACGGAAAAGTTCGAGAAGGAGCACGGCGATGCTGCGTATCTATGCCGGCCAGAACGGCCACCTCGTGCCAATAGCCGGATTGGAAGCGCTGGAGGGCTCACGCGCCCTGTGGCTGGACCTTTACAACCCAACTGCCGATGAAGTGCGGGAAGTCGAGCAGGCGCTGCAATTGGACATCCCGACCAAGGATGAGATGGCCGAGATCGAGCTTTCGGACCGGCTCTATCGCGAGCACGGCGCGGAATTCATGACCATGACCGTGGTTGCGAACATCGACGAAAGCAGCATCAAATCGCCTGTAACCTTCATCCTTAAAGGCGAAACGCTGGTGACGGTTCGTCACGTCGAGCCCCGCCCATTCCTGACTTACGCGGCGAAAGCACAGCGCGAGAGCGCAGAGCCTTGCACAACCGGCGAAATGACGATGCTCGGCCTGATCGAGGCGGTTATTGACCGCACCGCTGACGCGCTGGAGCGTATCAGCGATGAGGTGGACGCCATTTCGCATGACGTGTTCCAGAACAAGGCCAAGACAGTGTCCAAGAAGACGCGCGATCTTCAATCGCTGATCGTGCAGATTGGCGTGAAAGGAGACTTGCTTACCAAGCTGCGGGAAAGCCTTGTGAGCATCCAGCGGCTGGCCAGCTATCATGGGGCGGTGGATAAGGCCGTACGAAAAGGCAAGAAGGATACGGCACAACGCATCCGGTTGATCCAGCGTGACGCCGCGTCTCTGGGCGACCATGCGATATTTCTGTCCGGCAAAATCAACTTCCTGCTCGATGCGACGCTGGGGCTTATCAATCTGGAGCAGAACCAGATCATCAAGATTTTCTCAGTCGCTGCGGTGGTGTTCCTGCCGCCGACAATGGTTGCTTCGATTTATGGCATGAATTTTGAGACGATGCCGGAATTGCACTTTTCCTACGGCTATCCGCTGGCGCTTGGCATTATGATTGCGTCGGCGCTTTTGCCATTCCTATATTTCAAACGGCGCGGCTGGCTTTAGGGTCGGGCCCCGACTTCTTTCATTGATATAAAATCCGAGCTGTAACGCAAAGTGAATCCATGACGGATTCACTTTGCGCATCGCTCGCTCTACAATCTGCCTCTCTCGCCAGATCCGCGAGAATTCCGAGAATTATTAAATTTCCAGGGGTTTTTGCATGGCTATAAATCGCCGTGACGTGCTCATTTTGTCTGGTGCGGCCGCAACCAGTTTGGTGCTTGGGACGGAAGAGATATCTGCAAGCAGCGACGCTGTGACCGAAGAATCTTCAGTCGCGGCAAGCCGATCGATCAGGATTATATCGGACCATAATTTTCTATACTCTGACCGTCACCAAAAGCTCTATCCTGATATACGCGTTTATCTGAATGGGCGTACAGATAATATTGAGCGGTTCGTGGACTGCCTTCAGCGAGGCGCAGACGTTCGCGAGATTTGTGAGGAACTAGAACTCCGCTATCGCGGCGATGTTTGGTTCGCGATGCTGCTCGTCCATCTGCACATGCGAGACGGGCTGGTCGATATACCCGGCCTTGAGATCGAGCCACCCGCACAACTTGCATCAAATATCGAAAAGTTTGAACTGGATTGGAAACACCGCAACGACCGTTGGACAAATGCAAAAGAGCATTTTCGGTCCGCCAAGACCGGTGCCGCCTCCGCCGACCTACATACTGGAGGAGGAAATAAAGTCGCTGGAAGCGCTCAAGGATAAATATCCGGCAGCCATCAAGCGAATAGAACGGTTAATCGAAGACGCCGAGCCGCGATTCAGGCGCAGGTGGCGCGAGCGACGATTGTGTCCGTTGAATAAACACGATCTCGCCGTTAATCGACCAATGCAGGACGTTTTGTTAGCAGTTGCAAGATTGAGAGTTCGTCGTGGCGAACACATCATTCATTGCACTCGGTTCACAACACGCTACAGACTGCTCTCTATAATCGGTTATCAGGACACTATATGCGATACGCGTCGAAACATGGCAGAGCCGGTCTTTTTTTCGTTCTGACGGCAACGCTCGCCGTGTTTCTTCAGGGGTGCACCGAAGGCGGAAACACATCGGCGCCGCCTGGCGGCGCGCAGGGATCGACCGAAGTTGGCGTGGTTGAACTGCACAAGCAAACCAGCCCAAAACTCATGGAGCTTCCCGGGCGAGTCGTGGCGCTGGCGACTGCTGAAATCAGGCCGCAGGTGAACGGCATTATTCAGGAAATCGCGTTCAAAGAAGGCCGTTCGGTGCAGGCGGGGGATGTTCTCTACCGCCTCGACAACAAATCCTATCTTGCAGCACGCGACGCGAGCGCGGCGGCGGTGAAGAAGGCCGAGGCGACCGTCGCCGGCGCGCAATCCACTTTCAACCGGACGCAAACGTTGGTGGAGAACAAAACGTCCAGCCCACAGACGCTGGATGACGCGCGCTCGACCCTGTTGCAGGCCGTTGCCGATCAGGATGCAGCACAGGCCGATTTGCAGGCCGCGGAAATTAATCTCGGTTACACCGAGATCAAGGCGCCGATCTCCGGCGTGATAGGCAAATCTTCCGTGAGTGTTGGGTCGCTGGTTACGGCGAACCAGACCGATGCGCTGGCGACGGTTCGGCAGATAGAGCCGATATATGTCGATCTTGTCGACAGCAGCGCCAATCTTCTGCGGATACGCGAGCAGATCGAAGAGGGCAGGCTGGGCATTGCCAAAGCGGATGGAAAGCCAACCCCGCCGAAAGTGAACATCACGCTTGAAACGGGACGGCCTTATTCGGAAACAGGTACGATCACGACCACGGACACAGCGGTGAGCGAGAGCACCGGGACGTTTTCGATACGCGCGACGCTGGACAACCCTCGCCATATTCTGCTGCCGGGCATGTATGTGAGGGCGAGCGTCGATCTGGGAACGCTGAACGATGTATATCTGGTGCCGCAACGCGCGGTGAGCCGCAATGCGACAGGCAAAGCGCAAGCCTATTTCGTTTCACAAGATGGCAAGGCCGATCTGCGAACGCTGGAGACGGATGGCTCCACTGCAAATGCGTGGATCGTGACCTCCGGGGTCAATGAAGGGGATAAGCTGATCGTGGACGGGCTTTCGCGCATTTCGGCGGGGGCCGCAGTGAAGCCGGTTGAAGTGAAGATCGATGACAGTGGTGTGGTGCAACCCGCATCGGCTTTACCGCCCGCCAGTGAAGGCGGAAACGGCGGGGCGACTGCCCAATGAACACTGCATTTCGCAAGAACGCGCTGGCGAGCTTCTTCATCGCGCGTCCGGTCTTCGCAATCGTCCTCGCGATAGCGGTGATGCTCGGTGGCATCATGGGTATTTATCAGCTTCCGATCTCGCAATATCCTGAGGTTGCGCCTGTAACGGTGCGCATCAGCGCGAGCTATCCCGGCGCAACGGCGGCAGCGGTCGAAAACTCCGTTACAAAGAAAATCGAAGCCGGAATGACCGGCCTCGATGGCATGATCTACATGGAATCCAGTTCGACCACCGGCTCGTCTTCCGTGTCGATTACATTTTCCAACGGAACCGATGCTGCGCTGGCGCAAGTGGACGTGCAGAACAAGCTTGCACGCGTGGAGTCACAACTTCCCGAAGTGGTACAAAATAACGGCGTGACGGTTTCGCGCTCAGGCACCGGCATTCTGATGATCGGAAACCTTGTCTCGGAAGATGGGCGCTACACCTCCGCGGAACTGGCCGACATCATGTCCAGCCAGATAGAGGAGCAGATCGAGCGCGTCGAAGGCGTTGGCTCCATTCAGGCCTTTGGGTCGAGCTTTGCGATGCGCATCTGGCTCGATCCCGCCAAACTGGAAAAGTTCAGCTTGTTGCCATCGGACGTGACGGCGGCGGTGAGCGGGCAGAACGTACAGGTCTCCGCGGGTTCGATTGGTGCAACGCCGTCGATTCCCGGTCAGCAACTGCGCGCGTCGATCACGACGCAATCGCAACTGACCACCGTGGATGAGTTCGAGCGGATCATCCTCAAAACAACGCAGGACGGCTCTGTGGTGCGTCTGCGCGATGTGGCGCGGGTCGAGATCGGGTTGGAAAGCTATGGCCAGACCTCAAGCTATAATGGCAAGCCCGCCGCTGGCTTTGGCGTGCAGCTTGCCAGCGGCGCGAATGCGATCACCACGGCGCAAGCGGTTCATACTGAACTCGACAGGCTGGCGCCGAGTCTGCCTGCTGGCGTGAGCGTTGCTTATTCTTATGAAACGACGCCGTTTGTGGAATTGTCCATTGAGAAGGTGGTGCACACGCTGATCGAGGCGATTGTGCTCGTGTTCTTCGTTCTGCTGCTTTTCTTGCAGAATTTGCGCGCGACGCTGATACCCATGATTGCCGTGCCGGTGGTGCTGCTCGGCACGTTTGGGGTGCTGGCTGCCTTCGGTTTTTCGATCAACATGCTGACCATGTTCGCGATGGTGTTGGCCATCGGCCTGCTCGTCGATGACGCCATTGTGGTGGTCGAGAATGTCGAGCGCATCATGTCGGAGGAGGGGCTTTCGGCGCGCGAGGCGACCGAGAAGTCCATGGGCGAAATCACTGGCGCGCTGATCGGTATCGCGCTCGTGCTGACCGCCGTGTTCATTCCGATGGCGTTTTTCTCCGGCTCGGTGGGCGTGATTTACCGGCAGTTTTCAGTGACCATTGCGAGCGCGATGCTGCTCTCCATGATGGTGGCAATTATCCTGACGCCAGCGCTGTGCGCCATGATTTTGAAGCCCTCGCATGACGGTCGCATGGCGCGCGCCTTCGGCTGGTTCAATCGCGGGTTTGATCGGCTGACAAACGGATATGTGTCCGGTGTCGGCTATGTCGTGGGGCGTCCGCTGCGGGTGTTGATGGTGTTTGCGGCGATTATCGGCTGCGCGTGGCTGCTCTATTCGCGGCTGCCTTCTTCGTTCCTGCCGGAAGAAGATCAGGGCGTGTTGATGACGCAGATCACGCTGCCAGCAGGCGCAAAGGCGGAACGCACGCAGGCCGTGATGGATCAGGTCGAGAACTATTTTCTGACGCAGGAAAAGGACACGGTGCAGAGCGTGTTCATGACGCTTGGTTTCGGATTTGGCGGAACCGGCGAAAATGCCGCGATGGCGTTCGTGAAGCTCAAGGATTTTGCTGACCGGACAGCAACGGAAAGCACTGCGCGAAGCATCGCCATGCGCGCGACAGCGCATTTCCGCCAGATCCGCGATGCGGATATTTTTGTGCTGTCACCGCCTGCAATTCAGGGGCTTGGGCAGTCGAACGGGTTTTCGATGGCGCTTCTGGACAGTGCCAATCAGGGCAGCGACGCACTGCTTGCGGCTGCAAACCAGCTTGCCGATCTCTCCAACAAAAGCGATGTGGTGACTGGCGTGCGCGGCAATTCCAAAACGCTGGAGCCGCAATTGAAGGTCAATATTGACCATGAAAAAGCAGGTGCGTTTGGCCTCGACATAAGCGCAATCAACAGCCTGATTTCCACGGCTTTTGCGGGAACGAATGTCAACGACTTCATTCTCGACGAGAATCTCAAGCCGGTTTATGTGCAAGGCGACGCGCCATTCCGAATGCAACCGGCGGACATTTCGCGCTGGTATGCCCGCAACGATGCAGGCGAGATGGTGCCGTTCTCGGCGTTCTCATGGGCGTCATGGGCGGAGGGCTCACCCGGCCTTTCGCGTTTCGATGGGGCCGGCTCGGTCTCAATCAGTGGCGCTGCGGCATCGGGTGCAAGCTCCGGGGCGGCTATGGATGAAATGGAACGCCTCGTCGCGGAGTTGCCCGGTGGCTATACGGTGGCATGGTCCGGCATTTCGTATCAGGAACGGCTGGCCGGATCACAGGCTGCAATGCTTTACGCGATTTCGATGCTGGTGGTATTCCTGTGCCTCGCGGCACTCTATGAAAGCTGGACGATACCGCTTTCGGTGATTTTGGCGGTGCCAGCGGGCATTCTGGGCGCGTTGCTGGCGGCGCGGCTGTTCGGCCAGTCGAACGACGTTTACTTCAAGGTGGGACTGCTGACGACAATCGGCCTGACCGCGAAGAACGCCATCCTGATTGTGGAGTTCGCGAAGGATTTGCGGGAGCAGGGGCGTAGCGTGATCGACAGCGTTCTAGAGGCGGCTCGCTGGCGTCTGCGACCAATCCTGATGACATCGCTGGCGTTTATTCTGGGTGTGCTGCCATTGGCGCGTGCGACCGGTGCAAGCTCAGCGGCACAGAACGCCATCGGCATCGGCGTGATGGGCGGCATGATTGCGGCGACCGTGCTTGGCGTATTCCTCGCGCCCTTCCTGTTTGCACTCGTGGCGAAGGTGACGCGAAGCTAGCGCTAGGGTCTGCCCCAATTGGCCAAGTTTACAAGCCGGTTTGCCGGATTATCCTGCATCGCGAATTGGCGGTGTGGGATTCCCAATGCGTGTTGGCTGGCTTTGCAGTGCTGCATTTTTGTGCGCAATTCAAATTTCACACGCGGATACGGCCTCTGATCTAGTTATCTGCGCCGACGAACGCGTCAAGACAGCGATGCTTCCGGTCGAGCAATTGGCAATAGCGGAGGCGTCTTGCAGCAATGTACTGGATAGCGCGGCGACAAGCGAGCCTGATCGCCAGAAAGCCGCGTTTTTCAGAAGCTTGACGCGGTTTTTGCAAGTCGTGCAAAAAGGCATGGCGCCGGAGCCAAATGCCGATGGATCGCTGCCGGAATATAAGGTGCCAACGAAGCAGGATGTAAGCGCAGCGCTCGCGGATGTTGAGACGGCAATAAATCTAGATGGCCCGTTGAAAAGCGAAGCGCTGGCGCTGCGCGTGACGATCAATCAGACGATCGGGGCTGATGACGATGTTGGAAACGATATTCAGCAAGCCATGGAGGCGGAGCCGAACGATCCCACGCCTTATGTGCAGCGGGCGCTGGCGGCGGAACGCAATGGCGAATTGAGTGCCGCATTTGCGGACCTCAACCGGGCGCTCGAACTCGATCCACAACTCGGCACGGCGCTGACGGCGCGGGGACTGCTCTACAAGCGGGTTGGCGAGCTTGCAAAGGCGCGTGAGGATATGATCGCAGCGGCGGCTCTCGGCTCGCCATATCGGCGGCTTGCGCTGATGCGAAAGTCTGACATCGAAGCTCGCACAGGCGATTTGCGCGCGGCTTATGAGGACATACTGGCGGCGGCAAAAGAGACCGGCGATATGCCGGAAGAAGATGCAAACTCGACAAACGCCGATCTGCTGGTGCGGGCAGGCGACCTCGCTTTGGACAGCCTGAAAGATCCCGACACGGCTGAGGGGCTTTACAATGAGGCGGGCAAGCTGAACCCGGACGATTGGAAATGGGTGCTCGGTTTGGGTCGCGCCGCAGAGGCGCGGCAGGATAAGCCGAAGGCGATAGAAATTTACAGGCGCATATTGGATGGCACGCGCGCCACGCCGAACCTGCTTGAACGCAATGATGCGGCATGGCGCCTGAAACAATTGACGCAGGTTTTGTTGCAGCGAAGGGCAGGGCAGTTCGCACCGGGATTTGAGTTCGGTGTGGTGCCGGAAAATCCCTCGCCTGATGGTGTGAAGCGGCTCGCCTTCATTATGGGGTCCAGCAATTACGCGGAGCTTCCGAGCCTGCCAAACGCCCGGCGCGATGCAGCGGCGATTGCCAACAGGCTTGCGGACATGGGTTTCGATGAGGTCGAAATCGCCGAGGATATTGACGGTGCAAACCTGAAAAGCCTGCCCGCCTATGTGGCGGAGCGCGCGAAAGATGCGGATATTGTTGTGCTGTTTTATGCCGGTCACGGCGTTGAAACTGACGGCGTGAACTATTTGGTGCCGGTGGATGCCACGCTGGAAAACCAAAAAGAATTGCAGACGACGGCGCTCGCCTTGCGTGATTTGACCGACGCCGCAAGCAAAGCGAGGCATGGCGCATTGGTTATAGTCGATGCATGTCGTGATGACCCGTTTGTCGAGGCAACGGCGGTTGCGGCTTCGCGCGGCGCCGCAGGCGGACACACCGAGGCGGTGCCGGAACGGCTTCACATGGGACTGGCCGTGTCACCCACTCCGCCGGAAAACAATGTGGTGCTGCATTCTACGCAACCGGGAAAAACCGCTGCGGACGGCAGTGGGCTGGATAGTCCGTTCGTGGTGGCCTTGCTGCAAACGCTATCGACACCCGGCCTGTCACTTGACCAGGTGGTGCAGGAAACATCAGCGCGCGTATCGGAATTGACGAACGGGGAGCAGATTCCCGCAGCATATGGTGAAGCGCCTGCTGCCCGCATTTTGCCGGAAGCAACCGCGCAATAAAGTTCGCTACGGTGCGGTGACGGTAAGCGTTACCTCGCCGCGCCCGGTGCGGCCTTCTCTGTCAACGGCTTCGATAACGATTACATGCTCGCCAGCGGGCGCAACCACTTCGGGAGCTTCGATACCCTCAGCCGTGATGAACGGCTTGATCCGGGCTGTAAGGTCGATATTCGGTTCGCGCAGATAGGTGACACGCACTTGCTCGGGATCGATCTGAACCCCGTTTCGCGGCTTGAACTTGACCGCAAAGCGGAAAACGCCATGCACCCCGATGGGGGACGGGGCCAACGTATCGATGCCCGGACCGCGTGTAATGTTGCGATTTGTGCCATCGGCATCGGAGGCAGGCAGCTGTGCTTCTTCCGGCGTAATAAGCTGCACCGGCTCAGCAGCAAACGCTGGCAAAAAGCTCGCCGACAGGAGGGCCGAGGCAACGAAAATAGCTTTAAATCCAGACAGTGCGATCATCCCGAAAGCCCCATTATCCCTGCAAAAAGCCCGGTTATTGCAGACAGTAAGGTTCCGAGCAGTAATACCGTTAACTCAATGGCTTTCAACGTATCCAAAGGCATACTTTTATTCATGGTAAGCAGCCCTTGGCGTAAGCGCGGGAGGCTCGTGAGCCCACGAACGGCAAGAGCTACAAATAACATGCGCAGCAGCATTCCAGATAGCATGGATGCGCCGATGCTCAGCATGTAATACATGGTTTCGCGCCATGCGGCCGTGCCTTGCGGGAGAATCGGGATTCCATCGACCCAACCCAGAATCAGGTTCATCGATAATACCGCGAGGACGGAAAAGACGACCGCAACGATGGCGTCCACCCAGTTCAGGCGCGGCCTGCGACCAAGATAAGCAAAGCCGGTGGCCAGAGGTATGATAATCGAAGAAAATCTGAGCACGGACAGCGGCAGATCCAGCCAGAACACGACCATCGCATAGGCAAGGAGAAGCGCCGCGAAACCGATAGGCAGCGGCCAAAATCGTCTGCATCCGGGGCTGAATGCAATTTCTGATACAGAGCCGGATGGCGCGGGCAGCAACTGTGCGCCGATCTTTTCCTCGCGCATGAGATTTCAACTGGCTTTCGAGACCAGCGATTGCACCTTCAAGCTTGGTGATGCGCGAAAGAAGCGGCAGGACGGGCGTTAAGTCCCGGCTGCAACAGCGGCAGGAGAGGACACCGGTCTCCAGCGGCGCATTGCAGTATGGGCAACTGAATGTCGCCAGCCTTTGCGTTTCGATCTTCAATGAGCGGCCCCGCTTTTCCGCACAAAAAGCACGTAGAGCTTGATTTTTAGTGTAAACCGACGCGCGCCGCCAGCGGCGGCGTTAATCACGGTTAGCGGAGTTGTTTGAGCGCCTGGTCGGAGTGATAGGATTCGAACCTACGACCCCCTGATCCCAAATTAAAGGGTTTGACTTTCCTTATGTTTCCGCACGTTGTTGATAGTGTCTATAACCAATTGAATATAGAGTGAGTTCATTATACGTTCTTTTCTGTCGTTTCCTCCAGATTTCACCTTTGGTGACGCCCCAGTGACGACCCGATACAGGAAAAGCAATTGTGAGCCAGAAGATCAAGCTGACGAAGCGTGTGGTAGACGGGGCAGAAATCCGCCCTGCCCGCTACGTGCTGTTCGATAGCGAGATAAAGGGCTTTGGCCTTCGTGTTTTCCCTTCGGGGCAGAAGTCATGGATATTCGAGTACAAGGTGGATGGAGGCGGGCGAAAGGCCAGCACCAAGCGAGTGACTATCGGGCGCTCTGACGAGTTCACGCCAGACGAGGCACGGAAGTTCGCGGAGAAACTGCGTGCGAAAGCCAAGATGGGCTTAGATCCGCAGGCTGAGAAGGTGGAATACCGAAAAGCGGTGACAGTAGATGAGTTGGCGGACAAGTTTCTGGTTCACATCGGTTCGAAGAAGAAGGACCGGACAGAGGCATTCTACCGTGACGTTCTGAAGCGCCTTGTGATTCCAGAATTGGGCAACAGGAAAGCAGCCGACCTCAAGCGGGCCGATCTGGCGAAGCTTCATCTTGATCTGAACAACAGGCCATACCTGGCCAATCGCGTAGTTGCCGTCGTCGGCTCCATGTATTCATTTGCGGGCAAGCATGGTCTCGTACCAGAGAACTGCAACCCCGCGCGCGGCATCGAGAAGTTCGAAGAACGCTCACGCGAGCGGCTGCTATCCGCTGATGAACTGGTTCGACTGGGAGACGCCATTCGTGTCGCTGAGACTGAAGGCATTCCTTGGCAGATCAATCCGGCCAAGAAGACCAAGCATGTCCCGAAAGAAAAGCGGGAAGCTGTCATCGGCCCGCACGCCGCTGCTGCGCTTCGATTGCTAATCTTTACCGGTGCTCGCCTGCGGGAAATTCTGCATCTGGAATGGTCTCACGTCGATCTGGAGCGCGGGTTGCTGCTCTTGCCGACATCGAAGACAGGCAAGAAAACCATCGTGCTCAATGCGCCCGCAATGGCCGTTCTCTCGAATCTCGACCGACTTGGCAAATATGTCATCGCAGGCAAGACAGCGGGTTTGGAAGACGAAAAGCCGCGTGCTGACCTTAAACGTCCTTGGGCAATGGTTACGCGTCACGCGGGATTGGAAGACCTGCGCATTCATGATCTGAGGCATAACTTCGCCAGCTTCGGTGCGGGTGGCGGCATGGGTCTGCCTATCATCGGAAAGCTCCTCGGCCACGCGCAGCCCGCTACGACCGCGAGATACGCTCACCTTGACACCGATCCGCTCCGGCGTGCGTCAAATGCCATCGGCAATTCGATTGCTGCGGCGATGGGCGAACCCGTCACACCGGCTGAAGTCATCCCGTTCAACGGAAAGCAGACCGGAAACAAATCGCAGGGATAGGCCGGCCAACCGACAAGCCGGGGTGCACCTCCCGGTTTCCCTGTGACCTTCAAGGTGCATCGCGAGGTGCGCGTAAATGCTGGCCATAGTTCCTAAGGGATACATTGCCGTATCAGAGGCGTTCGAAGCTTATTTTGAAAAGCGCTTCGGGTATCGACCCGGTAACACACTCAATGATCTGGGAACCGAGGAATACCATACGGCCTTGAACGAAATGCTGGAGCTTTTCAGCAGCGGTCGGCTTGAAGCTTTTATCTGGCACGATGGGATCGTAGCGTCTCTTGCGAGAGATGGTTGGAACGACATTAGCGCCCATCACGTCTTTACTAGCCGGACCATTGAAAGCGAGTGGCGTCCCGGCTGCGCATGGGAAGGATTGCGGGGAACAACGCCATTTGTTGCCAAGGCAGAATTTGAAGCTCTTATAGCCGACCTACAGCGCCACTCTGACAGTCGCGGTGTTGCCGGAAGCAACCTGAAACCGGACCCTCAAAAAAACAATCCGCTAGCGCTACTCGAATGGTCTTTGCCAATGGCAGCTGCGTGGATTGTTTGGCGGGATATCAACGAGGTGCGAAATTACTGGAATGACTATCTCGCGGCATGCGGACAGGACACGCTACCCTATCACGTTGTCGATATCGAAGGCAGCTTAGGAAGCAATAGTGGTTTGGGAAGTGACATCGGGCAAGGACTTAAGGAACTGCGGAATGCCATTGGCGCGGGCCATCTACAAGTGAGGAAGGGTGGTAAACCGCTCCCCATGACGCGCCAAGAATGGGCTGACGCAGAGAGCAGCTACAAACTCGACAATATCTGGGTCCCTAGAGAAAGTGTCATCGACCTATGGCCCGCCAAGACGAACCCTAAGGAACTGATTGTAGCGACCAAAAGCTTTGGTTCTTTGCATATAGAAAGAAAATGGGTCGAAGATCGACGCGAGTTGTTTTTGGGTGAGGTGGTAGCGTGGCGTATTTCTCGCGGCATTGCTATTCCGTCTGAGGAAGCATCTGAGAGATGGGATGTGGCAGAAGCTGAGGTTATCGCAGCCATTGCTGATGGCAAGATACCTGCAGTGGGCATTCCCGCCGGAGACTATTCCGAACAGGTCGATCCTGCTTGTTGTGGTCGCAGATTCGCTGAATACCGCACAGTCCTGATTAAGCCGACTGACTCGGACAAGGATTTATCTGGCCTAGCGAGCGGCGAGATAAGGATTGTTCGGCCCGGCGAGACGACCTATCGGCGAGTGTGGAATGATGTGACCTTACGGGCAGAAGAGGTGTTAAGGCTTTGGCCGGAGGCACATGTTGAGGAAGAAGTTACACGGCCAAAGGGGACACTGGATCAAGCTATGAAATTGCTAGAGGAACTCAACCGAAAATGGAGTGTAGAGCGAGATCCATACCGCAAGAAACAACTCAAGATCGGTAACAGGGGGTTCCTAGCGATGGCCAAGGAAAGGCTAAACGTACCCAATCACGTTGCCCAGGATGCTTGGCAACGGACCTACTTAGATGTCGGGTTCAGGGGAAAACCAGGTCGCCAGAAACATGGGTGATTCGCCAACATAGCCTGCATTGCTTCAGGTTCCGGCTGAAGCAAATTCGGAGCAAATCTGAAGCATTTATTTCGGGCCTCGATTACGCGTAGATCGTTGTTTTTGAAGCAATTTCAAGTTCCTATTATTCCTGTTGCCATCTGCAATGTCGCGGTTGGTCCTGCCAAAGCGCAGGTCATCCTTGGAGACTAAACAGTATGACGACAGCACCTAAAATGCTTTCGACCCAAGACGCAGCCGCCTATGTCGGCCTCGCTGTCAGCACCATGAACAAGCTGCGAATTTTCGGGGGTGGTCCGAAATACGCCAAGCTCGGCAAATCGGTCAGGTACAGCACCGAAATGCTGGATGAGTGGATCGAGGAAAACCGTCGCTCCAGCACGTCGGTTGCGGCGTAAGGCGGTGATCCATGACCCTACAAATACGAAACCCCGGCACTGAGGCCGGGGCTCCGAAGAATATTGCGATTGACAGCGCGACATCCTTCTACCCCACCCCCGCCTTCATTTCAACATCCGGCATTGAGCCGTGGGAGCATGTAACTGTCGGCTTGCAGCTGGCTGTTGCCAAAATCAGCCGCGCATATCTGCTGTCTGATCAACTTGCGCGCGTTATTGCTGAGCACAGCGGTCTGGGAGGGCGTCACCAATGATGTCTCTCCCATCACAGACTTATCGTGCAGGCCCGATAAAAAGGGATCGCCGCACCAGCACTCGCATCGAGCAACTCGACAACCAGAATTCTCGCGGTTCTCCGCGAGGATCATCCCCAGAGTATCCGCCACACCTTCTATAGAATGACCGATCCGCGTCTGCCGGAGCCGGTCGAGAAGACTGAACGCGGCTATCGCCATGTGCAGGATCGCATCAAGAAGCTGCGCCGTTCTGGTCGCTTACCGTATGGCTGGATAACCGACGCCACCCGGCGCGGCTATCACACGCCGACCTATCGGGACGAAGCCGACTTCCTGCGCAGCATGAAGGGCTATTATCGCGCGGATCTCTGGCAGCAATCTGATTTCTATTGCGAGGTTTGGACCGAAAGCCGTTCCATCGCCGGTGTGGTCGAGGCGGATTGCCATGAACTCGCCGTCAGCCTTTATCCGGCTGGCGGTTTTTCCAGCATCACACTTGCTTACCAGTCTGCGGAGACAATCAATCACTACGCTGCAGGCATTCTTCGTAATCTTTTGCGCACGAATATCGAGAGCCTGCTTCCAGAACATGCGCTTGCCGTTGCCAGGGTGGAGGAAGAGTCAGCACGCGACTATTTTGAGAAGCTCGCCGAGATTTCAGGAGGGCTTCATGAATAGCACCTCACATCCATCATCCGGTCAGAACCTCATTGGCCTGCGTCAGCGCCACTTAGACTGGCTCCGGCGCTCCGGTGTCAGCATCCAGGCAATGATATTCAGCCGGCATCATCTGCCGTCTGCAATCCGCCTCGGTTATGGCGAAGTCGCACCCGACAGGCGATTTGATTTCACCGACGACGGGCCAGCATGGCTCGCCATCGATATATTCGACACCTTCATGGAACAGGTGGATATCTGCCTCTGGCAACCGAGGGCTGGCGAACTGGCGACCTTGGAAGGACGCACCTTCGCGCTCGGTCAGGAGATCATAGATGATCCGGCGACTTATTCCTTCGACTGCCGGTTGAACATCTTTGCCGATCCCCTCCAATGGCTTCAGGCAGGCCGGGATGAAATCGTGGTGATCGACTGGACACGTGCCTTCGACCGCCTGCGAGATTGCCCACGGATTGCCGTCGCGGAGGAAGTGCTTCCGCAGTTCCAGCAGCATATGAAACCTGCTCACACGCCAGAAGTGTCAGTTATCCCAGCACGGAGGAACGCAGCATGATGGACCGCCACGTTGTTCCTCTCGAAGAGTATCTTGCAGCCAACGCCTCTGGAAAAGATCGGGTATGGCCAGAACCAAACCCGATCAAAGTTGCACTTCCGATTGTAGAGCGGCTCCGGGCAGACATGCTGCCCGAAGCACTCAAGGAGTTTGTCTTTGACGTGGCCGAGCGCCAGCAGTCGCCTGCAGATTTTGTAGCTGTCACCGCGATCATCGTATGCGCAACCGTGATCGGGAATCGTGTGCGAATTGCCCCCAAACAGCATGATGACTGGACGGTGGTCCCCAACTTATGGGGCGCGATTGTAGGTAGACCCAGTGCCATGAAGAGCCCTGCAAT
Source organism: Mesorhizobium sp. (assembly GCA_049840935.1). Classification (GTDB taxonomy): domain Bacteria; phylum Pseudomonadota; class Alphaproteobacteria; order Rhizobiales; family Rhizobiaceae; genus Mesorhizobium_G. The sequence continues at coordinate 315,702 of JASGJA010000016.1, forward strand.
GCAGTCCGCTTTGTCAGCGCTGTATTCCCTGCAGGATGAAGCGATAAAAGCTTGGGAAGCTGAGTGCTCCGAGGCCGACGTCGAGCAGACCATGGCTGATCTTGGCAAAAAGAACTCGGCCAAAGAAGCGGCCAAGCTCTTCAAAATGGGGGACCGGGAGGCAGCACGCGCTATTCTTTCGGATAGCGCCAATGTAGATGCCGAAAAACATCCGTGTCCGCGCTATGTGGTCAATGATGCGAGCGTTGAGAAACTTGGTGAGCTGCTGAATGAAAATCCTCGCGGACTCTTGCTGGTGCGCGACGAACTGCCGGGATTCTTGGCGAGGATGGAAAGCGAAGAGTTCCAATCTGAGCGTGCTTTTTTTCTCAAATCTTTCAATGGCGACGGCAGGTTTACATATGACCGAATTGGCAGAGGTACAGTGCATATTCCCAATTGCACGCTCTCGCTCGTTGGAGGTGTCCAGCCGAGCCGAATTGCGCCGCTGGTAATAGGAGCCCTTAACGGTTCATCAAATGACGGACTGATCCAGCGCCTGCAAATGGTTGTCTGGCCCGATGACGCTGCCGAGTGGAAATACGTTGATCGCCATTCCTTCAAGGAAGCGCGCGAAGCATACACTCAAGCTCTTGCGGCACTCGATGCTAACCTTCCCGGTACGCCTGCCGAGCCTGCCATTCTGCGTTTCTCTCCAGCGGCACAAGTGCGGTTCGTTGAGTTCATGACCAGCATTCAGACTGAAGCAAGAAGAGGCGAACTATCGTCGGTAATGGAAAGCCACATTCTCAAGATGCCGAAGACAGTTGCCAGCCTCGCGCTGATTTTCGAGCTTCTGGATGGCGGTCGCTTTGAGGTTGGAGAAATCGCTCTGCAGCGCGCGCTGATGTGGCTTGAATATCTTCGATCACATGCTAGCCGGCTATATGCTGCAGGAAACACGTCGGTGGAGGAGGGGGCGAAACTTATCCTTTCACGACGTTCACAGCTTCCACCCGAATTCACGCACCGCGACATTTCGAGAAAATGTTGGGCGGGCCTGACTGATCGGGACACGATTGAAGGAGCGGTCGAGACCTTGGTGGAGACATTCCATATCAGGGAAGCGGATACGGCAGCGCACGGTCCGGGGCGTCCATCGGGGCCGGTTTATGCTTGGAACCCACATTTGGGAAATCGCGTCGAGAGTTAAAAAAGCGAAAACGTCCCAATCGCGAACTGACAAAACTGACAATATTGCGCTGTGGTTGGTTTTGTCAGTTTTGTCAGTGCCCCAAAGAAGCGTCTTCAGAATTTTTTGAGTTCAAGGCATGGGAGTATCATGACAACGGTTCGCATCTCACTAGCCGATCTGCGTTCGGCTTCTGCCGCCATACTGGCTCAAGCCGAGACGACACTTCGGGCAGAACAGCAACGCACAGCAACGGATATCGCGACTGCGCTTCGGGACCGCACAGGCTTGGCTGACGGCTATTGGAAAGCCACTCACGTCGCACGGCTATGAAGCAGCGACGAATTTCCATGGAGCGCTGAACGAAGTTTCAGCCGACCGTGCTCATGAAGATCAGGACCAATGAACCAAGAAGCGTCCGCAAAAATCTGCCGGACATAAACTCACGCTCAGCTTTGTATCTCTGAAGCGCTATGCATCATTCCCTGCCGTAGTAGGTGCTGGCCGCGAGGGCTCAGGAACAAGCGACTGTAGCTGCAGGAAAATGGCATGCAAGATTGCTCTTTCTCGCAGCTGCCGAAAGGCGTAGCTTTGTGGAAATCGTGGAGGAGTTCAAGAATTCAACCTTGGAGCGCTTCTGGAATGGTATTACGCGCTGGAACGGAATCTTACCGGTTGTTTGATTGCCGTCTGGGCAGGGTTCAAATAGCGAAAGCCGGTAACAGTTGTCTTAGCAAGTTCCAAGATATTGGTGATGCTACGTCAGATAATTTGGCAAGCTACGACGTTATTGTTCCTTGCGATGCGCCTATAGCCTTCTATCAGAATGGGGTAAGCGGTATTGCAGATCCCGGCGAGTACGTCGTACTTCACAGCAACGCAGCCTATGAAATTTCGTCGCGCAAGAGCCTGCTTCATTGGCTGGTGACAATCCCTGTATCTGATCTCAGAACCCGTATCGTTTTGGCAGATGAGCATCTCGGAAAGCGGTTTGATCAAAATAGAAGCATGGCACGCATGATGCGTGGAATGATTGGAATGATGGCGCGAACATTTTCCGTAGACGCACCCCCAAACGCAGAAGCGCTCGCAACGGAATTAATTTCATTCGTCGGGCTTACTCTCAGCTCAGAGAACATAAAAATGGAAACGAGCGGTGACTACGCGCGCTACAGGCTGAAACAGAGAATATTTAATTATATAGACGCAAACCTATCCCAACCCAATCTCTCCCCAAAGAGAATTGCTGCTGACAACCGGATTTCTGTGAGCCATTTGTACCTTATTTTTAACGAGGAACGCACAACAGTTTCCCGCTTTATTCAAACCAAACGACTTCAACGCGCGTATGAGCTGATCGTTGCCGATCCGAATGGGGCGTTTACAGTTTCTGAAATAGCTTATCTTGTCGGCTTTCAGAATTCCTCACACTTTTCGCGTGTTTTTGGTCAGCATTTTGCAATGACGCCAAGGGATGCCCGCCATTCGGGACTGCCTTCATCATAGCAGTTCAGCCGCAGAATATTGCTTTCAGTTCGCATAGCCCATGCCAAACGAAGCTCTCTCGGCGATGATCGTTGCGCAGATCTGTGAGCCGGAGGCACGGTATCTTAAAAGGCTCGGACTTCATCAATTCTTTGCTACCGCTCCAATCTAGCTCTTTCCCGTTTTCAAGATGGGCAAATTTGTTTCTTTACAGCTGTTGATTGGCCGAAGAGCAGACCGTCGGCCACACCAGAATAACTGCGCAACCGTTTGGATGCCATTCCACCGAGGATGGGTAAGCGAGCAAAGGACAGGCAATGGCTATTGTCACGCAAGATCTGATTGAGCTTTATGCGGGTACGGATGCTTTAGGAATTAGCGATATTGTCCGCAGCAAGAAGGTCAGCGCCTCTGAAAGTGGTTGAGACCGCCATTCATCTCGCGGAAAGTTTGGACCCACAATTAAACGCGATCATTATCGACACTTTCGATCTCGCGCGTTCCATGGCCGCTGAAGTCGGCGACGGAGCGTTTGCCGGTGTTCCCTTTGTTCTGAAAAATGTCTCGGCACGATGTGGAAGGGGACACCGATGACATTCCTGGCACCTCTTATCTAGAAAACTTCGTATGCGCCCATAGTTCCGAACTGGCTCGCAAGATGCAATTGTCCGGCCTCATTCCGATCGTGCAGTCGGAGCAACACGCCAGAGTACGGCTGGTGCATAACCACTGAACCGAGGCTCTACGGGCCAACCAAGAACCCTTGGAACCGGGACATTACTCCCGGCGGATCAAGTGGAGGACAGCTGCCGCTGTAAGAGGGCGCATTGTTCCAATTGGCGATGCGTCTGACGGAGGAGGCTGGATTCGCGTTCCGGCATCGTGCTGTGGAGTAGTGGGCCTCAAGCCCTCTCGTGGCCGAATAAGCTACGGACCCCAAGAAGCGGATATGTGGTTCGGCTGCATCTACTTCCTTTGCAACAGCCGCACGATCCGCGACACTGCCGCGTATCTCGATGCGGTAGCGGGAAGACCTCCCAGGAGATCCCTATTGGTCACCATCTCCAATGAAAGGTTGGTTGTCCGGTCTTGAAGCGCGCCCGATAAAACTCAGGATCGGATACACGACGCACGCGCCTTCGGGGCGAACCATTTGATCCAGAGGTAAGGGCAGCAGTTGAGAAGTCGGCAAAGCTCTTTGCGGATATGGGGCATATTGTCGAAGAGTACGACATCAAAACGGACCTTGAAGCTGCCTGGTGGCGCTACAATGACATAATTGCTGTAGAGACTTTCGGTGAATTCACCCAACACGCCAAGTTTGTTGGGCGTCCTCCGGAAGAAGCCGACCTGCAGCCATTCAACTGGTCAATGCTGGAATACGCAAAAACGCTTTCCGCCACACAGTATTCGGCCAGTATCCGGCGCTGCTTTGTAAGGCGGGGCAAAACATTGCGTCTGAGCTGTCAACGTATGA
>JASGJA010000017.1:0-320605 GCA_049840935.1 Mesorhizobium sp.
AAGGTTAATAGGGAAACACGATAGAATCCGAACAGCACCTGTGAGGTTGGCCAGATTGGTGATGCGCCCGTCATCCTCGAGCCGCCACAAGAATCACGCCCATGCGGCCCGTCGAGAGCTTGCCCGCCGTTGCGAAACGGGCGCTGGTGATTGCCGCGCCAGACACGATTTCGTAGGTCGTGTTCGATACGACCTCGCCCACCTGTTTGAGGCTTCCGTCCGCTAACAGCGCCTCGCGACTCACCGCGACGCTGGCGTCGGCGTCCAGCCGAGCAGCCTCTCCTGTACCGCAGCTCGCGCAGAAAGCGCCGAAGAAGAGCGACTTCGACACCCACCGACCCAAATCTTTCATCACGCGGGCTTCCTAATGGTCTTCCGCACGAATCGCAAGCAGGTTCGCGCCGATCTCATCGCGCTCGCTAACCGCACTTCAATTGCCCGAGGCGAGCAATGCGGAGCGGGATGGCCGCGCATCTCTTGGTCGCTGGGGCAGCGGGTGCAGCCGACCACGCTGCGGCGAGCGCTCTTTGCCAAGAGTTCCCGAAGGGTCCGGACGGCGCTGAAGTGGGCCGCGAGGGCTTCTCGCAAAGCGTTCCTGCGTCGTCCGGGCGGGGCTGACGCGCGCAGCGAGCGCTTCTTTGCGACGCGCTCCAGGGTCGTACGCGCTGGGTAGGGTGGGCTGGCTCGCTTCTCGCTGAAAGCGCGGTAGGGTGGGCCCCGATGAATCGCAGGAATCCGTACGCCGGAGGCGACTCCAAGACGCGCGCTGCCAAGGCGCAGGGTTATCCCGCGCGCAGCGTGTTCAAGTTAGAGGAGATCGACCGGCGCGTGCAGCTGTTGCATAGCGGGCAGCACGTATTGGATTTGGGTGCGGCGCCGGGCTCTTGGTCGCTCTACGCGAGCCAGCGCGTGGGTGAGCGCGGGCGGGTCTTGGCCGTGGACATTCAGGAGATTCGCCAGGCGTTCGGCGCCAACGTCGAAGTGATTCAGGGTGACGCGCTCGATTTGCAGAGCTCACTCTTGGTGCGCGAAAAGCCTTACGACGTGGTGCTGAGCGATATGGCGCCGAACACGTCGGGCAATAAAGTGCGGGATCAGGCACAGAGCTTCGAGCTGTTCATGCGCGCGTTGATGGTGGCGGCGGAGCTCGGCAAGCCCGGCTCGAAGTTCGTGGGCAAGCTGTTCATGAGCGGCGACTTTCAAGAGGCGCGCAAGGCGGTGGCCGAGCGCTACGAGAAGGTGCAGGTGATTCGCCCCGAAGGAACGCGCAGCGTGAGCTCGGAGGTGTTCGTGGTCGCGATTGGTCTCAAAAAGCGTTCTGACCCGTGAGCGCTTTGCCGAGCACCAGCGTGTGAATCTCGTGCGTGCCTTCGTAAGTGTAGACGCTCTCGAGGTTCAGCATGTGACGGATCACTGGGTACTCGAGCAAGATGCCGTTGGCGCCGAGCAGGCCGCGCGCGTTGCGCGCGATTTCGAGTGCCATGCGCACGTTGTTGCGTTTGCAGAGCGAGACTTGCTCGGGCAGTAGCTTGCCGCGCGCTTTTTGAGCCGTGAGAAGTGGCAGCGCCAGAGTTCAGCTTTGACTATTTCGGCTCGCCATTTCGACAGCTGTGCTTGCACCAGCTGCTTTTTTGCGAGGGCACGCCGAATTGCATGCGTGGTTGTGTAGCTTTGCGCGCATTCGAAGCAGGCTTTGGCGGCGCCGATTGCGCCCCAGGAAATGCCGAAGCGCGCCTCGTTCAGGCACTTCAGCGGCGCGCCTAAGCCCGGCTTGCTCGGGGAACATTTGGTCGCCCGGCACGCGGCAGTCGCTGAGCACGATTTCCCCGGTCTCACTGGAGCGCAGGCTCATCTTGCCGTGAATGGTCGGCGTTTCGAAGCCGGGCATGCCGCGCTCGACCAAGAAGCCGCGAATCGGAGTCGGCGCCGCCGTCGTCGATCTTGGCCCAGACCACTGCCACGTCGGCGAATGGCGCGTTGGTGATCCACATCTTGGTGCCGTTCAGAATCCAATCGTCGCCGTCTTTACGGCGCGCGCGCGTCTTCATCGAGCCCGGGTCGGAGCCGCTGTCCGGCTCGGTGAGGCCAAAGCAGCCGATGAGCTCGCCGCGCGCCATTTCGCGGCAAGTAGCGCTGCTTGTGGGTCCTCGCTGCCGAAGGCGTGAATCGCGTGCATCGCGAGCGAGCCCTGCACGCTCACGAAGCTGCGTAGCCCGCTGTCGCCGGCCTCGAGCTCTTCCAGCATCAAGCCGTATGCAACAGGGCTCATCCCTGCGCAGCCGTAGCCGTGCAGGCTTGCTCCGAGCAAACCGAGCTCGGCGATTTCGGGAATCAGGTCGTGCGGAAACTGCTCCTCTTCGTAGAGCTCGGCGGCGCGCGGCAAGTAGCGCTCGCGCACGAAGCGCCGCACGCTGTTCTTGACGAGCCGCTCCTCGTCGGAGAGCTCTTCGTCGATGGCAGACAGGGCGTCGATCGACAGGATCTCCATACGCTTATTGAAGCACTGTCCGCGCTGGGCGGCTTTCAAATCGCGCGCGCTAGTTTGGGGATGTGGGCGAAGGTGCGGGCACCGTCAGCCAACCGGGAGCCGAACCTCGCGGCCGACCGCATGGCGCGCTCCTCCTCGCTCGCACGGGCTTCGGGCTTCGGACTTCGGGCTTCGGGCTTCGGCGTTCCGCAGAACTTGGCCCTTCACTGCGTGTGCCGCTAGGCGGGAAGCAGCCACGTGGCGAATCGTCGACGTCTCCCGTTCGTTTTGCTCTTCACCGCTCCGTTCGTGAGCTGCTCCGCAGATCGCGCTTCACACGGACTCTTGGCGGCGCGCTCTGAGGCGCCCGATGCTGTCGCGAAAGTTGAGTCCGCGACGCGAGCGAGCGCTGTGCTCGAGGTGCGCGAAGTGCGGGAAGTGCGGGAGGTACCGCTGTCGAAGACGCAGCCGGCGCCGGCGGCGCCCGAAGTTGCAGGCGTGGGTACCGCGTCTGGCGCGGAGCTTCCTGGTGCGGATTCGACCGCTGCGGTTCTGGAGCGCGGAGAGCCCGCGCGAATGGGCTCGGAGACAGGCGTCGCAGAGTCAGGCGTCGGTGAGTCGGGCGCGGCGGAGCGTGGCCTTCCAGAGCGGGACGTTGCAAACCGTGGCGCAGAGCTTGCGGAGCGCGGCGTTGCTCAACCAGGGGCGCCTGTTGCGCAGCGGGGCGCTGCTGAAACCGGGGCGCCTGTTGCGCAGCGGGGCGCTGCTGAACCTGGGGCGTCTGCTGCGGTGCGGGCGGGCGACGACTCGATTGGTGTGGGTTTGCAGGGTGGAACGGAGACTGCCGTTCACGGTGCCTCCGCCGGCGACGTTCCCAGCGGTGATGCGGCCAACCCAAACACTCCCCTTCTTTACGTCGCGGCGCGCGAGGTGATGGTTTACTCACGCCCCAATTTCGGGTCGCGCAAGCTTGGCTATTTGCGCGCCGGTGCGCGCGTCACGCGCAGCGCGCAAGCGCAGGGTTTCGAGCGCTGCACGAAGGGGTTTTATCGCATCGCTCCGGAAGGCTACGTGTGCGCTTCCGATTCGGCGCGGCTCGAAGGCGGCGACGCCGTGAGCGAGCTCGCCGATGTGCGACCCGATCGCGCGGCGCCGATGCCTTACGTGTACGCGCGTTCGAAGCAGCCGCCGCCTCCGCTTTACGTGAAGTTGCCGAGCCAAGCCGAGCAAGCGCGTATCGAGCCGGAGCGCGCGCAAGGCGGTTTCAAGCTGCGTCCTGCTCTGGAAGCGTTGCCGCCGAGCATGTTGCCGCCATTGCTGGCTGCGGGGCATTCACTGCCGACGCCGTTCGGGCACGCCTACGATCGCAGCTTGGTGAGCAGTGGGCGCGCGCTGGCCGATAGCGCGTTTGCCATCACGCGTGTGTTCGAGCAGGGCAAGCGTCGCTTTGGGCTGACCACGGACTTGTTGTCGGTGCCGCTCGATCGTCTCGAGCCGGTGGTCGCCTCGCGCTTTCACGGGGTGGCGCTGGAGGAGCGTGGCTTGCCGCTCGCGTTCGTGATGCAACGCGGCGCCTACTTGTACTCGGCCGACTCGCGACCGACACGTAAGCTCGACTTCCGCGAGGCGGTCTTTCTGAGTGGCAAAACGCAGCGTCGCGAGGGGGCGCGCTGGCTCGAAACGCGCGACGGCGAATGGTTGCGCGACGAACGCCTAGTGCGAGTGGACGCGCCAACGAGCTTGCCCGCCGCGGCGCGCAACGGCCAAAGCTTCATTCAAGTATCGATTAGCAAACAGGTGCTACTTGCTTTTCAAGGTGAGAAGCCGGTCTACGCCACGCTCGTTTCCACCGGCGTGGACGGCCTGGGTGATCCCGAAACGACGCGTTCGACGGTGCGCGGTCAGTTCCTGATTCACACCAAGCACGTCAGCGTCACCATGAGCAGCGACGAAGCCGGCGCCGAGTTCGAGCTCAAGGACATTCCGTACGTCCAATACTTCAAGGACAATTACGCGATTCACGCCGCGTTCTGGCACGATGGCTTCGGTACGCCGCGCAGTCACGGGTGCATCAACTTGGCTCCGCTCGACGCGCGCTGGCTCTTCCACTGGAGCGAGCCGCCCGTGCCCGCGCTTTGGCACGGAGCCTTTTCGCTGCGCAGCGGCACGCTAATAGAAATCGTGCCGTGAGAATTGCTCGAGGCTCGGGCTTCCTGCTGCTGCTGCCGTGCCTGTGGCTCGGTTGCGAAGAGGAGTCGAGCGGTGGCTACGGGCCGCGCTACGAGCACTACGGTGGTGCACTTTCCGTGACGTGCACGCCCAGCGCCAGCGGCGGCGCCGGGGGAGCCAGCGCGCGGGTGTCGAGCCCGTTGTTCGTTCCCGGCGACGCCTCGCGACCGCCGTTGAAAGCGCTCGACTGCGGTGCGAACGGCGTGGCCATCGAGAACGCCGGACCGCCAGCAAACCGGGTCAACTACGTGATTCTGGGTGACGGCTACGATCAACGCGCCGTCGGCTCGGTGTTCCTCGGCCACATCGCGAGGGACATGCGGAAGCGCTTCAGCGACCCTGTGGGGCAGCCGTACGGCAGGTATCGCAAGTTCGTGAACATCTGCGCGCTGCAAGTGCCGAGCGAGCACAACGGCATCGGCAATGGCCCTACCGCGTTTTCGTGCAGTGGCAACGACTCGACGCGCCTAGCGAGCTGCGACACGCGCGCCGCGGAAGCTGCTCTCGATCAGTTGTTGCCGGAGAGCTTCGAAGTCGATTGGCGCGCCATCCTGCTCCGATCGTAGCTGGGGCACCGGCGCGTCGTGGGCGTTGTGGTCTGCGGTTCCGGACGATGCTCCCGGCGTCGCGCTGCACGAAGCCGGCCACAGCTTTCAGCAGTTGGCGGACGAGTACACGGACGTCGGAGAAGACTGTGGTGAGTACCCAGAGGTGAACACCACCGCCGACGCGCTGCATACCAACGGCAAGTGGGAACACTGGCTCGGCTTCGATGCCGTTGACGCCACGGGCGTCCAGTGCATCTTCCAAGGCAGCGCCATGTGTCGCTTCGGTGAGCCGCAGTACCGCTCATCGCAAAACTCGATGATGAACAGCCTCTACGGCGAGAACAAGAACACGAGCTTCAACGCTGTTTCGCGCGAGAAAATCATCATGGATATCTGGCGCGTGGTGCGCCCCATCGACGCCGCGGAGCCCGAAGCGGGTGACGTCCCGGCGCCAATCACCCTAAAGGTTTACGTCGTTGATCCCAGCGTCATCAGCGTCGACTGGAGCCTCGACGGCGAGCTGATCGCCACCGACGCGGGGCCCGCGTATGACGTGGCGGCTGCCGGGCTCGCGACAGGCACTCACGTGATCACCGCTCGCGCCTACGACAACGCCGACGACAGCTGGGTACGCGCTCGCTCCGGTCGTTGTATCGACGAAGCCCACTGCTGGAACCGCGATGCCTGGAAAAACTCCGAGCAGAGCGTCAGTTGGAGCGTGAACGTGCCATGACCTGGAAGCTTGCCTTCGCTCTGTTGGCCGTGCCGGCGTTGACTGTCAGCGAGCCAATGCGCTCTGGTCACCCGATCACGCCCGAGCACCAACGCTTACGTCACGAACGCGCGCTGATCGCCGAGCTCGATCGCGCCGTCGCCGCGCGCGACGCGGAGCACTTGAGCCGAGCCTTGCTGGCGCATCGACAGGCGTTTCCCGAAGATCGAGAAGGCTTGCAGTCAGGCTACGCGTTGATTGAGACCTGTTTGCGAGGCGGGGACCGCGGGGAAGCAGAGGCCTTCTACCGAACGCGACGTGGGTCTCCGTTGCGGCGCTGGATTCGGCGCGTGTGTTTGGAGCGCTGAGCCTCGTCGACGCGGCGAGGCCGGTGTAAAGGCCAATGGGAATGCTCGGTCTTGGTGTGTTGCTTCTGGGGCAAGCCTTGGGTCCCGCGGGTTCTGGCGTCGAGCCAGCTGTCGGGCGCGCGTTCGAGCTGAATTGGCAAGCTCCCGCGGGGTGTCCGGCGTCGGCCGAGGTGCGGCTGGCGACCGAGCGGCTGTTGCGCAGTTCGGGAGCGGCTGCGGTTCAGGGCGGCGTGCGGGCGACGGCGCGCGTGCGCAAGAATCGAGAGCGGTTCGAGCTGGCCTTGACGTTGGGCGAAGGCGCGAGCGCGAGGACGCGCGAGTTGCACGCGCCGGCTTGCGAGGAGTTGGTGCAGGCAGCGGCATTGGTGATCGCGCTAGCCGTGGATCCATCGCTCGCGCTGGCGGAGGAAGGTTCACGCGCGGAGGCAATCGAACCCGCGTCGTCTCCGTGCGTCGAGTCGCGCGTCGATGCGTTCACCACCGACTTCGTCACCGCCGCTGCCGGCGGCTCCGGCGCGCGAGTGTCCGGTGCTGCCGGTAGTTGCAGCCCGCATGGCCGCGCCGAGTGTCCCAGGCTTGCGGCCACGTTGGGGCCTGGGCGCGGGTACGGCCGTGGCATTCGGTGCGCTACCGGGTGTGCTGCCGCGCGCGGAGCTGAGCGCTTCGTATGTGACCTCGTCGCTGCGCGCTGAGCTCGGAGCGTTCGCGGCATTTGGCAGCGAGGGTCCGCGAAGTGTGGGTGGGATGGGCGGCGTGTTCGAGCTTTGGTCGGCCGTGCCGCGCGTGTGTCGGCGCTGGGAAACGAGCGGGCCTCGCTTCGACAGAGCGTGTGCGGTTGCGGAGCTTGGGTGGTTGCGGGCCACTGGCTTGGGGGTGGGATCGGCCGCTCACTCAGTCGTCTCTGTGGTTTGCTCCCGGCTTCGGGCTCGATATACGCTTTGCGGTCGGCGAGCGTGCCGAGATAGGCCTGGGAGCACAGCTCTCGTGGGTGGCGACGCGCACGCGCTTCGAAATCGGAGGGGAGAGTCTGTTTTGGCCGTCCGCGGTGGTGCCGGCCCTGCGGCTGAGTGGTCAATGCAGCGTATTTTGAGGGGTTCTGGCGACTCGGTCGAGATCGTAATGGAGGATCGGGCGCGCGCCGGCACTCAGTGTGCGTGGTCGCGCAAGGGTTGGTTTCGAGTCGAAGCCCGGAGTCCCGCGCGGTTGGCCGTGGAAGCGCCTTTCCAGTCTCTGACGCTCGCCGAGATTTACGAGGCCGAGTTCGAGTTCGTTGGGGTTCGCTGCGCCGTCTGGGTGTGCAGGGCACCTTGGAAGACGCGGTGCACGATGTGTTCGTGGTGGTAGCGCGGCGACTCCCACGAATTCGAGGGACGTAGCAGCGTGCGAACTTGGTTGTTCGGCATCGCGTTGCGCGTCGCGAAGCTGCATCGTCGAGCGCGCTCACGGGCGGCAGTCTTGAGTGTGCACGACGACGAGCGTTGGGTGGGTACGCACCGCGAGACCCACTGCGCGCCGCCGTGGAAAGCGAGGCCGCGCTCTTGGTTCAGCGGGTGCTCGACGAGCTGCCTGATGAGCGTCGCGAGATTCTGGTGTTGGCCGAGTTTGGTGAGCTCAGCGCGCCGGAGATCGCCGAGCTCTTGGAGGTCAATCTGAACACGGTGTATTCGCGCTTGCGCTTGGCTCGGCGAGATTTCGAAAGCGGCGTGCGGCGTCTGCGCGCGCGCGATTCGTGGAGGCAAAAGTAGTGGACCCCGAAGTGCGATCGCTGCTCGAACGGGCTCGGCGCGCTGGGCCGGCGGCTACCGTGAAGGAACGCATGCGAACGCGTGTGTTGGCGGCCGGCGTGGGAGCCGTGGCTACGACCGCGACGACCACTGCTGCGGCTGCCGCGAAGGCGAGCGTGCCCGTTGCGGTAGCGTCCGGTGCGACGACGGCTTCCTTGCTGAGCACGGTGCTGGCGCCTCTCGCGATTGGCGCGGCGTTGGGAAGCGCCATGATGGCGCCTGCGTGGCTCGGATCTCCGCGGGGCGAGGGAGCTCCGCGAAGCGTTGTCACTGCTTCCCCCAGCGCTGCTCCCGTGGCCGTGCGAACCCCGCCGGCAGCGCAGGTTCGCAGCGCCGAGCCAGTGGCGGATGCAAGCGCGTCCGCGTCGAGCGCTCCCCCCACCACGCCGGCGCCGACTCGCCATAACCCTGACGCGGGGGTGCCTTCAATCCAGCGCGAAACGTTGTTGCTCGGCGAGGCCCAGCGCGCGCTGGCGCGCGGTGATGCAAAGGGCGCGTTGCGTCAGCTGGAGCTCTACGACAGCGAGTTCCCTGCGGGGGTTTTGGGCGAGGAGGCCGCCGCCGCGCGCGTGTTGGCGACGTGCGCGAGCGGAACCGGCCGAGGCGAGCGCGCACTGAATGCGTTCGCAGCGCGCTACCCCTCGTCACCCCTGCTGCCGCGAGCTCGCGCGGCGTGTCGCGCTGCGGGTAGTCGATGACGATTTCATGCTGGAAAGCGAGCGCCGCGGCACTCAGTGGGCAGGCGCACACACACGTTGCGCAGAACGAGCGGAGCTTAGTGCCAATGTCGTATCGAAAATTGGGCGCGGGGTTGTTTTTGGGGTTCCTGTTTGGGTGTGGTGAAGTTCAGTCGTTGGGCGACAATTTAGGCGGAGCGCCAGGCGCAGGCGGAGGCGGAAGCAATGGCCAAGGTGGTGCACTCGCTAGCGGCGGTTCCTTCGGCCTGGGTGGGCAAGCGAGCGGCGGCGCGGCCAACGTCGACACGCTGCCGTATCCATTGAATCCCACCTTGCCGGCGCCTGGCTCCTGCGAATGCGATGCGGCGAGCTCTGTTTGCAATGCGCAGCGTGTGTGTGTGCCACGTTGTACTCAAACCGGTGAGTGCGCAGCCTGGCGCGTCGAGCGGGGTGTCGTGGACATGCATGCCGAGGGAGATGCGCTCTACATTTTGCTGCAACCAGAACGCGACATGTTCGGCAACGCTGTCGGTGAGGGCAATGGTGCGTGGGCGCTCGTCGTCGCCTCCAATCCGCTCGCCCCGCGCAGCGCTTGGCGAACCTTTCGAACGGGGACGTTGCCGTGCGCATTCTCGGCCGCTCGGGTTCGTCGACCCTCGTGCTGGGCGGCAAGACCGTGTGGACCGTGACCGACACCGGCGTCGTGAGCGCTACGGACTTGCCGAGCAGCTGGCTCGCCGTGGCGTTGAAGGAAGACTCGCTCTACGCGCTCACTCCGATGGGCCTCGTTGCGCAGCGGCTCGAACCGAACTCCGCGCCGGTCACCCTGTTCGCGCATGAGTTTTCTGCAGAAGCGCTCAGGCATGCCCGGTGAATCGTTGCACGCCGCAAACGCCATCTGGCTGCGCGTGTACGACACCTTGTGCAGCGTCGAACCCGCATCGCCCACGGACGCCACCTGCGCGACCGTCGACTCCTCTTGGGATCCGTTCTTCGCGGCTGATGGCGACTACGTGTACCGCTGGTCGATCGCGTATCAGACCATGGTGCGCTACGGGCGCGACGGCATCATCGACAAAACCCTCTTTCGCGGCGACAACTCGATTCGTCTCCTCGGCGAGCCCCAGCTAGCGGCGGGCTGGCTATACGCACTAGTTGGAGACTCCGGCGACGGGCGCAGTTTCGTGCGCTTCCCTGCCGAGCGCCGCCGCCGCAACGCCCGTGATTGCCAGCAACGTCCTCGCGGCCGCGCGTGCCCCGCAACCTGGCACAACCGTGAATGGCGATGCCTTTCAATTCGCCGCCGGCTCGAACGCCGTCTACTGGGTCCAGCAACTCGCCGACTTCACCAGCGGAGACGCCAACGTCGCCCGCTACGTCTTCCGCGCCGCCCTCAGCGCGAAGTAGCGAGCTCTCGCGCGCGAGACGGGGGGCGGGGGCTTCGAGTTCGGCGACTTGAAACGGCGGAGTTTCGGAATGGGCGGTGGCGCCGAGTTCGGCGACTTTGAAACGGCGGAGTTCGGGGGTTCGGGGCGTGGGCACGGACTTGAAACGGCGGAGTTCGTGTGGTGCGGGGCGTGGGCACGGACTTGAAACGGCGGAGTTCGGGGGGCGCGCAGGAGCGTCGAGTTCGGTGACTTGAAACGGCGGAGTTTCGGAATGTGCGGTGGTGTCGGGTTCGGTGCCTTGAAACGGCGGAGTTCGTGGTGCGGGGCGTGGCGTTCGGACTTGAAAGGGCGGAGTTTCGGGGCGTGCAGGGCGTGGGGCTCGGACTTGAAACGGCGGAGTTCGTGGGTGCGGGGCGTGGGCACGGACTTGAAACGGCGGAGTTTCCGGGGCGTGCAGGAGCGTGGGCTCGGACTTGAAAGGGCGGAGTTCGGGGTGCGGTGGTGTCGAGTTCGGTGACCTGAAACGGCGGAGTTCGTGGTGCGGGGCGTGGGCACGGACTTGAAGCGGCGGAGTTTCGGGGCGTGCAGGAGCGTGGGCTCGGACTTGAAAGGAGAAGGAGTCGGGGCGTGCAGGAGCGTGGTTGCGGACTTGAAACGGCGGAGTTCGTGTGGTGCGGTGGCGTCGAGTTCGGTGACTTGAAACGGCGAAGTTCGGGGGTGCGGTGGCGTCGAGTTCGGCGACTTGAAAGGGCGGAGTTTCGGAATGTACGGTGGGGCGGCGTCGAAGAGCGAACTTTGGAGAGGGAGTGATCGCGATATGGGGTGAGTTTGGTTGTTTGGTTTGTGTTGTTGGTAACATTGAGTTGTGGTATGTGTTCGGAATGCGAACGAGGCGTACTCGTGATAATCAGTTGACGCTGGCGTTGGGGCGAAATTGGGGCGGTCGCCGAGCAGGTTCAGGCAGGCGACGTGCGCCTGGACGAGGGCGGGTGAAGCAGCGTGCGGCGGGAATTCCTCGGGGAAATCTTGCCCGGTGTTGGTGACTCTGCGAGTGGCGCAGGGGCCGTTGCGTTCGCCGTTCATGTTTCCAACTCTGCGGATAGTTATCGCTGATGCGAATGAGCGATGGCGCGGGAGATTTCGTGTTTGTGAGTTTTCTGTGCAGTTCGATCACGTGCACTTAATCGTGGAAGCAGAGGATCGCGCGGCGCTCGTGCAAGGGATGCGTGGCTTTTCGGTGCGATTTGCGCGGCAGCTGAATCGGTTGACGATGCAGCGCGGTAGGGTGATAGCCGATCGTTGGCACGGTCGCGCGCTGAAGACGCCGCGCGAGGTTCGGAATGCGCTCGTTTATGTGTTGGCGAATGGGTGCAAGCACGGAGAGTGCGCGGCTGGAGAGGTCGATGCGTATTCGTCGGCGCCGCATTTGGATGGATTTCGTGAACGCTCGGGGGCTTCAGCGCGGAGCGGCTTGCGCGTTTCTGCTGAGGCGCACACCTGGTTGCTGAGAAGAGGCTGGCGCAGATACGGGGCGATCTCGCGGTTCGAGAGGCCTAGAGCGTCGAAGGCAGGAGCATCGACGATGGCGTGAAACGGCGGAAGTTGGATCGCCGTGAGGTGCGGCGAGTGAGAGTCTAGCCCGAGGAAGCACGGATCGCTCGAAACGCCGTTTTGCGCGCGCGGGTGCGACGGCGCGAGTTGGCGCGTCGGGCGCGAGTTGGCGCGACGGGCGCGAGTTGGCGCGACGGGCGCGAGTTGGAGCGTGGCGCGAGTTGGAGCGTGGCGCGAGTTGGAGCGTGGCGCGAGTTGGAGCGTCGGCGCGAGTTGGAGCGTCGGCGCGAGTTGGAGCGTCGGCGCGAGTTGGAGCGTCGGCGCGAGTTGGAGCGTCGGCGCGAGTTGGAGCGCGCGTCGCCGGGGGTTAGCCGTGGGTGAGGGTGAGGCGGGAGCGGGCTACGCTGCGGCCGTCGTCGCTCATGCCGGGGAGGCGGACGCTGACCCAGCTGCCGCCGTCGTCGGCGTTGCCGAGGCCGATGCTGCCGCCGTGGGCTTCGACGATTTCGCGGCAGAGGGCGAGGCCCATGCCGCTGCCGCGTTCTTTGGTGGTGTAGAGGGGGAGGAGGGCACTGCGGAGGGCTTCGTCGCTGAAGCCGTGGCCGTGGTCGCGGACTTTGAGTTCGCTGGTGCCGTCGGTGTCGACGCGGACGCTGAGTTCGATTTGGGCGGGGGTGCTGCCTGCTTCGACTGCGTTTTTGAGGAGGTTGATGACGACTTGTTCGACTTGGACGGGGTCGAAGTAGCCGGGGTGGCTGGGGGCCTCGGGCAGGGTGACGCCGGGGTGGAGTTCGAGGAGGTGGCGGAGGAAGGCTTCCCATTCGACGCGGCGGGGACGCGGGTCGGGGAGGCGCGCGAGGTTGGCGTAGCCTTCGAGGAAGGTGGCGAGGTGGCGAGTGCGTTCTTCGATGGTGTCGAAGACGCGCGTGAGTGTGGGGCCGGGATCGGGGGCTTGGGCGATTTTGCGGGCGGAGTGGACTAGGGAGCTAACCGGGGCGAGGGAGTTGTTGACCTCGTGGCTGAGGACGCGAATGACGCGTTTGAGGACTTCGACTTCGCGACGGGAGATGGCACGAGTGAGGTGTTTGACGATGAGGAGGGTGTAGACGTCGACGTCGAGGTTGAAGACGCGACGGCTGACGTGGAAGGTTTCGCGCTGGCCTTCGACTTCGATGTTGAAGAGGCAATCCGAGGCGCCGAGTAGGGCCTCGCGCAGCGGGAGGGGGGCGATGGCGAGGAGCTGGAGGAAGTTTTGGTTTGCGGGCTCGTTGCCTTCGAAGAAGAGGTCGCGCGCCGCGGCGTTGGCGTAGCGGATTTGGCCGCCGTCGTTGAAGAGGACGACAGCGTCGGGGTTGCTGTCGGCGATGGCTGCGATGACGGGGTTGGGGCCGTCCACGCCGTGTGCATCCTTGCCGGTTACGACGGTGCGCCTCCGGCGTGACCACACCACGCCGATCAGCGCGCCCACCAACAAGCCTGTGAAGAGTGCAATGGCTGGCACTGGATTCGTGAGAAGCGCGGCGGCGCCGGACTCGCTGGGAGTTTTCGCCGGCAGTGCGATTGCTGCGATCGGTGCGGAGTGCGCTGTGGTGAAGGCAGCGAGCGTTGGTGCGGAGTGCGCTGTGGTGAAGGCAGCGAGCGTTGGAGCGGAGTGCGTGCTCGCTGTGGCGAGGGCAGCGAGCGTTGGAGCGGAGTGCGTGCTCGCTGTGGTGAAGGCAGCGAGCGTTGGAGCGGAGTGCGTGCTCGCTGTGGTGAGGGCAGCGAGCGTCGGTGCGGAGTGCGTGCTCGCTGTGGTGAGGGCAGCGAGCGTTGGAGCGGAGTGCGTGCTCGCTGTGGTCGTTGCCGCGAACGTGGTGGCTGTGGTCGTTGCCGCGAACGTGGTGGCCCTGGTCGTTGCCGCGAACGTGGTGGCTGTGGTCGTTGCCGCGAACGTGGTGGCCGTGAACGTGGTGGCCGTGGTCGCCGCTGCGAGCAGGGCTGCGAGGGTTTTCGCGGCTAGGGTTTCGAGGAGGGTTTGGGCGGTCACTCCGCGGGCGAGGATACCTGGCTTAGGGCCGTTGCGCTGCCGCCTTCCATGAGTTCGAGTTCGGCGAGTTCGCGGTCGGTGGCTTTGGCGTGGTCGGATTTGCCGAAGCGGCGTTGCCAGAAGGTGGCGGCGTCGTCGAAGAGTGAGTAGGCGACGGGGGTGGCCAGGAGGGTGAGGAGGAGGGAGAGGATATTGGCCACCGACGATGACGCCTGCCGTGGCGCGGTTGAAGCCTGCGCCGATGCCGGTGGAGACGAGGAGGAATCATGCCTGCCACGAAGGCGAGGGAGGTCATGAGGATGGGGCGTAAGCGGTCGCGGTTGGCTTCGAGGATGGCGGTGAGGCGGTCCTTGCCTTCGCGGCGGAGGTGGTTGGTGTGGTCGATTGAAGAATGGAGTTTTTCTTCACGACGCCGAACAACACCAGGAGACCCAGCATCGAGTAGATGTCGAGTTGTTGTTTGAAGATGAGGAGGGAGACGAGCGCGAAGGGCAGGGTGAGCGGGAGGGCGAGGAGGATGGTGATGGGGTGCAGCCAGGACTCGAATTGGGCGGCGAGCACCAGGTACATGAAGATGAAGGAGAGCAGGAAGGCGACGCCGAAGGCTTTGCCGGTGCGCGCCATTTCGCGTGTTTGGCCGAACGGTGCCGCGGTGTATTCGCTGGGCATGCCGAGCGCCTTGATTTCGCGCTCGACGGCGGCGGCGATTTCACCTTGTGAGTAGCCGGGCGCGACGTTGGCGAGCAAGAGCACTTGGCGGCGACGGTTGGCGCGCTCGATCGAGGCAGGGCCGGTGCCAGGCTCGGCGTTGACGACCTCGAGCAGGGGCACGGTGCCGAGCTTCATGCTGGGCACGCTGAGCAGGTTGAGGCCGGCGATGTCGGTGCGGTAGCGCGCTTCGCCGCGGATGCGAATGGGGTAGGTTTCGCCCTTTTCGACGTAGTTGGAGACTTCGGCGCCGCCCACGAAGAGGCGCAGGGTGTTGGCGACGTCGGCGACGTTGACGCCGAGCTCGGCCGCGCGCTTGCGATCGATGCGCAAGGCGAGCTCGGGTTTGCCACCGACGTAGGTGCTGGCTACGTCGACCGCGCCGAACGGTCACCGCTTCTATCGCTCCTACACGGCGGACACGCTCGACGGCGAGTGGACGGAGTTCTTGGGCACGTTCGATAACCCCTGGGCCGCAACCAGCAACGTCACGTTCGCGAGCGGCAAGGCGTGGACTCAAGACATCCGCCACGGCGAGCTGGTTCGCACCGGGCTTCGACCAAAACATGGTCATGTCGTTCGAAAACCTGCGCTTCTTGTATCAGGGCGTGAGCCGCGGCACGCCGGAGTACTATTACCAGCTGCCGTATAGCTCGGTTTGCTCACCCGCATCCGCTGACGCACACCTCGTCGCACTGCTCCGTGCTGGAGCGGTCGCTCCGAAAATGGAGCGGCAGAGTACCCCGAAAACTACGTCTTTTTCGGCGAAGAGCCCTGGTACGCGGCTTGAATTCGTCGCGGGGCATGAACCAATTCATCGTTCGTTTTCGGGGTGTTCGCGGCAGCATTGCGGCGCCGGGGCCGGCCACGGCGCGAGTCGGCGGTAACACGAGCACGGTCGAGGTGCGCTGCGGTGAGCGTCTGTTCGTGCTCGACGCGGGTACTGGCTTGCGTTCGCTGGGTGACGAGCTGTTGCGACGCGGTGAGCAGCGCGCGGAGCTTTTGTTGCGTCACTTGCACTGGGACCACATCCAAGGTCTGCCGTTCTTCGTGCCGCTCTATCAGCCGGGCAGTCAGCTCACGATTCATGGTCCCGCGTGGGGTGAGGGCGGTCTCGCCGGCGCGCTGCAACGTCAAAATGGCGGCGCCTGGCTTTCCCGTCGAGTTCGGCAACGTGTCGTCGCGCGTCGAGCTTCGCGAGCTCACGCACGGGTCGCAATTCCGCTCCGGCGACGTCACTATCACCAGCGCTCTCTTGAATCACCCGGGCGGCGTGCTCGGCTACCGCATCGAGTTCGGTGGCCGCACGTTGGTCTACGCGACCGACACCGAGCACAGCGACGTCATCGACCCCGCCTTGCGCGACTTGGCCAGCGGCGCCGACTTGCTCATCTACGACGCGCAATACACGCCCGAGGAGTATCCGAGCAAAGTCGGCTGGGGGCATTCGACGTTCGAAGCGGCGTGTGCGCTTGCGCGAGTCGCTGGCGTCAAGCGCCTCGCCTTGTTCCACCACGACCCGCGCCGCGACGACGAGGGCGTTTTCCTGGTCGAGCACCGCGCCCAAGCCTTGTTCGCGGGCGCTATCGCCGCGCGCGAAGGCATGTCGTTCGAGCTCCATTCGGGCGGCATCGCGAGGGCCGCCTGAGCGCGGCATCGGTGCTTGAGCGGGCGGGCGCTTCTCGTGGAACTCTCGTCCCTTCTGACTATGTCGCGCCTGTCCTTGCTGGTGGACCTATCGAGCGCGCTTTCGCGCCGGGTTGAGCTCGACGGTTTGCTGGGGACGGCCTGCGCGCGAATCGCCGAAGCGTTGCGCGCCGAGCGGGCAACGATATGGTTGGTCGACGCCGAGCGGCGCGAACTGGTGGCTCGCCTGGCGTTGGCTCTGGAACCAGACGAGCTGCGTTTGGCGATTGGAAAGGGCGTCGCCGGGCGTGTGGCAGAGACAGGGGTGGCACTGCGCGTGGACGATGCGCTGCACGACGAGCGCTTCGACCCCAGCGCCGACCGCGCTATCGGCTACGTCACGCGCAACATCTTGGCGGTGCCCATTTGCGAACACGACGGCGCGCCGGTGCGCGGCGTGCTGCAGGTGCTGAACCGCGACGGCGCGCCCTTCGATGACGAAGACGAGCGCTTCCTGTTTGCGTTGGGATCACAGCTGGCCCTCGCGCTGGGCATGACCACGTTGCGCGCCGCCGACGCCTCCGTCCCAGGCCTTACTTTGCGCGGTCCGTTCAACGGCGTGGTGGGGCGCAGCAGCGCCATGGCACGAAGTGTATCGCCGCATCACGCTCGCCGCGCAAACCGATGCCAGCCTGCTGTTCCGAGGGCGAAACCGGCACCGGCAAGGGTCTCTTGGCGCGCGCCGTGCACGATAACTCCGCGCGCCAGGTCGGGCCGTTCGTGACCTCGGACTGCACGACCCTCGCCGCGCAGCTCGTCGATAGTGAGCTGTTCGGCCATGAGCGCGGCGCGTTTACTGGCGCCGAACGGCGTGTGCAGGGCCGTGTGGAGCTGGCTCACGGCGGCACGCTATTTCTCGATGAGGTGGGTGAGCTGCCGCTCGAGGCGCAAGGCAAGTTGCTGCGCTTTCTGCAGGAGCGCCGCTTCGAGCGCGTCTCGGGGCCGTGAAACGCTCGAGGTCGACGTGCGTGTGATTGCGGCAACACATCGCGATTCTGGCGCGCAGCGTGCGCGAAGGGCGCTACCGCCAAGATTCGGATCATCGCCTGAAGGTGGTCGAGGTCGAAGTGCCACCCCTACGCGACCGGGGTGCCCCCGAAATAGCGATTCTGGCCCAGCATTTCGCCGAGTTTTACGCGCGTCGTTATGGGCGTCCGGCGCCGCGCTTCGACAACGACGTGCACGCCGCGCTTTCGGCACACGCTTGGCCCGGCAACGTGCGGGAGCTCCAACATTTCGTAGAGAGCGCCATCGCCCTATCGCCAGACGGTGTGATTCGCGCCGAGCTCGTGCCCGCTTCGTGGCCCGGCGCGCGCTTGCCGAGCTCTGCAGAGCCAGGCGTCATCTGCCGTTTGGGCTCACGTTGGAAGAGGCGTCGCGGCGCTACCTGGAGGAACGCTCGCTCACGCGGACGGCAACAAGACAGAAGCCGCGCGTTCGCTCGACATCAGCCGCAATCGAATCGCTCGCCTACTCAAACGCTGACGGCCCATCACGAACGAGCTGCGGCTGCTTCGCACACGCCGGCGACGGGTTCCACGTGCTTTCCGAGCAGGAACGCAACGGGACGATACGCGTCGCCGCGCTTAACGAAGATCGAGCCGGTAGACAAGTAGACGCAGCCGAATAGATCCGTGTCGCGCCATTGCGAGCCATAGCGAACGTCGATGGCGAACGGCAAGAACGCGCGTGACTTGCCGTCTACGCTCGCAGCTGGCTGAGTGATTCGCACGCGGCGTTCGCGCGGCGGCATGCGCACGCGCGAGAAGCGCTTCGGTTCTCGGTTGGCGAGCGGCTCGACGAGACCTTGCTCGACCAGCCGTTTCGCGCGCGCAGCGGCGGGCTCATCTGCCCAGGCGAGCGTCGGGACGCAGGAAAGCACGAACACGCATAGGTAGCGCCAGCGCTGAATATTCACGACGAATCCTTTCGATGATGGGGGCTGACTCGACGACGGCGGCAGACAACAGCACCGGCAGCCACAGCGCGGCCACGTAGCTTGTGTCCGGATCGGCGCCCAGCGCGTCGAGCCCAAACAGCATGGCGCGCGACGTCACGGCGACGCTCATTTGAGCCACGACGTGGCGCATCGCGCGTCGGTGCGAAACGAGATCGCGGCGGCGCGCATGCAACGTGCCGCGAACCACGAAGTATGCGACGATGGCCGCGGAAAGCAGGAATCCCGCCGTGACCGGCGCGCCACCTTTGGCGTCGAAGGCCAGCACGATGCCGGAAGGCACCAGCGCGAACAGCATGAGCGTGGCAGTGACGCGGCCGATCCAACGGTGCCACGTGGCGCGGCGCTGGAGCCAACGCGTCATCAGCGCGAGGCAGAGCGGGAAAGTGACGAGCGCGCTCGTGACGTGAACACGCAGCGACGCGAGCCACAGCGCCTCGTAGCGAACCGGCAATTTCCCGATAGCGAAGGGCGGCAGCGTTTCCAGGTCGAGGTAGGCGACGCTCGTCGCGGCGTATCAAGTGCGAACCCAACCCACATCGCAAACCAGGAGAGGCGACCCACGGAGGTTGGACGAGCGGCGTTTGGAATCCTTGGGCCGCTCTCGCTATGAGCCGAAATTCAGGCTGGGCACGAAGGTTGCGAGCGACGCCTTCGACCCCGATAGAGCGTGAACCGACGCGCCCAAACGGGCGGGTAGGGGATTGCGCGCAGCCGTTCGCGAAACGCTGCCGTGCGCTCGGGGTTCATGGCTGGGCCGACGAACGAGACGGTCGCCAGAATGCGTTCGAGCTCGGCGGCGTCGACGGCGGTTTCGTCGTGAAACGTTTGCTCGCCTCGAAAGTCGACCAGCGCGAGCGCGCTCAGTTCGCCGCAGCGCTTGCTGGACGTCGCGTGGCCGACGTGGCGCAGCGGCGCCCATGACTTCAGCAAGCGCGTTCATGAACGGTGTGTCAGCCAATTCGCAAACGACGACGGCGAGTAGGCCACGCGGCACGAGCACCTCGTTGAATTTCGCGGCCGACCAGCTCCGAATCCAGAAAGTGCAGCGCGTCGGCGATGAGCACCAGGTCGAAGTGACCCGCCGTGAAGGGCAGTTGCTCGGCGCTGGCGTGAACGGCGTCGACGCGCAGCTCCTGCGCTCGTGCGGCGCGTTCGAGCTCGGTCAGCATGTCGCGCGCGGGTTCGACGGCGCTGAGCTCGAATCCGCGCGCAGCCAACGGAAGCGCTAGGTGGCCGATGCCGGCGCCGAGATTCGCGATGCGCGGACCTTCGGCCAATGCGGCGACGGCGTCGACCAACGCACCCGGGTAGCTCGGCCGTGCGTCGTAGACCGCCGCCATGCGATTGAAGATCGAGCGGTCGTTCTGGGCGGTCGGCGTGGATGTTGCGGCGTTTGCGGCCCAAGAGGCTCGCTGTTCTAAGCGATGGCTCTGGCGCGTGCTAGAGGACGAGGATCGCCGTGTCAGAAACGCCCCCCATCGCAGCGCCCAAGGAGCGAGCGCGCATTCGTTTCCCGAGTGAGCTCCCATTTCCGCGCGGGTCGGTGACATCATCGACGCTCTGGAGCGCCACCAGGTGGTGATAGTCGTGGGTGCCACCGGCTCAGGAAAAACTACCCAGTTGCCGAAAATTGCGCTCGAAATGGGGCGCGGCGGCAAGCGCCAAATCGGCGTCACGCAACCGCGTCGCATTGCGGCTACCAGCGTCGCGGCGCGCGTGGCCGAAGAGCTCGAGTGCTCGGCTCGGCGACGAGGTCGGCTACCAGATTCGTTTCGAGAACCGAACTTGCGCCAACACGCTGGGTCAAGTTCATGACCGACGGCATTCTGCTGGCCGAGATCAAACGACCGGCTGCTGCGCGCCTACTACACGCTGATCATCGATGAAGCGCACGAGCGCAGCTTGACCATTGATTTTCTGTTCGGCTGGCTCAAGCGCATTCTCCCGCGAGCGGCGAGATCTGAAGGTGGTGGTGAGCTCGGCGACCATCGAGAGCGAACGCTTCTCGGAATTTTCGGCGGCGCGCCTGTGATTCAAGTCGAGGGTCGCACGTTCCCGGTCGAGGTGCTCTACGAGCCGCCAGCGGAAGACGTGGACTTGCCAGACGCTGTCGCCAATGCGGTCGGAAACATCAGCTCGCTCGATCGCGTGGCGACGTACTGGTGTTCTTGCCCGGTGAACGTGAAATTCGCGAGAGCGAACAGGCGCTCGCCGAGCTCAAGCTGCGTCACACCGTGGTGCAGCCGCTCTACTCGCGCTTGTCCGCCGCGGATTAAATCCAAGGTGTTTGCCAGCATTCCGCAGCGCGCGCGTGATCCTCGCGACCAACGTAGCCGAAACGTCGCTCACCATTCCTGGCATCGTTTACGTGGTCGATGCTGGCCTGGCCCGCCTGTCGCGCTACGAGCCCCGCACGGGTACCACTCGCCTGCAAATCGAGGGCATTTCGCAAGCCAGCGCCGATCAGCGCAAAGGGCGCTGCGGCCGCGTGCGCGACGGCATTTGCATTCGCCTTTACGACGAGTCGAGCTTCGCCGCGCGTCCCGCGTTCACCGATCCGGAGATGAAGCGCACTGGGCTCGCCGGAGTCATTCTGCGCATGAAGGCGCTGGGCTTGGGTGACGTCGAAGACGTTTCCCTTCCTCGATCCGCCCAACGTCCGCTCGATCGCCGAGGGCTACCGCGTGCTGCGAAGAGCTCGGAGCCATCGACGATGAGCGAACGCTCACGAAGCTCGGCTCGGCGCTTGGCGAACTTTCCCGGTCGACTCTCGCATCGGGCGTATGGTCGTTGGCGGGCGCCGAGTTACGGTTGCTTACGCGGAGCGTTCTGGTCGTTGGCCTCGGGGCTCAACGTTCAAGATCTGCGCGAGCGCCCGCGCGGACGTCGAGCAAAAAGCCGATCAGGCGCATCAGGCGCTTTCGCGACGAGCGGTTCGGACTTCGTCGGCATCCTCAAGCTGTGGGACTTCATTCGCGAGCACGAGAGTCGCGGTAGCTGCAGCTGCGTCGCGCTTGCAAAGAAAACTTTCTGTCGTTCATGCGCGTGCGCGAGTGGGCGTGAAGTGCATCGCCAATTGCAAGATTTGGTAAAGAGAGCATCGTCTGAAGCGCGCCCAAGCAGAAGTCGGCCGGCGTGGAAGACGGCACGGCGATTCGACCGCGCGCTGCTGCGAGTGGACTTCTGTCGCGCGTCGGGCAATGGAATTCCGAGCAACGTGTTTACGTTGGCGCTCGGCAAACGCGCTTCGCGCTGCATCCGTCGTCGGGCTTGGCCAAAAAGCCGCCGGCTTGGGTGATGGCGTTCGAGTTGGTCGAAACCAGCCAGCTGTTTGCTCGCACCGCAGCGAAAATCGATCCGGTCTGGCTCGCCGAGGTCGGTGGACACTTGTTGAAGCGCACTCACTCCGATCCGCACTGGTCCGAAAAGTCAGCGCGCGCGTCGGTGCGAGAGCACGCGACCTTGTTTGGTCTCACCGTGCTGCGCGATCACAGCGTCGACTTTGCCAACATTTCCCCGGTGCGCGCCCGGCTGATGTTCATCGAGCACGCCTTGGTGCGCGGCGAATACACGAGCCGCGGCGCGTTTCAGCGAAAGAACCGTGAGCTTTTGGAGGAGGTAGCTGCAAATTCGCAGCAAGGCGCGCCGGAGCGACATGCTGGCGGACGACGAGCTGCTGATCGAGTTCTTCGATTGCCGTGTGCCGGAAAGCGTGGTCAACGGCAAAACCTTCGAAGATTGGCGCGAAAAGGCCGAGCGCAGCAATCCCGAACTCTTGCAGCTTTCGCTCGCCGACGCGCTCTCGCGCGAGTCGAACCTTTCGCCCGAGCACTACCCAGACGTGCTCGAGGTCAACGGGGTCGAGCTCACCGCCAGCTACCGTTTCGAGCCCGGCGCGGACGACGACGGCATCACCCTCCAAATTCCGCTGCCGGTCTTACCGAAGCTGTCGCCGGACGATTCCTACGGCACCATTTCGGCTTGGCGCGCCCGGGAAGGATTCGAAGCCTTGCTCGAGGAATTGCCGCGCGCGCTGCGGCGTGAGCTCGATTCGCCTGCGGAGCTCGCGCCCCGTCTCGCTCAGCGCTTCACGGCTGCCGAAACGCAGGGCTCTTTTCTTCTCACGTTGAGTCGAGTGCTGCACAGCGTCAGCGGCGTGCGTGTTCCGGCCGAGTCGTTTCGGCCCGACGCTATCCCGCATTTCTTGCGTTTCAACTTCCGGATCGTCGACCGCGACGAGCGTGGTCACGAGAAGATCCTCGGCGAAGGGCGTGAGCTCGCCGAGCTTTTGCAACAGCACGTAGGCCGTGCGCGGCAAGTCGTGCAGCGCGCTGCACCGGTGTCCAACTGGGAGCGCGTCGGCATCAGCGCGTGGGATTTCGGCGACCTCCCGCGCCACGTCACGCGCACCGTGCTGGGTACCGAGCTCACCTCGTTTCTGGCGCTGGTCGACGACAAGAACTCGGTCGCCATTCGCTTGTTCGATACCGAGCCGTTGGCGCTCGCCGCGCATCGACAAGGCATTCGTCGCTTGTTGCTGCTTTTGGGAAAAATCCGCTAGCGGCCTTCGTGAAGCGTATGCCGCAGCCATTTTCAGGCGTCCGGGCTTGCCCCCGCCGCGCGCCGAAAGCGACGCCTTTCGCGATACCGTGCTCGCTCGCGTCGTGAACGATGCGTATGCCCTCGACGACGAAGCCCGCCCGCTGCCGCGCACCAAGGCCGAGTTCGAGCAGCTCTTCTCGGCGGGGTTGGCTCGCCTTCCGGGTGTGTTCGACACGCTGCAGCGGCTGATCGCGAGCGCCGACGCGGAGCTGCAGAGCACCGAGCGAGCGCTCGAAAACGCCACCAAGCAAGCCCGAGCGCGCGCAGCCGTCGCCGACATTCGCGTGCAGTTGCAGCAGCTGTTCCCGCCGGATTTGCTGCTGCACGTCGAGCTCGCGCGACTCGAGCAGTATCCCCGCTACCTGCGCGCCGCTCAAGCTCGCCTCATGCGCGCCGTCAACGACCCCAGCAAGGATTCTGCCAAGGCGGCGCCGTTCGTGCCCGTGTGGCAGGCCTTCCTCGACAAGCAGGCCAAACTGACCGATCGCGCGGCGGCGCGGCGCGTGCTCGATTTGCTCGAAGAGCTGCGAGTCGCGTTGTTCGCCCCTGAGTTGAAGCCAGCTCAAGCGGTGACGCTCAGCACCGCCAACGTCGCCGTTCAAGCCTTGCGTTAGCGCGGGGGTTTTGTTGTAGTGTGTCCGATGCCGATTGGGTACGTCGGGCCGAGTGGGTGGAAGATGCGGAGTTCGCGCGTTTTGATTTCGGCGGTGTGCTTGCTTTGGGTGAGTGGGGCGCACGCCGAAGGACCCGCCGCGCCGAGCCTCAGCATTGATGCCGGCGGTGTGCCGCTCGATTTCGGTGCTGATTCACGCAGGTCAGTTCACGCAGGGCTCCCCGGCAACGGAGAAGGAGCGCGCTGAGGACGAGACCCAGCGCCTGGTGACCCTGACGCACGATTTTTACATCGGGCGCACCGAAGTGACCGTTAAGCAGTTCACGCGCTTCGTAGAAGAGACGGGTTATCGCACCGAGGCGGAGAACGGAAAGTCGGGCGGCTTCGGTTACGACGGGCAACGCCTGGTGCAAAAGCCAGAGTTCAACTGGCGAAATCCCGGCTTCATTCAGACCGCTGAGCAACCGGTTACCCTCGTGACGTTCGAGGACGCGCGTTCGTTCACGAACTGGCTCACGCGCAAGACCGGGCGTGTTTTTGGTCTGCCGAGCGAAGCAGAGTGGGAGTATGCCTACCGTGCCGGAGCGAAGACCCGCTTCTACACGGGGGACGCCGATAGCTCTGCGGCGTCTCTGGGTTGGTTCAAGCAGAACGCCGCGACTGGCACCGCGCCCGTGGCTCAAAAGCAGCCCAACGCGTTCGGGCTCTTCGACATGGGCGGCAACGTGTACGAATGGTGCCGCGACTTTTACGGGCCTTACACGCCAGGGGCAAGTTCGGATCCGGAGCAAAGCAGCGCGCCCGCCGGGGACAAGCCGAGGCGCGTGTTGCGCGGCGGCTCGTGGTTGAAAGACGCCAAACACTTGCGCGCTGCGGCTCGCTATCGAAACGATGCCGGCAGTCGCAACGCCGACAACGGCTTTCGCGTGGTCGCGTCGCTCGAGGTGTCCGCGCAGCCTGCGGCGAACGACGCGACTACTGCGAGTGACGCTCCGGGCACCAAGCCGACCTCCGACTCGACGGGAGGGCCCAAGGAAGGGCTGCTTTGGGTTGGCGCCGCGGGTCTCGCTAGCGTGCTCGGAATCGGCGGCGTGTTGGCTTGGCTGGTGCGCCGCTCACGCAGGCCGCGTCCCATGCGCGGCGCGCCGCCCGGTGTCACGTTTCGACCCGATCGCGATGGTTTCTGGGTCAACGCACCCGCCAATCTGCGAGGCTCGATGCTGCATTATCGAGCCTCGGTGGCGGGCAGCGCGCGCCGGGCCGCGGTGCCCATCGACGGAACCGACAATCAATTCGTGTACACCGGCGGCGCGCCCAACGACGTCGAAGCCGAGCAGATTGCGCAGCTGGGCGCTGCGTATATGATGAGCCGCGCGCAGCAGCCATCCCCGCAACAGCAGCGCTCCGCCTACTCGCACGACTCGAGCGACGACGACGGGCCCGACTCTCCACCGTCGTTTCGAGGCTATCCGTCGGCGTACTAGGTGATGGCATCGCTGGAACCGAAGCGTCCGCGCTGCGTCGTCTTCCACGAAGGGGCGCGCGTGCCTTCCTTTACTGGCCGCACGCTGCGCGCGCTCTCGCTGTTAGGGCATGAGCCCGTCGACTTAACCGAAGTGTCGCTGGCAGCGTTGGGCGATCTGTTACCGCGTGGTCCGCTCTGGCTCGTGCGCGCTGGCGCTTGGCCCGCGCATTTCGAATGCTCGCTCGCAGGTCCATTTCCCCCGCCACGCAGCGCGGTACGCCGCTGTGCGCGTTGGGCGCCCTGTTGCCCGCGCCCGGCGATGAAGCCAACGTCGAAATGCAAGCTTGGGCGGCGCTGCTGAAAGAGTGCGGCGGCGACCTCGATCGAGCGCTGCGGCGCGCTGGGCACGCGGCATTCCCACCGCTCGCAAGTGTCTACCTAGACGCCGTGTCGGCGACGCGCGTCAGCGAACGCTGCGCGCGCGGTGCGTCGCTGCTCGAAGCGCTGGGGCACGCCTCGGGTCGCGGCTTGCGCATGGTGCGCTACGCGTCGCTCGACGTGCACGACTGCCAGCGGCCGCGCGTCGCGCAGGTGGTCACTAGCTTGCAACGCGGTGGCGCCGAGCGGATCGCGCTCGAGCTCGCGGCAGAGCTTCCGCGAACCCACGTGCGGTCGCGAGTTTACGCGGTGTATTCGCCGACGCGCGGCGCTTTCGAGCTCCCGCCCGGCGCGTTCGATTCTGACGCGCGTCGTGTCGCCCGCGGCCAGCCGTGAGCAACGCTTCAATCGGCTTCAGCATGAGCTCACCGCCTGGGGTACCGATTTGGCTCACGCACACCTGCTCGACGCTGCGGATCTGGCGCGCTTGAGTGCGCGCGGCTTCCGTTCGCTAGTGACGGTGCACAACACGCGGGCTGGCTTTCCTCAAGGTCTCGCTGAGCTCCCAGCGGAACAGGCGGTGCTCTTGGTCGGTTGTGCGCGTGCCGTCGAGTTGGAGCTTCACGCAGCGCGCTTGCCCATCCCGCTGCGCACGGTTTGGAACGGAATTCGGATTCAGGCGCCCGCGTCGCGCGCGTCGAACGACGGCTGGCGAGCTCGCTTGGGCTTGGCCTCGGACGCGTTGGTGCTGCTGGCGTTGGCGAACCCTCGTCCGCAAAAGCGCTTGCATCTGCTGCCGTCGATTCTTGCGGCCACGCGCGTTCGCAGCGGTCGCGATGTGAAACTGATTGTGGCAGGCGCGGCTTCCCCAAGAAACCAGCCGGCCCAGCTCGCGCTGAGTGTTCTCCAGAGCGAAATCGAACGGTTCGGTGTGGGTGAGCACGTTCACCTGGTTGGTCTCGTCGACGACGTGCAGGGCTTGCTCGCCGCGGCGGACGCGTTGGTGTCACCCAGCGAGCACGAAGGCTTGAGTCTCGCTCATCTAGAGGCACTGGCCGCCAACGTTCCGGTGGTCGCCAGCGGTGACGGTGGAACCAGCGAGCTTGCTGCAGAATTTGCGACGTTGCGTCAGGTGCCCCTCGACAGCGCGCCCGATGTGTTCGCTCACGCCATCGTCGAGCTGACCGAAGCGCACGGCGTAGCGGTAAAGAAAGACATAATATATCGATGTCGCACGCCATCTCGGGCAATTTCCATCGATATATTATGTCTTTCTTACCGCTAACCCGAAACGACTGCCTGAAGACCTTGCTGGAGCATGCGGCGTGATCTCAAAGCCCTATTCGATCAACGGGTTGCTGACCTGCCTCGAATATCTCGAACAGGGGATACGTCGTCCACCACCAGCGGTTGCGCAACCGGAGAGCTTTACGCTTGCGCCTCGACTTTCTTCAGCTTGGACGACGCTCGTCTGACGATTAAGCCTCGCCGCGCGCTTCAAGAAAGCGAATCTGATTGCGGAATGGGTCTATAACTGTGCACTCCAACCCCCAATCCTGCTTCTGCAATCCCGGGCGGTTATATTTGTACTTCTTGTCAATTAGCTCCTTTTGAAGCGCTTCGACCCCTTCCATGTAGACCAGCGCAGTGGAGCCCGGCGAGGCATCACCTGAATGTTCTGACAGATGCAGTTTCAGCGAGCCGCGCGAAACCTGCATGTAAAGCGGCATATTCGGCCCGAACCGATGCTCCCAATCGAGCTGGAAGCCAAGGAAATCAAGATAAAACTCGCGGGCTTTGGCCTCGTCGAAAATGCGAAAAATTGGAACGGCAAGGCTGAACTGAATAGCATCGGGCATGTGGATACCTTTCACCATGAAGCTATAAATCTGCGTTAGAGGCGTCAATTGAGCCAGCACCTAAAGAATTTTTTCCCAACAGGAATTACTTTTTAGTACAAACCAGAAACATTGCTGGCCTTTCGCGACGGAATCACTACATTCGGGCGCAATGTCCGGATTCCCCGATGATATGCCCTTCTTTGACGAAGACCCTGCGCCGCAGCCGAATGTGCAAGCGGGGGGCATAGCTGCGCGCGCAATGGCGGCGCGGCGCGCTTCTGCACCGAACTATCTTGAGGGCTTAAATCCAGAACAGCGGCTAGCTGTCGAAACGACCGAAGGACCAGTTCTGGTGCTGGCGGGAGCGGGAACCGGCAAGACACGCGTGCTGACGACGCGCATCGCGCATATTCTTGCCGGCGGACTTGCCTACCCCGGCCAGATATTGGCAGTGACTTTCACCAACAAAGCGGCGCGCGAGATGAAGCAGCGCATTGCTCTGCTGATTGGCGAAGGCAATGCGGAAGGAATGCCGTGGCTTGGTACATTCCACTCGATAGGCGTGAAGCTCCTGCGCCGTCACGCCGAACTGGCAGGATTACGGACCGATTTTACTATTCTGGATACTGACGACCAGATCAGGCTGATAAAGCAACTCATTCAGGCGGAAGGTCTGGACGACAAGCGCTGGCCAGCACGCCAGTTTGCCCAGATGATCGACGGGTGGAAAAACAAGGGGCTCGCGCCGTCTGAGATTGCGGAGGGTGACGCTCGCGCATTTGCAAATGGCAAGGGCCGGGAATTGTATCGCGCCTATCAGGAGCGACTTGCTACGCTGAACGCATGCGACTTCGGTGATTTACTGCTGCATCCGATCCGCATTTTCCGGTCAAAGCCGGATGTGCTGGAAGAATATCACCGCAAATTCAAATACATATTGGTGGACGAATATCAGGACACCAACACCGCCCAATATATGTGGCTGCGGTTGCTTGCACAGAGGCCGCGAGGACAAGGCGTCAATATTTGCTGTGTGGGCGATGACGACCAATCCATCTACGGTTGGCGCGGCGCTGAAGTCGATAATATCCTGCGCTTTGACAAAGATTTTCCCGGCGCGACGGTAATTCGGCTAGAGCGGAATTATCGCTCTACGGCGCATATTCTCGGCGCGGCTTCACACTTGATTGCACATAATGAAGGGCGTCTCGGCAAGACACTGTTCACCGACCACCCTGCCCCCGACGATCCGAAGGTAAACGTCCACGCGGCATGGGACTCTGAAGAGGAAGCGCGCGCGGTTGGCGAGGCAATCGAGCAGTATCAGCGCAAGGGTGAAAAGCTGAACGACATGGCGATACTTGTGCGCGCGTCGTTCCAGATGCGCGAATTTGAAGATCGCTTTGTAACGCTTGGATTGAATTACCGCGTGATCGGCGGACCGCGCTTCTACGAACGGCTGGAAATCCGCGATGCGATGGCGTTTTTTCGTGTGGTTGCCCAGCCTGCCGACGATCTTGCGTTCGAGCGTATTGTGAATGTGCCGAAGCGAGGGCTTGGTGAGGCAACCATCAGCCAGATCCACGCAACAGCAAGGGCATTGCGCGTGCCGATGCTCGAAGCAGCCGGCAAACTTGCGGAAAGCGACGAGTTGAAGCCGAAGCCGCGCGCGGCGCTGCGCGAGGTGGCGGCAAATTTCGAGCGCTGGCAAAGCGCGTTGGAAAAGACGCCGCATACGGAGCTTGCTGAAACGATACTCGAAGAAAGCGGCTACACAGAAATGTGGAAGAACGACCGTTCCGCAGATGCGCCGGGGCGGCTGGAAAACCTCAAGGAATTGATCCGCTCGATGGAGGAATATGAGTTGCTGCGCTCGTTCCTCGAACACGTCGCACTGGTCATGGATGCCGAGCAAAATGAAGAACTCGATGCTGTTTCGATCATGACCCTCCACTCTGCAAAAGGTCTTGAGTTCGAGACCGTGTATTTGCCGGGATGGGAGGAAGGACTTTTCCCGCACCAACGCGCACTCGATGAAGGCGGTCGTTCCGGTCTGGAGGAAGAGCGGCGGCTGGCCTATGTCGGGCTGACGCGTGCAAAGAAAAACCTGCATCTGTGGTTTGTTTCAAACCGGCGCATTCACGGACTCTGGCAATCGACAATTCCGTCGCGCTTTCTCGACGAACTACCGGAGCAACATGTCGAAATCGCCGACGCTGGCAATTCCTATGGCGGTTATGGCCAGTCCGGTTTTGCTACCGGTCGCGGAGGGTATGGACGGCAAAACCCCTATGGAGCCTCTCGCTTCGACAGTGTTGGCGAAAAGTCGTTTTCCAACAATTACGCCACGCCGGGATGGGCGCGCGCGCAAGCCAATCGCACAGAGGCGACGGATCGGAACTGGGGTTCGCGTTCGGGCCACAATTTTGAGCGCATCGGCTACGGTGAGACCGATTCAGGGTTCGGCGCGGGACGCGGCTCCGTCAAAGGTCGCGTTATCGACGGAGAACTTGTCGCTAAGTCTGTCTCGGATGTCCCCTCCGCGTTTAGCGTCGGGGACCGCGTGTTTCACCAGAAGTTCGGCAACGGCAATGTCTCGGCAATCGAAGGCAACAAGCTAACCATCGACTTCGACAAGGCTGGGCAGAAGAAGGTTCTCGACGGGTTTGTCACACCTGCTTGAGACGGAAGCCACCACTCCAGTAACGGCGCGCACCTCCGAAACGACACGCGCTGTCACTTTCGGTTTCCACGATCCAGTAACACCGAAAAATTCCTTGAACCGTTCAGCCTCATAACCCCCTTCCGCAATCTGCGCATCGGTGGGCAAATAGCCGAATGTCGGTCCTGCACAGCCTGTGAAGAAAGTCGGCTTCGAGGCGTCGAAGCCAAGTTGGTCAAGATAAGGCGAACAAACCTCCGCTCCGAGTGCTGTCATGCTGAATGGGCCGCAGGAAAGGAATGCGATCGGCAATGTTGAAGCAGAATCGTCCAGTAATTCCGACAACGGCATTTCCACGCGTTGAAAATGAAAACTTTCGGCCAGATCGACAAGGCTGACACTGGACAGAACTTTCAACGCAGACTCGCACACTCCATTTTCAAAAGTCTCGATATCTTCTTTTGAGGGAGCTTTGAACATCTCGATAAAGGCCGTTCTGGCCACCGACTGGGTGATCGCAGGACGAATGTCGCCACAGAAGCCAGGAAGAAAAATCATGGGCAGCTGATCAAGCCCCGTCGCCACACGAATCGCCGACTTTACGGCACCAGGGAACGCGGCGTTGATGGAGTTGCGGTTCGACGCTTCCACCGGGTGGCAAGGCCAACTCCATATGACCGCAAGCGGCACCCCTTCCATGGTTTGCAATTGAAAGAGCTGAAGTGCATTCGGAATTTTCCTAGACCGATTGGGCACCAGCAAAACTTTGTTTTGCATAAACGGAAATCGCGATTTCGGCGTAAGTATTCTCCGCCGTCTGTACACCGATAGGTTGCATGGAAGCGAACCATAGGAAGCGCGAGCCTCTGTTCCCCGTTCTCGCAGCAGCGCGTTGATCTGGGCCGCTACGATTTTCGCCGCTTGGTGAAACCAGTCATTGTCGGTCTCACCGAGTCGATGTTTGGACTGATCCAGAGACGGAGCGTAGTGCGTGTGTGTTGCGACGAACAGTAACTCAACGGTTGGATCGATAAGGTCGCTGCGTACGGCATCGATGAAGCTCGAACCGACAAACAGCGCGTCAATTCCCAATAGAGCCACTCTTGCGGTGTTCGTTTCAAAAAGGATTACGTTGGATTCGAGTCTGGATCGTACTGCATCGCACTCTCGCAACGTAGCTGCATAACCGGCGAGCGGAAGGGTTCGATCTGGCGTCAGATCGACAGAACTGGCTGCAATCATTTGTTAGGCTATTCGAATATTCTCTGTATTCTTGATAAGAAATACTTTGGTATTGACGATCTATTGTATCCCCTCAGGGAACAGCTCAAACACTTTTCATTATCGCATATAGTAAAACGTGGATTTCTCTCCAGTACTGATTTTTCAAGGTTAAATGCTGATTTTGCCCGCACGGACATCGACGGAGCATTGCCGATCAAGCCGGCTGTTTGCTCCGAATAAATCTCGTAAAACCGCCCGAATTGCTTACTGCACCCGGGAGACTCGATTGGATGAAAGAAGCTTTCGCGGCCCGCTTTATCTCGCACGCGAACGTGACTTAGATATTTCAAATAGTGTTGTTGCGATAAGCCGAGATCAAACTGGGCAAGATGCACCGTCGAGAATCCGGGGCTTTCATCAATACAGCCGACGAGCAACATCAATGCGTTCATTTCCGCGATCGACCGCATGGGCTCGAAGCATGCCTTGTCGCCAGAATGACCTTCCAGAATTTCGTGGGCTCTAGGTCCATAGCCCGCAAACGAATGGGTTGGATGCTCCGACCGAATTGCACCCGGCAGAGAGAGGATCAATTGCGCCAACGCACCCGCGTTTGAAGGCGTATCCTTGTCAGACACAGGGATGTTTCGCTTCCAGCGAGGATACTGTTTGACGAATGCGGGGACGATGATCGTTCCACCCGGGCCCAGCACGTTGCGAACCGCTTGGAGAAAGACAGTTTCAATCTCAGTTCGAGACAAACCGATCTTGCTGAGCGATGCTCGCATATACAGAACATCGCCGGAAACAGCCCCGAGAGATCGAATTTGGTCTTCGAAATCCAGCGATTTTCAATACACACTCACCCCTAACACAAAAAGGCAGATAGAATTCAGAACTTGCTATATTAGCATATATTTATTGTCAATCCGAGGGTTAAGCGCGTCCTTCCGAATTCGCAAACAGATGTATAAGGCATTTTGGCAACAAAGACCGACATTCTAGGTGCATCAATGATCCGGCACGGCTCAACGCTTTTATCGAATGCGGACATCGTCGAACTGATTGATTTCCGGCACGTGCTGCATCGTTTGCCGGAGATTTCGGGCGAGGAGCAGGAGACAGCGCGACGGATAGTGCGATTTCTGCAAGCCACCAAGCCGGATCGCATAATTACGGAACTCGGCGGGCATGGCGTCGCTGCGATTTTCGAAAGCGGAAAACCAGGCCCAACGGTGATGTTCCGGTGCGAGTTGGATGCACTGCCGATTCAGGAGATTTCCGAAGCAAAATACCGTTCAGAAATACCGGGCAAAGGGCATCTGTGTGGTCATGATGGACACATGACAATTCTGACCGCGCTGGCACGGGCGCTCCATCGCGCTCCGCCCATGCACGGGCGGGCGGTGCTGCTGTTTCAGCCTGCGGAAGAAAACGGCGCCGGCGCGGCGGCGGTTATCGCTGATCCCAAATTCGCAGAGATCCAGCCTGACTACGCATTTGCCCTGCACAACATGCCCGGCCTGCCGCTTGGATTTGCTACTCTTTCGGTCGGAGCGGCGAATTGTGCCTCGCGCGGAATGCGCATTGCGCTGACCGGCAAGACTTCGCACGCTTCGGTGCCGGAAGCTGGCCGTTCTCCGATGCACGCGGTCGCTGACCTAATGCCCGCGCTAACGGCGCTGGGTACTGGCGGGACGCTGGATGAGAATTACCGGCTGGTGACCGTTACGCATGCAAAAATGGGCGAACCGGCATTTGGCATCGCGCCGGGCTATGCGGAAGTCTGGGCGACGTTGCGCACGCTGCGCGATGAGAAAATGGACGCCATGTGCACCGAAGCCGAGGCGATTGCCCGCAACAATGCGGCGCAATCTGGGCTCGGAATTGAAATTAGCTATCACGATGTTTTCCACCATTGCGACAATAACGCAGAAGCAGTGGAACCGCTGCGACATGCGTTCGATCAAGAAGGAGTCGCGCACGGTGAGAGCGACCCTATGCGCGGATCGGAAGATTTCGGCTTGTTTGGACGTTCCGCAAAAGCTGCGATGTTCCTGCTTGGCTCCGGTGAAACAACACCACAGCTTCACAATCCCGACTTTGATTTTCCTGATGCGCTTATCGAACCGGGTGCACGCATTTTCATGCGCGTCGTGCGAAATCTGCTTGGATAGACTAAGCGCTCGCGCCGCTTCGGGTCTTTTTATTGTTGCCCTTGCGCGCCGCCGGTTTGCGGCGCGATTTCGGATCGTCTTCAGACACCGAATTTGAGACCTCGCCCTGTTCAGCACGCTTGGCAGCTTGCTCGCATTTGCGGCGGATTTCTTCCACTTCGCTCTCGGTCAGATGCTCAATACCAATGAAATGGTTCTTTGCTTCGCTGACGCGGATTAGCTCATCCAGCTTGGCTTGAATCGCAGCACCGTCGCGATTCTGCGTGTTTTGAATGAGAAACACCATCAGGAACGTCACGATTGTCGTGCCGGTGTTGATGATAAGCTGCCACGTATCCGAATAATCGAAGATTGGACCGCTGATCGCCCAGATAACCACGATGGATACGCAGAGCATAAACGCAATCGGCGTACCCGTTGCGTAGGCAACCCTGTTCGCGACGCGCGTGAAGATTTTTTCCATGGAGATATTTCGCCCGACAATGCGCGAGACAGAAACGATTCTCGGGGTATCAGGTTCCGGCTGCGCTTTCCCAACGTTCGAGAAAAGCTTCGATAGGCAGGCTCTGCATGTCAGGTATTGCCTCGAACAGACGCGCAACCGGCCAATCCCACCATTGCAGACGCTCGATGCGTTCGACAATTGGCTGGCTGAAACGAGGACGGATCAATCTGGCCGGACTTCCGGCGACAATCTGATAAGGTGCCACGTCGCGCGTGACCACAGCATTCGCGCCTATGACCGCGCCATTCCCAATGGTCACGCCCGGCATGATGACTGCGCCATGCCCGATCCACACATCATGGCCTATGCGAATCTGTTTGGCGCGGCGACGCTCACGAAAAGCGTTGTCCACCCCCTGATAACGGAAATATTCGTTGGGCCGGTAGCTGATCTTGTGCTGGGTGATCCGCTCAATCGGATGCTCAAGGGCATTGATACGGGTATTGGCCGCAATTGAGCAGAACTTGCCGATTTCGGCATAAATCGCTTCCGAATGACGCTCAAAATAGGTGAAGTCGCCGACAATGACCTCACGCAATACGCAACGCTCTCCAATGGAAGCGTATTGACCCAGACGGCAGGATTTAAGCTCTGCCGTGGAGTGAATGCGAGGTTGCGGATCCTGAAAGCGAAGCGCGTCTTCCATAAGAGCGCATTAGCGCGAACACGAGGGAGACGCTACCGTGGCTGGCCTTTTTCCCAGACGACATTCTGACCGAACAGCGGAACAGTGGAGATCGCCATCTTGGCCGAACCGTCCTGAACCTGCCGCGAATGCGACAGATAAATGAGGGTGTTGTTGGCCTTGTCGTAAATGCGGTTCACAACCTGCTTTTTCCAGATCAGGCTGATGCCCTGCTTGAACACTTCTTCCCCACCTTGGCTTAAATCGATTTCACCGATCTTGATGGGCCCGGTTTGATTGCAGGAAATTGCAGTATCGGACGGGTCCTCGAACCAGTTGCCTTTCTGGAGGCGGTCCACAATGCCGCGCTCGAAATAAGACACGTGGCAGGTCACGCCCTCGACCTTGGGGTCTTTAATGGCCTCGACCATAATGTCGTTGCCGAACCAATCCACACCGACCTCTCCAACCTGATCGGCATAGGCCGGGGCCGCAAAAATCGCAGCCGAAGCTACGGCCAACGCCGCCAATACATTGCGCATCGAGTGCTCCCTGATGAAATGCGGTTCGATACGCCACAGATGGGATATCCAAACGATGCGCGCAAGTGTCAGGAGGCGGGGACCATCATGCGGCGCAGTACATTCGTTTTCCAGAAAAAGTGGTGAACCAACGCCCCAAGCACATGCAGACCAATCAGGGGCAGCAGAATCGTCTTTGCAATGAGATGCGCCTGAATGGGTGTTCCATTGCCCGAAATCCAACCCGCCAAACCCGAAATGGGCAATAGGATAAGCAACAGATAGAGCGCGACATGCGCAAGCTTGGCCAACCATTGCAGGACGACCGGTTCCGTCGGGTCAGCAGGCGGCGCACCATGTTTTAGCCGTAGCCAAACGCGCGCTGCCATCAACAGCAGGACAGCAACACCGACCACGATATGAGCGAGTGCAAGCGACGAAAACGCGTCGCCCACGACGCCATCTCGACGAAATGCACGCCACGCCTGCTCAATGCCACTCGAAGCAAGAAACTGGAACGCGACCAGCACGGCGATGGTCCAATGCAACGCAATTTGTGAGGCTCTATATCCAACAGATGTTTTCATTCTCGAAATTCCAAACCGTGACAGCGACGATATGGTGCCTTTCTTTGAAGGCGCGTGCACCTTATATTTCTGTAATGAAAACCGGTTCAAAGAGCATGATCTGGACAGGCGGCAAGGTGGCGCTGGCAGCGGCGTTACTCGCTGGCGTTACCGGTATCGCCTTCGCAGGCTGGATGAACAATGCCGACGGAATTTTCCTTTCCGTGATCGAATCCGGCCTCGCCTGGTGCATGTAAGATACTGATCTCACAATAAAATTGGAAATATTCGCATGATGCGCTTCATTCTGGCCGGCATTATTTTTCTGATGGCAATCGCTGTCGGCTGGATGACGTTCGACTGGTATCGCACAACGCACGGTGAGCAGGCATTTGGCGACAAATTTCAGCTTGTTGACAGTCGCGGCGCGCCAATCGACGAACAGGCGTTTCGCGGCCACCCAACGATAGTGTTCTTCGGTTTTACACATTGCCCGGAAGTTTGCCCGACGACGCTGGTCGAAATGGACGGGTGGCTGAAAACACTCGGCGATGAAGGCAAGAACATTCACGCCTACTTTGTTTCGGTCGACCCTGAGCGCGACACGCCGCAGGTGATGAATGATTATGTGACCAATGTTTCCAACCGTATCATGGGCATCACCGGCGATCCGGCCAAGGTGGACCAGATGGTCAAGGACTTCAAAATCTATGCCCGCAAGGTTCCTACAGATGGCGGCGACTACACCATGGATCACACGGCGTCTGTGCTGCTGCTCGGCAAAAACGGCCAGTTCTTCGGGACCATCGCTTATGGCGAAAATCAGGATACTGCACTTGCCAAGCTGAAAAGACTGGCGGCAGAGGGCTGATTTCGGCTATCGCCGCACCATGACACAGACACGCATCTTTGCTCGCATGAATCGCGCCGATATTGAGCGCGCATTTGCTGCTCTCGAACTGGACTTCGAGGAGATAGGCCATCCAATCGCGATACTGGAAGTCGATGAGGATGCCGACATTCACGAGCTTTCGATCTATGTGGAAGACGGCGTGGATGAGGCGCGGGCGGCGACTGAGCGACGGTTGCAGGAACTCTCCATTTCAGCGCCGCTAGAGCTGGAAGTGCTGCCAGATATCGACTGGGTCGCAAAGTCGCTGGAAGGCTTGAAGCCAGTGCGCGCCGGACGGTTTCTGGTTCACGGTTCGCACGATCGCGAGAAGCGACGCATTGGCGATATTGCTATTGAGATCGAGGCGGGGCTGGCGTTCGGAACCGGCCACCACGGCACGACAGCGGGCTGCCTCGAAATGATTGAGCGTGTGGTGCGGCGGGAAAATCCGCGCAATGCCCTCGACCTTGGAACAGGCAGTGCAGTGTTGGCCATCGCAATGGCTAAGCTGGCGCATATTCCAGTGCTGGCGACCGACATCGACCCAATCGCAACACGAGTTGCGGACGAAAATGCGCGCTTGAACGGAGTTAGCGCCTTTGTTGATGCGCTGACCGCTACCGGCTTCGGCAACCCGGCCTTTGCTCGGCGTGCGCCGTTTGACCTGATCGTCGCCAATATTCTGGCAAAGCCGCTGATGCGGCTTGCACCTCAGATGGCTCGCTTCATCCGCCCCGGCGGATCGGTGATCCTGTCCGGCATTCTGGACCGCCAGCGCGATGCGGTTATTTCAGCCTATGTCGGCCAATCATTCAGACACGTGACCACCCTGCACCGCGAGGGTTGGGTTACGCTTCATCTCAAGCGTTAGAAACGCGCAGCGCGTTTAAGTGCAGCGCGGTCGTAGCCGTGCGCTTTCAACGTTTTGTCATCGAACGACAGCAGCGCGCGACTGACATAGATTTCAGCCTCGCGCTCACGCGCGGCGATGAACGCATCCAGACTGCGGCGAAGGAAAGTTTTGATCTTGGTGGACATAGCCTGTCTCCGAAACGGCTCGGTTGGCTCCTCCCACTATTCATAAGATAATCGCGATTTGTGCATTGCGGTAGAATTCTGCAACGCAAGGCACATGCGCGCCTGACGCATAGCTTTGATTTCGACCCGAACTTCGGATAGCACTTCCGCAAAGACGGAGAATTAAGGCCCATGTATCAGGCGCAGTTTCAGGATTTCGAAGTAACAGGCGATCCCTCAGTCGGCGTGCCGCGCGTGGCACTGCTGCGCGACTGGTTGGCTAAGCACGATCTCGATGGCTTCATTGTGCCGCGTTCCGACGAACATCAAGGCGAATACGTAGCCCCCTGCTCCGAGCGATTGCGCTGGCTGACCGGATTTTCAGGCTCTGCGGGCGCAGCAATCGTGCTGCGCGACCGGGCGGTGATTTTTGTGGATGGGCGCTACACACTACAGGTTCGCCAGCAGGCAGACATGAACCTGTTCAAGGTCGAAAGCCTTGTCGAAAACCCACCTGCGCAATGGCTGGCAGAAAATGTCGGCAAAGGTGCGCGAATTGGATTCGACCCCTGGCTGCACACGATTTCCGAAGCCACCGCCATGCGCAGATCCGTCACACGTGCGGGCGCAGAATTGCTGCCGCTGGAGAAGAACGCAATTGATGCCATCTGGGAAGACCGCCCTCGCCCGCCACTCGGCGCCGTTGCGCTTCAACCAAATGAATTGGCGGGAGAACTGGCGCGCGACAAGCTGGCGCGTCTGGCGGAGTCCGTCGCCAAGCAAGGCGCGGACTATGCGGTGCTGACGGACCCTTCCTCAATCGCATGGGCGTTCAACATTCGCGGTTCCGACGTGCCGCACACGCCGCTGGCGCTGGGCTTTGCCGTGATCGCAGCGAAAGGGGCGCATTTGCTTTTTATCGACAAGCGCAAGCTTGGCATTGAGACGGAAGCCTACCTCACCCAGCTTGCTGACTTGCGCACCCCATCTTCGATGGAAGCAGAAATCGCAAAGCTGGCGAAGTCGGGTTCGAGGATTTCGCTGGACCCCGTGTTGGCGGCCGACCGGCTGCGCATGATCGTAGAGGAAAACGGCGGCAAGGTAGTTGAGGCAGCAGACCCGGCTCGCCTGCCTCGCGCGACGAAAAACGAGGCGGAACTGGCCGGTTCTCGCGCTGCACATCGGCGCGACGGCGCGGCGGTGGTGCAATTCCTGTGCTGGCTGGATGCACAACAACCCGACACCATCGATGAGATTACAGCCGTGACCCGGCTGGAAGAAGCGCGCCATCGCGTGGGCGAAGAAACGCAGCGCGCGCTGAAAGATGTATCCTTCGAAACGATATCCGGTGCGGGGCCAAACGGTGCGATTATCCACTATCGGGTGTCGCGCAATTCTAATCGCAAACTCGGTAAAGACGAATTGTTCCTGCTCGATTCCGGTGCGCAGTATCAGGACGGAACGACCGATATCACGCGCACGGTTGCCATGGGCACACCGAGCGACGAAATGCGCGAGCGATTTACGCTGGTCCTGCAAGGGCTAATGGCGATCTCTCGACTTCGGTTCCCGCCCGGCACAAGGGGCTCCGATCTCGACGCATTCGCGCGATATGCGCTGTGGCAACATGGATTTGACTATGCGCACGGCACGGGTCACGGTGTCGGGTCATATCTGGCGGTGCATGAAGGCCCGCAGCGGCTGGCCAAAACCGGCACGGAAAAGCTGCTGACCGGCATGATCCTTTCCAATGAACCGGGGTACTACAAAGAAGGCCATTACGGCATTCGCTGCGAGAACTTGATCGTGGTCGATGCGCCGAGCGCCATCGATGGCGGCGATATTGAAATGCACAGCTTTGAGACGCTGACGCTTGCGCCTTTCGACAGGCGCTTGATCCGCGCGGACATGATGAGCAGTGAAGAGCTTGACTGGCTAAATGCCTACCACGCGCGCGTGCTGACAGAGATCGGCCCAATGGTCGATGGCGAAACGCTCAAGTGGCTGGAGACCGCGACTGCGCCCATAGGCTAAATCGTCAGGTGAAGTTGCGCAGCAGGATAAGCACCACCGCGCCGGTGATGAACATAGTCATGATGCCGCCGCGCAACGCGACAAGACCGGCGACGACAAGCGCTATCATTTCGCGCGGTCCTGCGCTGAGCAGTGATGGCGCGACGAGGGTCGTCAAAACTGCGGCAGGCACGGCGTTCAACGCCGATTCAATGCGCGGATGGACAGTTTCAAACCGCGACAATACGAGGTAGCCTCCAACGCGGGTGAGATAGGTCGCGATGGCAGCGGCGATGATGATCCAGATTGTTTCGTTCATGACCTATGCCTTTTGCGCAGATGGCGGCATGAGGAGCGCCAGAATTATGCCGGCCAGCGCGCCAAGCGATACATGCCAAGGCGAACCGACGAATTTATAGGCGATCATCGACGCAACGCCGCTGACCAGAACAAGCGGCAACCACATGGGCCGCTTGCGGAAGCCCATGACGATGCCAAGGAAATAGATCGGCAACAGGAAATCCAGCCCGATTGCGTGCGGATCAGGAATGAGCCGCCCGAACAGCGCACCCAACAGCGTTGCCAGAATCCAAAAGACATAAATGCAGAAGCCCATTCCGAAATACCAAGCGAACGGGACTCGTTCGCGCTGCGCGCGACTTTCGGCTTCTGCGAATTGAGGATCAGTCAGCAGAAAATAGCCCAAAGCCTGCTGCCACAGCGGCCAATGCGCGAAATGGCGTCCGATGGCCGCTGAGTAGAGCACATGGCGGAAATTCACGGCAAAGATTGAAAGCACAATGAGCCACGGCGCGATTTTGTGGCCAAAAAGCTCAATGCCGACCATCTGGCTTGCGCCGCCGAAAACCGTAGCGCTCATAAATACGGCATCGAACGGCGTCAGGCCATTGTCGATGGCGAGCGCGCCAAACAGCACAGCGAAAGGCGAAGCCGCAACGACGACAGGAATGGCCCGGCGCGCGCCATCTAGAAACTCCCCAAAAGAGGATCGGTGCGCGGGCAATTGAACGGTTATTTCGGCTGACATTTCCAGACTCCAGAAGTCCGCTAGGTAGGGTCGACGAGTGGCAATGTCACGCGAATTTCGCTGAACCTTTCGGTGAGCGCGATTGATGGATCAGCCGGCGATGCGCTCGAACCATTGGTCTTCCGTGATAACTTCGATGCCCAGTTCAGTCGCTAGCTTCAGCTTCGATCCTGCGCCGGGTCCGGCAACCACAAGATCAGTTTTCTTGGATA
This sequence comes from Mesorhizobium sp., assembly GCA_049840935.1. GTDB lineage: Bacteria > Pseudomonadota > Alphaproteobacteria > Rhizobiales > Rhizobiaceae > Mesorhizobium_G. The sequence continues at coordinate 40,466 of JASGJA010000017.1, forward strand.
CGGAGCCGGAAACTTTGGCACCAAGCTTCTCGGCCATAGCCTTGGCCTCGTCGCGTGACATTTTTTCCAGCGAGCCGGTGAAAACAACAGTCTTTCCAGCCACCGGCGACGAGCTTGCGGCAATGCGCTCTTCATCACGCGGCGTGACCTCCGCGAGCAGTGCATCGAGGACTTGCCGATTATGTTCCTCACCAAAGAAATCGACCACAGCTTCCGCGACCACGTCACCGATGCCAGAAATGGAACGCAACTCCTGCCAAGCGGAATTGCCGGGATCGCCCTTTCCCTGCGGCGCGACAGCCTGCTCGCCAGCCTCCCGCAGCGCCGCGAAACTGACGAAGTGACGCGCAAGGCGCTTGGAATTGGTCTCACCGACATGGCGAAGCCCAAGACCGTGCAGGAAGCGCCAAAAGTCTATCGTGCGCCGGTCATCAATCGCGTCGAACAGTTTGCGCACGGAGGTCGGACCGAAACCATCAATGTTCTCCAGTTTGGCGAGCGAACTCGCTTGCCTGGCGCGAAGCGTGAAAATATCCGCCGGAGAGTGAATGAAAAGCGCCGGGTCTTCCGCGTTGAAGAAGAATTCGATCTGCTTTTCGCCAAGCCCCTCAATATCGAACGCGCCACGCGAAACGAAGTGGCGCAAGCGCTCGACCGCTTGAGCCTTGCATATCAACCCGCCGGTGCAGCGGCGCACCGCCTCACCATCTTCACGCACCGCATGGCTTCCGCAAACCGGACAGGTTTGGGGAAAATCGTAAGGGATCGAATCATTGGGGCGTTTGTCCAACTCGACGCCAAGCACTTGCGGGATGACGTCCCCTGCCCGCTGGATGCGGACGGTGTCGCCAACCCGAATATCGAGGCTCTTGATGTAATCCTCATTGTGCAGCGTTGCATTGGTGACGACCACGCCGCCGACAGTGACGGGCACAAGGCGCGCAACCGGAGTGAGCGCACCAGTTCTGCCGACCTGAATGTCGATGCCCGTAAGAACCGTGGACGCCTTTTCGGCTGGAAATTTGTGCGCGATGGCCCATCGCGGCGAACGTGACACAAAGCCAAGCCTGCCCTGCAATTCAAGGCTATCGACCTTGTAGACGACCCCATCGATGTCGTAGCCGAGCGTGGCACGCTGCTCTTCGATTGCCCGATAATGGGCCAGCATGTCGTCCACATTGTCGAACAGTCGCATCAACGGATTTGTCTTGAAACCATAGCTGGCGAACGCGGCGACCATGCCCATTTGAGTGTCGGCAGGCATGGCGCTTACCTCCCCCCACGCATAGGCGAAAAACCGCAGCGGGCGGCTGGCAGTGATCGACGTATCCAACTGGCGCAGCGAGCCCGCAGCCGCATTGCGCGGGTTCGCGAAAACTTGCTTCTCGGCGGCGGCGTTGCGGCGGTTTAATTCGGCAAAATCCGCATGGCTCATATAGACCTCGCCACGCACCTCCAGAATGTCGGGCGCATCGCCACTGAGCACGTTTGGAATGTCCGTTATGGTGCGCGCATTGGCAGTAACATTTTCACCAACAGCGCCGTCACCCCGCGTTGCAGCGGACACCAGTCGGCCCGCCTCATAGCGAAGTGAAAGAGACAGGCCGTCGATTTTGGGTTCGGCGGTAATCGCAACCGGCTGATCGGGAGCGAGACGTAAAAAACGGCGAATGCGCTCAACGAACTCGCGAACATCTTCGTCGCTGAAAGCATTATCCAGCGACAGCATCGGCACCGCATGGACGACCTTGCCGAACTTGGCGGATATGGCCGCACCTACCTTGCGCGACGGAGAATCCTCGCGCACCAAGGCCGGAAATCGCTGCTCGATTGCCATATTGCGCCGCCGCAGAGCATCGTATTCGGCATCGGAAACAGTCGGCGCGTCTTCGGCATAATAGCGCTCGTCGTGACCGGAAATTTCCAGCGCGAGGCGCTCAAGCTCTGCCGCAGCTTCGATCTCGTCCAGTGCCTCGACGGATTTCAACTTGTCGGACATGGGCGTTTCTCCGCTTCCATTCGAGCCGGACTATGATTGCCGCACGGCTGCAATTTCAAGAGGCAGCGGCGAAGTCTACTGTCAACGCGCAAGCAATTTGCCCGCTGCCGCACGCGCCTCGTCGGTGATAGTTGCACCTGCCAGCATACGCGCAATTTCCTCCTGTCGCGCGCTTTCGTCCATCTGCTCTACCTTCGTCGCGACGCGATCCGCGCCCGATTTAGAGATGAGGAAATGCGCGCGCGCACGGGCTGCAACCTGTGGCGCATGCGTGACCGTTAGCACCTGAACGCGATCCGCAAGCCGTTCGAGACGTTGCCCGATAGCATCAGCAACCGCACCACCCACCCCAGAATCGATTTCGTCAAAAACCAGCGTGGGGGCTGAACCGCGATCCGCCAGCGCAACCTTCAGCGCAAGCAGGAAGCGCGAAAGTTCGCCGCCAGAGGCAACTTTCATCATGGGGCCAGGCCGCGAGCCGGGATTCGTGCGAACCCAGAACTCGATCTGATCGATCCCCTCCTCCGCGCGATTCCCTGCATCGGTAGAAATCGCGACGATGAACTCCGCGCGCTCCAGCTTGAGCGCGGGCAACTCGGACATGACTGACTGCATGAGCGCTTTGGCGGCAGATTCTCGCAGTTCAGAAAGGTGAGCGGCGGCCTCGTCAAAGGTCTTACGGGCAGACAGCGATTCGCCTTCCAGCTTGGAGAGACGATCCGCGCCCGCGTCGAGATCAGAGAGGTTTGCGGACATAGTGTCACGCAATTCGGCGAGATCATCCACGGAGACGTTATGCTTGCGCGCGACAGCCCGCAACGCAAACAGTCGTTCCTCCGCGCGTTCAAGCGCTTGCGGCTCGAAATCTATGGCCCGCAGGGCGAGCTGTACGCCGGATTGCGCGGCATCAAGCGCAATCAATGCCTGATCGAGCGATTGCACAACATCATCCAGCAAGCCGGGAACATCCGCCGCCTTGCGCTGCAACCGGCGCAGCAGGCCGGCAAGCTGCGGCGACGGCGCGGATGGACCAGCGAGCATTTCCTCGGCTTCGCGCACATCGCCCGCAATCTTTTCCGACCGCATCATTTCGGCGCGCTTTTCCGCCAGCGCGCTTTCTTCGCCGGGCTGCGGATCAAGCTGCACCAGCTCATCGACCGACGAGCGCAAAAATTCGGCCTCGCGCGTCGCCGATTCGACACGGGCTTTCAGCCGTGCCAGTTCGCCCTCCGCGTGCCGCCACTGACGCCAAGCTTCGCGACAGGCGTTGAGCGCGCTGGAATGACCGCCGAACGCGTCCAACAAAGCGCGATGCGCCGCCGGATCGACCAGCGCGCGCTCATCGTGCTGGCCATGAATTTCGACCAGCGCGCGGCCAAGATCCCGCATAAGCGTGACGCTGGCAGGCTGGTCATTGATGAAAACACGGGTGCGGCCATCGGCGGTCTGAACGCGGCGGAGAATGACATCGCCATCGTCGTCGATAGCGTTTTCAGCCAGAAGCGCGCGGACAGGATGACCAACGGGAACGTCGAAAACGGCAATGACCTGCCCTTGCACAGCACCTTGCCGCACGAGAGAGGCGTCTCCACGCGCGCCGAGCGCCAGCGAAAGAGCATCCAGCAAAATCGACTTGCCCGCACCGGTTTCGCCGGTCAGCACGGAAAGGCCGGACGTCAGATCGATGTCCAGCCGTTCAATGAGTACGATGTCGCGGATCGACAGTCTCGAAAGCATCGAGACCTCTTAGATCAGATTCCGTATTTCTGGCTAGCCCGTAACCGGCTTTGCGATCTTCGCAAGCCACGAACCGCTGTTCTCGCGCGGCTCAAGCCCCTTGGACTGAAGCAGCTTGTAGCTGTCCTTGTACCACGGGCTATCCGGGTAATTCTGGCCCAGAACGGCGGCAGCCGCCTGCGCTTCCGAGGTCAAGCCCATAGCGTAATAGGCTTCTGTAAGACGGGCGAGAGCTTCTTCCACATGCCGTGTGTTCGAATAATTCTCCACAACATAACGGAAGCGCTTGATGCCAGCGATATATTCGCGGCGTTCAAGATAATAACGGCCCACCTGCATTTCCTTGCCGGCGAGCTGGTCACGCGCAAAGCGAATCTTCTCGTTTGCGTCGTCCACATATTCCGAATCAGGCCAGCGCGTCTCGACTTCCTCCATCGCCTCGATGGCGCGACGCGACGCCTTCTGGTCGCGGGTAACGTCTGGAATCTGGCGGAAATAGCTGAGGCCGACGATATACTGCGCATAGGCAGCGTCGGGCGACGACGGATAAAGCTGCACATAACGCTGACCGGCGTTGATCGCGTCCGGATAGCGGCCCTGCCTGTAGCTGGCGAATGCGTCCATAACCATCGCCTTGCGGGCCTGGTCCGAATAGGGATGCTGGCGATCCAGCGCCTGAAACTTCTTGCTGGCTTCGCCCAAGCGGCCCGCATTCAGATTTGCAAGGCCCTGATTGTAAAGCTGATCTGGCGGTTCGGTCTGATCGACATAGGTGGAAAGGTCCACATCATCGTCTTTCGACATACAACCCGAAACGATCAGTGGCGCGACAATAATCGACGCGCAAACCAAGCTGCGGGTGGATCGTAATTTCAGAAGTTCAAATGACATGATTACAATTCCGCCTTTCGGGCGCTTCGAACATCGAAAAACACGCGGCCATTAACCACAAACGCCCCCATCGCGGCAACGCATTGGTCTGCCAATGGCGCATTTTTGTGGCAATCTGCCGGGTACCACCGTAAATAGCCAAGCGATGGGGCCTTGCCCACAGCAATAGCCCGAAAAACCTTAACGATGGTTGACGGTTTCAGAGAACCCAAGGCGCATAAACGGGCGCATTTACTGCAACGAGATCGACACGGCGACCGCGCTCGCGGCGACCCGCTTCCACAAATTCAAACGCGGTGCGGTCCGACAACAAGCGCTGCAACGCCATCGCGTTGAGGCGATGACCGCCGCGATACGAGCGGAAGCAGCCAAGGAAGCGCGCACCGGCCAGTGCCAGATCACCCATCGCGTCCAGCGTCTTGTGACGCACGAACTCGTTCGAATAGCGCAAGCCCTCAGCGTTGATGATCTTGCTATCGTCGCCAATAACGACCGAATTATCCAGCGATGCGCCGAGCGCAAAGCCAGCAGCCCAAAGCCGCTCGACGTCTTTCATGAAGCCGAAAGTGCGCGCGCGAGCAATGTCGCGGCGGAAGGTTTCAGCATCCATGTCTGCTGCATAAGCCTGACGGCCAATGGCGGGATTTTCAAAGTCGATTTCGACCTCGAAGCGAGTGCCAGTGTAAGGCCGGAATTCCGCCCATGAAGCGCCGTTCTCAATACGAACCGGCTTGAGCACGCGAATATAGCGACGCTTGACCGGCTGCGTTTCCAGTCCAACCTGATCGAATGCATCGACAAAGGTTGCAGCACTGCCGTCAAGAATCGGCACTTCCTTGCCATCAAGCTCGACAATGAGATTGTCGATGCCGAGACCGGAAAGCGCAGCCATAAGGTGCTCGACGGTCGCAGCATAAGCGCCGCCGCGATCACCAAGTGCGGTGCAGAGATCGGTTGCGCCAACCTCGGAAACGAGCGCGCGCACTTCGCGCGTTGTGCCGTCGTTCTCGGCAAGATTGAAAATAACGCCCGTATCGGGATCAGCAGGAATGAAATGAATGCTCACGGGCTGACCGCTATGAACGCCCGTACCGGACAGCGAAACCCGCGCCTTCAGCGTTGTTTGCAAATCGTGCAATTCAATCCCCGTACTCTTACAATGCAGGCAGCCACTTGATCGTTTTTCTGCGGCCTGCTCATCTGCGCTTTCAATGAGCGATCCCCTCCCCGGAAAGCTCCCTGAATTCGCCGCGAAGATAATGGCGCAAGGGGCAGACTCCAAATCACGGATTCTTACCCAATGTTACTCAAAAATCTTTCGACGAATCATCGTAAGCTATTGAAAAGAAAAAAGTTTTATAAAATGAAAACGGGCGTCGATGACGCCCGTGTTTCGTAAAGGTTAGCACCCATTAATATATGGGGCAGGATTTAGTTTGCTTGCCGACGAAGGAACGCTGGAATCTCCAGCTGATCCTCTTCGTGAACCGCCTTGTTCTGCGGGGTCAGACGACCATGATCGTCAAGCTGACCGCGGCGCGGAGCGTACAGCTGCGCATCGTTGGTGTTCAGACGGCGCGCTTCCGGAGCCATCTGGCGAAGCTTCGGCTCACGCGGCTGCTCGGCAACCACCGGACGCGCCGGTTCTTCCACATGACGTGTCAGGCCACTGGTGAGGCGCTTGAGCAAACCCATCGGGCCGCTATCATGCTGCTCGGCAGCAGGACGGTTCTTCGCTTCGACTTCGGCACGCACGACCGGTGGGAAATCCTCAACGCGGGGCATACGCTGCTGCGGCGCTGCCTGCATTTCGCGCATTTGCTGCGGCATTTCACGAACCGGCTGAGGAGCAGGCTGCTGTGCAACAGGGGCTGGAGCTGCGGCTACTGGTTGCGGTTGTTGAAAGAGTTTGCTCTGGGGGCGAAAGTCATCAGCGGGCACCGCCTGGGCCCGCGGAGCTTCAAAACCACCCTGTTCGGCTGCGCGCATCGCCTCTGCAACCGGATCTGACACAACCGGCTTGGGAGCCGCGACCGGAGCTTCAGCCGCAGGACGTGGCGCAGGCTGCTGCTTGATAGGCTGACGGATCGCGATTGGAGTAGCCGCGATTTCAGCCGCGGTCTTGTCGATGCCGGTAGCAACAACAGACACCCGAATAACGCCTTCGAGATCTTCGTCGAAGGTTGCGCCGAGGATGATGTTCGCTTCCTGATCCACTTCCTCGCGGATACGGGTTGCGGCTTCGTCAACTTCGAACAAGGTGAGGTCGCGACCGCCAGTGATCGAAATCAGCAGGCCCTTCGCGCCGCGCATTGACGTTTCGTCCAGCAGCGGGTTGGAGATAGCGGCTTCGGCAGCAGCCATTGCACGGCCTTCGCCAGAAGCTTCGCCAGTACCCATCATAGCCTTGCCCATCTCGCGCATGACCGAGCGAACGTCGGCGAAATCGAGATTGATGAGCCCTTCCTTGACCATCAGGTCGGTGATGCAGGCGACGCCAGAATAGAGCACCTGATCGGCCATCGCGAAAGCGTCAGCAAAGGTGGTCTTGTCATTGGCAAGACGGAAGAGATTCTGGTTCGGAATGACGATGAGCGTATCGACGCTCTTCTGCAGTTCCTCGATACCGAGGTCCGCAGTCTTCATGCGGCGCATGCCTTCAAAATGGAAAGGCTTGGTGACAACGCCAACGGTGAGGATGCCGCGTTCGCGAGCAGCGCGCGCCACAACCGGAGCAGCGCCGGTGCCGGTGCCGCCGCCCATGCCTGCGGTGACGAAGCACATATGCGTATTGGACAGATGATCGTTGATTTCGTCGATGCACTCTTCGGCGGCAGCGCGACCGACTTCAGGCTGAGAACCCGCCCCCAGGCCCTCAGTGACATTGGCGCCGAGCTGGATGAGCCGGTCGGCCTTCGACATTGTCAACGCCTGCGCATCGGTATTTGCAACCACGAATTCAACACCGCGCAGACCGGCGGAAATCATGTTGTTGACTGCATTTCCGCCACCGCCGCCAACGCCGAACACGGTGATACGTGGTTTTAGTTCTGTGATGTCCGGCTTTTGTAGATTGATCGTCATTGTGTCTGTCCTCTGCCTTTTTGCCGCCTCGCCGCGCGGCGCTATGGGGCTATCCCCTGCCAAACTAGAAGCTTTCTCGTATCCACTGACTCATCCGGTGGAACCGCCCTCCGGTACCGGTCAACTTGAAACGCATACTGCTGGTGATGCTCTCACTCTCGAACGTCGCCAGTTGCGGATAGATCAGCAGACCAACCGCAGTGGAAAATGCCGGGCCTTTGGCGGCTTCCGGCAAGCCGGCCACGCCGAGCGGGCGACCGATTCTTACATTTCTTCCAAGGATACGCCGCGCTGCTTCCGGCAGACCGGCAAGCTGGCTTGCGCCACCAGTGAGCACGACTCGGCGGCCAACCGTTGCGCCGTAGCCAGACTTGGCCAACCTATCGCGCAACATTTCAAGCGTTTCATCAACGCGGGCGCGCACGATGCGCGTGATGGCCGACCGAGGCACCTGCAATGGCGGCTCGTGATCGTCCCCGCTCATGGGGCTAACGCTAACGATATCATGATCGTCACCGCCTCCCGGCAATGCGGAACTGTGCATGACCTTCAAACGCTCTGCATCCTCAATGCGCACGGAGAGTCCGCGCGCCAGATCAAGCGTTACATGATTCCCGCCCAAAGGAACCGAGTCCGCGTAAACAAATTTTCCTTCCGAGAACACGGAAACTGTCGTTGTGCCGCCGCCCATGTCGATGCAGGCCGCGCCCATCTCCAATTCATCGTCGACTAACGCTGCCAGACCACTCGCGTAAGGCGTCGCGACCATGCGCTCAACGCTCAGATGAGAGCGATTGATCGCGGCTTCCAGATTGCGCAGCGGCGCGGCGTCGCCTGTCAGAACGTGCATGTCTACGCCGAGCGTTTCGCCGACCATGCCGCGTGGGTCGCGCACCCCGCGCTCCTGGTCCAGCGAGAACGCAACCGGCAGCGAATGCATGACCTGACGTTCGGCCTTCATGGCCTGTTTCGCACCAGCAGCCAGCACCTTGTCGATGTCATATTCGTTCACTTCGCCACCACGCAGATTGATGGTGGCGGAGAAGGACTCGCTGCGCATACGGCCTGCGGAAACGTTCACGATGAGCGAGTCCACCGTAAGCCCAGCCATACGCTCAGCGGCGTCGACGCACTGGCGGATCGACTGCTCGGCGCGGTCGAGATCGATGACCACGCCTGACTTCACGCCTTGCGATTTCTGATGACCGATACCGATGACATGCGCCTTATGCGTGCGAGCGCGAAGAAGCTGGCTGTCACCGCAGGGCTTGAGCCGCGCAACAACGCAACACACCTTGCTTGAGCCGACATCGAGCACCGTGACGATACCCGACCGCTGCACCCCATCCTTTTGGCCAGCGAGCCAGCTCATGTTCTTGTCTCCGGCTTTTTCTTGCGGTCGGCTGCAGCCTGTTCTTTCAACTGAACTTCGCGGCGGGCCATTGCCTCATCAGTCAGGGCAAAGACGGCACGATCCGAAAGACGCAGGTCGATAGAAACGATGTCACGATCAAAAATTTTCTGCTCGCGGCTCATTTTGTCGAGCCGGTCCAGCGTTTGATCCACGTTGGTTTCCGGCAGCATCACATCCACGCCATTGTCTAGCTTCAAATCCCAACGACGATCGGCAACGCGGATGTAAGCACGCACGCGGGTGGCAATATCTGGATGATCCTGCATGGCAGAAACGAAGTTTGCACCAACCTCCGGCGCACCCAGACCCAGCAACAGCGGCAGCGGGCTGCGCGTGCCGTTATTGTATGAGGCGATGATGTTGCCGGAACGCTCGATCACCGACAATTGGCCATCATGCTGCCAGATCGCAAACGGCTTGCGCTCGTCCAGTTTCACTTCAATCGTATCTGGATAAATCTTGCGGACAGAAGCATTTTCCACCCACGGCAGCTTCGTGATGCGGTCACGTGCGGCGGAAGCATCGAAGCCAATCAGCGAGGTCCAGCCGGTTAATTCCAGACGATCCAGAACGTCGATTTCGGAAACCTCGCGATTGCCGGTAACGTTGATTTCATCGACGGCAAAGCCGGTGCGGGCGGTGACAGCCTGCGCAACATCCGGCATGAAGCCGCCAAGATAGGTGCCATATACGCCAGTCGCAGCAAAAAGGACTGCGGTCATGATGGCGTTTGTATAGCGAGGCGGCTGGATCTCACCCCGACAATAGCGCGCTAGAAAACGCACGGGCTTGCGTAGAGGTCGAGGCAGAACGAATCCTTGGTCGGCTTCCAAGCGTGAGCCGGGAGCCGGCCGCCAGAGGCCGTTCATCATCCGATTCAGTCGCTTTACCGAGAACAAGACGCGTCCTCCACTAACCAACGCAATAACTCGCCGAACGAGTGCCCTGCGGCCGAAGCGATATCTGGTACGAGCGAGGTAGGCGTCATGCCCGGCTGGGTGTTAACCTCCAGCCAGATCAGTTCGCCATTCTCCGAGAAACGATCATCATAGCGGAAGTCGGAACGCGAAACCCCGCGGCATCCGATTGCTTGGTGAGCCGCCAGCGCCAGTGTTTGAACTTTTTGGTAAATATTTAATGAAATTTTAGCCGGCACCTCATGCTTTGAGCCGCCGGGCACATATTTCGAAGTCATAATCATAGAAACTATGACCAGTCGGGATGATCTCGCAGACGCCAAGAGCAACATCGCCCATGACGGCGCAGGTCAACTCTCGACCATGCACGTAGCGCTCCACCATAACCTGCTCACCATAGCGCCACTCCTGCGACGAGATGATTTGCGGCGCGTGCGACTGGTGTTCCTGAACGATCACAACGCCAAAGCTGGACCCTTCATTGACGGGCTTGACCACATAAGGCGGCTTCATCGGGTGTTTGGTGCCGATGGCAAACCTGTTCACGACTTTCAATTCAGCAACCGGAATTCCGGCAGCGCGAGCAACGACCTTTGCGCGCTCTTTGTTCATAGCCAGCGCCGAGGCCAGCACACCCGAATGGGTATACGGAATCTGCAGGTATTCGAGGACACCCTGTATAGTTCCATCTTCTCCGAAAGGCCCATGCAACGCATTGAAAGCAACGTCCGGTTTCAGATCAGACAGCACAGTCGCAATGTCGCGACCCACATCGACCCGAGTGACGCGATACCCCTCACCTTCAAGGGCTTTCGCGCAGGCATCGCCGGATGACAAAGAAACAGGGCGTTCGGACGAGAACCCTCCCATAAGAACTGCCACATGCTTTATTGCCATACCCGGTCTTCCCCTCTGATCGGGCTGCCTAGTCCTGCTTCACAAACCAGAGTCCGCCGACCCGCCCGCGACAGTTGGACGATGTTGCTACGACTTAAATCAGGAAACGCTTGAACCCAAAGAATCATATACTTGATTCGCGCGCAACGCCTTTGACTCGGATTGATTCATATTTTTTGAATCAAATGCCGAACATCGCGAAATGATGCGTATTAGCAACGGTTTGGCGAAGCTAAAGAAGCTGCCCTAAAAACTCCTGGACCTCGCGGCCCGGCTTGAACTCACCAATACGCTTGATTTCCCATTGCAACCGAATGCCGGATGTTTCCAGCACGCGGGCGCGCACTGTTTCGCCGAGATATTCAAGATCGTAGCCGGTCGCGCTGCCGGTATTGATCATGAAGTTGCAATGCATGGGCGACATCTGCGCGCCGCCAATCATCAGGCCGCGACAACCAGCGCGGTCGATCTCTTTCCACGCTGACGTACCTTCGGGATTCTTGAAGGTCGAACCTCCAGTTTTCTCGCGGATGGGCTGCACGGTTTCGCGATGATGCTGAACCGCGTCCATCGCTGCACGGATGCTCGCGGCATCTTCGGGATAGCCTTCAAAAATCGCAGAAACGAAAATGAGGTCTGCCGATGCGGACGAGTGGCGATAGGCGTACCCCATATCCGCATTGGACAGCGTGTGGACATCGCCCTGCCGATCAAGGGCGCGCACCTCAACGACACGCTCGCGGGTTTCGACACCGTTTGCGCCAGCGTTCATGCGCAGCGCGCCACCGATAGCGCCGGGAATGCCGTGGTAGAAATGAAATCCGCCAATGCCAGATTCAAGCGCGAGCGCCGCTACGCGCTTATCCGGACACGCGGCCCCCGCCCTGACGCGCGTATCGGAAATGCGCTCAGCCTCGCCAAAGCCTTTGGCGGAAAGCCGGACCACCACGCCGCGCACGCCGCCCTCGCGGACAAGCAGGTTCGACCCGACACCCACAACCATCAGCGGCATATCAGCCGGAAGGAGTTTCAGGAACGCCGCAAGATCGGACTCGTCAGCGGGTTGGAAAAGGAGGTCTGCTTTGCCGCCCGCGCGGAACCATGTGATCTTGTCCATCTCCGCATCAGGCGTGAGACGACCCTGAATGGCTGATAGCTGATCGCCGAGGCGTGCGAGAAGGTCTTGCCCTCGACTCATGCAGCCTCGCTTTCCAATTCCTTTGGCAGAGCGTAGGCCCAATTGGTGATGTTGCCCGCACCAAGGAAAACGACGAAATCGCCATCTTTCGCGAGCTTGCGCACCAATGGCGCGATTTCCTGAGGACTTTCTATCAAACGCGCATCGCGGTGCCCACCGGAGCGAATGCGCGAAACAAGTGCTTGCGAATTCACGCCTTCAATCGGGTCTTCGCCAGCCGGATAGACGGGCGCGACGAGCACGGTATCGGCATCATTAAAGCAGGCGGAAAAATCATCGAACAGGTCACGCAGGCGCGTGAAGCGATGCGGCTGCGCAATAGCGATAATCCGGCCCTTGGTAGCGTCGCGCGCCGCGCTCAACACTGCCTTGATCTCGACCGGATGGTGTCCGTAGTCATCGAAGACATGGACGCCATTCCAGTTGCCGGTGGGAGTGAAACGGCGCTTCACGCCACCGAACGACGACAGCCCGCGCTTGACGGCCTCATCGTCCAGCCCAAGCTCGTGCGCAACGGCGATTGCCGCAGTGGCGTTCGACACATTGTGCCGTCCCGGCATTGGCAAGGACAGATCGTTGATCGTCGTGTGTTTGCCGCTCTTTCGGTCGCGGATAATGACGTCAAAGCGGGACGTCGCGCCCTCCATGCGGTGATTGGTGAAGCGCACATCGGCTTGCGCGTTTTCGCCATAGGTAATAACGCGGCGGTCTTCGATGCGCGAGACAAGAGCCTGCACTTCGGGATGGTCAGTGCACATGACACCGAAGCCATAAAACGGAACATTTTCGACAAACTGACGGAAAGCCTCACGCACTTTGTCGAAGGTGCCGTAGTGGTCGAGATGTTCCGGGTCGATATTGGTGACAACGGCTATGTCGGCAGGCAGCTTGAGGAAGGTGCCGTCACTCTCGTCCGCCTCAACCACCATCCATTCGCCTTCGCCCATGCGGGCATTGGTGCCATAAGCATTGATTATACCGCCATTGATAACGGTCGGGTCCAGACCGCCGGCTTCCAACAGCGTGGCAACCATCGAAGTCGTGGTGGTTTTTCCATGCGTGCCGCCGATAGCGACCGCCTGACGGAAGCGCATCAGTTCCGCCAGCATTTCAGCACGGCGAACGATTGGAAGCAGCTTTTCGCGCGCGGCAATCAGTTCGGGATTGGTTTTCTTGATAGCCGTGGAAACGACGACGACTTCGGCTTCGCCGATGTTTTCCGCACGATGCCCGACAAAGCATTCAATGCCCTTGGCGCGCAGGCGCTGCACATTCGCGCTTTCGGCCTGATCCGACCCTTGAACGCGATAACCCAGATTGTGCAGAACCTCGGCAATGCCGCTCATGCCAATGCCGCCAATGCCGATGAAATGCACCAGCCCTATTGTTTGCGGCATCTTCATGCGCCGGTTTCCTTCTTGAAAGGTTCCAAGGATGCCCCGCTGGCGACGGCTTCCGCAAGATCGGCCAGCAACTGCGCAGCGTGTGGCCTACCCACTGAAAGCGACGCTGCCGCCATGGTCGCGAGTCGCGTTGGGCTTGTCATAAAGGCGAAAATCAATTCCGCAAGACGCTCCGGCGAAAGCGTGGATTGTTGATGCACCTCTGCCCCGCCCGCTGCCTCCAGCGCTGCCGCGTTTGCCGCCTGATCGTGGTCGAGCGCGTGCGGATAAGGGACAAGCAATGCAGGGCGACCAATGACGCCGATTTCGGACACGGTGGACGCACCGGAACGCGCAATGACGAGTTGAGCATCAGCGATGCGCTGCGCCATATCGGTGAAGAAGGGTGAGACGTCCGCCTGCACACCAAGCGCAGCATAGGCCGAAATGACACCTTCGGCATCTTCCTTGCGCGCCTGTTGCGTCAGTACGAGCCGCTTGCGTTCACTCGCCGGGAGCTTCGCGATTGCAGCCGGAATAGCTTGCGAAAAGAACTGCGCACCCTGACTGCCGCCAAACACCAGCAGGCTGAACGGATCGGCGGATCGGGCTTGAACGTAAGGCGCGCCAGCCAGCGCCAGCACGGCGGGACGCACGGGGTTGCCGGTGACGAAGGTCTTTTCCGCATGACCGGATTTAGCTGGATCGAGGAAGCCACCTGCGATTGCCGTGACGCGACCAGCGAGTGCGCGATTGGCACGGCCCATGACGGCGTTTTGCTCATGGATGAGGCTTGGCACGCCACGCCGTGTGGCGGCGAAGAGCGGTGGCAGACGTGGGATACCCGCCAAAGCCGATTACCACTGCGGGATTGATTTTCTTGATAACGCTGGACGCCTGTCGCACGCCCTTCCAGATTGTCCAGAAGGATTTCGCCAACGCTACCGGATTCTTGGAGCCGAACGTCGCCGACGCGATCGGATGAATCTCATCTGCGGGGAAACGAACCGGCGTAGCGGTTGGCGCGCTCGTCGCTGGCAAGGTGGACTGACCAGCCCCGCGCCTTCAACTCGTGCGCCAGCGCTTCGGCGGGAAACAGATGTCCTCCCGTACCGCCTGCCGCCAGCAATGCGGTGCGCTTCGCCATCATTCAGCCGGAACCATAGCGCGCGGCATCGACAGGCGATGGTTCTTAAGCTTTTCCGGCCCGCGCCGCGTGAGCGCCAGCACCATACCCATCGAAATCGCGATAGCGATCAGCGACGAGCCGCCATAGGAAATGAACGGAAGCGTCATGCCCTTTGCAGGCAGCAATTGCAGGTTCACGCCCATGTTGATGATGGATTGAAAGCCGAAAACCGTAACCAGACCGGCGACTGCAAGCCGGGTAAATTCGTCATGCTCCTTGAGAGCGATCTTCATGCCGCGCAGAACGATGAAAGCGAAGATGGACATGATGAGCATGCAGGCCATGATGCCGAACTCTTCACCCGCCACAGAGAACACGAAGTCTGCGTGACTGTCCGGAATCATGCGCTTCACGACGCCTTCGCCGGGACCAACACCGAACCAACCGCCAGCGATAACCGCATCGCGGCCCATATCGACCTGATACATGTCGCCCTCTCCCGACAGAAAGCGGTCAAGACGGCTCGCGACGTGTGGGAAGATCGTGTAGGCGGCGAACGCGCCAGTGACCCCAACCCCGCCGAACAGCGCAATCCAGAACCACGACATGCCCGCGAGGAAGAACATCACGCCCCAGGTTCCGAGCGTGAGCATGGTTTGCCCCAAGTCAGGCTGCAGCACGAGCAGGCTGATGACGGTGGCGAGCAGACCGATGGCGAGGACGTTACCGGGAATCGTCCGCTTCGCCTGTTCGGCAAACAGCCACGCACAAATGATAACAAAAGCAGGTTTCAGAAACTCAGACGGCTGCACCGAAAGACCGCCAATCGACAGCCAGCGCCGCGCGCCCTTCACCTCAACGCCTATGAACAGAACTGCAACCATCATCACGAGGAAAAGGCCGAGCATGATAAGCGCCATCCGTCTGACCTGACGGGGTGTCAGGAAAGAAACGGCTAGCATCGCTCCTAGCGCCGGGATCATGAACATGATCTGGCGGGTAGCGAAATGGAATGTATCGAGCCCGATTCGGTCTGCCACAGCGGGGCTGGCCGCAAAGGACAGTACTATGCCCAATCCCATCAGCGACAGAAACGCCGCGAGAAACCAGCGGTCGACAGTCCACCACCAGGTGGCGACAGGGCTTTTATCCAGACGGCTCAGCATCATTCCCCTCCGAGCGGTGTGATACCTTCAATCGCGTGAACGGCCTTGCGGAAGGCGTCCCCACGGACCTCGAAATTCTTGAATTGATCGAAGCTGGCGCAAGCGGGCGATAGCAGCACAACGACCTCTCCGCTCTCATCTTTCGCAGCATCCTGCGCAGCGTGTTCAACGGCTGCAGCGAGCGTGCCAGAAATCTCGTAGGGCACCGAGCCGCCAAGCGTGGCGGAAAAGGCCGGTGCAGCTTCGCCGATCAAATAAGCGCGGGCAATGCGGGGAAAAAGGCCACGCAATGGCTCTATACCGCCTTCTTTGGGCAAACCGCCCGCAATCCAGTAAATACGCGGGAAGCTCGATAGTGCCGGTGCCGAAGCATCGGCATTGGTGGCCTTGGAATCGTTGACGAACAACACGTTGTCCTTGCGGCCAACCTGCTCCATGCGATGCGCCAGACCCGGAAAGCTCTCAAGACCTGATTGAATTTCGCCCAGTTCGAGACCAACAGTGAGGCAGGCAACCACCGCAGCCAAAGCATTCTGCGCGTTGTGCTGCCCGCGCAGCGAGCCGATGCCTTCAAGGAAAGCGATGCGGCTATAGTGGCCGTCCTTCGCTTCCATCAAATCAGTGCCTTCGGCGTAATATCCATCCGTCAACGAAAGACGCTTGGAGATACGCACGACCTTACGACCCGCCAGTTCGAGGCGGTCCGCGATTTGCGCGCAGAACGGATCGTCGACGCCAACAATCGCCGTTTGCGAACCAGCCGACGAGTTGTTCCTTGATCGCCGCATAGCGCTGCATCGTGCCGTGCCGGTCGAGATGATCCGGCGTGAGGTTAAGCAATACACCTGCTGTCGGGTTGATCGAAGGAGCGAGATCGACCTGATAGGACGAGCATTCGATAACGTAAAAGCGATCCGGCGCTGGTGGATCGAGCGTCATGACCGCGCGACCGATATTGCCACCCATTTGCGCATCGCGGCCAGCGGATTTCAGAATATGTGCAGTAAGCGCCGTAGTGGTCGATTTGCCATTGGTGCCGGTGATGGCGATGAAAGGCGCATCAGGCGCGCGCAAATTGCGCTCCCGCACGAACAGTTCGACATCGCCGATGATTTCAACGCCTGCGGCGCGGGCCAACTCGACCGTCCAATGCGGCTTGGGATGCGTGAGCGGGACACCGGGCGACAACACGAATGAGCAGAAGCGCGACCAATCCTCGTCGCGCAGGTCGCCGACCGGAAGACCTTCGTCATCTGCCTTTGCCACGCTTTCGGGGTTGTCGTCCCAACAAACGACCTGAGCGCCGCCTTCCATAAGCGAGCGCGCCGTCGCCATGCCGGAACCGCCAAGTCCGAAGAGAGCTACCCGCCTGCCGCTAAAGGACGACGCTGGAATCACGATGCTACCTCAGCTTGAGGGTGGAGAGGCCGAGAAGCGCGAGAATGACGGCGATGATCCAGAAGCGGATCACGACCTGACTCTCCGTCCAGCCGAGTTTTTCGAAATGGTGATGGATGGGGGCCATCAGGAAGACCCGCTTGCCGGTCATCTTGAAGAAGCCAACCTGAATAATGACCGACAGCGCTTCCATAACAAACAGGCCGCCGACGATGGCCAGCACGATCTCGTGCTTAATTGCTACGGCGATAGTGCCGATGAGGCCGCCGAGCGCGAGCGAACCCGTGTCGCCCATGAAAATTGCTGCAGGCGGTGCGTTGAACCACAGAAAGCCAAGGCCCGCGCCAATGACAGAGCCAAGCACAACGGCGAGTTCACCAGTGCCGGGAACGAAGTGGATTTGCAGATAATCTGCAAAGACCGCGTTACCCGACAGGTAAGCAATGACGCCGAAGGTTGCCGCAGCAATCATGATCGGCACGATGGCAAGGCCGTCCAGACCGTCAGTCAGGTTTACCGCATTGCCAGCACCAACAATGACAAAGCAGCCGAACGGAATGAAAAACCAGCCGAGATTCAGGAGAACATCCTTGAAGAACGGGAATGTCAGAGAAGTGGAGAACGGCGATTGCCCCGCCCAAGTGATGATCGTGACGGCCACGGCAGCGATAATGAACTCAATGCCAAGACGCTTTTTTCCGGATAGGCCGAGATGCGACTGTTTCGTGACCTTGAGATAATCGTCGTAAAAGCCGATAGCGCCAAAACCGAGTGCGACCAACAGCACCACCCAGACATAGATCGAGGACAGGTTTGTCCAGAGCAGAGTCGAGACGATGATGCCGCTGAGGATCATCAAGCCGCCCATAGTCGGCGTGCCTGCCTTCTTGAAATGGGTCTGCGGGCCATCTGCACGGATCGGCTGGCCCTTTCCCTGCCTGATGCGCAGCGAATTGATAATTTGAGGCCCAAAAATGAAGACGATCAGCGCAGACGTAATCAGCGCTCCGCCGGTGCGGAAAGTGATGTAGCGAAACACATTGAAGAACGAGACATGTTCCGCAAAATTGACCAGAAATGTGAGCATCTGTCTGGCTTGTCCCCCGCCCCTACCCGGACGCCTTGGCGCTTCCGGTGTCTGCCGGAAACTGTTTCAGCATTGCATCGACGATTTTGGAAAAACCCGTCGACTTCGACGATTTCACCACGACCGCATCCCCCGGTCGTACTGCCGCCAAAACGAGCGGAAGCAACTCATCTGTCTTTGCGCGATATTCGAACTTAATCCCTTGAGGCATCGCATCTGCGAGCGCCCGCATGGCTTCGCCGCCGAGAAACACGCGCTGAGCGCCTGCATCGACCAGCAACTCCGCAAGCTCAGCATGAAGTTTTGGCGAGTGGTTTCCCAGTTCCAACATATCGCCCAGCACGGCGATGCGCTTGCCGCGTTCAGGAATTTCCATCGCCTTGAGAAGCGACAGCGCAGCCTGCATCGAGGCAGGATTGGCGTTGTAGCTTTCGTCGATAAGCGTGAAATGCGCCCTTCGGATGACGCAGCCGGTGCCGCTTGCCGCGACCTGCCTCGGCTTTCAGGTCGCTCAGCGCAAGAGCCACAGCCGGGAGCGCTGCACTAACAAGGTGAGCGCAGGCGAGAACCGCAAGCGCGTTTTGCACCATGTGACGACCCGGCGCGCCGACCCGCGCGAGAATTTCCTTGCCACCAATCTTCGCTGCAAACGTGGAATGGTCCGAGTGAAGCTTCAATTCGAGCAGTCGATAGGTCGCGCGGATATGCTCACCGAAAAAGGCGATGTTCTTCACACCAGCCGCCATGGCGTCTTTTTCCAACGACTTCCAATGCGCGTCGTCGCGATTGATAAGCGCTGTTCCGTTCGGAACAAGGCCCTCGAAGATTTCCGCCTTTGCCTTGGCAATTTCCGCAAGATTCTTGAAATAGCCGAGATGCGCAGCCGCAATGAGCGTGACCAACGCGACATGCGGGCGAACCATCTTCACCAGCGGACGGATTTCACCTGGGTGGTTCATACCGATTTCAAAGATTGCATACTGGCAATCGGCAGGCATGCGCGCGAGGCTCAGCGGCACGCCCCAATGATTGTTGAACGACTTGTCTGAGGCATGGACTTGCCCAACTGCCGACAGGCAGTGACGCAGCGCTTCCTTGGTGCTGGTTTTGCCCGCAGAGCCAGTGACGGCAATGACCTTAGCCTTGGAGCGTGCCCGCGCTGCTGCGGCGAGTTTTTCCAGCGCGACCAGCACATCCGGCACAACGATCATCGGAATGTTGAGCCGTCCAAGGGCCGGCAGTTTGCCTTCTGAAACGATGAAAAGGGCAGCGCCCGCCGCGACCGCAGCAGTGATGAAATCATGCCCGTCCATTGCGTCGCCCTTGATGGCGAAGAATGCGTCGCCCGATGTCAGGCTGCGGCTATCAATGGAAATGCCACCGACACCTTCGGGCATTGTGCCAAAGGGACGACCTCCGGTGGCTTCGATGATTTCGTCTGCGGTCCAAAGATGGCTCATGCGGACCATGCCTTGAGTGCCTTGCGCACTTCATCATGATCCGAGAATGGGAAAGTCTCAGCGCCGATTGTCTGGCCTTCCTCATGGCCCTTACCCGCAACGATCAGCGTATCACCTGCCTTGAGCATCGATACGGCTTCGTGAATCGCCTCGCGGCGGTCGCCGATTTCGATAGCTCCCGGCGCTGCCGCCATGATTGCCGCGCGAATTTCCGCAGCAACCTCGGAGCGCGGATTGTCATCGGTGACGATGGTCACATCGGCAAGATGCGTAGCGATTTCGCCCATAATTGGCCGTTTGCCGCGATCACGATCACCGCCGCAGCCGAACACCACGATCACGCGACCGGTTGTGAAAGGGCGCACAGAGTTCAGCACATTCTCCAGAGCGTCGGGCTTGTGTGCGTAATCCACATAGGCAGGCGCTCCGTTCGGAGCCGTGCCCACAAGTTCAAGCCTTCCGGACGCGCCTTTCAGCTTTTCCAGTGCTTTCATTGCTTTAGCAAAGGGAACGCCGGTAGAAATCGCCAAACCGGCGGCGACAAGCGCGTTGTAAATCTGGAAGTCGCCAGCCAGCGGAAGATCGACCTCGAAAATCTCTTCGCCCGCAGCAATTTCCGCGCGCTGACGATAGCGTTCATGTTCAACGCGCTTTAGCCGCAGGAAATCCCCGTTGCGTCCCACCGTGCGAACATCGAGGCCAGCCGCGGTGGCAGCCTTGATCGCGGGGGCAGAATAAGGATCGTCAGCGAAAATGACGGCAGGCGCACCTTTCGGAAGCAGCGTGTTGAAGAGCCGCATCTTGGCGTTCAAATAATCCTCGACCGTAGGATGATAATCCATATGGTCGCGACCAAGATTGGTGAACCCGGCAGCAGCGAGGCGAACACCATCCAAGCGGCGTTGATCGAGGCCGTGGCTCGAAGCTTCCATCGCGGCATGGGTGACGCCAGATGTTGCCAGTTCTGACAACAGCTTGTGTAGCGCGACAGGATCGGGTGTCGTCAGCGAGCCATATTCGTTGCGGCCCGGTGCAACCACGCCAGTCGTGCCGATGCTGGCAGCGGCGAGCCCATCGTATTCCCAAATCTGCCGCGTGAACGAAGCGACCGAAGTTTTGCCACTTGTGCCTGTAACTGCAACCATCGTAGCAGGCTGCGCACCATAAAAGCGTGCAGCTGCTAGCGCGAGCGCGCGGCGCGGATCGTCAACGCGGATGGCGGGTATGGTCAACGCGCCGAGATCGGCACCCTGACCGGCAACGATTGCCGCAGCGCCTTTGCGAGCGGCATCGGCGGCATATGCCGCGCCATCGCTTTTAGAACCTGCAACTGCAAAAAATAGCGCGCCCGGCGCAACGTGCCGGGAGTTTGAAGTAACGCCCGCAACGTCGAAAGCCCCCGAAAGGGAGTTTTCAGAAGGAAGAACGTCGGCAAATTCAGAAAAGCGCATGAAATTCGTTCACTAGCTCAGAAAATTCTCGAATCATTCAGATGAGACAAGAGTAACAGGCTCCTCTTGTCTGAAATCAGGCTTAACGCCAAGCATTGACGCAGAACGACGAATAATATTGGCAACAATAGGTGCGGCGTTCGACCCCGCGGTCGCGCCCATGCCCGGTTTTTCGGGTTCTGGCTCGTCAATGATCGACAGCACCACATATTGCGGATCATCCATCGGGAAGGCAGCAAGGAATGCGTTGAAGCGCTTGTTGCTGGAATAACGGCCGTTCACAACCTTTTCAGCAGTGCCGGTTTTACCACCGACGCGATAGCCCGGAACCTCAGCCTTTTTTCCAGAACCTTTTTCTGCATTCAGGCGGTAAAGGTAGCGCATATCTTCACTGGTCTTCTCGCTGACAACCTGCTTCGACGCGGCCATTGCCTCGTCCAGCGTGCGCGGCAGGAAGGTCGGCGGCATCAATCGCCCGCCATTCATGAGGGCAACCGCACCCACTGCTGTTTGGAGCGGCGTTGTGGACATGCCGTGGCCGAAGGCGATGGTGATCGAATGCACCTTTTTCCAGACTTTGGGCTCGGTTGGCTTGGCGACTTCCGGCAGCTCGGTCTGCAAACGGTCCAGCAGACCCATGCGCTTGAGAAATTCGCGGTGACCCTCAATGCCGACTACATCGGCCTCGCGCGCTGAGCCAATGTTGGACGAATAAATGAAGACTTCCGGCACCGTAAGAATGCGGTTCTTGCCGTGGAAATCACGGATGGTGCGACGTCCGATCACGATGGGACGACGAGCATCGAAGGTGCTGTTGATGTTGACCTTGCCGGAATCCAGCGCCATTGCAGTCGTGAAACTCTTGATGGTGGAACCCATTTCGTAAAGGCCAGCGGACATACGGTTCAGCTTGTCCTTGTCATTTGCATCCACCGGGTTGTTCGGATCGAAATCCGGGACCGAAGCCATAGCAACAATCTCGCCCGTCTTGGCATTGATAACCACGGCACCTGCCGCGATGGCGTGGAAGCGCTGCATCGCTTGCAAGGCTTCGTCGCGCACGATGTGCTGCACACGTAGATCGATGGAGAGCTTGACAGGCTTGAGGTCGGCAGGCGTTGCCAAACCGCTTGCCTGCAAGTCAGCAAGTCCTTGATCGTCAATATATTTTTCGAGACCGGAAATGCCCTGATTGTCTCGGTTGGTCAGGCCGACAATATAGGATGCGACCGGACCCGCTGGATAAAAGCGGCGGTTCTCTGTGCGAAAGCCAATGCCCGGCAAGCCAAGCTGCATAATGTCGTTTTGCTGGCGCGGTGAAAGCTGGCGGCGCAGCCAGATGAAGCCTTTCCCGCTCTTGAGCTTATTGTAGGTTTCTTCCATCGCAAGATCGGGAAGAACGGTAGATAGCTTCTCGATGGTTTCGTCGGCATCGATAATGCGGCGAGGTTCAGCAAAAAGCGAAAATGTCTTGATGTCGGTCGCCAGTACCGAACCGTTGCGGTCAACAATGTCAGGCCGGGACGCCGTGATATGCGCCGCGGGACCGCCATCGCCGTTAGGATCCTGAAAACCGAAATAGACGAGCCGACCCGCAATGACAGCGTAGAACAGGAAGAATGCACCCATCGCCATGAGCGTACGATTGCGCGACCGGCCACCCGAAGGCTGGCGAGTGGCCTCGAAAACCATCTGGGAGGCGGTAGAGCCTTTGCCGTTGGACAGTCTTTTCTTGAGCCAGCCGATCATTGCGAAACACTCCCGGTCGTCGTCTTATCTGGTTCTGGCTTCGGCTCACCCGCCAGAAGGTCTTCAACCTTCAATTCCTTCTCCGGGATAGCATCAAGCCCAACGATCCGGCGCGGATCGGACGGGCCGAGATTGAGTTGGGCCTGATAGTTCTCGACAAGCTTTTGTAGGCGCGCAGGCTGTGTCAGCAGCGACCAGTCGGCTTTGAGAATTGCGATAGTGTCTTCTTCGTAACGAATGGAGCGCTCGATCTTGCGCACCTCGCGCAGACGATTTTCGGCATCGTGCTTGGTCTTGTAGGTCAGCGCCGCCGCCGCAACCATCACCGCAATCAACACAGTGTCAGTGGTACGAAACAAGGGTTACAACTCCGCTGGATGCTGAAGCTCAGGAAGCTTCGGGAGATCAAAAAGAGCAAAATCGATGGCGCGAGCCGGGGCATCCGTTCGCAATGCGGCGCGCAACTTTGCAGAACGTGCGCGAGGATTGGCTTCGGTTTCGGCCTCTGAAGCACTCACCGCACCGCCAAGCTTTTGGAATGTTGCGGCGCGGCTAACCACTTGCGGCAGATGACGCGAACCGCCCTGTACTTCGCTGCGATCCGCGATGAAGCGTTTGACGATGCGATCTTCGAGCGAATGAAAGCTGACAACAACCAGCCGCCCGCCTGGCTTCAAAATACGCTCGGCGGCGAGCAGCGCACGCGAAAGCTCGCCAAGCTCGTCATTCACATAGATGCGCAGCGCTTGAAAAACGCGCGTGGCGGGGTGGATTTTATCCTTCGGCCCACGCCCGATATGGGTGGCAATGGCGTCAGCCAAGTCTAGCGTCCGCTCGAATGGACGCTTTTGCCTACGATCTACGATCATGTGCCCGATGCGGCCCGCATGTTTTTCTTCGCCGAGAAAATTGAAGATGCGGGCGAGATCACCAACCTTATAGGTGTTTACGACATCTGCTGCGCTGACGCCCTGCCCCGACATGCGCATATCGAGCGGGCCGTCATTGCGAAACGAAAAGCCGCGCACAGCTTCATCGAGCTGCATGGACGAAACACCGATATCAAGCACCACGCCGTCGGCGGTTTCGACATGCTCGTCCATTGTCGAGAACGGCGCTTCGATGAGCTTCAACTGACCGTTCGAGGAGCCAACCAACGCCTCGCCCGCTGCAATCGCATTGGGGTCACGGTCGAAGGCGATGACGGATGCGCCCGCGCCAAGGATCGCGCGCGTATAGCCGCCTGCGCCAAAAGTGCCATCGACGATCAGATCGCCCGCAACCGGACGCAGCGCTTCCAGCACTTCGTTCAGAAGCACGGGAATATGCCGCTCGTTGGTGTTCTGCTGGCTCATGCGCGCACCACATATTCGCAGGGCGCGGCCAAATCGGCGCGCACCACGCCTTCTCGTCGGTGGTTCTGCCACCGGAATATTCAACTCGACTGTGCGCATATGCACGGCAGGCCATCAGTGTTCGATAAAATCCGATTCAAATTTGATGGTAGCCAGCCACAGGGGAAGCCCTCCATCCGGCACCATCCCGCTTTATCGTCCATTAAGGCTAACGAAGGGTTATTAGAGCGCATTCGATGCAAATATTTGTTAAGTGATTAACGTGGTCGTTTGCCGCGAAAATGCGTTGAATCAAAACATGAACAAGATGAATCGCGATTCCAGCCAAGCGACATAAGCACTTGATTGGATTCGCATTTCAGGAGCAGGCGCCAGCTGGCCTGTAAGCCGGGTTTTGTATGGCCCCGCCTTCGCAGGCAGAACGTGGCGGCCATTCATCTTGGGTGCACATTGCCATGCACCTCACGCAACCAACCCGGACGGCGGGCTGAAACTAGCCCCAAGGGTTGCCCCTCGCGCCGTCCCTATTCGGTTTTGCTCCCGGTGGGGTTTGCCTTGCCACGACTGTTGCCAGCCGCGCGGTGGGCTCTTACCCCACCCTTTCACCCTTGCCTCGCCTGACGGCGATGGCGGTTTGCTTTCTGTGGCACTGTCCCTAGGGTCGCCCCCGCCGGACGTTATCCGGCACCGTGTTCCATGGAGCCCGGACTTTCCTCACATGCGGCCTTTCGGCGCTTGCACGTGCGGCCGCCCGGCCAGCTGGCAGGCCGTATTAAGGGGAGCCGCACCTGTTTTGCAAGATGCTTATATATTTATAAGCCGGCGATGAGCTTTGTGACTTTGGCGCAGTAGGCTGACGAAGTCGGGTTCATGCGGGTTGCAGCGTGACCAGCGTTGTATTTCAGAATAGTTCCGCAAGTGCTGCCGTCACCCAATTCCTTCGCCATCGAAAGATATTTCATGCCGAAGCGGATATTCGTTTCAGGATCGTGCAGCCCAGCAACCGATCCACTATAGCCGAGCATACGCGCCGTGGACGGTTTGATTTGCATCAGCCCGATTTCGCCGGCACTGCCGACCAGACCGGGCCGATAATTGCTCTCAACCTGGATGACGGCATGCGCGAGCGACAGCGGCACGCTGTATTGGTTAGCATAGCGCGCAATGATTGTGCTGTAAGCACTGGCGTCTACAGCGGTGCGGGCAGCGACGACGCCCGTAATTGCGGCAGTCGTCATCTTGTCTACCGATGCGGGCACGCTGCGGCCCTTACGAAGCGCTTTGCCGGACTTGCGCTCACGCGCGACGAGCGCAACCTGTGATTTCTTTTTTGCTGATTTTGCTGCTGTCCTCTTGTCCGCCTTGCCAGCTTGTGCCTTGGCGGTACGGGCTTTGGCGCCTTCCTGGGCGGCTTTCTTGGGAGCAGCCTTATCGACGACGCGCACGACGCCTCCGGCCCGGTCCTTTGGAAGCTCCTCGGCTTTCGCGGCAACAGAAATCATGCCGGCAGCAAGCGCTGCCGCTACAAACAACCGAATTGTCATTGTCACCTTTGCTTATTGGCTCGCCGCTCGGAGAGTGAATGGAAGGCGGCGTTTTACTGGGCCTCGCATCGCTTCAGACAAAGCGACACAGTGAATGTTTCGGCGTGTGGAGGCGAAATCAGACCCGAAAGTGACCGCAGCGATCACACTTTGTTTCAAGTCAAAATATTATGCGACTTCCCAGATCATGCAGTTGGGCAGCGAACGGATGAGTTTCATCAGTGTTGCGCCAGTCGATCTATCGGCATTTCCGTCAACAAGTTGCGGGCGAAAATGACGCTGAAAAGCCGATACGACGGTCTCGGTCTGTCGATCATATTCCATGCTGATTTCGATGGCGTAACCATACATTGCAAGCATGGATTGCAAAGTTTGAACGCGAATTCCGCGATCTCCCAGTTTCAATACAGGACCGGGACGTATCGGTGCGGGCTCCACAAAATGGCCCAGTCCGTATCGCCCCATCCGCCGCCAATCGAACTTTTCGCCGGGGTCAACCTTGCGTCCCGGCGCGACATCAGAATGCGCGAGCACGCGCTCTGGACGGATGTCATGCCGCGCCGCAATGCCGCAGCACAAATCAATGACACTTGCCATTTGGGGCTCAGGAAAATTGACGTAGCCCAAAGCATGACCCGGATTGACGATCTCGATTCCAATCGAGGCGGAGTTAATATCGGTCACCCCGCGCCAGAAGCTTTTACCCGCATGCCACGCACGATCCGACTCGCGCACCATTTGAACGACGCGACCATCTTCATGCACGAGATAGTGTGACGAAACCTCGCTGGCTGGGTTACAGAGCCATTCCTCTGCGCTCTGCCCCGTCTCCATGCCCGTATAATGGACAATAATCATGTCGGGTTGCTGGCCATTGGCGCGCGGCCCGAAATTCGGCGACACGCGGACTTCAGCGCCCGGATGATCTGCCACAAAGCCGCTCATGCCGCTCTGCGCTCCCGCTCGATGAACTCGAATGCGGCGTTGATAGCCGAAAGCCGCCGCGTCGCGATGGCGATGAACTCTTCCGGCATACCGCGTCCGATCAGGCGGTCCGGATGATTTTCTGCCACCAGCTTGCGATAAACCGTGCGGATTTCATCAAAGGATTTGGTACGCGAAACGCCAAGGACAACATACGGATCAGCCTCTCCCAGATCGAGATGCCGCGCCACGATGCTGTGATAGTGGTCTTCGCTGATCTCGAATATCTCCGCGATGCGGTGGAGAAAGAGGTGTTCGCGCTCATGCAGCACCCCATCGGCCTTGGCTATATGGAACAAGCCATCGAGAATATCTTCCAGTATAGCGCAGTTGGAGTCGCCTGAACCGCACAGTCGAACGACTTGAGCGGCGTAGGCCTCGAAACCGGCAGTATCGGCCTGCGCTAGTTCGTACAGCCGCGCGACATTGCGCAGCTCATTGTCAGGCGCGGAAAAGATTTCGTGAAAGGCGCGTATCTCGTCCTGCGTAACCACGCCATCGGCCTTTGCCATCTTGGCAGACAACGCAATCATGGCGACGGAAAAAGCGACCTTGCGACGTAGCTCCGGGTCGCCGCCAAACGTGGTTTTCACAGCAGCAACGACAGACGATGCGCCTGTTTTTACCGCCGTTGATATACGCGAGGCGAACTCGCCGAGTCTCTGCCAAATCGACATGCTGGCTTTCATAGAACCAACCGCTAATACGTCAACGCAAAATCAACCATAGAGCCTGCATATACAGACAAACCGCCGCGTGACTTTGCGGTGTGATGACTGCATAATAAGGCAACAAGGTTTTCGGGGACGGGATGCCACTCAATTCAGCGTGGAAGATTGGCCTTATTTTGAGCGTGGCCGCGCTTGGCGGCTGCTCGACCGTTGACGACATGATGCCAGACGGTGCGTACAACGCCGTTGCGACCAAGCAAGTTACCGGCAGCATCGCGAAAACCTTCCCTCGTTTTGGCGATAACGACCCGCACGAATGGCAGGCGCAAAAGCCATGGGAATATGCGGTCCACGGAACGGATGTATCCAAATATCAACCCAATATCGATTGGGAAGCGGCGCGCTCGAACGGCATTTCCTTCGCTTTCATCAAGGCAACCGAGGGAGGCGACCGCGTAGACGACAAGTTCCGCGAGCATTGGACAAATACGCGCGCAGCGGGTGTGCCGCGCGGCGCATACCACTTCTACTATTTCTGCCGCCCGGCTTCCGAGCAGGCCGCCTGGTACATTCGCAACGTGCCGCGCGAAAAAGGCGCAATGCCGCCAGTGCTGGACATGGAGTGGAACCCTGATTCTCCAAGTTGCAAGCTGCGTCCATCTGCGGCCACAGTACGCAGTGAGATGAAGATTTTCCTCGAAACGGTCGAGCGCTATTACGGCAAGAAGCCGATCATCTACACTTCCATCGATTTCTTCGACGATAACAATCTCGCGACCTTTACGGGTTATCGCTACTGGCTGCGGTCTGTCGCGGGCCATCCGACCGAGAAATATGGAAGCCACCCCTTTTCGTTCTGGCAATATACCGGAACGGGGGTCATTCCGGGAATTCGCGGCAACGCCGATATCAACGTTTTCAACGGCACTCATCGCGAATGGCGGCAATGGATCGCACAAAACACGCATTGACCGAAAATTAACGGTCATGTACCGGGCAGGCTTGCATGGTAGCCATGCATCTGCTGGATCACATTTTTGACGAAAGTGCTGGGCAACAGCCGCGCCATGCGTTGCAGATTCCGAATCTCGATAACCCGCCGCGCGGGTGCACTCGTTGCTGGCATTATTGCCACGACCTCTCCCGCGCTCGCGCAGCAATGCGGCGGTGATTTTGTCACATGGAAAGCCGCAATGCATGCGGAAGCGCAGCAGGCGGGCGTGGGTGAGACGGGACTGGACGCGCTGGATGCGGCTCGCATCGACCCCGAAGTGCTGAAGCGCGACCGCGCGCAAGGGGTTTTCTCACAGAATTTCCTGCAGTTTTCTGATCGTATGATTTCCGCCTATCGGCTGAAGCAGGGCGCGGCGAACCTCAAGAAATACGCGGACGTTTTCGCGCGCGCCGAACAGCAATTTGGCGTTCCCGGTCCCGTGGTTGCGGCGTTCTGGGCGCTGGAGACGGATTTCGGCGCAGTACAAGGCAATTTCGGCACGCTGAATGCGCTGGTCACGCTATCGCATGATTGCCGCCGTCCAGACCTGTTTCGTCAACAGATCGTGCCGCTGCTGAAGCTATTCGACGACGGCACACTGCCAGTTGATGTGAAGGGCGCATGGGCCGGTGAAGTTGGCCAGACGCAAATCCTGCCCTCAGACTATCTGTTGCGCGGCATTGATGGCGACGGCGATGGCATGGTGGACCTGCGCAACGATCCCGCTGACGTCATTATGACCACCGCGAACAAGATCCTGTCTCGCGGCTGGAAGCGTGGCGAACCTTGGATACAGGAAGTGCGCGTGCCAGACAGCCTTCCTTGGGACCAGACGGGCCGCGAGAACAAGCTGGCGCTTTCTCAATGGATTGCGTGGGGCGTGACGGATCGCGACGGCAAACCGCTAACCGACAACGGCCTTAAAGCCGGGCTTTCGCTGCCGATGGGCCATAAGGGACCGGCGTTTCTCGTTTACGATAATTACGACGTCTATCTGCAATGGAACCAGTCGGGAACCTACACGCTGACCGCGGCAAATTTGGCGGCACAACTTGCCGGTGCTCCGCCGTTTGAGAAGCGCCAGCCTGTTGACGCGCTGACATTCGATGAAATGAAGGCCCTGCAAACAAAGCTCGAAGCCCGCGGCTATGACGTTGGAACCGTGGACGGCGTGCTCGGCACCAACACCCGCGAAGCAGTTCGGCAGGAGCAAATGCGCCTTCGGCTGATCGTGGATGGTTGGCCGACGCAACAGTTGTTAGGCAGTCTCTAGCAGACGAGCAGAACGCTTGCAGCCAGCGCCGCGACGGCCCCTCATCTCAACCTTCCGGCAAATCCATCGCGCCAGCCATAGTTTCAAGACTGGCGAAGCCTTCAGGCGCATCACCCTCGTCGAACGGCGTTGTAACCTCCACGAACGTATCCGGATAAAACCCGTTGAACCGCGTGCGCAGCGATAGCGAATAAGCGCCGATATGGCCGATTTCGATCCAATCGCCGGTATGTACCGTTTCGGGTAGCCAGAAAGGTCGAGAAAGAATATCGACGGAATCGCAAGTTGCGCCACAGACACGAAACGGCACGATCTTGTCCGCTTCCCCTGCCCTGCTCTTGATCGCCGGATCGGGAATATAACGCGCCGGCAGCGTGATCTTGCCTGTCCAGCTATCAGACAACGAGGCCCAGATACCGTCATTGATGTAGAGCCTGCGGCCCTTTCGCAGCAGCACCCGCACAATGAGCGAGAAGGCTCGCGCGACGATGACGCGCCCCGGCTCCGCCACAAGCGGTACCTCATCGAAGCGGTACTCCGTCAGATCGCCGCGCAGGCGCGACATCAGTTGGCCAAGCGCAGGCATCGGCGGCTTTTTGCTATTGGGATCAAGGCCGTATTCGGCAGGAAAGCCGCCGCCAACGTCCAGACCGGCAATATCGAAACTTAGGCGATTGCGCACCCAATCGGCGGATGCAAGCGCTCGCTCATAGGTATCAGGGTCTTCGATCTGGCTGCCAACGTGAAAGCAGATGCCAACCTTGTAACCAATCTTGTTCAGCCGTTCACCGATTTCGACCGCGTGGGCCGGTCCAGCTCCGAACTTCTTGGATAGCTCATAGGCAGCGTGGCCCTTGGTTTGAATCCGGACAAAAACCGTGATCGAGCCGGGATCGATGTCGAGCGCGCGCACGACACGCGTAAGCTTCGCCACCTCATCCTCATGATCGACCGCCAAAACGCGGATACCATAGCCCTCAAGCGCCAGTCTGATGTCGGACTGGGCTTTTACCGGATGCATGTAGATCATTTCCGCATCGCGGGAGACAGCGCGAACCGCCTCGAACTCACCCGGCGAGGCAACGTCGAACATTGTGACACCCGCCTCAGCCAGTGTTCGCAGTACCAGTTCTTCGCCATTCGTTTTCACTGCATAGGCCGTGCGTCCCGGAAACATTTCCATGAAACGGCGCGCATCCGCCTTCAGCACATCGGGCCGGAAGCAATAGATCGGCGCATCGGGTCGCAATGTGTGGGCTGCATCACGGGCGCTTTCGAATCGCTGCATTGACCACCTCGATTTTTGCCCGACCCTATTGGGTTTTCGAGATCGAAGAAACCACTGAACACGCGCTCTGGTTCGCATGAATCGGGTGGCGGCAGCCAGAGCCGCAAGCTAGGACCACGCCAACAACAGCAAGGCCAAACTTAAATGACTGCAATTGCACAATCCGCGCCGCGACCGATGTCCGCCCGCGACTGGACGCTTCTTATGATTCTCGGCGCAATATGGGGCGGCTCATTCTTTTTCGCGCGCGTGGCGGTGACGGAGATTCCACCTCTGGTGCTTGTGCTCTTGCGTGTCACAATCGCCGCGCTCGCCCTTCAAATCTACCTGTTCGCAACTGGTACGTCATTCAAACCGGCGCTGAAGCGCGCCGGTCCGTTTTTCGCGCTGGCATTGCTGAACAATGTGATCCCATTCTCCCTGATCTTTGCAGGACAGACGCAGATGGGCGCGGGTCTGGCATCCGTGCTGAACGCCACCACGCCAATGTGGACGCTTATCGTCGCCAGCGCATTGACCGCTGACGAAAAGCTGACCGTGAACAAATCTGCCGGAATAGTACTCGGAATTGCGGGAACTGCTGTGATGATTGGACCGGGTGTCGTTGCGGGGCTCGGCGGCCCGGTATGGGCGAAATTTGCGCTTATCGGCGCAGCGCTTTCCTATGCTTTTGCACTTATAGTGGCTCGCAAGAATTTTGTCGGCGTGCCGGCGCCGGTGGTTGCCGCTGGGCAGCTTAGCGCGTCCACCATCATCATGATTCCCGTTATCGCCATCTTGTATGGGCCTTCCGCCGTGTTTGCGGGCAGTAGCCATGTCTGGGCAGCGATTTTCGCACTTGCCCTGCTTTCCACCGCTTTTGCCTATATTCTCTATTTCCGCATCCTCGCATCAGCCGGAGCAACGAACGCCTCCCTGGTGACGCTAATCGTGCCAGTTAGCGCAATATTGCTCGGCGTCATTTTTCTGGGAGAAACGCTGGAAACATTCGAAATGATTGGCATGGTTTTAATCGGGTTGGGCCTTATCACCATCGATGGGCGGCTTTTCGCGCGCATTTGACCAACCGATCAAAACTTTTTTCACGGATTGTATCGCCCTGTTATGCTCTTGGAACTGCTTGGAAAACAGCTAAAATTGGGGCGCTTTTTTTCACAATCATGTCGCAATGCAGCATATTTTGCGCTTGCCCGCTGCCAAAACTCACCTAGATTCCGCGATGTAGCTCTTTAGTTGAGGAGGCTATGCATGGGACTGACAAGGCCAATTAACGCCCTAATGTTTTGTGCTGCTTTTGCATTCGTGGGCGCCCTTATAATGGGTGTTATGCCCTAACCGCAAAGGCAGCTTGCTACTCAGGCACTACGACAGTTCCAGAAGGCCGGGTTTTAAACCCGGCCTTTTGCTTTAGGCCGCGGCCGAGGTCACGTCCGTCTTAACATCGGTCGCTTGCTTGGGGCGCACACCGATCATATGACAGATGGCGAACGCTAGATCGGCGCGGTTCATGGTGTAGAAATGGAAGTCCCCCACGCCCCGCTCGATTAGGTCCAGCACCTGTTCGGCAGCGACAGCCGCAGCGACAAGCATGTGCGTTTGCGGGTCATTCTCCAGCCCTTCAAAGCGCTCCAACAGCCAAGCCGGAACATGCGCACCCGCCCGCGCCGAAAAATTGCCGACCTGTTTGATATTGTGCACCGGCAAAATGCCCGGAACGATAGGAATATAGATACCTGCGCGGCGGACACGTTCCACAAACCGCTCGTAAATGTCGTTATCGAAAAAGAACTGGGTTATGGCACGCGTCGCCCCATTATCGACCTTGCGCTTGAGCATGTCGATGTCGGTGGCGAAATCCGGGCTTTCAGGATGCTTTTCCGGATAGGCCGAAACGGAAATATCGAAGCTGCCGTGCTGGCTGATGGCAGCGACCATTTCCGCGCCATTGGCGTAGCCGCCTTCGTGTGGTTGATAGCGCGTGCCGACGCCCGACGCCGGATCACCGCGCAACGCCACAAAACGCTTAACGCCAAGGTCAACAAACTGGCGGATCACGCCGTCCACCTCTTCACGCGTTGCGTCAATGCAAGTGAGGTGCGCAGCTGGCGAAAGAGTGGTTTCACCCAGGATGCGGCCAACGGTGCGCGCAGTACGCTCCCGCGTAGAGCCCCCGGCGCCATATGTGACCGATACGAAATGCGGGTTCAGCGGTTCGAGCCGCTTCACTGTGTCCCAAAGCCGCGTTTCCATTTCGTCGGATTTCGGCGGGAAAAACTCGAAGGAAACCTTGATACGGTCTCCGAGATCCGGAAGGCGCGAAAATCGGGACTGGGACATCAGGCGGTTACTCTTGAATCATGGGTGGTGTCATCGGCGATTAACAAGCGCTGGTCACGCCCAAGCCAAAGCTTGACCGTCAGCTTGTCGTCAGCGGGTGGAGATGGCTGGAAGGCTTGCGTATCTTCAAGCTTAAGTTCCGCAGCCTCGAACCATTCGCGCATCTGCTGGTCAGAAAAGCCAAGGCGTTGATGTGCGTGTTGGTCGCGCAGGATTTCCAGCGAATGTGGTGCGAAATCCACGACCAAGAGCCGCCCGCCGGGACGCAACATACGCCCTGCTTCGCGGATAGCGCGTGCTGGATCATCCAGATAATGCAACACCTGATGCATGGTCACGAGATCAAAAGCGTTGCGCTCGATCTGGGCAGCGAAAATATCGCCCTGCCGCACCTGTGCGTGCGTAACGCCAGCGCGGTCCAGATTAGCGCGCGCAACCGAAAGCATTTCGCGGGATAGATCGATGCCGACCCCGCGCGTGTAATATGGCGCAAGAATTTCAAGGAGGCGGCCTGTGCCGGTGCCGAGGTCAAGCATGGACTGGAATGGCCGCTTGCCGATGAGTTTGAGCAAAGCTGCTTCGACAGCCTTGTCCGGCGCGTGGAGCGAACGAAGCTGATCCCAGCTTTCCGCGTGTTCCGAGAAATAGGCGCGCGCGGTATCCTGCCGACGGCGCTTGACGTCTGCCAACCGCTCAAGATCGCGCTGGATTTGCACGTCGTTGAGGTCGATGCGCTCAATGAGGCTCTTCACGAAAGCGCGGTCGGCTTCCGCGTCAGTCAAGCGGAAAAATGCCCATGAGCCTTCCTGATAGCGGTCGATTAGGCTGGCTTCCAGCAGCAGACGCAGATGGCGCGAAACGCGAGGCTGCGACTGGTTGAGTATCTCCGTCAGGTCCGACACGGTGAGGTCGCCCTGCGACAGAAGCGCAAGAATGCGCATGCGGCTGGATTCCGCAGCCGCCTTCAAGCTATCAACGACCTTGTTCAGTGAAACACGCATGGCTGCCAATCCATGAAAGACATAAACATATCTTTATGTGAAAAATCCTGCTCTTGCAAGCGGACTGATGCAAATGAGTGAATTACGCGAGGGCGAAGTCGCTCTGCCGTTCGATCCGGACCGCGTTGCAGCGGATGGGCAGGTCGTATTCATCGGGCGTATTCACTCGCCGTGGGCCGTGCGGGAGGATTGCCCAAAGAATATGGCGCAGGCGCGGGAAACGGGTAAGCAAGCGACGCTAGAGCTTGACCCCGCCTATCGTGACGGGTTGCTTGGAATGGAAGGCTATAGCCATGTGGCAATCCTGACTTGGCTTGATCGTGCGAAGCGGAATCTGATTGTCCAGAAGCCACGCCATGCGACTGAAACAAAAGGCGTTTTCGCAATTCGTTCGCCCTGCCCGTCCGAACCCGGTCGGTCTGCATGTTGTTCGCCTGATTGAGATCGACAAAGACAAGGGCCTGCTGACGCTTGAGGCAATTGACGTGCTGGACGGAACGCCGGTGATCGACATCAAGCCCTATTATGCGTCGACCGACGCGATTCCTGACGCAACGCGGCCCGGCAAATCCTGATGGCAACGCAACGTCAACGTGCCATTGCGAAGGCGCTCACGACACTGCTGCCGTGGGCGCCTTACTCGGACACGGAGGTTATTCGTGCCGAGGCAAATGCTGTGCACATGAAAACGCTGCCGCCTTCAGTTGCGATCTGGCTGGCGACTGTGGCGCATGTTCGCCATCAGCACACCGAATATGATCGGCTTCTGGCCGAGGGTTACGACCGAGATTCGGCGCGGTTTTTCGTGATCGACAAGATCAACGACGTGCTGACACGCTGGCGCGCAACGCGACTGCTTGACCCTGACGACGAGGATAGCTAAGCGCGATAAATCCACTGTTCGGGAACGCGAACAGTGATTTCCTCACCCGCAACGATGCTGCCCGGCTTTTCAACCCAAGCAGTAAGACCACGCAGGCGGCGCCCCTCGCGGGCGAATTCCAACGCACCCGCCTGATGATCCGGCATCTTCGCGTTTTCAGCAACTGCGCGGCCCGCCAGACGGCAAGGATGGTTCATCGCATCTACCTTCAGCGTGACACCATTGCGGAAGAACAACAAAGTACCCGCAGGCAGGAACGACAAGCGCGGAAGGCCAGAAACCAGCAGGTTCGCGCCGATCCATTCCGGCTTGATTTCGGGGAGGTTCATGCGCTGCGCGATAAATGCTATTTCGTCCGGCGAAACGATGGTCAGTTGGCGCTCATTGCGCATTTCCGTGCCGCGCGGATACCAAGGCTCGCGCCCACCCGACTTGCGCGTGATGCCCGCGTGGAAATCATCAACGATACCGTCAAAGCCGAGCTCGAGCGCATCGACAGCCCGCGTTTCGAAATGGTCGAACGGAGCGGCGAAAACGCCTTCGACGCGCGCGATCAATTTCTGCTGCGCAACAACACCTTGCTCCAGTTCCGAAGCCAGTTGGTTCATCACATCATCCTGAGCAAAGCGCCACCGATGGAATAGCCCGCGCCGAACGCGCAGAGCAATCCATAGTCGCCAGTCTGCATGTCTTCGTGATTTTCCTTGAGCGCAACGACCGCGCCAGCACCAGCGGTGTTGCCATATCGGTCCAGAACCATCGGAGCGCGGTCGTGACCGACTTCTTCGCCGAATGCGAGTTTCAGGATCATGGAGTTCATTCGGGCGTTCGCCTGATGCAGCCAGAAGCGGCGCATGTCGTTCGGTGTGAGATCGTGGTGCGCGAGGAAATCGACAATGAACTTATGCCCCGCAACCGTGACTTCTTTGAACACCTTGTTCCCAACCTGCTTGATAAGATTGCCTTGCAGGTTGATCTGGTAAGGGTCGTCCTGTTCAGAACGCGTCAGAAAGCCGAGATTATTGCGAATGTTGGACGAAAGCTGCGTCCAGGTGCGCGTGTCCACCACCTCGAAGCGGCCAGAACGGCGACCGTTGCGCGGCTCAACCACCATCGCCACAGAGGCATCACCAAAAATGAAGTGAGTTTGCCGGTCGCGGAAATCGAGCGGAGAGGTAACGATTTCCGGCACGACGATGAGAATGCGCTTCTGCCCGCCGGAGCGGATCATGTTGCACGCAACGTGCAGAGCCGCCGCCGCCGATGAACAACCCAGCCCCATGTCAAAGCCTGCGCCTGATGTGCCAAGCGCATTCTGAATTTCGATAGCGATTGCCGGATAAGGTCGTTGATGATGCGACGAAGAGCAGATCACCAGATCGATGTCTTGCGGTTTGCAACCCGCATGTTCGATAGCGCGGCGCGCGGCGGCGAGGCCGAACTCAGCTTCCAAGGAAAGCTCATCATCAGCGCGGGCCGCAATGCGCGGGGCCATGCGATTGGGATCAAGCACCCCCTCGCGGTCGATCATGTGCCGGGTACGAATACCGGATGCGTGCTCGATGAATGCCGACGACGACTTTGCCAACGGTTCCTCACCGGTGACTTCGCGTCTCGCATTTTCCTGATCGACCCATGTATTAAAGCTGGCAACGAGTTCGTCATTGGTGACGACCGCTTCGGGAATTTCTACCCCGATGCCGCTAATGATGACGCAATTCATGCAAATCTTCTTTCAAATGCACGGCCGCCAGCGACCGCGCAACTCCGCAATTGCCCGCGCCATTTACGCCAGAACAACGGCGGAAGAAAGCCCACCGCGCCGATACCGAACCGGCACGGTGGATAAGATCAGCGCGTCAGGCGCTTATAGGTCATGCGGTGCGGATTGACCGCTTCCGGACCGAGGCGGCGGATCTTGTCCTGCTCGTAATCCTCAAAGTTGCCCTCAAACCACTCAACATGGCTGTCGCCTTCAAAGGCAAGGATGTGCGTGGCCAGACGGTCAAGGAACATACGATCGTGGCTGATGATAACCGCGCAGCCGCCGAAGTTTTCCAACGCATCTTCAAGCGCGGCCAGCGTTTCCGTGTCCAGATCGTTGGTCGGTTCGTCGAGCAGCAAAACGTTGCCGCCGGTGCGCAGCATCTTGGCCAAGTGGACGCGGTTGCGCTGACCACCAGAGAGATTGCCCACCTTCTGCTGCTGATCGCCACCACGGAAATTGAACGACGAGCAATAGGCGCGCGTGTTCGCTTCAAACTTGCCGAGCTTGACGACCTCCGCCCCCCCGGAGATTTCTTCCCAGACAGTCTTGCTAGGATCGAGCGCATCGCGGCTCTGATCGACATATCCGAGTTTGACGGTTTCACCGATACGAATGGAACCCTGATCCGGATTTTCTTGCTCGGTAATCATCCGGAAGAGCGTGGTTTTACCAGCGCCGTTCGGACCAATGACGCCAACAATGCCGCCGGGTGGAAGCTTGAAAGAAAGATCGTCTATCAGCAGTCGGTCGCCATAACCCTTGGAGATGCCTTCAACTTCGATAACCACATTCCCGAGGCGCTCGCCGTGTGGAATGACGATCTGTGTATCGGTTGGCCTGCGGCTGTCCGCCTGTTCCAGCAATTCCTCAAACGCCTTGATGCGCGCCTTGGATTTGGTCTGACGCGCTTTCGGGCTGGAAGCAATCCACTCACGCTCGCGGGTAATTGCCTTCTGGCGAGCATCGTCCTCACGGCCTTCCTGCTTGAGGCGCTTTGCCTTGGCTTCCAGATAGGCCGTGTAATTGCCCTCATAGGGAATACTGCGACCACGGTCGAGTTCGAGAATCCAGCCAGTCACATTGTCGAGGAAGTAGCGGTCGTGGGTGATGATCAGCACGGAGCCCGGATATGCGCGCAGGTGTTTTTCCAGCCAGGCTGTGGTTTCGGCATCCAAATGGTTGGTTGGTTCGTCCAGCAGCAGCAGGTCGGGCTGTTCAAGCAGCAGGCGACACAACGCAACGCGGCGGCGCTCACCGCCTGAAAGCTTGGTTACGTCTGCATCTTTTGGCGGGCAAGCCAGCGCATCCATCGCCATCTCGATCTGCTGTTCCAGATCCCACAGGTTCAGGCGGTCCATTTCGTCCTGAAGCTTTGCCAACTCGTCCGCCGTCTCGTCGGAATAATTCATCATCAGCTCATTGTAGCGCTCGATGATGGCGGTCTTTTTCGCAACGCCTTCCATAACGTTTTCGAATACCGTCTTGTTCGGGTCGAGGTGCGGCTCCTGCGCCAAATAGCCAACGGTCGCGCCTTCAGCGAGCCACGCCTCACCGGAATATTCCTTATCCAGCCCCGCCATGATGCGCAGGATCGTGGACTTACCGGCACCGTTTGGTCCGAGAATACCGATCTTGGCGTCGGGATAGAAAGAAAGATGAACATTATCCAGCACCTTCTTGGTGCCGTAGGCCTTGGTCAGGCCGGACATATGGTAGATAAATTGGCGGGCCACGCTTTGCCTGTCCTGTTTTCAATGACTGGAGAATTGCGCGCTATGTAGGCGAGGACGCGCAAAACGGCAATCCATCATTCTTAGACGCCAACCAAATCACGGCTTTATTTTAATTGACTAGGAAATGATCTATTATTATAGTTTCCTAGTCAATCAAAAGGCGTTTGCATGCCAACCGTTTCAAATCTCGCGGACCACCTCGGATTTTGGCTGAGAATGGTCTCGAACCAAGTTTCGCATTCTTTTGCAGAGAAGGTGGCTCTAACCGGCGTTACCGTCGCTGAGTGGTCCTTGATGCGGACGCTGTACAAAAGACAGCCGACCGCGCCGAGTCAGCTTGCGGAAGAAATGGGCATGACCCGCGGGGCGATAACGAAGCTCGCGGACCGGCTGATCGCAAAATCGATGATCGCCCGCGCAGAAAATCCACAGGATGGACGCGCGCAAACTCTGGTGCTCACCGACGCTGGCGCGCGGCTTGTGCCCGAACTGGCCACCCTAGCAGACCAGAATGACGCAGAATTCTTTGAACACCTCGCGCCAGAAGATCGCCAACACCTAAAGGATCTGCTCGTGCGCATCGTACAGCGCAGTCAGATCACTACCCTGCCAACGAATTAGGAAGAGTATGATGGACAAACAGAACGAGATGATTGCGCGCACCTGCCTCAAGGCGGCGGAGACCGGCAGCATGACATTTCCGCAAATCATCGGCGCGTTAATGGAAGCGGGATTTGAAGGCTATTTCGTCGATTTCCGGCAATCACGCGCAACCTACTATCTGGCGAATGGCGAAAGCATCGAACTCGCTGCCCACGAAATACAAACGCCGATCAGCGCGAGCTTCAACGCGGCTGCGATGCAGGCTGCAATCCGCGAGGCGCAGCAACTTGTTCCCGGCTACACCTATCTCGGCTTCTGCGAGAAGGCGGCCCGCGCTGGCTGCGCCGGATATTTGGTTTCGTTTTCAGGCCGAAGAGCGCTCTACGTCGGGCGAACCGCCGAGACACATGTCGAGCATTTTCCAGATTGAGCTTAGTCGCGGTTCGCACATCCCCTTGACGCACCAGCCACCTTCCGCCAACAGTCGCCGCCGGTTCGGAGACCTTTATGCGGTTCAGTGAGCAGCACGTGCTTCAATCGCCCACCGGGGCCATGCTGAATTATTATGTGCGGAAGGCCGAAGGCAGGCCGCGCGGAATAGTGCACATCAATCATGGGCTTGCCGAACACGCAGAGCGCTATGCGCGCTTTGCTGATTTTCTGGCTCGCTGCGGCTATCACACCTATGCGCATGACCATCGCGGTCATGGCTCTACAACCGCGCCGGATGCGCCACTTGGTGTCTTCGCGTGGAAGGATGGACGCAAAAAAGTGCTGGCCGACATTTCGGCCATGCACGACCTTATCAAGCGCGAGCATCCTACTCTGCCACTATTGCTATTCGGGCATTCAATGGGCGGCATAATTGCACTGAACTACATTCAGAAACATTCCTCGCATCTGAAAGGCGCAGCGATCTTCAATGCTAATGTTTCGGGCGGCGCAATGGGCCGTCTCGCGCAGATCGTGCTTTCTTGGGAGCGTATGCGTCTCGGTTCTGACACACCGTCCCGGATGCTGCCCCGGCTAACCTTTCAAGCGTGGGGAAAAGCGGTGCCGAACGCGCGAACGCCCTTCGACTGGCTTTCGCGTGACCCTGCCGAAGTCGACAAATATATCGCTGATCCTTTTTGTGGATGGGATGCATCGGTATCGCTCTGGCGCGACCTGTTTGGCTTCATCTTCTCGGACGCCAAGGACAAAAATTACATACAGGTTGACCGCGATCTGCCTCTTCTTTTCATTGGCGGCGAAAAAGACCCCGGAACCGACGGTGGCAAAGCGGTCGCGGCGATTGCGAAACGCTTCGATGCAATGAAGTTTTCGAATCTGATTTCAAAGATTTATCCGCAAACCCGCCACAAATCTCTCAACGACATTAATCGCGACGAAGTGATGGCCGATTTTGTGGAATGGGCCAACTCCATTCTGCACTCTGGACCACCGGTCAACGGGTGACATAATCCAACGCCACCTGTATTCCCTGCGTTTAAACACAAGGGTCACGAATGGCTAAACCTCCGCTTCATGGCATTCGCGTTATCGAACTCGCTCGCATTCTGGCTGGTCCCTGGGCCGGTCAATTGCTGGCTGACCTTGGCGCGGATGTCATAAAGGTGGAAAATCCTGACGGCGGTGATGATACACGCAAATGGGGTCCGCCCTTCGTTCAAGGGCATGATGGAGAAAACCTTTCGGCGGCCTATTATCACTCCTGCAATCGCGGAAAGCGCTCAATCGCGGTGGATTTTTCCACGACCGAAGGCGCAGAAATCGTGCGCAAGCTTGCGCGAAATGCAGACGTGCTGATCGAAAATTTCAAGCGCGGTGGGCTGAAGAAATACGGCCTCGACTATGAGACTTTGAAGGCTGAAAACCCACGGCTGGTTTATTGTTCGATAACGGGCTTTGGCCAAGACGGACCTTACGCAGCACGTGCGGGCTATGACTTTATCGTGCAGGGCATGTCGGGATTGATGTCGATCACCGGTCCGGCGGGCGGGGAACCACAAAAAGTCGGTGTTGCGGTAACGGATATTTTTACCGGCCTTTATTCGGTTATCGCGATTCAGGCGGCGTTGCGGCACGCGGATGCCACAGGACACGGCCAGCATATCGATATGGCTCTGCTGGACACGCAGATGGGCGTGTTGGCAAACCAGAACCTGAACTATCTCGTTTCCGGCAAGCCGCCCGTTCAAATGGGCAACGCGCACCCAAACATCGCTCCATATGAGGTTTTACCGGTTCGCGATGGGCATTTCATTCTGGCTGTAGGCAATGACAGCCAGTTCCGAAAGTTCTGTGGCGTGGTGGGATTGGATGATTGTGCGACGCATCCCGACTTTGCGACAAACGCGGCGCGGGTAGCCAATCGTGATGCGCTGCGCGAGCGGATGCTTTCCGCGTTGGCAGCGTTCGACCGCGAAGCGCTGCTGACAGCGCTCGAAAAAGAACATGTTCCGGCCAGCCCGATAAACGACATCGGTCAGGCATTCGCTGACCCGCAGGCGATTGCGCGCGGCATGCGACTTGACCTGAATGATAAGGATGGCAACGAACTGCCGTCCGTCCGCACACCAATCGTCCTCTCAGAAACACCAATCACCTATGAGCGCCCATCCCCTCGGCTTGGCGAACACACGGCGGAAATTCTCGCGGAACTGGAAACATTGAAATGATGCGCACTGGCGGGCAATTAATCGTCGAGGCCCTTGAAGCAAATGGTGTTGAACGCATTTTCTGCGTTCCGGGCGAGAGCTATCTGGCAGTTCTGGATGCGCTGTACAACTCTCCGATCAAGACGATCGTGTGCCGTCAGGAAGGCGGCGCCGCGATGATGGCCGACTGCGAAGGGCGGCTGACGGGGAAGCCAGGCATCTGCTTTGTCACGCGTGGCCCCGGCGCGACGAACGCCTCGGCGGGTATCCACATCGCTATGCAGGACTCGATCCCGATGATCCTGTTTATCGGCCAGATCGCGACGGGTATTCGCGAACGCGAAGCGTTTCAGGAGGTTAACTACAAGCGCTTTTTCGGCGATATCGCCAAATGGGTGGTCGAGATTGACGATGCGGCACGCGTGCCTGAACTGGTGACACGCGCCTTTGCGGTGGCGACGTCCGGGCGCCCCGGTCCGATGGTTATCGCACTACCGGAAGACATGCTCACCACCGAAGTTGAAGCTCCAAAAGCGCTGCCTGCGACTCCGGTCGAAACCTCGCCGGGCGAAGCCGAAATGCGCCAGCTTGCCGACATGCTTGCAAACGCAAAGAAGCCGTTCGCCATTCTGGGCGGCACGCGGTGGTCAGACAAGGCAAAGTCCGACATTGAAAAAGCTGCGGAAGCCTGGGCCTTGCCCGTTGGATGCTCCTTCCGGCGGCAGATGCTGTTTGACAATCTGCACCCATGCTATGCGGGTGATGTAGGTATCGGACCCAATCCAAAACTCGCAGCAGCGATCAAAGAGGCAGATCTCGTGCTGCTGATCGGCGGGCGCTTTGGCGAAATGCCCTCTTCCGACTACACGCTCCTGAAAAGCCCCTACCCCGACCAGAAGCTTGTGCATGTTCATGCCGATGCCAATGAACTTGGCCGCGTCTATCGACCAAGCCTTGCGATAAATGCGACGCCGTTAGCATTCGTTCGTGCCTTTGCCGAGGTTCTTCCGAAAGCCCCCCCGGCGTGGGAAGGCCGCACGGAAGCCATGCATAAAGCCTATCTGGACTGGTCCACACCACC
Organism: Mesorhizobium sp.; assembly: GCA_049840935.1. GTDB lineage: Bacteria > Pseudomonadota > Alphaproteobacteria > Rhizobiales > Rhizobiaceae > Mesorhizobium_G. The sequence continues at coordinate 83,600 of JASGJA010000017.1, forward strand.
GGAAAGCGGACCGGGCGCAGTGCATATGGGTCCGATCATGACCTATCTCGAAACTGTGCTGCCGGACGATACGATCTTCACTAACGGCGCAGGCAACTACGCAACTTGGGTGCATCGCTTCCATCGCTTCCGCCGATACGGAACACAGGCCGCGCCGACTTCCGGCTCGATGGGTTATGGTTTACCCGCAGCGGTCGGCGCAAAGGCGCTATACCCAGACCGCACAGTAGTCTGCTTTGCGGGCGACGGCTGCTACATGATGCATGGACAGGAATTTGCAACCGCGGTGCAATACAATCTGTCGATAATTACGATAGTCGTGAATAACGGAATTTACGGCACGATCCGCATGCATCAGGAGCGTGAATATCCCGGTCGTGTTTCCGGCACCGACATTCGCAACCCGGATTTTGCGGCGCTTGCTCGCGCCTATGGGGGGCATGGCGAAGTGGTGGAAAAAACCGCCGACTTCGCACCCGCTTTCGAGCGCGCACGAGCCAGCGGAAAGCCAGCAATCATCGAAGTACGGCTAGACCCGGAAGCGATTACGCCTGCCCGCACCCTGACGGATATTCGCGAGAAGCGGTAAAAACAAAAGGGGCGGTCGCCCGCCCCTTCATGTGAAAAGCTTGCCAGCAGCTTATTTGATCGCCTTGTCGGTGATTGCGCTGGTCCAAGCGCCGGACGGTTCCTTGGTGATGATCTTCTGATCCAACAGCGCTTTCGCCGTGCGGTCATAAGCGGCTTCGATCAGCTTGCCGTCAGCGTTGTCGATGAGCTTGGCGACCTCACCCATCATGCGCTTTTGGTGGTTCTCGTCCTGACCACCATTTTCAACGACAATGTCAGCGGCCTCGTCCGGGTTTTCCGTGGCATACTTCCAGCCCTTCATGGAAGCACGGACAAAGCGGACCATCTTGTCCTCAAATGCCGGATCTTTGAGCTTGTCTTCCATTGCATAAAGGCCGTCTTCGAGCAGGTCGTTACCCATGGCCGTGTAGTTAAATACGGTGAGGTCCTCCGGCTTGTAACCGGCGTCGATCAACTGCCAGTACTCGTTGTAAGTCATCACCGAGATGCAATCCGCTTGCTTCTAAATCAGCGGCTGCACGTCGAATGATTGCTTGAGCACCGTGACGCCGTCTGCACCGCCCTCGGTCGAATAGCCGAGCTTATTCATCCACGCATAGAACGGATATTCGTTGCCGAAGAACCAGACGCCGAGCGTATGGCCCTTAAAATCAGCTTCCGTCTTGATTGGACCGTCCTTGGGGCAGACCAATTCCATGCCCGCCTTTTTGAACGGCTGAGCGATATTCACCAGACCGACGCCCTTGTCGCGGGCCGCGAGCGCGCCACCCATCCAATCAACGATCACATCCGCGCCGCCACCGGCAATGACCTGCTCGGGCGCGATGTCAGGGCCACCCGGCTTGATCGTGACGTCCAGACCTTCCTCCTCATAGAAGCCCTTGTCCTTCGCGACGTAGTAGCCGGCAAACTGGCTCTGCGTGACCCACTTGAGTTGGAGCGTCACAGGATCAGCGGCGTGGGCCTGAAAAGCACCCAGCGCCATCGCCGTCGCGAACAGGGAAAATGTCAGTTTTTTCATGTTATTGACCCTCTGGTTTTGATTCAGTGCGTTAATATCCCGCCTATCCCCCGCGGACAGACGGATGCCAGAACGTGGTTGCCCTCTCGATGAGGGCTATCACGCCATAGAAGACCGAACCTACGACCGCTGCAACAGCGATTTCGGCCCAAACCATATCGATATTCATGCGCCCAACTTCGGTGGAAATTCGGAAGCCCATTCCGACCACCGGCGTGCCGAAAAATTCTGCCACAATGGCCCCGATAAGCGCCAGCGTGGAGTTGATCTTGAGCGCATTGAAGATGAACGGCGCAGCAGCAGGCAGGCGCAGTTTCCACAGCGTCTGCCAATAGCCGGATGCATAGGTACGCATCAGATCACGCTCCATATGGCTGGAGGCGGAGAGTCCCGCGACCGTGTTCACCAGCATTGGAAAAAACGTCATGATGACGACAACGGCCGCTTTTGAGGGCCAGTCGAACCCGAACCACATGACCATGATCGGCGCGACGCCAATAATCGGCAGTGCTGAAACCATATTGCCGATGGGGAGCAAACCCTTGCGCAGAAATGGAACGCGGTCCGCAAGGATTGCCGTCGCGAAACCCGCCGCACAGCCGATAATGTAGCCAGCAAGCACCGATTTCAGAATGGTCTGGCGAACGTCGGCACCAAGCACCGGCAGCGAATTCATGATGCGCTGACCGATGGCCGCAGGCGGCGGCAACAGGATGAACGGGATGCCCGCGCCGCGGACCACAGCTTCCCATATGATGAGTATCCATGCGCCGAATATTGCAGGAATGAGGATGCGAAGCGCAGCGTCTGCTGTCCTGTTCTGGAAACGAAGGCTGGACAGCAAGGTGACGCAGCGCCACGCGACCAGCCACGAGGCGGCGATCGCGAGATAGAAGGATCGCGTCGCCGTGCCCTCCTGCCCTGCAATTCCGCTTATGAGCAACCATGCCGCGCCATGCGCGGCCACGAACAGCAAGGCGGCTTTAAAAGCGCTTTCCATGCGCAGCCCGTCGATAATGACTGCCGCGATGAGTAGGATAAGCGTGAGTGCGGTGGTGGCGAAAGAAAAACCGGTTGAATCGGCAGTAAAAGGCAAGGTTAGCGCCGCGACGATTGTCAGCAGCAAAACTATCCAAGCCTGCCATGAACGTGCTGAAAGCGTCATGCCGGTCGCGCCCCCATACGGCGTTCGACCAGCCGTGAAACGATCCCGACCAGTCCGACAAGCAGCATCGCGACGACGGAGCCAGCGACAAGCGCCGCCCACATGTCGATTGTATTCGAGAAATACGAAGCGTTCAGCAGCTTCGCGCCAATGCCAGCAACAGCGCCTGTGGGCAATTCGCCGACAATCGCGCCGACGAGGCTGGCTGCAATCGCTACTTTCATCGAGGCAAACAGAAACGGCACGGACGCCGGAACACGCAGTTTCCAGAATACCTGCGACGGGCTGGCGTTATATGTGTGCATCAGGTCGAGATGCATGAGTTCTGGCGAGCGCAATCCTTTCACCATCCCGACCGCCACGGGAAAGAACGACAGATAGGTCGATATGAGCGCCTTCGGCAGCAAGCCAGTAATGTTTACCGCCGCAAGCACCACGATAATCATCGGCGCAATGGCGAGAATAGGAATGGTTTGGGACGCGATGATCCAAGGCATGAGACTGCGATCGAGAGCCGCAACATGGACGATGCCGACCGCGATCAGGATGCCTAGAATGGTGCCGAAGGTGAAGCCGAGAAGCGTCGACGAAAGCGTGACACCAGCGTGATAGACCAAACTGCGATTGCTTGTGATCTTCCGCAGAAGCGTGTTCTCGTACACATTCTGCACGACCTGATGCGGCGCAGGAACAATCGGCTTCGCCTGTGAGAGCGTGCTTTCCAGAAACTCGACATTAGACTGTGTGATGTTGCCGCGTCGGTCCATATCTCGCTGAAATGGTGCGTTCATAACCATCGCGAGCGCATACCAGCCAATGACGATAGCAATGAGGATGGTCGTCACCGGGATGATTTTTTCGGTTACGCTATTCATGGATGGCCATTTCCTGCCCGTGCGAAACTGCGACCAAGCCAAGTTCTCGCATGATCTCTTCAATACAGCCGTCGAAAGAAGTTTCGAGTTCGCCGGTTTGAAATCTCACCACTTTATAGCCGCGCGCTTTCAGCCAGCCATCTCGGACTGAGTCACGTATCTGCCGATCAGGCAATTGGTGGTGCTCTCCGTCGACCTCTATTACCAACCTTTGCTGATGAACCGCAAAGTCCGCGATATACGCGCCAATCGGCACCTGCCTGCGCACGTGAATTCCAAACCACCGCTTGAATTGCCGAAGTTCTAACCACAACCGTTTTTCACCATCGGTCATTTGGCGTCGCAAGCGGCGAGCAAGATTTGCGGCGACTGGATCAATTTGGCTCGGCATCACCCCCACCCCTTACCCCTCCCCTCAAGGGGGAGGGGGAATGAAACGCCGCGTATCGGATCCCCCTCCCCCTTGAGGGGAGGGGTAAGGGGTGGGGGTAGCATCACGCCGCGCTCAATCATCATAGCTGTGCCCTGCCCTCAAGCCGTCACGGACACGGGCGGCAATGGAGAGAAATTCCGGTGTTTCGCGGATATCCAACGGACGCTCGCGTGGCAGCGTTGACTTAATCACATCCGTCACTCGGCCCGGTCGGGGTGACATCACCACGATACGCGTCGAGAGATAGACTGCCTCAGGAATTGAGTGCGTTACGAAGCAGATCGTCTTGTTCGTTCGCCCCCAAAGCTCAAGCAGTTGTTCGTTGAGGTGATCGCGTACGATTTCGTCCAGCGCACCGAACGGCTCATCCATCAAAAGCAAATCGGCATCGAACGCCAGAGCACGCGCAATCGATGCGCGCTGCTGCATGCCACCCGACAACTGCCACGGATACTTCTTCTCGAAGCCGGTGAGGTTCACCATGTCGAGGGTGCGCTTGATACGCGCCTGTTGATCGGCCTTCGGCACGCCCATGATTTCGAGCGGCAGTCCGACATTACGTTCAATCGTTCGCCAAGGAAGAAGCGCCGCCGCTTGAAATACATAACCATAGGCACGGGCTTCGCGAGCCTGCTCCGGCGTCATGCCATTGACAGTCAACGTTCCGGCGGTCGGCTTCTCAAGGTCCGCTATAGCCCGCAGGAATGTCGTCTTTCCGCAGCCTGATGGACCGATAAACGATACGAACTCGCCCTTGCCGATGGTAAGATCGACATTTGACAGCGCCTGCACCGGCCCATCATTGGTTTGGAATGTGAGGCCAAGGCCAGATGCGGCAATGACCGCATTTTCAACATCGGCCTGTTTGTATTGCTCGGTCGGATTCAAACTTCAATCCTGGCTATTTTGTTTTTATGTTCCCGAGTCAGGTTTGCCTGACAACTGCGTCGCGGCAAGGGACCACCTTGCCGCAGCCCTCCCCTATTTGGATGATTACACGCCCGTCGCCGGAATCCCTGTTCGCTCCACCTTGCGTGGGGCAACCACTTCTTTCCATTTTGAAAGTGCACGATTGACCGCACCATTTGGCTCACGCGCGACGAATTCGCCATGCCCCGGATGAGCGTCAACCTTACCGTCATTGACCGCCAGTTCGCCGCGCGTGAAGACGAAGCGTGGCAGGCCCGTCACCTCCACGCCCTCGAACACGTTGTAATCGATCACCGATTGCTGGTTCTTGGCAGAGATGGTTTTCTTTTTCTTCGGATCCCAAACGATGACGTCCGCATCCGCGCCCTCAACGATCGCGCCCTTCTTCGGATACATATTCATGATCTTCGCAATGTTTGTGGATGTAACTGCCACAAACTCGTTCATGGTCAGGCGACCAGTGTTGACGCCCTTTGTCCAGAGCACGGGGAGACGGTCTTCCAGCCCGCCGGTGCCATTCGGGATTTTCGTGAAATCGCCAACGCCGAACTGCTTCTGCTTGGTCGTGAACGCGCAGTGATCCGTCGCCACGACTTGCAAAGAACCCGCCTGAAGTCCGGCCCAGAGTGAATCCTGATGCAGTTTATTTCGAAAGGGCGGGCTCATCACGCGGCGCGCCGAATGGTTCCAATCCTTGTTGAAATACTCGGTTTCATCGAGCACGAGGTGCTGGATCAAAGGCTCGCCATAGACACGCATGCCCTTCTGGCGCGCGCGACGAATTGCTTCATGCGCCTGCTCGCAAGAGGTGTGAACAACATAAAGAGGCACGCCCGCCATGTCGGCGATCATGATGGCTCGGTTGGTTGCCTCACCCTCAACCTCCGGCGGTCGTGAATAGGCGTGACCTTCCGGCCCATTATTGCCTTCCGCGAGCAGTTTCTGGCTGAGCGCGGCAACGACATCGCCGTTCTCGGCGTGAACGAGCGGCAGCGCGCCAAGCTCTGCACAACGCTGGAACGAGGCATACATCTCGTCATCGTTGACCATCAGCGCGCCCTTATAGGCCATGAAATGCTTGAAGGTGTTGATGCCTTTATCCACGACCGTCTTCATTTCGTTGAAAACCTGTTCGCCCCACCAGGTAATCGCCATGTGGAAAGAGAAATCGCACGCGGCCTTGCTGGTTTTGTTGTCCCACATGGTGAGCGCTTCGAGCAGCGACTGGTTGGGCGACGGCAAGCAGAAATCCACCACCATCGTCGTGCCACCAGAAAGCGCTGCGCGCGTACCGCTTTCAAAATCGTCCGCAGAGTAAGTACCCATGAACGGCATTTCGAGATGCGTGTGCGGGTCGATGCCGCCGGGCATTATGTAGCAGCCGGTCGCATCAAATTCATGGTCGGCATGCAGGTCTGGCCCTATTGCTTCTATCTTGCCATGCCTGATCAAAACGTCAGCTTTGAATGTGCGGTCGGCGGTAACGACCGTCCCGTTCTTGATGACCTTTGACATCGCCTTACTCCCTAAGCTCGCCTTGAGCGCCAGTTGCGCAAATCCTTCACCAACGCGTCAAGCGTTCCGAAAATTGGCACGGCGACCGCCATTGTCGCGGGCTTCATCGTGTTTTTTGGAACGCAATCGGCGGCGATCTGGCGTTGATGTTCTTCATCAACCCAAATGCGCGAAAATTCCAGCAATTCGGCAATGATGTTCGCCCGCAATCGGCTAATCCGTACATAGTTCATACGGAAGATGGAAAGCGCCGAGATGCAGGTGACGATCAGCGCCACCACGAAAACAATCAGCAGATAATGGGGATTGCCCGAATAGCTGCCGGATATTTCCGCGTAGAGCCAGACCGCGAGCGACAGCACCACGAAGGTTTTGGAAATACGGAAGGCCGACAGCGTGCCCTGCACTTTTTCCTTGGTGTATTCGTCGCTTTCGATCTCGATGCTGCGCAGCTTTTTCGAGAACTCGTAAAGACGCTGGTTCTCTTCCTCGGTGTGTTCCTCGCCGCGCGCAACCCGCAGCGTTTCAAAAGCTTTATGCGTGATGTCGTCGATTGCCGCCCATCCAGATGCGGGAATGATCGTCGGCGGCAAATAGTAGCCGATGGCTTCGAACAAAACGTAGGTGATGTGAATTGTCGTAACGAAAATGAACAAGATGAGGAAAATCGCTACGTCCGATACACCAAGCGTGTCGAAAATATTCTGGTAGTTCTGCACCACGCCATTCAGCAAATCCATCGAGGGAAGAAAGCCTTCCGTCGCGTTACCGATGGGTACGAAACCGGCAAACACGTAAAACACCACCCCGGCAACCAGCAGTCTCGACGTCATGAAGTTCGAGAAGCGGACAACGCCCTGGAGTAGCTCTTCGACGTCCATCTAAGTGGTCCGTCGTGCATCGATTATAAAGTTGGAGATTGGGAAGCTCACTCCACGATCTCCGCTGTTTCCAGCACGGCATGGAAAAGCACGTCGCAGCCTGCGCCTGCCCATTCCTTGGTTATTTCCTCTGCCTCATTGTGTGACAAACCATCCACGCACGGGCACATCACCATCGCGGTGGGCGCAACACGATTGATCCAGCAGGCATCATGGCCCGCTCCTGAAACAATATCCCGATGCGAATAGCCCAAACGCTTGGCAGCGTTCCGAATGGCCGTCACGCATCCCTTGTCGAATGTGACCGGATCGAAATGGCCGACCTGCTCAATCTCGAATTTCACATCAAGTGCGTCGCAGATGGTGGCGATACCCTCACGAATACGCGCATCCATTTCGTCCAGCACGCGCTTGTCGGGCGAGCGAATATCGATTGTAAAAACGGTGCGGCCCGCAATGATGTTGCGCGAATTTGGATAGACCTCCATATGGCCGATCGCGCCGACAGCATCAGGCTGATAGTCCATCGCGACTTCGTGCACGAGTTCCGTGACACGAGCCATGCCTAGTCCCGCATTGCGGCGCTTCGGCATAGGTGTCGAGCCGGTGTGTGCTTCCTTGCCGGTGATCGTGACCTGGAGCCATTTCAGGCCCTGACCGTGCGTTACCACGCCAATGTCAATACCCTCATCCTCAAGGATCGGACCCTGCTCGATATGCAGTTCAAAGAATGCATGTATCTTGCGAGCGCCGACTTTTTCATCGCCTTTCCACCCGATGCGCTCAAGCTCTTCGCCGAACTTCTTGCCCTTGGCATCAACGCGATTATACGCCCAATCCTGTTCATGAACGCCCGCAAACACCCCGGAAGCCAGCATTGCGGGAGCAAAGCGCGCGCCTTCCTCATTCGTCCAGTTTGTCGCGACGACCGGATGTTTAGTCTTGATACCGAGGTCGTTCATCGACCGAATGACTTCAAGCCCACCAAGCACACCGAGAACGCCATCATATCGACCGCCGGTCGGCTGTGTATCGAGATGCGATCCGACATAAACGGGCAATGCACTAGGGTCCGTTCCTTCGCGACGGGCAAACATCGTACCCATCTCGTCCACGCCCATCGTGAGCCCGGCTTCCTCGCACCATTTCTGGAAAAGCCGCCTGCCCTCGGCATCTTCGTCCGTCAGCGTCTGGCGGTTGCTGCCCCCGGCGACGCCCGGACCAATCTTTGCCATCTCGTGAATGGAATCCCACAAACGATCTGCATTGATCTTCAGGTTCTCGCCGGGAGCCGCCACTTTCAAAACCTCACTTCAATTCAACTTCAACAAAAGCCATGGGAGCGGAGCCGCCATTGATGACATTGTGCTCCACGCCCTCGTCGCGCCGGTAAGAGATACCGGCTTCCAACTCAACACTGCGCGTACCGCCACCTGGCTCTTCTAGCAGCATGGAGCACGGCGTGATTGTAGTGATCACATAGTCCATACCGTGCCGGTGCCAGCCGGTTTCCGCGCCGGGAGCAAAGTCCCAGCGCGTGACCTTCACGCGCGCATCGTCAATCAAAACGGTGGGTTCAGCGACTTCGCGCGCAATCATCAGTCGATCATCCTCAGCACTTCACGGACGTGGTCGATGAGCTCATCGATCTGGCCCTTGGTGATAATCAGTGGTGGCGAAAGCGCGATAATGTCGCCCGTTGTGCGGATCAACGCACCACGCTCGAACGCCTTGATGAATGCCGAGAATGCGCGCTTGGTCGGTTGCCCGGCAATCGGCTCAAGTTCGATTGCGCCGACAAGGCCGATGTTGCGAATATCGATAACGTGCGGCTCGCCCTTAAGCGAATGCAGCGCTTCTTCCCAATGCGGTGCGAGTTCTGCCCCACGCGTAAGCAAACCCTCTTCCTTATAGGTATCCAGCGTGCCGAGCGCAGCCGCGCAGGCAATCGGGTTGCCGGAATAGGTATAGCCGTGGAACAGCTCGATCATGTGTTCCGGGCCATTCATGAAAGCGTCGTGGATTTCCTTTTTCGCAAATACAGCCCCCATCGGAATAACGCCGTTGGTGATGCCCTTCGCCGTAGTGATGAGATCCGGCACGACGCCGAAATAGTCCGCTGCGAACGGCGTTCCGAGACGCCCGAAGCCGGTAATAACTTCGTCGAAAATCAACAGAATGCCGTGCTTGGTGCAGATGTCTCGCAGCTTCTGGAGATACCCCTTCGGCGGGATCAATACGCCGGTAGAACCCGCGACCGGCTCGACGATGACTGCAGCAATTGTCGAAGCATCGTGCAGTGTTACGATACGCTCCAACTCATCGGCAAGCTCCGCACCATATTCCGGCTCACCCTTGGTGAAAGCGTTCTTCGCGGGAAGATGGGTGTGCGGGAGGTGGTCTACCCCGCCAAGCAAAGTTCCGAACATCTTGCGGTTGGTTACGATGCCACCAACGGAAATACCGCCGAAATTGACGCCATGATAACCGCGCTCGCGGCCGATCAAACGGGTACGCGAACCATCGCCGCGTGCACGGTGATAAGCCAGTGCGATCTTGAGAGCCGTTTCAACCGATTCCGAACCAGAATTGGTGAAGAAGACGTGGTCCATTCCGGCGGGAGCAATATCGACCAACCGATTGGCCAGTTCGAAGACGATTGGATGGCCCATCTGGAAGGCCGGCGCGTAGTCAAGTTCACCCGCCTGCTCGCGAATTGCCTCTGTGATCTTCGGGCGGCAGTGGCCCGCATTCACGCACCAAAGGCCAGCGGTGCCGTCCATGACCTTACGACCATCGCTGGTGGTATAGTGCATGTCCTTGGAAGCAACGAGCATACGCGGAGCTTGCTTGAACTGACGGTTCGCAGTGAACGGCATCCAGAATGCAGAGAGGTCGTTTGGCATGGCTTTCAAGCGATTGGACATGGAGAAACTTTCCTTTCAATGGCCCCAAAAACTTGGGTTCTTTTGTCCGGTTTGCGAATGCCAACGCTTGGTTTTTTCTGCACTTTTGTGCTAGAAATTTTTTTGACCGAATGGACAAACGTTAGCATCGCCGTTGGTGCGGTCAAGGGATTACTAAGGGAATGAACAGTCAACTTCCCGCGCCACACCAGCCGATCATCTGGTCCAGCCGATTAGACCAGATTTTTTTGCAAATTCCAGCCTGCTAAAATTCAATGAATGCACCCGTCAAACCATTACGACGCACGCGCATCCAGACCGAGAAGCGCGACCTGATTCTGAACGCTGCGCTTGAGATTTTCTCGACGCATGGCTTCCGTGGCTCGACCATCGATCAGATTGCGGAAGCAGCGGGCATGTCCAAGCCGAACCTGCTCTATTATTTCCGCAGCAAGGAAGACATTCACGAGACACTAATCGAAAAGCTTTTGACGACATGGCTGGAGCCGCTGCGCGAACTGGACGATGTGCGCGATCCGCTTGTCGAGATTTGCAGCTACATTCGCCGCAAGCTGGAAATGGCCAGAGATTTTCCGCGAGAAAGCCGCCTCTTCGCCAACGAAATCCTGCAAGGCGCGCCGCGCATACTTCCCCTGCTGGAAGGGGAATTGAAATCACTGGTCGATGAGAAGGTGCAGATCATCAGGAGCTGGATTCGGGCCGGAAAGATCGCGCCAACCGATCCCTATCATCTGATCTTCTCGATCTGGGCAACGACGCAGCACTACGCGGATTTCGACGTGCAGGTACGCGCTGTTCTAGGCGCGGACCGCGGCGGTGATGGCCGTTTCGAGGATGCTGCACGCTTCCTCGAAAATCTCTATCTGGACGGCCTTCGGCCTAAAAGCTGAGCCTACTCGGCTGCCTGCCGCGACATCGGATTGTTTGGATGCGTGGTCCAGTTCGCATATTCCGGTGACACGGTTTTGCCCGTGCGCTGATCCAGCGCGCCCGCTGCCAACGGCACCATGGTGATGCAATTTTCGACCGGGCAAACGTTGACGCAGAGGTTGCAGCCGACGCACTCGTCTTCCATCACCTCAAAATGCCGCACGCCATTGACCGAACTCGTGATCGCCTGGTGCGAAGTATCTTCGCAAGCGATGTGGCAGCGACCGCATTTGATACAGGCTTCCTGATCGATATGCGCCTTGGCGATATAATTCAGGTTGAGATACTGCCAATCGGTAACGTTCTTTGTCGCACGGCCACAGATGTCGTCGAGCGTCTGATGACCCTTCTCGTCCATCCAGTTTTCCAGACCGGCAATCATTTCCTGCACGATCTTGAAGCCATATGTCATAGCTGCGGTGCAAACTTGCACATTGCCAGCACCCAGCGCCAAAAACTCCGCCGCATCGCGCCATGTCGTCACGCCACCGATGCCGGAAATCGGCAGACCGGCGGTTTGAGGGTCACGCGCAATTTCGGCAACCATATTGAGCGCAATCGGCTTCACCGCCGGGCCGCAATAGCCGCCGTGCGAGCCTTTGCCGTCGATGGATGGCTCAGGCGAGAAAGTGTCGAGGTTGACCGAGGTGATTGATGAAATCGTATTGATTAGCGACACGGCATCCGCACCACCCTTCTTCGCTGCACGCGCTGGGTAGCGAATGTCGGTAATGTTGGGCGTCAGCTTCACGATGACGGGCATACGCGAGTACTGCTTGCACCAGCGCGCGACCATCTCGATATATTCGGGCACCTGCCCAACCGCCGCGCCCATGCCGCGTTCGCTCATGCCGTGCGGGCAGCCAAAGTTCAGTTCGATGCCATCGCATTCGGTTTCTTCGACGGCAGGCAGAATCGCCTTCCAACTTTCTTCCACGCACGGCACCATGATCGACGCGATAAGCGCACGGTCGGGCCAATCCTTCTTGACCTGCTTCATCTCCTGAAGGTTGAGCTGAAGCTGACGGTCAGTGATAAGCTCAATATTATTAAGGCCCAGCAATCGGCGGTCGGCACCCCAGATAGCGCCGTAACGCGGCCCGTTGACGTTAACCACCGGTGGGCCTTCTTCGCCCAGCGTTTTCCAGACAACACCGCCCCACCCGGCCTTGAACGCACGAACGACATTGTATGCCTTGTCCGTGGGCGGCGCAGAGGCCAGCCAGAATGGATTCGGCGACTTGATCCCGACGAAATTATTCCGAATGTCTGCCATGGGGTTTCTCCTAGGCGTTCGACAAACTACGCTTGCAGGAAGCGGTTGATGCTCTCGGCTGCATCGCGACCGGCCGCAACCGCGGAGACGGTCAGGTCTTCCCGCGCATCGACAACACAATCGCCACCAGCCCAGACATTCTTCATGGACGTGCGCCCTTCGGCATCTACCTTGATCCGGCCCTTTTCCAGCGCCAGCGCAGGACCACTGCCATTCAGCGCCTTGGGCTGGAACTGCTGACCAATCGCCTTGAACACTTGATCGGCTGGCAGGATCAGCGTCTCGCCGGTTCCCACAAGCTTGCCGCCCTTCATCATGGTGTATTCAATCTCAATACCCGATACCTTGCCATTTTCAGCCAAGACACGCTTCGGCTGCATCCAATGACGGATAACGACACCGTTGGCGGTCGCAAGATCCTGCTCGAACTCCGAGGCGTTCATGTCTTCCTGCCCGCGACGGTAACAGATGGTCACATCTTCCGCGCCAAGCAGCTTTGATTGAACGGCAGCGTCGATTGCCGTCATGCCGCCACCAATAACCACGATGCGGCGACCGACCGGCAACCGCGAAAGGTTGGTGGATTGACGTAGTTCTGCGATGAAGTCGACCGCGTCGGTCACGCCGCGTGCATCCTCGCCTTCGGCACGAAGCGCGTTTACACCGGCAAGACCCATGCCGAGAAACACCGCGTCGAACTGTTCCGACAATTCGCCGAGGTGAATGTCGCGACCCAGCGCCTTGCCGTGCTCAATCTCAATACCGCCGATCGCGGTCACGTAATCGACTTCGGCCTGCGCGAAATTATGCGTGCTCTTGTAGGCTGCAATTCCATATTCATTGAGGCCACCGCTTTTCGGCTTCGCTTCGAAAACCGTTACATCGTGACCGTAGCGCGAAAGACGATGCGCCGCTGCGAGCCCCGCTGGACCCGCACCGATTACAGCAACCTTGCGTCCGGATTTCTCGGCACGGGCGTAAAACTGCTTGCCCTGCTCCATCGCCTCGTCGGTCGCGTAGCGCTGGAGGCGCCCAATCTGCACCGGCTTGCCTTCGGCTTTCTCGCGCACGCAAGCTTCTTCGCACAGCGTTTCCGTTGGGCACACGCGTGCACACATGCCTCCCAGAATGTTCTGGTCGAAGATCGTCTTGGCCGAACCGAGCGGATTACCTGTCGCGATCTGTCGAATGAACATTGGAATGTCGATGGAAGTCGGACACGCCTGCATGCATGGTGCGTCGTAGCAGAAATAGCAGCGGTCGGCCTCGACCAGCGCCTCATGCTTATCGAACGGTGGATGCAGATCGGAGAAATTATCGGCATACTGAGCGGGCGCAAGACGCCCCGGCTCTATGCCATCTTTGAACAGACCTATGGCCATGCTCACTCCCGTCTATTTTTATGTTCCCGCAATTAAAGCTACCACAGTCTGAAATTTTATCAATCGGTCAAAATTTCTATTAAGTAACTGATTTATATAAGAAATAACATGATTTTTTTAGTCAAGAAAAGCAATTGACCGGTAAGATTAAACCACGCGTCGCGACATGGTTAATGCAATGCATAAGATTCTATTCAGGATCAGCTGCTATACGCGCATGACATGAGTATTTCGCATTTGAGTAAAATTGTATGTGTCGGTGCGCTGGCCCTGCTTTCAGGATGCGCGAGCCAACCTACGCGCATCAATGATGTGTGCGCAGTGTTTGAGCAGCGCGACGGCTTTTTCAATAACTGGCGCTCATCCGCCGAAAGCTCTGCGGCCCGTTATGGCGTTCCGGTTCATGTACTGATGGCAACGGTACGTAAAAATCCGGATTCCAGTCGAATGCCCGCCCGCCCCGCAAGACAATGCTCGGTTTTATCCCTCTTGGGCCGAGAATCCAGCGCCTATGGCTATTCGCAGGCGTTGGACGGAACGTGGGCGACTTACAAGGCCGAAACTGGAAATTTTGGCGCGCGCCGCTCCAATTTTGACGACGCAGTTGATTTCATCGGCTGGTATCACTCCCGCTCTGCCACAGCACTCGGCATAGATCCGAGAGACACATATCGCCTCTACCTCGCCTATTACCTTGGCTGGAGTGGCTACAAGCGTGGCAATTGGGAACCAGGTATCGACAAGATCGCACGCGATACCGAAGCGATGGCGCTCTCCTACGCCGGACAGCTAAACAACTGCCGTTAGCGCGGGTCCTTACCGAACACCTTGCGGTATTCCGCAGCGCCACCCTTCGCTAAAGCCTTAGCCTGACGCTTCCAGTCTTCACGCTCGATGCGTCCGCGAAACGCGAGGTGTTCATCCACCCAATCACGCTCGGCTTTTGTCCACGCAGCGACCTGTGTGAAGGTGTAAACGCCTAACTGATGCAACTTTGCCTCGATCACAGGCCCGACACCGGAAATCATCTTCAAATCATCCGGCTTGGATGGCTTGCGCATGCGTGCGGGTTTGTTGTCCTTTTTCCTGGCAGGCGCGGTTGCCTTTGCAACTTTGGGCGATTGGCTCATAAACCCCGAAGCGGGCGCTGTCTTCGCCCTCCTGCGGGGCACAGGCGTTGCGGCAGCTACGCGCTCGCGCGCTTCCTCCAGTGCGGCAGGCTCGTCCGTGGGTACGACATCTTCCGCCGGCGGTTCCGTCGCTCCACCTTCAAACCGGATAACCTGTTCCATCGTGGCAAGCGTGGCGTCGTCCAGCCAGCAAAGGCTTCTATGACCGCCACCGAGGTCCCGCAGCGGGGGCAATTGCGTTTCACATTTGTTGTCCGGCACAAATTTCTTCCAGCGGCACCGTGTTTGGAACGGACAGCCCGGCGGCGGGTTCATCGCTGAGGGAATATCGCCTTCGAGCACGATGTGCTTCTTGACCACGCTGGTATCGGCAATCGGGATCGCCGACAGCAACGCCTCCGTATAGGGATGGTAGGGCGGCGCAAAAATCTGGTCGGTAGTCCCCTGCTCCACAATGTGACCGAGATACATAACCACCACGCGGTCTGCGATGTAGCGCACCACAGAGAGATCATGGCTGATAAACAGCATGGTCGTCTTGTTTTTGCGCTGAATGTCCATCAGCAGTTCAGTGACTGCGGCCTGAACAGATACGTCCAGCGCAGACACCGGCTCGTCGGCCACAACCACCTTCGCCTGGCCAGCGAATGCACGCGCAACGCCGATGCGTTGTTTCTGTCCGCCCGATAGCTGGCGGGGCATACGATCTGCAAATGCGCGCGGAAGCTTCACCAGATCGAGCAACTCGAACATGCGCTTGCGGCGGTCTTCCGGTGTCTTTCCGTAATTGAATTTTTCGAGCGTGCGGATGATTTGCGAACCGACGGAATGGCTGGGATTCAGCGTATCGAACGGATTCTGGAACACCATCTGAATGCCGGATACAGTCTGAACGTCGCGAACCTCGATAGGCTTGGATTCGATGTCAGTGTTGTCGAGCGTGACAGTGCCAGAACTTGCAGTTTCTAGACCGAGCAGAACCTTAGCCAGCGTGGACTTGCCGCAGCCAGAATTCGCCCACGACTGCAACGGTCTCGGACTCGCGCGCCTCGAAACTGATGGCCTCGTTAGCCTTCACCACACGCGCTTCGCCGCTGGCGCCAAATACCTCGTTCCCGCCGACCTTATAGTATTTCTTGAGATCGTTGATCTTGAGTACCGGCGCGCCGGGTTTCACCGGCTCGTGCTTTCGGTCCGCCCCCGGCGGAAGTGCTGCCCAGTCAATTTCGTTGAAGCGGACGCAACGGCTGAAATGGCCGTCATGTCCCTCGACCGGGATCATCGGAATTTCGGCTGCGTTGCACAGGCCGTCCACGAAGTGATGGCAACGCGGCCCGAAATTGCAGCCCTTCGGGCGATCTTGTGGAAGTGGTAGCTGCCCCGGTATTGCAACCAGAGGTCGCGAATTCTTGTCAGCACCCGGCAGCGGAATGGAGCGGAAAAGCCCTTGCGTATACGGATGCCGCATTCGATCAAAAACGTCTTCGATCTTGCCGGTCTCCACCGCCTCGCCCGAATACATCACGGTAATGCGGTCGCATGTTTCGAGGATCAGGCCGAGATTGTGCGACACGAAAATCATCGACGTGCCAAACTTCTCGCCGAGCCCTTTGACCAGATCAACGATACCGGCCTCAACTGTGACGTCGAGCGCAGTTGTCGGTTCATCGAGAAGCAACAGCGCCGGTTTCGACAACAGTGCCATAGCAATGACGATACGCTGTTGTTGACCACCGGAAAGCTGGTGCGGATAGGACCGCATCATGCGTTCTGGGTCGGGCAGCTTGACTGCGCGCACCATTTCCAGAGCGCGATTGTACGCTTCTTCCTTCGACACTTTGTCGTGGATCAACGGCACTTCCATCAGCTGCTGACCGATCTTCATAGCCGGGTTCAAGCTGGCCATTGGCTCCTGATAGATCATGGCGATCTTGTTGCCGCGAATTGAGCGAAGCTCGTCATCGCTCATTTCGCCCATATCTTTGCCTTGAAACCTGATCCGTCCATCGACGATTCTGCCGACGTTCGACAGGTCACGCATGATGCCGAGCGAAACGGTTGACTTTCCGCAGCCGGATTCGCCCACGATGCCCATCGCCTCGCCGGGCATGACGGTGCACGAAAAATCCATCACAGCAGGGATCTCACCGCGCTTGGTGAAAAAGGAAATCGACAGGTTTTCGATTTCGAGGATCGGTTTGGTGGACGTGGCTCTTACGGCTTCGTTCATCGTTCTTTCCTCAATCCTTCAGCGATTGCTCGCGCAATGCATCAGCCAGAAGATTCAACCCAAGCACGAAGCTCATAAGGGCTATGGTAGGCGGTAGGGCCGGATGGATCGTCGTGCGCAGCAGGCGGCTGGCGTCCTTGATGGCCGTGCCCCAATCTGGACTTTCGGGTGCGAGGCCAAGACCGAAATAACCGAGTGTTCCGAGCAGGATCGTCGTGTAGCCAATGCGAAGGCAGGTATCGACGATTAGCGGACCGCGCGCATTGGGCAGAATTTCCCAAAGCATGATGTACCACGGCGTTTCACCACGCGTTTGCGCCGCCGCAATATAGTCTCGCGTTTTAATGTCCATAACGAGACCGCGCACGATGCGGAACACGCCCGGACTGGACGCGAACACGACCGCGATGAAGATGTTGAGCTGGTTCGGATCGATTGCGACAATGCCGAGCGGATCGGCATTAAACACAAGACCGAGATAGACCCAGCCACCGATAAGGATGGTTAGCCCCAGCAGAATGTAAAGCCTGTCCGGGCGTCTCTTGAACCGTGTGTAGAACAGCATGCAGAAGAAAATGATCGGAAACAGGAAAAAGATACCCGCCATCACATAGGGTATCGGCGTTTCCATGATGCCCGGCGTCACCAGCAGGTAGAACAACAAGATCACCGGGAAAGCCAACACGAGATTGGCAAGGAATGACAGAACCGTGTCGATCCTCCCTCCATAATATCCTGCGGGAAGGCCGAGCGTAGC
This sequence comes from Mesorhizobium sp., assembly GCA_049840935.1. Lineage (GTDB taxonomy): Bacteria > Pseudomonadota > Alphaproteobacteria > Rhizobiales > Rhizobiaceae > Mesorhizobium_G. The sequence goes on from JASGJA010000017.1 coordinate 101,643, forward strand.
GCCAACCATGAGCGCAAACATTGTAGCGGCTGGTGCGATGATGAGAACGATCTGACTGCCGAAGACCATGCGCGAGAAGACATCTCGCGAAAGCTTGTCGCCGCCGAACAAATAAACGCCATGTCCGGAGCCCTCCGGCACGACCGAACCCGGCAGCGCATCCTTCATGACGGCGATCTGCGCGATTGGATCGAAGTTCGCTATGATGGAGGCGAATATAGCCGTAAACAACCAGAAGAAGCAGACCGCCAGCCCGATGATACCAACACCGGTGCCGTAAAGCTGCCCATAGAGGCCGAGCTTCTTGCGATAGAAATAGCTCGCGCCCATCACGATGGCCATGCAAATCCAGACTGGCCAGAAGCGCGCTATCACGCTGATGAGGATTTGAAATGCGCCGATATGCTCAAGATTCATGGCTTCGGCTCCTCACTGCACCCGGATGCGCGGATTGAGATAGGCGTAGCCGATATCCGACAGAAGCTGCGTGAACAGCACGACGAACACCGATACGAGCGAACAACCAAGCAGCAGGTCGATGTCGTTGTTGCTCGCAGCCTCGACCAGCGTGTAGCCAAAGCCCTGATAGCGGAACATCGTTTCCACGATCACGACACCGGTGAGCAGCCACGGAAATTGCAACATGATGACCGTGAACGGCGCGATCAGCGCATTGCGCAACGCATGTTTGATGACCACCGCGCTGAACGACAGTCCTTTTAGCCGCGCGGTGCGTATATATTGCTGCGTCATGACCTCGACCATCGAGGCGCGTGTCATGCGTGCAATATAGCCTATGCCGTAGACCGCCATAGTCATGACCGGCAGCGTGAAATTGTAAAAGATATGCCCTGCAGCCGTAGCGCTGGCGGCGGAGCCGTTCAGCCATCCTAGCCACGAAGCGAAAACGACGGAGAAGATGACGCCCGACACATATTCGGGCGTGGCGGTCGTCATGATCGAGGCCGCTGACAGAGACGCGGTCGGTGCGCGAGCCTTCTCGCATCCCCGCCAGAACGCCAATCAACAAACGCGACGGGCACCATCGTCACCATGACCCAGAACATCAGAAGGCCTGTGGCTCCGAGCGCCGGAAAAAGCTTTGCAGCCACTGGCACGCGAAACTTGGTCGAGCATCCGAAATCGCCTTGCAAGAATGCCGGAATAGGTCGGCACGTCTGCTTCGTCGCAAAATACGAAGCGCGGCGTCGCCTTGCCGGTAGCAGCGTCGATGTTGGGCTGCTTGCTTCACCACGCCCAGCCATTGGCCGTAACGCACGAAGAAATTCTGCCGGTAGCCATTGCGCAGTAGCCAGCTTTCAAGCTGCTCCTGCGTGGCGCGCGATTCGGTCTGGCTGATCGCCAGCTTCTTCAGGTTCGGCTCAAGGCTGATCAGGAAAAAGACAACAACCGTCAAGCACAGCATGGTCAGCGCCATGATGCCCAGCCGTCGCAGAATAAATTGAAGCATTGCGTCCCCTGCCGTCCAATCAGGTTGGGTGACGCGGCGGAAATGCCCCCTCGGCTACACTCCCGCCACGAACGATGAGCGAAGGGCGCTTGCCCTTCGCTCCTGTCGTAATCTTAGCTCTCGGAGATCCAGATCTTGCCGAGATTAAGCTGCTGCATCGGATGCTGGACATAGCCCTGCACCTTCTCGGCATGGTGGTTATAGACCTTACGCCAGAAAGGCTGAATCAGGATGCCCGAACTCTGCAGAAGTTCCTCGCAAGTCTTCATCGGCACTTTGCGCTTTTCTGGATCGACGATGGACAGCGCTTCGGCGAGTGCTTTGTCGAAGTCCGGATTGGACCAGCCGGTTTCGTTCCATGCTTCGCCGGTGCGATAGGCGAGCGCAAGCACCTGAACGCCAAGCGGACGCATGGTCCAGTTGGTGAGCGAGTACGGATACTTCGTCCAATCGTTCCAGAAAGTGGAGCCCGGAAGAACCGTGCGCTTTACCTTGATGCCGGCATCGCGCAACTGGGCGGCAATCGCGTCACCCGTGTTCTTGTGCCAGTCTTCGTCCGAAGAAATCAGCTCGTGCTCGAAATCGCTCTGACCAGCCTCAGCGAGAAGCGCCTTCGCCTTTTCAGTATCGCGCGCGATCTTTGGCAACTCGACATATTCGGGATGGATCGGCGCAACGTGGTGGTTCTCCGCCGGAACGCCTGCGCCGTTCTGGCCAAGCTGCAGAACCACCGAATTGTCCACTGCCAACTGCAGCGCATTACGAACTTTCTGGTCGTCATAAGGCTTGTTGTTGACGTTGGTGCGCGCAACGATGGTGATCGAAGTAACCGCTTCCGATTTCTTCAGACCAAGATCATCAAGAGCCTGGAGATAGTCGGGGGTCGTTTCGTAATTGGCGTCCACCTCGCCCGATTCAAACGCGCTGACGGCGGCATTCGGATCGGTACCGTAGTCGATGAACTCCACACCATCGAGCATGACTTCACCGCCCCACCATTTGCCGTCTTCACGGCGCTTGTAGACGATGCGCTGGCCGACGTCGAAAGAGACAAGCTGGAACGGGCCGGTGCCGATGGGGTTCTTCACGAAATCCGCGCCGGATTCGTAGAAGGTCTTGTGAACGACCAAGGCCGGATAGTCGGCGAGGTTTGGAATAAAGGAGATGTCCGGCTCGGTGAGCACGACCTTAACCGTATGGTCATCGACCTTCGTCGCACCGCCTTCACGGATCTTCTTGGTGTTCTTGTCAGCCAGCGTGCCCATGCGAGCAACCATCGAATTGCCTTCGACGGTGGCGTCGGACCAAGCGGTGAGATTGTAGATCAGATCTTCGGCAACGAACGGATCGCCATTCGACCAAGTAACGTTCTTGCGCAGCTTCATGAGGTATTCGGTGGCGTTGTCGTTCACTTCCCAGCCTTCGAGCAGATAGGGCTCGAACGTGTACTCAGGGGTGTAGAGAACAAGCGCTTCAAGCTGCTGACGCATTGTGTTCGCGATTTCGGTCCAGTCGGCGAGACGCGGCTGCTTCGGCGCCTTGATGAACATCTGAACGCGCAGAACACCGCCCGGCTTCGGGGTTGCATCCTGTGCTTGGGCCGGGGTCGGAAGACCCAACATGCCATATGCCATTGCCGCGGACGCACCAAACACCGTGGCCAGAGCCAGAAACTCGCGGCGGTCTACTTCGCCCTTGCGAGCCTTTTCCGCCATTTCATGGATATGATCAGGGACAACGTCCCCGTTACTCTTGTAGAACGCCATGACCAACTCCCATTTTTTAAGTCTCGTTGAATTTTATCATTTCCTATCTCGTTCGGACTGTCAAAGTTCCGCGAGCAGGTTCCCCAGTGGTAGCAGTCTGCAACGTTGCTCGCGCGACAGTTGTCTGTATTGCGACACTATTGGCGCAAAATTTTTAGTCGCAATAATTTGCGGCAAATGCCCAGTCCCGGCGCGTTTTAACGAAAAATCATTCTAGCGCTTTTCGTTCGCCTCCAAAGACGCCACAATCGCTCTTCCAGAACGCCGTTGAAGCGACAAGGCGGATTTCGCGCACCTGTGTGGAGGGGATTTCATGAAACTGCGTTTGCTTGTCTGTCTGTTCGCGATGACGATCATGGGTCTCTCGCCTGCTCAATCGCAGGAGCGGCAAATCACCACCACGCAAAACAGCGATTATTTTGGCTTCGACCTGCGGGCTGAACGCGATGTTTCGCTGGATGAATGCAAGGCGATCTGCATTTCGGAGCAGGCGTGCAAAGCTTTCACCTACAATGTGAAGGCCCGTTGGTGCTTCCTGAAATCAGACTTCCGCGAGATAAAGCCGTTCAACGGCGCTGTGGCAGGCAAAATAGTTGAGGTCGCAACAGCCCCGGATATCGGCGCGGCCCCTGCCCTTACCTTCATTACGGCCTCAATGAGCGACGAATCCGCAGCCCTTCGCCGCGAACGTGCTGCTGCGACAGAAGACGATAACGGCCTCGGCCTTTCCGGTTTGGTAGCGGCGGGTGACGCCGCGATGGCCGCAAGCGACCCACGCACCGCAATGGACCAGTTTGCGCGCGCGCTTACATTGTCGGCTGACGACAGCGCGGTCTGGACGAAATATGCGCGCGCCATTGTCGGTGTGCAGCCCGCAAACGGCTCGGAAACCTACGCGCTTCAGCGCAATGGAACCGCAGCGGCCATCAATGCCTATACCGACCTCGCGGACTACCAACGACCGTGCCGCAGCACTCGCAGTGCTGGCCGCAGCACTCGACAAGCGCGATCAGTTCCGCCCTGCATTTCAAGCCTATGAGGCGAGCCTTGCGCTGGTGAATGATTCTTCCCTGCGTGCTGAGTATGAAGACCTGAAAGCGCGAAAAGGCTTCCGCATTGTCGATCACTCGGTGGATTCCGATAGTTCGTCACCGCGCGTCTGCGCGCAGTTCTCTGAAGATTTGACCAAGGCTGGTGTCGATTTCACGCCGTTTGTGAGCGTGGATGGCCAAGCGCCGCAATCCGTCGAGGCGTCCGGCCGTCAAATCTGTGTCGGCGGGTTGGAACATGGCCGCAACTATCGCGTGACGTATCGGCAAGGCATTCCCGCGCAGATTGGCGAAGTGACCAGCCGTGCCGACCGTGCTGAACGTCTATATGCCGGATCGCGCGCAATCGGCCCGCTTCACTGGCGACAGCTTTGTGCTTCCAGCGAGCGGGCGGCGGGGCATTCCGCTCGTCACTGTCAACATGGATAAGGCGAAGCTCGAACTCTACCGCATTGGCGACCGCTCGCTGGCGCAGCTTCTGACCGGTTATCAATTCCTGCGTCAACTCGATGGCTATGACATCGAAAACGTGTCGGAATCCCTTGGTGCGCCGGTCTGGAAGGGCGAAATCGATATCTCCAACCAATTAAACAAGGAAGTGACTACCTCCTTCCCGGTGGATGAGGCGATCCCGCAGCGCAAGCCAGGCGTCTATGTCCTGACGGCACAACCGGACAAAGCCGGTGAATATTACGAACTCGCGCGCAACACAGTGGTTCGTCGTTTCGGACATTGGTCTGTCGACCCTAACCGGACAGGATGGGTTGAATGTGTTCGCACGTTCGCTGGGAACCGCAAAGCCTCTTTCGGGCGTGGAACTGACGCTGCTCGCTCGCAACAATGAAGTGCTCGGCAAGGCAACCACCGACACAGATGGCCGCGCTACGTTCACTGCGGGTTTAACGCGCGGCGAGGAAGGCATGGTGCCTGCCGTGCTGACTGCCAGCGCGAATGGCGGCGATGATTTTGTATTCCTCGACATGACCAAGGCGGGCTTCGACCTTTCGGACCGCGGCGTGGAAGGCCGCAATGCTCCCGGCGCTCTGGATGTCTATGCGTGGACAGAACGCGGCATCTATCGCGTTGGCGAAACGGTTCATGCTTCCGCGCTCGCTCGCAACGACGCCGCGAAGGCAGTTTCCAAACTGCCGTTGACTTTCATCTTTACTCGCCCGGACGGCGTTGAAGACCGGCGCATCGTTTCGGACGGCGCGAACGCAGGCGGGCACAATGTCGATTTTCCGCTAACGGCCAGCGCAATGCGCGGCACCTGGACGATGAACATCTTCACCGATCCCAACGAAGCGTCGGTCGCTTCGCAGATGTTCCTCGTTGAGGATTTTGTTCCGGATCGGATCGAATTCACGCTGGCCTCCGACCGGGACGAAATCACGCCCGGTGAAACGGCAAATGTCACGGTAGACGGGCGTTTCCTCTACGGCGCGCCTGCCGCCGGTTTGGCGCTTGAAGGCGATGTGCGCTTGAACACAACGCGCGACTGGAAGCGCTTCCCCGGCTACGCCTTTGGTCTTGAGGACGAAGAACAAGGCGACGCAATTCAGCAACCGCTGGCCGACCTGCCGTTGGTGGGTGAAGACGGCAAGGCCACATTCCCTGTTTCCATCGAGCAATTGCCGTCGACCACGCAGCTTATCAATGCGGGTGTGACGGTACGGATGCGCGAGGGCGGCGGTCGTGCCGTCGAAGAAAAGCTCGACCTTGCCATCCGTCCACAAACCGACATGGTCGGCATCAAGCCTGGATTTGAAGGCGATTCCGTCCCCCAAGGAGGAACTGCGACGTTCGAAGTGATTGCTGTTCAGCCGGACGGTGCACGCAAAGCCGCTAGCGGAATGGTCTGGACTCTGGTCAAGCTGGAGCGGCAATATCAATGGTATCGCTCGGACGGCTCGTGGAACTACGAGCCGGTTACGCTGACCAAAGCAGTAGCGAACGGCACTGTCGATGTGACCGCCGATGCTTCCGGCAAGATCAGCATTCCTGTCGATTGGGGCCGCTACCGCCTTGAAGTCGAAGCCGCTGACGGCACAGGTCAGCCAGCCAGCTACGAGTTCGACGCAGGATGGTATGTTGAAGTCACTTCCACGGAAACGCCGGACGGTCTGGAAGTCGCGCTGGATAAAGAAGAATATAAGCCCGGCGAAACGGCCAAACTGAAAGTCTCGCCGCGCTTTGCGGGCGAATTGCTGGTCGCGATTGGAGCTGATAGGCTGTACCGCACGATCAATGTTTCCGTACCCAAGGAAGGCGCTACCGTCGACATTCCTGTCGAAGCAGATTGGGGAGCAGGCGCGTACATAACCGCAACGTTGTTCCGCCCCGGTGAAGCGCAGGAATCGCGCATGCCCGCGCGCGCCATCGGCCTGAAATGGCTTTCGGTTGATCCCGAACAGCGAGCACTGGATGTGACGCTGGACGCGCCTGAAAAATCCGTTCCGAACGCCACGCTTTCAGTCCCCGTTTCGGTCGAGGGTGCAGCAGGCAAAGAAGCCTATGTCACAGTTGCCGCAGTCGATGTCGGCATACTCAACCTGACGAACTACGAAGCGCCGGATGTGGTCGATTGGTATTTCGGACAGCGCAAGCTTGGCTTGGAAATTCGCGACCTCTATGGCCGGTTGATCGACGGCTCGCTAGGCGTGGCTGGCAAGCTGCGCACGGGCGGCGACGGCGCGCAAATGGCCTCCCAAGGCAGCCCTCCGAAAGGCAAACTGGTCGCGCTGTTCTCCGGAGCAGTAAAGCTCGATGCGGATGGCAAAGCGACGGTCGATTTCGACATTCCGCAATTCAACGGAACTGTGCGGTTGATGGCCGTCGCGTGGACCGAAGATGGCGTGGGCAACGCTGAACAGGATGTCATCGTGCGCGAGCCCGTTGTCATCACAGCCGGTTTGCCACGATTCATGGCACCCGGCGACCGCGCAGAATTGCGCCTCGACATTGCCAACACTGATGCTCCCGACGGTGAATACACGCTTGGCATCGAAGCCGAAGGCGGCATTCTTGCAGGCGGACCAAACGTACCTGACACGGTTCAACTCACCACAGGCAAGCGTAAATCGCTGGTCGTACCGTTGCGCGCCGATACGATTGGCGACGGTCAACTAACGTTGCGCATTTCGCGCGAGGGAGGGCCGAGCGTCGAGCAAGTGCTGGATCTGCCAGTGCGCCCCGCGCAACTTCCCGTCACGCAAAGGCTGGTGGTGGATTTGGGGCCGAATGGCAAAAGCCTGAAGGTTGACCGCGAATTGCTGGCCGCAAGCCTGATCGAGGGCGCAACGGTCAGTGTCGGCGTTTCGCCGTCGGCGGCGCTGGACGTGCCTTCGATCCTGATGGCACTCGACCGCTACCCCTACGGTTGTGCGGAGCAGACAACCAGCCGCGCGCTTCCGCTGCTCTATGTCAACGACATGGCGGGTGAAGCTGGAATGCGCAATGATCCGGACCTGCGCAAGCGTGTGCAGGATGCGATCTATCGCGTACTAAACTACCAATCCTCAAGCGGCAGCTTTGGGCTTTGGTCGCCGGGATCAGGCGATTTGTGGCTGGACTCCTACGTTACGGATTTCCTGAGCCGCGCTCGCGAGGCGAGCTATGATGTGCCGCGCGAGGCTATGCTGCAGGCGCTGAATAATCTCCAGAACTCGATCGGCTACGATGCTGACGTAGAGGATCGTGGCACGGAAATCGCCTACGCAATTTATGTGCTGGCGCGGAACAAGCGCGCGGCAATCGGCGATCTACGCTACTATACCGACACCAAGCTGGAGGCTTTCAGCAGCCCAATGGCGGTGGCACAGCTAGCAGCAGCGCTTTCGCTTTATGGCGACGTGGAGCGTTCGAACCAGACCTTCTCAGCCGCGCTGACGTTGGCAAAGTCTCAGCCGGAATATGATTGGTATCGTTCGGATTATGGCTCGAAACTGCGCGACGGAGCGGCAATGCTGTCGCTCGCGGCCGAAAGCCAGCCTGCTCCGACCATTCTCCCCGAACTGGTCAAATATGTCTCGGACGAGCGTCCACGCGTGCGCTGGACCAGTACGCAGGATCAGGCATGGTTATTGTTGGCCGCCCGCGCCCTGAAAACACAAGGCGACGACATTTCGCTCGACGTGAACGGCTCGCCGCAGAAGGGCGTATACGCAAATCGGGTGACTGGTAAATCGCTGGTCGATAGTCCGATCAGTATCACCAACACTGGATCGCGGCCAGTTCAGGCGGTGGTAACGACAGTGGCCACGCCGCGCGAACCCCTGCCCGCAGGTGGCGACGGCTTCACCATCTCGCGCGTCTATTATCGGTTGGACGGCAGCGCGGCCAACATCAGCGAGGCCAACCAAAACGAGCGGTTCGTTGTGGTATTGTCAGTCACCGAAGACAATGAATGGCCGTCGCGCGTTTTGGTCAACGACCTGCTGCCCGCCGGATTTGAAATCGACAATCCCGGTTTGGTGTCGAGTGCCGAACTCTCGAATTTCGAATGGCTGGCACAGACACAGGCCGCGCATCTCGAATTCCGCGATGATCGGTTCGTGGCCGCATTCGACCGAACTGGCACAGAGGATCGTAGCTTTACGCTGGCCTATGTAGTTCGAGCTGTAACTCCGGGCGTATATACGCTCCCCGCCGCGAGCGTCGAGGATATGTACCGCCCACAATTCTCAGCGCGAACGGCGATGGGGATGATGGAGATAAAGCCGAACTGATCGCGACGATGGAACGATTACCCCTCATCCGCCTGCCGGCACCTTCTCCCTCAAGGGGAGAAGGAGGAGAAATTCGACGCGAGCATAAATCTCCAACGTCTAAAAGAGCGCAGGACGTTTCAATTATCAGCCTTCTCCCCTTGAGGGAGAAGGTGCCGGCAGGCGGATGAGGGGTATTTGCACCATGCCTCTCAAACCCATCTCCCGAAAACTCGCTGCCTCGCTTGCAGCAATATCTCTCGCGGCCACCGCATGGCTCGCCTTCGAATGGGCGGATCGGGCCTATCCGCCGCCGCTGCCAGAACGCCTCGATATCTCTACCGAGGTTCGCGACCGCGACGGTGAACTGCTTCGGGCATTCGCCACACTTGATGGCAGATGGCGGCTGAACACCACCACCGATCAGGTGGATCGCAAGCTGGTCGATATGCTGATCGCCTATGAGGACAAGCGCTTTTACGACCATTCCGGCGTCGATTTTCTGGCACTTGCGCGCGCCGCCATCCAGTTTGCCAGCAATGGCCGCATCGTTTCCGGTGGCTCGACGCTTTCCATGCAGGTCGCACGCCTGATCGAGCCCCGTCAAAGCCGCAGCCTGTGGGCAAAGGCGCGGCAGCTTTTTCGCGCAGTGCAGGTCGAGCGACGACTGAGCAAGCATGAAATTCTGGAGCGCTATCTGACGCTCGCACCCTATGGCGGCAATCTTGAAAGTGTGCGCGCGGCATCACTTGCCTATTTCGGAAAGGAGCCAAAACGCCTGACGGTTTCGGAAGCCGCCCTTCTGGTTGCCCTGCCTCAACTTCCCGAGCGCCGAAGACCGGACCGGAATCCCGATAATGCCCGCGTCGCACGCGACCGCGTTCTGGCTCGTATGGTTAGCGCAGGCATGATCGACCAGCGCGAGGCTGAACGCGCATCAAAGGAAGCGCTGCCGGAGAAGCGGCTCGCTCTTCCTCTTCTCGCGCCACATGTATCGGAAATTGCCGTGCGCAACGCACCATCCGAAGCCACTCATCAGCTGACAATCAACAAGGCGGTCCAGCAGAACCTCGAAGCGGTTGCGCGGGAATCTGCGCAGAATCTGGGCGCTCGCCTTTCGGTCGCAATGGTGCTGGCTGATGCAACGACTGGCGATATTCTCGCCGAAGTTGGTTCTGCGGATTTCTTCAATGCCAGCCGGTTTGGCTGGATCGACATGACAAAGGTCGTGCGCTCGCCGGGATCGACGCTAAAGCCCTTCATCTATGGCCTCGCCTTCGAGCAGGGATTGATTGCGCAAGAAACGATGATTGAAGATCGACCATCGGATTTCGCAGGCTATCGCCCACGTAATTTCGATATGGCGTATCAGGGTGACGTTACAATCCGCAAAGCATTGCAGCTTTCGCTGAACGTGCCCTCCGTAAAACTTCTGGATGCGGTTGGTCCGACGCGGCTGGTCGGCCGCTTCCGGCAATCCGGTGTGACGCCGATATTGCCTCGCGACGAGCCGCCGGGTTTGGCCATTGCACTTGGCGGTGTCGGCATGACGTTGCGCGATCTGGTGCAGCTTTATACCGGCCTCGCCAATCGCGGCCAGGTGCGCGCTCTTCACGATGGCACCGAGAAGCAGAAGCCGGAGGATCCTGCCCAATATTTGCTGGACCGCCGAGCAACGTGGCAGGTCGGTGACATTCTATCCGGGGTCGTGCCGCCCGATGGCGCAGCACGGCGCGGCATCGCTTACAAGACCGGCACGTCCTACGGCTATCGCGATGCGTGGTCGGTCGGATTCGATGGCCGGTATGTACTTGGTGTCTGGACAGGTAGGGCGGATGGACAGCCAGTTCCCGGAATTTCCGGTTATGTCTCTGCCGCGCCCATCCTGTTCGAGGCGTTCGAGCGCTCTGGTCTCACCCCTGTGCCACTCCCCGTTGCCCCGGCGGGCGCTTTGCGCCAAACGCCTGACCAACTGCCCGTCACCATGCGCCGGTTCGGAACCGATGGCGGGCTGACGGTTATATCGGCATCGGAACCGGCGCCACGCATCGTTTTTCCACCAGACGGCGCGCACGTTTCCGTTGGCGATGACGCCGCTGATGCAATGCCGATCGCGCTAAAACTGCAGGGCGGACGAGCGCCATTCCGATGGTTGGCCAACGGCAAACCGCTATCGATTCCGGACCGGCGGCGCGATTCTCAGTGGCGACCCGATGGGCGCGGCTATTCTACACTTACCGTTATTGATGCCACAGGCCGCGCCGCAAGCGTCCGCATTTTCGTTGATCAATAGTCTTTTTCATAGAACACACCGACACTCGAATCGCCATCGGAGCCAACCGCGCCCTTGGCCTTGAGATTGTCGGTGATGTCGAGATTTACGGTGCCGCGCGTCGTGCCCCCCGCGCCCGCTTCCACGCCGAGATAAATGTTGTCCTGAATGTAGCGACCGGCACGCACTGCGGCATTGCCTTTGCTGTCCGTCACGACATCCAGGTCGTCGAGGCCGGTGGCGCTGCGAAGACTACCGAGCAGTGAGGTATTGGAACCGCCCGCAAGCTCTGCGGCTGCAGCGGCAAGCTGCGCAATCTGGAGCGGCGAAAGCTCGTTGATGCCGCGCTTGAAGATCAGGCGCGCCAACACCTCATCCTCAGGCAGTTGCGGCTGTGAGGAGAAGGAAATGTTCAGTGCTGATACGCGACCGCGCACGGTAATGAACACAGTGATGTCATTGCCATCAGAGCGCGCAACGAAATCAAGGAATGGATCGAGATCGCCCACCAGCGTCACGGTTCCTTCGTCGAAGGTAATGCGCTGACCAAGAATGCCGAGCCGCCCGCGGATCATCTTGAAGCCGCCGACCGGCTGTATGGCGGTTGCAGGCCCGGTAAGCTGGAGCGAGCCGCCAAGTTCCGCGTCCAGCCCACGACCACGCACGAAAATCTGGTTCGGCGCGTTCAGCGCAATGTTGAGGCGCAGAACAGTTGGACGCGCAGTCGGCACAGGCGTGCCGTCATCCGCCTTTGCGCGTTTAAGCGTTGCCTGAACCGCCGGAGACGCATCAATATGCTTGACGTTAATATCCGCCGCCGCGCCACCAAGGCTCTCAGGCACGGTAATTTCTGCACGATCCACGTCGATGCGGCCGCTCAGGGTTGGGTCTCGCGTGAGCGAACCACTGAGCCGTAGCGCGCCGTTTACGGTGGCAACCAACATATTGCCGTCGGCGTAACGCGCCTTATCAAGATTGATGGTGATATCCGCAGGAAAAGCCTGCGCTGCATTGGTCGAGATGGAGCCAGTAGCGCTTACCCGCCCACCGGAAGCCAGCGCCGCAGACGCGCTGCGCAACGTGATGCGATCGCCGTCGAGCGAGCCCATGACGGCAATATCGTTCAGCCGAAGGTTGGATTCCGGATCGACAAAGCTTGCACCCACGGTCGAGAACATGCCGCGAAGCTGCGGACTGGTTATGCTGCCAGTCGCGGACGCGGAAAGCGTGATGTTGCCCGCCGCCTGTGCACCACGATCAGCGAGGAAACGGTTCGCCAACGCCAGTGGCGCATCGCCCTTGACTGAAACAGAAAGCCCCGGACCGGAAAGCGGAATTGCTCCGGAAGCCTGCAAATTGAACCCCTGCGGCCCTGTCACATTCGCAGAGTTCAGGTGAACAGCACGGTTTGCAAAGCGCCCGTTGAGATTGAGTTCAAGCGGGGAGAGGCCAGCATTGTCGAGCGCCGTTGCACGCAGGCCAGTCCCGCGCGCATCGAAGGTCGCGGCGGGCTTTGCCAGCGTCCCGGTTACATGAGCCGTTCCATTGACTGTTCCGCCAAGCCCCTGCCCCTTGGCTACGCCGTTGAGCACGGCCAAAGGGAAGGCCTTAAGATTGACGTCAAGCGCCATTTGGCCGTTGTCGAGCGGTATGGCACCCTTGGCCGTAGCCTTCAGCCCTTCGGGGCTCGTGACGGAAGCATCCAAATTCAGGCGGCTCGTTGTCGAGCTGCCCCTGGCATTAACCGAAAGCGTAGAAAGCCCAGCCTGCCTGAGAGCAGCGGCGGTGAGTGATTGACCGTTGACGGTAAACTGTATGTCCGGTGCGCGGCGCGTACCGCCGATCTTAGCAGTTCCGTCCAGTGTGCCTCCCAGCGCCAGATCAGGTTTGATCGCGTTGGCGAGCGCGAGTGGCAGCGCACGAATATCGACGTCGAGGCCAAGATTCTCGGCCACCTTACCTTTAACTGCAACACGACCCCCGCCCGCGTTCAAAGTGAAAGCGTCGATGGTCACGTTCTCGCCCTGAACCAAAACAGAAGCAGGCTGAGCAAGGTTTGCCGTCAGCTTGCCCTGTGCGAGATTCAGCTTGGAAAGATCGACGCGATAGCCGCCGCTTTCAGGTGCAAGCGAACCCTCCGTAGCAACATTCGTTCCGTTTTTTAGAGCGGCATTGGCGTTGAAATTGGTGGTATAGCCCTGACTCTGCGCGTTTGCTGAAAGCTTGTTTATGTCGATGCCACCCGCCGAAACTCCAGACGCCTGAAGCGATCCGTTGATGATCGGCACATTGAAAAGATCGGCAAGCGTTGCTTCGATCTCTGCGCTGGAAACGCGGGCCTGATCGGCAACAAGGTTCTGGACGCCACCCTTTACCGAAGCCTGCTGTTTTCCATCCACGGCTTGCAAAGAAATATCAGCCTGTGCCGCACCAGTTGCCTGCACGAGCATCAAGGCAGCTACAGTCGAAACATCGGCGGATTTGAGCGCAAGTTTGCCATCCAGCAGCCCACTCGCGTCCTGTTTCACATTACCGGTAACGCTCGTACCGCCAGCCTGAAAATTCAGATCCGTGAGAGCCTTGCCTTCGGGCGCGGATGCAACGTTGCTCGCAAGCGACACGCGATTACCATCAAGGAAAGCATCACCGCTGATCTTTCCGTCAACGCCGCCATTTCGAGCGAGACCCAAAAACGTTAGCTTACCCCCGGTGAGGCTTTTCCCGACGAGTGTGCCCTGCGGCACTTCTGCAGCGAAATCGAGCTTGATGACGCCGTCGGCACCGTCCGCCCTGCCCTTCGCTGTAAGGCGACCAGAGGCGCGGTCTGACAGCAGCGCCAGATCCGCTAGCATAACATCGAGATTAAAATCGGCTGCACCGGTCGCATATGTGCCGTCCGCCAAGATCTCAGCCTGCGCATTTGCGATTTTGAGGTTTTGCGCTACCAGACCTTGTTGGCCACGCGCGACACGACCGGTGATACGCGTTTCACCTTGAATGACATTGTCAACGGCTGGCGTGCCGATGCGAAGCTCTTTGCCCGCGCCGTCAAGCGTCAGATCGAAGCCGCCGCCGATCGGCGTCACCGTGCCCTTGGCTTTCAGATCGAGCGCGCCGGAAAGATCACGTCCGGCAAGCGTGCCAAAGGGCGTGATGCTTGCCGCCTGCAAACCGATATCGCCATTGAAAAAATAATCTGCAACATTGCCGGAAAGCGCAGCAGTCAATCCATTGCCGGTCAACATTGCTTTCGCGATTTCAACCGGCTGGCCCGATTGCCAGGCACCTTGAACATCGAGATCGATCCGGTCGCCGAGGGCTTCCGCGACGTCGGCACGGGTTGCGGTGATACCTGTCGCCGCCCCCTTTGCATTGAACGTCACGCGCCGCGAAGCCGGATCGTCGAGGTTGAGCGCGTCGCCGCCTAGGTCGATCAGCACATCTTCGGCCGAGAATGTCCCCGTCTCCAGCGCGTCAATATCGAGCTTTCCGGTCCAATTATCGGCATTTTCGCCGTAAGAAACGTTGAATTGCGCGCGGGACACCTTGGTCTGCCCACCCGCAACCGGAAGAACGATCTTATCGCCAGCGCCATCGACAATATCCGCATTAATGGAGACCCGGCGCAGGAATTTGTCTGGTGTTGTTTCGAGCGCCGCCTTGAGGGTGAGCGCGGCGCTAGCCAAGTCGAGATTTTCCAGCACGAAGCCACCGGCATCCGGTACGACGCCGGTTGCGGTCAGCCGCGTATCATCGCCAAAAAACTCACGGAAAACTGGTGATATTAGGCGCGATATAGGCCCGTGAAGATTTGCATTGAAGCCCAAACCTCCGCTGCGGCGGGCAAGATCGGTCGAACCGGTGAGCACGCGCTGGCCATCTGCATCCAATGTTAACGCCACTTTAAGGTCGTCGAGCGGTCCAGACCCGTTGACCGTGAGCAACATTGGGGGACGCCCGTCTACGTTGAGAAGATTGGCGACGATACCATTTGCCGGTTCGTCCAGCTTGAGGTCCAGCGCAAGTTGCCGCGTCGAATTTGCGTAGGTCGTTATAAGCGCCAACTTTCCGCCCGGTCCGTCGAGACGCGTAATGTCCAGTGCAGCATCAAGCGATCCGCTCGCCAGCGACATGCGACCTGTGACCGACATTTCGGATGCAAGGCCAAATACATCCGGCCCGAATGTCACGCGTTCGACCGCCAGATTGCCCAAATTGACGGAGACAGGCAGTTCTGGAACCTGAAAACCACCCGCTTCCGGTGCCGGCAGGCTTTCATCTGGCAAAGGTTTGCGCAAAACTTCTATACGCTCCGCCCCTAGCTGATCGATGTTGAGACGACCCAACAGCAGCGCCGAGCGTGTCCACACGATGCGCGCATTCACGATGCGCAGCCACACGCCCTGCCGGTCAGCAATACTGATTTCGCCGATGGTGGCATTTGAGGACAGCGCGCCCTGTATGCCATTGATGCGGAACTGACGGTTCGGTGTCGAAAGCTGGTTCTCCAACATTCCGACGAGCCACGAGCGGTCCGCCTGCTCAGAAGCATCCTGCGCCTGTGCGGGCAGGATGAAAAGGAACATCAATAGGGCAACAAGAAAGCGCATCAGAAGGCCTGTCCTATGCCAACATAAAAGGCGACATCTGGATCGTCAGGACCGGGATCGAGCGGGACGGCCAGATCAAGCCGGATTGGACCAAGGCCGGTGTAATAGCGCAGGCCAGCACCCGCACCGAGCTTTAAATCCTCGTCAAAATCGGGGAAGGATTCCTCTCCGACATAGCCAGCATCGATAAAGCCGACCACGCCGATAGAATCCGTAACCTTCGCGCGGATTTCCGCCGAGGCTTCGATAAGCGAACGTCCGCCCATCACCTCATCAGTTCCCGCAACCGGCACGCCAATGGTGCGGTAGCCATAGCCGCGCACCGAGCCGCCCCCGCCCGCGAAGAAGAGCTTGTCTGGAGGCAATTCAGCAATATCGGCGCCAACGATAGACCCAAGTTTCACTCGGCCAGCCAAAACGAATGGTCGGTCTTCGCCGAATCCGAGATAACCCCTCGCCTCACCCTGAAAACGCGTGGCAAAGTTGCCGTACTCGGCCTCGTAGAATGGCTCGATTGTACCATCCAGAAAGATGCCATGAGTGGCATCTGCGGGATTGTTGCGGCTGTCATAGGTCAGACCGCCAAGCATGCCGACAGTCATGAAATCGCGCTTGCCAAAGACATCATCTTCGAAGCGCGAGCGCGAGGCGACACCAAACAACTTGCCTTGAAGCTCGTTGGTAAACATGTGCGTGAAACCGGCCTGCGCCGTCACCGCGTTGCGCGTATAGGCGTCCAACACTTCACGCTCGCCAATCAGCGAAGCAATGAAATCCGTGTCAGGTGTGTAAACACCGGGCTTGGTGAAGGTCACACCTGCCCGATATGTGAGTTCAGCGGGATCAACCGTCGGCCCGAGCCCCGCAATCTTGGCGTCAAAGCGAAGGCGCTCTGCCCTGCCGAAAAGGTTGCGATGCATCCAGTAGGCTTCAAAGCCCGCACCGTCGATTGTCGAGTAGTTGGCGCCGACACCAAAGCGGCGCGGCAACCGTTCCTGCACGATAACACTGATGGGCAGAGAGCCTCCCGGCCCAAGCTCCGCGCCTTCCTCAATGCGAAGCGCGCGGAAAACTTCCAGCTTTGAAAGGCGCTTGTTGGCGCGTTCCAGATCGTCTGGATCAAACTCCTGCCCGCGAGGCAGATCGGTCATATAGGCGACGTAGGCGGGGTCCATGCGATCCGTGCCGGAAACAGACACATCCCCGTAGTAGGTCATTGGGCCGGGATCAGCGCCGACCGTGGCGTCAACAATATCGCGATCATGAGCGGCTTCAACGCGGCGATCTATCGCCTTTGCCTTCGCGTGGCCCTGCTGACGCCATGCCTCAATAGTCAGAGCCTCAGCCCTCAGAATGGTGCCGGAACGTGCAACTTCTCCCGTCGCATAGCCCTCATTCGCAGGCAACGGCACTTCGTCATTGTGGTGGCGCGCCGGAGGTGCCGGATTGACAATATTTGCCTCACCGAAATGGAAAAGCGGACCGGGATCGATTGTGACTATAACCGCTGCCGGATCGGGAAGCTCTGTATCCGGCGGAAGGTCAGCGGCCTCCTTGCCATCAACCGTAATCGAGATTGTACCGCCGTAGCGCCCCTCGCCATAAAGCGTAGACAGCAAGCGTCGGTAATCACCCCGCGCCTTAGCCAACAGCCCAGCAGCGCCAGATGCGGGTTTCTCATCGTCTTTAACGAGAGTGGATGCGCTTTCGAGCTTCTTTTTAAGAGCGCTGTCCTCGCCGCTAACATTGAATGTCACGGCATAATGCTGAGGCTCGCCAATGACATCGTCGGACGGATCGGGTTTGTCTTTCCCGAAAATCTTGATGCCGAAAATCTCGAATCCATAGGCAGGCGCGCCGGCGAACACACTGGCGAGGGCTATGGCGGCGGACGCTACACAACGCCGGAATAGCAAATTCGTCAACAAACCTCTCCGACCGGCCCCCAGGTCAACATCCCGACAATGCCAGCAAAAAGATGGCGCATTTACGTTTGCGGTGGACCCCTCCCGTCCTCCAGTCAGTCGCAACGAAAATCGCCTAACACGATGAATGCGAACCAACAACCCTTCGCAACGCAGGGTGGTGATCGCCTGTCAGACATTTCTGGAGGGGCTGTTGCGCGCTTGCTTCACCTTTAACAAACCCTTTCAAAAACTCGACCTGCTGTGTCGGAGTGGTGCATAGTTGTACGTCCTGTGTGCGAATGAGGATGCAAGCGATGCAATACGCAATACTCTGTTATGACGACGAGGCGGTTGTGGAAGCCTGGCCCGACGCCAAGCTGGATGATGTAATCGGCAAGCATCAGGCCGCCACCAAACCCATCGCCAAACGCGGAAAGCTCGGTCCGGTTCTGCGGTTGCTTCCTACCAGCACGGCAATGACGGTACGCTCTGGGGAAAAGCCGGTCGTGCTCGACGGTCCGTTTGCGGAAACGAAGGAGCAGTTGCTCGGCCTCTGGATTATCGATGCGGATACGCATGAGGAAGCCCTCGCGCTTGCCGCAGAGCTCGCGGGACACAAGGAAACCGGCTCGATGGAAGTGCGCCCTCTCCTTATGTTCATGGATGGAAAAGCTGCATCGTGAGTGATCTTCGCTGGATAGACGCGGCACTGACCTCGGCACGGCCACAAGTTGTAGCCGCGCTGCTGCGCTATTTCGGCGATCTTGATACCGCGGAGGAAGCCTTTCAGGAGGCGTGCCTCCGCGCCCTGAAAAGCTGGCCGGACAAGGGACCACCGCGCGCCCCTGCGGCGTGGCTGATCTTTGTCGGGCGCAACTTCGGTGTCGACCAAATTCGCAAAACCAGTCGCCAGACGGTGCTACCCGATGAGGAGCATCTCTCCGATTTGGAGGATCGTGAAGCGGATATGGCCGAACGGCTCGACAATTCACATTATCGCGACGATGTTTTGCGCCTGCTCTTTATCTGCTGCCATCCAGACTTGCCTGCGACGCAGCAGATTGCGCTGGCCTTGCGCATCGTGTCAGGCATGACCGTGAAGGAAATCGCTCGCGCCTTTCTGGTCGGCGAAGCGGCAATGGAACAGCGCATCACACGCGCAAAGCGCATCGTTTCCTCTGCGGGGCGCGAGTTCGAAACGCCGAACGCGGCTGACCGAATGGAACGGCTCGGCGTGGTTGCGGCGATGCTCTACCTGTTGTTCAATGAAGGCTACTCCGCAACGGGCGGTAACGCGCATGTGCGTGCACCGCTTTGCGTGGAAGCAATTCGGCTGACTCGCCTCCTGCTGCGCCTCTTTCCTGCCGAACCGGAGGTGATGGGCCTGCTAGCGCTTATGCTACTTCAGCATGCCAGAACCGCAGCGCGTCTCGACGCAAGTGGCGAAATCGTGTTGCTGGAAGATCAGGATCGCACCCGGTGGGACAGAAGGCTGATCGATGAAGGCTTGGTGCTGATTGACAAAGCCTTGCGCCATGCACGCCCCGGCTCATATCAGATACAGGCTGCGCTCGCTGCCGCCCACGCGCGTGCGGCAAGTCCGGAGCAGACCAATTGGAGCGAGATCGACAGGCTCTACGGTTTGCTGGAACGCATTCAGCCTTCGCCGGTCATAACGCTCAATCGTTCCGTTGCGATTTCCAAGACGCAGGGTGCAGAAGCTGCGCTTGTCATGATCCAACCGTTGGAAAAAGCGCTTGATGGCTATTTTCATTTTCACGGCGTGAAGGGCGCTTATCTATTGCAGGTCGGCAAATCCGTAGAAGCGCGGCGCAGCTTCGACCGCGCCATTGCGCTCGCAAACACTCCCGCAGAAGCTGCGCACATACGACAACACATCGACCGGCTGCAAAATATAAGTGCGACCGAAAAGACCCTTGAGGTTCCAGTTACTGGAAGGCCTAGAACCGCCTCCTAACCTCACCGAGAACAGGAGATTCGGATGAAGCGAGCTCTTTTAATTTGCGCCTCGTTAGCCTTTGGTGGCCTCGCCTATCCCGCAAACGCACAGGACCATACCGGTCACGAGATGCCGGGGATGGAAGATACAAGCGGCGATCCTGCAGCCGCAGCCTACAAGGCAGCGATGGATAAGATGCATGTGGAGATGTCTGCAGTACCGCCAAGTGGCAATCCCGATGTCGACTTTGCGCGCGGAATGATCCCCCATCATCAGGCCGCAATCGACATGGCAAAAGCGCAATTGGAATACGGCAAAGACCCTGAAATTCGCAAACTGTCGGAAGACATTGTCGCCGCGCAGGAACGCGAGATAAAGCAGTTGCAGGATTGGCTTGCGAAGAATGCACCCAATTAATCAGCCTAATTTATGCTCATGACTAATTTTTGTGCAACAATAGTGAGCAGACGCACAAAACTCGCACATTAGAAAATCATGAGAAAGCGGTCACCAAAAACGCTATCGGCTTGAAAAGCTTACCGTGCCAGACTTTATCACAAACTGGCACGTCCCTTGCTTCATCTTTTGCGGTGCACAAGAAAGAAAGGGGATGGCGCCATGTTGGAGATTTCACAGAGGGCCCGCCGGTTGCTTGCAGCTGCCACGCTTGCAGGGACGATGGCCTATGCCGGCATAGCCGGCGCACAAGAAGACACAATCAAGATTGGTATTCTTCATTCGCTGTCAGGCACGATGGCGATTTCTGAAACCACGCTGAAAGACGCCATGCTTATGCTCATCGACGAGCAGAACAAAAAGGGCGGCGTGCTCGGCAAAAAGCTGGAAGCGGTTGTCGTTGATCCCGCCTCTGACTGGCCGCTCTTCGCTGAAAAGGCGCGCGAACTGATTTCCGCCGACAAGGTTGCTGCCGTTTTCGGTTGCTGGACCTCTGTGTCTCGCAAGTCCGTGTTGCCGGTTTTCGAAGAACTCGACAACATCCTGTTCTATCCGGTTCAGTATGAAGGTGAAGAAAGCCAGCGCAACGTGTTCTACACGGGTGCGGCTCCGAACCAACAGGCCATCCCCGCAGTCGACTATCTGATGGAATCGGAAGGTGTGCAGCGCTGGGTGCTCGCGGGCACCGATTACGTCTATCCGCAGACGACCAACAAGATTCTCCAAGCTTACCTTGAGTCCAAGGGCGTGGCCAAGGAAGACATCATGGTCAACTACACGCCGTTCGGGCACTCCGACTGGCAGACAATCGTGACCGACATCAAGAAGTTCGGTTCGGCTGGCAAAAAGACCGCCGTGGTTTCGACCATCAATGGCGACGCCAACGTTCCTTTCTATAAGGAACTCGCCAATCAGGGCATCAAGGCCGAAGACATCCCTGTCGTAGCATTCTCGGTGGGCGAAGAAGAATTGGCTGGCCTCGATACCGGCCCACTCGTCGGCCACCTCGCTGCCTGGAACTATTTCGAGTTTGTTGATACTCCGGCCAATGTCGAGTTCATCAAGACCTGGAAGGCATTCACCAAGAACGACAAGCGCGTAACCAACGATCCGATGGAAGCGCACTACATCGGCTTCAACATGTGGGTGAAGGCGGTCGAGAAGGCCGGGACAACCGAGCCTGATAAGGTAATTGACGCATTGATCGGCGTTTCCGTGCCGAACCTGACGGGTGGTTACTCATCGATGATGCCGAACCACCACATCACCAAGCCGGTCATGATCGGTGAAATTCAGGCAGACGGCCAGTTTGAAACCGTCTGGCAGACCCCTGGTCTCGTTGTCGGTGACGAATGGTCTGACTATCTGCCTGATTCAAAAGATCTGATTGCTGATTGGCGTGCGCCAATGTCGTGCGGCAACTTCAACGTCAAGACAGGCAAGTGCGGCGGCAAGGGCACCACGAACTAAGCTGCACTACCGCGGAGCTCCCGGGCGTCTCCTCCCGCCCGGGAGTCCACTTCTCAAAGCAGCCGGAAACATGATCCATTGCGTACCATCATCCTGACAGCCGCCGCGCTGTTTCTCTTCCTCACGAGCGCCTTCGCGGATGAAGCGTCGCTGAGGGCCACGCTTTCAAAACTGGCTGATGCCAAAGGCTTTCCACAGATCGAAGCCGTTGTGCGCGAACTTGGCGCAGCAGGCGACCCCACTATCGGAAAGGCTATGGAAGCTCTGGGGGAAGGCAATCTCTACATCCGCAAGTCCGACAATGCCGTGTTCATTGTCGATGACAGCGGCAGTTCAGCAAAACTGTTCGACCCCATTAGCGGTGATGCTGCCGGGGAATCCCAAAAGGCTGAAGTCACAAAAATTCGCGTAAACAACGCGTTGCGTCGTGCTGTTCGCGAAGTCGCTGGTAGCCTGACGCTCGGTGCAGCTGACCCCGGTCAACGCATGACCGCCGCCGCAGCCCTCTTCCAACGGCCAGACCCCGCCGCAATCGAAACGATCGAAGCGGCAATCGCAAAAGAGACAGACGCAGGCGTAAAGGCGCAACTTCAGGCCGCGCGTGCCGCCGCTGTTTTATCCTCCGACCTTAGCGAAGAAGAAAAGAAATCCGCAATCGCCCTGCTTGGCGGTTTGGGAAATCGTGAGGCGCTCACATTGCTCGGCAGCTTTGCCAACAGTGCGAGCGGCCCACTCAAAGACGCCGCAACGAGCGCGGCTGACGGCATCCGCTCGCATCTTGCCCTTTGGGATGCCGCACAGAATATCTGGTTCGGGCTTTCACTCGGCTCCGTGCTGCTGCTGGCCGCTATCGGACTCGCAATTACCTTCGGCGTTATGGGCGTCATCAATATGGCGCACGGCGAAATGGTGATGATCGGTGCCTACACGACCTTTGTCGTGCAACAGGCCACGCTATCGCTTGCGCCTGGCCTCTCCGACTGGTCACTGGCCTTCGCTGTGCCGATTGCCTTTATCATTGCCGCCGCTATCGGCATTGCTATCGAGCGCGGCATTATCCGATTCCTCTATGGCCGTCCGCTGGAAACCTTGCTGGCAACGTGGGGCGTTTCGCTGATCCTGCAACAGGCTGTGCGTACGATCTTCGGCCCGACCAACAGGGAAGTTTCCAATCCAAGCTGGATGTCCGGCGGCTTTGAACTCGGCCAGATGGCGATAACATGGAACCGACTCTGGATCGTGTTTTTCTCGCTAGCCGTCTTTGCCCTACTGCTGTTCATCTCGAACCGCACAAGCTGGGGCTTGCAAATGCGCGCGGTAACCCAAAACCGGCGCATGGCAGGTTCGATGGGTATTCGCACGCCGTGGGTCGATGCATTCACCTTCGGCCTTGGATCCGGCATTGCGGGAATCGCAGGCGTCGCGCTCAGCCAAATCGGCAACGTCTCGCCCAATCTCGGCCAGACTTACATCATCGACTCCTTCATGGTCGTTGTGTTCGGTGGCGTCGGCAATCTTTGGGGCACTTTGCTCGGCGCCTTCTCGCTCGGCATCGCCAACAAGTTCCTTGAGCCCTATGCGGGCGCAGTGCTCGGTAAAATCATCGTTCTCGTGCTGATCATCCTGTTCATACAAAAGCGTCCGCGCGGCATGTTCGCGCTCAAGGGTCGGGCGGTGGAAGCATGATTACGGCCCGGCTTTTCCGTAACGGCGCGGACACCCGCGTTTTTATCGTGGCAGCGCTGCTAGTACTGATTGCAGCACTGGTGCCAGTTCTGAACCTGATGGTCCCGCCAACGAGCGCGTTCCACGTTCCGCCCCATATCGTAGCGCTCGTGGGCAAATATCTATGCTACGCGTTGCTTGCGCTTTCGCTCGATCTGGCTTGGGGATTTTGCGGTATCCTGTCGCTCGGCCACGGCGCATTTTTTGCGCTCGGCGGCTACGCGATGGGCATGTACCTGATGCGCCAGATCGGCTCGCGCGGCGTTTATGGCAACCCCGACCTGCCCGACTTCATGGTGTTCCTGAACTGGAAGGAACTGCCGTGGTACTGGTACGGGTTCAGCAATTTCTGGTTTGCCGCACTCATGGTGCTGTTCGTGCCCGGTTTTCTGGCGTTCTGCTTTGGCTGGCTGGCGTTCCGCAGCCGCGTGACCGGCGTCTATCTCTCGATCATCACGCAGGCCATGACCTATGCGCTCCTGCTCGCCTTCTTCCGCAACGATATGGGCTTCGGCGGCAATAACGGCCTGACAGATTTCAAGGATATCCTCGGCTTCAACGTGCAAGCAGAGGGCACGCGCGCTGCCCTGTTTGCAGCCAGCGCGCTGTTTCTGGCAGGAGCGGTTTTGCTTGTGGCAGCCATCGTTCGCTCCAAGCTCGGCAAGCTGATGGTTGCGGTGCGCGATGCCGAAAGCCGCACACGCTTCATCGGCTGGCGACCGGAACATGTAAAGCTGTTCGGTTTCACGCTCTCGGCTGTGCTGGCAGGCATTGCAGGCGCGCTCTACGTGCCGCAGGTCGGTATCATCAATCCAAGCGAGTTCGCTCCGGCCAACTCCATTGAGGTCGTGATCTGGACCGCAATCGGCGGGCGGGCAACGATCATCGGACCGGTTATCGGTGCAATCGTCGTGAACTTCATGAAGAGCTGGTTCACGGCAGCGTTGCCCGAATACTGGTTGTTTGCACTTGGTGCGCTCTTCATCGCGGTCACGCTGTTCCTGCCCAAAGGTATTGTCGGGCTTTGGGATGACTGGCGCGCAAAGTTAACCGCGCGGCGCACGATAAAGACTGAACCTGAGCCCACAACCGACCAGAAAGAAGCCGGCATAATTGCCGAGCCGCAACCGGCAGAGTAGATCGCATGAGCAAGGCACAGACCATCCTGTATCTCGACGGCGTCTCCGTTGCCTTCGACGGCTTCAAAGCGATTAACGGCCTCTCGCTTACCCTTGGCAAAGGCGAAATGCGCGCCATCATCGGCCCGAATGGTGCGGGCAAGACCACGATGATGGACATCATCACAGGTAAGACGCGACCAGATACCGGGGAAGTGTTTTTCGACGCCGAATATGACCTGACCAAGTTGGACGAAACCGAAATCGCCAATCTTGGCATCGGCCGCAAGTTTCAGAAGCCAACAGTTTTCGAGATGCACACGGTCGAAGACAATATTGCCCTCTCGCTGAAAGGCAGCAGGAGCATTTTCGGCGCACTGTTCCACAAACGCAGCAAGGAAGACGACGAGAACATTGATTCGATTCTGGAAACCGTTCGTCTAACTGCTCGCCGCCATGAACGCGCGGGCGATTTGAGCCACGGCCAGAAGCAATGGCTGGAAATCGGCATGCTTCTCGCACAAGACCCCAAGCTTTTGCTCGTGGATGAACCAGTGGCGGGCATGACCGACGCTGAAACGGAGGAAACGAGTTCGACTTCTCAAGGAAGTCGCTCAAACCCATTCGGTCGTCGTAGTCGAGCACGACATGCATTTTGTTCGCGATCTCGACGTTCGCGTTACCTGCCTTCACGAAGGTTCCGTGCTTTCGGAAGGGTCGCTCGATCACGTATCGGCCGATCCGCGTGTCATCGAAGTTTATCTCGGGAGATAGCCATGTTGAGACGTGTAAACCTCGCCCTTATGGAAACCGTGTTGGCCGAAAACCGCCGGCAGCGCGCGACGCAGCATCCACTGGCCGAATATTACAGCGATTGGACACGGGCACATACGCTCCAATCGCCCATGCGCGAACAGCGCGAATTGAGCTTCACAGTCAGTCTCAACGGGCAGGAAGAATAATGCTTTCAGTCACCGATGCGACCTTGCATTACGGGGCCGCGCGCGCCTTGCGCGGCGTCTCTCTCACCGCTGAAACAGGCAAGATAACCTGCGTTCTGGGTCGCAACGGTGTGGGCAAAACCTCGCTCATGCGCGCCATTGTTGGTCAGCACATGCTGACCAGCGGAAAGATAACCTTCGAGGGGAAGGAACTCGGCCGGGCAACGTCTTACGACCGCGCCCGGTCGGGTATAGCTTTTGTACCGCAGGGGCGGGAGATTTTCCCGCTTCTCACGGTGAAGGAAAATCTGGAAACCGGCTTTGCTCCGCTGAAGCGTTCCGAGAAAAACATCCCTGAACATGTGTTTGAACTATTTCCGGTTCTCAAATCCATGCTGTCACGGCGCGGCGGCGATCTTTCGGGTGGCCAGCAGCAGCAGCTTGCCATCGGGCGCGCACTGGTGATGCGTCCAAAATTGCTCGTGCTGGATGAGCCGACAGAAGGCATCCAGCCATCCATCATCAAGGATATTGGTCGCGCCATTCAGTTCCTGCGCGATACGGTTGGCCTGACGATCATTCTGGTGGAACAATATCTGGAATTTGCGCGAGGGCTTGCGGACCACGTAGCGATCATGGATCGTGGCGAAATTGTATTCGATGGCGAAGCCGCAGGTCTGGACGATCCGGATGTACGCAGACATCTCATGCTCTGAAGCATCCGCTAGCAGACAGCGTATGCAGCGAGCCGAAGGGCGCGCCCGCCTCGTTCTGCATCGAAAGGCCGGCGCGACACGGATTTGCGAGCTGTTTCAGTCTGGTTGCGCGAAGCTGCGCCTTCCTTCGAAGCCGGAACCACACGCGCCACAGGAGGCGATCCTTATCAACACGGCTGGCGGCTTGACAGGCGGCGACCGGATAGAGACTGAAATCGTTGCGACCAATTTCGCGGACGCCATCGTAACGACGCAGGCGTGCGAGCGCGTCTATCGCTCGACAGGCGACACCGCAACCGTCACCACGCGCCTGACCGTGGAGGAAAATGCACGGCTGGCATGGCTGCCGCAGGAGACGATCCTGTTCAATGAGGGTCGCCTTGCGCGCTCGCTAGACGTCGATCTTGAAGGCAATGCAGAACTGCTGGTAGTCGAAGCCGTGTTGTTCGGCCGCAAGGCGATGAACGAAACCGTACGTTCAGGCGCGTTCCGCGACCGCTGGCGTATACGTCGCGACGGCAAGCTCATATTCGCAGACGACGCGCGGCTGGAAGGCAATATTGCCGAGAAGCTTGCACGGCCCTGCCTGTTGGGCGGTCATATGGCGATGGCAACGCTTTTGCTCGTTGCCGACGACACCGAGCATTTGCTCGAACCTGTCCGCGAAGCAATTGGCGATCAAGGTGGCGCGACCGCCTTCGAAGGCAAACTCGTTGCGCGTCTGACGGCACCGGACAGCCTTTCGTTGCGCCGCCATCTCGAACCCGCGCTCACCATCTTGATGCGTGGGCGCACTCTTCCAAAAGTCTGGCAAATCTGAGCATCTGCATGAACCTGACACCACGCGAAAAAGACAAACTTCTAATAGCGATGGCCGCGATTGTTGCCCGCAAAAGGCTCGAACGCGGCGTTAAGCTGAACCATCCCGAAGCAATCGCGCTCATCAGCGACTTCGTTGTCGAAGGCGCGCGCGATGGTCGCTCTGTCGCCGATCTCATGGAAGCAGGCGCACATGTGGTGAGCCGAGAACAAGTCATGGAGGGCGTTGCTGAAATGATCCACGACGTTCAGGTCGAGGCCACTTTCCCGGATGGCGTCAAACTCGTGACCGTCCACGAACCTATTCGTTAATACAGAAAGACAGAACCATGAAAAGACTCGCCATTCTGCTCTTTGCGCTGACGCTATCAACGCCCGCCTTCGCACACTTGAACCCCGCCGAGCACGGGTCGTTTGCTGCCGGATTTTCACATCCATTGTTCGGCGCGGATCACATTCTGGCGATGGTTGGGGTCGGTCTATGGGCATCACTGCTCGGCGGGCGAGCGATCTGGATGGTTCCCACCGCATTCGTAATCACCATGATGCTAGGCTTCGCGGCATCCTTCACCAGCATAGGCCTGCCCTTCGTTGAGCCTACAATTGCGGCCTCGGTGGTTGTTCTGGGCCTATTGGCGATGGTCGCACTGCAAGTGCCTACCGCTATCGGCATGGTTGTCGTGGGCTTCTTTGCATTCTTCCACGGATACGCGCATGGCGGGGAATTGGGCACAGCGGGCGCAATGCCGTTCATGGTTGGCTTCGCCATCGCAACCGCATTGCTGCACGCGGTTGGCGTGGGTTTCGGCCTGCTTATGGGCAGAGGTGGACGCATTGTAACACGCGTTGCAGGGGCATTGACCGCACTTGGCGGCCTGTGGCTGGTTGCAGGAGCCTGACATGATACCCGGCGAAATAATCACAGTCCCCGGCTTCATCACGCTCAATGAAGGCTCGGAAGTTGTAACAATTGAAGTTGCCAATACGGGCGACAGGCCAATTCAAGTCGGTTCGCACTATCATTTCTTCGAAACGAATAGTGCTCTCGCCTTCGACCGCGAGGCAGCACGCGGAAAGCGACTCGACATCGCAGCGGGTACTGCCGTTCGCTTCGAACCCGGCCAGACCCGCGAAGTGCGCCTCGTTCCATATGGGGGCAAGCGCGAAGTGTATGGTTTCCAGCAAAAGATAATGGGGAAACTCTGATGGCCGCGACGATCACCCGCGCCGCCTATGCGCAAATGTACGGACCAACCGTTGGCGACCGCGTGCGCTGGCCGACACCGACCTCATCATCGAAGTCGAGAAAGACCTCACGATCTATGGGGAGGAAGTGAAATTCGGAGGCGGAAAAGTCATTCGCGACGGCATGGGCCAGAGCCAGCTTTCGCGCGCCGAAGGTGCTGTCGATACCGTTATCACCAACGCGCTGATCGTTGACCATTGGGGCATTGTGAAGGCCGATGTCGCCCTTAAGGACGGGCGCATCGCGGCCATCGGCAAGGCGGGCAATCCCGATACGCAAAGCGGCGTCGATATCATCATCGGCCCCGGCACCGAGATCATTGCAGGCGAAGGGCGCATCCTAACCGCAGGCGGCATAGACGCGCATATTCACTTCATCTGCCCGCAGCAGATCGAAGAAGCGCTGATGTCCGGTGTTACCACCATGCTCGGCGGTGGCACCGGTCCCGCGCACGGTACGCTTGCCACCACCTGCACGCCCGGTCCGTGGCATCTGGGCCGCATGATCCAGTCTTTCGATGCCTTCCCGATCAACCTCGGCCTCTCAGGAAAAGGCAACGCATCACGTCCCGCCGCGCTGATCGAAATGATCGAAGGCGGCGCTTGCGCACTCAAGCTGCACGAAGACTGGGGTACGACTCCCGCAGCAATCGACGTCTGCCTGTCCGTCGCTGACGACTACGACGTGCAGGTGATGATCCACACGGATACGTTGAATGAAAGCGGCTTCGTGGAAGACACGGTTGCAGCCTTCAAGGGCCGCACAATCCACGCATTTCATACGGAAGGCGCGGGCGGCGGTCACGCGCCTGACATCATCAAGGTCTGCGGCCTGATGAATGTGATCCCCTCCTCCACCAATCCAACGCGTCCATATACGCAGAACACTATTGCCGAACATCTCGACATGCTGATGGTGTGCCATCATTTGTCGCCGTCGATTCCCGAAGACATTGCCTTCGCCGAAAGCCGCATTCGCAAGGAAACCATCGCAGCGGAAGATATCCTCCACGACATCGGTGCGTTCTCGATCATATCGTCGGACAGCCAGGCCATGGGCCGCGTTGGCGAAGTGCTGATCCGCACATGGCAAACAGCACACAAAATGAAAGTTCAACGCGGACGCCTGCTCGAAGAAACGGGCGACAACGACAATCTGCGCGTGCGCCGCTACATCGCAAAATATACGATCAACCCAGCTATCGCGCAGGGTCTTTCAAAGCATGTCGGCTCAATCGAGGTGGGCAAGCGCGGCGATCTTGTGTTATGGAATCCAGCCTTCTTTGGCGTAAAACCCGAAATGGTGCTGGTTGGCGGCTCAATAGCTGCCGCACCAATGGGCGACCCCAACGCTTCGATCCCAACGCCACAACCGATGCATTACCGTCCAATGTTTGGTGCGCTTGGCCGCAGCCCTGCCGTCTCGTCTGTCACCTTTGTGAGTCAGGCCGCAATGGACCTCGGCTTGCAAGCCAAGCTCGGCGTCGCCAAGGGCATGGTCGCGGTCGAAAACACGCGCGGCGGACTGTCGAAACAATCCATGATCCTGAACGATGCCCTGCCCCAGATCGAGGTCGATCCGGAAACATATGAAGTGCGCGCTGATGGTGAGCTGCTGACTTGCGAACCTGCGACTGTACTGCCGATGGCGCAACGCTATTTCCTGTTTTAGGATCGATCATGCTTCGCGCCATCTCGCATCGACACGAGGACAATACCGAACCCTTCGGTACGGTCGTTCTCGACCATACGGAACGGCATTTGCGTCGCAAGGCGATCACCACCAGCCAAGGCGACAAGGTGATGGTCGACCTGCCCGAGCCCGTGCTTTTTGCCGATGGAGACAGGCTTGTTCTTGAGAACGGCAAGACCATCGAAATCATAGCGGCGAAGGAAAAGCTCTACGCCGTAACGCCGACGAGCGCCTGCCCAATCAGGCATCTTGCGTGGCACCTCGGCAATCGCCACCTTGCCGCGCAGATCGACGAGGATCGCATCCTGATTCAACGCGACCATGTGATCCGCGCGATGCTGGAAGGGCTCGGCGCGAAAGTGGCCGAAGTGATCGAACGCTTCCAACCGGTGCATGGCGCATATCACCAGCATGGCGGCCACGAACACGCACATCATCATGACCACGGCCATCACCATCACGGCCACCATCACCATGACTGACCAGCGGTCGCTGCTCCGGTTAATGTCGTGGCTGTCGCCTGCCTTCCCGGTTGGGGCCTTCGCCTATAGTCACGGCATCGAACGCGCCATTCATGATGGCCTGATCCATGACCGGACGACGCTCGCCGATTGGCTGGGCGATCTTCTCGCAAGTGGCTCCGCGTGGAACGATGCAGTGCTGCTTGCCGAAAGCTGGCGCGAAGCTTCGACGGGCGGCGACGGCAGCGACGTTGCCGAACTGGCGGTCGCGATGGCAACCACCCGCGAGAGCCACATGGAAACCACGTTGCAAGGTGCAGCCTTCAGCGAAGCCGCAACGGCGTGGGGCGCCAATAGCAATATGCCCCTGCCCTATCCCGGTCGCGGTTGGTGTTACTGCTGCGCGCCAATCGATAGCGCTCGAACCGGCGCTAACCGCCTATCTCCACGCGTTTATGTCCAATCTTATACAAGCTGCGGTGCGCTTGGTTCCACTCGGTCAGCGCGATGGCGTTGCAGTATTGGCAGGGTTGGAAAGCAACATTCTTGAGATAGCTGCCCGCGCGGCAAAATCTTCCATTTTGGAAGATCTCGGTTCGGCTGCGTTCCGCTCCGACATCATGTCTATGCAGCACGAAACGCAATATTCGAGGGTCTTCCGCTCATGAGTTCTCCAAACGGTCCCTTGCGCGTTGGTATTGGCGGTCCAGTCGGCGCTGGCAAGACGACGCTGACGGAAATGCTCTGCAAGGCGATGCGCGACCGCTATTCCGTCGCTGTCGTGACCAACGATATTTTCACCAAGGAAGACGCGCTGATCCTCAATCGCCTTCAGGCGCTACCGGAGGATCGTATCCTTGGCGTGGAAACGGGTGGCTGCCCACACACCGCCATCCGCGAAGACGCGTCTATCAACCTTGCAGCGGTAGCCGAAATGCGCCGACGGTTTCCCGATCTTGATGTGGTGTTTATCGAATCCGGTGGCGACAATCTTGCGGCTACCTTCTCACCCGATCTCGCAGACATTACACTTTATGTGATCGACGTCGCAGCAGGCGAAAAAATCCCCCGCAAAGGCGGACCCGGCATCACACGCTCCGACCTGCTAATCGTGAACAAGATAGACCTCGCGCCACACGTCGGCGCAGACCTTGAGGTGATGCGCTCCGACACGATCAAACAGCGCGGTCAGCGGCCGTTCGTTTTCACCGATATGCGCCGCCGCAAGGGCTTGGATGAGATTATCGATTTTCTGATCGAGTTGGGCGGCTTGCCTGTCCGGGAGAAGCCGCGCGCCGTGAACGGCTAGAAGCTTCCTTTTCGTCGTCCAGCAATATGCGATGCGCTGCGCCGTCGAGGTCATCATATTGACCACTGCGTAAGGCCCACAAGAAGCCGAGCAGGCTCATTCCACCCAAAAACAATGCCGCAGGAATGAGAAAGACGAGGTTTGTCACGTCAGCGCCTCACGCAACGGAGCAACCGGCTCCGCAACCTTGCGGCTCCGTTTGCGCCGCATCAAGCGCAACGCGTTGCCAATGACAAGCAACGACGAAGCGGACATTGCAATCGCAGCAATTAGAGGCGTTACATATCCGAGAATTGCGATCGGAACCGCAAACGCATTGTAGACAATCGCAAGTGCGATGTTTTCCTTCACCAGCTGGTCAGCCCGCTTGGCAACCTCGATCGCAAGCGGCACGGCATCAAGGCTGTCTCCTAAGAAAACGAAATCGGCAGCGTTGCGGCCAATATCGGCTGCTGTTGCGGGAGCCATAGAAACCTTCGCCGCCGCAAGTGCGGGTGCATCGTTCAATCCGTCACCGACCATCAGGACGTTGCGGCCCTCATCGACCAGAGCGTGAACGCGCTGCACCTTGTCCGCAGGCAGCAGTTCAGAAGCATAGTCGTCAATGCCGAGGCGGGCGGCAACCGCATCACACTGAGCTTCCTGATCGCCTGAGAGCATCGAGACCGCGACGCCCTCATTTGTAAGGTCTGCGATGACGGATTTCGCATCCGGGCGAAGCCTATCATCAAACAAGAACTGCGCGACCACCTTGCTGTTTCGAGCGAGCACCGTGCCGTGCGCATCGGGTGATTTTGGAGCAGCCCATTGCGCACGACCCAGTGTCCACACATCCTTGCCAAGCCGCCCCTTAACGCCACAACCCGGCACTTCTTCCACTGCATCAAAGCGCTGGCCAGTATTGATCCCTTCCGCCATGATTGCTTTTGAAATGGGATGCCGCGAATGCGCGGCAAGCGCGCTGGCAACCGCCATATTTGACGGGCTAATTTCACGACCATTCGCGAGGCGAGGTGTTCCAAGCGTCAGCGTGCCGGTTTTATCGAAAACAGCCGTATCGACGCCTACCATGCGTTCGAGCGCCGAACCATCCTTCATCATAACACCGCTCTCAAACAGACGTCTGGCGGCAACGACCTGAACAATCGGAACAGCGAGGCCCAACGCGCAAGGGCACGTGATTATCAGCACTGCAATCGCGATGGTGATTGATCGATGCCAATCACCTGTCGCGAAAATCCAGCCCAAAAAGGTTAGAAGTGCCGTGAGGTGAACCACTGGAGCATATAGTGACGACACACGTTCCGCGATCCGGCGATAGCGCGCCTTGCCACCTTCCGCAGCCTCCATCAGCCGTGTCATTTCAGCAAGGAAAGAAGATGAAGCCGGGCGCAATGCCCGCAAAACCAGCGGGCCTGTGAGGTTCAGCACGCCCGCGTGGAGTTCTTTGCCCGGGGCAACAGCTTGCGGCGCGCTCTCGCCATTGGCAATTGACGCATCAATGTCCGACTGGCCGCTTTCTACGATAGCATCAACAGGAACGCGCTCACCAGCGGCCACCAGCAAGCGCGACCCTTCAACGATTTCCGACACCGGGCGATATTCACGGCGACCGTCCTTTTCCTCCACCACAGCGCCCTGCGGCTGCAAACGAGCCAAACCGATTACAGCAGAGCGCGCGCGGTCGCGCATGACGTGGTCCAGCGTGCGGCCAATCAGGAGGAAAAACAGCAGCGTCACCGATGCATCGAAATATGCGTAATGTCCGTGCGTGATCGTCTCGTAGAGGCTCAGCGCATAAGCCATAGTAATGCCTATGGCGATTGGAACATCCATGTTCATGCGACCGTGGCGCAACGCGCTCCATGCCGAACGATAGTAGATACGGCCTGCGAAGATCAGCGCCGGTATAGCGATCAGCGCCGATACCCAATGAAACAGATCGCGCGTAGACCCTTCCGCGCCCGACCAGACTGAGACCGAAAGGAGCATGATATTTGCCGCCGCAAATCCTGAAACGGCGACGGCGCGAATGAGTTCGGACAGTGCCTTGTCGCTGGCGAGTTGCTCCGTGCTGAATAGGTTCGGCACGTAGCCTGCACCCACCAGTGTAGAAACGATTGGCGGCAGTTCATCGCCACGCCACTGCACCGAAACGCGTTTAGTAGAGAGGTTCACACGGGCGCGTGTCACATTCGTCAATGCACCAAGCGATTTTTCGATTGTATGGATGCAGGCAGCACAGTGCACGCCGGGAACGGCGAGTTCCACCTGGTACAAGCCATTACCCAGTACCCGCGACGACATGCGCACTTCATCATCCGAAGGCAGAGCGCCTGCGGCTTGAAGCGCCATATCAGCACCGGGCGCGCAACAGGTCATGTCCTTTTTCCTTGCACGACATGAACGCGCAGCGTCTCACGGTAAGGCTTCTCAAGCCCCGCATCGGCTGCAACTTCCACCAGCCAGACACCATCCGAGAATGTATGCGGTCCGTCGAAAATACCATCACCCCCACGCACCAGATCGAAATGCTCGTCTTCGCGATCATCGACAGGATGCATAAAGGTTACGCTTACAGATTTCAGGCGAACGGGATTGCCACTATTATCGCTCAGGCCGTAGCGCACCCGCCCATCTGCAATAACGAGATTGCTCGTCCAGCCGAGCGCTTCCTGCGCACGCGTCTCCGCCATCTTAGCGTTGAATTGCTGACTGGCGACGTAGGAATTCTCCACGACAAGACCAGTCCAGCTCGACCGCGCCAAATATGCCATTGTAACATTGACGGCGATAATCACCCCAAAGAACGCAAACATTATCAAGAGCATATGGCGCCCTGTAAAACCCGCCGAATGACCTTTGGCGCTCACTTGCTTGCTCCCGGTGCCTCAAACGTTGCTGTGTATTGGTCCATCTCGAAGCTCGATTTATCTTCGACCACGAACTTGAAGCTCTGCGTTGGTCCCGCAATGTTTTCGGCGGGCTGTCGCACATACACCTTGATCGTCTTGAGCTTGTCCGGTTCGACCTCAATGGCGAACGAACGATCTTCTGGCTGGTCGAGCCCCACGACGCTCATCTCCGCGCCTTTCAAGCCTTGTAACGTGACAATTACGGTACGCGGTTCAGGTATCATATTGAGCAGCTTAACGGTGAAGCCATTGCGGATAGATCCGTCGGAAAGCCGCACGAACTGTGGATTGCGGTCATGTAGAACATTGACCTCCAATCGGTCGCGCGTGAGCAAACCATAGACGATGAACAAGCCAACCGCACACCAGGCTGCAAAGTAGATTAGGGTGCGCGGCCTGAACAGTTCCCGCAGCCGGAAATGCACGAACTGCGGTTTGATCTTTTTGTCGCTATCACGAACAAGCGCTGGCGATATTGGCTGTGTTCCGCCCGCCGTCGCCAATGCCATATTGCGGTTGTAATCGGCCAGCGTAGCGTAGGAAATCAACCCCCGTTCCTTGCCGATCTTGTCCATGACGCTATCGCAGGCATCGATGCAAAGCGCGCATGTGATGCATTCAAGTTGCTGACCGTCGCGAATATCGATGCCCATGGGGCAAACGGCAACGCACGCATTGCAGTCCACGCAGTCGCCGGGCTGCTGGCCAATGGCAGCGGCCTTTTTTGCATGGCGCGAACGAGGCTCCCCCCGCCAGTCATTATAAGTGACCGTGAGAGAATTTTCGTCGAGCATCGCTGCCTGAATGCGCGGCCACGGGCACATGTAAGTGCAAACCTGTTCGCGCATCAGCCCGCCAAAAACGTAGGTAGTAGCGGTTAATATGGCCACCGTTATGTAAGCCACTGCGGCTGCCTGCCCCTTGAAGAGATCAAGAAAAAGCGTCGGCGCATCCGCAAAGTAGAAAATCCACGCGCCACCTGTGGCGACCGCGATCAAAAGCCAGATGACATGTTTCGCAATCCGCTTCGAAATCTTGCTCGCCGTCCACGATCCTTGGTCGAGCTTGATCCGGGCGTTGCGATCGCCTTCAACGAAACGTTCTACCGCGATAAACAAGTCCACCCAAACGGTCTGTGGACAAGTGTAACCGCACCACGCCCGCCCGACGCTAGAGGTTACGAGGAATAGGCCAAAGCCTGCCATGACGAGTAGACCAGCAACAAAGTAGAACTCCTGCGGCCAAATCTCGATAAAGAAGAAGTAGAAGCGGCGATTTGCAAGATCGACCAGCACGGCCTGATCAGGAGCGTAAGGACCACGATCCCAGCGCAGCCACGGCACCAGATAGTAGATGCCGAGCGTGACCGCCATTACGATCCATTTGAAGCTGCGGAAACGTCCCTCGGCGCGCTTGGGAAAAATCTTGACACGCTTGGCATAAAGAGGCTGGCGGACCTGCGCTGAATTGACTGCGCTGACCTCTAACCGTTCAACCTCGCTGGCATCCAGCATTTTACTTTCTCCTGTCCGGCACCTTGCCGGACGATGCAACCTCGCTTTCACACGAAGGCGCACCCATTGCGTTGACCTGCGTCAAACGCCAAAAAGCAATTTGTGGACCCGGCATTTCTGCCGAGCCCACATGGGCGGCGGTGCCAGTCCTCCCAGCCCCTTATCGTCCGCCGCCAAGCGAATAGACATAGGTGGCCAGTTCCTTAACAGTGGTTTCGCCCAGACGTCCCTGCCACGCAGGCATCACGCCGTGTTTCGGCGAACGAACCTGGCTCTCAATATCCGTTTCCGAGTGGACCAACAGAGAAATCGCATCGGTTAAATTCGGTGCGCCAACATCTGTCATGCCTTTGCCGTCCTCGCCGTGGCACGATGCACAGTTTTCAGCAAAAAGCGTCTTGCCGTCGGCCAGCTTTACCTGATCCGCAGGAAAGCCCATCAGCGACGCAGCATAGGACGAGACAGCGGAAATTTGCTCCGGCTGGAGCATGTCCTTGAACGCAGGCATTTCCGAAATGCGCGTATCGGGATCAGCCTCGAACCTAATGCCATGCGCGATGGTTTGCTCAATGTCGGTGATCTTGCCACCCCACAGCCAGTCGTCATCATTCAGGTTCGGAAAACCTTTCGAGCCTTCCGCTCCAGAGCCATGACACTGCACGCAATTGACTTTGAAAGCCGCAGCACCGGCTGCTGTCGCGAAGGTGCGCAGCGTGTCGTCAGCCTGAATTTCCTCGATGGATTTAGAGGCGATTGCCGCAACATATTGCGACTTCGCATCATTGGCAGCGGCAAGCTCTTTCTTGACTTCGCCCCGGCTGGAAAATCCCAGCACACCGGGCGTTGCGGCACTGATGAGCGGCCACGCCGGATAGGCGATGGTGTAGCCTATGGCCCAGACAATGGTCGCGTAAAACGTCCATACCCACCAGCGAGGCATGGGATTATCTAACTCACGGATGCCATCCCACTCGTGACCTGTCGTGGACACACCCGAGATTTCGTCAATGTGTTTCTCGCTCATGTCAGTCTTCCTTGAAGGGGATGCGCGATGCTTCGTCCGCTGCCTTGCGGCTGCCGGGACGGAACGCAAATATTGCTGCGGCAATGAAGAAAATCGTCATGGCCAAAAGGCCCCAACTGTCTGCGAAGTGCCGCATGGCGGTGTAGGTTTCCATCATGCCCCTCCTATCGCGCGTTCTTGACTTCGTCGTAGGTCTTGAAGTCGACCAGCGTGCCGAGCATCTGGAGATAGGCGACCAGAGCGTCCATTTCGGTCAGAGCCTGCGGGTTGCCGTCGAAATCACCGAGCTTTGCCTTCGGATAGCGCGCCTCAACGCCTGACGTGTCAGCATCGGGATTGGCCTGCGCGAGCAAATCCGCCTGCGCGTTGTCGATCATCTCCTGCGTATAGGGAACGCCCACACGAGCATTCGCAACGAGATGTGTGGAGAAGTCCTTCACGTCGAGCGGCGTGTTCTTCAGGAAAGAATAGCTCGGCATCACGGATTCCGGCACCACGGAGCGCGGCTCTTCCAGATGCTGCACGTGCCAGGCATTCGAGTAGCGATCACCCACGCGCGCAAGGTCCGGTCCAGTTCGCTTAGAACCCCACTGGAACGGATGATCGTACATGGATTCGGCAGCAAGGCTGTAGTGACCGTAGCGTTCCACCTCGTCACGGAACGGGCGGATCATCTGACTGTGACAGACATAGCATCCTTCGCGGATGTAAATGTCGCGTCCAGCCAGCTCCAGCGGCGAATAGGGCCGCATTCCCTCCACTTTCTCGATTGTGTTTTCGAGATAGAAGAGTGGAGCAATCTCGACGATGCCACCAACCGTCACCACCAGCAGTGAGCCGACCAGCAATATCGTCGCGTTCTTTTCGATAATCGCGTGTTTATCCATCAACGACATGGCGTCAGTCCTTATTCTGCTGGCTGAAGAGCGGATGAACGGCCGCCAATCGGCTCTTCTTCACGTTGATGGCCCAAGATGGTCATGGTGATATTGAAGGCCATGATGAGCGCTCCGGCGAGGAACAGACCACCTCCAAGCGCACGCATAACATAGTATGGATGCATGGCAGCGACCGTTTCCGCGAAGGAGTAAACGAGGAAGCCCTGCTCATCGTATTCGCGCCACATCAGGCCCTGTTGGATGCCCGCCACCCACATCACCGCCGCGTAAACGACGATGCCCAATGTCGCGAGCCAGAAGTGCCACGTGACCATGCGCAACGAATAAAGCCGCTCACGTCCCCAGAGTTTGGGTACCATGTAGTACATGGCCGCAAAGGTAATCAGGCCATTCCACCCAAGCGCACCGGAGTGCACGTGGCCGATTGTCCAGTCGGTATAGTGGCTGAGCGAGTTGACGGCCTTGACCGACATCATCGGGCCTTCAAACGTTGCCATACCGTAGAAGGCAATTGCCGTGACCATCATGCGAATGATCGGGTCCGTGCGGATCTTGTCCCAAGCGCCTGAAAGCGTCATCAGGCCGTTGATCATGCCGCCCCACGAAGGCATCCACAGCATGATTGAGAACACCATGCCCAGCGTCTGCGCCCAGTCCGGCAGCGCCGTGTAGTGCAGATGGTGCGGACCAGCCCAGATGTAGAGGAAGATCAGCGCCCAGAAGTGAATGATCGACAGGCGGTAGGAATAGACGGGACGGTTCGCCTGCTTAGGCACAAAGTAATACATCATGCCAAGAAAGCCTGCGGTCAGGAAGAAACCCACCGCGTTGTGACCATACCACCACTGCGTAAGCGCATCCTGTACGCCTGAGAACAGCGAATAGCTGCGCGACCCGACGAACGACACCGGCATTGCCAAATTGTTCACGACATGCAGCATCGCGATCGTGATGATGAATGAGAGATAGAACCAGTTTGCAACGTAGATATGCGGTTCTTTTCGCTTGATGATCGTGCCAAGGAAAACCACAAGATAGGCGACCCATACGATGGTCAGCCACACGTCCACATACCATTCCGGCTCAGCATATTCGCGGCTCTGGCTGATACCCAGCAGATAACCCGTCGCGGCCATCACGATGAAAAGCTGATAACCCCAGAAGACGAACCAGGCGAGATTGCCTCCAAACAGCCGCGCCCGGCTCGTGCGCTGGACGACATACATAGAGGTCGAGATCAGCGCATTACCGCCGAAAGCGAAGATGACCGCTGATGTATGAAGTGGCCTCATGCGCCCGAAATTGAACCAAGGCTCAATATTGAGGTCCGGATAGGCAAGCTGGAGCGCGACCACGACACCCACCAGAAAACCAACGACACCCCAGAACACGGTGGCAATCGCCCCATAGCGAATTGGACCATCCATGTAGGCATCAGGATCGACAGGTGTTGCTGGTGCGAAGTTCGTATTGCGCAGCAGCACAACAGTGCTCACCGCCAGAACGAAGAACAGAATCGTCATGTGTTGACGAAATGGCTCATCGGCGGCAAATGCCGCCCCCAG
The DNA here is from genome assembly GCA_049840935.1 of Mesorhizobium sp. Lineage (GTDB taxonomy): Bacteria > Pseudomonadota > Alphaproteobacteria > Rhizobiales > Rhizobiaceae > Mesorhizobium_G. Next base: position 141,254 of record JASGJA010000017.1, read on the forward strand.
CAAGGCTAGGAATGTGAACAGCACCAACAGTGCAATTTCAGTACCGTATTTCATGGACCCCTCTCATCGGACTTCCGGGCTTACCGGACACCTAGAATCGACCAGCGCCGATCGCCTTGATCCAGATCAAAACGAAGTGCGGCACTTGCGCATACGCTTTGCGAGAAAAATGGGAGAAGGTAGTGAAGGCAGTCGCGCAGTCGAATTCGGCTCTGATTTGTCTCTGCAAGGACGAATGCCTGATTGCGTGCGTTTGCACGTCCGGCGAACAAGCGCCATGCGTGCAGCTTTCGCTCGCCTATGCGGAAAAGATCCAGCTTTGCGATCAGCTTGAGGCGATTGCAGATAGCCTCCCACACTGCGTAAGCAGGTTCGATTGCATTCGGGTCGCCAACCGTTTGCTGCCCTTGCTTCGCGAATCTCACCGCTACGAGGAAGAAGTAGTTTTTCCGGTTTTTGAACGACAGAGTGACGTGTTGCCGAAGCGTCGTTCGACAGTGTTGAGACTTAAATCCGAGCATCTGTACGACGAAGGCGCAGCGGAAGAGATTTGCGAGCGCCTTCTCTGGATTGGCCACGGCGGCGAAATCGAAAATCCTGAAGCGCTCGGCTTCATGCTCCGCGCGTTTTTTGACACGATGAGAAGACACATTGCATTCGAACGGGAGTTCGTTCTTCCAGCAATGATACTGGAGCCAATTCTCATCGCGAAAGGCAAGGGCTAGCGCTCGATGCGCCACCGAGCGCATCCGCCTGAATAGTAGACAAATCAATACGGTCAGCAACTGCCTACCCTCTCTCGGTGGTTGCGATCCGACTATGGAACATAACGCCCGCAGGCGTTGGATGTGAAGCGATAACTTATTGCCTCTTGGCGCGGAAATAGGATTTGAGGCGCTCGATACCCACAGAATCCCAACCCACTGGCTGGGTCACGTCAACCCACGGCTGGATATAGTCTTCCGGCGCATAGACATGCCCGAAGCCCATTGGCGTGCTTGTCGCAATTGCCATGTCCAACCCGATCTGTAGCTGTGTCACGATCGGAAACCAGCGCAGCGCAGGTGAAACATCCGGCCCGCGCGGCGGTTTCATCCAGTCTGGCTCGCGATAGGATGCAAAAGGATCGAAGAAGACGACGGGATCGCTGGCATATTGCAGATAGGCGATACGTATCGGCCCCCACGGGGCATATTCGCCCGGTGCAACCCCTGACTGGCTATAGAATCGGATAATGGAGCCATCGCGAAAACGCGGAAGCCATGCCGGCGAACCTGCTTCCCGCCCTGCCGTAGCCGACCGCCATGTGCGACTCGAAAAAGGCGGCCCGCTCCACAGCGCGCCCTGTATCGGATCACCGACAATATCGAAAATATCAAGCGACGCATCCGAATTGAGCGAGCCTAGACTAAGCCCATGCAGATATAGGCGCGGACGATGATCTTTAGGCAGCTTCGACCAGTACTGATAGACTTCGTTGAACAGCGCCTTTGCCGTGTCAGAACCATATTGAGGCTCGATCAGCAGTGATAACCAACTGAGAAGATAAGAATATTGTACCGCCACGCTGGCCACGTCGCCATGCTGCAAATATTCGAGCGTATCCATTGCCTCTGGGTCTACCCAACCGGTCCCCGTCGGCGTTGTGACAACCAGCACAGATCTGTCGAATGCGCCCGTCCGTTTCATTTCCTCAAGCGCGAGGCGTGCGCGGTCTTCTACGGTTTCCGTAGACGCGAATGGGTTCCTTCGCGTCCTCTCCGGTAAACGCAGCAATATCCCCGGCACTCGGTCCTGTGGACACAAAAGCGCGTCCCATTCGCCCAAGCCCCTCCCAATCGACAATTGAGCCCGGACCGCCCGTTCGTTCCACACTTGTCGGTCTTGCTACATCCGGCTCAATCAGCGCGTCAAGCCGCTGGAGCGAGGAATCAACCGTTCTGAGCGCGACGCGGAACAGCAGACCGTCCGCCACCGCCCAGATGATCCACCCCACAATGAGCAGACCGAGCAGATTAGCCACCCTGCGCGGCATCAGATTGCCAAGCCTTCCGCTTACGCCACGATCAAGCCTGCCAACCAACCTGCCAAGCAGAAGAAGAACCACGAAAACAGCAAGCGCAATCAGGCCGACCTCAAACGGCCTTCCACTCTCCACCGGCTCCATATGCATCAGTGAGCGCGTAACATTTTGCCACTCGGCAAACTTCCAGAGAAAACCAATAGCAACAATTGCACAGGCAGCGGCGGCAATAGCTAGCGACGCTCTTGCAACTTGTGGCGGCAGCGAAGGCAGTTCCAGATAGCGCCAAAGCCAGATCAGAATGGTGCCCACGAGATATCCTGCCGTGAGACAAAGGCCCGAAAGCGCTCCTTGCAATACGTAGTCGCGGGGCAGAAGACTGGGCGTCAGGGAAAAGGCGAAAAACAGCGTACCAATCAATAGGCCAATTGCTGTTAGCGAATGCCAGAAATTTCGAAGAAAATGCATCGCCGCCCTCAACTTTGACAATTGCGTAGCCTCATTGGTTCGGGTCGGCAAGCACCTGACTTAGACAAACGGTGACAGCGTCCAATTCCCCATTCAATATCGCTGCATCAAAAAGGAGTCGCTCAATGGAATATCGCCTGCTTGGCCGCTCAGGTCTGAAGGTTTCCGTGCTCACGCTCGGCACTATGACAATGGGCGGCAAAGGCAATTTTGCAAAGGTGGGCGATGTCGGACTAGCAGAGGCGAAGCGTCAAATCGACATGGTGATAGACGCTGGCGTCAACCTGATCGACACAGCAGACGTGTATTCAACGGGTGGCAGCGAGGAAATCATCGGGGAAGCGCTCGCAGGCAAACGACCGGGAGGTGTGTTGATCGCCAGCAAGGCGCGTTTTCCGATGGGCAGTGGCCCTAATGATCGCGGCCTTTCCCGCCATCACCTCATTCGTGCGTGCGAAGCAAGCCTCAAGCGCCTGCGCACGGATGTGATTGATCTCTATCAGGTTCACGAGTGGGACGGCCAAACGCCTCTTGAGGAAACGCTCGGCGCTCTCCACACCCTGCTTGAACAAGGCAAAATTCGCTATGTCGGCTGCTCGAACTATTCAGGCTGGCACATTATGAAGGCCTTGGCGGCCAGTGAATCTAAACATTTGCCGCGCTTCGTCTCGCAACAAATCCACTACACACTCGAAGCGCGCGAGGCAGAATATGAACTCGTTCCGATTTCGATAGATCAAGGCCTCGGCATTCTGGTCTGGTCTCCGCTCGCGGGCGGCCTCCTTTCGGGCAAACACCGACGCGACCAGAAAGCCCCGGAAGGCACGCGCCAGCTTGCAGGATGGAAAGAACCTCCCATCCGTGACGAAAATCGTCTCTGGAATATCATCGATGTGCTAGTGGACATCGCAGATGCGCGCGGCGTTTCCGGCGCCCAAGTTGCGTTGGCGTGGCTGCTTGGCCGCGATGCTGTGACCTCACTCGTAATCGGCGGACGCAACGAAGCGCAGATCGCGGACAATCTCAAATCCGCCGACCTTAAATTGACTGACGAGGAGCGTTCGCGCTTGGATGAAGTTAGCGCACCGCCAATTCTCTATCCTTACTGGCACCAGATGCAGACTGCATCGGACCGCCTCAGTCCCGCCGATCTCTCATTGCTTGGTCCGGCATTGAAAAAAGCGAAATAGGCCGCGTTCATCGGACAGAAATTCGCCACAACTGGTCAGCATGGAAGCGACGCAACTAGATAATTTCGGTGACTAGGCGAAAAAAGCATTGAAAAGCAGGGTTGCCGCAAAGCAAAATTTAACCATATTTGTCCATCTTCGCTCGAACGGTTGGACAAATTGGGGACAATCCGGAATTCGTGCAGGGTCGGCAACTTCGCCGATAGCGTGTACCTGCACGATAAACTGGTTGGTATGAGTTGGTGAATAATCCCGTCGGTTCTCAGTCTCGGCATCGCCTGTTAATTACTTGCATTGCCACCGCTTTTTGCGGCGGCGCAACTTGGGCTATGGCCGGAATTTTGGGTTTCGGGCATCCGTTGGCCATTGCTGCCGATATGAAGATGGCCCGCCCTTCAATCGCAAAAGTTGAAGAACCTCAGCAGGATGCACTGACGATCAAGGTTAATATCGCCCACGAGCGTCTGCTAATTGCACCGAATTCTCGCCCGGTTGTTGCCGCCAGCTTTGTGGTCGATGGCAAGACTCTGGCTCGTCAATTCGATCTAGCTCTAAAAGGCGATACAAAAACGCCTGACGCGCGCTTCGATGCCGTACAGAAAAAAGCTGGGCTGAACTCTAAAAAGCTTGCCAGTCTTTTCGCCAAGCCATCGCCAGCAAAGTCCTCTCGCATAGCGGCAACTGAGGACATGCCAGCATCGGAACGCTTTGGCGAAAAGGCAGACGCCGGGGATAAGGCTCCAGTCATGCTAGCCTATGCGACACCCGGCGATGATGCGAGCGCCGTGACCGCTTTCTCCGCGCTCCTGTCCGAAGACGCGGATCAGGACGACGATATGGCGGCCGTGCCCGATGATAACACTACGCCGGACGATGATTCCGCGAATGTTTATGACGATACGCCTTCGGATGCGCCATTGCCTCAGCTTCGGCCCAACGTGCAGCTTCCCTTGAAGCCTATGGGCGCCGCCAAGCAGGTCGAGCCGCAGGACGACGAACAAGAACAAGAAGTGGCTAAGCCTGCACCCGAACCGGCGCCGAAGCCGCGTTCTCTCGCTTACGCTCGCCCAGACATGCCAAATCAGCCGGAGCGTGGTTCGCTTGGGCGTTCATTGCGCGATCTTTTCGGCGGCGGTGGGAACATCAAGGGCGGCGGTGGCGTTGCCGTGTATGACATCAGCGCCGCCAAGGTCTACATGCCTGACGGCTCAGTGCTCGAAGCGCATTCCGGCGTTGGCAAGATGGCCGACAATGCTCGCTATGTTAGCGTGAAAATGGGCGGCCCTACCCCGCCCCACACATATAATCTGAAAATGCGCGAGCGCCTGTTTCACGGCGTCGAGGCCATCCGCATGTTGCCGGTGGACGGTAAGAACAAATATGGCCGCGACGGCTTTCTTACCCACAGCTATCTGCTGCGCGGTGGACGTGCAGAGTCACATGGCTGCGTCGCGTTCAAGGACTACAACAAGTTCCTGAAAGCCTTTAAGCAAGGCAAAGTCAGGCAGATCGTCGTTATTCCAAGCGGTGGACGGTCAACTGGCATCCGTATGGCCTCGAACGGCTAACGATTGCTCTTTCCCAGCGGATCGTGCTCTTTGGAGTGCGACAGGCGAATCCGGGAAAAGAGTGTTGAGCAGCAATCTTGAACAGCGCATCTATCAAGGCATAGGCCGCGAACCCGCCGACCTCGTACTCAAGAATGGTCGTTTCTTCGATCTCGTCTCAGGCGAACTCATGGCGGGCGACGTTGCAATTTGCGGCGACCGCATCGTTGGCACCTGCGACAGCTACCAAGGCAAAACCGAAATAGACGTATCCGGCAAGGTGCTGGTTCCCGGATTTATCGATACGCATTTGCATATCGAATCCTCGATGGTTACGCCGTTTGAGTTCGACCGCTGCGTCCTGCCGCGCGGAATCACAACGGCCATCTGCGACCCGCATGAAATTGCCAATGTGCTCGGTGCCGAAGGCATTCGCTATTTCCTCGATTGCGCAAACCAGACCGTCATGGATGTGCGCGTGCAGCTATCGAGCTGTGTTCCCGCCACGCATCTGGAAACCTCCGGCGCACGGCTGGACATCGAAGACCTATTGCCCTTTGCCACCCATCCCAAAGTGATCGGCCTCGCGGAGTTTATGAATTACCCGGGTGTGCTGGCAAAAGACCCCACCTGCATGGCCAAGCTGGAGGCTTTTCAAACCGGCCACATTGACGGCCATGCACCCTTGCTGCGCGGCAAGCAGCTTAACGGCTACATCGCTGCTGGAATACGAACCGATCATGAAACAACTACGGCAGAAGAAGCGCGCGAAAAGCTTACTAAGGGCATGCATATTCTGGTGCGCGAAGGCTCCGTCTCGAAAGACCTCGACAGCCTGTTGCCAATTATCACCGAACGCTATTCGCCCTTCATCGCGCTCTGCACAGACGACCGTAATCCGCTCGACATCGCCGAACATGGACATCTCGACTACATGATCCGCCACGCCATCGCGAATGGCGTGGAACCCTTGGCTATTTACCGCGCGGCAAGCATCTCCGGTGCACGCGCTTTCGGCCTGCACGACAGAGGCTTGATTGCGCCCGGATGGCGCGCCGATATCGTCGTGCTTGACAGTCTTGAAGGCTGCCATGCACAGACTGTTATCTCGGCTGGACGCGTCGTCACGGACGAGTTGTTCAACGGTCGAAAGATCGTGGCGCCCGTAGGCCGCAATAGCGTTTCAATTCCGTCCGTTTCCGCCTCTGACTTCCGCGCACCACCCGCCAATGAAAGCTCAGTTATCGGCATCATCCCCGGTAAGATCATCACGGAGCATCTGCGCATCGGACTACCACAGGGCGACGGCGAAACGCTGGTCGATCTTGATAGGGATGTCATCAAGGTGGCGGTCGTAGAAAGGCATGGACGCAACGGCAATGTGTCTGTTGGTTTCGTAAAGGGCTTTGGTCTGAAACGCGGCGCTATCGCCTCAACAGTCGGGCACGACTGCCATAACATCTGCGTGGTCGGCACCAGCGAAGCAGATATGGCTCGCGCCGTCACGCGCCTCTCGGAGATCGAAGGCGGTTTCGTTGTCGTTGACGAGGGCAAGGTACTCGCCGAAATCGCTCTTCCCGTTGCCGGCCTCATGAGCCTTGAAAGCTATGACCGCGTACACCAGCAATTAGGGCCGCTGCGTGCTGCCGCCAAAAAACTCGGCGCAACGCTGGAAGAACCCTTCCTGCAAATCGCGTTTCTGCCCTTGCCCGTGATCCCGCATCTGAAAATCACGGATCGGGGTCTCGTCGATGTCGATCAATTCGACTTCGTAACTTAAGTCAGCCTCAACGCGGCAGCGCGACGGTGGCCTTCCATGCCCTCCGTCGCACTTTGACGAATGGCAGGCGGTGCAACGGCTTCTACGCCAGACTTTTCCAGCCATTGATGCGTACAAACCTTGACATATGACCCTACCCAAAGGCCACCCGTATAGCGCGCCGCCCCCATCGTCGGCAGGGTGTGGTTCGTGCCGCAGCATTTGTCGGAATAAACGACGCTCGCCAGCTCACCGATGAATAGCGAACCATAGTTAGACAGCTTTTTGGCGGTTGCTTGCGGATCGCGCGTATGAACCTGCAAGTGCTCCGCGGCGATATGGTCGGAATAGGCAATCATCGCGCCCTCATCGGCGCAAACAACAATCTCGCCATTGCTGCGCCAAGCAGCGCCTGCAACATTCGCCGTGGGCAACGTTTCCAGTTGGCGTTCCACCTCAACCAACGTGGCCTCAGCGAGCGTCCGATCAGTGGTTATCAGGCCAACGCGCGTGCGAATGTCGTGCTCGGCCTGTGCCAGCAGATCCGTGGCAATCATCGCGGCCTTGCCCGTCTCATCTGCCACCACGTAAATTTCACTCGGCCCTGCGAGCTGGTCGATGCCAACCGGGCCGAACACCTGACGCTTGGCTTCATTCACATAAGCGTTGCCGGGGCCGACAATCTTGTCGACCGCGGGAATTGTCTCTGTTCCAAATGCCATGGCAGCAATTGCCTGCGCCCCTCCCACGCGGAAAATGCGATCTGCACCTGACAAATGGCAGGCCGCAATCATGGCCTCGTGCGCCACTGGCGGCAGGCACGCAATCACTTCGGCGCAACCCGCAACCTTGGCTGGCACGATTGTCATCACTGGCGCTGACAGAATTGGATAGCGCCCGCCCGGCACATAGGCGCCAACGGTATGGATAGGTATCACGCGATGCCCAAGATGAAGGCCCGGCAATGCCTCGATCTCAAGTGGAAGCATGGTGCCAAGCTGTGCCTCCGCGAAGGCCCTCACGCGGCCGATCGCGAACTCTGTGTCCTTGCGTGTCTGCGGGTCCAGCGCGGCAACTGCGGCTTCGCGCTCTGCTATGCTCACTTCGAAGACTTCGATATCCGACTTGTCGAATTGCTTCGCATAACGGCGCACTGCTGCATCACCGTCAGCGCGCACATCGGCGACGATCTTCTTGACAGCAGCTTCCACCGCCGCAGCATCGGACACCGCATCAGCCTCCGGCGCTTTGACGTGAACGATCTTGCCTTCAAATCCCGATCCGGTCGCCATTGGATTGCCCTTGCTGGTTGGTGCGGCCCCGCGCAGCTACAACACTCGTTGAAACCCAATCATGCAGCAATTGCCCAACAGCACTCCGTTCATTATTCTCACCATGGTTTATGCGGAGAATGCCATGCCGAGAATAGGTGCAAAGCTTAGAGAACTTAGACGCAGACGCGATTTGGGCGTGCGCGAACTCGCAACAAGATCGGGCGTTTCGCATTCGGCAATATCGCTCATTGAGCGTGACCGGATGTCTCCGTCCATCGATACATTAAGCGCCGTGCTTGACGCGCTCGGCACCACGCTGCCCGGCTTTTTCTCTGATCTACAGTCGAGCTTGCCCTATTCTCCGTTCTACAAATCGTCTGAAATGGTGGAAATTGGCAGGCCGGAGACAATTTCCTATCGAGTCATTGGACTGGACCACCCAAACCGTCAAGTGCTGATGCTGCACGAGACATATCCTGTCGGCGGTGATTCCGGCGAGACATTCACCCACGCCGCGCAAGAGGCAGGCATGGTAACGAAGGGCGCAGTGGAGGTCACTGTGGGCGAACATGTCCAGATATTACGCGAAGGCGACGGTTATTATTTCGATAGCCGGCAACCACATCGCTTTCGCAATGTCCACGATGGTACAAGCGAAATCGTAAGTGCAGTCACCCCGCCCACTTATTGATCAGTTCAGAATAATCACCACTGGGCGCGAATTGACTGACAGGACCGTCCGTCTGTGATCTTCTGTCATGAATGCGGCAAAAAAGGCCGTGTTCTTTAAGATAAAAAGGGGAAGGCCAATGAAACTTCTTATATCGTCACTCATCGCCTGTTCAGCCCTGATCGGAGGAACGCTCACCACGCAAGCGCGCGATCTCACTGTAGTGTCGTGGGGCGGAAACTATCAGGACGCGCAGAAGAAAATCTACTTCGAGCCCTTTGCCAAGGAAACCGGCAAGCCATTGCTGGATGAAAGCTGGGACGGCGGTTACGGCGTTTTGCAGGCCAAGGTGAAGGCTGGAACTCCAAACTGGGACGCCGTGCAGGTCGAGTCCGAAGAACTCGCACTTGGCTGCGCAGACGGCATTTACGAGCCAATCGATTGGGCGAAAGCTTGGCGGTAAGGAAGCATATCTTCCTGCAGCAGTCAGCGACTGCGGCGTGGGCGCCATCGTCTGGTCCACGGGGATTGCCTATGACGGCGACAAGTTGAAGGAAGGGCCAAAATCCTGGGCCGACTTCTGGGACGTGAAGAAATTCCCTGGCAAGCGCGGTCTGCGCAAAGGTGCAAAATATGCGCTTGAGTTTGCGTTGATGGCCGATGGCGTTGCTCCGGCTGATGTCTATAAGGTGCTAGGCACGCCGGAGGGCGTAGATCGGGCTTTCAAAAAACTCGACGAAATCAAACCGGACATGGTTTGGTGGGAGGCTGGCGCGCAGCCACTGCAACTCCTGTCGTCCGGCGAAGTAGCCATGACCTCGGCCTATAATGGCCGCATCACTGGCATCAACCGCTCCGAAGGCAAGCATTTCGGGTTCGTTTTCCCGGAAAGCATCTACGCAATCGACAGTTGGGTGATCCTCAAGGGCAGCCCGAACAAGGATGCCGCGATGGACTTCATCGCTTTTGCCGGCAAGCCTGAAAACCAGTCGAAGCTGCCGGAATATGTGGCATATGGTTTGCCAAACATTGAAGCCGCAAAAATGGTTGATGCGAAATACCAGCCCGAGCTGCCGACAACTCCGGCCAATCTGGAAAACGCCATCCCGCTGGATGCGGATTTCTGGACGGATAACTCTGAAGAACTGACCCAGCGTTTCAACGCCTGGCTCGCACAGTAACCTCCCGGCTACAACGGAACGCCGTTTTCACGGCGTTCCGTTCATTTTGTCTGGCGTCGCGCCAAATGCGCGCTACCCTGTACTTCTCCTGACAGGATATTTGCGGCGGCATTGATGCAAGACCCCTTCATCAGTTTTGAAAAAGTTAGCAAGTCGTTCGGAACGTTCAACGTTATCGACGAGCTGTATCTCTCTATCAGCAAAGGCGAATTCGTCAGCATGTTAGGGCCGTCGGGCTCCGGCAAGACGACGATTCTGATGATGCTTGCCGGTTTCGAGAAACCAACCTCCGGCGCGATTTTCGTGGGCGGAAGACAAGTCGATGCTTTGCCCCCTTACAAACGAAACATGGGCGTCGTGTTTCAGAACTACGCGCTCTTTCCCCATATGAGCGTAGCCGAAAATGTTGGCTTTCCGCTACGAATGCGCAGAATGCCTCGCGCCGAAGCGGATCAGCGCATCAAGCGTGCGCTGGACATGGTGCAGCTTGGCACGATGAGCGAACGCAGGCCCTCGCAACTCTCTGGCGGGCAGCAGCAGCGTGTGGCGCTGGCGCGCGCACTGGTTTTCGAGCCGGAAGTCGTTCTGATGGACGAGCCACTAGGTGCGCTCGACAAAAAGCTGCGGGAACAGATGCAGCTCGACATACGCGACCTGCACCGCCGCCTTGGGCTGACCATTATCTTCGTGACCCATGACCAAACCGAAGCACTGACGATGTCGGATCGCATAGCCGTCTTCAACCATGGTAAAATCGAACAGATCGGACGTCCTTCAGAAATTTACGATCACCCCACCACTCGCTTCGTTGCCGAGTTCGTTGGCGAAACGAATCTCATTACCGGTAAGGTCAAGAAATCAGGGGACGGTCGCGCGGTGATTGAGCTTCCTGGCGGAAGGACACTCGAAGCGAATGCACCCAACCTAAAAGCGGGAACGGAAGTCAGCCTGTCGGTTCGGCCTGAGCGCATTCGTTCGGGAAAAGGCCAACCATCGGCAAACGTAGTTCGCGGCACGATCAGCGATGTTGTCTATCACGGCGACCATTTGCAATTGCTTCTGAATGCCGATGGCCAGCAATTGCTTGTGCGTTCGGATCGAACCGGCAAGGTACCGGAAGCCGGGCAACAACTGGATTTCAGTTTTGCGCCAGACGATTGCTGGGTAGTCGCACAATGAAGGACGACCGCAAGCGTGGCTGGCTTGTATCGCTCGCGCTCGTCGCGCCTTTGGTCCTGTTTCTGATCTTCTTTTTCGCCGCCCCGCTCTACACTATGGTCTCGGCCGCGATTTCCGATCCGATCGCCGCGCGCGCCTTGCCACATACAAGCACCATCATTAGCCGTTGGGATGGCGCGTCACCACCATCGCCTGAATTGCAAACAGCATTCGCGGAAGACCTCCGCGCCATCGATGACGACCAGTTGTTCGGCGATCTGGTGCGACGGTCTGAATAGCGCCAAATCGGGCTTCCGCACATTGATGCCCAAGACGCGTAACGCCGTTAAAGCAGACCCTGCGGCCAACGATCTGGTTGAAATAGACAAGCGTTGGGCCGAACCAGCTTTCTGGGAGCCGGTAAAAGTCGCCACCGCTTCCACGATCACTGACCGCAACCTGCTTGCCGCTGTTGATCTCGAACGCTCGGCTGCCGGCGATATTCAGGAAATGCCGGAGGGCAGTTCTGCCAATCGCTCGACCCTGATCCGAACATTTGTGGTATCTCTTAGCGTGACCTTGGCTTGTCTGCTGATCGGCCTGCCATACGCCATGATCGCCGCATCGGTTGACGGCTGGAAACGTCAACTTCTGCTTGGCGCGGTGTTATTACCACTCTGGACGTCGCTGCTCGTACGCACCGCCGCATGGTTCATTCTTCTGCAGGATCAGGGGCTGATCAATTCGAGCCTCATGGCGCTCGGCCTTACCGATAGTCCGCTACCGCTAATCTTTAACCGCGCGGGCGTCATCATCGCCATGACGCATGTATTGCTGCCCTTCATGGTGCTGCCGATATTCAGCGTACTGATCGGCATACCGAAGAACCTCATGCCTGCTGCTGCTTCTCTCGGGGCACCGCCGCTGCGCGCGTTCTGGAACGTACTGCTACCCCTGTCGACACGCGGCATCGTTTCCGGCTCGCTGCTCGTTTTCATGAGCGCGCTTGGCTACTATATCACCCCTGCCCTGATCGGCGGCGCACGCGACCAGATGATCAGTTCCGTGATAGCCTACTACGCGACCGGCGCAGCGAACTGGGGCATGGCTGGCGCGCTTGGTCTGGTGCTGTTGGTAGCAACGCTCATTCTATACACCGTCTATCTGCGGCTCTCTGGAGAGGAGCAAGCCAAGCGATGAACGGACTCAATGTTGCAAAGCTGGTTTTTGGCACAGCGGTGATGTTTTTTCTGCTGGCGCCATTGGTAGCAATACTGCCGCTATCTTTTACCGACAGCGTGTTTCTCAACTATCCAATACAGGCATATTCAACGCGCTGGTTTAATGAACTGATAACTGCGGATGTCTGGCGGCGCTCTATCGTTAACAGCCTTATCATCGGTTCCGGCACCACGATCCTTGCAACGGTCCTCGGAACTCTCGGTGCACTGGGATTGCGCAATCATGCGGCCTTCTGGTCGCTATCATTCATACGCACCGCCTTCCTGCTGCCTATGGTCGTTCCTGCGGTCGTGCTGGGCGTGGGCATGCAGTTAATGTTCGCTCGCTACAATATTACCAACTCTTATCTCGGCGTCATCATTGCGCATACAGTCCTAGCAGTACCGTTTGTGGTGATCAACGTCCTGTCCGTGTTGCAGGCAATTGACCCTAGACTTGAGCAAGCCGCCGCCAGTCTGGGCGCAAATCCGGTAACAGTGCTTTCGCGCGTCACGCTTCCATTGGCTCTGCCCGGCATAATCTCCGGAGCCGTTTTCGCCTTCGCGACCTCGCTCGACGAGGTCGTGCTAACGCTATTCGTTGCAGGTCCAAATCAGCGCACACTGGCACGGCAAATGTTCTCTTCAATCCGCGAGAATATCAGCCCCGCGATTGCCGCTGCCGCGTTCGTCTTCATTGTCGGCACGATATTGGTCGCGCTGATCCTCATTCTTTCGCGTAAATCGTTCGCGCGTCGGTAGTGCTGCTCAGCGATTTAGCATTTGTGCGGCCATCTCGTGACCGTGACTGGCCGCAGCGTTCAGCCATTTTCGGCTTTCAACTGCATCCTTTGGCAAAGGGCCGCCCGTGTCATAAAGGACGCCCAAGGCATACATAGCACTTGGATGACCCGCTTTCGCCGCTTGCGTAAATAATTGAGCGGCCATATCCGGCATGGGAGACCCACCATCCCCGTTCAATAACATTTCGGCCAACGCAACACGCGCATCTGGAATGCCCGCAGCAGCCGCACGCGCATACCAGATTCGCGCTTCTCGCAAATCGACAGGAACGCCACGTCCCTCCTGCAAAATGCGCCCATACATATACTGCGCCTCGGCAACTTCCTCTGCAGCACGCCGCACCCATTGCGCTGCTTTTCGATCATCCTGCGGAACACCCACACCCTTTGCGAAACAAAGCCCAAGGTTAAAAGCCGCAACGAAATCACCGCCTTGGGCTGCTTCCCTGAACCAGCCCGGAACGACTTCGGCATCATGTGAGCGCGCGGGATCTTTCATCACAAGATTCGCCAAATCCGCACTCGCGTCGAGGTTTCCGCCATCTGCAGCAACCCGCAACAGACGTTCTGCCTCCGCACGGTCTTCCATAACGCCATAGCCGGTCAGATATAGCGAAGCCAGTTGACGCGAAGCAGCTGAATAGCCAGCGTCTATGGAGCGCTGATACCATGTCGCCGCTTCTTTGAAGTCTGGTGGCTGCGCCTTCGTATAGTAATCGCCAAGATAGCACGCGGCTTCACCCACTCCACCAAGCGCGCTGCGCCGGAGCCACGCTATTCCCTCTGCTTCGTCAACTTCTCCAAATCGCCCTTCGACAAGTCCGGTTCCAAGGCGGAATTGCGCCGACGGCAGCCCCTGCTCAGCGGCTTCGCGATAGAGCTTTGCCGCTGAGGGTAAATCAATGATCGTGCCGATGCCCTGCTCGCTGACGACCGCAAGAATATAAGTCGCTGTCGGCAGGCCGGCTTCCGAAGCGCTTTTCAATTCAGACATCATCCGCGCTTTTTCGGCAGGGTCGCCATTCCGCTGCGCAAGCAGAAGAGCCAAGCCCAAACTACCTTCCGCGCACCCCGCCTCGGCTGATTTGAGATACCATTTGTAGGCTTGCTCCAGATTCCGCAGCGAAGGAGGTCCGACCGTCAGTATATAAGCAAGCAACGCCTGCCCATTGGCGGACCCTCCCTCAGCGGATTTCAAAGCCAACTCATGCGCCATCGCGAAATCCGGATCGCCTCCGACATCTTGCTCGAACAATCGATCCAAGTGCGAGTGGTCGCCGTCGTTCACCTGCAAGTTAAGGCCGGTCATGTAAAGACCAGCAAGTAATGCCTGTGCTTGCGCGTTGCCCTTGTCGGAGGCGCGGCGCAACCACCGCGCAGCTTCGGCACGACTGACAGGAACGCCCTCTCCATCAAGATAGCACTGCGCGATACGAAGCTCGGCTTCAGGAACGCCTGCTCGCGCTGCAGCCGCAATCATCGAAAACGCTTCGGCGGGCTTGTTTGCTTCGGCGAGGGCAAGCCCACGCCGCAAGGCGCGCGAGGGCATCAGTTTCGTCGCAATCTTGTCAAGGACAGCCATACTCACGGCTCCCGCATTGCTTCCCGTCCAATCGGCAGGATGCGACCCAGAAGGTAGGAAATAACAGTCTGCTGGCCGACCTTCACATCCGCCGTTACCGGCATACCCGGAACTATAGCAAAATCCGCGGGAACGTCATGCAATGCGACCTGGTCGATCGTAATTCTCGCGCGATAGAACGGCTCGGTTTCAGAGGGAACCATTGCGAGTGAACTGTTACGATCGCGCGCCTGATCCTGTGCCGAAAACGAATCCGGGCTTACAATACGAACGCTGCCATGCGCCATGCCGTATTGTGCATAGGGAAACGTATCGAATTTAATGGCAACCGGGTCGCCCGTATGAATGAATCCGCTTGTACGGCCCACGACGTTTGATTCAATCTCAAGCCCGCCATTGAGCGGGACCAGTGTAATCAATCGGTCGCCAGATTGCAGAACCGAACCCACAGATACGCGCGCAACGGATTGCACAATCGCGTCAGACTCGCTTTTCAACTCCACCATCTGCTTGCGCAGCTTGGCCTTGGATAGCAATTCGCGCGCATCGACCAGTCTCGCATTCGCTTCCGAAAGTGATTGAGACACGTCCGCCCGCCAGCTTTGTATATAGCCATCCCGCTCGGCCACCACCGCGTCTTGCTGTCGCCGCGCAGCCTCTGCCGTCTGTTCCGCATTTGAAAGCGAACGCGACATCTCAGCCGTGTTGTCCTCCGCCAGCAGCGAATTAAGCTTGCTACCGACTTGGCTCGCCTCAAGCTTTTTGCGCATTTTTGAAATAGATTCGGCGACATCAAGACGCCTGCGATAGCCCTCAGCATCCAATTGGGAGCGCGCAATCACGGAGGTCAATCCCTCGCGCTGACGCTCGTAATTCTCGACCTTTGCATCGTGAACCGCCTTGCGCTGTTCATAGATCGACGCTTGCAATGTCCAAGCGGGGTCCAGACCGGAATACTTGAAAGGCTGTTCGGCCGCTTCCGCCTTGAGCCGCGAAACTTCTGCATCCAGTGACGTTACCTGACTGGTAAGTGCTGAGAGGTCGGCCGAGGCAAATGTTCCGTCAAGCTGAGCCAGCACCTGCCCTGCGCGAACACGGTCTCCCTCCCGTACCATGATCGAACGGATGATCGCCGTTTCGAGAGGCTGCACAAGGATGTTCGGCGATTTCGATACAACCAGCCCACGCGTCGTTACAACCTGATCGACTGGAAGAACTGACGCTAGTGCTATGGCCACTGCGACAAAGCTGGATACAACCCAAATCATGCCCCTCGCGGAGCGCGGTATCGGCGTGTTGATAACAGCAGCCGACGGCCACTGAAATTCCAGCAATGCAGGCGCGGTGGGATCTTTCCGCGCCCCGCCAGCGTTCCGGAATTTTTCAAGGGCTATACTGCCGCTACTCATGGCAAATCCCTCACGTCAAACGCGGTGCAATTGCGATAGGCCGAGGCCCACGCGTTTCCGTTGGACGGTTCTGCTGGAACCACAATTGCCGATAAAGGGCACAACGCTCCAGCAGCACCGTGTGGCTCGCGACGTCGACAACCTTCCCCTGATCCAAGACAAGTATCTGGTCGCAATCAGTCAGCGACGCAAGCCGGTGCGAAACGATAATCATAGTGCGCCCGGCAGCAATGCGTTGCAGATTGGCGCTGACAATCGCCTCGCTTTCAGGGTCAAGGGCACTCGTCGCCTCATCGAGAATAAGCAGGCTTGGATTGTGAATAAGTGCTCGTGCAATCGCCAGTCGTTGACGCTGACCACCTGAAAGGTTCGGCGAACCTTCTTCGACATAAGTATCGAAACCATGCGGCATACGCTCGACAAACTCTTCCGCGCCCGCAAGCTGCGCCGCCCGCATCGCGTCCGCCAGTGTCAAGCCAGCACGACCAGCAATGATGTTGTCTTTGATTGAGCCGCGAAACAGGAAATTGTCCTGTAAAACAATGCCCATGCCCTGACGCAGATGGCGCAGGTTGATTTCCTTGAGGTCAATGCCGTCAACCTTGAGGAAGCCTGTGTAATCGCGGTTGATGCCCTGAAGGAGCCGCGCAATGGTTGACTTTCCGGACCCGCTGCGTCCAACAATCCCGAACATCGTGCCCGCGGGAATATTGAAGCTCACTCCATCAAGCGCAGGTGTTTTCGCGCCCGAATAGCTGAATGACAAATTATTGAAACTGACATCCCCGAAGAGATCCGGGCGAACGCCAGCCGAGTTTGCTGCGCTTTCAAGCGGCTGGTTCAAAACCGAAGCGGCTTCCGAAACGGCAGCACCAACCTCCTCATAATCTTCAACCAGTCGCGCAAGGTTGACCAATGGCTGCGCCACGCGCTGAGCAAGCATCATGAAAGCAAATAGCCCACCAACCATGTACCCGGTGGTATCGTTCAGAGCGAGATATGCACCAAACAGCATGGTTCCGAGAACCATTGTACGTTCGAGCGGTGTCACCAATGTCTGCGGCCAGCTTGCAAGCTGACCGAATGCAAGGCGCGCATTGCCCGCATTGGCAACACGTTCGTCCCAAAGCGCTTCACGTTGAGGCTCAAGACCGAGCGCCTTAACTGTTTTAATACCAACGACAGTCTCGCTCATTGCGGCAGACTTCATCGTCTCGGCTTCGACCACCCGCTGGTAGGATTTTCTGAGCGGCGGCAGAAAGGCGACTATTATCAGCACAATCAGGACTGAGCATGTGACCACAATCCAAGCCAATGTCGAATTCACAATAAACATCACCGGCAGCAGCACACATAGTGTAATAAGATCAAGAAACGTACTTAGCAGCTTGCCTGTCAGGAATTCGCGGATACGGTAAACCTGCGCCAAGTGATACATGGTCTCACCGGCGGGATGCTTTTCGAAATAATCGAGCGGTAGCCTAAGCAACCGGCTGAAGACATGCAGATTCAATTTCGTATCGATACGCGCGCCAACAACGTTCACGATCAGGCGGCGCGCATGGCTGAGCAAAGTCTCATACAAGAACGCGGTCGCGATGATTGCCGAAAGCAGGACCAGTGTTGAGGTGCTGCTGAACTGCAGCACCTTATTGACTACCGTCATAACAATGAGCGGTGGCAATACCGTGAGCACGCTCAGCGCAATTGACGCTATTGCGATATCGCGAAGCGGCTTGGCTTCAATACGCACAAGCGTTGCGAGCCAGCCGAGCGTAAAGGGAGCGTCTGCAACTTGCAGGGAACGTGCCGCGCGCAGGAGCACCACTTCGCCATTCCAGACATTCACCAACCGAAGTTCGTCAATCGCCCTCGCCTCGGCGCCTTCCGGATCGTTCGCACTCTTGAGGAAAACGACATTTCGATCAGCATCGGAACCGACCAACAAAACCGCGCCGCCGTCGTTGAGCAAAAGCACCACTGGGCCGGGAGCCTGCAGCTTTATTAGATGAGACCAGTTCACACGCACGGCGCGCGCCCACATCCCACCCCGACGTGCCCACTCGGCAAGGCCAGCTGCATTCGGCGTCTGCTCACGGCAGTCGCGAGTATCGAGTTCTATGCCATGAAAGCGCGCGGCTGCCTGAACTGCCTTTATACGCGCAGGAATGGTTTCCTTCGGACCATCATCCCCTGAACCACGTTTTGCAGATTGCCGGATCGTGTCACGAACCGCAGTCGAGCTCGCCGAAACGTCCCGCAATTCCGGCGGTCGAGGAGTGTCATTATCAGGAAATGCCTGCACTTGGTCCCCATTTCCGTAGACCGGCGTTAGCGACGCCGCGTAAATGCGATCAAAGCGCGGGCAGGATAGACCCGTCCGCGCTTTGTATTTTCAGGCTTCAGATGAGGCCAAATCAATCATGCGTCTTCCAAATATCCTTCATGGATGACTTGAACTGGTTCTGATCGTTGTTGGCATAGCCCGCTGCCTTCTTGGACTGATCAACGCTCTGATCCTTGCCCGATGAAGATTGACGATAGTCATTATCGCCAAATCCTCTGAAGGACTTCAGCATACTAAGCAGATCAGACTTGATCGCGTAAGCCACCATCTGGATCAGCCGACCGAAGTTGAACTGACCACCAAAGGTACCGTCACCACCGAAGGATCGCAAGAAGTTGTCCGGATCTCTGAGACCAAGCGACTTCGGCGAAATCGACCCACAATCGTCCTTGCCACCATGATTGTGTCCATGGCCATGACCGGTGGAACCCGTTGGTCCCGTTGCACCTGTGGAGCCAGTAGACCCAGTTGCGCCGGTGGAACCTGTCGAGCCTGTTGGGCCTGTGGAGCCCGTCGATCCCGTAGGTCCAGTTGCGCCGGTAGAACCCGTTGGCCCAGTTGCACCAGTGGAACCCGTCGAGCCTGTTGGGCCTGTGGAGCCCGTCGATCCCGTAGGTCCAGTTGCGCCGGTAGAACCCGTTGGCCCAGTTGCACCAGTGGAACCCGTCGAGCCTGTTGGACCTGTGGAGCCCGTCGATCCCGTAGGTCCAGTTGCGCCGGTAGAACCCGTCGCACCGGTTGCGCCATCAGCACCCGTGGCACCCGTCGCGCCATCAGCACCCGTCGCGCCATCAGCACCCGTGGCACCCGTCGCGCCATCAGCACCCGTGGCACCCGTTGCGCCATCAGCACCCGTCGCACCGGTTGCACCATCAGCACCCGTGGCACCGGTTGCGCCATCAGCACCCGTGGCACCGGTTGCGCCATCAGCACCCGTGGCACCGGTTGCGCCATCAGCACCCGTGGCACCCGTTGCGCCATCAGCACCCGTCGCACCGGTTGCACCATCAGCACCCGTGGCACCGGTTGCGCCATCAGCACCCGTGGCACCGGTTGCGCCATCAGCACCCGTGGCACCGGTTGCGCCATCAGCACCCGTGGCACCGGTTGCGCCATCAGCACCCGTGGCACCGGTTGCGCCATCAGCACCCGTGGCACCCGTCGCGCCATCAGCACCCGTCGCACCCGTTGCGCCATCAGCACCCGTGGCACCCGTCGCGCCATCAGCACCCGTGGCACCCGTTGCGCCATCAGCACCCGTCGCACCGGTTGCACCATCAGCACCCGTGGCACCGGTTGCGCCATCAGCACCCGTCGCACCGGTTGCACCATCAGCACCCGTGGCACCGGTTGCGCCATCAGCACCCGTGGCACCGGTTGCGCCATCAGCACCCGTGGCACCGGTTGCGCCATCAGCACCCGTGGCACCGGTTGCGCCATCAGCACCCGTGGCACCCGTTGCGCCATCAGCACCCGTCGCACCGGTTGCACCATCAGCACCCGTGGCACCGGTTGCGCCATCAGCACCCGTGGCACCGGTTGCGCCATCAGCACCCGTGGCACCGGTTGCGCCATCAGCACCCGTGGCACCGGTTGCGCCATCAGCACCCGTGGCACCCGTTGCGCCATCAGCACCCGTCGCACCGGTTGCACCATCAGCACCCGTGGCACCGGTTGCGCCATCAGCACCCGTGGCACCGGTTGCGCCATCAGCACCCGTGGCACCGGTTGCGCCATCAGCACCCGTGGCACCGGTTGCGCCATCAGCACCCGTCGCACCGGTTGCACCATCAGCACCCGTGGCACCGGTTGCGCCATCAGCACCCGTGGCACCGGTTGCGCCATCAGCACCCGTGGCACCGGTTGCGCCATCAGCACCCGTGGCACCGGTTGCGCCATCAGCACCCGTGGCACCGGTTGCGCCATCAGCACCCGTGGCACCCGTCGCGCCATCAGCACCCGTGGCACCCGTTGCGCCATCAGCACCCGTGGCACCGGTTGCGCCATCGGCACCCGTGGCACCCGTCGCACCATCAGCACCCGTCGCACCCGTCGCGCCATCAGCACCCGTGGCACCGGTTGCGCCATCAGCACCCGTCGCACCGGTTGCGCCATCAGCACCCGTCGCACCGGTTGCGCCATCAGCACCCGTCGCACCGGTTGCGCCATCAGCACCCGTCGCACCGGTTGCGCCATCAGCACCCGTGGCACCCGTTGCGCCCGCAGCGCCGGTCGCACCTGTAGCCCCCGCAGCACCTGTTGCACCAGTGGCACCCGCAGCGCCGGTAGCACCCGTTGCGCCGACGCCATTCGTCAGAAGAACTGGTTCGCCGTCTTGATTGATGCCATTCCCATCTGGATTTGTGGTCGCAACCCATAAGGTTGCAGTCGAGTTCGTACTTGATATTGCTATCTATATCGTTGGTCGACCAAACTTGGACTTCTCCATCGGTGTTGAAGAAGCCCGTCTCAATGATAAGCGTTTCAGTATCCGTATAGTTGATCGGAACGTATAGCTGATGCGCGAAATTTGTTCCTGAATTTTGGCTTACTGTAAACTCGCCAATAATCGTTCGCTGACCGTTGATCTGCGTAACAATGTAGTAGAAACCATCCCAGTCGTTATTGTTGTTCGCTGGAACCGTCACAGTCACATAGTTCGGAGCGAGCACGCCCGCATAGTTTGCGATGCCTTCCGCAGTCAGCGGCGCTTTTGCTGCGGCAATATTCCAAGAACCGCCCTTTGCGCTTGCGCCGACGAGTTGCTCTGAAGCGGCAACCGAAACGCCGATCGCGCTCGACAGTGCCGAGATAAAGTCTCTACCTTGTGAACCTGCACCTGTTTCGCAGCTCCACAGCACGATTTTGCCATCCGCGTTTAACGCGCGACCCAATTGCGAAACACTATCCTGATGATCGCTTAGATTCGTCTGAGAAACCGCACCGGTTCCGAAGTACAACGCGCCTGGTCGACCATGCGAAATGATATGGATCGCATCCAGATCCTGTCTGCCTTCCAGCAAACGCGCAATTTCCGCGAGCGCAGGTTCGTTGCCCGAAAGCAAGACTGGTTCAACGTCCGAACGCATTCCGGCAATGAGCACCGAAACGTCTGAAACTGCGGAATCAATAAATAGAATTTCTTTAGCGCGAAGCATGGGAGGGGTTCCATCGCACGAGATTGAAGTTGAAGGTTGGGACTGGGCAAAATGTGGGGCGTACATGGTCAGGCACCCCGCTTCAGTTTCATATGCTCTGCCATCACGAGCGTTCCTGGCGTGCCGAGAATGCCAGCAGTCGCTGGATCAAACTCAAAACCTTGAGCGGACGAACTTTTAGAAAACAACGCAATCGTGCCCGCGACATCCAGCATGTCTGCATCGCCGACCACAATGAACGGCCCGGGTTCGGCAATCGTGACGGGTATCCTCCCCGCGAACGAACTTCTGGGAATGGTGAATTCACCGACAACCTTTTTGATGCCACCGACATTTGCAATCAGTTGATATTTGTTGGGAGGAGCGGATGACGGCCAGCAAACGGTTATGTAGCCATTCCTTGTATTCGCGTTGGCTACGTTCAAACCCGACGCACCAACGCCGCTTGGTGCTTGACCAAATGCCATGCTGTCCTCCCGTGCAGAGCCATTGCAAGCCGGAGCGGAAGGTGAGAACGAAAAATCGCCTATAGCAAAACAGCGCAGCAAAAAGCGCCCACACTCAAGATGAGTGCGCTAAAGCTACGCAGACGATGATACTTCTTCCTCCCCGAGGCCGCTTGGCCTGTGCTACCTTCTTCGGCACACATATAAAAAGTTGCACGAATTGAGGGCATCGCAAACTAGAAGGTGTATACTTCTTTGAGTGTAAAGCTTACTCCATTTGGATGATGTTTTTGAAAAAAGTATAAATAAAACAGTAGCTTGAGAAATGTCGCCTATTTTGCATTCATTCACTGTTTTTTCATCATTCCCAATGCGCGCCGTTTCACGCCGCCATCTAAAATTGATCGTTGATTGACTTGACGTAGAAGGTTGGGAACTCTGCGCGTCGGCAATTGCGTGGCGGAGCGGCAATGACCACAATTGGTCTAAATATGATCGTGAAGAACGAGGCGAAGATAATCCTGAATTGTCTCGCCAGCATTCGTTCATTGGTCGATTATGTATTGATTGTCGATACCGGTTCGACTGACGGCACACAGAACCTAATTCGCAATTTCCTTCAGCAGTCCGGGCTCGCGGGGGAAGTGATAGAGGAACCTTGGCGTAATTTTGCAGATAACAGAACGTCTGCGCTCAAAGCGCTGAGGCAAGTTTCGAGTGTGGATTATACGCTCTTGATGGATGCCGACGATATCCTTGTCTCTGAGCCGGGCTTCAATCCAGAATCGTTCAAATCCTCGCTGTCGGCAGATATATATGACCTGAAGATTGTTCACGGGAACATATATTTCTTTCGGCCGGTGCTATTCCGAAACGCCTTGAACTTTTCGTTCAAGGCGGTGCTTCATGAATATCTCGATGCCCCGCCCGAAGTACAGTCCAGACAAACGGCGACTGGAATCCATATCCAGACTTCTGCTGGCGGCGCACGAAGCGCCAATCCCAACAAATATCAGGACGATGCCAAATTGCTTGAAAAGGCGTTGGAGACGGAAACCGACCCTTTCCTGATATCGCGTTACACTTTCTATTTAGCCCAAAGTTACCGTGATTGCGGAGCGCACGAGCTGGCGCTGAAAAATTACCTTCAGCGCGCGCAGATGGGCTATTGGGATCAGGAAGTCTATGTCAGCCGGTGGGAGACGGCCAATCTGATGGCTGCGCTCGGAAAGCCGTTCAACGAGGTTGTTGCTGCGTATGAGACGGCAATACAAATCGTACCCGAACGAGCGGAAGCATTCCACTCTGCGAGCCGATATTGCCGCGACCATAAGCGCTTCAACGAGGGCTTCGAATTTGCAAAGCGGGCGCTAGGTCTTTCACAGCCTGCGGGGCTTTTCATTCAGCCATGGGTTTATGATTACGCCTTGCTCGATGAGTATGCAGTGAATGGATACTGGGCCGGCGCATATTACGAGTCGCTCAACGCCTGCCTGAAATTGCTTGAAAGCGATAAAACGCCTCAAGACATGCGCAAACGTATAACGGCAAACGCGCGCTTTGCTTTCGACAAGCTATCAAAATTTTAGAGCGCTCCGTGGCTGAATTGAAGCGCTCTACAGCAAAACGAAATCAGGCCCGAACACTGGTTCGAGCCTGATCGAAATGCGTCTCTGGATTAGAGACGAGCGGCGGCAAGCTCCGCCGGGAACATCTCATTAATCTTGCAGGCAACCTCAGTGCGATTCGTCGCCTTCAGCTTGCGCATGATGTTGCGGATATGAACCTTTACGGTGCTTTCGCGCAGGTTCAGTTCATAGGCGATGATCTTGTTCGCCTTGCCACGACGCAAAGCCTCGACAACTTCCGTCTGACGGCCAGTAAACATGCCAGCCATGTGACGGGCCGTTTCGCTGTGCGAGGTCAACATTTGCCGGATAGCCATAACGCTGCTTGCGGGCACGAACACGCCGCCTGCAAGTGCAAGGCCGATAGCTTCAACACAGACCGTGATACCGACCGAGGTCGGGATGTAGCTGCGTGCGCCATATTCCAGCGCCTTCAGGATCTGTGCCAGATCGTCAGTGTCGGCCAGCACGATTACCGGGATCGACTTGAACTCGCTGGCAAGCTTGGCCAGTTCCTCGCCAACCGCCGGTTCGGTCACGCGGCGTCCGCCGATATTGAAGAGAATTGCCGAAAACTGTGAATGACGATCCCGTGCCTGCTTCCATTCATTGATAGAAGCAAATGGCGTGATTTCGGTGGTTGCATCATGTGAACGCAAGCTCTGTGCGAAGCACTCACGATCCAGCGCACGCGGATCGATCAGTGCCAGAACGCGGCCATGATTTGGATGAACGGCAAAGGGAAGATCAGCCTTCGGCTTTGCCTGCATTGGAGCGATTGAGAGAAAATCACTCGATGATTTCAGTGTAGCTGTGTTTGCGATGCCCATTGCCCTTACCCCGTTTGTCGCTTTGGTTTTGCACAAGTAGGGAGAAGCGATAGGCAATGCGCAGCTTTCAGGGATGTGCCGCCGCCAGTTGGCAACATCACCAGAACCGTTTGATAACAATGTGCGAATTGCTCGGCTTTACGCCGTATTTTGACTTACCGCCCCGCCCGTATTTCAGTAGTTAGCAGATCAACTCCAAGTACGTTTGATTTAAGCCTATTTAACTACCTCAAGCCCCTATCCGCATTAACACACATCAATCGGGCTAGATATTTTTCGATATTCGTCCATTTTTTTCTGCGCTTTCAAAAACGCGATATCAGAATAATTTCGATAATAATAACAAATAGATAGAATACTGCTGCAATTAACGTCCGGTACACCCCACGGCTGCAGGGGCCGAGGGGTGCATAAATATTCATATTAAACGGTACGCGAAACGGCTTTAGTACCGCCTAAGCCGTTATGTAGCCCCGATTAGGTGACTATTGGCACCATTGGGGGAGGGCAAACTTATTTACCGAGATGCTTATCAAAGAAAGCGCCGATAGCGGAGAACGCCTCCTTCGTTTCGGGCAAGCTGTCGTCAAATGCGTATTGGTTGTGTGATTGCCCTTCAAACACCTCCAACTGCGCCTCGACGCCCGCACGGCGCAACTTCCTGTGCGTACGGACGGTGTTGGAGAGCAGCAAATCACGGGTACCCGTTATGAGAATCGCAGGAGGGAACCCTGCGAAATCGCCGTAGATCGGCGAAATGAGTGGGTCTTTGAGATCGTGGCCCTTGGCGTAGAGCAGAGTGGCCGAGTTGCAAAAGCCATCACGCGATACCAGAATGTTGTCGACCTTTTCATTTGTGTAGAAACTGTCACCGACCTTGGTCGCATCTGACATCGGCGTGCCGGGCGCGATGGCTCCGGGAACAGGCAGGCCGAGCTCCTTTAATTTGAGAACCAGTTGCAGGGTAAGCGCTCCGCCCGCCGAGCTTCCGAAAACTCCAATGTTCTTTGCGGGCGTAGTTTTGAGAAGTTCCTTGTAGACCGCAACGGCATCGTCAAGCGCCGCGGGGAATGTCGCTTCCGGCGGCATTCTATAATCAACCGAAACAACCTTATAACCCCCAAATCCTGCGAGGATCGTTGCTTCCTTCGTGCCAGATTCGCCGGGCCATAGGACGTAGCAGCCCCCATGCAGTTCCAGAACCACCTTATCGCTTTTTTCTGCTGGAAGATTTTGCGGCGTAACCGTATAGGCGCGCGCGCCGCCCATGTCAGTGCGGGCAATCGTGACCTTCATGCGGTCACGCAGTTGTTTCAGCGCTTCGCCGCTTCCTTCGGCAAGCTTGTCTGCGAAGGCGCGCGCTTCCTCACCTGTTTTCCAGTATTCGGTCCAGAATGGAAGATATTGTGCCCCGGCCATCTTTTGCATGCCCGCGCTAAGGTCGGCAGTCGGTCCGGGAAGCGATTTCGCAGGCACTTCGAGAGGTGGCATTGGCTCGTCGGCGAAGGCAGGAACTGCCATGCAAACGGATAGTGACATCGCGGCTAGATACGTTCTTCTCATAATTTCCTCCATTTCATGAGTGCGAACAAAAGGGTGGCGTGACACGCACGCGAAAAAATCCGATGTTGTAATCCAGTGAGCGCTATCTGAGCGCCGTTGCTATTGTCCCGCCATCAATCGTTATGACCGCTGCGTTGACCTTTTCCATCAATGCGAGATGAAGAAATGCGTCCGCTACATCGGCGGCTGTCACTTCCACACCCAATAGATTGCCCGACATATATTCATCCGGGCTTATGCCACGCGCCTGCGCGCGCTCCATAATCATCTGGTCAGTCATCAGCCCCGAGCGAATACGCCCGGCATTCACGCCGTTCGCGCGAACGCCTTCATGGCCGTGGTCGAGTGCATACTGTCGCATTAGCGCGAGCGTCGCGGCCTTGGGAATGCCGTAAGGACCAAAGTTCTTGCCCGGATTCACCGACTGGTTTGAGATATTGAAGAGCAGTAGCCCGCCCCTGCCCTGCCGTCTGAATATCCTCAGCGCTGCCTGACAGGAAAGCTGATGGCCAAAGAAGTTCAGGTCGAAGCTGCGGCGAAGATCATCAAACGGAAGATCGCCGATAGAACCTTGCGGTCCAGAACCGGCGTTTGAGATCAGAATATCGAGCCCTCCGAGACTGGCCTCGACGGCGCTGAATGCGTCCGAAACAGAACCGCTGTCGGTCACATCGCAGCGCTCAACATGACATCCGACCTCGGCCTTTAGTTCGGCCAGGCGTCCAGCATCGCGGTCCAGCGCCGCAACATTTGCGCCCGCCTTCGAAAAGGCGAACACGATCTCGCGGCCTATGCCGCTCGCACCACCCGTAACGGCAACGGCGCGGCCCTCAAGCGGCCTGAAAGGAACCTCGTTGGGAGCTTGGGCCGTAGCCATCGTGTCAAGCCGCCTTCTTGCCTTCCAGATCCCGGAACATGGAATAGGCTTGCTGCGGTCGTTCACCACGATGCACGACGGCTGCGAGCGATTGGAGCATCGCTTTGGGATCGGACGATTGGAACACGTTGCGTCCCATATCGACGCCTGCCGCACCCTGATCTATCGCCATGTAAGCCATTTCAAGCGCCTCGCGTTCCGGCAACTTTTTGCCGCCAGCAATCACGATGGGAACAGGGCATCCAAGTGCGATGCGCTCAAAACCTTCATCGACATAGTAGGATTTCACGAACTGCGCACCCAGTTCGGCGGCAATACGCGTTGCAAGACCGAAATAGCGCGCATCGCGTACCATATCCTTGCCCACACCGGTAACGGCCATTGTTGGAATGCCGTAGCGCGTTCCGATATCGATCAGCTTCACGACATTGCTGATTGATTTGTGCTCGTATTCCGCGCCGATATAGACCTGTGCGGCCATCGCGACCGCGCCAATCCGAATTGCGTCATCAATATCGACCGCGACCAATTCATTTGAAAGCTCGGTCAGAATTGAATTGCCGCCGCTACAACGCAGCACCACAGGCTTATTGACCTCCGGCGCAATCGTTGTTCGCAACGCGCCCCGCGTACACATCAACACGTCCGCATGCTCGGCGAGCGGCGCGATGGTAAGATCAATGCGTTCAAGGCCGGTGGTCGGCCCCTGGAAATAGCCGTGATCGAAGGCAAGCATTACCGTCTTGCCGCTTTGCGGGTTGAAAATGCGGGAAAGCCGCGCCTTCATGCCCCAATCATAATTTGCTCCGCCCTTCACATAGAAGCGGCTCGTGTCAGCAGGCTGGTCCTTGCCCCAATCCTTGCCGTCCTTGATGTCGTCCAGATCTGCCATGAAAGCCTCCTCTTTGCGAACTGATGCTGATCAGCCCGCCGTTATGTAGTCGCGCATCGCGACCAGAATGATTGAAGCGGAAATTGCACCGGGATCGGGATGTCCAACGCTGCGCTCGCCGAGCGAACGTGCTTTGCCAGTCGTGGCAACCATTGCTTTGGTCGCTTCAACCCCCGCCAACGCGCCTTCTGCGGCTGCACCCACCGTCTTATCAAGCCCCGCGCCAGCGGCCTTGCGCGCTGCTCTCGCTGCTGGCGCCGCTGCGTCGATGATCGTCTTTTGGCCCTCGACCACGCCGCCGCGCTTGAGCATCGCCTCTACCGCCTTGTCGAGAAACTCCGCAAAGCTCGCGTCGTCGATCTCGTCCTTGCCCGAATAGGCTCGCGCACCGGAGCGAAACAGCGTCCCGAATATGGCACCCGCCGCCCCACCGGTTTCGGATAAAACCGCCATGCCGACCGCCTTGTGGGCATCCTCGATGGAGCTTTGCTCCTCATCGAGCGCCGTAAGCGCGGCTTCAAACCCGCGCCGCATCCCGACGCCGTGATCGCCGTCGCCAATGGCTAGATCCGCGTCGGTTAGCACATCTGTATTGTCGATCACACTTTGCGCCACTGCGCGCAGCATCGATATCGTCTGAGGTAGATTAAGACGATCCATGACCTACATCCGCGAATAGCCGACCGACTCGCATGGCAGGTCGAGATAGTGCTTCAACTCATCATCCAGCCGCAGGAGCGTCACCGAGAATCCCGCCATTTCCTGCACCGTAAGCCATGTGCCCACGTCGGTGCGGTAAACGCTGATGCCTTCACGCTCCAGAATCTGTCGAATGCGCCGATTGACGATCAGCATTTCCATCATCGTCGTAGCGCCCAGATTGTTTATAAGCAGCGCGACCTCATCGCCCCGCTTGAAAGGCAGATCAGAAAGGATCTTATCCATGAGCTGATCGGCAATTTCGTCAGCAGTCGAAAGCTTCTGCCGCGCAACGCCCGCCTCGCCATGCGCGCCCATGCCAACTTCAATTTCGTCGTCTGCGAGTTCGAAAGTCGGCTTGCCTGTTTCCGGAATCGAACCCGCCGAAACCGCAACGCCAATCGAACGCACATTCGCGACCGCCTTGCGTGCGATACGCTCAACCTCGTCCAGACTATCGAGTTCCGAAGCTGCACCACCCGCGATTTTTATCATGAGGAGATCGCCGGCAACACCGCGCCTATCCTGCATTCGCTCCGGCGGCGCAGCTGCCACATCATCACACACACGCACGGTACGCACGTCGATGCCGTCTTCTTCCAGCATCTCGGACGCCATGTCGAAATTCATGTTGTCTCCGGCATAATTGCCGTAGAGAAACAGAATACCCTTGCCGCGATGAACCGCCTTTGCCGCTTCATAGATTATGTCTGGCGAAGGGGCAGCGAATACCTGCCCGCAAGCTGCACCGTCGCCCATATTCTTGCCGACAAAGCCATGAAACAAAGGCTCGTGCCCCGAACCGCCACCGATCAGAAGCGCCACTTTGCTATCAGGCAAATCGGTACGAACAATCGCGTTATGCTTGGGCAATTTGCGCACCCGCCCGTCATTGGCGAACACCAGCCCGTCGATCATTTCGGCGACGACTTTCTTGGGATCGTTCAGAACTTTCTTGGCTGCTTTAGCCATTCGAATCTCCTCCTTCGGCTTTTGGCTTTTCCGGCACGTGATCGAGCACCATGAAGATGATGACGCCCGCGAGAAGAACTGGAAAGCCCAGCACGAACAGTTCATGCGTGAATGGCTGGCAAAGCATGACGAAGCCAGCGAGAATGAGCGTCGTCGCGTATCGGTAGAACCATTTGAGTGTGAGATAAGCGCCCATCAACGGCCCTCCCCCATCTGCGAAATCCGCTGCCCGCTTGAGGTATCAAACAGGAAGCTGGCTTCTGCGGGCAAGCGGAACCCGACCTTGTCGTTTTGCTTCAGATCGAGACTGACCGGGATCACCTTCCGAAACGAGCCCGCAGGCGTGTCAATCTGTACAGCCCTGTCGAAACCGCGATTGTCCACCGCATACACGGTGCCCACATTCGCTCCGAGGGCGTCCGGCGCAACGATTTCGATATCTTCCGGCCATGCGCCAAGCGTGACATCGCTTTGTCCCGCAGCGAGTTTGCCGAAGGCTTCAATCGCGAGACTTCTGGCTCCCGTCCTTCAAGCGAACCGCGCCCGCCTGCACCACGGCTGAAAGAAACGCCATCGACGGGCTGCCGACCAGCTTGCCAACGGTAATGTTTGCGGGCCGCTCGAATATTTCCTCTATCTTTCCAGCCTGCTGCAACACACCGCCGTCGATAATACCGATGCGATCCGCAATGGCGATTGCACCGTGATAATCGTGGGTCGCGTAGAACATCGTCGAATGCTGCTGTCGGTAGATCTGCCGCAGTTCTGCACGCAGCCCCTCGCGCAGTTTCAAGTCGAGCGCTGAAAGCGGCTCGTCCAGCAGGAACATGCGCGGTCGCCGCACCAGCGCGCGAGCGATAGCTACGCGCTGTCTTTCGCCGCCGGAAAGCGTTTCGACATTTCGGTCCAGCAGATGCGAGATGCGCAGCAGTTCAGCCGTGCGTCCAACCCGCGCGCTGATTTCCTGCTCCGCTTCGCGGAATGCGGGCGAACGCAGCGCAAAGGCGATGTTGTCGCGCACATTCAGAACCGGCAGCAGGTTGAAGCCCTCAAACACGATGGACAGGTCGCGGCTGGCAGGCTCAACGCGAGTAACCTCCGTGCCGGATAGAAAAACCTTGCCCGCATCCAGCCCGATCAAACCCGCCGAAGCCAGCAAGGTCGAACTTTTACCTGCACCCGTCGGTCCGAGCAGCGAGAAGATTTCATTCTCCTGCACCTCAAGATCGAGCCCGCGCAGCGCCTGCTTCCCGGCATAATTCTTCTTCAATCCTTCGAGGCGAAGCATAGCGGTCATTGCTCCGCACCTCCGGTCACGCGGCGACCCGTCTCGGCATCAAAGAACAACAGACCTTCGCGCTCGAAATGAATCCGTCCAGGTGCATTCCGCGACGAACGATGATCGACACCCTGACAGATCGCATCGCCAATACGGAACGCGAAGAAGCGTTCGCGGCCCACCGTGAAAACATCATCTACTGGAATATCGAACCCCGGTTTATTTTCATCGACAAGATGCACGTTGAGCGGACGCACGCCGAGCTTAAGTGGCCGTTCGCTGGCAATCGCCCATTGCGGAACATCATCGCCCTGCACTGTCAGCGTCGCGTCTGTATCTCCCAGCCGCAACCCATCCCGGACCGGTTTCAGGTCGATCAAGTTCATGCTTGGGGAACCGATGAATTGCCCGGCAAAAATTTCCACCGGCTCAAAGAACATCTTGTTCGGCTCACTGACCTGAACAATCTTGCTGTGATTTATCAGCACGATCCGGTCTGCCAACGACATGGCTTCCCGCTGATCATGCGTCACATAAATCGTCGTCACGCCAAGCTGCCGTTGCAGATGGCCAAGTTCCCAGCGCATTTCCTCGCGAAACTGCTCGTCGATGGCCGAAAGCGGCTCATCCAGCAGCAGCACGGCAGGGTCGCGGATCAGCGCGCGCGCCAACGCCACCTTCTGCCGAGCACCCGGCGGCAGCGCTGAGGGATAACGCTTCAGCTCATCGTGAAGCTTGAAAATACCCGTCACCCAATCCAGCTTTCGCGCAATTTCCGCAGCCGGAACGCCCCGCGCTTTCAATGGGAATACAATGTTCTCCTTGATTGTAAGATGCGGATAGAGCGATACGAACTGAAACACCATCGCGATGTTGCGCTCGCTCGCAGACATTTCATTCACACGCTTTCCGTCAAACAACACATCGCCAGACGTGGCTTTTGTCAGACCAGCAATGCAGCGCAGCGTCGTGGTCTTGCCGCAGCCGGAAGGACCAAGATAAACGACGAACTCGCCGTTCTTTACCTTGAGGCTCACATCGTCGACGGCCTTGAACGCGCCGAACTCAATAGAGAGGTTTTTAAGTTCGATTTCGGCCATCTCAATACCTCTGGCTGAGCGTGTTGAGATGACGCACGAGGATCATCGAAAGTCCTATAATGATGACGAGAAGGATCACCGCCAGCGCGGACGCCTCTCCCGTATAGAAATAGCTGAAGGCTGTTTTCGCCACAGAGAACGATACCGTTTCCGTGCTCGAGCCCGGACCGCCACCAGTCAGCGCCACAAACAAATCATACTGCTTGAAGCTGTCTATCAGGCGCAGGATAAGCGCGATGAACAGCACCGGCGCAGACATGGGCAATGTGATGCGGAAGAACTTGTAGGCCGGGCTTGCACCATCCACTTCCGCAGCCTCGTAGATCGTTTCGGGAATGCCGCGAAACGCCGCCGTTGCCAGCAAAATGATGAACGGCGTCCACATCCATGTGTCTGCAGCCGCAGCGGCCCACAGCGCTGCATTGGTCTGTCCAAGCCAATCGATCTTTGGCAGACCAACGAAAGACAGCAGGAAGTTCACAATGCCCCATTCGGAATTGAGCATATAGCGCCAAAGAAAACCGACCACGATTGGCGACAGCATCATTGGCATCATCAGCAAGGTGAACACCACATCCCGGCCCCGGAAATTTTTCTGCAACTGGTAGCCGACGAAAATGCCGATCAGCATTTGCAACGCCACGCAGATGAACACGAACTTGCCGGTAAAGACGAAGCGCTCCCACAACTCAGGATCAGACAACAGAAAACGATAATTGTTGAGCCCTACAGGCTTCATCGTCGCCTGCCGCAGAGCAGAGAAATTGAAGAAGGAATAATAGACCAGCGAGACGAACGGATAGGCGACCATAAACAGCAGGATCGCAAGTGATGGCGACAGGAAGCCGAATATCATGAGGCGTCCAGAGGACTGCTGTTTAAGCTCCATTTGACGGGCAGCGTGAGACATATCCGCCATGACTATCTCCTCCCCAGCACGCCGAAAGTCATACCCATCAGCAGGTGCTTTCGGATCAGGTAGAAGAACACCAGCACGGGAATGATGAGCACCACGCCCGCCGCGCAGATCTGCGTCCATTCGAGGCCCGTTGCGCCCGACGCAGCAGAAATCTTGACCGGCAGGGTCTTGGCCTGCGTGGTCGTAAGGATCGAGGAAAATGCGAACTCGTTCCACGCAAAGATGAAGCAGAAACCGGCCGTCGCCGCGATGCCGCCTTTGACCATCGGCAGCACAAGCCGGGTAAAGGCGTACATGCGCGTATAGCCATTGACGAGCGCAATTTGTTCGACTTCCTTCGGCACGCCGTCGAAGAAGCCTTTCATGATCCAGGTTGCAAGACCGACATTAGCAAAGATGGATACGAGGATCAGCCCGAAACGCGTATCAGCCAGTCCAAGGCGCGCGAACATGAGGTGATAGAACACCAGCACCGCGACGGGCGGCAACATACGCGTGGAGAGGACGAAAAACATGAAATCGCCCTTTCCAATAAAGTTGAAGCGCGAGCACACATAACCCGCGAGCGTACCGAACAGCACAGCAAGCGACGTGCCGCTCACCGATACGATGATGCTGTTGATAAGCGAGTCGAACACCCCGACAGACGAAGCGCTATCGCGTGCAGACCCCACCCCAAAAACGCTCTCATACCCGCTGAAGTTCGGTGTGAAAAAAAGCTTGGGAGGCATGGAGAACAGGTCAAGCCTGCTCTTGAATGAAGACAGGACCAGCCAGAACACCGGGCCGACATTATAGAGCGTATAGACTGCCAGCAGGCCAAAAATCAGCCAGCGACCGGCAAGGTCGAACGCAGATGTTCTCGAAGGACTCATGCGTGGGCCTGTCAGGATCAAATTTACAAAAGGGGATGTGACCGGCCAAACAGCCGGTCACATGCTTATTGAGGTCAGTTGACCGGAACGACCTGATCCTGCCCAACAGGCGAGATTTCCTGGTCCGGCACTTCCGGTGTCTTTTCGCTGCGCTTGATTTCATAACCAGCGCGCTCAAGCGTGCGCTCGTTCTTTTCTGCAGCGTCAGAAAGAGCTTGTTGAACCGTCTTGGTGCCTGCCGCTGCCGCAGAAACTTCCTGCTGCAGCTCATCCAGCAGCACCGGATATTCCGGCAGATGCCAATAGTCGTTCAGGTAGGCCAAAGCTTCCGAGAACTGATGGTTATAGGAGTTCAGGTTCTGCCAGTCCGGACTGTCCAGAACTGCCTTGAGACCAGTCTGGCAAACCGCTGCATAGCGCTTCTGTTGTTCCGGCTGGAAATACCACTCCATGAACTTTGTCAGCTCGGGCAGCTTCTTGGAATATTTGTTGATGCCCATGCCTTGCCCGCCAACCGAGAACTGGCGGCGGAACTTTCCATCCCGTCCAGTCGCGCCGGGAAGAACACCGAAAGCGATCTTGTCGGCAAACTTCGATACTTTCGGATCGGCGTTCGACCCGTTGAAGTAGAACCACTGCATGGCCATTGCGACCTGACCCTGCTGGATCGCGGTGTTCACTTCATCGAAGCCCCAGTTAGTCGAGCCGGGCGGACCATATTTGAACATGTCAACATAGGCTTGCACGCCGTCAACCGACGCAGGTGAATCCAGATAACCCTTCACCTCGAAGGTCTTTGGATTGTAAAGCTCTCCACCGAATGACCAGAGGAAAGAGTTGGAGGCAGTCGTCGCGAAGTCATAGTCGCGACCGCCCATCTGCGCCCAGCCATAGAGGCCCTGATCGGGACGGGTGAAAAACTCGGCCACTTCCTTGGCTTCCTGGTAGGTCTGCGGAACGGCAAGTTCGCGGCCATATTTCGCCTTGAACGCTTCCTTTTCCTTCGGGTCTTCGAACAAGTCCTTACGGTAGGTCAGGCCATAGGCATCCTGATTGGCCGGGAGGCCATAATATTCACCCGAACCGTCGGGATATTCGCCATATCGCGAAAGCGATGCGGCGGGGAAAATGTCTGCCTTGAGGTAGTCTGACTTTGCAAAAATGTCGTTGATCTTGACGGCATGTTCGGCGAACTCCGCCGTGGATTGGCTATCCCACATTGCAAAGTCGAATGCGTCGCCCTTAATCGCGAATTCCGATGCAATCTTGTCGTGCCATTGCGGCCCATAAGGAACGAGAGCCGGAACAATTTTCACAGTCTTGTCCGGGTAATCCTTTGCGATTTCCACCAGCGCGTCGGCGCAAGTGCCGGCGTGCCAAACAAATGTAAGCGTCGTATCTGCATTTGCCGCAGAGGCGGCAGCGGTCGCACACAGAGCGAGCGAAGACGCCGCGAGACGCATGCGCGTTCTCATGTTCATGGGGTTCCTCCAGATGGTTTCCGGGCGTCGGCCACCGAACCTCCCGGCCCTCCGCCACAGGATTAAGACCATATTTCTGCGCGTTAAATTTATCAAGAAAAAAGTTATTACTATCGAAATTTTGTGAAATCCAAGAATTCTCATATTTTTGCGTGCGCCGCACAAAATTTAACAACATATTGATAAATAACGAACTTATGGATCATTCTGCCCAAATTTGTTCTTACTTCGCATATTGCTGAGATTAACATACCGCGCCGCAGCACATCAAAATGAGATGTAAATAACATTTTTCTTTCATCCCGCTTGGAAAATGTTAAGAACGGGCATGGATGAAATCTCTGCCTCAAACAATGCTTCGAAGTCGGAACGCCGCCGTTCTCAGATCATGCGCCTGCTGATGGAGGGTGGATCGACGCTCATCAAGGATCTGGCTGAAAAGCTGGATGTGAGCCTGATGACCATTCACCGCGATCTAAATGACCTGCAGGAACAGGGTCTGGTCAGGCGCGTGCGGGGCTCGGTGTCGGCTGAAAAGACAATGCTGTTTGAGAGCAGCTATCTTTATCGCACGCGCCAGCACGTTCACGACAAGCAGAAACTGGCGCGCGCCGCGATTGCTCATATCGAGCCCGGAAACGCAATCGTATGGGACGACAGTTCGACGACCTATCATGTCTGCGACTTCATCGGGGAAGTCACCCCCGTAACGATCATCACCAATTCGTTGCCCGTCATGGAACGGCTGCGCGCGCAGCCGGATGTGGACCTGATCGGTCTCGGCGGGCGCTATCACCGTGTCTATAACGGCTTCTTCGGAATGGCCTGCGAACGCGCAATTCGCTCGTTTCATGTCGATGTGGCGCTCATGTCGACCACCACGATACAGGGGCTTTCCCTCTACACCCAAGATGAGAATGTTGTGCGCGCCAAGCAGGCCATGATGGCAATAGCGCGAAAGAAGATCCTGCTCGTGGATTCGAGCAAATTCCATTTCACCGCGTTGATGCATGTCGCCGAACTCACCGATTTCGACGCCGTGCTTTTAACGGGTGATGTCGATCCCGACGTTCTGCAACGCATGCAGGAAGCCGGCGTCAAATTACAAATCGTATGAATTAAGATCGCGGAGAAGCACCCATGCAATGTATTGGCAAGGCACGAAGACTGGCGCGCATGTTCAACCCGAAATCGGGGCGAATGCTCTGCCTTCCTATCGATCACGGAATGCAGGTTGGCCCCCTGCCCGGCATAGCCGATCCCGCACCAATCATAGATGCCGCCGTCGAAGCCGGCGTGAATGCGCTCATCGTCAATCCAGGCATGATGCTGCGCTATGGCCGCCGCTTTGAAAACGGTCCTGCGGTTATCTTGCGCCTCGATCAAACGACCATGTGGCGCACCGGCACTCCGACAGGCTATCCCGACACGCACAACCGGCTGATATCGACGGTAGAAGAGGCTGTTCAGATGGGTGCGGAAGCTGTTGTCACCTATCTTTTCACCTGTAACAACGACCCACAGGAAGAAACGGTTTCATTCGAAATCTGCGGTCAGGTTGCCGCCGAATGCCGTAAATGGGGTGTCGTGCACGTTATTGAAGCAATGGCCGCAAAGGGTGGTTTTGCCAATGCGGAAGACCCGCACATCGTGGCCATGCACAGCCGCATGGCTGGCGAAATGGGCGCAGACATAGTCAAAACCGACTGGTGTGGCGTGGAAGGATTCAAGTCCGTCGCCAAGCAGTCTCTCGCACCCGTGGCGGTAGCTGGCGGATCGGCTCTGGAATTCGGAGGAAGAACTACTGGCCTTCGCGCGGGACGCAATTGGCAGCGGCGCATTTGGGTTGATGTTCGGACGTAACGTATTCAGCAGACCTAACCCCGTAAAAATCCTCAAGTCGCTGGGCGATATCGTCCACTCAAGCTAGCTGGCTTTCCATCAGCATATTCTGGTGATTTGCGTGACGGCGGCTGGCCCAATTGGGAAACATCCGTGAATTTGTCCAGCCGCTTGCAAGCTTACGGGGTTCAGTTTACGCCGTAGGCGCCACAGCAAATTCCCAAGGCTCTCCAAAGTGAACAAAGGCATTCTTTTGGCCCTCGCGGCCTATGCAGTTTACGCGTGGGGCGACGGACTTATCAAATCCCTTGGCGGCGAACTAACGATCTTCGAAATAGGCTTTTTCAATATTCTATTTTCCGGATTGTTCCTTGTTGCAGTGAAACCTGCTGGTGAAGACTGGCAGAATTTCTGGCAGATGCGCCGCCCGATCAGGGTCCATGCGCGCGCCGCCATCGGCATGGCCGCGGGCATATTGAGCGTATACGCGTTTACCTCCATCCCGTTAACGGAGGTCTATGCGCTTCTCTTTCTCGCACCACTTTTTGTCACGCTGCTTTCCATTGTTCTCCTGAAGGAGCAGGTGGGCATTTGGCGCTGGCTTGCGGTCCTTGCAGGCTTTGTAGGCGTACTGATGGTCGTGAAACCGGGACTGCGAGCACTGGAGCTTGGACATCTCGCAGCGGTTGGAGGCGCGCTATGTGCGGCACTGTCGATCATCCTGATGCGCACTATGGCAAGCGAGCGCCAAACGGCAGTGCTCGGAACTCTCGTGCTCTACGGACTCGTTTTCAACGGCGCAGCGGCTGTCTTCACCGGCTTCGGCATTCCCTCATGGACCCTGCTCGGCGTACTGCTCTTGACTGGCGCCTGCACTGCCGCGGGCAACAGGCTGCAATTTCTTGCTACACGCCATAGCCCAGCCAATCTGATTGCACCCGCCCATTACTCACAGATGATCTGGGCCGTTCTTATCGGTGCGGTGTTTTTCAGCGAGTACCCTGACGCGATATCCCTGATCGGCTTGCTGGTCATTGCAGCAGCTGGCCTGCTCACTTTGCTGCGCGAGAAAATCCGCCTTGGTTATGTGCGCTGGAACCGGCTTACGCGAGGTCGGCTGTAGATCGATCTGCCCGCAAATGGGGTTTGCGGCACGACATTGACGACCCTTCCAATCATGGTCTTTTCCCAATCGAATAGCCGATTGTCCGTGGTCACAGTGCGGCCGAAGTCCAACAACG
The DNA here is from genome assembly GCA_049840935.1 of Mesorhizobium sp. Lineage (GTDB taxonomy): Bacteria > Pseudomonadota > Alphaproteobacteria > Rhizobiales > Rhizobiaceae > Mesorhizobium_G. The sequence goes on from JASGJA010000017.1 coordinate 179,687, forward strand.
CTTTACCTCTTGACACGAGCAAGATGGGGAACGATGCTGCTCTAAATCAAATCCTATATCCTATATGATTTTCAAAGGATGATGATGGCCCTGTTTGCTGCATTGCGATTGCCTCAAGAAATCCTCTTCGGCAAAGGCCAGCGCCACATGCTGCCTGTCGTTACCGCCAAGCATGGCCGCCGCGCCTTCATCTGTACCGATGAGCGGTTTGCTGGGACGGAACCGTTCGCCGAAATTCTGGCAGGATTAAAAGGCGCCTCAATTGACACGCTCGTACACGACCGCACCCTGCCGGACGTGCCACGCGACAGTGTTGCCGTTGCCGTGGCTGAGGCCGCCGATTTCGCGCCGGACATGGTGATCGGCATCGGTGGCGGAAGTTGTTTGGACATGGCGAAATGCGCGGCGCTGCTCATCAGTCACGGCGGCCAGCTCCAGGATTATTATGGCGAGTTCAAGGTACCAGGCCCTACTCTTCCAGTGATCGCGGTTCCCACGACAGCGGGCACTGGCTCGGAAGTAACACCCGTCGCAGTCATCTCAGACCCGGAGCGAACACTTAAAGTCGGTATTTCCAGCCCTCATCTCGTGGCAGCGGTGGCGCTTTGTGACCCGGAACTCACTATGACATGCCCGGCTTCGCTAACGGCCATCGCTGGAGCCGACGCGTTAACGCACGCCATTGAAGCCTTCACGGCTCTCAAGCGCGATGCCGACCCATCACTGCCGCAGAAGCACGTCTTCATAGGCAAAAGCGCTCTCACTGACCATTTCGCCCTGCTGGCAATCAAGCTACTCGGTCGCAGTCTCGAAACAGCGTATCGCGAGGGTACAAATGAAAACGCCCGCGCCGACGTCATGATGGGGGCGATGGCCGCGGGATGCGCCTTTGGCACAGCGGGAACCGCTGCGGCTCATGCGGTGCAATATCCTGTCGGCGCACTGACCCACACGCCGCATGGCTTGGGCGTCGCAACAATGCTGCCTTACGTTATGAGCTACAACCTGCCTGCAGCAACTGCCGAAATCGCCGAAGTCGGCGCGGCTTTGGGGCTGTCCGAAGCTGATAAGACCTCCGAACAGATGGCGCGTGCTACCGTTGATGAGGTTGCCCGTCTGTTTGCGGCGATTGGCATTCCCCCGACCTTGGCTGGGCTGGGTCTATCGGAAGAAAAGATTGACTGGACTGCCGAGCAGGCGCTGGGCATCGACCGGCTTATCAAGAACAACCCGCGCCCCTTCGATATCGCCGCCATGCGGCAGCTGGTGAGGGCAGCTTATGACGGCGACATCGCCGCAAGTGCAATGTGATCGAGGATATACGATGAGCATCTATCCCGGACAATTTGATGAGGAGCCAGACGTGGCAGACTACAATACTTTTTCGCACGGGCTTTACATTGACGGTAAGTGGCGTCCCTCTTCCAGCGGTCGGGTCATTGAGGTGGTCGACCCTTCGAGCGAAGCTGTAATCGCCGCAGTTCCCGATGCTACACTTGATGACGCTAAGGCCGCTGTCGAGGCAGCTGCAAAGGCTGCGCAAGGCTGGCGCGAAACGGCACCTCGCAAGCGCTCCGAAATTCTGCGCCGTTGTTTCGAATTAATGACCGAGCGCGCAGAAACACTCGCCGCCCTGATTTCTCTGGAAAATGGAAAAGCACTGCGCGATGCACGCGGCGAGGTAGCTTACGCGGCAGAATTTTTCCGCTGGAACGCTGAAGAAGCAGTACGCATCAGCGGTGAGTTCGGCCTTTCTCCGTCAGGCGCAAACCGGATCGTTGTGGACTATCAGCCGATTGGCATTTGCGTTCTCATCACACCTTGGAACTTCCCTGCGGCCATGGCGACCCGCAAGATCGCGCCAGCCCTCGCTGCTGGCTGCACGGTAATCCTCAAACCTGCCAGCGAAACGCCGCTGACAGCCTATGCACTCGCAGCTCTTTATGAGGAGGCAGGCGTACCGCCCGGCGTCGTAAACGTGCTGACTACCTCCGCTCCCGGCCCGCTCACGTCCGCCATGCTGGCCGACCCGCGCGTGCGAAAGCTTTCTTTTACTGGCTCGACGGGTGTTGGTCGCACGCTTCTGGCCGAAGCATCGAAGCACGTCATTTCTTGCTCCATGGAACTCGGCGGCAATGCGCCGTTCATTGTCTTTGACGATGCCGATCTTGAAGCCGCTCTCGACGGCGCAATGGTTGCGAAAATGCGCAACGCTGGCGAAGCCTGTACCGCCGCCAACCGTATCTACGTGCAGTCAGGCATTCATGATGCTTTCGCCGAAGGTTTGAGCAAGCGAATGGCTGCGCTCACTGTTGGGTCCGGCATCGATGCCGACACCGAATGCGGCCCGATGATCACCAGAAAGGCGGTCGACAAAATTGACCGTCTCGTCAAAGATGCAGTTAAGCGCGGCGCAAACATTCTGTGCGGTGGTGAAACGGATGGCCGCAAAGGCTTTTTCTACCCGCCGACAGTCCTGCGCGACGTGCCGTCGGACGCCGACATGGCGCATGAGGAAATATTCGGCCCCGTCGCTCCAATCTCACGCTTTGAGGATGAGGCCGAAGCTATCACCCGCGCCAACGACACCGAATACGGCCTCGCCGCCTATATCTACACGCGCGATCTGGCCAAAGGTATGCGGGTGGCGTCACGCATCGAGTTCTGGCATGATTGCTCTCAATCGCGGCCTGATGTCTGATTCCGCCGCGCCCTTCGGCGGTGTCAAGCAGAGCGGACTTGGACGTGAGGGAGGACAGAAGCATGGCATTGCCGAGTTTATGGAGGCAAAATACATCGCCGTGACAATGTGAGCAGCTAAACTGTGCAGAAAGACCCGTTCCGAACTCGTGATCACGTCGGCGATTTTGACTCCATCGTCGCCGACTTCGTTCAGCAAAGTGCACAGGTGCGTGCGGATATACCGATGGTCGCAGACGTCCCATATGGCCCGGACGCCACGGAAACAATGGACATTTTCTTCCCCAAGGGAGCGCGCATCGGCCTACCCGTGCACATGTTCATCCACGGCGGCTATTGGCGCATGTTTTCCAAGCGCGACTATTCTTACATCGCTGAAACCGTGACGCGCACGGGTGCCATCGCCGTCATCGTTGACTATGCGCTCATGCCCTCAGTGAGAATGGCAACCATCGTCGAACAAATGCGCCGCGCAAAGCATTGGGTGCTTAATCACATTGCTGATCATGGCGGCGATCCGAATCGTGTGACGATCAGCGGCCACTCCGCAGGCGCGCATCTGGCTGCGCTTCTATTCGATGAGACCGATCCATCGTCAGGCATCAAAAGCGCTCTCCTGCTTGGTGGCCTTTATGATTTGAAGCCGTTGCAACGGTCGTTCCTGGCTTCACAAATCGCTATCACGGACGAGGAAGTAGCGCTTTTTTCACCTCTGACCCACCGCTTCGATCCCAAGGTGATCGTAGACATTGCTTTCGGAGCAGATGAAACGCCGCCGTTTCATAGCCAAGCAAACGCTTTGGCAAAGCTGTTGCGGGAGCAAGGTTCGAGCGTATCGCTCACAAATCTCTCAGGCGCGAACCACATGAGCAGCGTCCGCGACCTCGGCATGGCCGGAACACAAGCAGCGCAATTGCTCGAAAAGACCATCCTTAATTCATAGCCGCATACGCAAAAGCTGGTGAGTGTTTGCCTTTGCCGAAGCTCGCCTTCGGCCCGCGAATGGTGCGCGGAAAGTTGCAACATAAATGTGGACAGTTGCAACATGTTGTGCAACTCTCCAACACGCACGTTGACCGTAACCTAGCAGCTCAAAGCGAGGTCTGACTTGCATACAGAGACAGATAGCCCCAGCATTGCTGAAGCGCGGGTTTCAAAAGCCGAGCGTCAGGAGCGTATCGTTTCGGAGTTGCAAGCTTCCCCAGCCATCCGCGCATCCGAGTTGGCTGCTTCATTGGGGGTTTCCCACGAGACAATCAGGCGTGACCTGATGGAACTCAACGAACAGGGACTTATCAATAGAACTTACGGCGGCGCAGCCCGTCCATTCGCATTCGAGGCACCCATCCACGAGCGCCTCCGCTTCAAAATCAACGAAAGGCAGCGCATCGCCGTCGAAGTATGCAAGCTCTTTCGCGAAAACGAGGTCGTGCTCATTGGTGGCGGTGCAACAACGAACCACATCGCCCGCTGCATGGCTGCGCGCTGCCGAAACATCACTGTCATCACACATGATTTCGGCGTTGCCGAAGCGCTTTGTCATAACCCCACGATCCACACACTTTTCCTGGCGGGACGCATCCACCCCGGCGAACGCTATGTTTATGGCCAGAAGACGCTGGCTGGCATTGAATCCTTCCAAGCTAACTGGGCAGTGGTAGGCGCATCGGGCATCGATCATCACGGCATTTACGACGCAGACGACGAAGCTGCCGCGATCTATCGGGCAATGAGTATGCGCGGTGCGCGCGCCGTGCTTGTTGCTGACGCCACCAAATTCAACCAGCCGTCACTCATGCCTTTCGCGGACTGGGGCGACATCGACGCCTTTGTTACCGACGAAATGCCGGACGACGCGCTGGAACAGGTTATCAGAAAAGCTGGAGTGAAGCTGATTGTCGCAAGTGGCGCGTAAGACGCCACACGACTCGACTGTGCTTTTGCATGAAAAGGGGAATGCGGATGCCGTTTTCATCGGAGTCGTTCAAGTATTGCGCTGCAAATATCGAATGCAGGCTTGGTCGCGTATCTATTGAGCGGGTGAGCAGCGAGGCTGCGCGCCATACGAACTCCCATTTCAACGCCAATGGCCGCACCGCTGCTGCCTATGATGTCATCATCCCTGATGCAACCGCCATCTCATTCTGCCAGGAAGATCAAAGCGGCGAAGTCCCCTTGGGTGCTTACCTCCTTTTGAAGCGCGACCGCTTCTACGAATTATCCTCACATGGCAAACTGAGCTACTGGCGTATCGTGATACCGGCGGCTGACATGCGCTGTCGGCTCTCCTCGATTGAGGATCATCTCGGTATGCGCTTCGAGCAGGACATGCGCATGGCCGCGATGCTGCACAATCTGGTCGAGATGATTGCGGACACTTTCCAGCATGAGACGCCACCAAATACGGAAGCGTTCGCGACCGAGATCGTCAACTTCGTCATGCTGGTACTTAGCGCCGAACAACGGCAGGAGCCTACGATCGGCCGGCACACACGTTACCGGCTCAAGCAGCGCATCTTCGACTTCGTCGAAGACAATCTCAGCGACGCAAGCCTGTCTCCGCAAAAGATCGCAAAGGCGAACCGCATTTCCTTGAGCTACCTTTACAAGCTGTTCCGCGATAACAACACCACGGTCGGACAGTTCATTCAGGCAAAGCGCTTGCAACGCGCCTACGAACTACTCGTTGCCGATCCCAAAGGCGCCGTCACTGTTTCGGAAATCGCTTATTTGGTCGGCTTCAAAAACGCTTCACATTTCTCTCGAGCATTCAGCCAACATTTCCGCATCGCTCCCCGCGATGCGCGCCAGTCCGGGTTGCTAAGAACCGCGCCACCTGCGTCAATCGCCAAACCGGCCCGCGAGTTGCAGCCCAGCTTTGAAGCTGCCTGAAAAAGCCAAGCCGGGTTTTATATGGCGCGAAGCCAATCGTCCCAACGACGATCATAAAACGTGTCACGCGCACGCATATACTTCCATACGCCGTACTTCTGGAAGTCGAAATCCCAGTCGTTCAACTTGCGGCAAACGATTGCCCATGACGCCCACTTGAGATCAGCCAGCGCGCGGCACACATACACCCGCGCAACGAGATCCGGCCTCACCTCGCCATAATACATTTCAAGCAGTTCCAGCGTCTTCTTCTCATCGAAAAACATTTCGCCGAACAGTACGCCCAATTCGTATGCGCGCTCATTGGTCGACGCAAACTCATAGTCAATGAGCTTCATCGGCTTGCCCTCGGAAACAAGGAAATTGCCGGGCATGGGATCGTTGAAGCAGGAAACAAGGTCGAAACCTGAAGCGGTGAAAGCCGCCCTCGCCCGCTCATAATAATGCAGAATCCACGGCATATCTTCCGGCAGCCATGAGCCAAGTGAACGCGCCTGATCGAAATGCTCATCGATCAGATCGAAAATCGTCTTGGTAAGGGAAAGTTTCGGACCGGAATGAAACGTCTTATAGAGTTTCATCACCCGTTCCTGGATCGCGGGGTTTCCGAAATCCGTGGTGGTGCAGGCTCGATAACCGTCAAGGAACTCATGCACTTCGAGCCCGTCTTCGGGATCGAAGAACACGACACGCGGCGCGATGCCGAGCCCGTGTGCATTGGTTGCGGCTTCATTCGCAGCCTGACGATTGATAAAGATTTCAGTGCCTTCACCAGGAATCTTCAGAAAATAAGCAGTCGGCGCGCCCGCGACCTGGATGCGCCAATTGCGATTATTGAGCCCGCCAACCAGCATTCCGTAGACGACTTCCTTGCCTTCCCATTCAGGCACGCGCCTGATAGCGGCCTCCACGTCGTGCTCATATTGTGTACGTGCCTCGCCGAGGCGTCGTTTAACAATCATGCCGCCCTCCGCAAATGCTCTCCGAACCTTGGCTCACGCACGGCCATGCGCGCCCTAAGCAGGCGCCAGTTCGCAAATTTGTAGAACTCGTTCACGCGCCTCTCCGAAACATGCGCCTGTATCGACGCGATCAACCCCCAAAGCAGATCGTCAGCCACGCCGAGTATTGCGGCACGTTCAAAGGCCCCCTCTCCCAAACCGGGATGGTTGCGACGAAACGCATCTCGCGCTTCCGGCTCGAATGGAAATGCCTCTACAAGAAAACTACCGGTGTCTTCCATAAGATCGCCATTGCCCGCGCGATCCCAATCCACCAGCAGCACATCCCCATTCTTGTTTTTCAGAATGTTCGAGACATTTCCGTCACCATGAATGGGAAACTTGCTTGCTTTCGATGGTCCTATTTGCGCGGCCGCAAACAGAACTGTGTCCACCAGCCAAGCCGTATCCGCTGGCATGGCAGCACCACTCGATACTGCCAATTCATGAAAGCGCTTGATGTCCGCGAATACGTCTGCTTCGCGTAGCAGCGGCGCAACCGATGCGAAGCGCGCCCGCGCCTCAAACACCCTGTCTATGAAGGCCGGATCACGGCAAGCCTCCAGTCCGGCAACACGCCAATCGGCAGACAAATCTTCCGTTATCATCACGCGCCGGGCCGGGTCGGCCAGAATAACACGCGGGCCAACACCCGCCTCGCCTGCCTTGGTTGCCGCATCGAACGACGCCGCGACATCGATGTAGAATGCCGTGTCTTCGTGTATCGCCTTGATGAACAAGGTCGAGCCATTTTCCGTGTCGCGGGCAATAAGCGAATCTCCATCCACGCCGCGCCAACTGGGCGAAGCCAGCACTGGTATTGCGGGTTCAATGACAATGGGCCTGTCCGCCCAGCCCGGCACAAGGCCGATTGCCTCGATTACGAGATCGCTACGCATGTCGCTGCCTGTCATCATGCATCCATCTATTTGTGCGAGACTGCTCTCCCGCATCGTGAACATGACACGACCCGGTTGCAACTGTCATGCACCGCAGACACGTCTCGCCTTGTCTGACCTTCCACGAAAACTTGACCCTGATCCGTAGGGGATGCAGCGCATGTCTCCGCCCGCTATGCCTTTGCATGGGCGATCCGCCCCGCAAATCTGAACGGGAATAGAATTAATGTCGGCGAATGAACTGACCAATATGAGCGTACGCACGCTCACAAACTCTTTTCTCAAGGGAGAGCTTTCGCCTGTCGAAGTACTAAAGTCGGTTCTGGATCAGGTCGAGCGCCATAATGGAGAACTGAACGGCCTATTCTCCATACGCGCCGACGAAGCAATGGAAGGCGCAAAAGCGTCGGAAAAGCGGTGGCGGGACGCCGCACCGCTCGGCCTGCTCGACGGCGTGCCGATGACGGTCAAGGACAGCGTTGCGATGAAGGGTTGGCCATATTTCCACGGCATCGCCGCCAACCGCAACGCGCCACCCTCCGTAATCGATTCCCCTCCAGCGGCTCGCCTGAAGGAAACCGCTGCCGTAATATTCGCAAAAACCGTAATGCCGGATTGCGGCCTTCTCGCTGCTGGCGTCAGTTCCCTGTTCGGCATCGTTCGCAATCCCTGGAACACCGCATTCAACACCGGCGGTTCCAGCGCAGGCGCGGGCGCTTCGCTTGCCAATGGCATGGGCTTTCTTTCCGTAGGCTCCGATATTGCCGGATCGGTGCGCCTTCCGGCTTCGCATTGCGGTTTGGTTGCACTGAAACCAACGCAAGGCCGCATCCCGCATTTATCGCCGGATTCCATGCGCTCTGCCGGACCCATGGCCCGAACCACCGAAGACACCGCCTATTTGATGACGGTGCTTTCCGGCGCGGATGAACGCGATCTCTGGAGCTTCCCGCCAGATTCCACGCAATATCAGGAAGGGTTGGAGCGCAATTTGCGCGGCGTTCGCATTGGCGTCCTCACGGATATGGGCTTTGGCCCAAAGCCGGAAGCTGCCGTCCGCGCCGCCGTCGAAGATGCGGGGAAAGCCCTTGCAGCTGATGGTGCGATCGTGGAACCGTTCATCTCGCCATTCGAAGAGGATTGCTACGAGCCGATTGACCGCTACCTGATGGTTCGCGGTTATGCCGAGATGCTCTCCGTGCCTCCCCACGAACCAGATGAATTTCTGCACTATGTCCGCGGACTGGTGCCAGCCCGGCAAGGATATGAGTGCGCTCGATTTGACCACCATTTTTGGCCAAATCGCGCGGAATTCGTGCGAAGCTATTCGCAGCTATGGAAGGTTTCGACTATCTAATTTCACCAACGCTGCCCGTGGTGAATTTTCCTGCGGAAGAACCGGGAATGTTCCGCGAACGGCCGCTCGGCCACACCATTTTCACGGCGATGTTCAACCAGACGGGACAGCCGGCATCCTCAGTCTGCTTCAGAATGGATGCACGCTCGCTGCCCATCGGCGTTCAGGTCGTAGGGCACCGTTTTGATGATTTCGGCGTACTGCAAATCACCAAGGCGCTTGAGGACCGGCGCGGATTTGCAATGGATTGGCCAACAACCCCGCGCCACTAAAAGGCGATCACACTCAACCTAGAACGGCATCCACCGTCATCTCGTTGCGAGCCTCGAACGGCTTTTCGTCGAGCGTCGGCGCTGCCGCCAGCAGCGTTTGGGTGTAGGCGTGGCGCGGATGGAAGAAGATCGAGCGATTATCGCCGATCTCGACCACCTCTCCGAAATACATCACGGCAATGCGGTTGCAGACTTTGCGCACCATCGCCAGATCGTGCGAGATGAACACATATGTCAGGTCACTACTTTCCTGAAGCTTCGCAAAGAGGTCTATAAGCTTGGCCTGTTCGCCCTGATCCAGCGCCGAAAGTGTCTCATCGAGGATGAGAAGCTTCGGCTCCAGAACCAGCGCGCGCGCAATCGAAATCCGCTGGCGCTCACCGGTCGACAGTGCGTTCGGCAGATCGTCGTAGATGGACGGCGAAAGCCCAACCTCGCTCATGGCGTGCTTCACCTTCTCGCGCATTTCTTTCTCAGGAACGCTACGCAGCCTCAGCCCTTCTTCAATCATGCGCCCAACAGTCGTGCGTGGCGGCAAGCTGTTGTAAGGGTCCTGCAACAACAGCTGGAACTCGCGCCGCTTTTCCAGAAGCTGCTTGCCAGAATACGCCGCCAACGAACGACCATTCAGCAAAATGTCGCCGCTGTCCGGCTCCTCAAGCCAGGTCAGCATCCGCGTCAGTGTGGATTTGCCACAACCCGATTCGCCGACAATGCCCAGATTTTCGCGCGGCATGATGTCGAAGGAAACGTTGCGCACCGCGCGCACATTATTGAACTGCCCAAACGTACCCCGCTTGCGCACCCTGTATGTGCGGGACACATCGCGCACCTGCATCAGCGGCGCATCGCCGGGACGAGACCGGTCCGAAGGAACCTCGTTCGTAGACCAAATTCGCGGAACATGGCTGATTGCCAGACGCGTATATTCAGATTTGGGCTTCTCAAGCAGGTCTTCGGTTGGCTGCTCCTCAATTATCCTGCCCTCGTGCAGTACGCCTATCCGCCGCGATATCTGACGAAGCGAAGGCAGTGACGACGCGAGAAAAACCACGCCCATCTTGCGCTTCAGGCATAGGTCTTTGAGCAGCGTGATAATCTGTGCGGCGACTGTCACGTCAAGAGGGCGAACAATATCGTCGGCGATAAGCAGCGCGGGATCAGCACACAAAGCATCGACGATCATCGCCCGCTGCATCATGCCGCCTGAATACTTCGCGGGGTAATCGTGAAACCGATCTTCCGGCGACGCGATGCGTACTTCTTTCAACAGATCGAGCACGCGGCGTTCGGCATCCGCGCGCGTCAGTTCGGGTCGCACGCAACGAAGCTTTTCCACGATTTGAGGGCCGACAGGGACGGTCGGGTCTAGCGCGCTTTGCGGCTTCGCACCGATATAGGCAATGTCGCGACCCGTCACCACGCGAGCCCTGCCCTTTGAGGCAACGTCACGCCCCGCAAACCCTATCGTACCGGCCTTGAGACGGACACCATCCGGAAGCCAGTTCGCAAGCGCCCGCCCGAGCATGGTTTTGCCTGCACCGCTCTCGCCGTAAATACCGTATATTTCCGAAGTCGCGACCTCAAAGCTGATGCCTTTGAGAATATCCTGCTCACCGGCCGAAACGACAAGACCATCGACTTTCAGCAATACGTCGTTCGTTTCAGCGTCGCTCATCGTGCAGCTCCATAGACGGCGTTACGGGCCTTTTCGAGCGACGATCCCATGAGGTTGATCGCCGTCAATGCGAGAGCCAGAAAGATGCCGGGCATGGTGGCGATCCACCAAGCATTGATCAGATATTTGCGTGAATCGGCGATGATCGAGCCAAAGGATGGTGTGGGCGGCTGGATACCGAGGCCCAGAAAGCCGAGAATGGCCTCGAAAATCATCATGCGGGCAATATCCAGCACCGCCACAAAGGCAATCGGCGGCAGAATGTTGGGCGCTGCATAGAGCAGCAATATGCGCCAGTCCCCAGCCCCCAGCACACGCAGTCCTCGCACATATTCCTTGTCTCGTTCAGCAACCGCTGCGCTACGTGCGACACGCGCGTAAAGAGGCCACCCGGAAAGCCCCAGAACAAGGATGATCGACGGCACGGTTGGCTTTGAAATACCAAGAATGGTGATTGCGAGAATGATCATCGGCAAGGAAAGCTGAGCATCGGTGATGCGCATAATCACCGTGTCCCACCACTTGCCCTTGAAGCCAGCAACAAGGCCGAGGCCACAGCCCACCACGAACATCACGACCACGGTAATGATGCCGATCATCAGCGAGTAGCGCAGGCCGACGAGACAACGCATCAACATATCACGCCCGAGTTGGTCGGTACCGAGCGGATGCAGCCAGCTCCATTTGTCGCCCATAAAGAGCGGCGGCATGAATTTTTCCTTCACGACCATCTTGGTAGCGCTGACCGAACTCAGTTCCGGCCAGATCAGCGAAGCCAGCACCATGATGACGAAAATCCAAAGACCGAACTGAAAAGTCTTGGTGCGCCATGCCCTTTGCAGAATGCGTTTGGAGATAGATTTGTCGCTTAGCTGCGATGGATCCACCCCGTCCGCATGATCCGGAGAAAGTACGAGCGTGTCGGCCATGACGTCAGATCTCCACGCGCGGATCGATCATGTAGGCGATCAGGTCCACGAGAATGTTGATGAAGACGAACACCGCGCTGACGGCTATGGCGATGCCCTGAATGGTCGGGAAGTCACGCCCGACCACGGAGATAACCGTTAGGTGGCCGAGGCCCGGATAGTCGAAAATATACTCGACCACGAGCACGCCGCCGATCAGCGTCGATAGCTGGATGCCGAGCAGATTGACGAGCGGGACCGATGCATTCCGCAGCGCGTGACCAAATACGATGCGCGACCGGGTCAGACCGCGCACTTTGGCTTCGTCAATAAAATAAGACTGCATCACTTCCGCCAGCGAAGTGGTAAGCGTGCGGATGATGAAAGGCGAAATCTCCACCGCCAGTACGATTGCCGGCAGGATGACATAGGCAAAGCCCTTATATCCGAGCGCCGGTATCAGCTCCAGCTTAACGGATAAAAACAGGATCAGGATAATCGCCAGCCAGAAATTCGGGATCGAAACGAATACCGATTGCACCCCAAATGCCAGCCTATTCTGCCAACCATCTGGGTGCAAACCGCCCGCAATGCCTATCGGCAGGGAAATCATCAGCGCGAACAGAAGCGACATTCCGGCGAGTTGAAGCGTAAGCGGAACGCGCTCTAGAATGAGGTCTGCAACGGGCGCCATATCTGCACGCGTAGGGTCCACGTATTCGCCGCCGGCAGCGATCATCCCGCTTTTGGGTCGAAGATAGGATTGCCCCATATCGCCATGCAGCAGACGCCCCATATAGCGACCATATTGCACGATGATTGGGTCGCGCAGACCCATCTTCTGCGCCACTTCTTCCACCACGTTGTCGGGCGCCATTCCACCGACAATCAATCGAACGGGATCGCCAGGGACGACACGCAGCAGGGTAAAAATCAGCAAGCTCGTGATACCTACGATCACAAAGCCTTGCAGAATGCGTTTTACGAGAAATTCCACAAAGAGCATGGGCCAGATTCCTTGTCCTGCCACCACATCACGCCGATGGGGACGGTCAGGGCTCTACCGGGAACGGCGCGCCTCCCACGCTTCCGTCTTGACGGACAGGGCGTTTCGCGAGTGGCGCTCATTGTCCGCTGCCGTCAGGTGGTGAAACCGCGCCGCATTCGGCGCGGTTCCGTATCGTTCCTCAGCTTAGGACAGCCTTGGTCACATCCTGCATTCCATTCGGATAGATGTATAGCCCGTCGAGTTTCTTCGTGTAGGCGTGGATGAACACCGAGGTGAACAAGGCATACGCCGGAACTTTGCGCGCGATGGTCGGAAGAGTTTCTTCCTGAAGGATCTTCTTGCGCTCTTCCACAGACGCCGCATTGCGCTCCTTGTCGAGCACTGCATCGATCTCAGGATCGACAATGCCGGTGATACGCTTCGACGATGAATGGAAGTGGGTGCGCAGCACGAGATCTGGCTCTGGCGAACCTGTGCACCAACCGCAGTCGATCATATTGCCTTCGCCGCCACCCGGCTTGTCATAGAGCAGATTACCCCATGCCGCGACTTCCAAAGTCTGAAGATTTACCTTGAAGCCCTGCTCCTGAAGCATGGCCGTAATCAGCTCGCAATATTCTTTAGTCTTCGGGTAGAAGCCGACTGAGGTGTAGTAGGTCAGCTCCGGTAGTCCCTCGCCATTCGGGAAACCAGCCTCGGCCAGAAGCGCCTGACACTTTTCCGCATCGAATTCCGGATAGTCCGCCACTTCGGTATAACCGAACTTCACAGGCGAGATATGCGCTTTGGAAGGAGCACCGGACACGCCGAGAATATCGAGCACGGCCGTGCGGTCGATGGCGTGACACGCAGCCTGACGAACCTTTTCATTGTCGAACGGCGCCTTCGAGCAACGGAAGAAGAGGTATTTGTTTTCGACCGACATCGCCTTGTTGATGACGAAGCGATCATCCTTGCTCAGCGTCTCGACCTGTTCAGCCTCCAGACGCTCGATCATATCAACTTCGCCGTTCAACAGTGAAAGCGCGCGCGTGGTGGTATCACCCACATATCGATATTCGAGGCCCGGCAGTTTTGGCTTGCCCATGAAGAAGCCTTCATAGGCTTCGAGGAAGGTCGAGTTGCCCTTCTGCTCGACAAACTTCATCGGCCCCGTGCCGTTGAGACGTGCGCTAAGCTGCGCTTTGTTCTCAACGTCCTTGGCAGCCATGATAGGCAGGAACGACGAGAGGTAATAATAGAGCGCAGCGGGGTAGCCGTGCTCCTTCGTATTGATGCGGCAGGTCAAGTCGTCGACGATATCGACAGTGACCGGCCCCGGATACCACTGCGCCGGGCGGTCGGGCTGAGAACCATATTCATATGTTGCCTTCACATCGGCAGAGGTGAACGGTGTGCCGTCATGGAACTTCACACCCTCGCGCAGCTTCACTTCGAGCGTATGCTCATCAATAGGTGTCAGCGAGGTGGCAAGCTCGAAAACCAGCTCTTCCGGGTTGTCGGGCCGCATTGGCGCGCGGGTCAGATAGCCCATCACATAGCCTTCGACGATAAGCTGTCCTAGATTGGTATGGGTCGTCGGGTCCCAATTGCCCGTCAGTGCCTCCGCTCCCAGAAAGCGGAGGGCGCGATTTTCCTGAGCATGTGCGGAGGTAAAGAGAAATTCGGGATTAATCCTGCCAACTGCGGCAGCGCCTGCACCCAGCAAGGCAGTTTGGAGAAGAGTTCGTCTATCCATCGTTTTTAGTTCCCCTGATTGGTCTGCGCGACGCATCGTCGAATGCCAAACTTTGGCCGAAGGAGTTGGCGTCGGCTATGCCCACGCTCCCGGTCCGATGGAATTGTAGTCCAAGCCTCCAATTTCCAAATTTCTAACGCTCCACAATTCCGTTTCTGTGCGTCGCGCCACCAACTGGACCGGCGGGGTCCACAACCTTAGAAATATCTCGACAACAACGCGGTCAAGGTCATCGACAACGCCCTGAATCTGTTGCTGAAAGACTAATCGAAAGGGATATGTGCGAGACTGGGGTAGATCGCATCGGGTACAGCCTGTGGGTCGGTGATTGCGGCTACCCCGCTTTGCACCAGAAATGATCGCAAACCAGCAGCCTGCCCCGCAACGATATCCGTAGCCACCTGATCGCCTATCATGATCGTAGATTGCGGATCGCTACCCAGCCTTCGCAATGCCTCGTTGATCATCAATGGTGAAGGTTTGCCTATAATGACAGGCTGCACTGATGGCACTGCTGCCGTAATCGCCGCAAGCGTCGCGCCCACGCAGGGCTCGAAGCCGGATTCGGTTGGTGTAATACGATCCGGATTGGTCACGAGCAACCTCGCGCCCCCCATAACTGCCCGCACCGCGCGCCGCAACTTCGCATAGGTCAAATCATAGTCGAAGCCGAGCACAACAACCTCCGCATCATCGGCGTCGGTCAATCGTGCACCCTCTCGTTCCAACGCATCGAACAGCACCGGCTCACCAATCGCGAATACGCTCGTGCCGCGCGGGAAACTAATTCCGAAATGACCAGCCGTCGCCTCGGCCGACGTGACCACCCCTTGGGGTTCTACTGGTGCCCCTAGCTTCCTGATCTTGCTGGCAAATTGCTTAGCCGACCGGCTGGCATTATTGGTTACGAAAACATACGGGATACCACGCTGCGCCCATGTTTTGATCGTATCGATCGAGCCGGGAATAGCTTCCTCACCACGATAAACCACGCCGTCGAGGTCGGAAATGACTGCCTTGATCGTCTTGCTGCTCATGCCATTCACTCACAAATCCTAGTATCCGCCAGCTTTATGAGCGGCATCGCCCGTCCAACATCTCCAAGTCTGCACTCTTCCTTTACTGTCGCGCTTGACCGGTCGACAGTAGAACTTTGCTCAGTCTCTCTGACGGTAAACACGCTGAAGGAGTTTGGAATGCAAATTGATTGTCCACCCGACTTCATGGAATGGTTCGAGGCTTTTTCTCAAATAGGCTCGACAAATGACGGTGGCGTGGACCGCATGGAGGGCACCCCGGCAAACGGTCTTGCGCGTCAGAAACTCGTCGGATGGATGCGCGAAACCGGCCTGGACGTCGCAGTCGATGGGATGGGCAATATCTTTGGCATTGCCAATCTTGCAAGCCCATCTGCGCCACTCATAATGGCTGGCTCGCACATCGACAGTCAGCCCTTTGGAGGCCGCTTCGATGGCGCATATGGCGTCATTGCAGCACTTGCTGCAGCAGCAGAACTGAAGCGAACGATCGCACCCGGCGAGGCGTCCGCGAACCTCGCTATCGTCGCATGGACTGGCGAAGAAGGCGCACGTTTCCGGACTTTTCTCGGTTCCGCCGCCTATGTCGGCGCATCGGACCCGCAAGCCGAACTCGACCGTCCGGACAAGCAAGGCGTCACTGCTCGTCAGGCGCTGACTTCCATTGGCTTTCTCGGCTCAGACGCAGCGCCGCCCTACCCTGCCGCCTATGTCGAGCTTCATGTGGAATGCGGCGAGATGCTTGAAGCCGCAGGCGCGCATCTTGGTATATTCCGCCGCTGGTGGGGCGCGCACAAGGTCGATGTCCGCTTTATCGGTGTCTCTTCGCACACTGGCCCCACACCTATGGAGCGTCGCCGCGACGCATTATTGGCCGGGGCGCGGGTCATCACTGAGGTCCGTGCGATGGTCGACCGCGCTCCCACTGGTGCGCTCCATACTTCCGTCGCAAAATTACTGGTCGAGCCAAACTCGCCCAACATGGTTCCCTCATCCGCAACGCTATGCGTCGAGTTGCGGTCAGCCGATGGAAAACTCATTGCCGATTGTTACAAACAACTATTCGGAATCATCGAAGCCGCAGCAAAAGAAGCTGGTGTCGGCTACGAGATCATTCGTGACGATCTACGCGTTCCCGGCACCTTCAGCCCTGAACTGGGCGCACTGGCCGAGAAGGTAGCCGCGCAATTAGGCGTAACACCTGTTTCTGCCGATACGATTGCCGGTCATGACGCGCTCATGCTCTCGCAGGTCTGCCCGTCGATGATGCTTACCGTGCCGAGCCGCGCTGGCCTTTGCCATCACCCAGACGAGTGGAGCGACCCGGCTGATCTCCAACTCGGCACCGCATGGCTTACCGGCCTATTACGCGAACTGGTCACTCGCGGATAACGGCAGCGAGTTGCTCCACGAGCGCAGTGGCGTCATCACGGGTAACACATAATGGCGGACGTATTTTCAGTACGTCCGCATGTTCGCCCGCAATGCCGATCAACACCCCGCGCTCGCGCAATCTGTTAACGATACGGCCCGCGACGTCATCATTGGCACTTGCGCCGCCCTTCGCGCTATGAACCGACACGCCGACATATAATCCACTTCCGCGAACTTCCTTGAGCACTTCGGACCCACGCGCCAGCGTTGCCAGTTCTTCCCTCAGATACTGACCAATGGCCCGCGCATTCTCGATAAGCCCATCGTCGCGAATAACATCCAATACCGCCTGCCCTGCTGCTGCGGCAGCCGGCGTCCCACCGAACGTGTTGAAATACCCAAACTGCTCGGCAAGGGCCTCCATCAGGCCGGGCCTGCTCACCACCCCCCCAATGGGAAATCCATTCCCCATCGGTTTGCCCATCGTCACGATATCCGGAACAATCCCGTGCCGCGCAAAACCCCACATTCCCGCGCCGGTCCTGCCGAAACCCGGCTGCACCTCGTCGGCAACAAACAAGCCGCCTTCGGTGCGGACCTTCTCCACGGCTGGCGCGAGAAATCCCGGTGGGTCGCTATAAACACCGTCACTCGAAAAGATCGTATCGACCAGCAGGCAGGCTAAGCCATGGCCCGCCGCCTTCAACTCATCAATTGCCTTGCCCACCGCAGTTGCAAAACCGGCAGCCAAATCGTCGCCATATGAATTTGGGTCCGGCGCATCCACCATCCGAACGAAATCTGGCGGCGCGCTCTTTTTATATGACGAGGGCGAAACCTCCGTCACCGAAGCTGTGTTGCCGTGATAGGCGGCGCGCGTGACCACAACACCGTGGCCGCCACTGGCACAACGCGCCAACCTTAGCGCGAGGTCATTGGCTTCACTACCGGTGCATGTGAACACCACTCGCGAAAGTTCGGGCGGGTAGGTTGCAAGAAGTGACTCCGCATATGTTTCCACCACATCGTACAGATAGCGCGAATGGCTGTTGACCATCTGCATCTGCCGGTACACCGCCTCTGCGACGCGCGGATGGCAATGCCCGATTGACGGAACATTATTATAGAAATCGAGGTAGCGGCGACCATCTGACGAAAAGATAAACTGCCCGCGCGCTGAAACGGCATTGATCGGTTCCCGATAAAAAAGCACCGAGCTTGCACCGAAATTTTCGAGCCGTCGCCGAACCAATTGTTCGAGAGAAGGCTCAAGTGCGGCATCCGCTTTCGGATCGAAGGCATTCAAGCTAAGGATCGAACGGCTTTCCTCACTTGCAGCAGCGGCGCGGCTCATGAGACTTGCTCCGCCTTTTGCGTATCCATCAGAGCGCTTTGCAACAATTCCTGCGTCGCGGCAGCAACCACCCTGCCGTCGGACAGTGGCGTCAGGACATCGCCACGCCAATCTCGAATGAATCCACCCGCACCTTCGACCACGGGAATAAGCGCCATAAAATCAAATGTCTTGAGAGAAGTCTCTACAACAAGATCGCAATAGCCCGATGCCAGCAATCCATACAGGTAACAATCGCCTCCGAACCGTCTAAATGCCGCGCGGCGGCTCAAGCGGTCGTAAACCTGCCAGTCTTCATCGGAAAATATGTCGGGTGATGAGGTATAGATTTGCGCTTGATCCAGCGCAGTGCAAGCACTGACACTCACCCGTCTTCCGTTAAGATGTGTTTCCTTGCTATCGCCAACCCAGCGCTCGCCAAGCGCAGGCATGTCGATCATCCCGAAGATCGGAGCGCCAAGTTCCTCATCGTACAAAGCGATCAAGGTGCCAAATAGCGGCATACCCGAAATAAAGCTTTTCGTGCCGTCTATGGGATCAAGATACCAGGTGAAACGGGCGGAGCCTGCCTTTTCCTCGTGCTCTTCTCCAACTATGCCGTGGTCGGGAAAGCGCTGCTGGATACGTGCGCGTAGATACTCTTCGATAGCCTTGTCCGCCACTGTGACTGGTGACAGGTCTTCCTTGCGATCATAGGCCGATAGACTACGAAAATGCGTTAGCCCAATAGCGCGGGCGCCATCGGCTAGTTCATCGAAAAAGCTGGACAGAGTCGCACGATCAGGATGTGTTTCGGCTGATTTCTTTGTGGGTTTCATACGCGTTTTTGCCGGTTTTGCTGCGGGCAGATCGTGGCGATCCGCCCTGCCTCCCCAACCTCTTCTACAAGGCTGCAAAAGCGTCCATCCCCTATTGCGGCTTCTGCAAGCACAGCAATGATTTTATGGATGGTGCGGGCAAAGACGTTGTGAGTGGCCTACTGGACCGACTTAGGCGGAGACGTCACATGTCGGCAGAAACTTGCTCGCATAACTGTAGTTCATCGTCTTCAACGAACTGGTAAGCCCGCCATTGGCCGCGATCCATTGGCGCACCCAACCCGGATAGGAGCGCATCAGAAAGTCGGTCGCCGCCGCAACTGTAGCGCTAGAGCGCGCCATCGGTCGGTGGAAACGAAAATAGGCGCCCGGTTCCACGCAAACTTTGTTGCGCGGCAGGCCTAAATACATAGTGCAGGCAGAGTCACAGCGGCCAGCGAACCGAAGCGTTTTCTTATCCTGTTTGAGCTTTGCAACCCGCATTGCGTAGGCGACCACATAGCCCCCACTGTCGTTCTTGACAACGAACTCCCTTGCCGAAGGCCGCGCATTAAAGCCGGTCGAATCACTTGTGCTGGCGATCGGATTTCCGACGGTGGAGCATCCGCTCAGCACGGAAACAGCTGCAAACAATGCCAGTATACGGTTCATTCAGTGGCCTCTTTTGCTTTCGGCCACCAGCGCTAATACATCACAATAAATAGAATACAAACCGGACAGTATATACGCTTCTGTATTATTTCTTATGTTTAATAAGAGTAAGTCAAACTCGATAAAATTTTATCTAAGCAATAAGTTCGTAAATTACATAATACATATAAATATTTATGTACTTTTAATCTTCATTAAACAAAAGATATTCATTTACTGTAAATATCGCTTGAACACCCGTTAATGACGTATGTAGGAAGCACTTAGGTTTTAATTCTAATTGCAAATATTGCAGTTGGATGGGCATGGGGCCGGAATGTTTCTTATGACTGAGCCTGCTGGCGGCGCCTTCATTGGGTTTGTCAGCAAATGGTTCGGTTGAAACGCTACACCGTTGCGGGAGTTGGCAACCGCGAAGTGTAGGATTTGCGTCCTCATTCTCCAGAAAACCTGCACTTGGAAATAGCTCCGGCCTTCGTCGTGAACGGTCGGAACGGAGAGCGACGGCTCCGGATAAACGCGGGAGAGAATGGCATGCGCAAACTTGTTTTGGCCGCTTCGTTTGTTGTTATGGGATTTCCCGCATATGCGGCAGACCCCATTGGAATGATCGATCTGGGGGATGCGAGGGCTTCAACTGCCCCGGTAGATAGCGTGCAGACGGTTGATCCGGGTACTGCCACCGCTACCACCTCAACGGCCTCTACCGCGCCGGCCAGCACGCCGATTGGTGACCCCGCAGCGGTTCCCTCTGCATTACGGCGTGGCAGCACGCGAGCAGTCGCACAATGCAATATCCAAGGTGGAACAGCGGAAGACTGCCTCTGCGCTAGTACTCTGCAATCCGGTTCGATCTCTGCTCTCAAGCGGTTCCGGGTGAACCATCCGAATGCCGACACAATTTGCAACGCAACGGCCTCGACCGCGTCTGCTCCGATCGGAGCGGCAAACAGCGGCGATAGCAGTCACGGAAATGCAAACAGCGCAAGTGCAGCCAGCCAGTGCGAAAGCATTCTCGCTTCCGGATCTGCTGCCGCTCTCAGGCGCTTCCAGCGTAGCCACCCCGACGCCGATACAATTTGTAACGCATTGGCGTCCACTGCCGCAGCCCCAGTTATTGAAGGCAACGGCAACAACGACGGTCGCGACGGCAATAGCCCTTCTGGCAACAACGGCAATAGTCCGTCAGGGAATGGCGGCGGCAACAATGGCGGCGGCGGCAACAACGGCGGCGACGACAATGGCGGCGGCGACAATGGCGGCGGCAACAACGGCGGCGGCGACAATGGCGGCGGCAACAACGGCGGCGGCGACAATGGCGGCGGCAACAACGGCGGCGGCGACAATGGCGGCGGCAACAACGGCGGCGGCGACAATGGCGGCGGCAACAACGGCGGCGGCGACAACGGCGGCGGCAACAACGGCGGCGGCGACAATGGCGGCGGCGACAACGGCGGCGGCGACAATGGCGGCGGCAACAACGGCGGCGGCGACAATGGCGGCGGCGACAACGGCGGCGGCGACAATGGCGGCGGCAACAACGGCGGCGGCGACAATGGCGGTGGCAACAACGGCGGCGGCAACAATGGCGGTGGCAACAACGGCGGCGGCGACAATGGCGGTGGCAACAACGGCGGCGGCGACAATGGCGGCGGCAACAACGGCGGCGGCGACAATGGCGGCGGCAACAACGGCGGCGGCGACAATGGCGGCGGCAACAACGGCGGCGGCAACAACGGCGGCGGCAACAACGGCGGCGGCGACAATGGCGGCGGCAACAACGGCGGCGGCGACAATGGCGGCGGCAACAACGGCGGCGGCAACAACGGCGGCGGCAACAACGGCGGCGGCAACAACGGCGGCGGCGACAATGGCGGTGGTAAGGATCACGGTGGTAAGGGGCACGGCGGTAAAGGCCACGGCGGCAAGGGCGATGGCGGCAAAGGCGGCGGCAAGGGCGACGGTGGCAAAGGCGGCGGCAAGGGCGACGGTGGCAAAGGCGGCGGCAAGGGCGACGGTGGCAAAGGCGGCGGCAAGGGCGACGGTGGCAAAGGTGGGTACGGTGGTGGAAGCCGAGGTGGCGAGCGTTGCTAAAACTGGCGCGCTTTTGCGCTCGCTAATCTAAGACACATCCGTCGCATTGCTGAGAACGCCAATGCGACGGAAATTTTTTAATCTATCTGTCTAATTTTTCTTTTCCAAATTGGGATGCGTCTTCGCCGCCTGGACGGTCCAAGAACATATCCTCCCCCATTTCATTCTGAAGCGATCCATGACCCTGACTTGCTCGACAGCAATGCCTGCTTGACCGAAAGTCAAATTTCAGCGATGTTTTTGCACTGCAACATAAATGTCAATTAAGTGTCCAAACGCTACCGACGCTGCAACGACATTTGGTTTTGTGAGGTCACAAGCCCTCAGGTAGCGGTCGGAGATAGGTAGAATCCATTCCGATATCTCAGCAAACACATCTCGAACTCTCGTCCACAGCCCAACTGAGTTTGGTGGGCGGATGAATGTCACCATAACTGGTAAGGAGTAACTTTGGCGAACGTTCGACAGGCTGAACCGACGTCTGACACAGCGCCAAGAGTTCTGCGTAATCATCGCCGCTTGCAACGCGGCACGTACAATTGCCGTCGCCATAGCATCGGCGTTGCACGAGCCTGAAGTGGCCGAGGTTATTGTGGTTGACGATGCCTCCAGCGACGGCACCCAACAGGCAGCGCTGGCAGCCGATGATGGGAGCGGCAGGCTTTCGGTCATACGTCTCAAGGCAAATCAGGGGCCTTCCTTTGCTCGTAATGTTGCCATTGATACATCGACATCACCATTCGTCAGCCTTCTAGATGCGGATGACTTCTTCTTGGAGGGGCGCTTTAGGCGGCTATTTGCCTCCGCCGATTGGGATTTCGTGGCAGACAACATCATGCTCG
The DNA here is from genome assembly GCA_049840935.1 of Mesorhizobium sp. GTDB lineage: Bacteria > Pseudomonadota > Alphaproteobacteria > Rhizobiales > Rhizobiaceae > Mesorhizobium_G. Next base: position 202,311 of record JASGJA010000017.1, read on the forward strand.
TCAGGGAGGATGTTGCGCTCGGAATCAAGAAAGAATGCGTCCCACCTTTTTTGGCCGAACCCGAATTTCTTGACTTCCAACAATTCGTCGACGGCAATGTTTCGCGAGGTGGGGTTGTCCGAGGAGAACTGGGCTTCCTCAAGCCGGTGATGAGTCGCGCCTTTCTGGAAAAGCATGCGCTACGATATAATGAGTATCTACGTCTGGGCGAAGATTACGAGCTTTATGCACGCGCGATGGCTCACGGCGCGCGTTTCAAGGTTATCAAATCCTGCGGGTACGCGGCGCTCGTTCGTGCCAATTCGCTGAGCGGCCACCATCAAACACAGGATTTGAGGCGTCTCGCCGATGCCGATCTGGGCTTGCTCGAAATAGATAATCTTCCGCATATCTGGCGAACCGCATTGCGGCGACATGAGCGACATGTTCGCAATAGGTACCGGCTACGGAATTTCCTCGACGTGAAAGCAGAGCATGGGCTGGCAACGGCCGCGCGATACGCCTTGGATGGACCAAACCTAATTCCGATTGTTCGCGGAGTAGCTTTTGACAAGCTGACAGCGTTGCTCCGCCTTACCGGTATCACTTCTCTGAAGGAGATGCCCCCAATGCGCTTTCTGATGTCCGGAACAACCGAAGCACCAGGATTTCAGGCAAGCAGCAACAGTGCAAAGGGATAGAGCCAATCAGGAACTGCTCGATCCTTGCAGTTAGCATTGAGCATGCAAGTGGCAATACTTAGGAGCTGAGCCAACATGAACTTGACTGTATTTGGCGTTGGATATGTCGGGCTCGTCCAAGGGGCAGCCCTTGCCGAACTCGGACATCAGGTGATTTGCGTTGATGTCGACAAAGAGAAGGTCGAGCGACTTAATCATGGACTGATCTCGATTTTCGAACCCGGATTGGAACATCTCGTTAAAGAGAACTACGCTGCTGGTCGTATCAAGTTCACCACTGATTCAGCTCTGGCGGTCCAGCACGGACAGATACAGATGATCGCCGTCGGCACTCCATCTGGCGAAGACGGTTCAGCCGACCTCTCTTACGTGCTGTCGGTCGCCGAGGTCATCGGCACGGAAATGACTTCCCCCACAATCGTGGTTGTTAAGTCAACGGTGCCGGTTGGAACCTGCGACAAGGTCAAAGGAAAGATTGCCGAGATCCTGAAGACGCGCGGAAGGGAAGATCTCACCTTCGATGTTGTCTCAAATCCCGAATTTCTTAAGGAAGGCTCGGCCGTAGCTGACTGCATGAAGCCGGATCGCATCATTGTCGGCACGAACAATCATGAAGTCGAAGCAGTAATGCGCGAACTTTACGCTCCATTCAACCGCAACCACGAAAGAATGATCGTGATGGACGTGCGCAGTGCCGAGTTCACAAAGTACGTAGCGAACTGCATGCTAGCCACCAAGATCAGTTTCATGAACGAAATGGCGAATTTGGCAGAACAGCTCGGCGCAGACATAGAGGATGTGCGCAGAGGTATCGGTAGCGATCCGCGAATTGGCTATGACTTCATTTATCCCGGTATAGGCTATGGCGGATCCTGCTTTCCGAAAGACGTACGCGCCCTCATTCGGACCGCCGGAGATGTCAAATTCGACGCCAAGCTGCTGCGTGCGGTTGAGGAGCGGAACAACGAGCAGAAGTCGGTTCTGTTTGCAAAAGTGAAGCAGTACTTTAAGGGCAATCTTAAAGGTAAAACCTTTGCCTTGTGGGGCTTGGCATTCAAACCGAACACAGACGATATGCGTGAGGCTCCTTCCCGCACATTGATGGAAGCGCTTTGGACAGCCGGGGCAAATGTCCAAGCCTATGATCCCGAAGCAATGCAGGAATGCCAAGCCATCTATGGCCTTCGCGATGACTTGCTGCTGTGCGGCACAAAAGAAGCAACTTTGCGCGGCGCCGACGCCCTTCTGATCGCTACGGAATGGAAAACCTTTCGGGCTCCCTCCTTCGACGCTCTAAGGGATGCGCTAACCACACCCGTTATCTTCGACGGGCGCAATCTCTACGACCCGAAAGTTATCTCTCACCACAATATAGAATACCATAGCATCGGAAGAATGGTGGCATGAGAGTAATCAACAAGGACCCTGCTCTGTCTCTCAGATCCCGGATGGATTTTCTCGCTATTGGACGATCGCTTGAACGGAACGATCAACTCGGATGACTCAGCCATGAAAGTGCTTTTTGCCAGAGGCAGCGGATACCTGCCGGAATCGGTCGGCGGTGTAGAGTCCAGCACGCATCACTTGGCTCAGCAGCTGATCGAACGTGGGCACGATGTTTCGGTGCTGGCTGCATTATTCGGCGATGGCATTTTCGGCTTCAAGGCACGCGTCAAGATGAAATTGTTGCGGCAGCCCGCAGTCATCGACACCTTCCTCGGCTACCCGGTAACGCGCGCCTGGTTCCCATGGGAGGCAGTCAGCTTTGCCGTAAAAAGAACGAGGCCAGACGTGGCAGTCGTACAATGTCACAAGTCAGTCCCACTGGGCAAAGCGCTGCAGGCAGAGGGCGTCCCGTTGGTGGTCTATCTCAGGAATGTTGAGTTCAACGAATTGGGCGGTGATTTGCGGGAATTGCACTCAGCGACCTACGTCGCCAACTCCAGGTTCACCGCACGTAAGTACAAGCAGAAATTCGATATCGACTCCACGGTAATCCCGCCAACTATCGACCCTGCCGCCTACAACACGCAACGATCTGGCAAGTTCGTAACAATGATTAACCCCTGCGAAGAAAAAGGCTTTGATTTGGCGGTCAAGATCGGCGAGGCATGCCCCGAAATACCTTTTTTATTCGTGGAGAGCTGGAAGTTAAGCCCGGATCAGCGAGCCCAAATCGAGAAAGCGATAGCGCCGTTTCCCAACATTTCCCTTGAAAGCCGCACTCATGATATGAAAACCGTCTACGGACGCACGAAGATCCTGCTCGCTCCAAGCAAATGGGAGGAAGCATGGGGTCGTGTTGCATCTGAGGCCCACTGCAGTGGAATTCCCGTTGTCGGCTCGACGCAGGGTGGTCTGCCGGAGGCTATTGGACCAGGCGGCGTTGTCCTCGACTACAATGCGCCAGTCGAGGACTGGATCGCAGCGATCAGGCGGTTATGGAATGACACCCACGCGTACGAGCAGATTTCTACCGCGGCTCGAACCTTCTCTAAACGACCGGAACTCGATCCCGAACGACAGTTTGAAACGTTTTTTTCGGTACTCGATCTGGCAGTTGAACAAAGCACAACAAGTCGGCGCAGAGTGAACGGCTAGAGTCAGTTCTATTTCATGGTTCGATGAAGTGCCCTAAATAATTCTCTTAATCCGATTTTTGAGTATGCCGTAACTGCGTTCGCCTAGGAGATTACGCGCCAATGCTTTAGCGGCTCTCGTTCTCCCTTCTGGAGCATTGATTTGACGTAGCCTTGCCGGAAGATTTCGCGCCGCCTGTTCCAGCGTCACAACTGACAATGGGTCCGGAAAGCTCACCATGTTGGTTTCAATGCACAGCACCGGCTTCCCCGACAGCTTCGTGATCTTCAGTGCCTGTTCGTGTTCGCTCTCGATAAACAAAACTGCATCTGACTTGCGATAAAAAGCAGCCTTGAAGCTGCCATGGCTACCGAGCAATTGGCGCTCGGCTTTGCTCGGCAGATCGAGCATGATTAGATGATCATACTTGATCTCATTCCTGTCGAGCCAAGCTTCGGTTAGCTTCCTGTATTTTTCCAGTCGACTCGTCACCAGCCATCCGATCTTGCGGGTGGGACGATGAAGCGGCCTGGCCTCGGACAGAAATTTCTCGTAGGCAGGCCCGTCGTCGTTCTCCGCCTCGGTTGGATCGACACACAGGACTCCGTCGATGTCTACGCAACTTCTTTCCAGAAGAATGTGATGCATGAAATTCCACTGGAACATTCTGGGCTGCGGCACGACCTCAAAGACAAGGTCCGTTTCCTTGTGTTGGGCCAGCAAGCCAAATACCGCGGCGAAGACGAAGTCACCTTCGATTCCAGATGCCTCGATGCGGTTGCGAGCGTCCCGCATCGCCCCACCACCACAGATACTATCATCGATCACCAAAATCTTGCGCATCTCCGACGCTGACCTCTGAAGCGCGGCGCGGCGCTTGGTGACACCTGAGGTATAGATTTTTCCGCTAAGAAAGCTGTCCAGATCGGTCATGGGAATGTTCGCAGTCAGACTAACAAGCGTGGCAGCCAGAAGCCCACTCCTCGGCACACCAACCACCAAGTCTATGTTACCCGGCAATCGGCAAAGATTCCGAACTATAGAATTGTTCATGTCGGAAATTGATCTGTAGTTCATAGCTGTCTCTGCACTTTTGCTACTCCCTCTCGCTTCGGTACGGGCAGGAGTTCCGGTTTAGTCACAGGCGTTTAAGTCACCGCATGCCGCGGGAAAGCCCGCTTTGCCAGTCCAAATGCCTCACCTAGCGTTTCGCGACCGGCCGCAAACGCCGAGGCGACGACCACCACCACTACGTAGGATAATACTGCGCCGCCCGCTAAAGCGGCCAAGGGTTGTTCAGCGAGCATCGGCCTCGCGTACCAAACAATGACCAGCGCTAGATGAGCACCCAACACAAACGGCATGGCTACGCGAAAAATATGGCCGGCTCGGAGCGGTCCCATTTTGCCGATATAAAGCCACAGGAATGGTGTCCTAAGATACTCGCTGATCGCGTACGCAACAGCGACGCCCACCGCGCCATATGGTAGGCCAATCACAAAAGCCAGCACCGAGGTTGCCGCAGTAATAATACCCCAGCGCATGAAGTCAGACGAGCGCCCCTGACTAATGAATAGCCAGCCTGCCGGGTTGTTAAGCGGCTGCAATAATCCAGCAAAACCAAGCGCGAAGAAAATGTCTGCACTATGTTGCCATTGCTCCCCCAGCACGAACGGGACAAGCACTCCGGACATGGCCGTCGCAAAAGCAACGCCCGGAAGTGCTAGCAGCAGGATCAGCGGCAAAACGCGAAGATAGGCGCTACGATAGCGATCCGGTTCATCCTGCAACCGAGAGAGCGCCGGAATCATCACTTTCGACAGGGGATTTGTTATCTGCCCAAGTGGAAAAAGGAGCAACTTGTATGCACGGTCATAGAGACCAAGCTGCATCTCACCCCAGTATTTACCGATCAGGATATTGTCGAGGTTGCGTGCAAAAAAATTGGCGAAATTGAATCCGGTAATGCCGGCTCCGAAGTTGATTAGCCCACTTATCCCATCAACTTTCGCTGGCTTGCCCGGACGCCAGCGCGAACTGATCCAATACCCGACCGTTGCGAACACGGTTCCCGCAAGCGTTCCCGCAAATAGTGCCCAATACGAATTGTCGATGAAGGTCCAGGCGATAGAAACGACGAGGCTGACGACGCCACTGCCGACATCGATAACAGCCAGTCGAGTAAACTGCATGCGCCGCGTTAACAAAGCTAGGTGCTGCGCACCAAGGCCACACACCATGATTTGCAGGCCGAATGCCACAACAAGCGCGGCGACACCCGGTTCCCCATAGAAAGATGCGACCAGAGGACCGATGCTAGCCAACATGCACGCCAGAACGATGCTAACCCCGACATTGATCCAGAAGAGGACATTTACTTCTTCATGTCGGATGTCCGACTTTTGGATCGTGGCCTGAGAAAGGCCTAGGTCTTGGAAGAGTCCTACGAATGCAAGCACGGGCGCGCACATCGCGACCACGCCAAAATCCCTAGGCGATAGCAACCTTGCTAACACAACGACCGAAACAATCTGCAGCACCACCCGCGCGCCTTGTGCCAAGGCAGTCACAACAGCTCCTCGCCCAACTGATTTGCGAAGAGATCCTCTCGGAGGGTCGAATAGTTCTGATTCCAAACTGTGCCTCTGAACTAGGCGCTGAGCCCCGATATCCGCATCATCGGAGGCTCTTTATATCTAAACTACGCAGATTTTTTTGCAGTGCAACAATAAACGCGTTCGGGCGAACTGCTACTAGCGGATCGCATTCTGCTATTAGGGTCAGGCCCTATACGCGTTCTAGTGCAACCGCGATCCCCTGCCCTACACCAATGCACATGGTCGAAAGGGAATATCTGCCGCCAGTCTTTTTCAATTCCAGTGCGGCCGTGCCGGTGATGCGTGCGCCCGACATGCCGAGAGGATGACCGAGCGCGATAGCACCGCCATTGCGGTTCACGCGCGGATCGTCGTCGGAAATGCCCAAATCGCGGAGTGTCGCCAGTCCCTGCGATGCAAAGGCCTCGTTCAACTCGATTACGTCAAATTGCTCCTGACGCAGCCCAAGCCGAGACATAAGCTTTTTTGAAGCGGGCGCCGGACCGATGCCCATGATACGTGGCGGCACACCGGCAACGCCGCCGCCAAGCACGCGCGCAATAGGTGTCAGCCCGTAGCGATTTGCAGCCGCTTCCGATGCAACGATCAGCGCGGCAGCCCCGTCATTCACACCGGAAGCATTGCCAGCCGTAACCGAGCCATTCGCAAAAAGCGGCTTGAGCTTGCCCAACGCCTCCAAGGATGTGGCGCGTGGGTGTTCGTCGCGCGCCACGACCACCGCTTCGCCTTTGCGCTGCGGAACGGACACAGGCACGATTTCCTCGGCCAGCCGGCCGCTCTCCTGTGCGGCAGCGGCCTTTGCCTGCGACGCAAGCGCCATGCGGTCCTGATCCTCGCGGCTGATGCCAAAGTCGTCCGCCACGTTCTGCCCCGTTTGCGGCATGGAATCCGTTCCGTAGAGCCTGTCCATGATAGGATTGACGAAGCGCCAGCCAATTGTGGTGTCATAGATCTCTGCATTACGCGAAAAGGCGGCGTCAGCCTTGGGCAACACAAATGGTGCGCGGGACATGCTTTCCACACCGCCAGCAACCATCAGGTCCGCCTGCCCTGCCCCAATCGCGCGCGCCGCAGTGATAACCGCATCCATGCCGGAGCCGCACAGCCGGTTTATCGTCGTGCCGGGAACATCAACGGGCAGCCCCGCCAGCAGCAGCGACATGCGCGCGACATTACGGTTGTCTTCACCGGCTTGGTTAGCACAGCCGAAGATGACATCATCCACGGCAGCCCAATCTACCGCTGCATTGCGCTCCATGAGCGCCTTGAGCGGGATCGCCCCAAGATCGTCTGGGCGGATGGATGACAACATGCCACCGAAACGACCGATAGGTGTACGGATATAATCGCAAATAAAAGCGTGGGTCATATTACACTTCCGGAACGATGAGGTCGCCTACTGTACCGTCCAAATGCAACTTCGCGCCGGTCATGGTCTGAAGCGCTTCGAGAGAAAGGGATGGTAGTTTTTCACGCAGCACAAAATGACCGCCTTCGACATCAACGACGGCGAGTGAGGTGTAAATGCGCGTGACGCAACCAACGCCAGTGAGCGGTAGCGAGCAGCGCTCCACCAGCTTCGGAGCGCCGTCTTTCGTCACATGGTCTGTAATGACTGCGACGCGCTTGGCCCCATGCACGAGATCCATCGCACCACCGACCGCCGGCACGCCTTTCGGACCTGTGGACCAGTTGGCGAGGTCGCCGTTTTCCGCCACCTGATAAGCGCCCAGGATAGCGACATCCAGATGTCCGCCACGCACCATGGCAAAGCTGTCGGCATGATGGAAAAACGATGCGCCGGTCTTGAGCGTAATTGCCTTCTTGCCCGCGTTTATGAGGTCCCAATCTTCCTCACCCGCTGGCGGTTCCTGGCCAAAGCCGAGCACGCCGTTTTCCGTATGAAAAATGGCTTCGCGCCCCGGCGGCTGAAACTTGGCCACCATTTCGGGAAAGCCGATGCCGAGATTGACGTAAGCACCATCGGCAATGTCTTGTGCCGCGCGCCATGCAATTTGCGCGTTTGAAAGTTTGGCGGTCATGGGTAATGCACTCCGGTGCGATTCAGCTCTTCTTCCTGCGCCGGGTTCGCAACCTCCACCACAGCATTTACGAATATGCCCGGCGTGACGACAGTTTCCGGATCAATTTCGCCCGGCGAAACGACGCGGCTCACCTGTGCAATCGTCTTGCTCCCCGCCATCGCCATGATCGGCGAAAAGTTGCGCGCCGCCATGCGATAGGTAAGGTTGCCGTGGCTGTCACCCAGCTCCGCCTTTATCAGTGCGAAATCTGCTTTCAACCAGCGCTCCATAACGTAGGACCGGCCGTCAAATTCCATAATGGTCTTGCCTTCGGCTAATTTCGTTCCGAACGACGAAGGAGTAAAGAACGCCGGAATGCCCGCACCGCCTGCGCGGATGCGTTCAGCCAGCGTGCCCTGCGGAACCAGTTGCAGTTCGATCTCGCCCGCCATGTATTTGTCTGTAAACATTTTCGGATCGGACGAGCGCGGGAAGGAGCACACCATGGTCGCCACCATGCCTTGCTCGATCATCGCGGCAATGCCGACATGCCCGTTACCGGCATTGTTGTTTATGATGGTGAGGCGCTTTGGGCTGCCCGTCGCAAGGAAGCGATCCATCAGCGCGTGAATCAGTTCAATTGGTGCACCTGAGCCGCCGAAGCCGCCGATCATGATCGACGCGCCATCTTGAATATTGGCGACTGCCTCCGCCAGTGTGGCAATTCGTTTGTCCATGGCGTTCTCCCTAATACGGGGCACCACATACATTCACGCGCGCAAGAGATGTAGCGTGATGTTCACATCGTTGACATTTGTTCACTATGTGCACATTCTGGTGCGCATCATGAACAAAACGGACATAATTTCCTCTCTCGCAAAAGGCCTGCGTGTGCTGGAAGCCTTCGGGTCGGAGCATCCGCGCCTGAGCATAGCTCAAGTAGCTGAAGCGACAGGGCTGGACCGCGCGACCGCGCGCCGCTGTCTGCTGACCCTGCACCAGTTCGGTTACGCAAATTATGATGGGAAGTTCTTTACGCTTACACCCCGCGTGCTGCGGCTGGGAGTCGGAGCATTAGCTGCACTGCCTTTGGCCCAAGTGGTGCAGCCATGGCTCGACCAATTGTCGGAGAAATTGGGGCAATCGACATCCGTAGCTATCCTCGACGAAACTGAGATTGTTTATCTGGCCCGCGCAGCGCAACGAAAAGTAATGTCGATCGGACTTATGCCCGGCTCACGGCTGCCGGCGCATTGCACATCGCTTGGTCGCGTTCTTCTGGCAGCACTGCCGGAGAGGGATGCGCATGCCACCGTGCTGCGCTCGAACCTCACGCCACGCACTTCCTTCAGTCTGACTGATCCCGAGGAAATCCTCGCGCGAATAGCTGCCGCGCGCGCCGCCGGTTTTGCACTCATCGATCAGGAAGTGGAAATCGGCCTGCGTTCTATCGCCGTGCCGCTCTACTCGGCGAGGGGTCGCGTCGTCGGCGCACTGAACACCGGCGTATCGACCGCGACCGTCTCCGCTGAGAACCTCGTCTCAATCTGCCTACCTGCGCTCCTCAAAGTGCAAGGCGCGTTGCGATCCGTGCTGACTTAAACGCGTACGTTGCGACAACGCGCATAAAGACTACCAAACGACATTGGCTGGAATTCTCGACAAGACCGCTTTCACTCCATCCAGTATGTCGTGACCTTCCCACAGCCTGTGCTCCGACTGCAACGCATCCTCAAAGCTGCACATACATTGCGAATTGAAGGACTATGGTCTGCTTGTGCAGCAAAATAAACTTGATTAAATAAGGAAGCTTTTATTGACTTAAGCAGGGATACTCCTCCCGACTTGGGCTGTTTCCCATTTGAATGGAAATATGATGAGCGGAAGCAACATTTGGCTGCTCGACATTTTCAGGCGACACCATCGCGATCTTGTAAGGTACGCCGCGCGTCTGCTGGGGGATCGAGACTCTGGCGAGGAAGTCGTGCAGAATACCTATATGCGGCTCGCCAGCCGCGGTTCAGAGTCCGGCACAATCGAGCTTCCGAAAGCTTATGTGTTCAGTGCCGCCCGCAACGCGGCAATCGATTTTGCCGCACGTCAGAATCAGGAATGGCTGCATCGCGTCGATATCACGGAAATCGGTGATCTTGCCGCGACTGAGGAGCCGTCGGAGGCGCTGCATCGCCGTCAGCAAATTGTGCGCATGGCTATCTTGTTGAATGAACTACCGGCAGCCTGTCGCGCGGTATTCGTCATGAACAGAATTGAAGGGCGCCGCCATCGAGAGATTGCGGAGCAAATGGGAATTTCCGTCAGTATGGTGGAAAAGCACGTCGTGCGAGCAATGACACATCTGCGGAATCTCATGCGCGAGGGCGAGGAAACGTAAATCATCAAGGATTTTGGCTTCCAGACCGGTCTAAAGCTAAAGAGACCAGTCCTTATTTTCCTCGACTGCCGGTAACGTCCACAGTGAAACGACCGATACATCCACCCAAGCAGATTTCCGATGAGGCCATTACGTGGATCGTACGCCTGCATTCGGGAGAGGCTGATTTGAAGGAGTTCCAACAGTTTCGATCATGGCGATCGCAAAGCCCCGATCATGAGGCAGCGGCTTCGGAAGCCGAAAAGCTTTGGGCGAATGCGTCGGAGTTGCACCGTGATCCGGTGACGGGTTTGATACGGCCTGGGCAGCGCCGGCAAGGTGTTTCGCGGCGTGCGCTGCTTGGCTGCGCTGGGCTCGTTGCAGCGGGAGGTCTGTCAACCGCCTGGCTTACCGGTGCAGGTAGAAAATGGGGAGCGGACTATGCGACCGGAACTGGCCAAACGCGGCTGGTGCGATTGGCGGACGGCTCGTCGCTGACGCTCAATGCGCGCTCCGCTGTCAATGTGGAGATAAGTTCTACGGCCCGGCACATCGTGCTTCTTGAAGGGCAAGCATTCTTTCAGGTTGCCTCCGATCCTGCGCGACCTTTCTCGGTGCAGGTGCATGACGTATCGGTCATCGCTTTGGGCACCGCTTTTGATATCGACATGAATATTCCCCTCGACAAAGTCGCTATCACCGTCACCCGGCATTCCGTTCAGGTGGAATCTGGCGTCGGTGGCCCTATCGTTCTGGGAGAGGGCGAACGGGTAGTTCTCTCACAGGGGGGCGAAAGCGGCCCTATCGAAAATCAGGATGGAAGTTCTGCAATTGCTTGGCTGAATGGCACTTATGTTGCAGAAGGAAAGCCGCTTGATGAAGTGATCGCAGCGCTTCGACCTTACTATGAGGGTTGGATCGTCGTGCGTGGCGAGCGGACCAGGTCCATGCGCGTGAATGCAGTGCTTGACCTCGCAAAGCCCAATGCATCGCTTGATGCACTTGCAAATGGGTTACCTATTACGGTGCGCCGTATATCAAGATTTTTGACTGTCGTTACAAGCACTTAGCCGAACCACTGAGAAAAATGCAATTATCCGTTGAGGATTTCTGGTGGCAATCCGGTCTTAACTTGTGAGGGCCATCGCCACCCAAGAAGGCAGCTTCCCTCAGTTTATCTCAACCGAGGCTGGGGACACATGCCGGGGACAAAAGCACTTTATTTTCTGAAGCTGACGCTGGTGGCGTCGAGTATTCTGGGGTCATTTGCGAGCGGTTCGCCTGCATCTGCGCAGGCAAGCCAGACTGCTACCCAGTCGTTCAACATTCCAGCGCAACCTCTCTCTTCAGCGCTGACGACTTTTGCGCGGCAGACTGGATTGAAGATCGCGTATCCGGCGGCATTGACTGCGGGAAAGACATCGCAGTCGTTGCGCGGTTCGCTAACCGCAAGCGAAGGTCTCGATCGTCTCCTCAGGGGAAGCGGGCTTTCCTATGAGTTCACAGGAGCGGGAGCAATAACCATCGTCAATCCGCTGGCCGCCGTTGGCAATGCCAGCGCGTCTGCCGATGGAACGACCGTGCTCGATCCGGTTGTCGTGCAAGGTAGTCTCGAAAACGCGTGGGGTCCGGTCAACGGCATCATCGCGAATAATTCCGCCAGCGGAACGCGTACCAATACGCCTATCATAGAGACGCCGCAGACCGTCAACGTCGTGGGCGGCGAGCAGATGCAGCAGCAGGGTGTAACCACGGTCGGCGAGGCGTTGCGTTATACGCCCGGCGTCGTAACCGGCACGGCTGGCGGTCAGGCTGACCGTCATGACAGCTACTTCGTGCGCGGCGAAGGCGGGTTCTCGGCAAACGCCCAATATGCCAGCATGCTTGACGGTATGCGCTGGCGCTTTACCGACCGCACGACGGTGCAGATCGATCCTTGGATGCTGGAGCGGGTCGAGGTGGTCAAAGGACCATCATCCGCGCTGTTCGGCGCGGGCACGCCCGGCGGTACAGTCAACCTCATTTCCAAACGCCCCAGCTTCGAGCGCAAGAATCAGGTCTTTGCCAGCGGGGGCAGCTTCGGCAGCGCGGCGGCCGGAATCGACCTGACCGGTCCAATCAACGATCAGCTTGCATATCGCATTGTCGGTCTTGCCCGCACGGGCGGCAATGGTATCGATTATCAGGAGGGGGAGCGCTACCTCATTGCCCCGTCGCTGACCTGGGCGCCAACCGATGCGACCAGCGTAACGCTCAGCATGATGTATCAACGCGACCCCAAGGCCAATGACAGCGGATTCTTGCCAGCCTATGGCTCGGTGCTGCCGATCCCCGGCTATGGAAAGGTGGACGCAAGTTTCTGGCAGGGCGATCCCAACTGGAACGAGTATAGCCGAACGGAATCCTCTGTAGGACTTGAGGTGAAGCACGCCTTTAACGAGAATTGGAAAGTAACGGGCAAGTTGCGCTATGGCCGACTCGAAAGCACGACCAAGGCACTCGATTACGCCTGGATGGCCGACCAGATCACGATGGCGCGCACCATCTATCTTGCTGAACACCACAACGAGTCCATCAATGGTGACTTCTACACTGAGGGCGAATTCTCGACCGGCGCGCTGGATCACAAGGTTGTCGCTGGCGTAGACTACCAGCGCCTGACAGGGGGGCACGACGATGGTTGGAACCGCTTCAACTATCCCACTATCGACATTTTCAATCCGGTCTATGGAATCGATCCCGGCGATGTCGAAACGTTCCGCGAGTTCAAACAGCCGTTCCGCCAGACCGGCGTTTATGCGCAAGACCAGATCGCATACGAGAACTGGCGTTTCCTCGGCGGACTGCGCTACGATCAGGTAGACGCCACGACCTCAACGCTGGTTACGCTCAACGGTTCGGAAGCATCGGCATCCATATCGGACTCTGCCCTTACGGGTCGTATCGGCGCAGTCTATCTCTTCGACAACGGTATCGCCCCGTTTGTGAGCTATTCGACATCGTTCAATCCACAACCGGCCTACAAATATGATGGGTCGATGCTGCGGCCATATACCGGAGAAATGTGGGAAGGCGGCGTTCGCTACCAATCCGCAGATGACACGCTCTTTCTTGGCGCAACTGCATTTTGGGGCAAGAAGGACGGCGTCGGCGCACAGGCGACGTGCGATTTTCCAGAGGCCAGCCCAATCGACCGCTGCTACACCGATGACACAAGGTCAAGTAGCAACGGTATCGAGCTGGAAGCTCGCGCGCAATTGTTCGATGGGCTCGACATCATCGCTGCTGCTACGTGGCAAAATGTGCGCTGGAAGGAATATGCCGGGGAATCGGTTGATCTCCATATCGTCGGCGTGCCGGATTTCACCACCTCGCTTTGGCTGAACTACAAGATCCCTGAAGGCAATGTGGGCCACGGCTGGAATTTTGGCGGCGGCGTTCGCTATGTCGGCAAGACATTCGCCACGGACAACAATGTCTGGGGTGCAACGGAGTATGAATATGAGGGCCTGCCCTCGGAGGTGCCGTCCTTCACCGTGTTCGATGCGTCGGTTGGTTATGATTTTGGTGCGCTGGACAGCAAATTTGAAGGCATGGGCGCGCGCCTGTCCGTTACCAACTTGTTCGACAAGCACTATGTCGCGGCCTGCAACGGCTTCGGCACCTGCTCTTATGGCAAGCGGCGCGAAATTTCCCTGTCGATGAACTACACGTGGTAGCAACGCTGGGCTTGATATCTGCTCCTGCAAAAAGCCGCCGCCAAAGGCATTATGCCTTCGGCGGCGCGCTTGCGTTCGTGACGCTTTTTGCGATCATGGCGGCGTGGCCCGCTCGTGCTGGCGTCTCCGTGGTCGATGATGCAGGGCGGGTTGTGGAGCTGAGCACCCCGGCAAGCCGGGTTGTGCTGACGGACGGCATGGGATTTCTTGCCCTCGCTCTTCTCGATCCACACCCTGAAAAGTTGCTGGCCGGATGGAATCGCGCGCGCATGGATGGAGACATGCTGACCGCGTTGCGCTCTGCTATGCCGGCTATCGAAAGTGTACCTGACATAGGCGAGCCGAGCGTCAACGGGGCATCTTTGGAAAAGCTGATCGCGCTTGAGCCTGATCTCATCATTCTCGATCCGTTTTACAGTTCCGCGACCGCCATACAGACGTTGACCAATGCAGACATTCCGGTTGCCGTTCTGGCGCTGACGCCATCGGTGCGCGATGACGACATGATGACGGGTTTGAAGCGCCTCGCTGTCTTGTTGGGCAGACAACCACGTGCGGAGGAATTTTCCGAACTGGTGCAGTCGCGCCTGTCCCGCATTCGCAATCGCCTTGTGGACATTGGCGAGAAGGCGCGTCCACCCGTATTGTTCGAGGCACATGCGTCAGCGGAAAGCTGTTGCATATCAACAGGAAACGGGCGCGGTATCGGTGATTTCGTGGGTTTGGCGGGGGGCTTCAATATCGGCGCCGCTGTTATTCCGGGCATGGCGGGACCGTTGAGCCTCGAATACATCATTGGTAGTCAGCCACAGGTCTATATCGGCACGGGTGGCAGCTACATGGCAGGCCGGGGAGGGCTTGTCGTCGGGCCTTCCGTCAATGAACAGCAGGCCCGTGCGTCGCTCCATGCGGTGCTTTCCCGCAAGGGGCTGGCCAGCATTCCCGCAGTTGAGAGCAAACGCGCATATGGGTTGTCCCACGGTTTGGCCATCTCCGTGGTTAACATCGTCGCGATAGAAGCAATTGCAAAATGGGTACATCCTGAACTGTTCCGCGACGTCGATCCTCAAGCCACGCTCGATGAAATAGGGAAGCAATTCCTGCCTGCCTCGCTCGCGGGGACATGGTGGGTCGAGGCCGGACCATGAAAGCTCATGCCGCCACCGAGATACTCACTCGCCATGAGCACATTGTTCGCCGCCGCACGATGCTTGTGGTGACGATTGCGGTCATGACGCTGCTTGCGGTGCTGCTCGATCTCGTAACCGGGCCGTCGGGCCTTACATTTTCTGACCTGTGGAAGGCCCTCACGCTGCAACCGGACGCAAGCCGCGCCTCCAGCGTTATTGTCTGGAGCGTACGCCTTCCAATCGCTGTGATGGCCGCTCTGGTTGGGGCCGCACTTTCGCTTGCCGGAACGGAAATGCAGACAGCGCTGGAAAATCCTCTTGCCAGTCCGTTCACGTTAGGCGTTTCTTCCGCAGCGGCTCTTGGCGCGTCGCTGGCGGTGGTGCTTGGTATTAGCCTGCCTCTGGTTCCGCCGCACCTCAGCGTCGCGGCAAATGCCTTTGTCTTTGCATTCGCCTCTGTGCTGCTGCTTCAATATTTCACGCGCGGAGGCGCGCGAGTGGAAACGCTCGTGCTTTATGGCATCGCGCTTGTTTTCACCTTCAATGCCCTTGTGGCGCTGGTGCAGTTCGTCGCCTCTCCCGACGCTCTGCAACAACTGGTGTTCTGGGGGATGGGGAATCTCGGAGCGACCAACTGGCAAACAGTGGCGGCGCTCTGTGCGGTCTTGATCGTGGTTTGTCCTTTCTCCCTCGCCGCCGCATCAAAGATGACTGCCCTGCGGCTCGGCGAGGAGCGTGCGGCGAGCTTTGGCATCGATATTGCGCGGCTGCGCTTTTACTCGCTTCTGCGTGTCAGCCTGCTTGCCGCTACCGCCGTCGCTTTCGTCGGCATCGTCGGTTTCATCGGACTTGTGGGACCGCATATCGCGCGGCTTCTGGTGGGTGAAGATCACCGTTTGCTTATGCCTGCCAGCGCATTCAGCGGTGCGCTCATTATGTCGCTTGCGTCGGTGGCGTCGAAGACGCTTGTGCCAGGAATGCTGTTACCCGTGGGCATCGTGACGTCGCTGGTGGGGCTGCCTTTCTTTTTTATTCTCATCCATAGAAGCCGGGCGGTTTCATGACTGCTCCTGCCGTTCGGATAGAAGATCTCGGTGTGAGCTATGCCAGCAAAACCGTCATTCGGGGCCTGACGCTGCCAACACTTCCAGCCGGCACCGTCACTGCGTTGGTCGGCCCGAACGCCGCAGGGAAATCGACGCTGCTGCGTGCCGTCGCGGGGCTGGTACCCGCTGCCGGGAAGATATTGCTCGACGGTGACGACCTGTTTTCAATGTCGCGCGTTGCACGCGCGAGGCGGGTCGGCTTCATGCCGCAGCTATTGCCCGCAGCAGCTGGTCTCAGTGTGCTGGAAACAGTTCTGGTAGCGCTGAAAGTCACATCCCCGCCCATGCCTGAAAAATTGTTGCGCCAAAGAGCGATGAGCGTGCTGGCGCGTCTGGACGCAATCGATATCGCTCTTGAACCCCTTGGTCGGCTTTCAGGCGGCCAAAGGCAGATTGCTGCGCTGGCGCAGGCGCTCGTACCAGACCCCTCATTGCTGTTGCTGGATGAGCCGACCAGCGCACTCGATCTGAGGCATCAATTCCGCATCATGCGCATTGTTCGCGAACTAACACGCGACGGTCATACAGCAATCATTGTGCTGCACGATCTCGCCCTTGCTGCTGAATGGGCGGATATGGTCGTGGTTATGCAGAGGGGGGCGCTCTATGCCGCGGGTTCGCCCCGGCAGGCGATCACCAACAAGATGCTTCGCGACGTCTATGGCGTCGTTGCCGATGTGAGCGCCTCTTCCAACGGCTCGATGCAGATCGAAATTCGTGATGTCGCCAGCGCGGATAATTTCGAAAACATGCCTAGAGTAAAGCCATGAACCCACGTTTCCCGCTCGTGGCAAAGGCACATGTTGTGGTGACTGATGCAGCGCGCTACCTTCCCGAAATTGCACGGCATCTTGAGGGACATGGCGCGCGGATTTCCATGCATGAGGCTGCCACTGTGCTGGATTTCGATTTCTCTCGCGGGGTGATGCAGCCCGATGTGGGCGGGCTGTTGCTGCACGCCGAAGCTGGAGATTCCAGTCTGCTTCAGGAAATCAAGATGGAGCTTGTCGAGCATGTCAGTGAGTTCACGGGTATCGCCCCTTCCGAAATTGTCTGGCATGGCGATGCCAGCGACACGGGTACGCCGCCCAACTTCAGGCTGATGCGTGTTGTCGACACCCAGCGTATAACACCACATATGCAGCGCGTTCGGCTCGCGGGCAAAAATCTTCTCAGGTTTTCCGGCAACGGCAACCTGCATTGCAAACTGCTGATCCCGCGCGACGGCTTTGCGCCCGAATGGCCTTTTCTGGATACGCAAGGCTCTTTCCGCTGGGGCGCAGGTGCGGGCAGACCGATCGTTCGCAAATACACGATACGCTCCATCGATGTTGAAAGCGGTACGCTGGACATCGACATGGTAATACATGCCGATGGCGGTCCGGGTTCGGAATGGGCCAAATCCGCTAGACCCGGCGATACTGTCGGCATGGTAGGTCCGGGTGGGCGCGGTATCGGGAATGCGCAATGGTATCTTCTGGCCGGTGATGAAACGGCGCTTCCAGCCATTGCGCGCATTTTGGAAAGCCTGCCGCCACAGAGCCACGGTGTCGCATTGATTGAAGTGGAAAATATTGCCGAGCAACAGGCGATCCATGCGCCGGCAGGCTTCAGAATTGAATGGCTCCATCGCAATGGTGCTGAACCCGGCACAACTTCGCTTTTGATCGATGCTGTGCGCGCTACGAAAATGCCTGACGATCCGGCGTCAATATTCGTCTGGTGCGGTTGCGAGTACGCCGCGTTCAAGGAGATTAGAGCCTATATGCGCAAAGAGTGCGGTATTCCTCCCTCGCAGCACCTGATCGCGTCTTACTGGCGTCGAGGCGTCAGCGAGGAGGGCAAGAACGGCCTGAATATCTCAACCGCGTTATTACAGACGGCAGCAAAGCTGGTACGCGGATGACGCCGCTACGCGCGGGTATCGATAAGATGGTTGCCGAACAGCAGACGCTCGACCCGCAGGCGGAGATTATGACGTTTCGAATTGCTTCGGCCGATAGCAGGTAAGCTCTCGTCCCGCCACGCTCAGCTGAGCATGTTGCACCAGCGGCGCATCCCCACGGCGGACCTAAGGTCAATTGACAGCCATCTCGCCTGCAAGGGGGCAAGCGTGACATCCGAGTAGTGGTGCCGAAGTTTGATTTCATTGCTCACATCCAGGCCACGCCGCTTATTCTCGACCTGCTCTTTTTGGCGAACCAAGAACGCTTCACGAAGCCTTAAATGATCTTCCATGGTTGCCGCGAATCCTTGGCTGATAGCTTCCTGTTCGAAAGTGAAGGCAACCCTGTCCAGGGACGCGGCAAGATGAGCGGAAATCACCAGATCGGATAGCGAGGGAGCAACAAAAAGTGATCCTCAATCCCATGCCCCGCCATTGAATAAAAGCGTGAACAACCACGCACCCCTGAGTCAATATCGCCGAACCTCAATCGGTGTTGAGGCCCAGCCTAAAATTGCATTGCTTTAAGCGCTTGAAACAGAATTCCTGATCTTCTGCACACAAAGTGCGCGCATCGCTCTTGCGGCATCGGCATAAAGCGCCGGGAGTTCGTCAGTACGCAAATCGGCTTCCAATATCTCTTCGACGTCATCCGCAATGCGCGCCGGAAGCAGGTCCGTACAGGTGCGCATGCGTCCGAAAACCGAACTGATCGGCACAGGAACGCCGCCGATTTCAACACATGGCTCTAAGGCGTATTCATCCCAATTTCCAAAGGCTTCCACCGCCTCTGAAAAACCCATATGCAGGTTGATCGGCGCGTGTCCTTCATGCAAAGCGGGCAGCAGACGTGTCATGAAAACCTCCTCATACATGTTGATTCAGGTGAAGTCGGAAGGCGATCTACCAATATCCATTCATGCCGAGGGACAGGTAGAACAGGTCGTCCGGATCACGCTTGTCCGTGGACCGGACTTCGTGCGCGGCTGGCACGGTCGGCGTCTCGCTAAGGGCGATGACCCACGCCCTGAACCGTCTGGTTACATCGCATATGCGCTCAACCAAAAATGTCTGTGCCATCATCTTCTCCTCTTTAAAACAGGACCAGATTGCAGGTTCGCAGGCATTCACAATTAGGGATTATGCGTCCGAAATCTCGGGTGTCAATAATGTCTACTGAGTTTGTGGATATTAAGTTCGACCCGGCTTTTCTTCACGCTTGCCGATTTCACAGCCCTGAAAGCGGTCGAAGCAGCCATTCGGCCCGACACTAAACTGCTATGGGTTGAAACGCCCACCAACTCTCTTCTCAGGGTCGTCATCTCGAAGCGGTGGCATGGTAAGCTTCGATCTGGACCGCGACCTGGAGAGAACAAAGCGCTTTCTGGAACGTACACGGCTATTCACACTCGCTGAAAGTCTCGGCGGCGTGGAGAGCCTGATCGAGCATCCTGCATCCATGACGCACGGCTCGATTCCACAGGAGCAGCGCGCCGCCATCGGCATTTCGGATTCGCTGGTTCGCCTATGGGCGAGCATCGAAGACGCGGACGATCTGATTGCCGATCTTCAAGGGGCCTTGCAAGTTTAGACACTACACCCGTCGCTTGCCTTTTGTGCAGTCACGCTGAAAACTCATTCTTGAACAACGGCATACGTTCCAATGCAAAGAGCCTCCGGTTTGACCGGAGGCTCTTGGTTGAATTTCTTGTCTGCCGATCAGTTGCTGGCAATTTTCTTGGCAGCGGTGTCGTAGAAGGAGCGGTCGATCCAGGTGTTGTAATCGACTTTGCCTTTCAGCAGCCCGGCTTCCGCCATGAATGCCTCCTCGCCCTTTAGCGCGCTGACAGCAGCGTCGGTAATTTCAGGGTCCTGGAAGAACTTGCCGTCCGGGTAAGTGGCGCGGACCGCCTTCTCGCTGTTGCCAGTCTCCTTGACGAAGATGTTGACAGTCTCGTCGGGATGCTCGTCTGCCCAACGGGCAGTGGCAATGTCCACCGCGAGCAGTCGCGTTACGATATCCGGATATTTGCGCGCAAACTCTCCGTTGACACTGATGAGATGCGGCACCGCCCATTCCGGCTTGCCGGATACACCAGCGTCGAACAAGATACGGGCTTGCCCCTCATCGACCAGCTTCTGAGCAGGTCCGGTGCTCTCAACAATGGCGTCTACGTCTCCGCGCGACAGCGCAGGTCCAGAATTTTCGATGCCGAGATTGAGGCTCTCAACATCGCCTATCGACAGCCCCTTATCTTTCAAAGCTTTGGCCAGCGTCGAATGGCGTACCGTGCCCGACAGGTAGGCGATCTTCTTGCCTTTCAAATCTTCCAGCTTCTGGATAGGGGAATCGGGTTTGACGATGATGAGCGTTTCGTTCGATGGCACCCAGCTTGAAAGGCCGATCAATTTTACATCTGCGCCACTTGCAGCGAGCCGTAAGGATGGGTTGTTTCCAATATAAGTGAAATCGATTGCGCCTGAACCAAGCGCAACAGAGGCAGCCGATCCACCATCGAAAGTGCTCAGTTCCACCTTGATTCCATCCTTTGCGAACTCCTCATCTAACAGCTTCTTGTTGCGATACAGGATGAACTTCAGATGGCCCGGCGCCGTCGATCCAATGCGGATGACATCCGGCTTGGCCTGATCGGCAATGCTGGGCGCGGCGCCGAGTGTTGTAAGGGCAAAAGCTGCGACAAGCAGTCTGCTTAGACCGCGACGAGATATGGAAAGAACGTTCATGACATTATCCTTTGGGTTGGAATGTGGTGTGATTTGCACGGTGTCAGTTCGGCCCGCTTTCGCCAGTGCCGCGCCAACGGGTTGCGCGTCTCTCGCCAGCGACGAGCAGATAATTGAGAACTAGGCCAATGATCGTCAGCGTGAGGATGCCCGCATACATGCGATCGGTTTCGAGCATCAGGGACGAGTTCTGGATGAGGTATCCAATGCCAGATTGGGCAGCCAGCATCTCCGCCGCGATGACGGAAAACAG
This sequence comes from Mesorhizobium sp., assembly GCA_049840935.1. GTDB lineage: Bacteria > Pseudomonadota > Alphaproteobacteria > Rhizobiales > Rhizobiaceae > Mesorhizobium_G. The sequence continues at coordinate 223,482 of JASGJA010000017.1, forward strand.
GGAGGTCTTTACGCCCAACCGTGCGCCGGCCACGATCGAAGGGATCGCGGACGGGAAGATGACCTTCTTGAAGAGGTCCCAGTCTGATGTGCCCATTGATCGCGCCGCTTTAACAAGGAGCGGATCGACGGATTTCACGCCGACGATGGTATTGATGAGAAGGAAGAACACGGCAGCGTAGAAGGTCACTGCGACCTTTGAAGCCTCGCCAATGCCGAGAACCAGAATGAAAACCGGCAGCAGCGCGAACTGTGACGTGTTGCGCAATGTCTGGACGAGAAAGTCCGACGCTTTCTCAAACAATGGATAGCGCCCCATCAGAAACCCGAGCGGAATAGCGACAAGCACCGCCAACAAGAAGCCCAAGGCTGCGCGCTGGAGGCTGATACCGATGTGTTCGAAGAGCAGGCCGGACTGAATCATATCCCACAGGGCCGCGAGCACCTTGCTCAATGGCGGAAAGAACAACGCGTTGATCCAGCCCGCCCGAGGTGCGATCTCCCAGAGCAGGCCGAATGCGAGTAGCGCGGGCAATCCGATCCAGATCGTGTTCAGCGTTTCGCTGGTTGCGGCAGATGCTTTGCGGATCGTCTTTCGCCGCCTGGCTGCAACAGGAAACGCAGTCGTTCTATCGGCAACAAGGCTCATAACTCTCTCCGTCAGTTCGCATAGCTTGAGGCGAGCGCCCAATCGCGCTGGGCTTTTACAACCTCGTCGCGCAGACTTTCCCAGACACGCGCACGATGCGCGCTAAAGGCTTCGCTGTTGCGGATTTCGAGCGCGCGTGGGCGCGGCAGGTCGATTTCAACGATTTCCTTCACGCGTGCCGGGCGGGCAGTCATCACGACCACGCGGTCGGCCAGATAAATCGCTTCGTCGATGGAATGGGTAACAAAGACCACTGTGGTCTTTATCTGCTCCCAGATGCGCAGCAATTCGCTCTGCAGTATGTCGCGGGTCTGTGCGTCGAGCGCGGCGAAAGGCTCATCCATCAACAGCACTTGCGGGTCTGTCGAAAGCGCCCGCGCAATCGCAACGCGCTGCTGCATGCCACCCGAAAGCTGTGAGGGATAGCGGTCCTCAAAACCTTTGAGGCCAAAAAGATGCAAAAAATACCGCGCTTTTTCGCGACGCTCGGCAAGCGGAATGCCGCGAACTTCAAGAGCGTACTCGACATTGGCAAGGGCGGTTCGCCACGGAAATAGCGCGTATTGCTGGAATACGTAAGCGGTGCGCGCGTGGGGTTTGACGACATCCATGCCGTCAATTTTCGCACCACCGGATGTGGCGTCGGTGAGGCCCGCGATAACATCAAGCAGTACCGACTTTCCACTTCCCGACGGGCCGACAAGCGTAATGAATTCACCACGACGAATGGAAAGGTTGACGTCATCCAGAACCGCGATCCGGTTCGATGTCACTCCATCCACCGTAACGGATTGCCCCGGCTTGAGTACGAAGGTCTTACTGAGGCTGCTGACTTCGATGCGTTCCATCTTGCGTTGTCCCTTCAAACCTGAGCCACTCGAATGTGACGGGTAGGATCGTTTTCCGTGCCGCCCGCGCGCCCTTTGCGCCAACCGAGCGAACGCGCGTAGACACCAAACAGGTCACGCCGGGACACCTCGGCTTCGCTGATGCCAATTGGTCCGTCGGCCTTTTCAGCTACATAGAGCGCGTCGGTCGGGCAGTAGATTTCGCAGAGGTAGCAGGTCTGGCAGTCAGCCTGACGCGCGATCACCGGCATTCCGGCGTCGTCGCGATCAAAGACGAAAGCAGGGCAAATCCGCTCGCATATGTCGCAACCGATGCAGCGCTCTGTGGAAATGACTTCGATCATCCTTCAGCTTTCCTGCGCCGCTTCGAGCACCGTCTCGCGTACAGCGGAAACGCGGTCGAGACCGCCAACGATGATGCGTGTAGCTTGCGCCTCGCTCTCATGCGGGAAGTCGCTGCGCCGATGCACGCCCCGGCTTTCGGTTCGCAGGGATGCTGCGGCGATGGTCCAACGGGCGCTTGCGGTAACGGCCGCAACCTCGCGGAAACGTAATCTGTCGGTTCCTTCCGGCGTTGCCGCATTTGCGAGACGATGCCACACATCCTCCAGCTTCGCCCTGCTCGCCCCAAGCGTGACGGCTGTTCGCCAATAGCTTTTGCCGAGCGGCGCAATCTGGTCGTGAACCGTCGTCGCCAATGCAGCAAGATCAGGTGTGCGCCCATCGACTTTGCCCCGCAAACCGACACCGCCTAGCGGCTGCATCCGCCCAGCAGGCAACTGCGAACGCCGACGCGCAAAGTTCGCCGCACCGTGACCCGCCCACCATCCGCTAGCAATTGCCCACGACGCATTTATCGCGCCGCCGCCCGACACGCCGCCGGTTACGTTCTCCCGGCTCGCAGCATCACCAGCGGCATAGAGGCCCATTACTCCGGTTGCGCAATCCGACGAAACAATGCGAATGCCGCCTGTGCCGCGCACCGTGCCCTCATATTTCAGGTCAACCCTGAAAAGCTCCGTGAAGGGATCGATGCCCATGCGCTCGTAAGGCTGAAAACAGTTCGGCTGCCCCTTGCGTAGCCACTCCTGAAGCGGCGGCTCAGCGAGGTTCAGGCGGGCATAGACCGGACCGGATAGCAGGGCTTGGGCGACCTGTCGTTCTCCGCCGCCAATGCCGTTAACGACGGGCTCGCCTTGCTGATCGCGCAAAATCTCTCCGTTCTCACGATAGAAAGTCGCCCAGCGGAACGGCAAGCCCTTGTTCAGTGATGAGCCATGCGGCGCCAATGTATATTTGCCGGTGAACTCCATGCCGGAAAGCATGGCCCCTGCTTCGGCGGCAAACAGATAGCCGTCGCCGGTCAACCCCGTTCCGCCGAGTATGCGCTCGAAGAATGCGCAGCCGCCCGTTGCCAGAACAACAGCGCCAGCGGCAACCCGAAAGGCCGCACCGGTGCGCCGGTCAATGCCGGCAGCGCCAGCTACTTCGCCATCACTGCCCAGAAGTTCGAGGACCGGATGATGGTCAAGGATGGTCACTCCAGCTTTCTTAACGCGCTGGCGCATGAAGCGCATGTAGTCCGGCCCGCGCAGATTAGCGATGTAGAGACCGCCATCATCATCAGCCGGAAAGGGATACCCCCACTCGACCAGTTTCTGGAGGTTCTCATAGGCGCGATCTGCGCAGCGCAGCATCCAACGCCGGTCGGCCAACCCTACCGTGCGCTTGAAGCGTTGCTCCATCGAGATCGTGCGCCCCTCGCCGGGAGGGACGCACCATGTGCCGGTGTTGGACGGCGCGGTCGCCCCGCTCGTCCCATGAAACCCCTTATCGGCAAGTATAACGCGCGAGCCAGCCTCAACCGCCGAAAGCGCCGCCCAGGCGGCGGCCGGACCGCCTCCAACCACAAGCACATCCGCTTCCAGCAAACGGTTTTCCGCAACTGCGATTTCCTTGCGACGCGATGCCATTCGGGTTCCGGTCATTGTTTGGAGTTATCGATGGCTAGGCGGCGGACGAGTAGGAAGCAGGCTCATTGCCCGCGACCCATTTGATGTTGCAGCCGATCGATGGAGTCTGATGCTCAATCGACTTGCCCGCGAGGGCGGATTCGATTGCCGCGCGCAGGTCGTGGCCGGTAACTGTCTTACCGTTGCCGGGCCGTGCATCATCGAACTGTCCGTGGTAAGCTAGTGTCCGGTTTGCATCATAGAGGAACAGGTCAGGCGTGCAGGCCGCGCCATAAGCCTGCGCGACGGTTTGGGCCGCATCTTTCAGATAGGGAAAACCGTAAAAGGCGGCTTCCTCGCCAATCCGCTGAAGAACTCTCTTCAGGATGAGCAACGGCGTCATTGCTGTTGATGCCGACAACGGCCAAGCCCTTGCCGGAATAATCTTTTGCCAATGCCGCCAATTGCTCGCGGATCAGCACCACAAAAGGGCAACGGTTGGAAATGAACGCCACCAGAAGCAAAGGCTTATCGTGGAAGTTCGCAAGCGTGAACAGTTGGCCCTCGGCATCCGGGAGAACGAAGTCTGGTGCTGCGGTTCCGATTTTGATCTGGTTGGATTCCGTCTTGGGCATAGCCGCTCCTCTCAAAGAAGAGCATTAGGCCATTAAGTATACCGATTTTATAGACATTAGATTTCGTTTTATGCGGGGATGATTGGGCTGCCTTGGCTTCAACAGGCAATTCCGGAGCAAAAAGTTTTACGAGCTGGGAAATACGCCGTTCAGAAACAGGCCCGTCAAGCCTATAGTTTTAGCTCAGCGCCATTCGACCGCGCGAAAAGGCTATCCAGTATCTGCCCTTCAAGCTTTGCCAGTTCAGGTGCGCCGTGACGGCGGGGACGCGGGAGCGCAATGGCAAGATCGAGTGAGATCTTGCCATTGTCGATGACCACGACCCTATCGGCAAGCGCGACGGCTTCCGTCACATCATGCGTAACGAGAACCGCCGTGAAGCCTTGCTTGCGCCAGACGCGTTCAAGCAGGCCCTGCATCTCAATACGCGTGAGCGCGTCCAGCGCACCGAGCGGTTCATCCAAGGCAAGAATCGAAGGACTGCCGACGAGAGAGCGCGCCAGAGCAACACGCTGACGTTGACCGCCGGAAAGAACGGAAGGCCATTCGTCTGCCCTGTCTTCCAGACCGACTTCGCTCAATATCGCCAACGCACGCTCGCGCGCTTCCGCCCCTTTGGCTATGCCCGTCAGGCCCACCGCAACATTGTCCACGACGCGCGCCCATGGCAGCAGGCGCGGCTCTTGAAACATGATGCGTGTCAGACTGTGGCCTGCTTCGGCCTTGCCGTGTTCGAGCGTTCCGGCCGTGGGCTTTTCAAGCCCGGCCAGCACGCGCAGCAGGGTGGATTTTCCGCAACCACTTTTGCCGATGATCGCGAGGAAGGAACCGGCCTCAACCGCAAGGTCTATGCCATCCAGAACGACCTTGTTGCCAAACGATTTGCGCACGCCGCGAAAGGTGAAGGCGAGGTCGCGCGGCCTTGGCTCGACCGAAAGCGGCTCCGCCTCCGGAACCACTTTCAATCGACGCAGCGTGGCGACATTCATATCAATCTCTCACGGTCTGAAATGCAGGGTGCCATTGCAGCGATAGCCGCTCCAGCAGGCGGGCAAGGCTGTCGGCCAACTTGCCGAGCAGCGCGTAGATGAGGATCGAGAGGACAACCACGTCGATCAGTAGGAATTCGCGCGCCTGCATGGCCATGTAGCCCAACCCCGACGAAGCCGAGATGGTTTCGGCAACGATGAGCGTCAGCCACATGATGCCCAGCGCATAGCGCAGGCCGACAAAGATCGCAGGCAAAGCCCCCGGCAGGATGACGCGCAGAAAGAGCTTGGCTGGAGACATGCCATAGATGCGGCCCATCTCGATGAGTTGCGGATCGACACCCTGAATGCCCAGCAATGTGTTCACATAGATTGGAAAGAACACGCCAAGCGCGACGAGAAATATCTTCGCTTCCTCGTCAATGCCAAACCACAGAATGACCAAGGGTATGAGTGCAAGATGCGGAATGTTGCGGATCATCTGCAAGGTCGTATCCGTCAGGCCGCGCGAAAGTGCCGACATGCCGTTTGCCAGACCGAGCACAAAACCTATCGATCCGCCGATGGCGAACCCGACCAGCGCCCGCGCGGAACTCACGCCGATGTTCTCGATCAGTTCCCCGGACACGAGCAACCGCCAGAACGCTTCGGCCACTGCGCTCGGTGCGGGCAGCACGTTGGGCGCGATAAGCCCGGCACGCGACGCGGCTTCCCACCCTGCAAGAATAAGCGCCGGGACGATCCAGCCTTGGCCGTTTCGTCCCAGTCGACGCAACGAAGCGGCAGCGCTCATTCGGCGGCCTCAAGCCGACCGCCATGATCGCCAACGGTGAACTCGTTTGCAATGCGCGCGCCAACGCGGCTGCGTTCTGTTCCAAGGCCGAGCTTTGGAAACAACAGTTCGGCCACGCGATAGGCTTCTTCGAGATGCGGATAGCCTGAGCCAATCACCGTATCGATGCCGATTGCCTGATATTCACGCAGACGTTCGGCGACCTGATCCGGCGTACCGACGAGAGCGGTTCCCGCGCCACCGCGCACCAGACCGACACCCGCCCAGAGGTTTGGCGCGACGAGCAGCTTGTCGCGCCTGCCTCCGTGCAATTCAGCCATGCGGCGCTGGCCGACGGAGTCCATTTCCTTCAGGAAACGCGCCTGCGCCTTCTCGATTTGTTCATCCGTGATCCGGCTGATCAGACGGTCCGCCGCGCGCCACGCTTCCTCTTCGGTTTCGCGCACGATGAAGTGCAGCCTTATGCCGAACGAAAGCTTTCGCCCTCGCGCAGCCGCGCGCGCCCTTGCGCGCTCCAGCTTTTCCGCCACCATTTCGACAGGCTCGCCCCACGTCAGATACTTGTCTACGACATCGGCAGCGAGATCGAGGCCAGCATCAGAAGAGCCGCCGAAATACAGCGGAGGAATTGGCTTCTGTACCGGCAGAATGTCGAGCCTGCCACCTTCGACCTTATAGTAGCGGCCATCGAAATCGACGCGCTCGCCGCTGAGCAAGGCGCGCCATATCGCAAGAAATTCCTCAGCCTGTGCATAGCGTTCGTCGTGGGGCGTAAATACGCCATCACCCGCCAGTTCTACGGGATTGCCGCCGACCACGACGTTCAGCAGTAAACGCCCATTCGAGAGCCGGTCGAGCGCTGCTGTTTGCCGCGCCGCGAAGCCCGGCGAAACCACGCCGGGGCGGAGCGCAACCAGATATTTCAGCCGTTCGGTATGTGCCGCCAAGCCGGTCGCGGTGATCCAGGAGTCCTCGCAATTCTGGCCGGTTGGCAGCAACACGCCGGGAAAGCCGAGCCGATCAACCGCCTGTGCAATCTGCTTGAAATAGCCGAATTCAGGCGGTCGCTGCTGTTGCTCAGAGCCTAGATAGCTGCCGTCGCCATGCGTCGGGATAAACCAGAAGAAATTGAGCGGATCGACAGCAGTCTCGGTTTTCTTATTGGCACTCATGATCGCGTCCTGAATTGCAAATTGCACCTACGGATAAGCGGCAAACGCCGATCACTGTCCGGGCGGCGTCCATACCGCGTCGGAAATCTTGATCGCATTCGGGATCAGACCGAGCTTGTAAAAGCGGTCAGCCGTCGCCTGCTGATTGGCGATAATGTCCTCGGAGATCGGGAACACGCCGAACTTGGCGCGGCTCGCTGCAAGCGTCTGCGCCTCCAGTGGAACGCCGGTCACTTCGTGTAGCGCAGCGGCAACCTTATCGCGGTTTTTGTCTGCCCATTCCGCTGCGACCTTGAGTTCGTCGAGAACGGTGCCCACAGCGTCGGGATGCGCAGCAGCAAAGTCCTTGTTGGCAAGGAAGTAGGTGTTGACCTTCAGCACTTCAGGCGAACGCACCAGCACCTTCGGCTTGTACCGTGTTTCAGCAATCGCGAGGAACGGATCCCAGATCGACCATGCATCGACCTTATCAGCGGCAAAGGCAGCGGCAGCGTCTGCCGGTGGCAGATACACCGCATCAACATCCTTGAACTGCAAGCCATTCGCTTCAAGTGCAGCAACGAGCAAATTGTGCGCGCTGGTTCCCTTGCCGACAGCAACCTTCTTGCCCTTCAGGTCCGCAACCGAATTGATACCTGACCCGTCCTTCGAGATAATTGCCTCACCGTCGAGATTGCCCGGAAGTGCGGCGACATAAACGATGGCCGAGCCAGCGGATTGTCCGAAAATGGGCGGCGCGTCACCAACCCAGCCGACATTGATCGCGCCGACATTCAGCGCCTCGACCAGCGGCGGGCCTGCCGTAAACTCGACCCAGCTCACCTTGACGCCTTTCGGCTCAAGCGCCTTTTCAATCAGCCCCTGTTGGCGCGCGATAACCGGCAAGCCGGTCTTTTGATAGCCAATCTTCAATTCCGTCAGGTCTGCCGCAAAGGCGTGAACACCACCCAGCGCGAGGGTGGCCGTGAATAGCCCTGCTGCAAAAATGCGTCTCGTAATGGAAAACATTGTTCTCTCCTCTTGCGGCCCGCTGTTGGGCTCGTCATTCGGAGCAAATGCTAGGTTAATCTACAAAGTCGATAGAGTTAAATGATTCCGATTTTCGGCTTACCAACGGAATGTGTTTTCTTAGTTGGAGGCCAAAGCGGATTTTTTCGGCGCCGGGTCCGATCGGATAAATTGAGGTACGAAACAAAAGCACCCCGGAACGCGCAAAATTTTTCTATCCACCCTTCCGCACACGCATCACTCTACTCGCAAGCGACATTCAAAAAGGACAGGTTCCTAACCCATCAGGCATCTAGTCTACTAGACTTGTGGATATTGGATTTAAGGGAGTCCTCCATGTCTTCGTACCGTCCACGGCTGGTTGCGATTTCCGGCAGTGCAAACCGTCCTTCGCGCTCACGCGCGCTGGCACAATCAATTGCTTCTTCAACCGCCGAGCGCCTGAACGTCAGCATTGAAGTATTCGACCTTATCGACGCAGGACCGGGTCTTGGGGCGGCATTCACCCGAAAGGAACTTTCCGAGCAGGCGCTTCGCATCATTGAGGCAATAGAGAATTCGGACGCCTTGATTGCGGTGTCGCCGGTCTACAAAGGTTCCTATACCGGTCTCTTCAAACATATCTTTGATTTTATCGCGCCCGATAAACTGCTGAACCGGCCTGTCGTGATTGGCGCGACTGGCGGTGGCCATCGTCATGGACTCGTCGTCGAACACCAGTTGCGCCCGCTGTTCGGGTTCTTTTCCGCTCTCACCGTCCCGACTTCGGTCTATGTGAGCGATGATGAATTTCGCGATGGAGTGCCCCATGACAAGATTGTCCGTGAGCGGATCGATCTCGCTGCCGCACAACTGTCCGCCCTGCTGCTGACGCGCCGCAATGAGGTCAAACCCGTTAGGAAAGCTGAACTTGATCCTGCAACCGCAGCGTGAGTGAACGAAAAATCAATGAATTCGGCGTTGTGTACTTATTCGCTAGACACTATGTGTCTTATGCGCTGGACCGAGGCGGGGCCGATTCGGATTGCTGGCGCTGTTAGAACATGGGCTTTAAGCCGCGCGCCCGGGCAAACGCTGGAAAATGCTTACTCGCAAGGGAAAATATGGGCTGAAGGCGATGATCGATCTCGCCAGCCTTCCAGCCGGTCAGCTCGCCGTTATCAGCGATATTGCCAAGCGCAACAGTATTCCGAAGAAATTTCTGGACGCCATTCTGGTGGAACTGCGCAATGCGGGTTTCGTGCAGAGCCGCAAGGGGAAAGAGGGCGGATATCGCTTAGCACGCCCTGCGGAAGAAATTCGCGTCGGACACGTCGTTCGCGTGCTCGACGGGCCGTTGGCGCCGTTCCCATGTGCGAGCCGGACACGCTACGAACCTTGCGACGATTGCGACGAAGAGACCTGTCAGGTTCGGCACATGATGCTCGATGTGCGCAACGCGATTGCGGAAGTCCTGGACAATCGGACGCTTTTGGAAATGCGCGATGCCAGCGAAGATCAGTTCGAAGATCTGAAGCATCACGCCTGAGCGCAAGCTCAGTGGCCCTTGACCTGCGGGTAAAGCGCCGATGAACGATGCAGCCAAATCAAGCGCGATCACCATCGTCGGCGGTGGCGCAACGGGCGTTATTCTTACCGCGCACCTTCTCAAATCCGCAGACCCCAACCTCCGTGTCACGCTCGTCGAACGACGAGCCGCATTCGGCCAAGGGCAAGCCTACTCGACAACCCTGCCCCAACATCTGCTCAACGTTTCAGACCAAGGAATGAGCGCACTGGCCGAGGACCCCGGCCACTTCCATCAATGGGTTTCCAGCCGTGGGCTGACGAAAGGTGATAAGCCTTATTTTGCGCCTCGAAGCGTTTACGCTGAATATTTGCAGGACCTGTTGAGTGAATTGGCAAAACGCGAGCCAGTAAGGCTGCGATTGGTTCACGAACAGGTCTCAGCTGTCCGCCCCACGGAATCGGGTGTCGAAGTCGCTCTCGAAAACGGCACAAGCCTGATCGGCCGTGCGGCGGTGCTCGCGACAGGCAACAGGGACGAGCCCGCCGCAACATATCCCTATGCGGTAAGGCTTTCGGACCTCACTGCCGCAACAACACCCACCTCTGGCAACGTCCTCGTTCTGGGAACTGGGTTGAGCATGGTAGATGCTTACCTGCAACTGCACGCTTCGGGGTTTAAGGGGCAGGTCGTTGGCGTATCGCGACGGGGCCTCCTGCCCTCTCCGCACAAGTCGGCGCGACCTGTTCGGCTGGACAGCGCGGATATTCCGCTGGGCACGGACCTTTCTTATTTCGTCCGCTGGTTTCGCGATTTCATTGCAGAAACAGAATCGCGAGGCGGCGATTGGCGCGATGCAATCGACGGGCTGCGTCCTTACAACCAGCGCATCTGGCAAAGCTGGCCAGCCAGCGCAAAGCGACGCTTTCTCGAACACACCAAGGCATGGTGGGATATCCACCGCCACCGCATGGCCCCTGAAATTCACGAACAGATCACCAAGGCAATACGCGCTAAAAAGCTCAGGCTTATCGCTGGCCGCGTTGCAGGAGTGGCCGATGCCGGTTCAGGAAAAATTGTCGCTGTTGAACATCGCCGCAGCAAGCAAAGCGAAAAGATCGACGCGAGCCTGATCATCGACTGTACCGGCATTTTGAACAATGTATCTCAGACAAACGAAAGCGTTTTGCGGTCGCTCATTGATGCCGGACAGGCACGCCCTGACCCGCTGCATATCGGGCTGGATGTCACCGCCGATTGCGCGCTCATAGATAAGGATGGAAAAGCCTCATCGAGGCTTTTCGCTGCTGGGCCGATCACCCGTGGCACGTTTTTCGAGATCGATGCCGTACCCGAAATTCGCGCGCAGGCCGCAAAGCTTGCAAGGTTCCTGACCGGCTGACGACGACCTTAATTCGCCTGACGCAACGACCTTCCGAAGCGCGCATAAACAAGACGGTTAGGCGCTTCGTCGCGATTGTTACGCAAGAGCTTTCCGAAGGAGGAAAGCGTGCTCGTATCGAATATGAACTCGGACACACCAACATCGGCATAGTGGTGCAGCGCCGCCTCAATATCGAGCTTCCCCTCGATCTCATCAGCCGGAATGCGAATCGCAAAATTGATCGCCCGCGTCCGTCCGAACCTGCTCGCAGCTTCCCGCAATTTCTGAATGGTCGCGCCGCTTTCTGTTGGTGACGCATAGGCAAGGTCGAACGTAGTGGCATGACGAGCGCACACCTGAATCGCAGTGCCGGTCAAACCGCTCATGCGAATTGGAAGCAGTGCGCCTTGCGGCCCTTTATTTTCGACGAAACCCCGTTGAATACTGTAAAATTCGCCCTCATGGTCGATCGGCTTGCTGTTTGACCAAAGGCGCTTGAGCAAAGTCAGATACTCGTCAACGCGCCGCCATGCGGCCTCATGTCCAAGCTCGGGATAAGAACGCTCAGCGATACGCAGGCCAAGGCGTCCAAAGAGACGATCATCAAGAAACGCGAGCTGATTTGCTGCAACGACAGGTTTGGAATCTCCGGCCCAATGTGCGCAATAAATAGTGGAAGCACTGTCATTCGTAACCGCTCGCGCCGCTACTTCCATATTTTGGTTCAGTTCCGGCTCTTCACCCAGAATAAGCGATGAAATGCCAACGTCCTCAAGGACAGGGATCGCTGAAATCCGGGTGCCCGGCTTCTCTTCAATTGCAAGCTGAATCGCCATGCCGAATTGCCTCCTGCATCAGGTGTGGACAGTGCGGTACGCGTAAAGAAATCGACAGTTTGGGTTAGCCAACAAAACCCAGAACAACAGCGGCGGAAAAGCCGAAAGCAACCCACCAGGCTGCATGAGCCAGAACGGTATTTAATGAGAGCGCAATCCCACGGACGCGCTGAGGTCTGCCGGTATATGCATGTGCCATATCGTCCTCCTTCCGCTCAACCAAGGTTAATCTATATAATTGGTAGACTTTGTCGATTGCGTTTTCGTTTGCATTTTGAGCATGGCATTGCGTGAGCATCGACGCTCTTGGAAAACCGTTCCGCCGCGTTAGCTTTTCCCGGACCAAGGCACGAATTTGCGTTCCAGCAGGCGCAAGACAAATTCAATGGCGAATGCCACAGCGGCGATCACGAAAATCCCCATCACCACGACATCAGTAACCAGAAACTGTGCGGCGGACTGGATCATGAAGCCTAAGCCCTCTGTCGCCGCGATAAGCTCCGCCGCAACAAGCGTTGTCCACCCTGCCCCCAACGCAATTCGCAAACCGGTGAATATCTGCGGCAATGCATTTGGCAAAATGACATGGCGCACAAGCTGTAGCCTGCTGGCTCCCAATGTTCGCGCGGCGTTGATGCGCTCGCGGCTCGCATCACGCACCCCGGTTGCAGTAGCAAGCGCGATGGGCGCTACCATTGCAATGGCGATGACCACGACCTTTGAAACCTCACCTATACCCAACCAGATTACAATCAAAGGAAGATAGGCAAGGGGCGGAATGGGCCGCAAAAACTCCAGCAGCGGATCAAAAATGCCGCGCCCGATGGTGCTGCCGCCAATAGCAATGCCGACTGGAATGCCGATCCCTGTTGCCAGTAAAAGCGCAGCGCCAACCCGTTTCAGGCTTGCCAGCAGATGATGTAACAGCGTCGCGTCGACATAGCCGACCGTTGCGACCGAATAGAGCTTTTCTAGTACGGATCGCGGCGAGGGCAGAAATACGGGGGAGACAAGCTCCAGCCGTGTTGCAACGAACCAGACCCCGATCAACACGGCGACAGTAATCAGGCTAATCCATCGCGCGGAGAGTTGTCCTTCCCGCTGAGACGGCGCAACGGTCGGCGTTGGCGCTGCCCTTTCACCCAAAGGTTCAATCCGGGCGCCCGACCGGCGATGAGCAAACGCCGCGCCGGCGGGATGTTCTGCCAAACTCATGCGATTTCCCCTGCGAAAATGGCTTGCGACAGCCGCGCGCGCTCCGCCTGAAAGCGTGGATCGGCTTTCACCAGATCAATTGGCTCGCCGTCGCGCACACGCTGCGAGAAATCGAACTCGAATTGATTGACGATGTGTCCCGGTCCGGGAGCCATCACCACGACATGCGTTCCGAGGATCAGCGCTTCTTCGATGCCATGGGTCACCATGAGAATACCTGCGCCTGACGATGCCCAGATATCGATCAGCAGGCCCTGCATCCGCTCACGCGTCAAAGCGTCCAATGCGCCGAGCGGTTCGTCCATCAGCAGAAAATTCGGCTCGGCGGCCAGCGCTCGGGCAAGGCCGACGCGTTGGCGCTGCCCGCCCGATAGTTCCCAAATCCGTTTGTGAGCGGCGTTGGCCAAGCCCACTCGATCAAGAACGGCGACAGCCCGCCTGACACGTTCGTCGCGTGCAATCCCGCGTAAACGCAGCGCGAAGGCAACATTTTCCGCGACTGTCAGCCAGGGAAACAGCGCGTCGTCCTGAAACACCATTGCCCTGTCCGCACCGGGACCGGCAATGTTGCGACCATCCAGCGTTGCCCCCCCGTCGGTTGGCTCGATCAACCCTGCTGCGACCGACAAGAGCGTTGTCTTGCCGCAACCGGAACGACCCGTAAGCACGACGAAATCGCCACGTTCGACCCTCAGGCTTGCCCCTTTGAGCGCAAGTGAAGGCTGGCCGGGATAGCGCACCGAAACTGCATCGAGATCGAGGATCGACAAAGGACATCTCCGAATGAATTATCCGGCGGACTTCCGATCGCCCCATCGGAAATCCGCCGGTCAGTGCGACAGGGAGCGCACTAATTTGAAGCGAGCGCCTCGCTCACAAATTTGGTTGTCACGTAGGGGCTGTAGTCATCCAGCACCGCGTCGATACGGCCCTGCTCCTTGAGGAACGCCGACGTCTGCGCGATTGCCTTAACGGTGGCGTCGCCAAGATAGGTCGGCGATGCCTGATCCGCGAGCGGCGGGAACACATAGCCCTTGAGCAGAACAGGAACATCATCCAGCTTTGCACCGGTGATTTTCGCGATCTTCTGCGCCTGTTCCGAAGACGTATTCCACGCCTCTGGAGCCTTCAGAAAATCCGAATAGGCTTGCCCTGTTACCTTGACGAAATTCGTCACCGCCTGCGGGTTTGCATCCGCGAATTCCTTACGCGCAATCCATGCGTCGAATGTCGGCGCGCCCCATTCCGCCACCTTGGCCGAATCCAGAACCACCTTTCCCGAAGTCTTGATCTGCCCAAGCGCGGGATCCCAGACATAGGCTGCGTCGATATCTCCCCGCTCCCATGCAGCAGCGATTTCCGGCGGTCTCAAATTGAGGATTTCGACCGATTTGGGATCGACGCCTTCATGCTGAAGCGCGGCCAGCAAGCTGTAGTGCGTGGTGGAAACGAAGGGCACGGCGACCTTTTTGCCCTTGAGGTCCGCGACCTTTTCAATGCCGGAACCATTGCGCGCAACCAGCGCTTCGGATTCTCCGATCAGGCCGACCACATAGATCGTCTCGATCGGCAGCTTTCGGCTGGCCGCGGCAGCGAGCGGACTGGAGCCGACATAGCCAATATCGATGGCCCCCGAAGCGATTGCGGCCACCACATCGGCACCGGAATCAAATTTGCGCCAATCGATCTTCGCGCCGAGTTGTTGCTCATATTTTCCGTCGGCTTGCGGCACTTTCGACGGTTCGACAACCGTCTGATAGCCAATGGTGATTTTCAGATCATCTGCACTTGCATGCTGTGCAAAGGCCAGCCCGATGACAATTGCAGAAGTAGCGGCAATGAGCGTACGCCTCGAAATTCCTTGCATTTCTGTCCCTCCTTGGACCTTGAACCAAGAAGATCATCCAATATTCCACTAATTCTGTAGAGATTGTAGATTTCTATTTATACATCAGCCCGATAGAAAAACTTTTCTTTCCGGGCTGATTTTCTGCCGCGCTTTACCCGTCAGCTTTGCTGGCTCATTTGATGAGCCGCAACGCGCACGGACAGAAGAAGCTGGACACCCGTATTTACCTCGCGAGATTTCTGATTCCATGATTCGATCTGGCCTTCATGATTTGGAGGCGGGACGATGGAGCAGCGGTCGCTATTCGGGCTTTGGGAGCATCTTGAGAGGCTGAGCAAAATCGGCGATCCGCTGGAAGTTCTGGAGGCGGCGGTCGACTTCGAATATTTCCGCGGCTGGCTGACCGAAGGGCTGGGCTATGGCGACGGAACCAAGGGCGGCCGCCCTGCCTTCGATCCGGTGTCGATGTTCAAGGCGCTGATCCTTCAGGCCCAGCACAATCTGAGCGATGCCAGAATGGAGTTCATGATCCGGGACCGGCTGTCCTGGATGCGCTTCCTGGGCTTCGACCTCGGCGGTCCGACACCCGACGAGAACACGATCCGGCTGTTCCGTAACAAACTGACCGAGACGGGCACGTTGAAGCGAGTGATGAAGGCGTTCGACTGGCAACTCCAGAAGAAGGGCTACATCCCGATGTCAGGCCAGATCATCGACGCATCTCTGGTGCCAGCGCCGAAGCAGCGGAATACGGATGCGGAGAAGGAAGCCATCAAAGCCGGCAAGACGGCGAACGAAATCTGGCCGAACGAGCCGAACAAGGCGGCCCAGAAAGACACCGATGCGCGCTGGACGCTCAAGATCGGTGGCAAGATCCGGTATCGGCCGGACGGCACGCCGCTGCCTCAAATCGCGTTGCCGGTCTTCGGCTACAAATCCCACATCGCCATCGACAGGCGCTTCGGCTTCATCCGGGAGAGCGCGGTGACTTCGGCCGCACAGGCGGATGGCCGGATGCTGCCGCGATTGGTGACGACGGACAACACTTCCTCCGAGGTCTGGGCCGACAGCGCGTATCGGTCGCAGAAGAACGAGAAATGGCTGGCTTCAAGGATGCTGGTCAGCCGCATCCATCGTCGCAAGCCGGCAGGCAAGCCGATGCCGCAGAATATCGCACGGGCCAATGCCGCAAAATCGTCGATCCGTGCCCATGTCGAACACGTCTTCGCCCACCAGAAAAACCGCTTCGGCCTGTTCATCCGCACCATTGGCCTAGCGCGGGCCGAGGCGAAACTCACTCTGGCCAACATCGCCTACAACTTCGACAAGTTGATCTTCCATGAACGGGCAGGAACCTTGGGCTAAATCCGTCTGGCGTCGGAAAAGCAGCCCGGTATCGGCCGCCATGACGCCCTTCGACGATCAAAGGCGGCATCCTCAACCGACCGCCAACCCCCAATCTGGCTTCAAACTCGGCCGCCGGCTCAGTCTGCGGGGGTTAATGCGGGTGTCTAGCTCCCACCTCAGTGCCAGTAACAAGGGCGGTAGGTTTGCCGTTTCCTGCCCCTCGAAGTTATGCTCGTTGCGCCGTAAATCAGCGTCTCAGAATGTGCCGCAACACCCGCATGAGGTCAGCGCGTGGGTTCTCGCTCAATGCGGTCGCACGCCAGGCGACATGATGATCGGGGCGTACAAGCAAGCAGCCGCTGTCTCGTATCTCTGACACGCGCGCCCACTCGCCGCTATGATCAACATATTGCCGACGCGGGCCAATGACGTTCACGACGAGATCAAGACCTAGCTCGGCTCCCACTTCCCTCGCCGCCTCTGCCCAAGCTTCGCCGCCCAAGCCGGTCAAAATCGTGAAGCGACCGTGTCCGCAAAGGTCCAGCGTTGAAACCTCTGCACCATTGTCGTGACGATAAACAAAGGCATGCGGCAGACGTGCGCCTGGCCATGTGGTCGGCTGGTAGTGCAGATCGGCGTCAAGCTGGAATGACGGTTCGATCTGACCATCTGTCACCACCGCATCCGAACGATAGCGCTGGTTCATCTCCACGCCATGCGCGTCGAACTCATATTTCTTGAAAGCGATGGCCTTGCGGATAGCTTCTCGCTGCGCCTCTGCCGCTTGAGTGCCGCCCGTGCGGGCTTCAAAATTCGTTTGCATCTGCTCCGGGCTGACGCCTTCGGCCATACCGAGCGCTGCGAAGATCGGTCCCGTCTCGCCGATGGACTGGTTGGCGCGCGTGACGATCTGTTTTGCTATCGGTGCGCGCTCGACATTGTAGCTGTCGAGCAGGCTTTCTCCGGCCTGCCCCTTCAGCACCAGCGCCAGCTTCCAGCACAAATTGAACGAGTCCTGAATCGACGTGTTGGAGCCGAGTCCGTTTGACGGCGGATGCCGATGGATCGCGTCGCCAACACAAAACACCCGACCATCGGAGGTGCGCGTCGCGTAATAGTTGTTCACGGTCCACGTGTTGGCGGAAAGCACTTCGATCTCCAACTCCGGGTCGCCGATAAGCTGGCGCGCCACGCCTGTAGCGAACTCCGCACTCACTTCAGGTTCCGGTCCGTTGATGTCGTAACCCCACACAATCAACCATTCGTTCCAGGGCCGCACCATCCGCACCAGCCCCATGCCGATGCCGCCGACATCAGCGCCCGGCTGCATGACCCAGTAGAGAACGGAAGGCCGGTGCGCGACATATTTGGACAGATCGGCCCTGAACAGGATGTTCATCGAACCACCAACGCCCATCTTGCCCTCGAATGGCAGGCCAGCATGCTCGGCCACCAGCGATTTGCCACCGTCAGCGCCAATCAGATATTTCGAACGGATAGTAAATTCCTTACCTGTGAGCCTATCGAGGCAGGTGGTTGTCACCCCCGTCGCGTCCTGCGTGTGTGACAAATATTCGGTCGACATGCGCGCCTGCGTGCCGCGCGAGCAGGCCGTCTTGAAAAGCAGCGGCTCCATGAATGTCTGCGGCAGATCGTTCATCTGCGTCGGTGACGACATCAGATGCTCCGCCTTGGAAAGCGGATGATTGCCCCATGCCTTCATGCGACCAATCTCCTCGCCCGCGAGGCTTTCGCAGAAGATGTTCTCGCCCATCAACTCCTGATGTGTGGCGAACATATATGCCTCTTCCTCGACCTCGCGGCCGAGGTCGCGCAACACCTCCATGGCGCGCTGGTTGGTGATATGAGCGCGCGGCGTGTTCGCCAGCCAGCGATAGCGATTAACCGCCATATTCGCGATGCCATAAGTAGACAAAAGCGCTGCCGCTGCCGAACCAGCAGGGCCGGTGCCGATGATCAACACATCGGTTGTAATGTCAGCCATGAGAAATCCTCCCAGAAACTCAAATATCAAAAACTCAAGCGGGTTATTTCCCGCACGTTAAATCAGCCGGTGGGCGCATCGCCCGTCCACGCCGCTCGCAACAGCGCCAGAATGGCCTCCCGTTCTATCGGGCGTGGATTCCAGTAAGGATTTGACGTTGCAATATCTGCCGCACGGCCAAGATTCTCCTCCTTCATTCCAAGCTCACGCAGCGTCAGGGGCGAGCCCGCATCTTTTGCGAAATTCCATAGCGCGAGTCCGGGCGGTCCGCCGCCGAACAACTCCGAGACGGGTGCCAGAAGCTCCGGCACCGCAACAGCGTTATAGGCAATGGCGTGGGGCAGGATTACTGCGTGCGTCTCTGCGTGGGGCAGGTCGAAGCTGCCGCCCAGCGTATGACAAAGCTTGTGATGCAGCGCCATTCCCACCTGCCCGAGCACAGTGCCACACAACCACGCGCCATAAAGTGTCTCGCCACGCGTTGCCGGATCGGCGGGAGCAGAGATAACCCTGGGCAGGCTGTCACGAAAGGCGCGCATGCCCTCTACAGCCATCAGCGACGTAATTGGCGAGCGGTCTCGCGCATAAAGCCCTTCGGCTGCGTGCGCCATAGCATTCATCGCGGAGGTCACGGTCATGTCTACCGGCAGCGTCGCGACAAGCTCTGCGTCATAGACAATGACCTCCGGCTGCACCTTGGGGCTGGTCAGCGTCGTCTTCACGCCGTTTTCCGTCTGGCCCAGAATGCCCGTCGCCTCTGATCCGGCGTAAGTCGTTGGTACGACGATCTGCAGCAGATCAGTACGCAATGCGATAGCCTTGCCGAGGCCAGTTGTCGAACCGCCGCCAACGGAAACGACGACATCGGCGTCCAACTCGCGTGCGTAAGCAGCGGCTTCCTCTGAAATCTCGACCGGCGTGTGCATGGCAGCTTTGGTGTAGCTGCCAACTGCCCTGCCATCGCAATAGGCAGCGAATTCTTCTGCGAGCGATTGTTGATGCGGCGTGGTCAGGATCAGCGCGCGCTTTGCGCCAAGCGCATCAATCTCCTCGCCAATCGTTTTGCGAGCGCCGGCCCCGAAGCGAACGCGAACAGCAGCACTTCGCGCTGTGAACTCCTCACAGAAGAACGACATTCAATTCCTCCCTTACCCGACGCAAGCTATACCAAAATTGCAGGGATATTGATCGGATGATGGCAATGTAATATCGCATTGCGTTATGAAGCTGAACAGTGAGCATCTGGAGATATTGTCGGTTATCGTCGCAAAGGGCGGATTGACCGAGGGCGCCGATGCGCTTGGCAAGTCGCAGCCATCGGTTTCGCGCAGCATGGCCCTGCTGGAAGAGCGCATCGGCATGCCGTTGTTCGAGCCCGGTCGCCGACCTGTGCGGCCGACCGAATTGGGCGCCACTCTGGCGCGGCTCGGCGCTAAGATCCATGCAGCCAACCAAGAAGCCAGCCTTCTCGTGCGCCGCTTCCGGCAAGGCTTGGCCGGTCGGCTGCGCGTCGGCGGTTCGCCGATCTTCATGGATGGCGTGGTAGCGACCATGATCGCCGATTTCCAATTGCGCCATTCCGATGTTCAGATCGACCAGTCCTACGGATATCTCGATACGCTGGAAGCTGGCCTGCGCAACGGTGGGCTGGATGTCGCAATTCTGCCGCTGCATCCCAGCCGCATACCTCCCGACATGAAGTTCACGCCGCTGCTCTCTGGCAACAATGTGATTGCCTGCCGCGCCGGTCATCCGCTGACACATGCACGCGCTATTACGCTCAACGACATTGCGCCCTATGCGTGGATTGCACCACCTGCGAATAGTCCGCTTTACCGCGATCTGGAGCGGGCGCTGAAGTCCATCGGACAGGAGGATTTCCGTGTGAATTTTTCCGGGGGCACACTGGCATCCATACAGTCGGTGCTGGCCGGTTCGGATTCCTTGACTGTGCTGCCTTACTCGGTGGTCTTCCTGTCGCGCAATACGCTGCCGTTGGAGGCGCTGCCGCTGAAAATCGACCATCCAGACCGCCAGCTCGGATTGCTGACCGTTACGAACCGGCAAGGGCCACCCGCAGTCCACCAGTTCAACACTTTCCTGCAGGCGGAATGCGAGAGATTGCAAGCGCGCATGGATCACGAACAGCAAGTCACCCGGCGGCGCGGCTAACATCTGCATTCATTTCAGCGCCACATAGGTTTCCGCATCCAGCGTTGCGATGCGCACAGCGACATGCTGGCCAGTTGCCTTGCGAACACTTTCGCGCGTCTGCCGCGCCACGGCCAGAACCGCTTCTCGCGTTCGTTCGGGCCGCGGCAAAATATGCATCTCGACATTGATCGGCGGCTGGTCGGGCAGCCCGACCACCGGAATCACCGCGAACTGGGTGGCTGCCAGATCGACCGCAAGCGCCGTGCAAAGCTGTGCTCGAAGGTCTGGCAGAACGCTCTTCAGACCCTCCTGTACAGCAGGGAAGCTGGTTTCATCGACGAATATCTTCACATTGGGCATCGGAGCCTCAGACGGGAACCAGAACGAAATCGAACGGTGAGCGCCAAAGAGTGTCGCCGTTTGCCACCTGCTCATAAGGCGCAACCAGAGAGTTCTTGACCCCGAACACCGCGTCGGAAGTGAGGTATTCGTCGCCGCCGACAAAAGTGTGCGTTACGAGCTTCTGATAGCCCGGAGCGGTGACGAGATAGTGCATATGCGCTGGCCTGTACGGATGGCGTCCGAGATTGACGAGCATCTGGCCCACTGGACCATCATCGGGAATGGGATAGCTGACCGGCTTTATGCCACGGAAGCTGTAGCGACCATCAGTCCCAGTGAAGAAGCGACCGCGATTGTTCCACTTCGGCTGGATACCGGGCTGCTGCACATCATAGAAGCCGTCCGCATTGTCGGACCACACGTCAACGCACGCGCCTTCGATAGGTTTACCGTCGAGGTCCAACACGCGTCCTTCAAACAGGCAGCTTTCACCCTTGCCGTCGAGCGTGATGTTATCGCCCATCTGGCGGATCGGCGCATCATCGACGTGGAATGGCCCGAAGACCGTGTTCTCCGTCGCGCCCGGCGGTCGCCGGTTGTTGATTGCATCGACCAGCATCGACATGCCCAGTACATCGGACAGCAGGATAAATTCCTGCCGCTCACCAGAGCAGATTTGTCCTGTGCGAGTGAGAAAGCCGATACCGTATTCCCATTCGGCTTGCGTAAGTTGGGTTTCCTTGGCGAAGTCGTGCAAATGCTTCACCAGACTGGACATGACTTCGGCGAGGCGAGCTTGCGTGCCTTCGCCCATGCGACCGTTTACGGTGGCGGTAGAATTGGCTTCGGTGAAATAGCTCAACGTCTTTCCTTCCTCGAACATCAATTAGCGGGATCGGATTTTGGCGCGACGTGCCCAAGCGGCAGCGGATCGAAGCCACGCTGGACGAAGCTGCCCCATAGGCCGCGACGCGCGAACAGCATAATCGTTATGCCGATAACGCCGAGCACGATCAGATAAACCGTGCCGTAGTCGGAAAGCAGCCGCTCAAGCGCGAAGAAAACGAGTACGCCGATAATCGGGCCTGGCAGCGTGCCGATGCCGCCAATGACCACGATGAAGATGACGAAGGCTGTCCAGTCCAGCAGCGAGAAGGCAGCGTCGGGCGAAATCCGTCCAATCTGGATGAAGATCAACGCGCCGCAAACGCCGGTGCCGAAAGCAGTGAGCAGAAACACCAGTGCCTTGAGGCGCGTTGGATCGACACCCACCGAGCGCGCCGCAGTTGGGTTGTCGCGCACCGCCTGCAAGCCAAGGCCCATGCGCGAGCGCAGAAAGGCCCAGCTTGCCACCAGCAGGATGACCATCAGCGCCAATGCCAGCCAGTAGGTCATTGCATCCACCGCTGCGGCTTTGGATAGACCTAGTATGGAGCGAACCGCATCGACGCCGAACATGCTCTGCGCCGCGCCCTTGGGCAGGGAGGTGCCAGTGCCACCCCCCAGCGCCTTCCATTGGCTGAACGCAAGCCGCGCAATATCGGCAACGGCCCATGTACCAATCGCGAAATACGCGCCATTCAGACGAAACGTAAAAAACGCTATCGGCACGGATAGCGCCATTGCGACAATTCCACCGAGTAGCGCACCCAACAGCGGATCGAGCCCCCCGAGAATAACTGCCGCGAACATCGTGTAGGCTCCGATGCCGACAAATGCTTGTTGGCCGACCGAGACAAGACCGGCAAAGCCAGCCAGCATGTTCCAGTTAAGCGCCAGCACCAGCAGGCACATGATCATGAACAGATCCTGCACCATGGAACGCGTACCGATGATCGGCACTGCGGCCAGCAGCACCAGCAGCGTTACAAGGCAGAAAGGGAGCAGGCGTGTTTTCATGGCTGGCCTCAGTCGTTCGCGCGGGGAAAGAGCCCACGCGGGCGAACGAGAAGCACGGCAACGAACGCGATGTGACCGGCCAGAATCTGCCATTCGGGACTTAGCGCAGCGCCGAATGCCTGCGCCACACCAATCACCAGCCCGCCAGCCAGCGTACCCCACAGGCTGCCAAGGCCACCGATGATGACTGCCTCGAAAGCATAGAGCAGGCGCGCTGGCCCGATGGACGGATCGAAAGTCGCACGGGCTCCTAGATAGAGCGCCGCGATGGTGGCGACTACAAGCGCAATTCCGGTCGCCACTGCGAATATGCGCTGCGGGCGAATGCCCATGAGCTGCACTGTTACGGGATCATCGGACGTAGCACGGAACGCACGCCCAAGCGCTGTGTGGTAGAACAGCCAATTCAGACAGAGGATTACGCCGATGGCAGAGGCAAAGGTGATAAGCGGCATGACACCGACCACCAGCGGCCCGAAAGCAATCGACTGTGCTTCAATCGTGCCAACCGGCAGCTTGCGGCTATCCGCTGTGAAGCTCTGCAGAAGTCCGTTTTGGATAACGACCGAGAGGCCGAACGTGACGAGCAGCGGCGGCAGAATATCCTCACCCAATACGCGGTTAAGCAGGGCGGTCTGCAACAACCAGCCGAGCGCGAACATCAGCGGCAGCGCCAGCAATGCGGCAAGAAACGGGTTTAGCCCGGTCGCTGTGCAGATGCCGAGGATCAGATAGGCCGCAAGCACGATCAGGTCGCCATGCGCAAGATTAACCAGCCGCATGATGCCGAACACGAGGCTGAGGCCAGCCGCGAAAAGCGCATAAAGACCGCCCAGCAAAAGCCCTTGAACGAGTGTGTCGAACCAGATCATGCGTGGTTCACTCCGAAATAGGCTTCGTGAATGGCCTCGCGTGACAGGTCTTCCGGACGGCCCGACAGCGTTATGCGACCCTCCATCATGCAATGCACTTTGTCCGCTACCTTCAGCGCCTGGCCGATGTCCTGCTCGACAAGCACAATCGCGGTGCCACTTTCACGGATCATCGGGAAAGCGGCATAGATTTCCTTGATCACAACGGGCGCAAGTCCGAGGCTGAGTTCGTCGCACAACAGCACCGACGGGTTGGACATCAGCGCGCGGCCAATGGCGACCATCTGCTGTTGCCCGCCAGACAAAGCCGTACCGGGTTGGGCGCGGCGCTCACGCAGGATCGGAAACAGTTCGAAAATACGCTCCAGCGTCCAGAAGCCGTTGCCCTTCCGGGCTTGCGCGCCGATGCGCAGGTTTTCTTCCACTGAAAGGCTTGGAAACAGGCGACGCCCCTCAGGCACCATTGCGACGCCCGCGCGCAGAATGTCCGGCGCAGCGAGGTTATGGATAGGCTTGCCTTCCAGTAGAACACTGCCTGCAGTGACACGTGCAATGCCAGTGATTGCGCGCATCAGCGTTGTTTTGCCCGCGCCGTTCGCACCAATAATCGCCAGCGTCTGGCCAGATTCCAACCCAAGGTCGACGCCGAACAGCGCCTGAAAGTCACCATAGTGGGCCGTCAGGCCATCTATCTCCAGAAGCGCACTCACGCTTCGATCCCCAGATAAATTTCGCGCACCTCGCGTGCCGCCATCACCTCGTCTGGCCGACCAATCATCAGCATTTTGCCGAAATTCAGCACCATCAGCCTTGTCACAACTGCCGTCAGAGCGTGCAGCACATGCTCGATCCAAATGACCGCAGTGCCCTCGGCATGTATCGTGCGGATCGTGCCTACCAGATCGGAGCATTCTGCTTCCGTAAGACCGCCTGCGATCTCATCCAGCAGAATGACACGCGGACGGGTCGCCATTGCGCGTGCAAGCTCCAGCCGCTTGCGGCTCAGAAGTGGCAGGCCGCCCGCCACGCGATCAGCCAATTGCGCCAAACCGGTGCGATGCAAAATATCCATGACAGCGCGGGGCGCGTCCGCAGCCGACAGGCCACCACCAAAACGAGCGGCGACCAGAAGATTCTCGTAGACGGACAAATGATCGAATGGCTGCGGGATCTGGAACGAGCGGCCTATGCCGCTGGCGCAGCGCTGCATCGGGCTCTCGCCTGTAATGTCACGGCCGTCCAGAAACACCTTTCCAGCGTCAGGTCGCAAATTTCCGGTAATGAGATTGAACAGCGTCGATTTGCCTGCGCCGTTCGGACCAATGATTCCAAGCGCCTCGCCGGGTTCCAGCGAAAAGCCTATGTCATCGGCAACCTTCAGCGCCCCGAAACTCTTCGATACGCCCTGCAGCGACAGGATCGTCATCAGTTCCTCCCGCCGCCCTCCCCGGCGGCATTCTTCATTCGATCATCCTAGGCGCAAACACGCGTGAAGTTGATCATATGGTTGTTCATCAATATCGCTTTTCGTTATGAAGCCGCCGGCGGCAACTTCAGCGAAAGACGTCACGGTACTCCATGTCCATTGGCATCAGGCTCGCAACACCATCCTGCGTTTCGCGCAGGCGGTGCCAGCGGCGGTCGAGATAGATCAGCGATTCCAGTTCCGGTGCATGGGGACTGTTGGCGTCCGAATTGCCTTCCAGCAGTTCGGCGATCACCACCGTCGCGCCTTCGACCGGCAAGGTGCCGCTGATGCGCGCGCGAAACCAAGTCGCGACATCGGTGTAGCGTGGTTCACCCGTCGGCAACCGGTCCCACGCAATGCCTGCTCCGAAGCGATCCGCGCCGGGTGTCGCACCAAGCCGCGCCAATGCGAGGTCCGAATAGCGCAGCAGATGGATCAACATCGTCTGCGCCGAAAGCACGGCTGGCGTCGAGCCGGAGCGAGCCGATAGAGAGAAAGCGACGGTCGGTGGATCATTGCTGACCGAGATCAGCGATGAAACAGTCATCGCCACCGGATTGCCACCGGGGTCGGCGGTTATGACAGCCACACCCGCGGGGTGGCAGCGGAAAGCCTCGCGAAAGGCCGCCTGCAGCGGAGTCACGGTCATTTTCTTACCTTCCGGGCGTCGAGGCGACTTTCATCGCCCCGACCAACCGGCCTCACTTCTTCTCAATCAGATCGTAGAACTGCCAAACACGGTCGCCCCACAGGCCGCCAAGCTCGCGACCCGCAGAGGTGACAATGGACGGTGCAATCGTGAAATGGTTGGCCGCCACCATCATGTCGCGGAAGGTACGTTGGATAACACCGGCGCGAAGGCCCGCTCCGCCCGACGCGCGATAGGCAAAGTTGCAGAGATCGACACCCGCTTCATGAATCTGCGCCTTGGCAAGATGCACGAGACTGACATGCCGCGTGGTCATCATCTTTCCAGCTTCAGCGGTCGCCTCGATATCGCCCCACACTTCCATGACGAGAGCACGCGCGGCGCGGTACGAAGCTTCGGCACGACCGTAATCGTACCAGAACTTCTCGCTCTCACCGAGCATGCCCGCGCGTCCAGATTTGCTCCGTGCAAACTTGGCAATCTCATCGAGCATGCGGCGACCCGCGCCCATTGCCCAGCCGGTGTGGCCAATTGCAGCGAGCCCAACAATGCCGAGGCTGAACAATTCCTTCAGGCGCTGCGGCGGTGCGGTCAGGATCGGGAACACCAGATCCTTAGCGATGAAAACATCCTCAGCGGAATAGTCGATCGACCCTGTGCCTTTCAGCCCCAGCACATCCCAGTTGCCGAGTTGCTTGTGTTCCGCAATAGGCGCGTGCGCGCACATTACGATAACATTGCCCGCGGCATCCTTTGCTGGCTTGCCTGTGCCGTCATCCACGAAACAGGCAGAGTGTGACCAGGTGGCGTGCGAGAAGCCGGAACCATAGCTCCACTTGCCGGTCAGCGTGTAACCGCCATCGACCTTCTTCAACATGCCAAGCGGAGCACCCTGACCAGAGAAGCGATTTTCAGTGCCCGGCCCGAACAGCCGCCCCACCGCCGAGTTCAGGCAGGAATGCCGCCGACATTGCGCCAATGCAGCAATGCACCATCGACACCCAGCCAGCCGAACCCGACCACCATGTCACTGCCTCGATCAATTGCAGCACTTCGGTTGGTCGCATCTGCGCGCCGCCCAACTGCTCCGTGGCCAGAAGATGCGAAAAGCGCAGCGGTCTGAGCAGCTCGAAACTCTCCTTCGTCAGCTCGCCAGCAGCCTCGTCGGCGGCGGCATTGGCTTCCAGTTGCGGACCAGCTTCTGCGATCTTTTTCAATACGTCCTTGTAATCGACCGCATTGCCCCAATAGCTATGTTTCATGGGCTTGTTCATGGCTTAAATCTCCCTTGGACAGTACGTTTCACTCTGCGAGGAAATTGCCGATCTTCTTCAGCGTTTCGGGTTTTTCCTGCATGACGAAATGGCCCGCATCGGGCACTGTGAGCAGTTGGGCGTTGGGCAGGGCATCGACCCAGAGCTTCGCCTGACTTGCCGGCAAAAGCCTATCTTCGGTGCCCCACACGACAAGTGTTGGATTTGTAATGCGCGCTAGGAAGCGGCGCAGGTTCGGATGGCCCATGCCGAATGGCGCAAGCACACGCGCAGCCGTCTCGCCTTCGCGCGCGCGGTCCGCACCGAACGCTTCGGCAAACGCGGCGTCGGTCCCGTCGGGAAAATAGCGCAACGCAACGGATACATCGTGCGCGAGATAACCCGGTAAGTCCTGCGGCGCGACCACACCCAGATTGGTTGCCGGGTGGGCCGGGTCGTTGAGTCCAGCAGGTGCGATCAGCACAACCTTGTCGAACTTCTCGCGAGCGAGGCCAGCAAGCTCGGTGGTCATCCAGCCGCCCATGGAGAAGCCGACGAGATGCGGCTTTTCGGAGAGGTTCAGCACGTCGAGCAGATTCAGGTAGTGCACGACAAGATCCGTCATGCCCGCCAGATGCGGCGCGGGACCGGAGAAGCCCCAACCCGGATGACTCGGACAGAGCACGCGAAACCTGTCTGCCAGTCCTTCGGCGAAATCGAAGCCTTCGATTGTCGCAATGCCGTGCAGGAACAGTATCGGCTTGCCCGAACCGATTGCCTTGACGACAGTTTTTACGCCGCCGACATCATATTCAAGGGTTTCAAAATTCACGGCCATGTGGCGCCTCCTCAGGCAAGTTCCGGTTGGATCAAAACCTTGCATTGCGTGGTGCGTTGGCGCAGGCCCTCGAAGATCTGCGGCACCAAAGAAAGGTCGACCCTGTCGGTGATGATCTGCTGCGGCGCGAACGGGCCGCCGGCCAGCGCATCCAGCGCCACGCCGAATTCATTCTTCTGATGGAAAAACACAGAGAAGATCAGGTCGATCTCCTTGGACAGCGCAACGAAGGGGTCCCACTCGTCGCCACCAACGCACAGGCCAATGCCGATCACTTTGCCCTGCAACCGCACAATCTCGGTGGCCAACTGTAGCAGGCCGCGCTTACCCACGCATTCGAACACAATGTCGGGCGCGCCCCCGCAAAATTCGGCGATGCTGTCTACCACCTTGTCGTCAGACACAGCGAAACCCGTCGCGCCAAGCGCCAGCGCACGCTCCCGCTGGTAAGTGTTCCTGTCCGCCATAACGACGCGGCTCGCGCCCAGGCGCCGCGCCCAGAAGGCAACGAGCAGGCCAATCGGTCCTGCGCCGAGAATGGCAACCCGATCTCCGGGCTTCATGCCAGAGCGCACGACGCAGTGAAGCGCGACCGATAGCGGCTCCGCCAGCGCGGCGTCTTCCACCGATATACCTTCGGGCAAAACCTGACACTGGCGCGCAGCCACGGTCACATATTCCGCATAGCCGCCGCCAATAAGCGCAAGCTCCGCGCAGCGCGCCGGATCGCCTTCGCGGCAACGAGCGCAATGACCACAGCCACGCATCGGCACGACGGCAACCCTGTCGCCCCGTTTCAGGTCGCTTACATCCTTGCCTGTCGCCACCACCTCACCGGCAATCTCGTGGCCCAGCACGAACCCACCACTGATGCCGAATGGCACGGGGTCTTCCGTCATATGCAAATCGCTGCCGCAGATGCCGCAAGCGGCGGTGCGCAACACGACCTCATCGGCACCCGGCGTCGGGTCGGGCGCTTGGCCCACCCGCAGAGGGCTGCCTACGGCGTCAAATATAGCCACCCTCATGGTTTTTTCTCCGTCACCTGCACGAGATGGCGTCGGATGGGAAACCATGGCGCGTCCCACCGCTTGGAGATCATTCCCCAAATGCCGCTGCGGGCATAAAGCGCGACCAGCACGGTCATGACACCGAGCACGACAAAATAGCTCGCGCCATATTCGCCGAACCAGCGCTCGGCCACGAAGTAGATCAAGCCGCCGATCAACACGCCCTCGATCGAGGCGATGCCACCAACCATGACGATAAAGATCGCCACGTTCGACCACATTGGATCAAAGGCCGATGGCGGATTGATGCGCAGTTGCGCCATGAAATAGACCGCGCCAGCAAGCCCACAGCCGGCAGCCGCCGCCACATAGATCATGAAGCGCAACCGGCGCACATTCACGCCCTGACTCGCAGCCGCCACCGGATTGTCGCGCATCGCGATCAACGCAAGTCCGTAGCGCGAGCGCAGAAACCAGTAACTGCCGCCGATTGTCACGAGGATCAGCAGCGAACACAAAAGCGACATCGCCACGTTACGCTCAAACGCGGAGTATTGCTTCATAACGCCCAGCGACATGCCGGAACCGGCGTTCACAAAGGTGAGGTTCGAGGCGGCAAGCCTAAACACTTCTGCCACAACCCATGTGCCGATGGCGAAGTAAGGCCCATCCAGCCGATGCAGAAGCATATAGCACGGCACTGCCAGAATGGCGGGCACCAGCAGCGACAGGAAAATCGCCACGAACGGGTTCACTCCGAAGGTCTGCGCAAGAACGAACAGCGCGTAACCAGCCGTGCCGACGAACGCCTGCTGGCCTACGGAGACGAGCCCAGCATAGCCGGCCATCATGTTCCACATCTGCGCAACGGCGATGTAGCAGCACAGTTCAAGGATCATGCGGATGGTGCCGGGTTTCGCCCACCACGGCATCAGCGCGAGACCGATAACAGCGAGAACGAATACGGTCAGCGCAATGCGCCCCGACAGGGTCTGGCGGCGAACGAGCACGGCGGGCAGTTCGGTAACAGGCATCGAACTCATGGTCAGCCCCTTCCCGACAGACCTTGTGGGCGCGTCGCCAACACAAGGAGGAATACGAGATGACCCGCCAGCACACCGAAGCCGGGGTTTATGCGGAAGCCGATGGCCTGCGTAATGCCCAGCACCATCGAACCGAGGAATGCACCCCAGATCGAGCCCATGCCGCCGATGATAACCGCTTCGAAGGCATAGATGAGTTGCGCGCCGCCGTCAGCCGGAGCAACGGTCGACCGTAGCGATTGAAAGACTGCCGCGAAGCCGAGAATGCCCACCGCGACAGCAGTCGCAAGGGCATAGACACCCTTCGGATTGATACCCGTCATCGCCGCGGCTTCCACATCCGCAGATGCGGCGCGCAGCGCGCGACCGAACCGCGTGCGCTTCAGCATCATATCCAGCCCCCATGTGAGGCTGGTCGCAAACACCAGAACAACGATAGGCAGCAGGCCAATGTAAATGCCGCCGATTTCGACCGAGCGGCTTTCCAGCCCGCCACCCGGCAGCGAGCGGCTATTGGCCGACCAGATTTGCAACATCAAATTCTGCAACGCCAGCGATAGGCCGAACGTGGCAATAAGCGATGGCAGTGGATCGTCACCCACGACCTTATTCAGCAACGTCTTCTGCAACAACCAGCCTATCGCCACCGCCAGCGGCACCAGCGCCGCCATAACGGTGAACGGCCCCAGCCCCCACGCGCTGGCCATGGAAATGCCTATCAGCGAAAGCAGGATAACCAGATCGCCGTGACTGACATTCACGATGCGCATCACGCCGAACATTAACGCCATGCCCAGCGCATATTGCGCATACATTCCGCCCAACAGGACGCCTTGTATGAGCGCGTCAAACCACTGCATGGCTCGCTCCGAAATAGGCTTGGCTAATCTGTTCGCGGGTAATCTCGCTGGATCGGCCGGTCAAAGTCACACGGCCCTCCAGCATGCAATACAGCCGGTCTGTTGCCGATTTGGCGAGGCCAACATCCTGCTCGACAACGATCATTGCGGTGCCCTGACTGCGAATTTCGGGCAGCACCGCATAGATTTCGCGGATGACCTTTGGCGCAAGGCCAAGGCTGATTTCGTCGCACAAAAGAATGCGTGGCTGGCAGAGCAGTGCGCGACCGATCGCAACCATCTGCTGCTGCCCGCCGGAAAGGCTCTGCACGGGGGTACGCGCCTTTTCCTTCAAGATGGGAAACAGCGTATGCAGCCGCGCCAGCGACCAGCCGCCAGTTCGGCCAAGATGTTCGGCGCGGTCGATGGCGACCCGCAAATTATCTTCAACGGTCATGCCGTTGAACAGCCTGCGGCCCTCCGGCACGATGGCGATGCCCTTCTGCACCATGCGGTCGGTCGGTGTGCCGCCAATCGGCTCGCCATTGAGACGCACCATGTCAGGTGCAACCGGCAGCAATCCCATAATAGCGCGCAGAAATGTGGATTTGCCTGCACCGTTAGCGCCGATCAGCGCAACCGCCTCGCCCTCAGCAACCTCGGCGTCGATGCCGTAGAGCGCTTGGAAATCACCATAGCGCGCCACCAGCCCATGCGTGGAAAGCACCGCGCTCATGAACTCGATACCCATGTAAACGCGCTGCACTTCTGGGTTCGCGATCACTGCGTCTGGCAAGCCTTCGGCAATCTTCTCACCGAAATTCAGCACCATCAGCCGATCAGCCACAGCAAGCAGCGCATGCAGTACATGCTCGATCCAGATAATGGTGATGCCCCGGTCGCGGATGCGCCGCATCAGCGCGACGAGTTCCTTGGATTCCTCATCCGTCAGCCCACCGGCAATCTCATCCAGAAGCAGGAGCTTGGGGTCGGATGCCAAAGCGCGTGCCAACTCCAGCCGCTTGCGGTCGAGCAGCGTAAGGGAACCGGCTGGCTTGTTCGCCTTTTCCCAAAGTTCACATTCACGCAGCACTTGCGCGCAGAACGCATAGCTTTCCTGCTCAGATTTGCCGCCACCAAATGTCGAGGCAACAAGCAGGTTTTCGAATGTTGTCATGCCGGAATAAGGGCGCGGAATTTGGTATGTGCGGCCAATGCCCATCTGGCAGCGGCGGAAGGGCGGCTCGCCTTTTAACGGCTCGCCGCTCAGGCGGATTTCTCCGCCTGAGCTTTTGAGGTCGCCGCTAATCATGTTGAACAACGTCGTCTTGCCGGCCCCGTTGGGGCCAAGAATGCCAAGCAGTTCGCCCCGATAAACATCGAAGCTCACCGCATGGAGCACGCGCGCTGCACCGAAGCTTTTCGAAAGCTCGCTGGCGCTAAGCAGAATCTCGCGGCTCATCCCTGGCTCCTCGGTTGCCAAAGGCATCACCAGCTAATCGCGACGATCTTCTGTTCGGGTGCGAACAGTTGATTGACCGTGTTGTCGACGATCTTCAGATCGTACATCCACTTTTCGCCCTTCACCCACTGGCCGCCGAAGATCGGCGTGGTGGAGACGTTCTTGTGCGGCGTACCGCCGAACTTGATCGGACCGACAACAGTCTTGATGTCGGTGGCGGCCATCGAGACGCGATTGGCTTCGCGATCCAGCGGATCGGTTGACCGCTTCAAAATGTCGACCACCACTTCCAGCAACGCGTGCGAATAACCAAGCGGCTGTGTCCACTGCCGCTTCTGGTCCTTCTCCCATTGGTCGGCGAGATCGCGGCTAACCTGCCCGGTCAAGGTTGACGGGAACGGGAAGGCAGGTGTCCACCAAACCTCCGACGACATGCCGTTGCCGAGCGGTCCCATTGCCTCCACGCCACCGGGGAACAGAAGCGCAGCAGCCACCGTCACCGCTTTCGGCTTGAAGCCCTGCTGGTTGCACTGGGTCACAAACGTCTTCAGATCGTCGGGGTAGGTAATGCCACCGATGATCTCGCAATTGTTCTTTTTAAACTCGGCGATCTGAGCTGAGAAATCGTTCGTGCGAGGCTGGAAGTAGCCGGGGATCGTTACCTCGTAACCCGCCTTCTTGGTTGGCACCGGCAAGCCATACTGGTCGTTGCCCCAGGTTTCGCCGTCAATATTCTGCGGGAACAGCATCCCGACCTTCTTGTTGGTGTCGAGCCCGTTCCACAGGCCGACGAAAGTGTTCAGCGCTTCGTCGAGGCCCCAGAAGAAGTGATAGGTCCAGTTAAACTCGCCGCCGCCGCGCGGCATGATTACAGCCTGCCATGGCGCACCGGCCGAAATGCACGGCGTCTCGTTCAGTTCGGACTGTTCCATCACCGGCAGAATGGTGTCTGTGGTCGAGGCGGGCGCCATCAAATGCACCTCCTCGTTCAGGATCAGATCGCCGGCAAGCTCCGCCGCTTTGTTCGGGTTGGATTGAGTGTCGCGCTCAAGAATCTCGATCTCATAAGTATTGCCGTTGGCGCAGGTCAGCTTGCCGCCCAGAAACTCGCGGATTTTCTGCACCGTATACCCGTCCGTCTCGCCGAACAGGCCGAGCGGTCCGGTAGCAGGCGTCAGGTAGCCGACCTTGATCTTGCCTGCTGTCTGCGCGCGCAGGTATGTCGGCATGCCCACGGTTGACGCCGCGACACCAGCCCCCAGACCGCGTAGCACGGTGCGGCGGCTGATGCCAGACTTCACGAGCTTATTATAAAAGGCCATCACATTTCCTCCCTTGTGTTGACCGACGCCCGGCGTTCCTCCCGCTTCGGGCGTCTGGATGAATTTTCACGTCATGCGATTGAGCGAGCCGCCGTCGATAACGATCAGCGAGCCGGTGAAATAGGCTCCGGCAGGTGACGCCAGCAGCAGCGCTAGCCCCTTGATGTCTTCCACATCACCGATACGTCCGATCAGCGATTGGCTTTCGAAGGCCGCACGGTCCGCTTTGTTGCGCAGCCGTCCACCAGCAATGTTGGTGATGAACGGTCCCGGCAAAATCGCATTTACGCGAATGCCGTATGCGCCCAACTCCATCGCCATATGCCGCACGAAATGGTTCACCGCCGCCTTGGCTGGCATGTAACTCGTTCCGACAATGCTTTCGCAAATTTCAGAGGCAATGGACGAGGTAACGATAATTTCGCCGCCACCGTTCGGCTTCATGTGCCGCACTGAATTCTTCACCGTTGTGTAAACCGAGGTCAGGTTGATCTCGATGCCGCGGTCCCACTGTTCGTCGGGAATGTTCTCGATAGCGCCGTCGGGGTTGCGCTCACCTGTCGGTGTGTTGAATCCCGGGCCGGGATCAATACCGGCGTTTGCAAAGACGGTATCGATACGACCGTGCCGCGCTGCCACCGCATCAAAAGCCGCAGCCATCGCCGAGCGGTCGCCGACATCGACCAACTGTCCCCAGACATCGCCGCCAGCGGCGACCAGATCCGTAACTGTCTTTTCCAACCCAACCGGGTCGAGATCGAAAATTGCGACACGTGCGCCCTGCTGGGCCATGATCTCCGCATAGGCACGGCCAATTCCGCTTGCGCCGCCGGTGACGATCACCGACTTTCCGCGCACGTCGAACATTGCTTCCAGGCTTGGCATTGCTTCCTCCCTGCCAATGCATTCCAAAGTCCACCCACTGCAGACTGCACGCAGCCGCCTTTAGCCCCGCAACAGGTACGGGTTTGGGATGTTGCTCTTCGGAAAGGCTCCAGACACCTCCCAGCAGATGGAGCCGATTTAGACGCATAACGCTTCTTGTTCGGCTGTAAGTCAAATGCTGAAAGCACGCCTTTATATATCATTCAGGCATAATTACCGTACTGTACCGCCATGGGTTATGCGCGGCAGAACATTGCCTGCCGCGCGATATCTCAGGAAAGCGCTTCCATCTTGCCGCCGGTTGGAATTTCCGGCGCAGCGCCATTCTCGACGATGATAAGGTCATAGCCGCCGCCGTCCTTCATGCGCCATTGGCCGCCGGTCAACGGCGTCTTGCATACGTTCTTGGCGGCGAAATGGCGGCACGTTCGCGCCGTTCCACGCGATTTTGCCCACAACAGTCGCCAAATCCGTAGCAGCCACCGCCGCCGCAACAGCATCGCCGTCTGATGGATCGCTGACGCGGCCCATCACATTGGCCGCAACCTCAAACAGCGAATGCACAAAGCCGATCGGCTGCGTCCATGGACGGCCCGATTTCGCGGTGAAATCCGCAGCCAGATCGGCAGAGCTTTTGCCTGTCAGGCTGGATGTGAAGGGATGCGAAGGAGTTCACCACACCTCTGACGACAGATTGTGCCCAGCCTGCCCCAGCGTCTCCACCGATTGCGGGAACAGCAGAGCCTTTGCAACCGTTACCACCTTCGGCTTCAGTCCCTGCTGCCGCAATTGGCTCCAGAACGTTCCGAAATCCGGCGGGATCAAAACACCGGTGATGATATCGGTATTTGCTGCCTTGAAGGCGTTGATCTGCGCCGAGAAATCATCGGTCAGATTGTGGAAGCTTCCCGGATTTGTCAGCGCATAACCCTGCTCCGCCAGACCGGGGCGCAGGCCGTGATCTGGATCGCCCCAGGCGTTTCCATCCGCATCGTTAGGGAACAGGCCACCAACCGCCTTGTTGGTGGAAAGCTGGTTCCACATCGCGGTGTAGACCTTGATGACGTCTTCCATGCCCCAGAAATAGTGGAATGCATAATCGAAGCTCTGCCAGCTCGATGGATCGCCGGGATTGCCCTGCTGTCCAATGAACCAGGGCTGCCACGGCGCGACCGTCGAGATGCACGGCACGCTTTCGCCCTCGCACACACCGGCTACCGGATTGGTCGTCTCCGGCGTCGAGGCGACGAGCATTAGCCTCACCTCGTCCTTCAGGATCAGCTCCTTTGCCACTTCCGCGGCGCGGTTCGGGTTGGACTGGCTGTCCTTCACCACGACCTCGAAATTCGCCCCGTGCTCAGAAGCGAGAAATGCCGCAATGTTATAGGCGTCGCTTTCCGCGAAGCCCGCCAATGGGCCTGTCTGCGGCGAGACATAGCCAAGCTTGATCTTCGCGCCCTGTGCGATGGCCGGCATGGCAAGACCGGGCGCGGCGAGCGCCAGACCCGTTGCCGCCGATGACTGCATGAATGTCCGTCTTGTAATCATGTCTTCCTCCCTGTTCTCCGATCTGCCGGTGGTGCAGCCTCTCCCCGCACGCCCGAACGTTGCACCCGGCCTAACGCGAGGCCGCCATTCCAACTTTCCGCCCACTGGCAAGGTCTGCCAGCACGCTCTGCATCATTTCAATTTCGGCATCTGAAACCTCATGACCGCGACCGGGAAAAAGGTCGGTGCGAAGCCTCGCTTTGCCTTGCCCAAGTTCCAGCGCCGCTTCCGCAAAAGCCGTTACCGGAATCCACGGATCGGCATCCGAACCTGTCAGGTAAACGGGCAGACCGTCGCGGAGGCTGGCCGGTCGCTCGTCTGCAACGACGCCAACGCGGCAGCCAGTAAACGCGACCAGCCCATCGATCCCGGACCGCCCCGCAAATGCATATTCAAGCGACAGGCAGGCTCCTTGCGAGAAGCCTGCCAGTAGCATCGGCAATTCCGGATGCGCGGCCCTCGCTTCCGCGATGTCGGCCTCTA
Source organism: Mesorhizobium sp. (assembly GCA_049840935.1). Lineage (GTDB taxonomy): Bacteria > Pseudomonadota > Alphaproteobacteria > Rhizobiales > Rhizobiaceae > Mesorhizobium_G. Next base: position 259,737 of record JASGJA010000017.1, read on the forward strand.
GCTGGTCAAGGGCAGAAGTCAGCGCCGAGCGCGTCACCGGCGTCAGAGGATCGACCGCTTTTGCCGCATACCAAGCTCCCTCCACCGCGCGCGGCAGCACGAAAGCCACATCAGGAGCGTTGAGTTGCGCCAGAATGTGAGACTGCATCTCTTCCGGCGATTGACCCCGTCCATGGACGAGGACGCAGCTTGCCCGCGCCTTCGTCCGCGATCCGAGGTACAGCGCGCCGGATGCCATCAGGCAAACTCGGCCTGTTCCAGACCAGCGCGCAATTCGGCTTCGCGATCCTTGAACCAGGGCGGGAACACCAGCGTCTTGCCGATAGCTCCCGGAGGCTCGTCACGCGCCCAGCCTTCAGGCGTGGTCCAGGCGAGTTCGAACAACGCACCGCCAGGTGAGCGCACATAGCAGGACTTGAAATAGTTCCTGTCCTTCTGTTCCGAAATGTCGGTAAAGCCGAGCCCTTCGATGTGGGCGCGCAGCTTCATCTGATTTTCTTCATCGCCGGTGTTGAGCGCGAGGTGGTGGATGGTGCCGCCCGAAAGCGTCCATGTCCCCTGCGGCGATACACGATCCTCGATCACCTCGACGCGCTGGATGACGCCATTGTCGTCCGGCACGCGATAAACCGTACCTTCGTGCGTGTCGGCTTCCTTGGTCAAAGGCAGAGCAATCGTCATGAAATCGTCCATCGAAGTGCGGTCGAAGCAGGCCACGAGCCCGCCATAGATACCCTTGATGCCATGAGCCTTGCCGATGCCCTGCGCGGCATTGACAATAGGTTCACGCTTGTCGCTGTCGCTTTCGACCAGTTCATGCGGAATGCCGCTGGGATGCGCGAATGCCACGCGGTCGGCGCCGAAGCGCGTGATCTTCTCGGCCTTGATGCCTTTGCTGTTCAACCTGTCGACCCAGAAGCTTGCCGCCCCCATCGGAATGGACTGCATGATCGTGCGCGACTGGTTTGTGCCGCGCCGCCCATAGACCCCCGGCTTACGAAACGGAAACGTGGTGATGATCGTCGAGGCGTCACCGTTGGGCGATCCATAATAGAGGTGATAGACAGGGATAACCCCGTCGAACAGTACGGTTCGCTTCACGGAATGCAGACCGAGAGTCTTCGTATAGAAATCGAAGTCCTCCTGCGCTCCGTCGGTAGACATTGTAAGATGGTGATAGCCGCTAATCTGGCTCATATTTTCCTCCGTTCGTTCCAATCAGTCTCGCCGCAAAGGGCAGAGCACCAGTTCCTGCTCAAGCGCATAGCCATCCACTTTTCCATCAGTAGATTCTGCACGGAACCGGGCCATCAGTTCGGGTTTCACTCCGAATATTGCGTCCCGCCCGATGGCGGGATCCGTCATGTCGAAAATATGCGTCGTCAGCGTGTGGTAGCCTTCTGCCGAAACACGAAAATGCAAATGCGCAGGTCGCTCAAGGCATAGACCCAACGCCTTCATGAGCCGTCCCACAGGTCCATCTGAGGGCAGCGAGTAGCCGCGTGGCATGACCGTGCGATACGAGAATGAACCGCGCGCATCGGTGCGGAACTTGCCACGCAGATTGTTTTCCGGTTGGCGGTCTGGCTCCTGATTCTCGTACTTGCCCTCGCCATTCGCCTGCCAGACCTCGACCAACGCACCGACCAATGGCTCACCGGAAAGGTTGATGACGCGGCCCGAAACGCTGAGCGGTTCGCCCTTGCCGTCACGCGATATATTTGCGCCTGCCGGCATCTCCGGCACATCGGCACGATAAAATGGACCGGCCACAGTGTTAGGAGTTCGCGCCCGCCGGGCGGCGATTGTTCAGATCCTCAACACGCGAAGAAAATCCCAGCACATCCGCCAGCAACACCCATTCCTGTCGCCGCGAGTTTGCGTAGTGACCAACTTCGGTCAGGAAATTCATCGCATCGTGAAATTCAGACGGCGTAAGCCGGAGTTCGTCGGCGAGACGATTGAGATTAGCAACCAACGCCCCGACAGCCTCGCTTAGACGCGTGGTTGGGCGCATTGCCAATCGGGCTGCAAAATCCTCCGAGGTCATCTGACCCGGTACGGAATCACTGCCCCGCTGCGGCCTGTATTGCTTACCGTCCATCCTCCCAAGAGCCTCCAACTCTTGGTTCTGAAATAGCACGCGCGTTCGGGGATTAGGTTGAGATATTCGGCCAATAGTATAGCACTATGCTATGAAGCTTAACGAACGCCACTTGATGCAGCTTGCCGCAGTACTTGATGCGGGAGGCGTATCCGAAGGCGCAGCAATGCTTGGCTTGACACAGCCTGCAGTCAGCCGCTCGCTCGCCATGCTGGAAGCGCGAGTGGGAGAACCGCTGTTCATAAAAGGCCGTCGCCCTTTGCAGGCAACGCCTTTGGGCATCCAGCTTGCTATACAGGGGCGCAGCATTATTGCCGCTTCGCGCCGCGCATCAGACGCGGTGCAGGGGTTCGTTCGCGGAACCAAGGGGCTGGTGCGTGTGGGCGGCGTGCCGTTCTTCATGGACGCCATGATCAGCACCATGATCGGCACCTTCCAAAACCACGAGCCGGACGTGACGATTGAGCAGAGCTATATGAACCTGCCGGAAATAACCGCTGCGCTAGAGGCGAACCAGATCGACCTCGGCATTGTGCCCATCGGTGTCCTGAATCTCGGTCGCGGCTTCGAGTTCACGGAGATTCTGCCCGGTCGCAATATCGTTGCCTGTCGGCCCGATCATCCTCTGATGCGCAAACGCCCGCTGGAGGCACAGGATTTGACTCACTATCCGTGGGTTGGGCCGCTGCCGGGATCGCCTCTGGCTTCCGACCTGCAAATGATCCTGATGTCTATTGGCATGTCCAACCTGCACGTGCGCTATTCGGGCGGCTCGCTAATGAGCGTCGTAAACGTGCTGGTGGAAACTGAGTCACTAGCCGTCTTGCCATTTTCGGTCGTGTTCGCTCAGAGGCGGGAAAATCGTATTGTGGTGCTGCCTTACGAAATCCCACAACCCAACCGCTCGCTCGGCATTCTGCGGCGTGCGAATGGCACGCGCTCGTCTGCAGCCGAACGGTTCGCCGGGCATATCATCGCCGCCTTTGAAGACCTGAAACACGTAATCCGCCGCCACGAGCGCGCCGTGGTTTGGGGTGCTGCCACGGGCGCTCGGCAGGACGACAGATAGAGCGCGGAGCCTAGGGTCAGGACCCCAGATCCGTTCGAGCGCCACCGCGATGCCGTGTCCAACACCTATGCACATGGTGGAAAGGGAATATTTGCCGCCGATATTCTTCAATTCCAGTGCGGCTCGGAGAACCATCAAATTTTTGGCATGCCACTGTCAACGATGTCTACCAGTTTGTGGATATTTCGGCTGGATCTGCGCTTTTTTTTAAATATCTATTAAATCTATCGATTAGAAAAACATTCTCAAAGGCGATGACGTAACCGAAACTCGGTTTCCTGTTACCCGCCAAATCAAACGTTCCTTCCTGTGCGAAAAAATCATTCCGTGGAACGCTTGTTTCGTGCCCAGATTTCACGAGGAACGAGCATACATGTCGGACCACCACCTTACGCCTTCACTCCCGGTTCTTGATTTCAGCCAGTTCGACGGCCCCAGCGAAACTCGCAGGCAGTTTATCGAGAAACTGCGCAGTGCCATTCGCGATCAGGGGTTCTTCTATCTCGAAGGTCACGGCATCGCACAGCCGCTGATCGACAGTGTTCTCGACGTATCACGGCGCTTCTTTTCAATCTACCTGACGAACGCAAAAGCTCGAAATCGAGATGGTCAACTCGCCGCACTTTCGCGGCTACAACCGAATTGGTCAGGAGCTGACACAGGGCAAGCAGGATTGGCGTGAGCAGATTGATATAGGGTCCGAGGCGCCCGCCCTGCCGCGCACGCCGGATCTTGCGCCGTGGAGCCGGTTGCAGGGGCCTAACCAATGGCCGAGCGCCCTGCCCGAACTGAAACCTTTGCTGCTGCAATACCAGAGCGAACTGGCCAATGTCGCCACCCGCCTGCTGCGCGCTTTCGCCATCATCCTCGAACAGGACGAAGAGGTGTTTTCGCCGATCTATTCGGGCACGCCCAACCAGTTGGTGAAAATCATCCGCTATCCGGGACGTGATGCGACGCAGAGCGATCAAGGCGTCGGCGCGCACAAGGATAGCGGCTTCCTGACCTTCGTGCTTCAGGAAAAGCAGCGCGGTCTTGAGGTCGAACTCGAAGAAGGGCGCTGGGTCAGCGCGGAGCCGCGCCGCGGATCCTTCGTCGTTAATGTCGGCGAATTGCTCGAACTCGCCACCGACGGCTATCTGAAAGCAACCGTGCATCGGGTGGTCACTCCACCGGCGGGTGTGGACAGGCTTTCGGTTGCCTTTTTCCTGGGTGCGCCATTCGGCAACGACATACCCGTTCTCGAATTGCCCTCGCACCTCAAGGAGGAAGCGAGGGGTGTCACCCGTGACCCATCCAACCCGCTGTTCCGCAATTCCGGTCTCAATGCGTTGAAGAGCCGCCTGCGCTCGCATCCAGACGTTGCCCAACGCCATCATGCCGACCTGCTCGACGAGCGGTCGCCGCTCAATTCGCAAGCTGCCGCCTGAGGAGTACGCATCATGCCACTGGAAAACCTATCTCCCGAAACGCTCGCGCTGCACGGGGGCGCATATCGCAGCGATCCTGCCAGCGGCGCGGTCGCAGTGCCTATTTACCAGACGACGTCCTACCAGTTCCGCGACACGGACCATGCGGACAATCTATTTTCGCTCGATGAGATCGGGCACATCTACACACGCGTTTCCAACCCCACGCAGGATGCGTTTGAAACGCGCATTGCTGCCATTGAAGGCGGGGCAGCCGCGCTCGCCCTTTCTTCCGGTCAGGCCGCTTCGGCCTATTCCGTTCTCAATCTGGCAGGCGCGGGCGACAATATCGTCAGCTCGACCGATCTCTACGGCGGCACATGGGCGCTCTTTGCCGCCACGCTCAAGCATTTCGGCGTGGAAGTTCGGTTTGCTGACCCCGCCGATCCCGAAAGTTTCCGCCGCGCAACCGACGCACGAACCAAGGCTTATTATGCCGAATCCCTGCCCAATCCGAAACTTCAGGTCTTTCCGATCAAGGAAGTAGCGGATATCGGCCGCTCGCTGGGCGTGCCGCTCATCGTGGACAACACGGCCGCTCCGTTGATTATCCGGCCTTTCGAACATGGTGCCGCAGTCGTCGTTTACTCGGCGACGAAATATATTGGCGGGCACGGAACCTCCATTGGCGGGCTTGTCATCGACGGCGGTAATTTCCCTTGGGACGAACACGCCGAGCGCTTTCCAACGCTCAACGCTCCTGATCCGAGCTATCACGGCAAGGTCTGGGTGGAAGCGGCAAAGCCACTCGGTCCCGTCGCTTACGTGCTGCGCATCCGCACGGTGCTGCTGCGTGATGTCGGCGCGGCGATCAGCCCGTTCAACGCGTTCCAGCTTCTGCAAGGACTGGAGACACTCCCCCTGCGCATTCGCCAGCACAGCGAAAACGCGATCCGCGTCGCCGAATATCTCAAAAGCCATCCGAAGGTGCAGAACGTCATTTTCCCGCGCTATCACAGTGGCGAAGCGAAGCGCCGCACCGAAGCCTATCTGCGAAACGGCAGCTACGGCGCATTGATCGGCTTCGAACTTAAGGACGGGCGCGAGGCGGGGCGCAATTTCATCAACGGGCTGCAACTGTTCTATCACGTCGCCAATATCGGTGATGCGCGGTCGCTGGCGATCCATCCTTCCACGACCACCCATTCGCAGCTTTCGCCGGAAGACCAACTCGCGACCGGCGTTACGCCGGGTTACGTGCGCCTTTCAATTGGCATCGAGCATCCAGACGACATCATACGCGATCTCGAACAAGCTCTTGAAAACATCAGCGGCAACCAAGAGCGCAAGGCGGCCTGACGCCACGCTCCTCAATAAAAATCGGAGGGTGAGATGAGTATCGACCAATTCAGACGCCACTTTTCCCGGCGTAAGGTATTGCAAGGGGCGGCGGCAGCAGGCGTGGGGTTATCGGCAGCGGGTATCGTTGCCGGCACCCCGCGCTATGCAATTGCAGGCAACCCCACCAAACTGCGGCTTTCATGGACCGAATTCGCGGCGTGTCATTCGCCGGTTGCGTTCGCGCTGGCGAATGGCATCTACGCCAAGCACGGTCTGGACGTAGAGCTTTTCTATCAGGGCGCAAGCGGACAGACACTGATCCAGTCTATCGCCACCAACAAGACGGATGCAGGCGCTGGCCTGCTCTATGACTGGATAAAGCCTCTGGAACAGGGATTGGATGTCAAACTCTTCGTCGGGTCACACGGCGGTTGTACACGGCTGCTCGCGTCAAAGAAATCGGGCGTCACAAAGCTGGAAGAGCTGAAAGGCAAGACTATCGTATCTTACGATGTCGCCAGTCCGCCGAAACATTCGTTTCAGGTGGCGCTGGCGAAGGCCGGGCTCGATCCTGAGCGCGATGTAAACTGGACGAACGTCCCGTTCGACCTCGTCGGCGAAACGGTAAACCGGGGCGCAGCCGATGCACTTGCCCATCTCGACCCTTGGGCCTTTTCGCACAAGAAGAAGTTCGATCTGGTCGAAGTTGCGAACACGCAGACCGGGTTCTTCGACGGCGCCGTGTGCTGCGTGCTCGGCGTAAATACGGCTTATCTTGAAGCGAACAAGGATGCTGTGCGTCGTTTGGCCGAAGCCAATATCGAGATACATGAATACGCGGCGACGCATCCGGAAGAAGTTGCACAATGGTTTGTGAAGAACCTCAATCCAGGCTTCCCCGTAGAGGACATTCACGAACAGGTCGCCTCGTGGGTGCTGCATAATCATCCTGTCGGCAAGGAGTTGCGGGAGCAGGTGAAATGGGCTGCTGACGATCTGGCGCTCATCAAGGTGCTCGATCCCGGCACCGACCCAACCGAACTTGCGGGCCGTGTCACGGTCGATATTCTCGCCTGAGCCATGACAACGGCAATCGAAACGCTCGATGCGTCGAGCGAGCACGGGAGGTCCGGCCTGTGGCAGCCCGGACTTCTGGCGGCAACCACATGGCTGGGTGCCGCCGCACTCACGTTCTTCATTCCAGATGTAACGCCCTACGGCAGTCGGACCCTGTTCTCCGCAATCCTCGCGATCATTGGAGCTGGTTTCGCGCTGGCTGCGATTTCGTTTGAGCGCCTTGGTCCGGCACGCAAATTTCTTGCTTGGTATGGACCGTGGTTTGTCGCGCTTGGTGTGTGGCTTGCGGCTTGGGAACTTATTACCGCCAAGCTCGGCTGGCTTCCCAAGCCCTTCTTTGCGCCGCCTCACGCGCTGTTCCATGTCTACGTGACTGATTGGGAGCGGCTCGCGATCTGCATTGCTTACACTGCTCGTTTGTGGTCGCTTGGCTTTTTCAGCGGGATCGCGGTCGGTTTCGTCCTCGGCGTCGCTCTTGGTTGGTCGAAGACCTTTTCCTATTGGGGAATGCCGATCCTCAAGCTGATTGGCCCGGTTCCGGCGAGCGCTTGGATACCGGCGACATTCTTCCTGTTTCCAACAACCTTTCAGGCTAGCATTTTCATTGTGGCGCTGGCGTCCGGCATTCCCGTTGCAATCCTTACTGCATCCGGCGTCAATCAGGTCAGCCGCTCATACTATGATGTTGCGAGAACGCTTGGCGCCGATTCCGCTTTTCTGATCCGCCGGGTTGCCATTCCCGCCGCACTTCCGAATGTGTTCGTGGGCCTGTTCATGGGCCTGTACTATTCCTTCGCCATTCTCGTCGTGGCGGAAATGCTCGGCGCGAAGTACGGGCTGGGATGGTATCTCCAGTTCCAGACGGCCTATTCCGCCTACGCGAATGTCTATGCCGCATTGATTATCATGGCGCTGATCTGCTCAGGGCTGGTCAAGTTGCTCTTCGTCGTCCGCGACCGGCTGCTAGGCTGGCAGAAGGGCGTGCTGCAATGGTAGGCGCGATGGCAAAAGAAGGCTCCGGTCAAGCCGCGCTCGTCTTTCGCGGGGTATCCCATTCCTACGGACTGGCCGGCAATGAACTACCCGTTTTGCAGGACATAAATTTGAGTGTCGCTCCGGGGGAGTTTGTTGCGCTGCTCGGCCCTTCCGGATGCGGCAAGTCAACGTTGCTGCGTCTCGCCGCCGGTCTGGAACCTTTATCGGAGGGCACGCTCGGTGCAGATGGCAAGGCCATCGAAAATGCCGACCCGTCTCGCATTCTCGTATTTCAAGACCCGACGCTGTTTCCGTGGCGAACCGTGCGCGACAACATCGCTATCGGCCCGCAGGCGCGCGGTGTGCTGGACCAAAGCGCCGAACGCATCGACGCAGCGCTCAAATTGGTCAAGCTGGAAGATTTCGCCGACAGCTTTCCGCATCAGCTTTCCGGCGGCATGGCGCAACGGGCTGCGCTGGCGCGCGCATTGGTGAACGACCCGCACGTGCTGCTGCTCGATGAACCCCTCGGACGGCTGGATTCCTTGACCCGCCTCACCATGCAAAGAGAATTGCTCGCTCTGTGGCAGCGCTCCGGCTTCGCCGTGGTCATGGTCACTCATGACGTGGAAGAAGCCTTGCTGCTGGCACAGCGTGTCATCGTGCTGTCTGACAGACCCGCACGCATCCGCGCCGAAATCGAGGTGAATGTCGCTTACCCACGCCGTCGCGACGATCCGGCAATCATCGAGCTTCGTCATTCCATTCTGGAAACGATGGGATATGACGAATGAAGTCTGCGCGCCTCATAACGCTTGAAGTCGCCGCCGTTGCACTCTTTGCCTTTGCCGTCTGCTGGTGGCTCGTCGTCTATGGGCAGGTCATGTTCAATACCGGCATGAGTCCGTCCTCAGCCTTGCCATGCCTGTTTTACACGTCCGACCGTTGCTCTTTGGCGATGGCGCTTTGCAGTGAATGGCATCTGCTCGGCATCAAACGCTATTTCGCGGAGCCTATCTGGCTCGCATCGGTCTTGGCAGCGCTCGCACTGGCGCTTGGAAGCCAGAAAAGCGATTCTTGACGCAACCGGAATATTGCCCGCCATACCGCATTGTTCACTGAAACGAATTGTCCCGTCTTTCCAAAAACTTGGATTAAATATCCTTAGTCTATAGATTTAATCTACTATTGTTGTCCCAACGACGAGCGACCCCAAACATAACTGTCGCCGTTCGGACAGGAGAGATAAAATGACGATTTCAGTGCAATCATTTAAGGGCTGGCGCTCACTTCTCGCGGCCTCGCTCGTCGCGGCCTCCGCGCTCACATCAACCGTCGCATGGGCTGGACCTACACTGGACAAGATTTAGCAGCGCGGCACCATCAAGGTCGGCGTGGGAACGACGCCGGGCTTCTTCGCACCAGACAGCAGCGGCAAATGGCAGGGCTTCTTCATCGACTACGGGCGCGCGCTTTCGATTGCCGTCTTTGGCGATCCGGACAAAGTGGAGTTCACCAACTCTTCCCCGCAGCAGCGACTCCCGGCACTTCAGGCAGGCGAGTATGACGTGCTGCTCTCTGGTGTAACTGTCACCATCACGCGCGCATTCCAGCTTGGCTTCCATTTCGGTCCAACGCTGTTTTATGACGGGCAGGGAATCCTCGTTCGGAAGGATCTCGGCGTTACCAAGGCAGCCGAACTCGATGGCGCGACTATCGGCGTCCAGAGCGGCACAACGGGTGAATTGAACATTGCTGATTTCTTCCGCAAGACTGGCAAGCAATTCACCCCCGTCACCATCGAGGATACGAAGGAATTCATCTCCGCACTGGAGTTAGGGCGCGTCGATGCGATCACGCAGGACTTTTCCGACCTCGTCGGCAAGCGCACGCAGTTAAAATCGCCGGATGACTACATCGTGCTGCCGGAACGTCTTTCCAAGGAACCTCTCGCCCCGGCTATCGCGGGTGGTGACGACCGCTGGCTCGAGATCGTTAACTGGACCGTAAACGCGACGATACAGGCTGAGGAATGGGGCATCACCAGCGCGAATGTCGATGACTTCCTTGAATTGCAAGACCCTGCGATCCAGCGTTTTCTCGGTGTCGATCCCTCGCTGGGTCAGGCAATCGGCCTCGATCCAAAATGGGCGTACAAGATCATCAAGACCGTCGGTAATTACGGCGAGATTTTCGACCGCCATCTGAAGCCACTTGGCTGGGAACGCGGTTACAACAACCTCTGGACCAATGGCGGCCTTCTCTATTCGCCACCGTTCCGCTGATCCGGGTATTTTCTCCCACATGACAGTTGACCCTGTGAACTGGCCGGGCTTGCAAAAGCCCGGTCCCTTTTTGAAGCTGCGGGCATGGCTTGGTCCACGACCATTGCTGCAAATCGGCCTGTTGTCCGTCTTTGCGCTCGTAGCGATTCTTCTTGGCACTGCGATTTCAGCGAACATGACGCGCATCGGCATTACGCCGGGCTTCGGCTTTCTCTCCCGTTCCGCAAATTTCGAGATCGGCGAACAGACAATCGCCTTCCGGGCCGGAGACACCTATCTGCGCGCTCTTGCCGTTGGCTTTCTTAACACGGGCAAGGTGGCTGCGCTTGGCTGCGTGCTGGCGACGGCGCTTGGTGTGGCAATTGCAATTGCCGGCCTTTCCGGCAACCTGCTACTTGCGGGGCTTGTTCGTTCCTACATCGAAATAATCCGTAATACGCCTTTGCTCCTGCAACTCTTCTTCTGGATATCGCTCGTCCAGTCGCTTCCTCCCCCGCGCCGTGCATTTTCCGTTTTAGACGCATTCTACCTGTCGAACAGGGGCGTGTTCCTGCCGGGATTTACCGCGGTCGGTGGCTCGCAATGGACATGGATCGCCAGCCTCGCCTGCCTGGCAATCGCGATGGGCCTCGCGGTCTTTCTTCGCCGCCGTGACACTTCCAACAGGATGCCTGCCATCACCGCCCTTATCGCGCTCGCAATCGCCGCGCTTGTTCTGTTTGCAGGCGGCGCTCGTGTTGAACTGAGCGTGCCGCAATTGTCCGGCTTCAACATTCGCGGCGGCTATTCTTTGACGCCGGAATTCGCTGCTCTTCTCACCGGTCTGGTAGTCAAGTTTTCAGCCTCGATTGCAGAAATCGTGCGCGCAGGCATACTCTCGGTGAAACCGGGCCAATGGGAGGCCGGACGCGCGCTCGGCCTGTCCAATGCACAGATCGTTCGGCTGATCGTCCTACCGCAGGCGATGCGCGTCATCACGCCGCTCACCACCTCGAACTATCTCGACCTCACCAAGGACTCCAGCCTTGCGGTCGCCATCGGCTATCCCGACCTCGTCAACATCGTGAATACCACGGCGAACACGACGGGGCAGGCATTCGAGGCGCTCATCATTCTCGTCATCGTCTACGTGACCCTGAACATTGGCGTGTCACTTGCGATGAATGCCTATAATGCCCGCGTCGCGCTGAAGGGTGGGCGTCCCGCATGAGCGAGATTCAGGTAAATCTCCAAATCGTCCCCGCGCCGGATATAACCGCATGGCGCCGGATTTTGACGGCACTGGATCGCATAAGTGCCGGGCTTTTCGGCTCGCGGCTGAACACGATCTGCACCCTCACTACCATCGCTCTGTTGCTCGCGGTGCTTCCGCCTCTACTGCGATGGGGTATTGCAGACGCGACGTTCGCGGGCACCGCCGCGCAGTGCACAGCCAATGGCGGCGCATGTTGGTCGTTCGTCGCTGAAAAGCTGCGCTTCATTCTCTTCGGTTTCTACCCGTCCGAACTTCATTGGCGTCCAGCCATCGTCATTGTGCTTTTGCTGGGATTGGTCAGCGCAAGTGCATGGCCGCGCCTTTGGCGGCGCGAATTGCTTCTGGCATGGCCGCTTACTATAGGGCTTTGCTTTGTCCTGATGAGCGGTCGCTTCATCGGTGCCACGGTCACGTCCAACCAATGGGGCGGGCTGCCGATCACATTGCTGGTCTGGACCGTTTGCTTCGCACTCGCCACGCCGCTTGCGGTTTTGCTGGCGCTCGCGCGACGCTCGACAATGGGCGCGCTTCGAACATTTTCGGTTGCCTATATCGAACTCATGCGCGCGACTCCGATGGTCGCCATTCTCTATATCGCCATGCTGATCCTGCCCATGGCGCTGCCGGAAGGTTTGGTCCTCGACAAGACCTTCCGTGCCGCCATCATGATAACGCTGTTCTGGGCCGCCTATATTGCGGAAGTCGTGCGCGGAGGTCTGCAAACCATACCGCCCGGTCAATATGAGGCGGCAACGGCGCTCGGCATTGGCTACTGGCGCTCGATGCAACTCGTCATCCTGCCGCAGGCGTTGCGCGTCGTCATTCCGGGCATGGTCAATCTGGCTATCGGTTTTCTGCTGGCCACGTCGCTGCTTGCGGTCATCGGCATTTTCGACCTGCTGAACGCAGCAAAGGCGGCTGCATCCGATCCGCAATGGCTGGGCTTCTACGATGAAGCCTACCTTTTCGCTGCCGCTGTCTATTTCGTCCTTTGCCTAGCTGGATCACGATACAGCCGCTGGTTGGAAAAAGTGCTCAACCGGAGCACACAGAGATGAGCAAAAGAGTTCCCATACCGGCATTTTTGAAGGACCGGATTTCTGTGGCGGCTCTTAAAGCTGTGCGAGCGTCATGTCATCTTGAAGGAGGAATGAAATGCCACGTATCGTTCCAATCATCGACCTGAATCAGTTTGAGCGTGATCCCAATACGCGCCAGGCATTCCTGAACGACCTGCGCTCAGCCGCTCGCGATGTGGGTTTCTTTTATCTCACGGGCCACGACATACCGAATGAGCAGATAGATGACCTGTTCGCCGAGGCTCGCCGCTTCTTCGCCTTGCCACTGGACGAAAAACTCAAGATCGAAATGATCAACTCGCCGCAATTCAGGGGATACACCCGCGTTGGCGGCGAGCGCACACGCGGCCTCGCGGACTGGCGCGAACAGCTCGACTTCGGCGTCGAACGCGACACTATCCCGCAAGATGCGGGCGCGCCTGCGTGGACTCGATTGCAGGGGCCGAATCTCTGGCCGGATGCGCTTCCGGAACTTCGCAACGCTATCCTCGATTGGCAGCAGAAAACCACCGCGACTGCCATTCGCCTGCTGCGCGCGTTCGCCGCTGCACTGGAACAGCCGGAGGATATATTCAGCCCGATCTACGGCACTTCTCCGAACCACCGCATGAAAATCGTAAAATATCCCGGACGCGATTCCACGCAGGACGACCAAGGCGTGGGAGCACACAAGGATGGCGGTTTCCTCACCCTTCTCCTGCAGGACGAGCAGAAAGGATTACAGGTTGAATATAACGGTGCGTGGGTTGATGTAGAGCCGATCCCCGGAACGCTGGTGGTCAATATAGGCGAGCTTCTCGAACTCGCCTCCAACGGCTATCTGCGCGCCACGGTTCACCGCGTCGTAACGCCTCCGGCGGGCGTCACGCGCTACTCGGTGCCATTTTTCTTTTCCGCGCAGTTGGATTCGGAAATCCCCTTGCTCGAACTTCCAGAACATCTTGCCGCCGAAGCCCTCGGACCCGAAAGCGATCCCGAAAATCCGCTACTTCGCAATGTTGGCGAGAATATCCTGAAAAGTCGGTTGCGCTCCCATCCCGATGTGGCCGCCCGTTACTATTCCGATCTTGGAGAACAAGGGAGACAACAAGCGGCAGAGTGAAAGGGATTGCTCTTTTTATTCCAATTAATGGATTAATGTTTCTTCACTACTGAAGAAATTTATCCGATGTGGAACCATATTCCAATATGAGGGCGAAAGCCGCATTGCAATGCCACACCTGTCAGGCAAGACGCCTTTGCCATTATATCCGCGGTTACAGCCACCGCACCGCAATGTGCTGAGCTTGATAGGCCAAACTCCGGTTGTCGAACTGTCGCGTTTCGACACCGGGCCGTGCCGCCTGTTCGTCAAGCTCGAAAGCCAGAATCCCGGCGGCTCAATCAAGGATCGAATCGCGCTCTCCATGATTGAGGAAGCAGAGCGCAGCGGTGCGCTTCAACCGGGTGCAACCATCGTCGAGGCGACAGCGGGCAATACCGGACTCGGGCTTGCGCAAGTCGGCATCCCCAAAGGCTACAAGATCGTTCTCGTCGTGCCCGACAAGATGTCGCGCGAGAAAGTCCAGCACCTTCGCGGGCTGGGTGCGGATGTGCGCCTGACACGTTCTGATGTCGGCAAGGGTCATCCCGAATATTACCAGGATATGGCAGAACTACTCGCTGCCAGCATACCGGGAGCATTCTACGTCAACCAGTTTGCCAATCCGGCAAATCCACTCGCGCATGAAACCACGACCGGGCCGGAACTTCTGGAACAGCTCGGCGGCGACATCGACGCGGTTGTGGTGGGCGTCGGTTCTGGCGGCACGCTGACTGGGCTCGGCAGGTTCTTTGCAAAACAGTCTCCAAAAACGGAGATGGTGCTCGCAGACCCTGCCGGATCGGTCCTCGCACCGCTCATCAAGACCGGCAAGCTGATCGAAGCGGGAAGCTGGACCGTGGAAGGCATTGGCGAGGATTTCGTTCCGCCCAATTGCGACCTCTCATTGGTCAAGGCTGCTTACACCGTTCCCGATCGCCAAAGCATGGCCGCAGCGCGAGACCTTCTCGCGAAGGAAGGCATTCTTGCGGGTTCGTCGTCGGGGACGCTGCTGGCAGCGGCGTTGCGCTATTGCCGCGAGCAGACATCGCCCAAGCGCGTGGTCACTTTTGTCTGCGATTCCGGCAACAAATATCTGTCCAAGGTTTTCGATGATTACTGGCTGGCCGAACAGGGCCTGGCGGAGCGCGAGCGTCACGGCGACCTGCGCGATCTCGTGGCGCGCTCTTATCGTGACGGCCAGATCGTTTATGTCGGACCCGATGAGAGCCTGCTCAACGCCTATGGCCGCATGAGGCGTTCGGATGTTTCTCAGTTGCCGGTCATCGAGGATGGGCATCTCGTCGGGATCATCGACGAGAGCGACATTCTTCTGAAGGTTGAAGGCGATTACGAAAGCCGCTGGCAGCGCTTCAATGGCCCCGTGCGTGATGCCATGACCCATGAGCTGCACACGCTTCAGGCTTCACAAACGTTGGACGCACTTCTGCCCGTGTTCGACCGCAATGAGGTCGCCATCATCTTCGATGAAGATGAATTCATCGGCCTCGTGACCCGCATTGATCTGATCAACTATTTAAGGCGCAACAGCCAATGACAACATTCGGCAAAAACAGATTGGCTTTCTCCACGCGTACCGTTCATGGTGGGCAGCAGCATGATCCGACGACCGGCGCGGTGATGACGCCGATCTACGCTACCTCCACCTATGCGCAACAAAGTCCGGGCGTCCACAAAGGCTTTGAATATGCGCGCAGCCAGAACCCGACGCGCTTCGCATTCGAACGCGCCGTCGCGGATCTGGAAGGCGGCACTGCGGCCTTTGCCTATGCATCGGGCCTCGCCGCAGTCGCAAACGTGCTCGAACTTCTGGATGCCGGTTCGCACATCGTGGCGACGGACGACATTTATGGCGGAACGTTTCGACTGCTGAACCGCGTGCGCAAGCGCACCGCCGGTCTTTCCTTCACGCTTGCCGATTTCACAGACCTGAAAGCGGTTGAAGCAGCCATTCGGCCCGACACTAAACTGCTGTGGGTCGAGACGCCCACCAACCCTCTTCTAAAGATCGTTGACCTCGAAGCCGTCGCGGCGCTTGCGCGCAAGCGTGGCATTTTGGCTGTAGCCGATAACACATTCGCCAGCCCCTATCTCCAGCGGCCGCTCGAACTCGGCTTCGATATAGTCGTCCACTCAACCACCAAATATCTCAACGGTCATTCCGACATGATCGGCGGGATCGCCGTGGTCCGTGAGGAAGGCGAAACGCGCGACCAGCTCAAATTCCTGCAAAACGCGGTTGGCGCGATCTCAAGCCCATTCGACAGCTTCCTTGCCCTGCGTGGCGTGAAAACGCTTGCCCTTCGCATGGAACGCCATTCGCAAAATGGCCTGCGGATCGCAGAATGGCTTGAGCAGAGGTCTGACGTTCGGCGTGTCATCTACCCCGGTCTGAAAAGCCACCCGCAACATGAAATAGCCCGGCGGCAGATGCATGCCTTCGGCGGCATGGTAAGCTTCGAACTGGACCGCGACCTTGACGGAACAAAGCGCTTTCTGGAACGTACACGGCTATTCACACTCGCTGAAAGTCTGGGCGGCGTTGAGAGTTTGATCGAGCATCCTGCATCCATGACGCACGGCTCGATTCCGCCGGAGCAGCGCGCCGCCATCGGCATTTCGGATTCGCTGGTTCGCCTATCGGCGGGCATCGAAGACGCGGACGATCTGATTGCCGATCTTCAAGGGGCCCTGCACGTTTAGGTACTACACCCGCCGTCGCGAGCTAAAGCGCGCCCTAATGCAACATTGTTGGCAAAATTTCGCGCGGACCATCCAATCCGTTCCTCACTATCGGTCCCGGCTAATCAGGATACATACTGAGTGAGGGCTCCAGATTGCCGGCCAAATCGCGCAGAACCCGTGCAAACTGGATCATCGCTCTCTGGGTCGACATGGCCTTAAAGAATCATGCGCTTGGATAGATTGCTTGGCAGATGCGGTGACAAATGCTGCCAAAAGCGGCGACCGGCTACAGCTACATCGTCATTTTGGACACTTTTGTCGCACCCTAACTTATTGATTTTATTGGGGTAAGAAATGAGTTGGTGGTCTTTGCAGTCCGGAGCGAACTGTCTCTGGTGGTAATTTTCCCTGCTAACGAAAAATGCAGGGAAAAATCGCATTCTCTGACAACGAACACCCAATACTCTCTGGATCTCGCTGAATTATCAAGGTGTTGGCCACCTATTCCCTAATCAGTGCGGCAAGGAAATAATTTTGAAAAGCAGGGAATTTTTCCTTCGCTAACAGGGAACGATTGAAAGTATCTAGGGAATTGCTGACAAACAGACCTAGACGTCCATTTCTCCTAAGCACTGCGCTGGAGACAATTTTGGCGCGGCCGGCTATCTGCATCATCCGCAAGCTGAAAGCGTCGAATTGCACTGAGGTTGCGTGCAGGACAAAGACATGTTTCCGAGCGAGTTGAATTGCTACCCGATTGCTTCGCCAAAATGGGTTTTGCGAAAGCTTCAACTCAAAGCTCCGCGACGAACTGCTTGATAGAGAAATCTCTACACGCTGAAGGAAGCCCAGACCGTCATCGAGGGCTGGCGCAAGCACTACAACGCGGCGCTCCCGCACTCATAGCTGGGATACAGACTGCCAGCGCCAAAGGCGATCTTGTGGCCGGCTACGCAACCCGGACCAGTTTCGCCGGTCACACCCGCGTCAAGACCAAGCACCCACCAACATTGAAAACGGATCAACTGATGGGGGAGCCACCATTTATCAACAAGCGCGAAACCCGCTTGTTTCGGACTTAGGCCTGCAATCTCAGTTGGCGGGTTATGGTCCAAGTAACACTCGGACAGATTTCAGCAGCGGGAACTCCGAAGCATACTGCTGCATCCACTCCAAGCGCGTCGATTTGTTGGCAGACGAAATTTTTCAACTTTCGCGATTATATGCAGATTGAACTACACCTTGGATGTGCGCGCCCTGTGGATCGGCGAGAAAGGCGAAGCTTCCTACCGAAGCGACCGCAATGGGAGCATCCCGACGCGCCACCGCACAGGCGACACTTCCCATGTTTACGTCGAGCACGTGAAAAGTTAGCTGTTTGCCCTCACCCATAGCTCCGATCTGTTGCCAATGATCAAAGTCAATCGTGCTGAAGCCGACCGTAATCCGGCGCGGATCGTAGCCGACCCCTTTTCCAATTGCCTTGAGGACAGCTTCCTTCCTCACCCAGAGCTGCAGCAAATCCCTTGCAGTTGGCCTGCGATCGCTGCTCTCCTCCAATTCTATTGGAGACAGCACCGATTGCATCTCATTAAATGTCAAAGAAGCTAAGCCCGTTTCGACGTCCACACCGATTTCGAGATCTTTATCCACTGCGACTACCGCGACGTTCCCGGAATGGGAGAGGTTGAAGTAAGGCCCACTTTCGACACTTGGCTTACCCCATTCATTGTAAATGAAGGCAACAGCAGAAGGCGAACACCTCATATAGCGAGACAGGATATCGCGAAGTGCAGCATGTGCCACAACGTAACGGCTTCGCAAATGATCAAATCCAAAACTTTGCGCCCTTTCCAGTTCCTCGGAAGAAAGCCAGCCCAAAAATTCAGTTTCGATTGATCGATCAAGATCGATCTTGAACAGGTTCAACGCCATTGACGCCTTAATATTTGATAGTCCTACGCAGTTCCAAGAGCGTTATCTGCATACCACATTTGTATGGCTAAGCTTTAAAAGCTTAATTCGTTCGCAGCCGAATCTCATCCGAGCGATCGACTTCATAACCAAAGAAACATGGCTGCATAGCCGCCAATCGCGTTGTCCAGCATAGGACAAGGCATCTAATTTCTCCGCATCATGGTCTAGCCGAATTGATTTACCAGGCATTTGTCACCCAAAACGCCGCTCCACAGTTCAGATGTTCAGACCACCTGTAAATGCCCTTCTCGGCCCAATGCGGCTGAATCTCGGATGGTCAGTTCATGCTGGAACGAAGCGCTTATTTCGTCGGTGATGGTACACTCCTGATACAATGCGCTGAGGCCTTTGTGAAGGAAGGCGGCACGATATCGGGCATTGTCAGCAATGATTCGCAGATCATCGATTGGGCCGTCTTAAAAAACCATTCTTTGTGCGGCACGCCCGAAGAACCAGTGCTGAAACAGGGCTCCGCCGACTATCTTTTCAGCGTAGCTAACCTCACGGTGCTTCGCCCTGAAACGCTCCGCTGCGCTCGACTTATGGCGATAAACTTTCACGACGGTCCGCTACCCGACCGCGCCGGTTTGAATGTGCCAGCTTGGGCGATCCTAGAAGGCGCGGCCGAACATGCCGTCACGTGGCATGAAATGACGCAAGCCGTGGATAGCGGTGCAATACTCAAAACCAAGCGCTTTGCTATCGCTCCCGGTGAGACAGCCTTCAGCCTTAACTTGCGCTGCTACGAAGCAGGTGAAGAAACTTTTCGAGAATTGCTTGGCGATCTCGCCAGCAATCAGTTGACGCCGATTTCGATGATTGGCGGGCGCGGCTGGTATGCGCGAGCGAAGCGCCCGGACAATTTCGGTATTCTGGATTTCTCGCAGTCTTCGACCATGCTGAGCGCCATTGTTCGAGCGCTCGATTTCGGAACGCGACGCAACCCGCTAGCGCGAGCCAAGTTTGCCTTTGACGACAAACTATTTGCGGTACGCAAGCTGGAGGTTGGCGGCGCAGGCACCGGCGTTTCAGGTCAAGTACTGGCGGTGGACCCGCATTCGGTCACTATTACGGCTGGCGATGGCCCGGTTATCCTGAGTGGCATTGCCAACATGAACGGTGCACCTGTCGATCCGACAACGCTTGGTATTGTGGCAGGAACGGTTCTGCCGACGATACCAAATGCAGATGCGGACACATTGCGCAAAGCAGGTTTATCCGAAGCCTTCTGGGAAAGTGCCTTAGGCAACGTCAATTCGGTTCTGCCGCCGTACCCACGCGACCATACAGCTCCTGCGGGAAGCGTGGCACTCGCCATCTCGTCCGTATCCACAAAAGCCTTGGGTGCAGCATGGGCCTCATGGCTGGCATTGCTTGTCGGCCAGCAACGCGTGACACTTGCTGGCATCACGGATGTGACATCGCTCGCTTTATCTCGTCGCTTTCCGGTAAGCATTGAGATCGACGGCGCGAGCACGGCTGACGCCGTCCTGGATATCTGGTCGACACAGTTCCAACAGGCGGCAGCCCAAGCGCCGATGGCAGCCGATCTGCCCATGCGTCTGGAAGGCAAAGCTGCGACCCAGAGGGCGCTTGCTGCGCTCGGTACTGTGGTTGCCGAAAAGGCAGACTTAACCGAAGCTGACATTGAGCTTATAAGCGCCGCGCCCCGCATAAACTTGAAAGCCGGGCTTTATGCTCCTGAAACATTGAACGCCATCGCAGCGGATTTCAGTGCCTTTTGTAACGTTTTCCTCAGCGCACGGGATACGCCACTGGCAGCGCTTCCGCTCGGGCGCGAAGGCTCGGCTTTGCGTAAAGGCGGCCCAGCGGAGAACGTTGATACAATACACGCATTCATCAACGAAATGGCGAAGGAAACACCTGAAGCCATCGCGATTGAGGAAGATGGTCACAAGATCAGCTACAGAGAGCTTGATGAGAAGGCGTCGCGTTTAGCTGGAGCATTGACATCGCGCGGTGCAGGGACCGGCACCATCGTCGGCCTTTATCTTGATAGATCCGCCGATCTCATCGTTTCAATGCTGGCAATTCTCAAGACAGGTGCTGCATATCTGCCGCTGGATCCGTCCTATCCGGCCGACCGCATTGCGTTCATGGTGGAGGATTCAGGCGCGGCGCTGGTGGTGGCCAATACCGAAACCGCCCTGCCCGGTTTTCTGGATACTGCGCGCATAGTCTCGCATAAGGCGTCGAATGATTTTGCAGGCATGCAGGGGACCCCTGCTGACATAGCCTATCTGATTTACACGTCCGGCTCGACGGGCAAACCTAAGGGCGTGATGATCGAGCACCGCAATGTCACAAACTTTTTCGCTGGGATGGATGATGTAGTGCCTTTGGAGCGCGGCTCGCGGCTTTTGGCGGTCACGTCTATGTCATTCGACATTTCCGTGCTCGAATTGCTGTGGACGCTAACTCGCGGCGCAACCATCGTTATGCAAAATCAGCAAGGCAAAGCGGATATTCCAGCCTTCTCCCTATTCTATTTTGCGTCGCAGTCAGGTGAAGCTGGTGCAGACGCCTATCGCGTCCTGTTCGAAGGTGCACGCTTTGCCGATGAAAATGGCTTCGAGGCAATATGGACGCCGGAACGCCATTTCCATGCCTTTGGCGGACTTTATCCCAACCCTGCAATCAGCTCCGCTGCACTTGTCGGCATGACGAAAAACGTCAAGCTACGTGCCGGTTCAGTGGTAGCGCCGCTACATCATCCGGTTTCCATCGCCGAAAGCTGGGCGCTGGTCGACAATCTTTCCAACGGGCGTGCAGGCATCGCTATCGCGTCCGGCTGGCAGCCGAATGACTTTATCGTGCGGCCCGAAAACTTCGCCAACCGCAAGTCTATCGCTCTGGGCTCCGTCGATACGCTCCGTCGCCTTTGGGCTGGCGAGTCAATGCAGTTTCCCGGTCATGATGGCAAGCCGGTTTCAGTGAACATCCATCCGCGTCCGGTTCAGAAGGAAATTCCGATTTGGATCACGGCTGCCGGCAATGTCGAAACCTTCGTTGAGGCCGGCCGCATGGGTTGCGGTGTGTTGACCCATCTACTCGGACAGTCTGTCGAGGAATTGAAGCAGAAGATCTCGGCATATCGGCAGGCCCGCACTGAAGCAGGTTTTGAAGGTAACGGTCATGTCGTGCTGATGCTGCACACATTCGTTTCGGACAATGAAGAAGTCGTGCTGCAAACCGCGCGGCAGCCAATGAAGTCCTATCTGAAAAGTGCCGTAGACCTTGTGCGCCGCGCTTCGTGGACCTTTCCGACTTTCGTATCGAGAGCTGATGCCACTGGCCGCAGCCCTCAGGAAATCTTCGAGAGTGAGGAGTTGAAACCTGAAGAACTGGATGCCCTGCTAGATCATGCTTTCGAACGTTATTATCGTCAATCGGGCCTATTCGGAACGCCGGAAACAGCGAAGGAAATCGTGCGAGAAGTCGCTGCAGTGGGCGTCGATGAAATCGCATGCCTGATCGATTTCGGTATCGAGTCCGAAACGGTTCTGGCTAATCTCAAGCACATCCGCACTTTGATGACCGAGCTGGAAAAGAGTGGTGGAGTTGCCCACAAGAGTTCCGTGTCCGAAGACATTTTGGCAGGCAATGTCACCCATTTGCAATGCACACCATCCATGGCGGCCTATCTGGCCGCCGACGCCACCGGCAAGCGCGCCCTGCATCAGCTAGAATGTCTCATGGTGGGTGGCGAGGCGCTTCCGCCGGACCTCGCACGTGACCTGCGCGCAGAACTCAAGGGGCGTTTGCTGAACATGTATGGCCCTACCGAGACAACGATCTGGTCTTCCGTGGCCGATCTGAATGCGGTGGGCGAGCGCGTACCGCTCGGACAGCCAATTGCCAATACGGATTTGAGCGTGCGCACATCCGGCGGGCAGATTGCGCCACGCATGGTGGAAGGCGAATTATGGATCGCCGGAGCTGGCGTATCGCCGGGCTACTGGCAGCGTCCTGAACTTACCAATGAGCGCTTTGTTCAACAGGGCGGGCAGCGTTGGTATCGCACTGGCGACCTTGTGCGCATGCAACAGGACGGTACGTTGGAGTTTCTTGGCCGCATCGACAATCAGGTAAAAATGCGTGGCCATCGCATTGAGCTCGGCGAGATCGAAGCGCTCATGGCGGAGTCGGATACCGTACGTCAGGTAGCTGTCAAAATGATCGAATTCGGCGCGAACGATATGCGGCTGGTCGGCTATGTTACTGCCGGAAATGGGCGGCCTTCGGCAAATGACCTGCAGGCGCGCCTTGCTGAAAAACTGCCCGAGTTCATGCGGCCTTCGCAGATCATTATTCTTGATAGAATGCCCATGACGCCCAATGGCAAGATAGACCGCAAAGCCCTGCCGCTTCCCGCTGCAACGGCCGAGCGCGGCGAAATGGTGGCTGCAGAGAGTGATGTGGAAGCGCAGGTCGCAGCCATCTGGAAGCAGGCACTCGGTCTCGAAGAGATTTCTGTCACGGAGAACTTCTTCGATCTTGGCGGACATTCGCTGCTGGTCGTTCAGGTGCAGCGCCGGATGAAAGAGCGCTTCGCGCGCGAGATTGCGATTACCGATATTTTCCGGTTCCCGACCGTTCGCGCCATAGCAGCGCATCTTGCGAGCGACACGGTGCCGGTAAACAATGCAGCTGACAGGGGTGCGGCCCGCGCGGCGGCGCGTTTGGCCCGGATGGGACGCAGGTAAGTCGACCCAATGGGCCGGGAGTAGACGAGGAGTGGCGGGATGAACGAATACGAGGCGGGATCGACGCCCGACGGTCGCATTGCGATTGTCGGACGTGCAGGGCGTTTTCCTGCGGCAAGCAATGTCGACCAGTTCTGGTCCATGTTGAGCCAATCGCGCACGGCCACGAAACGACTGACCGACGCCGAGCTTTTATCGCAAGGAGTTCAGCCGCAAGCTGCTTGCCGATCCGTCCTATGTACGTGCTGCAAATATTCTGCCCGATATGGAGTGTTTCGACGCGGGCTTTTTCGGCTTTTCTCCGCGTGAGGCCTCGATCCTCGATCCCCAGCATCGGCATTTCCTCGAATGCGGATGGGAAGCAATTGAGGACGCCGGTTACGTTCCGGAAAAATTCGATGGTCGCGTGGGCGTGTTCGCCGGTTCGGGGATGCAGGCCTATCTGCCTTTCAATCTTCTGACCAATCGTGATCTCGCAGAGGAAGTTGGATTATTCCTGTTGCGTCATACGGGCAATGACAAGGATTTCCTGCCGACGCGTCTCTCCTATCTGTTGAATCTGACCGGTCCGTCCATTGCAGTGCAGACGGCATGTTCGACTTCGCTTGTGGCAGTGCATACGGCCATCGGTTCGCTACTCAATATGGAATGCGACATGGCCATTGCGGGCGGCGTAACCATCGAACTGCCGCACCGGGTCGGTTACAAATACAGCGAAGGTGAAATTCTTTCGCCGGACGGCCTTTGCCGCGCATTCGATGACGACAGCAAAGGCACAGTGTTCGGCTCCGGCGTGGCGCTGGTTGTGTTGCGTCGTTATGAAGACGCCGTCGCGGACGGCGATGACATCAAAGCGGTTATCTTGGCCAGCGCCGTCAATAATGATGGTTCGGGCAAGGCCAGCTATCTCGCTCCTTCCGTAGACGGGCAGGCAGAAGCAGCAGCCGAAGCACTCGCGCTTTCTGGCGTTTCGGCGAGCGACATTTCCTACATCGAAACACATGGCACGGGCACGCCGATCGGTGATCCCATAGAGCTCTCTGCTCTCCAGCAGGTCTATGGCAGTGCTGAGAAGGCGAGCATCGGCATTGGGTCGGTGAAGACCAATATCGGCCATCTCGATACAGCTGCAGGCTGCGCCAGTCTCATCAAGGTGATGGAGGCAATGCGCCATCGCACCCTCCCGGCCAGCCTCAATTTCTCGAAGCCGAACAGCCGTTTCGATTTCGACAGCAGTCCCTTCAGTGTGGTCGCAGAAGGGCGGGCATGGAATGCAAAAGGGCCGCTGCGCGCCGCGGTCAATTCGCTTGGCGTTGGTGGCACGAACGCGCACGTGATTGTGGAAGAAGCGCCGCGCCGTAGAGCAAAGGCCGAAGACGGCACATGGAAGCTATTTCCGTTTAGCGCGCGCACGAAGTATGATCTTGATCGCACCCGAGAACGTTGGTCGGAATGGCTGGGCGTTGACGTTCCCGCGATGCAGGACATTGCACATACGCTGCGTGCAGGACGCCGCACCTTTGGCGAACGTTTTGCAGTGGCAGCGCGCAATGTGGAAGAATTGAAAGCGGCTATCAATGCGCGAAGCTCGGCTTATCGCCAGCAAGGCAGCGCAAGCGATGCCGCACCTCGTATCGTTTTTCTTTATCCCGGCGGTGGTGCGCAATATCCGGGCGCAGGTGCAGGAATGCTCGCTGTCATCGCCGGTATTTGCCGAAGCTGTGCGCGAATGCTTCGCGAGCCTGCCACAGACTGCGCCCGCCGATCTTTATGACATTATGTTCCGCCGCCAGCGCGACGACGCAGAGGCGCGCACGAAGCTGGAACGCTCTGGTTATGCCATACCTGCCCTGTTCATTCTCGAATATGCCTACACAAAGCTTTGGGCAGCGTGGGGTGTGAAACCTGACGCAATTCTCGCACACAGCGTCGGAGAATATGCAGGCGCGGTCACGGCAGGTGCGATGCGCCTTGGCGATGCACTGAATATCGTCACATTGCGGGGCAAAGTGATGGACGATGCGCCAGAAGGCGCGATGACTTCAGTGCCACTGTCGGTCGCGCGCATAGAGTCTTTTCTCGGCAGCGAATTGGATATCGCTGCTGTCAACACGAATGATACCACAGTCGTTTCCGGCCCTGTCGCAGAGATCGCACGACTGGAAGAAGAACTGTCGAAAGCTGGTATCGAAGCGCGACGTATCCATATCGAGGTTGCGGCTCACTCACGCCAGCTCGACGGACAGCTTGAACCGTTTCGCGCTGGATTTGCAGGCGTCTCATTCTCAAAGCCCACTTTACCGATGGCTTCTTCCATGCGCGGCGGCTGGGCGGAGAATGATGATCTTTGTTCTGCTGACTATTGGGTAAGCCATTTGCGCAGCACTGTGCGTTTCGCCGATGCTGCACGCGCTGTTTTGGACGGCCAGCCCAGTGTCGTTATCGAGGTCGGCCCCAGCCAGACACTCGGACCGCTGGTGGATGCCTGCAACGCTTCATCACCTCCACGCGCAGTGCTCTATTCTGCACCACGCCCACGTGACACGACTGATGAAACAGGCATTGCGCTCGCCGCATTTGGCGGCCTTTGGGCAAACGGGATCGACGTAAACTGGTCACTCGTGGGCTCGACAGACGGCCAACGTGTGTCGCTGCCAACCTACGCGTTTTCGAAAGACAGGCATTGGGTAGAGCCGGGGCGTGGTGCAGCTCGTGAAGAAGCAGAGGAAGCGCCACAGCTTTTGCGTCGCCCTGATCTGACGCAGTGGTTTGAAGAGCTTGGGTGGACAGAACAGTCTCGCGGCGGGCAGCCAGGGCGGCTGGATGGCGAATGGCTGGTATTTGCCGGAAACGACGCGCTTTCTGACGCGATATTGGCGCGGCTCGCTCAGCACGGCGCGCGTATCGTAAAGGTCAAAGCTGGTGAGCATTTTGCGCAGAACAATGATGGTTTCACTTTACGACCGGATTCTCAGGCTGATTTCGACGCGTTAGCCAGCGCCGTGAACAGCATTCCGGCGCATGTCGTTTATCTTTGGGGCGCCGACCCGCACCTCGCGGGCAAGGCGTTCGATGGGTCCTATTTGCTGTGCCGCATGCTGCAACAGGCTGACATAGCGCATGGGACACACCTAGCCTTCGTTGCGCGCGGCACGGCAAGCATAGCCGGTGAAAAGGCAGATCATCCGCAATTGGCCACACTCCTCGGTCCGGTTCGCGTCGCGCCGCGCGAGATTCCAGGACTGACAAGCGCGTTGGTGGATTTCGATTCCGACGCAGATCTGGATATGCTCATGGCCGAAATCGCGTTGCCCGGCGATTCCGATCATGTCGCGCTGCGTTCAAGTCGCTTCGTTTGTGTGCGCAAAGCCGCGCCAATCGTAAGACCGGAACATCTTCCGCAACGCTTGCGCCAAAAGGGCACTTATCTGATCACTGGCGGAACTGGTGCCATAGGCCGTGAAATGGCTCAGTGGTTGGCCGAAACCGCGCAGGCGCGCTTGGTCCTCCTTTCGCGGACAACCGACGAAGACGAGGCTCTGCGTGCTGCGATCGAAGCGCGAGGTGGTGAGGCTGTTTTTGTCAAGGCAGATCTTGCCGACCCGGACCAGACGGCTTTGGCGCTGGATGGAATTGCAGAACAATTCGGTCCACTCAACGGCATCATTCATGCTGCTGGTGTGCTGAACGATGCACCGCTTGCGTTGCAACCACTTGAAGCCGCATTGGCCGTGATGGAACCAAAACTCACCGGCGCTCACACCCTGGACCGGCTCTATCCCGAAGGCAGCGTCGACTTTTTCGCTGTTATTTCCTCAACCTCGGTGTTGCTGGGTGGGGCGGGCCAAACATCCTATGCAGGCGCAAATGCAGCGCTGGAAGCGATTGCTGCCAGCCGCAAGGATGGCTTCTCGATTGCTTGGGGCGCGTGGCGAGATACCGGCATGGCTGCGCGCGCATACGGCGCAGGCTCGGTTGCCGGAGGCGACCCGCTGATTGGCGCGCGCAGCGAGCTCGACGGAACGATTCTGTTCGAGACGATTATCGACCCGGAAACCGATTGGCGCGTTGCGGAACATGTCGTCGGTGGCAAACCCGTTCTGCCCGGCACGGCCTATATGGAACTTTCGCACGCTGCCGCTAGTGCAACGATGGCAGAAAGAGCTTTCGCAATCGATACAATCCAGTTTGCTGCGGCTATGTCATTCGAAGGCATGCCAAGGCGCGTTGGGGTACGTTTGACGCCTGCGCCGAATGGCTACGATCTTGTTATTGAAAGCAGCAGCGGCTCGACAGCCGAACTGGTTGAACATATGCGCGCCCGAGTGGTTGCCCTGAATGCACCATTCACCCAACCACAGCCGCTCAGCCTTCCTGACTGGCCGGTTTCCGCATTCAGCGGCAAGCCGGTACAGGGCTCGTTGATTGATTTCGGCCCACGCTGGAAATGCGTCCGTAACATTCGCTTGGCGCAAGACAGCGTCGTGGGAAAATTCAAGCTAGATAAAACATATCGCTGCGATCTGGCCGTTCATTCGATGCATCCCGCCCTTCTGGATATGGCAGCCACCATCGGCATGGCGGCAGTCCCGCTAAACGGTAAAATCTATGCGCCGATGTCGGTTGGTCGGATGCAGGTTTTTGGTCGCCTTCCTGACCAGATTAGAGCTCACGCCACGAAAGTTGCCGGCGATGCAGGGAGTTTCGCATCGTTCAACGTTGCGATCTGCGACATGGAAGGCAACGTTTTGATGCAACTGGAAGATTTCGCCATGCGCGCGATTGCTCCCGGCGGCTTCGAAGCTGCGCAGACACGCCAGAATGTGGGCAGCCAGATTCTTTCCACGGGCATTCGGCGGCGGGAGGCACCTGAACTTTTTGCGCGCGTATTCGATCATACTGCGAAACAAATCGTAGTTTCACCCGTCTCTGTTGACCTTATCCGCCTCGCCATGCTCGAAAAAGCCACGCCGATAAAGCGCGATCAGAGCAAGCATGCGTTGGAAATTGCCGATCCGGTGGCTGCGCGCCTTGCGGCAATTTGGGGAGATATCCTGGGCATCGGCGGCATCGCGCCAGAGGATGATTTCTTTGCTCTTGGCGGACATTCGCTCAATGCGGTGCGCATGTTGGCGCGCATTCGCAAAGAGTTTGGCGTCTCGCTGCCGCTCGGCAAGCTGTTTGAAGCGCCGCGGCTCGACAAGCTCGCCGCGCTGCTTGGCGCGCAGGCGGCACCGCAAGAACAGAAAAACGAGCCAGCGACTGCGAATAAAGTCGCACCCGTCTCGGAAATTCGCCAGATCGGAATGACCGAAGGTCAACGCGAAATTGCCGGCAGCATTCTTGTCGATCGCTCCATGCTGCTTGCCTATAATCTGTCTTTCAGCATGCATATTGCGGGTGACATTGACAGCGCAGCCCTGCATACGGCTCTCAATGCTTTGATTGAACGGCATGAAGTATTGCGCGCATCTTTCGATCTCGAAAACGCATCACTCACAATCAATCCGCAGGCCAGCTTTGAGTTGAACGAGCAAAATCTTTCACCGCTGAAAGACAAAGATGCGGCGCAGCAGCGCGACGCTTACATAAAGGCGACAGCCAGCAAGCCGTTCGACCTGGTCAATGGTCCATTGTTGCGCGCTCTTTTGCTGCGCCTGCCTTACTCACAATCTGAACTCGTGCTGATCGTGCATCACATCATTTGCGATGGATGGTCGGCAGGCGTTTTGATGCGTGACCTCGCAGAGCTCTACTCCGCCGCAGTGGCCAACCGCCAACCATTCCTTCCAGCGGCGCAGGGCATCAGCGAACTTGTCGAAGCCGAAGCTCAATGGCGCAGCAGCCCTGAAGCGCAAGCGCACCGCAAATTTTGGCTGGACAAATATTCCGGGTCACTGCCCGTAATGGACCTAACCTTTGACAAGCCGCATCCTGCCATGCCGACAACGCAGGCTGCGCGCGTAGTTACCAAGCTTGACGATGAACTGGAAACCGCATTGCGTCGAGCAGCACAACAGGCGGACACTCCGCTTCGCAATCTCATTTTTACGGCGTTCCGGTACTATCTCTCATTGATGGCCGGAACCACCGACGTAGCGGTCGGCATGCCGGTCGCCGGCCAGATCGGCCACGGGCTGGAAAATGTCGTAGCGCACGGCATCAGCTTCCTGCCTATCAGGGCTGAAATCGATCGCAGCGCCACATTGCGAGACGTGTTGCGTCAAGCCCGTATCGACGTTCTGGAAGCCGTAGAAAACCAGAACTATACGCACGGCGCGCTGGTTCGCGATCTTCAGATGCCTCGCGATTCCGCCCGCCATCTGTTGGCGCCGGTCGTGGCCAATATAGATGGGCTGGCTGACCTCGATAAACTCACATTCGCAACCGCCCCTGTACGCATAGAAGTCAATTCGACAGGGCACGAGTTCTTCGATCTGTTTTTCAACCAGTTCGACGCACCGGGCCGTGTAGAGCTGGCGTGGAACTACAAGACGGATCTCTATTATGAATCGACAATTCGTCTTCATGCGAATAATCTCCTCGCATTGCTAAAGGTCATAGCAAACACACAAGACGCAGCAGATCGTACGCTTGCAGAACTGATGGCAAGTGGACAGAAAATTCGGCCAGCCAGCGGCACACATCTCGACCCCGGCGCTACAGGCCCGCAGACGGTCACGGAAATATTCAGAGGCATTGCGGCCAAATATTCCAGCAAGGTCGCTGTACGTTTCGGCGACGAGAGCCTGACATATGCAGAGTTAGACCAGCGTTCCGATGCCTTGGCTTCAATGCTTGTCGAAGCAGGTGTACGCCCCGGCCATCTGGTCGGCATTTCCTCTAACCGCTCACTTTCGCTGATGGTGTCCGTTCTAGGTGTTATGAAAGCCGGGGCCGGCTATGTTCCGTTTGACGTAAGCCTGCCGGAAGACCGGCTGCGCTTCATGGCGCGCGATACTGGTATCACTATCCTGCTTGGCGAATGCCCGTCTCTTGCGCAGGAAGGCGTTCGTGCCATTCACTGGAGCGAGTTTCCTCAAACCTCTGCCACGCCAATCAACGTCGAGATAACTGGCGAATCCATCGCATATGTGATGTTCACATCTGGCACCACTGGTGTTCCGAAAGGAGTCGTGCTGCCGCATCGCGCCATCGTCCGCCTTGTGCGCGATACCAATTGGCTGAAACTCTCGGACGAAACCGTGACGCTTCATTCGTCCGCCTTCGCGTTCGACACCTCGATCATCGACCTCTTCGCGGGGCTCCTGCACGGTGGAACACTGGTCATTCCGCCTGATGGCACACTGTCCATCGCACAATTGTCGGACGCGATCCAAAGCCATGGCGTGAACACACTCTGGTTGACATCCGGTCTGTTTCACGCTGTTGCGGACAGTAGGCCAACGACATTTGCCAAGGTGAAACAGGTTATCGTTGGCGGCGATATCGTATCGCCTACCCATGCTGGACGTGTGATGGCCGCCTGCCCGAATGTAACGGTCATCAATGGTTACGGCCCCACCGAATGTGGCGTTCTGGCGAATACCCATGTGGTGACGGAAGCGGATCTAGCGCGTGGCATGCCGCTACCCATCGGGCGCGCAATACCGGGAACGCAATCCTACATTCTGGACGGGAAGTTGAACCCTGTTCCAGATGGCATAATCGGCGAACTATGCATGTCTGGTCGCGGCCTTGCGCACGGTTACTGGGACAGGGCCGAATTGACGGCGGAAAAATTCGTCAACGCGCCTTGGGACCCAACGCTAAAGCTCTATCGCTCGGGCGATCTTGTGATGAATCCTGGCGACGGCGTGCTGCGCTTCTTCGGTCGCGCAGACACACAGGTGAAGATTCGTGGCTTTCGCATCGAATTGACTGAAGTGGAACAGGCACTCGACGCGCATTCCGCAGTTCGTCAATCCGTCGCTGTGGCTGCGATTCCCCAAGGACAGACAGATAAGGTGCTTGCGGCCTATTTCGTAGCGAATGGCCCGGCTCCACGGTCGGCTGAATTACGCGGCTTTATGGCTTCCAGATTGCCGGATTTCTCGATTCCGTCTTTCTTCGTCGCGGTGGATGAAATTCCACTCAACACCAACGGAAAGCCGGACCGCCGTGCCCTGCCGCCGTTGCGCAGCCACAGTGCAGAGGATGATGCGAATTCGGAGTTAGTTGGGGAAACAGAAATGAGGCTGGCAGAAATCTGGTCAGCCATTCTGGGCACGAGGATTACATCGACCCATGCCAACTTCTTCCAGATGGGCGGACATTCATTGCTTGCTGTGCGCTTGTTTGACCGTATCCGTACTGAGTTCGGTCATGATCTGCCGATTTCAACACTTTTCCGCAACCAGACTGTGCGCCAACTCGCGGCCCTTCTGGAAACGCGGGCAGCGTCCCCTGCCGAAGCCGATCCTGACGCCGATTGGGATACAAGCACTATTATTCATCAGGGCACGGAACCGGCCAAGCGCCCGTTCTTCATCGTTGGTGGAGTGGGCGGAAACGTCAATAATTTGATGGAACTCGGATCTTTCCTCGGCGAAAGCAGACCCGTTATCGGATTTCAGACGCGCGGCGTACAAGGCCACATACCACACGACACAATCGAAGAAATGGCGGCGGCGAATATCCGCTATCTGCGCCAATACCAAAGCAAAGGACCATATTTATTAGCGGGTTATTCCGGCGGCGCGCTGACGGCGTTTGAAATGGTAAGACAACTCGAATCCATGGGTGAGAACGTTGAACGGCTGTTTGTGCTCGACACATTTGCTCCTGGCTTTGCAAGAGACTTCGAACCGCTCGTGAAGCTCACACTTTCTGAGCGCTTGCGTGACGAGATACAGCTGCTTCGCAATGAAGGCATATCCTATTTCATGGAGCGGCTTACGAATAAGGCACGCAACAAGATTTTGCGAGGTCCTTTGCTGCGCTTTATCAAGCGCACCAGCCTGTCGCATTATCGCTATCAGATGATGCAGGAAATCTGGATGTCAGCGGCACGCCATTACGCGGGCGGCAAGATCAGTGCACCCATTACTGTGTTCCGCACACGCCCCAAGCGATTGCTGCAGCAAAGGACGCATGAGCTAGACCCAACATTGGGTTGGGGCGCTGTATCCGATCCAACTGGAGTGGACACACCTTGGGTCGAGGGTGATCATATCGACATGCTGACGGGTAAGAACGCCACCCGCCTTGCCGCTATGATCGACCAACGTATTACGCTCGATACTCAAAGACCTACATTGCGGGATATGAACGAATCCATGGCGTCGGCCAGCCCAAACTTGTCCAGATCTGCATGATGGCCTTGGGGAATTTCGAGATATTCTTTCGGCGCGGGCGCTTCCTTGAAAAGAATGCGCGCGCGCGCCACGGGCAATGCCTCATCGAGCGCTCCGTGGACAAATAGCTTCGGAGCATCAATGCGGCGGACGTGGTCAATAACATCATATCGCTCTGCCCACATCAACCAGCAGAGCGGAATCCCTCTGAAACGGTCCTGATAATAGAGGCATGTGCGATAGGGTGCGGCCTCAAAGACCACTGCTGCAAAAGGGCGTTCTGCTGCGAGCCTGCTACCCACACCCGCGCCGAGACTGAAGCCGTGAAGAACTCGGTTTGATGCCGACACTTCCTGCCCCATCAAAACGTCAAGTTGATCGTAAAAGGCCAAGGCATCCCGCGCGAAATTCATTTCACTTGGCTTGCCTGCGGTCGCGCCAGAACTGCGGTACTCCATCATAGCCATGCCATAGCCGAGTTCGCGCAGGGCATGCAGCCGATTGAACGATAAATCGACATCCGCGCCATTGCCGTAAAAGCTTATGACAACAGGCTTTCCCGGTTTGGGCATAGCCAACCGTACGCCAATCATCTGGCCATCGCTTGACCGAAACTGCACCGCACGCACGCGTTCCGGCAAGTTTGATGAACGCGAAGGATCGCTTCTGGAAAAATGATAAATTCCGTAGGTTTGGAACCCCCATATGAATGCCACCGCCAGTAGCGCTGTGGCGAAGATGAAGATCAAGGTGAAATTAATCAGTGACATATGGATGCGCAGAATTTTCATGAATATTATATTTTGCAATTATTTGAATTGCTGGCTCTGCAATTTATCGCGAGTACCGATCATTAGAAAAGAGGCGATTTTTGGCACGAAATAGGATTTAGCGCAAAACCGTAAGTGAACTAGCCCCTTGAGATACTATTAATCTAGTTGCATTGTCTCCGAAACTTGGGGTCACTTTTCGGCGCGCTTTCACAGGTTGTTCGTAGTTCCGCCATGGGTCGCAGAACACTACCCAAAACTGGAAGAAGACACGGGGCTCAAGTGAGCCGATTCTGCGTAGCCACCATTATAGGCTTCGCTCTTCCGGCGGATGCGGGAATGTTCAACGATCCTTTCGCGCGCGATTCCCCGGAATTCTTCGATCGAGGAGTATCCTTTGCGCTCCAGGTAATCGGCAAGATCACTGGTCAGTTCCTGGATTAGGTTGGTGCCGATGCCGCCGCTGCCCTTGTCTTCCATCGCGGCCGTGCAGACCTGTACATTCCCTGCGCCGTGCACGATGAAGTTGAAGGCTTCACGAAAGCTCTTTATCCCGCCGATGCCGGAAATCGCTTTGTCTGGGAAGGCGCGGGAGATGTCGGAGACGCGTTGCAGGGCCTGATGCAGGATCGCCAGTCCTCCGAGGCCGCCGGAAGTGACCAGACCGTCCACCTCGACTTCAAACTTAAGAGTCTCGGGATCCATCAGAGGCAGGGATGGGAAGGTATTGCACAAAGAGATCGACGCGGCGCCCGCGTCATACGCGGCCCGGGCCCCGTCGACTAGCGAGGAGGACGAGGGCGTAAGCTTCACCCATATGGGCACGCTGACCGCTTCAGTGACGGCCTTGAGGATCGACCGGATAATGGTCTCGTCATTGGCGATATGCGCCCCCATGTCCTTGCGGTCCATGTGCGGGCACGACATGTTAAGTTCAATTGCATCGCATCCGGCGGCGACGACAGCTTGCGCCAACTTGCGCCAGTTATCCATCTCGGCTTCGGTACCCGCCCCGGCCATGATCGAGCCAATGAGCATACGGTCCGGATAGGTGGTCTTGATTTCTTCCAGGTCGGGCAGCCACAAATCAAGCGGCTGGTCCGAGATCAGTTCCCAGTTCCAGGAAGAGTGGGACACTGTGTCAGGTCGCTTGTAACGCGAGACGTAGGGCTTCGCTTCGCTGGCGCGCTGATAGATCGTTTTCGGACCAGCGACGTTCTCAACCGGGTGCAGGCCGATTGTTTTGGTCACGACACCACCCCAGCCAGCCTCGAATGCTTTCATGATTTTGGCTTTGCTCTCCGTCGGTGGCGCCGATGCCAGAACGAAGGGATTCACGAACGGAAGGCCCGTGAACGTTGTAGCTAGCTTGGATGGCATAGGGCACCCCCAGTGTTCTAACGCGCAGGACCAACAATTTTTACCAAAAAGTCAATAATTTTCTCGCCGCGCCGCCAAGTCGCACGCCAAGCGCTCAGGCAGACGAAGAACATGAAGGCCCAGAGGGGCGGGCCGAGCCAAAGTGCCGACTTGTTTGACTTGCGTCTCGCCGTCAACGGCGTCGCCCTAGAATTCGAATGTCGTCGACAAACTAAAGGTGCGCGGGTCGCTGCGGAAAACCCACCCGGAGCTGTAGGAGCCCTTCCAGAAGCTACTGTCGAAGACGTTATCGACGTTAGCGCGTACGACAACCTGCTTGCCCGTCAACTTGGACACGAACGCATAACGCGCGCCCAGGTCCACCTGCGTCCATGACGGGATCGTCGCGCTCGGACTGAAGTTGCTGATCGATTGCTCGCTCGTGTAGGTAAAGCGTCCTGTCAGCGTCAGTCCCGCAAGGAATGGCGTATCCCACTCCCCACCTATGACAGCCCTGAGCTTGGGAGAGCTTTCAGCGCGCGCGCCGTCCAGCGCGCCATCATTGGTCTTCTCCTGGCGGCCATCGAGAAACGTGATGCCGCTTAGTATCCGCACCCCATCGAAAATTTCGCCATAGGCGTTCAACTCGATGCCGCGATTGCGCTGTTCGCCGTTCGTCAACAGCGAAGGCGCGCCGCCATTCGGATCCGGTACAACAATGTTGTTCTCTTGAAAAAGTTGAAAGAGCGCGAGCGTGGTCGTTACCCGCCCCCAATCAACCTTGATCCCCACTTCTTCCTGTTTGTTAACGTATGCGGGAAGAACGTCGCCCGCATTCGCGAAACTCCCGTCGACAATCGTACCGGGCCGCAGATCTTCGGAGTAACTGCCATAGAACGAGACCTTTTCCCAAGGTTTCACGACAAGCCCAAACGTCTTTGTCCAGGCATCATCGTTGAAAACGCTGATGCGGCTGTCGGACTTGATCTGCTGGTGGCGGATACCAGCGGTAAATTGAATCCGCTCATCAAGGATCGACATCGTGTCGGCAATGCCGAAGCTCGATGACCTTTGTTTGAATACTGTGAGATCGGTTTCTCTATCGTCGGAATCTGGAAATGCGGGACGATCCGGAAACACTGGATTATAAAGCGATGGCACAAAGATCGCGTTATCATAGTCGCCCCAATAATATTGAGTTGAATCGTAGGTATTATAGGAGGCGTTGAAACCGAAATCGTGCTTGACCGGCCCAGTATCGGTCGATCCGCGCAAGCCTCCCTGTGTGGAAAAAATCTTGGCAGTAAAATCGTCTATCTCAAGCGGAAGAATGTAGCCGCCTTCCGGTTCCAGTTCCGGAAACGAAACGCCACTGCCGTTGCGCGTGTGCCTTTGACCGCCAATTGCACCGTAGGCCGTCAGTTTATCCGTGAGGTCGACTTCCGCACGTACCATAGCCAGCGTCGATTGGAGATCGACTTCATCCCATGAAGGCACAAGGCTCGTACGATTGCTTGGTGGCTTTGGCAGCGGTGATTTAAACAGGTAGCCATCTATCTGATTACTGCTCGGGCTAAGATGACGCGTTTGATTTGCGATATCGGCTGCGATGCGGACACGCTCTCCACGATAGTCAAGATTGAGGGCGGCCGTGCCAAATCTCATTTCCTGCGTGTCGATCGGCGTGTCTCCGGCATCGTAGGCGCCGTTGAACCGAATCCCGAACTCTTTGCCATCACCAAACCGTCTCGCCCAATCGATATGCCCGCCCAACTGCGAGTTAGAAGCATAGCGCGTGGTCAGTTCAGTGATTGGGTCGTCGGGCGCTTGCTTTGTAACCAAATCGACGGAGCCACCTATGTTACCCTGAGCACTGATCGACATGCCGTTGAGCATCGAACTCGGGCCACGCAAAATGCTCGCTCGTTCGATATAATCGGTCGATGGCGAGTCCAGCGGCGCTAGCCCTTGCAGACCGTTCAGCGCGCGACCGCCAAAAAATGCGGCCTGCCGGAAGCCTCGGAATATTTCGATGTCGGTCCCATCGTACCTGCTGGTGGCCAGCGCCGAGGGCTCATTGGCCAAGACATCCTGAATGGTCCGAGCCTGCTGGTCCTGCATCAATTTGTTTGTATAGTTGGTCTGGCTATAGGGCGTGTCGATTATCGGACGGTTACCAAGCAAGCCAACTTGGCCGCCTGTCGCAACCTGCCCCCCTGAATAGACCGCTGGCGGTTCGCCGATCGTGTTCGTGCCGTCTTCATTGCTGTAGATAACAATTGGGGCCAGCTCAACCGCATCGCCATCCTGCGCTAGCGCGGGTAACGGTGCACACGAGAGCGTCGAGGCGGTGATGATTGTCCCAATGTGCAATCGCCCCGCAATTGTCAGTCTTGGCAGATTTGTGCTGTGTTCACGTCTTGTCATGGCCCCTCACGTCAAACGTAGTTTGCCGGATGCCTAGGACAAGCTTGGGTTGCGGCTGTTATCATTAGTGCGCTGTCTCGGCACTTTGCCGCTTCACCGCCCAATATTGTTTAGAATGATCGCTCAATCAGGAGCGAATACAGACATTCGTACAGACTATTCTGTCACGTAGGTTCTTCCAGTCCTATTCTCGCAATCATTTCCCCAAGAACTGAAATACCAATAAAAACATGAGTATTGCAATCATGAAATTATCGGTATTTTCACGCGCGCTCCAGACGGCCCTCGTCCGTCCGGAAGGTCGCGAGCACTATTGGATAATCTTAGCTGAAAACCCGTCGATCCGAGACGCGGCAGTAGCAGATACGTTCGTCTCCACGGGCCGTTCAGCAACCGTCTGTCGGTCAATGCCAGAAGTGTTATGGATATCTCACAGTATAACCCGGTCGCCAAAGGGCGGCTTGGCTAGGGGCAGGACCCATTAATCTGGTACGGAGGTTGGCGCTAAAAGAGCGCGCAAGGTCAAGCAAATCTGCCCAATTCGGTTTTCCTGAATTGCGAGGGCAGGATGCGTGACCGCGCTGGAGACCCGCATTAATCCTCGCGCGGGTGGTGATTTCTAAATCGCGTCCGTTGGCAGCGTTTGCAATTGAGACGTAACGTTCCCGCAATGCAGCATAGTAGGGAACGGTTGGTTGAACGAGAAAGTATTTTCCGGTTTCAACGGTTCACGCATACGAACGGTGCGTTCAGCGTCTGCTCTTTGCAAAAATCGGCTTCGATTGTACGCTCCAGCCACGCTATGCTTCGTTGGAAGGGGCTTGCTATGGCATTGGGGATCTGGAAGTTCGAGAATCTCAGCCAGGAGCACATCGTGCTTGTCATTGCTGTGCTGATTTTCTTCGTCGCTTCGGTCACTCTTCCTGGCTTTTTCACTCCTGATAACATCGTTGCCATCATCCGTTCGGTGTCTGTCCTAGGCATCCTGGCGCTCGGCATGGCGATTGTTATCATCGGCCGAGGCATCGATTTGTCGGCTGTCGCCATCATGGCGATGTCGGTCGCCTGGTATCTGCAACTTCTGAACAACGGCGTAAGCGACGCGTCTGCTATGGCGCTTGTATTGGCTGGCGTGTTGGCCATCGGTCTGCTGAACGGTTTTCTGGTCGCATATGCCGACGTGCCCGCTATCTTCGTCACGTTAGCAAGCGGCTCCTTCGTCTTCGGCTACGTGCGGTCACAGCTAATCTCGCAGGATGCCGTGCCGGTTCCCGATGGCCACTGGCTCGAGTTGTTTGGTGGCGTGCGCTATTTCGACATTCCGGTAGAAGTCTTCATCTTCGCCGCCCTCGCCTTCGTGATCTTCCTTTTCCTCCGCTATACGAAATGGGGGCGTTACATCTATTTCGCAGGCGACAATCCGGTGACAGCGCGCAACGTGGGCATGCCGGTTAGGCCAATGCTTGTTCTGCGCTATGTGATCTCGGCGCTGATAGCCCTGCTGGCAGGGCTGTTGACGGCAGCGAGCCTGCACTCGATCAACACCCGGGTGGTCAATTCAACGCTTCTCTATGACATCGTGCTTGTCGCGGTGATCGGCGGCATCGGGCTTTCAGGTGGCAAGGGCGGTGTGCGCAACGTGCTATTCGGCGCGGCTCTGATAGGCATCATGCTGAACGCTATGACAATCATCGATATCCCGCTGATCTACCAGAATCTGATCAAGTCGACGATCCTGTTGGCCGCGATCATCATTGACGGGCTACTCAATCCTCGCGACGAGCAAACAGCGCAGCAGGGCGATATCTAGTACGGCGCCGCCGTTCGTAGGCATAAACTGGAGAAGGAACGATATGAAAAGGTACCTAAAATTCTTGCTGGCGGCAGGAGCGGCACTCGGCGTTTCACTGATCTCGACCGCACCGCAGGCAGCCGAAGATCCGTCGCCCGCCACTTATGCAACCGCTCTCAAGGGCAAACGCGTCGTCTTGGTGCCAATGGCGATGGGCTTCGATCTCGCCCAGGGATGGGCGGCGATTCTGCAACGCGAGATTGACGCCTTTGGCGGCGTTTTCGAGACGCGCGACCCGAACTGGAGCGTCGAAGCCGGTGCGCAGGCGATCACCGAGGTGATCTCGTCGGACACCAAGCCAAACGTACTGATCGTCATGTCGCCCGACCTCAACTCTTACTCCAAGCTTATGAAGCGAGCGCAGTCTGAGGGCATCTATGTCGTGCTGGTCGACAATCCCGCCAATTTCGCTGCCGACGCCTATGTCGGCAGTGACTGGACGCAGCTTGGGCGGTTGGAGGCGGAGGCTGTCGTCAAGGGCTGCGGGCCAAATTCCTCCAAGAAAATCGGGCTCGTCCAGGGCGATCAGGTCAATGCAACCAGCCTCTACCAGTATGCCGGCATCGTGGAAGTGCTGGCGAAATATCCGGATTTCCAGGTCGTCGCCAAACCTGATTCCAACTGGGACGCCACCACGTCGCGCAATGTGACGACGACCATGCTGCAGCAGAATCCCGACATCTGCGGCATCATCGACTTCTGGGACGGGGATGCCACGGGCGCTGCCGCCGCGATCCGCGACGCCGGAAAGCAGGACAAGGTCTTCCTCGTTACGACCGGTGGCGGCGAGAAGGCTGCCGACTGCGACCGCATTGCCGATGGAACCTATGGTGCAGTCGTCATGACCGAATTGGCGCAGGAAACGCACAACATGGTCGCGATCATCAAGTATCTGTTGCAAAGCGGCCAGGCTCCCGGCACGGCGTCGCCGTACATCTATACGCTTCTGAAGGCGACGACGAAGGAGAACCTACGTCCCGACAGCTGCTGGGATCTAAAGGCGCTGCAAGCCGAAGCCGCCGCGAAATAAGCAGTCGCGTTCCGGCCGGGCGTCGCCCCGGTCGGAACTTTCGCGCGCAGGCCCGGCAGCCAGACGGGTGTCTGCGCCTTGCGTCCTTTCATCGGATCGTTCCTCGCGGACCGCCTCCGGTGGCACAGCCTGACGGAATACCGATCAATGTCATTTCGCGAACGCCTG
The DNA here is from genome assembly GCA_049840935.1 of Mesorhizobium sp. Classification (GTDB taxonomy): domain Bacteria; phylum Pseudomonadota; class Alphaproteobacteria; order Rhizobiales; family Rhizobiaceae; genus Mesorhizobium_G. The sequence continues at coordinate 299,724 of JASGJA010000017.1, forward strand.
CAAGCTTGGCGCTACAATCTTGTTCCGGATCACCTTATCGGCGAAATCCTGACTAAGCGCTGGGCGGACAACGCTATTCCGTTTCTGGTTCTGGTGGTTACCGTGGCGTCCTTTGGATCGGCGATCCCGGGCTTCTTCAAGCCCTACTCGCTTCAGGAATCCACACGGCAATTGGGTGAATTCTCTATCGTCGTGACTGGCCTGACCGTGGTCATGCTTGGCGGCGGCATTGATCTGTCAGTTGGGTCGATCTTTGCACTTTCCTGTTTTGCAGCCGTTTCGGTCTTCTTTATCTTCGAGCAACCTGTCTGGATGGCGCTGCTCGCTGCGCTTGCGACCGGCGCCGTTTGTGGCTCGATCAATGGTTATCTGATCGGCTTCCTCCGTCTGCGCGCGTTTCTCACGACGCTAGTCACCTTTATCATCGGTCGCGCGATCTTCGACATTCTGATCGTGAACTACGGCGCGGCCATCCAGACCTCAATGGCTTCCTCGGATATCTGGGATTTCATCGGAGACGGCAGCGTCTACGGATTCTCGATTCCCGTCATCACCGCGATAGTCGTGGCGATCATCACGCACATAGCCCTGACGCGCTCACGACCGGGCTGGCATGTACTTGCGGTTGGCGGCTCGCGCCGTTCGTCCCACAATGCCGGCATACAGGTCCGCCGCACGGTCTTCTTCACCTATGTCTTTTCGGGCTTCTGTTCGTCGATCGCCGGCTTCTTGATCGCCTGCCGGCTGAGCGGAGCGGGGCCGGGAACCGGCATGAATTTGGAAATCTTGGCGCTGACGGCCGCGGTCGTTGGTGGCAACAGCCTTGGCGGGGGCCGCGGTTCGGTCGCCAAGGGCATCATGGGCGCGATCATCGTGCTGGTCATGACCAACGGACTGATCCGTCTCGGTTATGGTACGGGCACGAACCAGATGGTCCTCGGCCTCATGCTGGCAATTGCCGTCACTATCGACATCCGTTGGTTGAAGAACCGCCACAAGGTTCTCAACGAGGTCTATGTCGCGCCTGTCTATCTGAAGATGGGCGAGGCGCAATCCGCTATCCCTGGCTCCGGGACACCTTACGAGCTGGACAACCGGCTAGCGCAAGCCGACCACATAGGCCTCGGCGAACTGGAGGGGCCGGAAGACGTCATTCTCGATCGCGAGGACAATCTCTATTGCGGCACGCGCTACGGTGAGATCATCCGCTTCTTCGCTCCGGACTACAGCAAGTCAGAGGTCTTTGCCCATATTGGCGGCTTTCCGCTCGGGCTTGCCTTTAACAAGACGGGCGATCTCATAAGCTGCGTCGGGGCGATGGGCCTCTATTCCATCTCGCCGGACCGCGTGGTGAAGAAACTGTCGGCCGAGACGTCACGATCATGGACCTCCGTGGTCGACGATGCGAAGTTGCGCGATCCAAACGACTGCGATGTCGCTCCGGACGGTCGTATCTATTTCACCGATTCCACCAAGCGCTACGATGCACATGACTGGGCGCTCGATTCAATCGAGAACCGCCCCACCGGGCGCCTCCTCGTCTATGATCCGAAGGACGGCTCGACGAAGACGCTGCTCGACGGCTACCGTTATCTGAACGGAGTTTGTATCGCGCATGACGGCCGTTCGCTGTTCGTCGCCGAAAGCTGGGCGTGCCGCGTCCACCGTTACTGGCTGGAGGGACCGAAGGCTGGTAGCGCCGAGTGCGTCATAAAGGACATGCCCGGCTATCCAGACAACATCAATCGTGCGTCTAACGGCCAATACTGGATGGCATGGCTTGGCATGCGCACGCCGAGCTTCGATCTCTCGCTCCGGCATCCCGGCATGCGCAAACGGATGACGCGCCGGCTGCCTCAGGATGAGTGGCTGTTCCCCAACATTAACACCGGGGGCGTCGTGAAGTTCGAAGAGAACGGCCGCATCGTCGAGGCTCTCGGCGATCTGTCTGGCAACGCGCATCCGATGGTGACCTCGATGCGCGAACACAAGGGTTACCTTTTCGTGGGCGGCATCCTGAACAACCGGGTTGGCCGCTACCGCATTCCGGGCGCTGACGAAAGCTGGACAGGCCCGTCCTCGTATTGGGGAGACGGCGCGTGATCCTCGATCCGATCCTCGACATCTTTCGCGGCAAGGCGGTCACCATTCCACCGCTGGACGGCGCGTTCCGGCCCAACACGCGGCTGGACGACGCGAAACTCTTCGCCCGACTGCCAGAAGCCGACAATCTTGCGACGCGCGATGGCGCGTTACTGGCGAGCAGCGGAAACACCGTTTTCGCCCTGACGGTCGGTGGCGAGCCGTCACCCGTCAGCAGCTACGCCTCGCCCGTGACCGCGCTCGCGATTTCTCCGGCTGGCGAGATTGCCGTCGGACTGGAGAATGGCAATCTCTTCCTGGGCGGGGCACATGCTCCTCTGCCCGCGAACGTCCGCTGCATCACCGCTCTAGCCTATGATCCGGATGGCGCGCTTTGGCTTGCCAATGGCTCTGCCGCACATGCTCCTTCCGATTGGGCGACGGACTTGATGCGTCACGGCTCTTCGGGCAGCATATGGAAGCGCGAGACTGGGGGCGGCTTTAGTCAGGCAGCCGATGGACTGGCTTTTCCCTACGGGCTGCTGCCTGCGCAAGGCGGCGTTGTCGTGAGCGAGAGCTGGCGCCACAGGCTGGTGCGCATCGATGCCTCCGGCCATGTATCGACGGTCGCTAGCAAGCTCCCGGGCTATCCGGCGAGGCTTTCTCGGACGTTCGACGGCGGTGCGTGGCTTGCTATCTTCGCGCCGCGTAACAGGCTGATCGAATTCGTTCTTCAAGAAACTGGGTATCTGGAAGACATGATCGACACCGTGCCAAGCCAGTTCTGGATCGCACCGGCTATGTCCTCCAATCGCAGTTTCCTCGAACCATTGCAGTGCGGCGGTATTAAAACGATGGGCATTCACAAGCCATGGTCGCCGAGCCGGTCCTATGGCATGGCTGTGCGTCTCGACGCAGGGTTGAACCCGCTTTTCAGCCTGCACAGCCGCGCGAACGGTACGCGCCACGGAACATGCAGCGTCGTCGAGATGGGGGAAAACCTGTTCGTCGCCTCAAGAGGCGGCGACTGCGTTCTCGCGCTCGACACGGGGGAGTTGTAATCATGGCGCAGTATCCAGAAAGCGACGTCATCGTCAGACTTGAAGGGGTTACCAAGGCCTATCGCGGCGTTCCCGCTGTGCGTAACGTCGACTTTGATCTGCGCAAGGGCGAAATCCATGCGTTGCTCGGCGAGAACGGTGCCGGAAAATCGACTTTGACGAAGATGATCGCTGGCGTCGTGGACATCACGTCGGGTAAGATGTTCCATCGTGGCAGAGAGATTGTCTACGCCAGCCCGTACGACGCGCTGCAGGCTGGCATCGCCATGGTGTTCCAGGAAACTAGCCTTGTGCCGTCGATGACGGTGGCGCAGAACCTCTATCTGGGCTCGGAGAGTTTCCTCAACCGTCTGCGCGGCATCTACATCTCGGCCCAGCAGTTCCTGCAATCGCTCAATTTTCAGGTCGACCCTACGGCAATGGTTGAGACGTTGGGGGCCGCGAAGCGGCAAATGGTAGAGATCGCCCGCGCTGTCCACCACAACGCCGAGATCATCATCTTCGACGAGCCTACGGCGACACTGACGCCGGAAGAGAAACGCCATTTCTTCGCTTTGGTGCGCCGCCTGAAAGCGAGGGGCGTTTCAATCGTTTTCATCAGTCACGCGCTGGAGGAGGCGCTTCTACTTTCCGACCGGATAACCGTGCTGCGGGACGGCGAGTTGGTGGCGAGCGGCCCGGCAAGCGACTTCAATCGCGAGAATATCATAGCGGCCATGGTAGGCCGTACGCTCTCTGCCGAACTATATCGCCCGCGCGACGAGACACAGCTGCGCAAGCCGGGCAAGAAGGTGCTTTCGGCGCAGGATGTTTCGATGAGCAACGTCGTGCGCAACAACTCCTTCTCGATCTTCGAAGGACAGATCACCGGCGTCTTCGGGCTTATCGGTTCCGGCCGAACGGAAACCTTCAAGGTGGTCTCCGGTATCTACAAGCGCGACTTCCTGCGGGGCGGCACGATCGAGCTCGACGACAGGCCTGTCCGCTACTACGTGCCGCGCGAGGCGGTGAAGGACGGTGTCGTCTACGTCACGGAAGACCGCAAGAGCGAAGGCTTCTTCGAGACGATGTCGATCGCCGAGAATCTGTTCTCCGGCCTGCTGGCCGCCGGTCGTGAAAAGAGCAGCGTAGTCAGCCTGAAGGAGATGCGCGACCTTTCTGCGGAATGGACGAGCACCCTCTCGATCCGAGCCATCAACGATAATGCGCGCGTCGTGGAGCTTTCCGGCGGTAACCAGCAGAAAGTCGTGATCGGCAAGGGACTGGTGCAGAAACCGCGCGTCGTGATCTTCGACGAGCCGACACGCGGCGTCGACGTAGGCGCCATCGCCGAGATCCACCAGATCATCAATCGGCTTGCCGACGAGGGGCTGGCGGTTGTCGTAATCTCATCCTATCTGCCGGAGATTATGAACCTTTCGGATCGCATTCTCGTCTGCCGCCAAGGGCGGATAGTCGAGGAATTCTCGCCGACCGAGTCGACCGAAGAAAAGATTATGTACGCTGCCGTTCACTAAGCGGCGCAAGGAGAAAAGCATGGCAACTGTGAAACTATGGACCGACGAAGAGGCCGAAGCAGAGCCTGCAGTAAAGGCCGTCTTCGACGATGTCCGCGCGACCCGCAAATCCGACTTCATAAATAATTTCTGGCGCGGGCTGGCCAATGACCCGCCTCTGCTGAAGCGGACATGGGAATCACTGAAGGCCGTGATGGTAGCCGATGGCGCGTTGGACCCGCTGACGCGCGAAATGATCTACATTGCCGTCTCGACCGCCAACAGTTGCTCCTACTGCATCCATTCCCACACCGCCGCCGCGCGAGCGCGCGGCATGAGCGACGCCCAGTATTCCGAACTGCTCGCGGTGATCGGTATGGCGGCGCAAACCAACCACCTCGTCACTGCCATGCAGATACCAGTGGATGAGGCGTTCCTGGTGAAAAGGTGATCTGTTCTTCGCCGTCTGTAGCTGCAGATTAAACTTTGGTTTCCCGGAAGGTTCGGCTCGTGGCCGGCTCTGTTGTAAATTTTATGAGCGCAACAGTAGGGCCAACCACTTGGCGAATTTCAAGCGGGGATGTCTGTTGTTTAGGCAGCGTTGATTCATATCCTGCGAAATCCAGCGCAACTGACTGAAATCTATTTTTATTTATTTTGCCGACTACACCGAACGTTTGGGTGCTTTTGTAAGCGTCGGAAATGTCGACGCAATTACCGCTCACTTTTCGAAAAGTCGCAAAACCGAGAAGTTTCGGCCGAATCCGCCCAACGTAACGACTCGCGGTTGATGGCTTGCGCCTACTTTCAAGACGATACGGATAACCGTTTGGATACCCGCCATGGAAGCCGTAGATTTAAAGGAAAATGGTGGTGTTTGCAGTCCGGAGCGAACCTGTCTCTGTGCCAAGATAGGCGTTTTCTCCTGTTTTTCCTGTTATTTCCGCAGCGAAGCCAGTCGTTTGCGCCTTCGGATTGTCAGGAAGCAGACGAAAATGCCCAGAATTGCGCGCTTCACGGTCAGAGCGTGCGTATTGCATCTTCGCATACGCACGCTCCAAAACAGGTTGGAAACAGGTCAATAACAGGTCGATAACAGGTCAAAGGCACCTATTATGTTTGCCTATTGAGTCAGGCGGCAGAGAGTGCGTGGTCCGTACGTGGAAGCAGGCGACACTTTTCTTATTGACTCGTGCACCGTTCGGCCATCATGTTATCCGTGATGTTGATGACTTCGTGTTGCTCTTTATGAGCTCAAGTATATTGGCAGGACCCCTAAGTTGTTCGTCTCGGCGATGGCAACTAGGAACAGCGAAGCCTCTAACCATGAGGTGACGCCAGTCGCCGGTTTCAGTCTAACGGTTGCGATTGCGCATTCCGATGCGGTGCCAGTAGGCGCGTATTTGGCAGGCTTGGTCGCAGCCTGACAGTCGACCGCAACTTGTGCGGCCGATGGACCTGACCAAGGAGGCGACCATATGTCGACCAAGCCGGTGAAGCGCAACTCCAATGGCACATTTGCAAGGGGCTCCAGTTCGCCCAATCCCAATGGCCGCCCAAAGAAGGCAGCAATAAACCAGTTCAGCTCTTTCGCTGAAGCATTGGCCGCCTTTGCCAGCGCCCGTGTGGAGCTGGTGAAGAGCGGGCAAGAAGGTAATTCAATCTCGGACCGAATGGGCTGCTGAACGCCATTTCCAGCAAGTGATGTCGGGCGAAGTACCGGCTGAAGGTTTTCTGCGAATGACCAATGAGGCTGGAGCTGTCGTTAGCGCCCGCCGCGAAGAGTTCTTGCAGGATGCGATTGCATATAAGGACGTCATGACTGCGAGGAAGAACCGCCTTCCGCCTGGAACCCCGTGGGATCCAGCCGATGGTCCCGACCCCGACATGATCATCATCGAAGACGGAGAGGTGTCTTGCTTTGACCCGCTATTTGGCGATCAGCACAAGCGGCTAGAGCGGGCAATTGACGATCAAAAGTGGCGAGACAGGTTACGGTATTACGAAGCGAGATTGGTGCGCTTGAAGCGCAGGTTGAATGAAGAGTTGGACCTCGATAATCGCGCTCAACTTGAAGAGGACATTGAAGCGGCAACCTATTTCAGGGACTCGGCACGCTTTGCACTGGGCATGCAGGCAGTCCAACCGCCGAGACCCAAGACCTTGCACGGCAATTCGCATACCTCGACTGGGGCGCTCGCCGCCAACGATTTGCCTGCAGCGAATACAGGGGGCGACGATGGCGAAGACGATTGAGTTGAAGATACGTTATGTGCCTGTCGGAACGCTGAAGCCATACCAGAACAACGCTCGAACCCATTCGAAGAAGCAGATCAGCCAGATTGCAGCTTCGATCCGGCGCTTCGGCATGGTGACGCCGATCCTCGTCGACGGAGATGGTACAATCATTGCCGGCCACGGGAAGTTTATGGCCGCAATAGAATGTGGCCTGCCGGATGTGCCCGCGGTCCGCGTTGATCACATGACGGAGGCAGATCGCAAAGCCTACGTTATTGCAGATAATCGATTGGCCGAGCTGAGTGGTTGGGACGACGATATATTACGTATCGAGTTCCAGAACATCGAGAGTTTGGTCGCCGACTATCCGCTAGAGATTACCGGTTTCGACACGGGCCGAATTGACTTGATTACCGGTGATCCGATCTCGAAGATCGATCCGGCTGACGAGGTGCCAGAAAACGAGGAAGTGGTTGTTACCCGTCAGGGCGACTTATGGGTTCTGGGCGACCATCGACTGATCTGCGGTGATGCACAGGAAACGGCGGTCTACGCGCGGCTCATGGGTGATGAACGCGCGCGCATGAGCTTCGTTGACCCTCCCTATAACGTACCGATCGAAGGTCATGTCTCGGGACTTGGAGCCAAGACACATCGCGAGTTCGTCATGGCAGCAGGTGAGCTGGATGAGGACGAGTTCGTCGATTTGCTGGCTTCGGCGATGACGCAGGTAGCCGACTATTCAATCAACGGCTCCATTCATTTCTGGGCGATGGACTGGCGCCATCTCGATGAGCTTTCGCTTGCGCGCAAGCGTGCGAGGCTCGAGATGAAAAACCTCATCGTCTGGAACAAGACGAATGCTGGCATGGGCGCTTTCTATCGCAGCCAGCACGAGCTTTTCTATGTTCTGAAGAAGGGCAATGAAAAACACACTAATAATTTTGGGCTGGGTGAGAGCGGCAGATATCGGACCAACGTTTGGAACTATGCTGGCGCCAACACCTTTAAACGCGATCGAGCCGAAGAGCTTGACTGGCATCCGACGGTCAAACCCACAGTTCTGGTGGTAGATGCCATTAGAGACGTCAGCAAGCGCGGCGACATAGTCATAGACTGCTTTGCGGGTAGCGGAACGACCGCGATTGCGGCAGAAAAGACAAAGCGCAAGGCTCGCCTTATCGAACTGGATCCTCGGTACTGCGACACTATCATCCGCCGATTTATGACCTACACCGGCAAGTCAGTCCGTCATGCAGATACAGGTCTTGACTTCGACGATCTTTCCCAGCAGCGGGTACAGGAGATCGCTCCCGCAGGTTAAATCAATAGAGATCCAGCTTCGCGCTCAGGACGCTCGTTCATCGTCGCCGAAAATCCAGGCGTCATAGAAAATCGAAGTTGGCAATCTGCGTAGTGCCGCCGAGCGGCGGAAGCGGTCCGAAGATTTTTCACGTGACGACACACTCGCGCCCGGATGTAGATAAACAACAGCGCATCACTTGAAATACGACATTCGAGGCGGGACGGTTGTTTCTGCGTGGGCCACCAAATCCAATGCTCAACGCTTTCATGGATGAGGTACTCGCGTTTCCAGACGGCCAGCACGGTGATCAGGTCGATTCAATGACACAAATGATCGATTGGTGGGAAGACTTCAGGGCAACACCAGCTGCTATGTTCAGGTCTGACAGCCCGACCGCTGCCGCCGGTGAATCAGTTCAGGCAGCGCGTGCCATCAGCCATTCGACCAGACCGGCGCGGATGACGGCTGCGGCCAGTTTCGGGGCGTCCCAGATTTCGACATCCGCCCTGCCTTTGGCTGAAATATTTGGAGCCGCTGAATGGACTGCGAACACCATTCGTGAAAAGTCCGGTCGCGCTTCGAAGCGTTCGACATAATCGTCGAGCACAGCTTGCGTTGCCCGTGATTTGACCTGCACCAGTACCTTCTGGTTCGTAAACGGCTGCTCCACCACTATGTCTATATCCTTCATGGTTCCGCCAAGGCGCGAGACGCGGTGATAACCCTGCCTTTCGAACAGCAGGCCGACCAGTGTTTCGAAATCATCCTGGTGCAACCGCGTCACCAGTTTGATCACGCTTTGCGACAGTGCCTGGAGTGCGCTGCGCGCAGCTTCTATGGCCGGCTCACCCTGCCCTGCCAGCTTGCGCCGCAAATAGTCAGGGTCTGCAATACCGCAGATCGTTTGCCGGTAGGCCGAAACCCGGGTCAGAAGGCTGCTCAGTTCTTCCTGGACAATGACCCGCCCTGAAAGATCGGTGTCGCGCCAGGCAAACTTCGCCTCACGTCTTCTGGCGCCATAAGGAGCATCCTCACCAAGCCAGGTCACCTGCTCGTCCGCTATCGTCCAGTAGAGCCGGCCATTATGAAACGTGATCCAGACCGTGTCCGGACCGGCGCCGTGGAAGTCCAGTATTTCACTGGCAAAGTCGCTTGCCTTTCCCGCAGTCTTGCCGCGAGCCCGCAGATGCGCCGCGATCGTCTCGCGATCACGGGTCATGGCCAGTTCGTGCGGGACTTCTCTGTGTCCGAGGAAAAGCGCCTGCTCCTCAATCGCTTTTTGGGCCCAGGCTCCATTCGGTCCGAACCTGATGTAGCGAAACTGCATTTCGGCGAGATCGTCGGCAGTGGTGGCAAAAGGTTCCGGCGTTGGGGCAGCCGTGCCGATTTCGATAACCTCAGGGATCATTAGCTTTGACCTCCGTTTCGCTGATCCGCCTGAGCTGCTGGAATGCACTGCTCGGCAGACGATCAGTGACACTGCAAAGCGCTTCCTTTGACCTTGAAGTCAAGCGGAATGTCTCTGATCGTCTGTAGACCGATCGTATGCGGGCTTCGATGGTCAGCCCGTGGACATCAGGATGCGCCTTGCGAGGAATCTGCGGCGCCTGCGTCAGGAAAGAGGGCCTGTCGCAGGAAGCTTTCGCACATGAGGCGAGTATTCACAGGACATACATAAGCGATTTGGAGCGCGGGGCGCGAAATCCTTTCATCACATTAGTCGACAAACTCGCAGCGTTTCTGGAAGTCAGGCCGGGAGAGTTGCTGGATGATTAAGCTATTGGTTAGCTGACCAAGAGACCGCTCGCCACTCAAGGCTCTGAATATGCAGCCGTAATGTTCCCTAAAAACCAATCAGAATTTGACTTTGAAATTCTGGGCAAAAAGCCTTGATGAGGCAGGTGTGCGCGGCAGAACCATAAGGAGCCGGGTACAGAGGCGATCTGTGCATTGTTGGAACGAGCTGCTTGTTGTGACGAATGACCCGAAGCTACTGGCTGGCAACTATGATGCCGAGGCACACGTTGCATCGGTTGAAGAAACCGCCACTCTGATCTTTCAGCGCCCTACCCCCGCATGATCAAATCGCTCAATTATCCGCGTCGGGATCAAGCGCGAAGCGAAAGTGGCTGAGGACGCCGCGAAACATCGCGCCTTTCTCGGCGTCTGATAGGGCACTGTTCTCTATTTGTCCGAGAAAATCTCTCAGCGCCGCGTCATATTTGGGGTGGGAGCCGTTATGAAGGAGCATGTGGCTCGCCGCAGCGTCGCCGACGTTGTTGGCTGTCGGCACGAGATTGTAGGCGCCGTTAAGCTCGAAGGCGCCATTGGTCCACGTTGCAATTTCGAACTCGAAGGCCTCCCAGACTGCAACGCGGAGGACATGCTGCATTTGCACACGAGATGTCATGGAGCAGCCCCTAATCGGCTCGATTGTTGAGTTTGATCGTCTTGAAGAATTTCATGCCGCGACGCTTCAATTCGTCATGCAGCCGGTCAGAGATGACGCAGACGGATGGAAACCGGGTTTCGCGCCAGAGATTGACACCGGATTGCCTCGATGGATCGACAGTCATGCTGCGATCCTGCAACCATGCCATGCTACGACCCCCCTCATTCTTCACGTCCGCAGGATCGTCATAAGCAGTATCCTGCCGGTATTGGACGTTCAGGATGTACCATTCACCGAATGCCTGTCCTTTCCTGTCGGTAACTGTGATCGGGAGGAATTGATGGGTACCAGGGTCCATCTCCTCGAACAGATCGCGCAACGCTCTGCGGATCACGTGAATTCCGCCTGATGAGGTAAAAGCATGTTGGGTAGCTGGAGCCGGTTCGTTGATGCGCAACACTGTCGGCGCCTCGGCGGGATCGAGCTGTTCGTCGCCTCGTTTGAATACACCGGAAATGTGCGAGCGCCGGTGAAGGCTTGGGACCCGCGCCTCCCAGTCGACAAGCTCCCCGATATGCTGATCGGGCCGCGACATGGCGCTATATATCTTATACGACAATACTATCGCTCCTTCCGATCAGACCAAGCTGTGTATGTCGGGGTGACAAGTCCAGTCATTGCACAGCTTTACCCAAGGGCTGCAAGCATCCTGATTTGCGCGTGGGGCAGCTTGGATCTTCGGCCAGACCCTCTCTTCCGGAAGTTATATCGTTACCTTATCAGTTGCGGCACGACCTGTGGGCGGCGGACAACTGGCATGCAGCGCTCTGGCCCAAGACATAACCAGTGACAACGATGGAAGAGCGTAGTAGCCCTTCTACTCGATCGTTTTATTGAAGCTCGCGTGCTTTAGAGGCTGCCCTTCGGAGGCTACGAGCGCAGTTCCTGCCGTTAGGTAATGTTCGAATCGTGTTACACGCTTGCATGGCTAAATCTATTGAGAAGAAGCGCCGCTCATCGCATCAAACCCAATGGGCATCCCAGTTCGCCGTGGCAAGTGAGCTCTGCAAGCGAGGTTACGAGGTCGCACTTACCATGGGCAACCATCCTAACGCCGATCTGATGGTCTACAGTCCCGCAGGAAAGGCATTCGTCATCGATGTGAAAGGGTTGTACAAGAAGAATTTCTGGGCGGTGCGAAAGAAACTGGAAAAAGAATGTCTCTTTTACGTACTTGCCTTTGTCCCGCAGGACGCGCCCAATCGATATTTCATTTTAACTCAGGCACAGATCAATGCGGGCATTGATGCTGAGTTCGTCCGCGCCCAGACCGCTGCACGCGAAAAAGGCAAGGACAGCAATTGGGTGGAAAAATTTCCTGGAGTCGCCTGGTCCTATGCCGAGCAATGGGAAAACGCTTGGAGGAGTCTTCCTGCGTAATATCTGCCGCGAAGTTGAGGCCCATCTGTAGTTTGTAGGCACTAGTCAGGAACGCGCCGCCTTGTCGGACATCAGCTTACAGCAACGCCGATCCTTAAAGCCGTCCATTAAGGCGGCTGCCTTTCTGTGCCTCACCCCGACTTGCCCATGTGTAAGCGGTCGGCCCTCGACTGCGAGTTCGTTGAATAGCTGTTGGTCCGTCTTGGCTCACGATGCGTGAAGTCGTTCGACAATTGCGATGCAGAGCACGTCAAGAACCATATGTAAGGCGATCCGCGCCGTGGGCGCGGCCAGGAAACTGTCCGATTTGCGGTAGGCGTTGAGCGCGATGTTGACGTCGGCGAGATTGGCGACCGGTGAGCCGCTCGGCGACAACGACACGACCTGGGCGCCGGAACTTTTCGCGAGAGCGATTAGTTTCGACGAGGTACTGCGTTAGACCCGAAAAAGAGAGGGCGAGCACAACATCGCTCTCCCCTAGGAGGGGAGCGGTCGACCCTTGGACCACCGGATCCGAATGGGCCACGGCTGCCAGTCCCAGCAGGGAGAGCCGGTATTGCGCCTCCATCGCCAGGAAGCCGGACAGTCCGAGCCCGTAAATTCCGATGCGCCGCGCCCTTACGATCCTGTTCGCCGCTTCCGCCACGGCCTCCGGGTTCATGTCGGCATGCGCATTGCGCAGCGCCTCTTCACTGCGTTCCAATATGTCGTTCATGATCGGGGCGACCGGATCGTCGCCCTCGGCCAGCGTCCTGCTGACGTGGCGTCTTCTGCACGGCAGCAAGCGCCTGCGCCAGCTCGAGTTTCAGCGACGGGAATCCGTTGCAGCCCATGCGCCGGCACAGGCGAATAACGGACGGGTCGCTGGCCTTCGCCAGCTTCGACATTTCAGTGATCGACCAACTCATCGAACCGCATGGGGGCGGCTGAGGATCATCTCGGCGACACGCCGCTCGGCTGGCGAAAGACCGGCGAGCGCTTCGCGCATTCGTTCCAGTATGGAGGGGCTCGAGGGCGGCAAGAGATCGTTCCTGTTACGGGGCCATTAAGATTGCTTAGACACGCCCGACCGTTTTGTCACCTTTGCACGTCGATGTGAAGATTATCTACATTATGATTGACAATTGTAGATTTCCATCTAAAAGCCGCGATGGGAGGAATGGAAGGATGCAGCATCTTTTCGCCATCATCGCGGATCCACATCTGCATGACGTACGCGGCTCTTATCGACTTGACCGGATAGAGGCCACGCGCCTGCCGGGCAGCATGGAATTGCGCACGCTGGCCGACACGTTGCAGTCGACGCGGCTTTACAATGAGAGCGAGCAAACTTTTCGCGGCGTGCTCGACGACATCGCTTCACGCGGCGTTCGTCATGTCATCCTGGTCGGCGACTATTCCGATGACGGACAGGATGGGAGCGTAGCCGCTTCCCTGGCCCTGATGCGCAGCTATGCCGAACGCTTCGGTATGCGTTTCTATTCCACGGTCGGCAACCATGACGTCTACGGCTATTCCGGCCGCAGCCTGGATCGCGATTTCCTGCTGGCCGACGGTTCCAGCTTCTGCGTGTCGGGCGCGAAGCCGGATGACGGCGACCGCATCGTCTTCAATCCGGCGATGTGCTGCCGTTCCTATGAGGACGGTCTTCCGCGCGATCTCGGCTTCTTTCGAAGAGCAGGCGACCTGCATTGGGAAACGCCTTTCGGCGCCTCCGACGCGCTGGAGGACCGAACATATACTTTGGCGTCGCCAGACGGACGTCATGTCCGCCGCTTCATCGACGCTTCCTATCTGGTGGAGCCGGTCGAGGACGTCTGGCTGCTGTCGATCGACGCCAATGTCTTTGCGCCGCGCGACGGCGACGCCTTCGCCTCCGCGGCGGAAGAATTCGACGACAGCACCGATGCCGGCTACAATGCCCTCGTCAAGCATCGCCCCTATCTGGTCAAGTGGATCGCCGACGCCTCAAAAAGGGCAAAGCAGCGCGGCAAGCGGCTAATCTCCTTTGCGCACTATCCGGCGGTCGATCCCTTCGACGGCACGTTCGAGGACGAACGTCGCCTGTTCGGACAGACCATCTTCGTGCGTCGCACACCGAATCGGGCGACCACCGACCCCCTGGCTGAGGCGGGGCTGGGACTGCATTTCAGCGGCCACCTGCATATCGACAACGTCACGCGCCACCACGGCCTGACCAACGTCGCCGTGCCTTCGACTGCGGGCTATCCGGGCGGCTATCGCCTTTTGTCGCTCGACAAGGCGGGCGCCTTGCTGGAAACGGTGCGAGTTCCCCGGACTCGCGCTCGACCCTGCAATCCTCCGCGCCTACCGGATCGAAACCCAACGCTCCGGCCTCGACGCCGGCGACCTGCTCGACGCGCAGGATTTTGACACTTTCGCCATGCGGCATCTGCGTGAAGTGGCCCGCCATCGCTTCATCGCCAGAGAGTGGACGCCCGAGACGCAGGCGGCAATCCGGCGCATGACGCTGGCGGATGTAATCAAGGAGGCAAATCCCGCGTTGACGGTGGGCAAAGCGGCGGCGTTCGAGGATGTTCCCGCCCTGTGGCTGGCCGAGTTGCTCTACATCGCGCGCCACAACGCGGCCTTTCGGCTGGAAATGCCGCAGCGAGAGCGCCGCCTTCTCGACGCCGCGCTCGACGCCGCCGGTGCGCCGCAAGGCGACGGCTTGGCGGCAAGTCTGCTGCGCATGGTCCGCAATCACGTCTGCAAGGACGATTTCCGGCGCATCGTATTCACGCGCGACTGGCAGGTCGCCGTCGAAGGAGACGGCCGCAACGCCGCCTGAACTCATCAACTCTGGAGGAGAAAATGCCTAGCTTGAAAATCGCGGCGTTCGCCGCATGCCTGGCCAGCGCCGCGGCCGTCTCAACTGCCGCCGAGGCGCAGGAACTCAATCTGGTTTGCAGCCCGGATGTCAAATGGTGCGAACTGCTGGTGAAGAAATTCACCGAGAAAACCGGCGTCAAGGTCAATGCCGTGCGCCTTTCTGCGGGGGAGGCCTTCGCCCGCCTCAAGGCGGAAGCGCGCAACCCGAAATCCGACGTATGGTGGGGCGGCTCGGGCGACACCTACGTGCAGGCTTCGCAGGAAGGCATCCTGACGGAATACGTGTCGCCGCAGCTCGGCGACCTGTTCCCTGGGCGCAGCATCAGGCGGAGATTACCCAGAACCGGTCAATCGCCACGGAAAGCAGTGTCATCGGTTTCGCCTACAACGAGAATATCCTGAAGGCCAAGGGGCTGGAGCCGCCTGCCTGCTGGGCCGACCTCGCCAAGCCGGAATACAAGGGCGAAGTGCAGGTCGCAAACCCGAATTCGGCTGGCACAGCCTATTTCGCGCTCGCCACGATCGTACAGCTTATGGGCGAGGACGCCGCCTTCGACTATCTCAAGAAGTTGAACGAGAACGTCTCTTCCTATCCGAAGTCGGGCTCTGCTCCGGTCAAGGCGGCCGCGCGGGGTGAGACCGGGATCGCGATCGCCTTCTCGCACGACATCCTGGCACTGATCGACGAAGGCTTTCCGCTGAAGAGCGTTTCGCCTTGCGAAGGAACGGCCTTCCAGGTCGCCGCGGTCGGCGTCGTGAAGGGCGCACGGCACAAAGCCGAGGCGGAACAATGGGTCGAATGGGTGCTGTCGCCGGAAGCCCAGTCGATGGCGAACGACGCCAAGATGTACAGCATGCCCTCCAACACCAAGGCCCAGGTGCCTACGGCGGTCAAGAACATGACCGTGGGCAAGACGTTCGACTATGACGGGGCGCGCTGGGGTGCTGCCGAGACGCGCAGCCAGTTGCTGAAGCGCTGGACCGACGAAATCGGCGCCAACGCGCAATAGCTACGACCTTCGGGGTGGTGCGCGCCTTAGCGGCGCGCGCCATTTTCCCCACGCCATCTTCCCCACGCCACCGACTGAAAAGCGAGGTTCGCCATGGCACGTGTCAATCGCAAACTCGATATCGTCCTCGTTCTGGGGCTGATCGCTCTCACGCTCGTGCCCTGGTACAGGATCGAGGGCGGCTTCTACAGCTTCCGGTGGCTCTCCGGCTTCCTGTCTTCTGCTGAAAAGGCGCCCGGCCTTCTTCAGATCGTTTCTTATGGGCGATGCTGGCTCGTCGCCATCCCTGCTTTGCTTGTTTTGGCGGTCATCGCCCGAGCGACGAAGGACCCGGAGCGCCGAGGGGCTCTGCTGGCGGTCGCGGGCGGGGCCGGCATCCTCTATCTCGCCCTTCAGGGACTGGCGATTGGCTTCACGGGCTGGACATGGACGATCAGCGAGAAATTGTTCGGTCTCCTCGCTGACGGTCAACCCTCGATGGGGGCCGGCGCCGTACTCTCCGCCTTCGTCTTCGTGCTTCTGCTTTCGTTCGGGCTAGCCGAGCGCGGCGTCATGAGGGGCGACGTCTTCGTCGTGAGCGCGATCGCGGTCCTGATCCTCCTCGTCACCGTTTTCGTCCTCTATCCCATTTTTAGCATGTTCGTCGGCGCGGTGCAGAACCCCGACGGTTCGTTCAATCCGGACGGTTTCATCCGCAACATGCAGGACCCCTCCATATGGAGCCTGAGTTGCCTTGTCGGTGGCGAACGCTGCGGCGTGGCTTGGCGCACGCTTTGGCTGGCGATCATGACGGGGCTCGCCTCGACGTTTCTCGGCCTCGCCTTCGCGCTACTCGCGACCCGTACGCACTTCCCCTACAAGAAGGGGCTGCGCCTGCTGACGATCCTGCCGATCATCACGCCGCCCTTCGTCATCGGCCTCGCGCTGACCCTGCTGTTTGGCCGCGCCGGCGTGGTCACCCAGTTCGTTGCTTCCGCATTCGGCGTCGAACCCGGCCGCTGGCTCTATGGTCTCGCCGGCATCTGGATCGCCCAGGTGCTTTCCTTCACGCCCATCGCGTTCCTGGTGCTGATCGGCGTCGTCGAAGGCGTAAGTCCATCCATGGAGGAGGCCTCGCAGACGCTGCGCGCCGACCGCTGGCGCACCTTTCAACAGTCTCCCTGCCGCTCATGGCGCCGGGCCTTGCCAACGCCTTCCTCATAGGTTTCATCGAAAGCATGGCCGATTTCGGCAATCCGCTGGTGCTCGGCGGCAGCCATGGCGTGCTGTCGACGGAGATATTCTTCGCCGTCGTCGGCGCGCAGAACGATCCGTCGCGCGCCGCCGTGCTCGCCATTATCCTGCTTGTCTTCACTCTATCGGCCTTCCTCGCCCAGCGCTTCTGGCTTTCGGGAAAGAGCTTCGCAACGGTCACCGGAAAGGGCGACAGCGGCGCGCACGCCGCCCTGCCCAAAGGCGTCTCAATAGCCGTCCACGCCACCGTCATTCCGTGGATAGCCTTCACGCTCGTGATCTACGGCATGATCCTGGCTGGCGGCTTCGTGAAGCTTTGGGGCTTGGACAATTCCCTGACGCTCGACCATTACACCACCGCTTTTTCGATCAGCTTCAACAACGGGATCGAATGGACCGGCGTGGCCTGGAACTCGTTCTGGACGACGATGGAGATCGCGCTGATAGCCGCGCCTCTCACCGCCATGGTCGGGCTCCTGTCGGCTTATATCATCGTACGTCAGAAATTCACCGGCAAGAACGCCTTCGAGTTCGCGTTGATGATGAGCTTCGCCGTGCCCGGGACGGTCATCGGCATCAGCTATGTGATGGCCTTCAATCTACCGCCGCTCGAAATGACCGGCTCGGCGCTCATCCTCATCCTGTGCTTCGTCTTCCGCAACATGCCGGTCGGCGTGCGCGGCGGCATCGCGGCGATGAGCCAACTCGACAAGAGCCTCGACGAGGCGTCGCTGACGCTCAGGGCCGACAGCTTCCGCACCGTGCGGAAGGTCATCCTTCCGCTGCTGCGACCGGCGATCACAGCCGCGCTGGTCTATTCCTTTGTACGGGCGATCACCTCCATCAGCGCCGTCATTTTTCTCGTCAGCGCTGAATACAATATGGCGACCGCCTATATCGTCGGCCTGGTGGAGAACGGCGAGTACGGCGTCGCCATCGCCTATTCCTCGATGCTGATCGTCGTGATGCTCACCGTCATCTCCATCTTTCAGCTTCTGGTCGGCGAACGGCGCCTGCGCCGGGAAAATCGCGTCACCAGCGTCAATACCCCCTCCGTTCCTTTTAGCCAGGAGAAATCCGCATGATCAGCAGCAAAGCCGGTTCTGTCGTCTTCCAGAATGTTCGCAAAACTTTCTCCAGCTTCACGGCTATCCCTGACCTTTCGTTCACCATCGAGCCCGGAACGCTGGTGACCCTGCTCGGTCCGTCGGGCTGCGGCAAGACCACCACGCTCAGGATGCTCGCCGGGCTCGAACACCCCACATCGGGGAGGATCATGATCGGCGGCAAGGACGTAACCATGCTGCCCGCCAACGAGCGCGATGTGTCGATGGTTTTCCAGTCCTACGCCCTGTTCCCGCATATGAGCGCCGCCGCCAACGTGGCCTACGAACTCGAATCTTCCCGGCCTTTCCCGCAAGGAGGCGCTGGAGAAGGCTGAAGAGGGATTGGCGCTGGTCGGCCTCGCGGGAATGGGCCAGCGGCTTCCGGCCGAATTGTCCGGCGGCCAGCAGCAGCGCGTCGCCGTCGCCCGCGCGCTCGTGCTGGAGCCGCAGGTCCTCCTGCTCGACGAGCCGCTTTCCAATCTTGACGCTCGCCTGCGGCGTAAGGTGCGGACCGACATCCGCGATCTGCAGCAAAGACTGGGCTTCACCGCCGTCTATGTCACCCATGACCAGGATGAGGCGCTCGCCGTCTCCGACCGCATCGTCGTTATGAAGGAAGGCCAGATCGCGCAGTCCGGCGCCCCCCGCGACCTCTATGAGGCACCGGCGTCCGCCTTTATCGCCGATTTCATGGGCGAGGCGAATGTCGTCCCGTGCGAGGTTATCGATACCGCTTCAGGGGAGGCCCGCATTCGCGTCGGCGGTATCGAGCACCGCGTGCAGTCGACCAGTGCGAAGCCCGGCGCGGCGAAGCTCGCCGTCAGGCCCGGCGCGGTTTCGCTCAAGGCCGGCAAGGGCGAGGGATTGGTCGGGCGTATCCTGCATTCCGCCTACCTCGGCGGCCATGTCGAATATGAAGTGCAAACCGATGTCGGCACGCTCTTCGTCATTGATCATTTCGCCGAAACCGTGCTGCCCGCGGCAAGCGATGCCACGATCCGCTTGGGCAACCGTGGAATTTCCATCATCGAGGCTTAGACGCGTTCGAAGACGTTTGAATTATAGGACAAACCGAGGCTGGCGCCATCGGGAGTATGCTCGCGCATCACTGCGACTTCGTATGCGCTCCGCATAGCATATATGATCGCGACCCAGGTTCAGGTCGCTCACAATGGCTGATCAACGTTCATTCATCGCCTAGGAACTTACTTCGGCAATCGGAGAAAACAGATATTCCAGTATCCTCCGTTCGCCCGTCTTAATTTCGACGGTAACCGACATGCCCGCTGAAATCGGAACCATCTGACCGTCGACATCCAGTTGCGTCAGCAGTGGGCGGACGGTGATTGGAAACACCAGATTTTGAACGCGCTGTGCGTTTCCAATTGGCACGATGGACTGCAGTTCTTTTGAAGCCGACTGTTCAATCTCCTTTGCATCGAGTTCCAGAATTGCGTCCGTGCTGACCCGCATCACCTTCGCCGGAATTGTGCCATAACGCGTAAATGGAAACGCTTCCACCTTGATTACCGCCGACTGCCCAACCGCTACGAAGCCTATGTCCCGATTTGGCAAGTAAGCTTCGATCTCAAGGTCAGCGTCTCGCGAAACCATCCGCATAAGCTCAACTCCCGGCTCGACTACCTGTCCCGGCGTTGTCAAGGCTGATGCCTGAACGGTTCCATCAATTGGGCTCCTGATCTCCGTGAGATTTCGGCGACTTTGGGCCTTGATTAACAACTGCTGCAATTCATCAATCGGACGGTCTGCTTCTGCCAGCCGCCGCAACTGTTCGGCGATAACGGCTTCGATAGATTTTGTGGCCTCCTTGTCCGTTACGAGAATGGCTGCGCCAGCCTCCTGCAAACGCCCCTGCAGTTCGGCAAGCTCGACTTCCTCTTTCTGTCTCACTTCGATTGCGTCGATTACACTTGCCCTGCTGCCTGTCCGTGTTTCTGCAAGAGTGGTGCGCATACCCACACGTTCTTTCAGCGTGTCAACAAGTGCCTTTCTCGCATCAATTGCCCGCGCTAGTCCTACCCTCTCTGCCAAATGCTGCGCCCGCTGCGCCAAGAGCCCTACAAGCGTCGAAACAAGCTCCCTGTGATCCACCTGAAAAATGTGTCTTTCGCGGCTTGCTGTTTCTCGCGCTATTCCGAGGGGAAAGTCAGGCTGGGCTTTCGCGTTCTCCGGAAGCGGAGACCAGGGTCCTGAGCGTGGCAGAATATTGAGCATATCCAAAAATGCCTGCCTGCGGATTTTCTCTGCCTGCCACAACTCCAGTCCGAGTGCCGCGGACTTCTGTTCTGCAGCAACTTCGGTATCGTCAAGTCTGGCGACGACATCGCCTGCCTCGATAACACTGCCGTTCGGAACTGGTGCAGAAACCAGTTTTCCCAGGACGACCGATTGGATGATCTTGACCCGTCCCGCAGGTTGGACCTTCCCCTGCGCGCTCGCCACTATGTCGAACTTCCCGAGATACATCCAGGCTATGGCGGAGACCGTCAAAACGGCCACAAACAGAATCATTGTCATTCTGACCGGCGATGGAGGGGTCTCAAGAAGTTCCAACGCAGCCGGCAGAAACTCCTGGTCTTCCCGGCTGCGTGAAGCGGAGCGCACCGCAGAGGGAGCGATTTTCCCATTCGTTACCGTGGTCACC
>JASGJA010000018.1:0-236100 GCA_049840935.1 Mesorhizobium sp.
TCCGCGGCAAGATCATCAACGTCGAGAAGGCGCGGATCGACCGGGTACTCAAGAACACCGAGGTGCAGTCGATCATCACCGCGTTCGGCACCGGCATCCACGACGAGTTCGACATCGCCAAGCTGCGGTACCACAAGATCGTGCTGATGGCCGACGCCGACGTCGACGGCCAGCACATCGCGACGTTGCTGCTGACCTTGCTGTTCCGGTTCATGCGCCCGCTCATCGAGCACGGTCACGTGTATCTCGCGCAGCCGCCGCTGTACAAGCTCAAGTGGCAGCAAGGGCAGCCGCCCGAGTTCGCCTACTCGCGACCGCGAGCGGGACGCGCTGCTCGAGGCCGTGGCGACGGCAAGAAGATCAACAAGGACGACGGCATCCAGCGCTACAAGGGTCTTGGCGAGATGAACGCCAAGGAACTGTGGGAGACGACGATGGACCCGGCGACCCGAATGCTGCGTCTGGTGACGCTCGACGATGCCGCGGCGGCCGACGAGCTGTTCTCGATTCTGATGGGCGAAGACGTCGAAGCTCGCCGTAGCTTCATCACGCGCAACGCCAAAGATGTTCGCTTCCTTGATGTTTAACCGCCACCCCCTCCGATTAGACCGTATAACTCATGACCGAAACGACCTTGCCTCCAGAGGGCGGCGACCGGATCGAGCCTGTTGACATCCAGCAGGAGATGCAGAACAGCTACATCGACTACGCGATGAGCGTGATCGTCGGGCGTGCGCTGCCCGAGGTGCGTGACGGTCTCAAGCCGGTGCATCGTCGGATTCTCTACGCGATGTACGACAACGGGTTACCGTCCCGACCGCGGCTACGTGAAGTGCGCGCAAGCCGGTCGCCGACGACGATGGGTAACTATCACCCGCACGGCGACTCGGCGATCTACGACACTCTCGTGCGCCTGGCCCAGCCGTGGTCGCTGCGCTATCCGCTGATCGACGGTCAGGGCAACTTCGGTTCGCGCGGCAACGACCGGCGCGGCGGCGATGCGCTACACCGAGTGCCCGTCTCACGCCGTTGGCGATGGAGATGTTGCGGGATATCGATGAGGAGACCGTCGATTTCGTCCCGAACTACGACGGTAAGACGTCGGAGCCGACGGTCCTGCCGAGTCGGTTCCCGAACCTGCTGGTCAACGGCTCCGGCGGGTATCGCGGTCGGTATGGCCACCAACATCCCGCCGCACAATCTGCGGTGAGGTCGCCGAAGGCGATCTTCTGGGCTCTGGACAATCCGGAGGCCGACGAGGAGTAGACGCTTGAGGCGTGATGGAGCGCGTCAAGGGTCCGGACTTCCCGACCGCGCGCTCATCGTCGGCATCCAGGGCATCCAGGACGCCTAACGCACTGGTCGCGGCTCGATCCGGATGCGCGGAGTGGTCTCGGTCGAGGAGGAGCAAAGCGGTTCGACGACCATCGTCATCACCGAGCTGCCCGTACCAGGTCAACCCGGACAATCTGATTTCAGTCGATCGCCGAGCAGGTGCAGCGACGGCAAGATCGCCGGTATTTCGAAGATCGAGGACGATTCGTCCGACCGCGCCGGCATGCGGATCGTCATCACGCTGCGGCGTGACGCCGTCGCCAAGGTCGTGCTGAACAACCTGTACAAGCACAGCCAGTTGCAGACGAGCTTCGGTGCCAACATGCTGTCGATCGTCGACGGGGTTCCGCGTACGTTGCGGCTCGACCAGATGATCCGCTTGTACGTCACGCATCAGATCGAGGTCATCGTCCGGCGGACCCAGTATCGGCTGCGCAAGGCCGAGGAGCGCGCCCATATCCTGCGTGGCCTCGTCAAGGCACTCGACGTGCTCGACGAGGTGATCGCGTTGATCCGGTGCGTCGGCCGACACCGAGGCCGCGCGCGAGGGCTTGATGCAGCTGCTCGACATCGATGAGATCCAGGCGACGCGATCCTCGATATGCAGTTGCGTCGCCTGTCGGCGCTGGAGCGGCAGAAGATCATCGATGAGCTGGCCGAGATCGAGCTCGAGATCGCCGATCTGAAGGACATTCTCGCCAAGCCCGAGCGGCAGCGCGCGATCGTCCGCGACGAGCTCAACGAGGTCGTCGACAAGTATGGCGATGACCGGCGGACGAAGATCGTCGCGGCCGACGGCGATGTCACCGACGAGGATCTGATCGCGCGCGAGGATGTCGTGGTCACGATCACCGAGACCGGCTATGCCAAGCGCACCAAGACCGACCTGTACCGCAGCCAGAAGCGCGGCGGCAAGGGCGTGCAGGGTGCCGGCCTCAAGCAGGACGACATCGTCCAGCACTTCTTCGTCAGCTCGACGCATGACTGGTTGCTGTTCTTCACCACCAAGGGCCGGGTCTACCGGGCAAAGGCGTACGAGCTGCCTGAGGCCAACCGCACCGCGCGTGGCCAGCACGTGGCGAACCTGCTGGCGTTCCAGCCGGACGAGCGGATCGCGCAGGTCATCCAGATCAAGTGTTACGAGGATGCGCCGTATCTGGTGCTCGCCACCAAGCGCGGTCTGGTGAAGAAGTCGCGCTGGACGACTTCGACTCGAATCGTTCCGGCGGCATCGTCGGCGATCAACCTGCGCGACGAGGACGAACTGGTCGGCGCGGTGCTGTGCTCGGCCGACGACGATCTGCTGCTGGTCGTCGCAAGAGGGCCAGTCGATCCGGTTCTCGGCGACCGACGAGGCGCTGCGGCCGATGGGCCGGGCCGACCTCCGGTGTGCAGGGCATGCGGTTCAACGTCGACGACGAGCTGCTCTCGCTCAACGTGGTAGTACGACGGACACGTACCTGTTGGTCGCGACGTCGGGCGGATATGCCAAGCGTACGTCGATGGACGACTACCCGGTGCAGGGCCGCGGTGGTAAGGGCGTGCTCACCATCCAGTACGACCGCGCGGCGCGGCAACCTGGTGGGCGCGATCATCGTCGACGACGAGATGAGCTGTACGCGATCACCTCCGGTGGTGGAGTGATCCGGACCGCGGCCAAGCAGGTGCGTAAGGCTGGGCGCCAGACCAAGGGTGTCCGCCTGATGAACCTGGGCGAGGGTGACTACTCTGCTCGGCGATCGCACGCAACGCCGACGAGGTGGACACCGAGACGGCGCAGGACGACGACGCGGCTCAGTAGGGCAGCGAGTAGAGGAGCTTCACGTGAGCACACGCGTCAGCACTGGCGGAGCGGGTAACCGTCCTACCGAGATGATGCCGGCCGTCGGAACACCCCCGGCGGCTCGGGCTCGCCGGACCCGACGGTGGGCCGCCAGCTCCCGGTGCCACCCGACGTCGTGGCGCGCGTTCCGCGCCGGGACACGCCGGTGGGCCGTGCAGTGGACGCGAAGACCACGGGCGTCGAGCGCGAGGACGTCCCGCGGGATCGCCCAGTCCTCGACTGCAAGATCCGGACCACGTGGGCGCGCCGACCAGTGTGCGCACGCAGGCCCCCGACGGTGGCTGGCCGCCGCGCCGGCACCGTCGGCATCCGGGACGGCCCCCCGAGCGGCCGCCGAACGCGTCGCGCCGGGCGCCGTCCGCGACGCGATGAAAATGCGTCACATCGACCCGTGGAGCGACCTTCAAGCTCTAGCTCGTGGTGTCCGTGGTGCTGGTTTCTTCATGTGGATGATTGCCGTGGCGCGTGCTGTACATCGTGCTGGACGGGATGGGGGTCTGGGCGCAGTCTGAACAGCTTCGTTCGTGCACGCTGATGACCGCCCACGGCACGTCACGTTCGGGCGGCGTCTCGGTCGGGCAACGTCTTCGGTTAGCCGGTGCTCGGCGCGATCGATGTGATTCTGCTTGACTGCGCTGGCCACCATTGGCGCCTATCATCTACAACCTGTGTGCCGATGCTGGTCGGCGGCGTCGAAGTCACTCTCGCCGACCTCGATTAGCTTTCTGAACAGCCGTTTTGGTTGTTTCAGAGGTGGCGTGCGGGTAATGTTTCAACTCGGTTCGACGGGCCTATAGCTCAGGCGGTTAGAGCGCTTCGCTCATAACGAAGAGGTCGGAGGTTCAAGTCCTCCTAGGCCCACTCACCTTCGCCCCCCTCCCTCGTCACGGGGCCTTAGCTCAGTTGGTAGAGCGCCGCCTTTGCAAGGCGGATGTCAGGAGTTCGAATCTCCTAGGCTCCACAAAAAAGCAGTCGCCCCGACACGCTCTTCGTCGGGGCGACTGCTTTTTCTATGGCTCCACGCGATTCGAGGAGCCGGCGCGCGGAGCGAGTCAGTGGAGTCTCCTAGGCTCCCCCCGAGCATGGCAGGCCCCCGACGCCGGTCTGGCCGTCCGCGCTCTGCGGGCTGCGCCCTTCCGTGTCCTGGTGGCCCGTGTACGGTCACCTAACGATAATGACACTCATTAGCGTTAGGTGTGGGCATGTCTTCGAATTCCGAAAATTCCAGCACGACAGGCGAAGTGGAAGCCGCGCAAGCACCGCTGAGCGACGACGACCCGAGGTCTCCGCGCAGAGCGTGGGTCACCGCGGTCGTCGGCCTCTCCGCCGTCGTGATGACTCTCGACATCAGCATCGTCAACGTCGCGCTGCCGAGCATCGCCGCCGACTTCGGGTCCGGGCTGGAAGCCGCGCAGTGGGTCATCAACGCCTACGTGCTGGCCTTCGCGTTGTTGCTGTTGACCGTCGGCGCCGTGTCCGACCGGCTGGGCCGTCGTGAGATCTTCATCGCGGGACACGTGCTGTTCGCGGCCAGTTCCCTGCTCTGCGCGCTCGCCTGGAACGACGCCGCGCTGATCGGCGGCCGGGCGGCCCAGGGCGTCGGCGCGGCGGTCTTCGGCACCTGTCTCGCGCTGCTGTCCGACGCCCACAGTGATGCGCGCGGCCGGACCCGCGCGGTCGGGGTCTTCATGGCGTGCGGGGCCGGGGCCGCGGCGCTGGGACCGCTGGTGGGCGGGCTGCTGGTGGAGGCCGGGGATGGCGATGGATCTTCGCGATCAACCTGCCCATCGGCGTGTTCGTGGTGGTCGCGTCGCTGGCGCTGATCAGTTCGCACCACGGCGAGGCGGTGCGCACTACCGGTCGTGTCGACGTGCTGTCGACGGTGCTGATCACCGCACTGTTCTTCGGAGCGAACCTCGCGCTGCTCTCGGGACCCGACCACGGGTGGACGTCGGTGCGAGTGGTGGTCCCGGCCGTCGTCGCGGTCGCGGCCGGCACAGCGGCGCTGGTCCGGCAGCGATCGCTGGGCGACTCGGCGATGGTCGACCTGGCGCTCTTCCGCATCCCGACGTTCTCGGCCGTCATCTTCATCAGCTTCGCGATCAGGGTCTTCAGCTTCGGGATCTTCCCGTTCCTGATCTTCTGGCTCAGCGGCGCCGAAGGCTTCAGCCCGGTGCAGACCGGTGCGATGCTGCTCTTCCTGGCGATCCCGATGATTCTCGCGGCCGGACCGTCCATTCCCCTGGCGAAGGCGACGTCGCTGTCGGCGACGCTCTCGCTGTCGATGCTGTTGATCACCGTCGGGCTGGGCTGGGCGGCGCTGTCGTGCGGACCCGACGCGTCGTGGACGTCGCTCATCGGACCGCTGATCGTGATCGGCGTGGGCTCGGGCCTGTCGATGCCGCACATCATGGACATCGCGATGGCTGTGACGCCCAGCCGTCTGCACGGCACGGCGACGGGGCTGGCGAACACGGCGTTCCCGCTCGGCACCGCGACGGGCATCGCGGTCTTCGGGGCACTGATTCACGCTCGCGTCGACGCGGCGCCCGGCGTTCCGGTTCAGGCGCGGCCCGCCGTGTACATTGCGGAGTTCGATCGCCTGGTTCCGGGGCCGATGGTCGACGCCGCGAAGTCCGCCTGACGCCGGCGGCCTGACCCTCATGTTCGGTACCGCGGCGGTCGTGGCGCTGGTCTCGGCGGCGGTATGCGCGTGGGGGATCCGGGCGCGCGACTTCCGCGAGGATCCCGCCGACCGACCCGCCCAGCGCGCGGGAATGGCGAAGCGTTTCGCCGCCTCGGCGATGTGCGGGGCATAGGGATCGGCGGCAGCCGGGCTTTCGGTCGGCGCGGATCGTGCGACCGCGCTACCCGTTCCGGCGCAGCCGGCGAGCGCGGCGGCCAGCAGCAGCACGGCGCAACGCGATGCCATCCTGTCTCCGCAACGACGCCAGCCTGCCAGCGTGCTCGCTTCGGTCAAGGGCAAGGCGCAAGCGCCGGCCGATGGCCGCCCCTGACCTTCGCTGCGCGCGCCGGCCGTCCGGTCGACGAGCGGGACGAAAGGGTGAGACGGCTTTCCCGCGAACCAAAGGGTGACCGGAAAAGACATCGGTCAGTCCCGGTCTTCGCGCGGCCGTAGCCGTTTCCAGACCAGCCGCCAGGTGCGCCCATCGTCATCGGCCTGGAACAGCGCCGGACGGAACAGTTCGGGAAAGAGCGGGCTGTCGATCTCCAGGGCAATGTAGTTTCCGGCGCGTTCGCCGACACGTTTCCACGCGCCGCCAACGTCGGGGCCGTTCTCGTCGTCGAGGTGGATGCGATAGTTCGGCGCGTTCTCAATGTCGCTCGGCTCGGTCGCGACGAGGACGATCGCCTCGTCGATGCCGAAGTGCCGGGCGCGGCCGGCATAACCGTTGGCGGTGGGTTCAAAGATATTGGCGGGCATCGTCAGTCTCCTTCTGGTTGGTTGGGGAAGCGCATGGTCAGTGCGCCTTTGATTGTGTTTGGGCGCGCCATTCGAAGCGGCCGGCGCCGTCCTCGTCGGTCCAGAGCGGGATCGCCCGGCCGACCACGGTCGAGAGGGGAAGCGGCCCGAAATAGCGGCTGTCGAAGCTGTCAGGACTGTCCCAGTTCATGAAGAAGGCTTCGCCGTCAGCGAGCCGCCGGCAGCCGTGCCAGACGGGCAGCGGGCGGCCGCGCGTGTCCCGCGCGCGTGCTTCTGCGTAGGTCGCACCGTAGGCGATGACTGCGCTGCCGGAGCGGCAGACAGTGGTTCCGCCGAGCGCCAGCACGCGCTTGATGAGCGGCACGCCGCGCGGCAGGTAGCCGCGTTCGTCGAGGAAGCCGGCCAGTTCGTCGGGCGGCATCACAACGGCGAGGTCCGTCACCTCGATCCGGTCAGCCGGAACGATCCGATAGAGGCCAACCGGCACGCTGGCAGACGCATTCCAGATGATGCGGATATCGGGCTTGCCGAACGCTGGCAGGACGACCAGCGCCGTTCCCGCGAGCATGGACAGGATCGTCAGGCGGCGCGCAGTCATGGCAGCATCTCGCGGCGGCGCAGCCATGCGCGATGTTGTCCGGCCGAATAGGCGCGGAACGGCTCGTTGACGCTGAGACGGTGATGGACGTGCCGCCAGTGGTCGGGGCAGACGTCGGCGGGATCGATGTCGAGCGCCTCGATCGCGTCGATGGCGCGCAACACCATCTCGACCTTCGGCCAGCCGGTGATGCGCAGGAGAATCTCGCCGCCGGGCCGGACGAAAGGCAGCGTTTGATACGGCTCGCCGGCTGCGACGGCGCGCACGATGTCGATGCGCGAGATGACCGTACCGTGCTCGTTGCCCGCCCATCGGACGAAGGCGAAGACGCTGCCAGGCGGGAAGCCGGCAACGCGGCGATGGCGGTCGAGCCGCTGTTCGCCGGCCGGCCGGCCGAAGCGAAGCCAATGCTCGATCCGCTTCTCGCGCCACGTCAGCTCGACGAGCGTGGTCGCGGATACGATGGCTTCAAGGTGCTCGCCCGTCTTCATGGCCTCGGCCTCCATGCGTGGGGCGTCGCGGCGCATGGACGGGCTGCCGGATCGGCACGCCAATCTCCGATCAAGGGGAAAGCAGTCGCGGCTTTAACGGGAAGATCGGTCCCCGGCCGGCTCCGGTGTTCGCGCTTCTGGACCCCGCAACGTCCACAAATCCGCGCCTCGCAGGGGTGCGTTAGGAAGCATCCGAAGGATGCTATGTTAGGTATAGAGTTAGAAGGGGCCGGATTCCGCCAATGTGGCCAGAGGGTTACAACGGCCCTGGTCCCGGCTGGCACGGGAGTCCCGGTCCCGGCTGGCACGGGAATGGCGGTCCCTGATGGCACGGTCGCATCCAAAGCTTGCTCACAGTCCGGCCATGCGCCGGCGCGGCTTGCGGGCCGTGGGCGGGTCGGTCGGGTTCGGTTGGAAGGTCAGGCGGACGCGGCCATCGGGATCGGTGACGATCGCGAGCTGGTAGCCTGGCAGCGGCTGGCGCCGGACGATGGCGCGCAGGTCGTAGGCGAAATGCTTGAGCGGCGAGAGGCTGCCGGACTTCAGATGCAGATGTTCGAGATCGAAGCTCCAGCCCCATCGCTGGCGGCCGCCGTGCTTGCGCACGAGACGGTAAAGCCAGCGTTCGATGCCGCCCTTCAGCCCGAAATACTCCCGGCCGATGGTCAGGATCAGTTGGTCATTGAGGACGCCCGAATAGAACCAGTCGGGCAGGATCAGCTCGATGCCGCGTGGCTGGCCGGCGTCGTCCTGGCGCTCCTTCCATTCGTTGATCCAGGAGAAGCGGTGCCGGCGGCGCTCGGACGGCTGGCGGATCGAGGTCGCGACGGTCGTGGATTGCAGCCGGTCGAGCGCGGCCTTCAGCCGGGCGTAGCTGCGCGCGGAATCGTCGCGACCGATGAAGGTCAGGATTTCGTAGGGCGTCGCCGCCATCAGGCGCGATGTGCGGAGCCCTTTGTCGCGCGCGTCAACGATCTGCGACGCGGCCCAGATGAGGATGTCGGCGTCCCATATGGTCGCCATGCCGTGCTCGGCGGTTGCCTCGACGCGGATCGACACATCGCCCATGCGGAAGTCGATCGGCGTGACGCGGCGGGATTTGGCGAGCGAGAAGAATGGCCAGGACATGAGATCCTGCGCGTCGCGGGGAGCGATCCCGCCGGAGCGCGCCTGGAAAAGCGAAAGCTGCCTGTCGTCATCGGTGCGGGGCGCTGTCATGGCAGGCCGGCCGAGACGATCAGCGCGCCGTGTCGGCGCCGGCAGGCGCCAACGGCTCGGAGGTGGACTGGCGCGCACAGGCGTCGATCCAGGCATGCAGGTCGGCGACCGTGTAGACCACGCGCCCGCCGAGCTTGTGGTAGACCGGCCCGGTGCCGTCGCAGCGGTGCTTTTCGAGCGTTCGCGGGGAAAGGTCGAGGAGCCTTGCGGCCTCCGGCGTTCGCACGAAGCGCGGCCAGTCGCCGTCGTCCTTGTTCTGCATGTTGGGCCTCCGTCGCGGCCGCCGTAAGGGCGGCGTGTTGGAGGCGACGATGGCGAAAAAGCTGCGGTCCAACGGAGAGACAAAAAGCGGACTCTCTAGGGGAAGTGTCCCCGCTTCGGAGGTGGCATCAGCGGCCTTTCCGTGGCGCGAGCCAGCGCAGATAGCCGCCCTCGATCGTCTCGCGGGCGGCCTTGAGAAGGCGGCTAAGCCGCCGACGCTCCGGTGCGTTGTGCCAGTCGATAGCGCGCATCGCCTCGACGTCCTCGTTGAGAATGACGCCGGCGACATGCCGGCGGGGTGCGCCGGATTCGACACCGTCCCAGGCGCGCAGCATCAGCGAGGCGCGATGGAGCTGGAACGGTGTCAGGCGCTGCTCGCGCGGCCAGCCGCGCGACGGCTTTCCATCCAGCTTGAGGTGCAGGCGCACGGCGCTGCGCACGCGCCACAGGAAGTACCTGTCGCGCGGGATCAGAATGGCCGTGCCGAGAAGCAAACCCCGGTACGGAATCCAGAGGCTATGTTCGCCGCCATCATCGGCGACCAGGGCGTGCAGTCCATCGTCAGTCCGTTCGGCGACGACGGCAAGCCTTTCCGGGTCGATCAGCGGACCGGCCGCGAAGCCTTCGGGCGGAATCGTGACGATGACCGTGGCTGGAAAGAGCTTCGGCAACCATAAGGGTTGCGCTGTCGAGGCGGATGCAGAGGGGTCCGCCGGGAAAGACCAACCCCCAGCGGCTGGACAGGCGCGCTATCGTCTCGCCCTTGTCCGCGCCGCCGGAGGCCATCCTTTCCAGCGCCGCTGCGTATTCCTGCCGGTATCGCCTGTTGCGGCGAAGAAACTCGAAGGTGACGCCGCCCCGGTCGAGGCGGGCCAGTTCCTGCTCGAATTGCGGCGATCTCCAGTCGTCCAGCGGCTCCATGACGCTACCTCCCACCCGATTACAGACTTCGGGCTGGACCGAGTATGGGCCGGGCAGGATTCGGCTGTAGCCACATAATGGGCATGGCGATCCTTCGCCGGCTGCCCATGGAAACGGCGAGCGCCGGCCCGTCGTCACTGCATGCGCGGTTCGAGAAGGTGGCGATAGCCGGTCTCAGTCATCCAGCGGGCGCGGGCGAGATGGCTGTCATGGATGCGCCTGGCGCGCTCGGGATCGGCCGACACGTCGAGGCCGAACACGATCTCGACCACCTCGCGCCAGTCGGCGCCTTCCTCTGCCGCGTCGAGCAGGCGCAGATAGGTCGCGAAATGGGCCTCGTCGTAAGCGTTGACGCGATCGGTCAGCGGCGGGCTGTCCTCGAATGTGGGCTTGCTCATTGAAATGCCCCTCACGGCCAGGCCGCGTGGTTTACAAATACTTACACGGCCGCAGGCGCAATAGTAGTTTGGCGTGTGGCATCGAAGAAACGCGGAATGTCGTCATCGTCCTGTAGTTGCAACCAGCATGACGGTTGCAACAATTCTGTCGACCGAACGCCGACGCGACGATGATTGTTTTGTGGAAACCGGACGGACAGCGCAGCGCCCGCTGCGCTTGACGCGCGTCCAGTTCGGGATTTACCGCACATCGAACCACGGGAACGGGCCTTTCGGCTGCTCTAAGGCTGTCGAGAATACTCCGTGGCAAAATACTCTACAAGGCCATGCATTCCCGTGAATGGACATACGGGAAGCATTTGCAACGAATCTGAAAAAGCTGCGGCAGGCGCAAGGGCTGTCGCAGGAGGAACTCGCTCATCGTGCGGACATCGATCGGACCTATGTGAGCGCGCTCGAACGGAGCGTTTACGCCGCTGGCATCGATGTCGTCGACAGGATCGCGAAGGTGCTGGGCGTGGAGGCTTCCGACATGCTCAAGCGGCCGCATGCGCGAGATACGGAAAAGACGGACTGAGGCGCGAACGAGAGTGCGGCGATTTCGCCGCACGGCACATTCCTGTCGATGGTCCCGAAGGGACTGCGAGCCGGACGTGTCCGGCGAGCGCGTTTTTCGCGCGGCCTTGGGACGCGCGACGGCCGCCGATCCGATGAGGATCGGCGGCGGCGATGCTTTGATTGATGCGGGATTTACGGTCGCAGCCAGCGCCACGGCTCATCCGTTCCCG
Organism: Mesorhizobium sp.; assembly: GCA_049840935.1. Taxonomy (GTDB): domain Bacteria; phylum Pseudomonadota; class Alphaproteobacteria; order Rhizobiales; family Rhizobiaceae; genus Mesorhizobium_G. The sequence continues at coordinate 11,299 of JASGJA010000018.1, forward strand.
CGCGCCGATAGGACAGGCGGCGGCATCGGAACGGCTGCCATAGGTAAATCAGCGGCTCGAAGCCATGCCACCAATCCGCGTCAATGTCGCCGCAACGGCCCTCGAAAAGCAGATTGCCGCTCGCTTCGTATAGCCGGAACTCCATCGGCAGCGCGTCGCCCTGTTCAGGGGCGCCACGGGCGGGAACGCCGTTGGCGTCCTCTCCCAAGCCGATGCAACCGCCATGATGGTCAACCGTAACAATCCAGCGCATATTGTGCCCTTTCGTGTGGATGTGGGGTGAAGCGCCCGCCGCTCGGATGGGCGCATATGTTGGGGGACAGGGGCGACCTATGCGGCCGCCCGTTCGCGCTGCTGCATGGATGCAAGCCGCCGGCTGGCCGTCTGGTGGTGCCTGCTGTCCAGTTCGATGCCGATCCAGTCGCGGTCGAGCTGCTGCGCCGCTGCCAGTGTGGAGCCGCTACCGCTGAACGGGTCCAGCACAAGCTAGACACCCGCATTAACCCCCGCAGACTGAGCCGGCGGCCGGGTTTGAAGCCAGATTGGGGGTTGGCGGTCGGTTGAGGATGCCGCCTTTGATCGTCGAAGGGCGTCATGGCGGCCGATACCGGGCTGCTTTTCCGACGCCAGACGGATTCAGCCCAAGGTTCCTGCCCGTTCATGGAAGATCAACTTGTCGAAGTTGTAGGCGATGTTGGCCAGAGTGAGTTTCGCCTCGGCCCGCGCTAGGCCAATGGTGCGGATGAACAGGCCGAAGCGGTTTTTCTGGTGGGCGAAGACGTGTTCGACATGGGCACGGATCGACGATTTTGCGGCATTGGCCCGTGCGATATTCTGCGGCATCGGCTTGCCTGCCGGCTTGCGACGATGGATGCGGCTGACCAGCATCCTTGAAGCCAGCCATTTCTCGTTCTTCTGCGACCGATACGCGCTGTCGGCCCAGACCTCGGAGGAAGTGTTGTCCGTCGTCACCAATCGCGGCAGCATCCGGCCATCCGCCTGTGCGGCCGAAGTCACCGCGCTCTCCCGGATGAAGCCGAAGCGCCTGTCGATGGCGATGTGGGATTTGTAGCCGAAGACCGGCAACGCGATTTGAGGCAGCGGCGTGCCGTCCGGCCGATACCGGATCTTGCCACCGATCTTGAGCGTCCAGCGCGCATCGGTGTCTTTCTGGGCCGCCTTGTTCGGCTCGTTCGGCCAGATTTCGTTCGCCGTCTTGCCGGCTTTGATGGCTTCCTTCTCCGCATCCGTATTCCGCTGCTTCGGCGCTGGCACCAGAGATGCGTCGATGATCTGGCCTGACATCGGGATGTAGCCCTTCTTCTGGAGTTGCCAGTCGAACGCCTTCATCACTCGCTTCAACGTGCCCGTCTCGGTCAGTTTGTTACGGAACAGCCGGATCGTGTTCTCGTCGGGTGTCGGACCGCCGAGGTCGAAGCCCAGGAAGCGCATCCAGGACAGCCGGTCCCGGATCATGAACTCCATTCTGGCATCGCTCAGATTGTGCTGGGCCTGAAGGATCAGCGCCTTGAACATCGACACCGGATCGAAGGCAGGGCGGCCGCCCTTGGTTCCGTCGCCATAGCCCAGCCCTTCGGTCAGCCAGCCGCGGAAATATTCGAAGTCGACCGCCGCCTCCAGAACTTCCAGCGGATCGCCGATTTTGCTCAGCCTCTCAAGATGCTCCCAAAGCCCGAATAGCGACCGCTGCTCCATCGTCCCGCCTCCAAATCATGAAGGCCAGATCGAATCATGGAATCAGAAATCTCGCGAGGTAAATACGGGTGTCCAGCTCGCCGGGCTTCGTGAAAGCCTCGATCAACGGCGCCAGGGCTTCGACGGGCTTTTGCGTGGGATGCAGCTTGTTTCCCGCATAAGGGAAGTCGATCACGTCCGGGATGGGATTTTCGGGCAGGGAAACATTGCCCTTCGCCAGCAAGTAAGCCTGCTCGTGCTGGTAGCGCAGAAACTTCGCCGACGACGCATAACGCTTGCGGAAAACGATATGGCCGACGACGCGGAAGCCTGCCGCCTTCCATGCTTCCATGAACAAATCGACCTTGTTCCAGCCGTAGAACGAAACCGCGAAACCGCCATCCTTCAAAACGCGGTGCATCTGGTTGAACGCGGGGCGAAGCCAACGGGCGTTGTCATCGTTCGCAACCTTCCTGCCGCCACGGTCGCGATAGTTCACGAGATAGGGCGGATCGGTCAGAATGAAGTCCACCGATCCCCTCTCGAAAGAGCGCATCGCCTGGATGCAGTCGGCATTGAAGATCACATTGCGGGGAGCCTGGGTGTTGCTGGTCATTGTCTTTGTCCTTCGGGTTTTGGGGTTCAGAGAAGCGAAGCGCCCCTCCTGAACCCTTGCCCGTCGGCGAGACCGGGGAAGCAAGGTGCAAGGAAAGTCTTTGGCACCGTGGAATAAATGGAGGGGACCCGCTTGCGGGTAGGAGGCCGTTTATGCCGCGAAAGGCCGGGGAGTTTTCTTGGGCCGCGCGAGGGCGGAGCCCTAAGCCTTTCTTTGGTTCATTGCGAAACGTCTTCCGGCTCTGGCCGGACCGGCTTTCTACGACGGACTGCGCCAGCGCAGCATGTCGCAAGTATTATCCGCGACCTTTGCGAAAATCGTAGCGGGGCGTAGGCGAGCGTAAAATCGTCTATTCGGATTCCGCCTCGGTTCGCCGATCCTGCCGGAATGACCCGGTCGCGCGAACATGATGGCGAGAACAGCGCCGCTCCGGCTGCCTCCGACAATGTCGAGGAAGCCCTGCGCGACTACATGCGCCAGCAATGGCCGCATCCCGGGCGGCCTCCAAAGCACGATGTCGAGAACTGGACCGTCACCGACGACTGGCCCGACCGCGTGCCGGTCACGGCTGCCGAGGTGGACGTGTTCGAGGCGTGGTTCGGCGATCTCTTCGACGAACTGTTCGGCCCCTGCTGAGGCGAAGGTGACTTGCTATTATTATCCTTCTGTGATAATAATACTTCCCACGCGAGATGCACGATCCGGGCCGCGGTCCTTCTTCCGACCTTCCCGATTCCGGTGTCGTAGCCGGCCTTGCCGGCGCTCGTGCCTGCCGTCCCGCTGGGCGGCATGACAGTGGAAACGAGCGAAGGATGCGCCGATGGCGACGTTGAAGGCCGGCATTGCCGACTATGAAGAGATGAAGGCCCGCACCTTGCGCATCGCGCGCGGCGAGGAGAAGCCGGCTGCCGGCGAGCCGAAGGTGTGGTTCGATTCCACCGAATTGTTCGCGGGCATTCTGACGACCGGCAATCGCGAGCTGCTGCACGTCATCGCCGAGCACAAGCCGCAATCCCTTGAAGAGCTTGCCGAGATGACCGGCAAGGCCATGCCGAATTTGTCGCGGGTCCTCAAGAAGATGGTGGCGCTCGGCATCATCCGTATCGAGAAGGACGGGCGCAAGGTCGCGCCGAAGCTCCTTTACGACCGTGTCGTGCTGGAGCTGCCGCTGACCAGACAGCCGCAAACGATCAAGAGCAGCGGGAGGCTGACATGAACGTCCATCATTCCCCCGAGGAGCACGTCTCTGCAACGGTGGCGCTGCGCGCCGCTCTCTACCTGCGCGTCTCGACGGCGCGGCAGGCCGAGCACGACGTGTCGATCCCCGACCAGCGCAAGCAGGGCGAGGCGTATTGCGCCTCGCGCGGCTACCAGCTCGTCGACGTGTTCGTGGAGGCCGGAGCCTCGGCCACCAACGACCGCCGGCCGGAGTTCCAGCGCATGATCGAAGCGGGCACGTCGAAGCCCTCTCCGTTCGATATCGTCGTGGTGCATTCGTTCAGCCGCTTCTTCCGCGATCACTTCGAGCTGGAGTTCTACGTCAGGAAGCTGGCGAAGAACGGCGTGCGCCTTGTCTCGATCACGCAAGAGATGGGCGATGACCCCATGCACGTCATGATGCGGCAGATCATGGCGCTGTTCGACGAGTATCAGTCGAAGGAGAACGCCAAGCACGTCCTGCGTGCGCTCAAGGAGAATGCGCGGCAGGGCTTCTGGAACGGCGCGCAGCCGCCGATCGGCTATCGCGTCGTTGCGGCCGAGCAGCGTGGCGCGAAGGTCAAGAAGAAGCTGGAGATCGATCCGCTGCATTCGGAGACGATCCGCATGATCTACCGGCTGGCCGTCCAGGGCGACGGCGAGACCGGGCCGATGGGCGTGAAGGCCATCGTCAACTACCTGAACAAGCGCCACATCTATACGCGCCACGGTGGCCGTTGGGGCATCGGCCAGCTCTACCGCATCCTTACGCGGCGCACCTATATCGGCGAGCACGAGTTCAACAAGCGCTCGAAGGCCAAGGAACTGAAGCCGGAAAGCGAGGTCGTGACCGTCGAGGTTCCGCCGTTGGTCGACCGCGAGACCTTCGACAAGGTGCAGGCGCTCCTGCGTCATCGCAACCAGAAGGTCACGCCGGCGCGCGTCACCAGCGGCCCGACGCTGCTGACCGGCATCTGCCACTGCGCCAAGTGCGGGGGCGCGATGACGATCCGCACCGGCAAGAGCGGGCAGTACCGCTACTATGCCTGCTCCATCAAAGCCCGGCAGGGCGAGACCGGCTGCTCCGGCCGTTCGATCCCGATGGACAAGCTGGACGGCATCGTCGCTCGTCATATCGAGGAAAGGCTGTTGCAGCCCGACCGGCTGGAGGAGGTTCTGGCGGAGGCTCTCGATCGCAGGAAGGAGCGCGGCGCTCGCCGCCGCGAGCAACTCGCCGAACTGCGGATGCGGATCGAGGACACCAAGATTTGCCTGAAGCGGCTTTACGACGGCGTGGAGGCAGGCACGTTCGATCCCAAGGAGCCGGCCCTGGCCGAGCGCATGGCCGGCCTGCGCGGCATCCACGACCAGGCGCAGGTCGACGCCGAGCGCATCGAGGCGATGCTAAAGAACGCGGGAGAGAAGGCGATTTCGCCGACGACCATCCGCCGGCTCGCTGCTTCGGCGAGGGAAAAAATGAGACTCCCAGGCGGTGGCTATCGGCGCGAACACCTGCGGGCGCTGGCGCAGCATGTCGAGGTCGGCGAGCGGGAAGTTCACATCAGCGGGTCGAAACACGAGCTGCTCAAGGCGTTGACGGGCGCAGATGCGCCTAAAACGTCAACAATATCAGTGCCCATTTCTGTTCCGAAATGGCGGAAGAGGTGGGATTCGAACCCACGGTGAGCTTGCACCCACGCCGGTTTTCAAGACCGGTGCCTTAAACCGCTCGGCCACTCTTCCAAACCTTGAATTCGCTAGCCTTTTGTGGGTTTTGGCATTCGGCTTTTTTCGCCGTTTGCCCCCAATTTGCTACCGAATGGCTCACAGGCAGCGGCTTTACAGCCTTCATGATTACCGCGTCAACCTGTTCTGCCGTTCCGCACGGCATTCAGCGCAGAGCTTGTGCAAAAGGCGGGCTCCGTCTCGGATAAAGACAGAGCCCGCACCTATTACATTTTGGCTTTGAGTTGGGTGTTGCACTGGCTCCAGAATTGCGGCCACTTTGCTCCGCTCGGAAGCGTGCCGCTGCTCTTTTCCTGTTGCCATTCGGATGCGCATTCGTGAATCCGCTGCTGGAAAGCGAGTTCGCCCGGCGATGCGTTTCCGTTCGCAACAGGCATCACCGATTTCGTCGCCGATTTCGATATTGTTGGTTCTGGCGGCGTCGGCTGGCTCGTATCCGAATACTGTTTGATCTTATCGCTGCATGCCGAGAGATATGCGGGCCAGGTCTGGCCGCCTAAAGTTCCGGCTGCCTTGGCTGCCTGATAGCTGGAGCTACATATCTGTTGCGTCGTTTGATGGTTGCCAGAAGGCGAGGCGGATGTGCCAGCGGTCGATGCACTAGCCGCCTTGGTCGCGCTTTTTGAACTGCTGCTGGCAGGAGCCGAACTTGCCGCGCCGGCGTTGCCGCTTCCCTTGATACTCGCCGCGCAATCGGAATAGAACGCTGGCCATTTCTGACCATTCAGCGAGCCTCCGGCTTTGGCCGCCTGATATTTCGCGCTGCAAATTTGCTGTGTGGTTTGTGTCGCGGCGTTGGCAGGTACAACGACATAACCGGTCGCAGCGACAGCTAGTGCAGCAAAAAATGGGATTCCAAGGTTCGATTTCATGGTTCGTCCTCCTTACAGACGTTCGCAATCAGCCCGCGCCACGATGTGAGCGAGAAAGCAAAGCGCAAATGGAGGCAGCGGAATGCGTCAGTGGAACGCCTTTGTGGCGAGGACGCTGTGCATGGCGATGCCAATGCGAGAATAGCTCTGCCTCAATTGTGGCAGCACTCTGAGCTGTTCAAAACATGAACGAAATTTAAGGTTGGAACTTCATCGGCGCTACCAGATGGTGCCGTTCGCTGTTCTGGCCACATTCTTGCCTATTTTCGGACATAATCGATTAATCCGCCGCTAATTAATCCTGATTAAATAGGACGAGCGGCATCGAGGGGCTGCGTTCTCAGGGGCGTTCGTCCCATCCGATTGAATTGACGCAGGGGATGCGCCAACGATGCCTAAAAAGACGCGGCTAAGCCACGCCTCAGTCATCGCTGTGATGTCGGTTTCGGTCGCGATGCTCGCGGCCTGCACAAGCTCTGATACCACTGTTCGCTCTGCTGTCGCCAAGAAGCGGCCCACGGAATATTTCTCCGAAGCAGAGTATGGCGTGAAGGCCAGTCCGCGCGTTTCCACCGAGCGCTCACGCCTGAAACGCGGGGGAGGGCGCGAGCAGATCGGCAAGCCCTACCAGATCCGTGGCAAGTGGTATTACCCCAAGGAAGTGAGCAGCTACACCAAGCTCGGCGCGGCTTCATGGTATGGCGATGCCTTCCATGGTCGCCTGACCGCCAATGGCGAAATTTATGACATGACGCATCTTACGGCCGCGCATCCGACGATGCCGCTGCCGAGCTATGCGCGCGTTACAAACACGAAGAATGGTTCTTCCGTCATCGTGCGCATCAACGATCGCGGGCCGTATTCGAATGGCCGCATCATCGATCTTTCGCGCCGCGCCGCAGAAATGCTGGATTATGTCCATTCTGGCACCGCTAGCGTTAAAGTCGAGTATGTTGGCCGTGCGCCGCTGGATGGTCAGGATGATGAATTCCTGATGGCGTCTTACCGGCCCGGCAAGAACGCGCCCGATCCTTCCGATGGCCTTCCAACTGGTGTGATGGTTGCAATGAACGGCGCAACTCCTTCGGATTCGCAGTCAGCGCCATTCCCCGGCGTGCTTTCCGACGCAGAACAGCCGGTTCCGTCGCAACCTCTTGTGGCGAGCGCTTCGATGGATGGGTTCGACACTGGCGCGCCCGGAATTACGCAACTGGTTCTTCCCGAAATAGGGCCAATCGTAAGCTATCGTCCTGACGCTGCCCCGGTCACGGTCGCCGCACTTTCGCTGTCATACGCCCCGGCTGAGGCAAAGCGCGATAATCCAGCGTTCGCCAGCCTGCTTGCGAAGCAGGACACCGCGCCCGTGAGCGACTATGTAATGGTTGGTTCGTTTGCGGACGAGGCTGAAGCGCGCCGCCTGGAGAAAGCCCTTTCGGCTTATGGCCGCGCGGAAATATCATCGACGGTCGATGATCGTGGCGTGCGCTGGTTCGAACTCGATCTTTATGCCGATGGCCGAGCGACGCCGGATGCCATGCTTGAAGCGGCATGGTCGCTCGGTGCTGACGACGCCATGACCGTTCGCAACTGACACGCGGCTAAAGCAAGTGCATTTCCTTCCGCGAATTGCCAATATTTGCCAGCTTGCCTTCGGGTTTGTGCTGCTTTTCTGTCTCACGGCTAACGCCCAGCTTTTCGAAACCAAGGCGCAACAGGCATTCATGATAGATGCCGATTCCGGAACGGTTCTGATTGCCAAGAACGCTGACGCTCCTGTGCCGCCAGCATCGCTCGCCAAGCTCATGACGATGGAGGTGGTGTTCGACGCCATCACCAGCGGCAAGGCAAATCTCAACGACACCTACAAGGTCAGCGAATATGCGTGGCGCACCGGCGGAGCGCCTTCCCGCACTTCGACAATGTTTGCCGCTCTGAACTCAGAGGTCCGGCTCGAAGATTTGATTCAGGGCGTGATTGTACAGTCCGCAAATGATGGCTGCATCATCATCGCGGAGGGCATGGCCGGATCGGAGGCCGCCTTTTCGGAACGCATGAACAGCCGCGCGCAGGCGCTTGGCATGACAAAATCCCGTTTCGTAAACTCCACCGGCCTGCCAGCACCGGGGCAGGTGGTCACGATGCGCGAGCTAGTCACGCTCGCCAATCATCTTTGGCGCGACTATCCGCAGTTCTACAAGTACTACAGCCAGCCAGAATTTACGTGGAACAAGATCACCCAGCGCAATCGCAATCCGCTGCTTGCGATGGGCATCGGCGCCGATGGTCTGGGCACCGGCTTCACTGAAGAATCCGGTTATGCGTTTGTTGGTTCGGCGGCACGCAATGACCGTCGCTTGTTCGTCGCGTTGGGCGGACTCACCAGTGACAAGGAACGAGCGGAAGAAGCGCGCCGCATTGTAGAGTGGGGAATGACGGCGTTCGAACGTGCGCCGTTGTTTGCTGCGGATGCGGTGGTCGGCCACGCCAAGGTTTTTGGCGGCGACAAACCTTCGGTGGAGCTGAAAGCCAAAGGTGCCGTTTCAATATTCTTGCCCCAAGAAAACCGCGGCAAGGTGTTGGCGCGTGTGGTCTATCAAGGACCGCTAACCGCACCGATTGCCAAGGGAACTCCGGTTGGCTCGCTCAAGGTCTGGGTAGACCAGCAATTGACGCAGGAAACGCCGCTGTTTGCCGCTGAGGACATTGGCAAGGGTACGCTCGGTCAGCGCGCACGCAGCGCGGCTCAAGAGCTCGCTTTCGGCTGGCTTCGCGATTTTCTGTAGCATTTTTAACTACCCCTCATCCGCCTGCCGGCACCTTCTCCCTCAAGGGGAGAAGGCGGATAATTGCAGCGCCGCTCTGACTTTTCGGCGTTGCAGGTTGATGCCAACGTGGGCTTTCTTCCTTCTCCCCTTGAGGGAGAAGGTGCCGGCAGGCGGATGAGGGGTTAAAATCCCGTTTTCCGCAAAAGCTTCTATCCAGGCGTGAATTGCTCTAAGTAAGGGTTTCATTGAAATCTTGGACACGAGCATTGGCGCGAGGATTTTTCATAACCTTTGAAGGCGGGGAGGGCGCAGGCAAATCCACCCAGATCGAGCGTTTGGCTGAAAAGCTGCGCCAGAAGGGCTACCGTATTCTGGTCACGCGCGAGCCCGGCGGTTCGCCTGGCGCAGAGGCCGTACGCCACGTACTGCTTTCAGGCGCGGCGGAGGAGTTTGGCCCGGAAATGGAAGCGCTGCTGTTCGCTGCCGCGCGCTCCGACCATGTCGAACAGGTCGTTCGCCCCGCAATCAACTCCGGCATGATCGTACTGTGCGACCGCTTCATTGACTCGTCACGAGTTTATCAGGGCGTCACCGGCAACATCGAAAAAGGCTTGATGGCCTCCATTGAGCGCGTCGCCATAAACGGCATGATGCCGGACCTTTCGCTGTTCCTTGACTTGGATGCCGAAACCGGACTGCACCGCGCGGCTGCACGCCGTTCCGAAGGGGAGGGGGCCGACCGCTTTGAGAAAGAAACCATCGCTATTCACGAGCAACGGCGACAAGCCTATCTCAATATTGCCGCCGAGGAACCGCAGCGCTGCAAAGTTATCGACGCGGATCAGGATCCTGAAACGGTAGAACTCGCCATTGCCGAAGTCGTGTTTGCCGCGCTCGAAAAGCATTATGCACCCGCGCATGAGGTGCAGGCATGAGCGAGGAACGGCTGGCACCAGAACAACACGATTTGCTGGAAGGCATTGCCGAGCCGTCCGAGACGCCGGAACTGATCGGCCACATCGATGCACAGCACATGTTACTGGCGGCGCAAAGGGCAGGGCGCCTGCCCCACGCCATCGTGCTGGCAGGGCCGCAGGGCATTGGCAAAGCGACATTCGCCTTCGCTTTTGCGCGCCACCTGCTCAGCGGCGCGGAGCCGGATATAAACTTCGAGCCGGTGCCTATCGACTCGCCAATCTACCGCCAGATTGCAAGCGGCGCGCATCCTTCCGTGTTACATCTCACGCGCCCGGCGAACGACAAGACTAAGGGCTTCAAGACCGTGCTGTCGGTGGATGAAATCCGCCGCATCGGTCGCTTTTTGTCGCTCACTTCCGGCAATGGTGGGTACCGCGTCGTCATCATCGATCCGGCGGACGATATGCGCGCCGCAGCCGCGAACGCGCTGCTCAAAAACCTTGAGGAGCCGCCATCGCGCACCATCTTCATTCTTATTGCTCATTCGCCCGGCGCGCTGCTGCCGACCATCCGCTCGCGCTGTCAGGTCATTCGGCTAGCTCCGCTGAATGACAAAGAACTCGCCGAGGTGCTCACTCGCGCGAACCAGTGGCCCGACGACGAGCGAGTGAGCGACGCTCTGCTGGGCCGATCGGAGGGCAGCGCGCGCACCGCGATCATTCTGCAACAATATGGCGGCGTGGAAATTGCCACGGCACTCGACGCTCTTGCGACAGGCTCCGCAGACATTGCGGCGTCTCAACGCCTGGCTGAAGCTGTGAGTGGGCGCGACAGCGCGATCCAGCTTGATGTGTTCAATGGGCGCGCGCTGGAGCTTCTCGCCAACGCTGCTGCCGACGCCGCGCAATCAGGCGATACAAATCGCGCAAAAAAGCTGTCAGACGCTTGGCATATGGCGCGGATAGCTATAACCGAGACAACAACCTATAATCTTGATCAGAAACAGCACGCATTGACGATGATCAGCCGCCTCAACACCGCACTCAAGCCGCAAAGCGGGCGAATGTGAAGCTGGCCCTGCGCCGGTCCCGCGTCGGCGCGCTGAAAATAGTCGATCCGAACAGCCATTCCTGAGAGTTGCCGCGCCATGTCCCGCGAGACGTTTTATATCACTACGCCCATCTTCTACCCGAACGGCAGGCCGCATATCGGCCATGCCTACACCGACATCGCCACCGATGTTCTAGCCCGCTTCCAGCGGCTGGACGGCAAAGATGTGTTCTTCCTCACCGGTACGGATGAGCACGGCCTGAAGATGAAGCAGAACGCCGACACGCTGGGAATTACACCCAAGGAACTTGCCGACCGCAATTCGGCGGTTTTCAGGGAAATGCTCGTCAAGCTCGGTTGCTCGAACGACCAGTTCATTCGCACCACAGAGCCGCGTCATTACCGCGCCAGCCAGGCAATTTGGGAAAAAATGGCCGCCAATGGCGACATCTATCTCGGTGGCTATTCCGGCTGGTATTCCGTGCGTCAGGAAGCCTATTTCGACGAAAAGGAAACGTCCGTCGGTGATGATGGCGTGCGCCGCGAGCCGCTTGGCTCGCCTGTCGAGTGGAACGAAGAGCAGACCTACTTCTTCCGCCTGTCCGCTTATCAGGAAAAGCTGCTGGCTTATTACGAAGCCAACCCGGACTTTATCGGACCGGCAGAGCGCCGCAACGAGATCATCAGCTTCGTTAAATCCGGTCTGAAAGACCTGTCCATCTCGCGCTCGACTTTCGATTGGGGTGTGCCAGTTCCCGGCGACCCCAAGCATGTAATGTACGTCTGGGTCGACGCGCTGACCAACTACATCACAGGCGCGGGCTATCCCGACACCAACGATCCGCAATGGCGCTACTGGCCTGCGGTGCACATCGTCGGCAAGGATATCGTGCGTTTCCACGCGGTCTATTGGCCTGCATTCCTCATGTCGGCGGGCATCGAGTTGCCGAAGCGCGTGTTTGCGCACGGATTCCTGTTCAACCGCGGTGAGAAAATGTCGAAATCGGTCGGCAATGTGGTCGATCCGTTCGAACTTGTGGACAAATACGGGCTGGATCAGGTCCGCTATTTCTTCATGCGCGAAGTGCCGTTCGGGCAGGATGGCAGCTATAGCCATGACGCTATCGTGAACCGCACCAATGCAGACCTCGCCAACGATCTCGGCAATCTCGCGCAGCGCTCGCTTTCTATGATTGCGAAGAACTGTAACGCTGCCGTGCCTAACAGTGGCGCGCTGACAGACGCCGACACTGCCATTCTGAATCAGGCCAGTTCAGCGCTTGAAGGCGCGCGCGCCGCGATGAAGGATCAGGCTATCAACATCGCGCTTGCAGGCATTTTCGCCGTTGTCGCGGAGGCCAACCGTTATTTCGCCGCGCAGGAGCCTTGGGCGCTCAAGAAAACGGATCCCGCGCGCATGGAAACGGTTCTCTACACCACCGCTGAGGTCATCCGGCGCGTTGCCATTATGTGCCAAGCTTTCATTCCGGGCTCTGCTGCCAAGCTGCTCGACCTGCTGGCTGTTTCGGAAGATTACGCGCAGCTTCGCTCATCTTTCGGATGACCACGCCCTGAAATCGGGCTCGCCACTGCCTGCACCGCAGCCGGTTTTCCCGCGCTATGTGGACAAGGAAGAAGCATAAGAATGCTGGTCGACAGTCACTGTCATCTGGATTTTCCGGATTTCGCTGAGGAGCGCGCGGCCATCGTCGCGCGCGCCAAAGCGGCTGGCGTGCGCACAATGGTCACGATCTCGACCCGCGTGCGTCGCTTTGAAGAAATAAAAGCAATTGCAGAGACTTACGATGATGTGTTCTGCTCAGTTGGCACGCATCCGCATAATGCCGGCGAAGAGCGCGGCATCACCGTGGACGAACTCGTAAAGCTTGCAGAGCATCCCAAGGTCGTTGCTATTGGCGAGGCTGGTCTGGATTATCACTACGACAAGGCTCCGCGCGACGATCAGGCAGTCGGCTTCCGCACACATATCGCTGCCAGTCGCATCACGGGCCTGCCCTTGGTCATTCATGCACGCGAAGCGGATGAAGATATCGCAGCCATACTCGAAGAAGAAACAGGGAAGGGGGCTTTCCCCTTCGTCTTGCATTGCTTTTCGTCAGGCAAAGCGCTTGCGCTCAAAGGTGTCGAACTCGGTGGTTACGTGTCCTTTTCCGGCATTCTGACGTTCAAAAACTCCACAGATATTCGCGAAACTGCTCGTGAAATTCCGCGCGACCGTCTGCTAGTCGAAACCGATGCGCCATATCTCGCGCCGCCGCCATATCGCGGAAAACGCAATGAACCCGCTTATGTGGTTAACACGGCTGCGGTGCTGGCTGATACGGTTGGCGTCAGCAACGATGAAATAGCAAACCTGACCACCGATAATTTCTTCCGACTCTTTTCGCCGCGCTACACGACCGACCGGAGCCTGCCTGAGCATGGCGGATGTGCTGCGCCTGACGATCCTAGGTTGCGGCTCGTCTCCCGGCGTTCCGCGGGTCAATGGTGACTGGGGCGCTTGCGATCCAGCCAATCCTGAAAACCGTCGCCGTCGCGCTGCGGCGCTGGTCGAGCGTATTGGCGAAAACGGCACCACAACGGTGGTCATCGACACCGGTCCGGATTTCCGCGATCAGATGCTCATGGCGGGCGTTCAGCACATCGATGGCGTGGTCTATACACACCCGCATGCAGACCACATACACGGCATTGACGATTTGCGAAGTTACGTTATCGAGCAGCAGCATCTTATTGATATTTATGCAGATCGTTCGACTTCTGTTTCGTTTGAAAGAGGCATTTGGTTATTGCTTCGAAACGCCAAGAGGCAGCTCATATCCACCCATCGTAAAAGCTCATCTGATCGACCATTCGCAGCCAGTTGAGATCGGCGGGAGAGGGGGCTTTATACGTCTCGAACTCCTGCTCCAAATTCATGGAGACATCGTCTCCCTGGGTTTTCGCATTGGAAATCTGGCCTATTGTTCTGATGTTTCAGCATTTCCGGACGCCACCGCTGTGCGCCTGCATGGACTGGATTGCCTTATAATAGACGCCTTGCAATACCGCACGCATCCAAGCCATTTTAGCCTTGGCGAGGCGCTTGGCTGGATCGAGCGGCTCAATCCGAAGCGCGCGGCGCTAACGCATATGCACGTGCCGTTGGACTACGATACCGTTATGGCCGAAACGCCGGATAATGTCGAACCGGCGTTCGATGGCATGGTTATAGAACTGCCGTTGGACGAAGAGTGATCCACAATGCCCGGCGCTGACATACTGATCGCGTTCTTCATTACGACGACGTTGTTTGCATATATAATGGCATACCCACCAGAGTTGTCCATTCGCGAAAGCCGCAAACAGCCAGCCATCGCCAATCGCAGCCAAGTCGAGCCGCGTAGGATTCGGCCAAAGCATCATGGTCGAAGTTCTAAACCCAAAGACCGTATATTCTTCATGGCGTTCTTGCCGCAATTCGTAGACCCGGCCGCTGGCTTGCCAGTGTGGGCGCAGTTCATTGGCTCGGCGCATCGTCAATCTGATATTCTCATCAGCTGACATTGTGTGCGTTTTTCTGGCCGAGGCGATTGTTGGCAGGCTGCGCGCATCGAAATCAACGCAGCAGATCATACAAAAGGCCGGCGGCGGCATTCTGTTGGTCTCGGCGTACACCTCGCACTTCATAAGGGGTAGTTCCATAATCTATCTTATGCGACTGTCGTACACATCAACAGCCTTGCTTCGGTGTAATGTCGCCTACTCGAATCGGTCATCTGATGTGCGGTCCTGTTCATATCTGCGTTCAACCGGAAATTCCGGCAACCACGCTTCGCGACGGATGGTCCAGAGTTCATACGTTGGCCGGAAATGATCGATTTCATCCAGCGAGCCGAGATTGATCTCGACCTCATCATCGCTGCGCGAAAACACGGACGAGCCGCATCGCGGGCAAAAGTTGCGCCCTTTATAGTCGCGCGTCTCGCCTTCAATCGTCACCGCAGCTTCGGGAAATATCGCTGACGCGTGAAAGAGCGCGCCGTGATGTTTTCGGCAATCGAGGCAGTGGCAGACGCCGACCCGATACGGTTTTCCGGTAGCTTCAAATCTGACATCACCACAAAGACAGCCGCCTGCAAATCTATCCATTGCCGCGCTCCTTACTTGGCACTCCGCTCCGCGCGCAGTTTTGCCCAGTAATCAAGCCTCTTTTTGATTTCGCGTTCAAATCCGCGATCCGGCGGGTCGTAAAACTTCTGACGACCCATACGCTCCGGGAAGTAGTCTTGCCCGGAAAATGCATCCGGCTGGTCGTGATCGTAGAGATAGCCCTGCCCGTAAGCTTCCTGCTGCATCAGCTTGGTTGGCGCGTTCAAAATATGCTTCGGCGGCAGCAATGAGCCATGCTCCTTGGCCGCCCGCATCGCGCCTTTGAATGCCGTATAAACAGCGTTGGATTTGGGCGCTGTCGCCAGATAAACACAGGCATTGGCAAAGGCTAGTTCACCTTCGGGCGATCCCAAATAATCATAGGCATCCTTCGCCGCGTTCGCGACAACCAGCGCCTGCGGATCTGCGAGGCCAATATCCTCGACCGCCATGCGCACGAGCCTGCGGCCAAGATAAAGCGGGTCTTCCCCAGCGTCGAACATGCGCGCCAGATAATACAGTGCAGCGTCGGGGTCCGAGCCGCGCACAGATTTATGCAGCGCGGAAATCAGGTTGTAATGCCCATCCTGCCCTTTGTCATAGATCGGCGCGCGTCGTTGAACTATTTCCTGCAGCATATTGGCATCGAACACTTCTTTCGGTTTGGCTGCGCGCCAGACCTCCTCCGCGAGCGTTAACGATGCGCGCCCGTCTCCATCAGCCATGCGCACCAAAACGGCGCGCGCATCTTCGTCCAATGGCAACGCCTTGCCCTCTGTCGCCTCGGCGCGTTCAAGCAATTTTCCGATGCTGTCTTCTTCTAGCGTGTGAAACGTCAGCACCCGTGCCCGCGACAATAGAGCGGCGTTCAGTTCAAAGGATGGGTTTTCCGTCGTCGCGCCGACCAGAATAACGGTGCCGTCCTCCATAACGGGCAAAAACGAATCCTGTTGCGCCCGGTTGAACCTGTGAATCTCATCTACAAAAAGCAGTGTCTGGCGGCCATTGGAGCGCCGCAGCCGTGCCGTCTCGAACACTTTCTTGAGATCAGCTACGCCGGAAAAAATCGCAGAAATCTGCTCGAATGCGAGGCCAGTTTCACCGGCTAATAGCCGCGCAACCGTCGTCTTGCCCGTTCCGGGCGGTCCCCAGAAAATCATGGACCCGAGAGAGCCGGACCGGATCATGCGCGTTAAAACGCCCTCTTCTCCGGTTAAATGCTCCTGCCCCACCACCTCGCCCAACGATTGCGGGCGAAGACGATCCGCCAGCGGCCTGCCTGGGGGCTCTGGCTGTTCGCGGTCTGTGTTGAAAAGATCGGGCATAGATCAATAGCGAAGGGTTTGGCGCAATATGCGCCCGCCCCGCTCAATCGTGAAGCGCCACCAGCGCGTTTTCTCTGAGGTTGCTTTCGTCAGGTCATCTGGTGCCTGGATCGCGGTGCCGTTCACCTCGCGAACAATATCGCCCGGTCGGATACCCACGCTCGCCGCTGGCGAGTTGCGGTCCAGATCAACCACGATAACGCCCTTCACTTCGGTCGGAACGCGGATCTTCGCTGCCAGCCGTGGCGTCAATGTCGCGACAGTCGCGCCCGCAAATGGGCTGTCACCAGCAATCGCGACCGTCTTGTCGCCTGCGTCCTCTGGTTCCTTTTCCAGCGTCGCGGAAACCTCCTGCTTTGCTCCCTGCCGCAGTAGCGTGAGCTTGACCGGCGAGCCGATCATCTGCGTTGCGAGGCGGTATCCAAGCGCGTCGACATGCTCAATCGGCGCGCCATTCAGCGCCAGCACCACATCACCCGGCTTGAGCCCGGCCTTATCAGCTGGACCGCCCTGCTCCACCTTGGAAACCAGCGCGCCGGATGGCGTTTCCATGCCAAGCGCTTCCGCGATCTGTGCCGTCACCGGCTCAAATGTCGCCCCGATATAAGGCCGCTCGAATGTCTGCGCCCCGCTCATTGCAGCCTGCATAACTGCGCGTACCATATTGGATGGAATCGCAAATCCGATGCCGATGGAACCGCCGCTGCGGCTGAATATGGCGGTGTTTATGCCCACAAGCTGGCCGGACATGTTGATGAGCGCGCCGCCCGAATTGCCGGGATTGATCGCTGCATCCGTCTGGATAAAGAACCCGAAATCCGACACGCCGATATGCGAGCGCGCCAGCGCGGAAATAATGCCGCTTGTTGTCGTCTGCCCAACGCCAAACGGGTTGCCTATCGCCAAAACGAGGTCGCCCACTTCCAGCGCGTCCGAATCGCCAAGATTGAGCGATGGAAATGGTGTCGGCGCGTCGATTTTCAGAACAGCCAGATCGACTTCCTCGACCTTGAGCAGCACTTTGCTTTCAAATTCGCGCCCGTCAGGCGTCGCCACCTTGATCTCGTCCGCGTCACGAATAACGTGATAATTTGTGATCACATAGCCGCGAGGATCGACCAGAACGCCGGAACCCAGCGAGGAACGTGCGCGTGGCGGAGCTTCTTGCCGCCCGAAAAAGCGCTCGAAAAACGGATCGCCCGTGAATGGCGATTGCTGCGGTTCCACCTGCTTCGACGCATATACGTTCACCACCGCAGGCGCGGTCTGTTTGACCAGCGGCGCGAAGGAAAGCTCCATTTCCCCACGCCCAAACGGAGTGCGCTTGTCGGCCTTCGACCCCGCCGTTTCGCTGCCGAAAAGCTTGTCCAGAACGCCCTGCCCGTTTTTGGATTGCGCCTGCACACTGCCGACAGCGGCAGTCAACAACACCACGAGGCTCAATGAAATCAGGCGTATGCCGCGCATGGCGAATCCTCCAAAGAAGGGGCCATTCTTACTATGAAATGTGAAATTGAAAGGCCGAACAAAACGCGTCCTGCGGACCCGATGCCGCAGGCGCAAGAAATTCGCGCAACTCTTCGCGAGCGTCAGTCGTCGCGATAGACTTTTTCGCGCTTTTCGTGACGTTCCTGCGCTTCGATCGACAGCGTCGCAATTGGCCTTGCATCGAGACGCTTGAGCGAAATCGGCTCGCCTGTCTCTTCGCAATAGCCGTAAGTGCCGTCATCCAGACGCTGCAACGCTGAATTGATCTTGGAGATCAATTTGCGCTGGCGATCCCTTGCTCGCAGCTCGATTGCCCGGTCTGTTTCAGACGAGGCCCGGTCCGCAAGATCGGGATGGTTGGCGTTTTCCTGCTGAAGAATTTCAAGCGTTTCGCGCGCTTCGCGCAGTATGTCATTTTTCCAGGCTATCAACTTCGCCCTGAAGTACGACTTCTGCCGTTCGTTCATAAAGGGCTCGTCTTCAGACGGAACGTAGTTCACATCAACGAGATCGTTCATCCGACTCAATCCCACACACCCGCAATTTCGGGGCCTATATAGGCAGGTGATGGGCACTGCACAAGCGCAAACGTTACTAGTTAAGACAGACGTTTAACGCAGAGTTGACCTCAACATCTCCGAAAGTCGAATGCACGTGGTCGAAGGTTGCGCGTGACGAGCGCCAACGCTAAAGCATGGTTATATCAATGTGATGCGGGGCTCGGTCCTGACCTGTGTGAGTACCCTTTACCTTCTTCGCCATGCAAAAGCGGGCTGGGCCTTGCCCGGCGTGCGCGATTTTGATCGCCCACTGGATGAGACCGGACTGCGTGATTGCGAGGAAATGGGCCAGCTTATGGCCCTCAACGGCTATATACCGGACCTGACGCTGTGCTCTGGCGCTTTGCGTGCGCGCCAAACCCTTGCGGGTATCGCTGCAAAGACCGACACCGGCAAGGTGATTTTCTCCGATACGCTCTACATGACCGATGCTGCAGGCTATCTCGAACTGATTCGCGAGCAGGTGAATGCGTCGAGCCTGCTTATCATCGGTCATAACCCGATGATGGAAGACCTAGCGCTGGCAATCTCCGGCGAAGGCGACGAACAGGCAAACGCTGCGCTGAACTTTGGTTTTTCCACAGCCGGACTGGCCGTCATCAGCTTTCAGGAGCGTTTGGCAGATGCCGCCTTGGGTAAGGGTCGGCTGGAAGCCTACGTCACTCCCGGCGATTGACGCGACTGGTTGAGCGTGGCCTTCGTTCCTATATGGTCCTCGCAATATCATCGAGGAAGCGTGGTTGGCCTCTCTCACAAGTCTCACTGACGAAGCGCTGATTGCACTGGATACGCTTGGCGAGCGCGCATCCGGCCTCTTTTCGCCGTCGCTACGGCTTGGCGTCACCGGGCTGTCGCGAGCGGGCAAGACGGTTTTCATCTCCTCGCTCGTCCACAACATCGTGCATGGCGGTCGCCTGCCATTGTTTGACGCTCAAAAAAATGGACGCATTTCGCGCGCCCGCCTTGAGGAGCAGCCAGACGATGCCGTTCCCCGTTTTCAATATGAGGACCACGTAGACGCGCTGGTTCGCGAGCGCATCTGGCCGGAGTCGACGCGCGCGATTTCCGAAATGCGTCTCACCATCGAATATGAATCCGCATCCGGCTGGAACCGCCTATTTTCGGCCGGAAAGCTGTCCGTCGATATAATTGACTATCCGGGCGAGTGGCTGCTGGACTTGCCCCTTCTAGGCAAAACCTATCAGGAATTTTCCGCCGAAGCGTTTGAGATGGCTCAATCGCCGGAGCGCGCCGACCTGTCCGCTGCGTGGCGCAACCTTGCCGCTAAGGTCGATCCGAATGTTGCTGCCGACGAGATGCAGGCGCGCCAGCTTGCGGAAGGTTTTGCCGCTTATCTCAAAGCATGCAAGGCGGACGACCGCGCGCTTTCCACACTCCCGCCGGGGCGGTTCCTCATGCCGGGGGATCTCGACGGCTCGCCCGCCCTCACCTTTGCGCCGCTACCTGTCAGTCCTGATGCTCGCGCGAAAAGTGGCTCGCTTCACGCCATGATGGAGCGGCGATACGAGGCTTATAAAACCCATGTCGTAAAGCCGTTTTTCCGTCAGCACATTGCGCGGCTGGACCGCCAGATTGTCCTGATCGATGCCTTGCAGGCGATGAACGCCGGTCCCGGCGCGTTAGTCGATCTTGAGCGCGCCTTGGCGGAAATTCTCGCCTGTTTCCGACCCGGTCGCGGCAGCATTCTTACGGACCTTTTTGCACGCCGCATTGACCGCATCCTCATCGCGGCAACAAAGGCGGACCACCTTCACCACGAGAGCCACAACCGGCTCCAGCAGGTCGTCCGCCGTGTTGCGGATCAAGCCATCAAACGCGCCGATATTTCCGGTGCTTCGATTGAAGTGCTCGCAATGGCTGCCGTTCGCGCCACGCGTGAGGGCACCGTAAAGCAGGGCCGCGAAACGCTTCCTGTCATCATCGGCACGCCGATCAAAGGCGAAACCATTGGCGACGAGACATTCGACGGCAAGACGGAGACCGCCGTGTTTCCGGGCGATTTACCCAGCGACATCGACAGCCTGTTTCGCCCCACCGAAGGCGAGAACACCGAACCATTGATCCGCTTCGTGCGCTTTCGCCCGCCCAAGCTCGAAGTCACGGAGGATGGCGTGAAACTGTCTCTGCCGCATATCCGGCTCGACCGTGCAATCCAGTATCTCATCGGGGACAGGCTCGCATGACGCGCAAACCCGCTGCTTTTCGCATCGATACTCCAGAGGAGCCGACGCCGGCCCCTGCCCGCAAACCACGCGCCATCCCGCGCGAAACGGCTGTGGTGGTGCCTGCCGAGATCGACGTGTTCGACGACAGGGCGTTGGTCGAGGCGGATCCGCCTCTGCCGGTCGCAACAAAGCGCCGCTCATGGCTCGGCACATTATTCTTCGGCTCGCTCGGCGTGTTGATCAGTCTTGCAATCGGCCTGTGGGCTGACCGTCTCATCCGCGAATTGTTTGAGCGCAATGAATGGCTTGGTTGGGTTGCGGCAGTCGCCGCGGCGCTTGCTTTACTCGCTGCTGTAACGGTGTTTGCGCGCGAAATGTGGGCGCTTACGCGCCTCGCTTCGGTCGAGAGCTTGCGGGCACAGGCAGAAGCGGCAATTGCGAGCGACGATCCAACAGCCGCGCGGCATGTCGTGGATAGACTCAGTTCTCTCATGGCTGACCGCCCCGAAACCGCCGCTGGCCGCAAGGCGCTCGAAGATCTGCGCCATGACATTGTCGACGGTGCGAATCTGATCAAGCTCGCCGAGACAGAAATCCTCACCGGCCTTGATGAGCGCGCCACCACGATGGTGCTGAACGCAGCCAAGCGCGTGTCGATGGTCACTGCCGTCAGCCCGCGCGCATTGGTCGATGTCGGCTATGTCATATTCGAATTGGGTCGCCTCATCCGGCGAATCGCGGAGCTATACGGTGGTCGTCCCGGCACGCTCGGCTTCTTCCGGCTTGCGCGCGGCGTGCTTTCGCATCTGGCCGTCACTGGTTCGATTGCGGTCGGCGACAGCTTTGTGCAGCAGATCGTTGGTCACGGCCTCGCCGCCCGCCTCTCCGCAAAGCTTGGCGAAGGCGTCGTCAACGGCATGATGACCGCGAGAATCGGCCTTGCAGCGATTGATACTGCCCGCCCCCTGCCCTTTGTGGCGCGCAAACGCCCCGGAATCGGTGAGTTTCTTTCCGCCCTTGCCTCTTTCGCGCAATCCAAACGCGAAGCGCCGGACGCGTAATTTGATCGGCTGATCTCGTCGGAGTGACACTCCATTAACCATTCTTCTTCATGGTTAACGGCAGTTCCAGTCACGCCTTCGTTCGGGGTCACATGTCCTATTCGCAAGCAGTTTTTCGCTCTGCCGCACTTGTTGGCGCCCTGACCGCATCGCTTGTTGCAACGGCCACCGCAGCACCTGCAGGCCCTGCCCGCGACCAACAATTCTTCGATCGCGTTGAAGGCCAATGGACCGGCCCCGGCGAAGTCATTGCCGGAAAATACAAGGGTACGAAATTCGTCTGCACCCTCGCTGGCGTTTCTCCAAACTCGAAGTCTGGCATGTCGCTGGATGGCACTTGCCGCGTCGGCGTTTTTTCCCAAAAAATCTCCGCCGCTGTGGAGCGCCGTGGCCGCAGCTATGCCGGAACCTTCCTTGATGGCTCTAAGGGCAAAGGCATCGATGTCATTGGCGGCAATGTCGTCAACTCCGACAAGATTGTGCTAT
The DNA here is from genome assembly GCA_049840935.1 of Mesorhizobium sp. Classification (GTDB taxonomy): domain Bacteria; phylum Pseudomonadota; class Alphaproteobacteria; order Rhizobiales; family Rhizobiaceae; genus Mesorhizobium_G. Next base: position 33,416 of record JASGJA010000018.1, read on the forward strand.
CGCTGAACCGCAGCCAGCTTAACGGCGCGATGATCGCCCGCTTGAGTGGCGATGATGGCATGGTGGTCACCATCACCGTTCGTGTCGACGGAAAGATGGTTCCCGTTCTCGGCATGAACCTCAAGCGCACTGACAATATCGCCGTCGGCGCAATCGCATCAGAATAACGCGCGTTGGGCTTGTCCCGCTCGTCGCTCACGAAGTAACGTTGGCGCGCGGCATACTTATTTGCCGCGTCTGACGGGATGGTTTTATGGCGGCAGAGGCAGCAGCAGGCGGTGTTGATCTTGTGCAGGTTGTCGCCTTGCTCGGTGCGGGCGTTCTCGCGGTTCCTCTGTTCAAGCGAATTGGGCTCGGCTCAATCCTCGGTTACCTGACCGCCGGCCTCATCATCGGCCCGTTTGGCCTCCAAATCTTTTCTGAACCGGAATCCATTCTGCACGTCGCGGAACTCGGCGTCGTCATGTTCCTGTTCATCATAGGGCTGGAAATGCGTCCGTCGCGCCTTTGGGGCTTACGACGTGAAATCTTCGGCCTCGGTGTGCTGCAAGTGGGCTTCTGCGCCTTCCTGCTCACATTGGCGGGCATTGCTGGTGGCTTTCCGGTTCCGCAGGCTTTCGTCGCCGCTGCGGGCTTTGTGCTCACCTCGACCGCTATTGTCATGCAGGTGCTGGAAGAAAGCGGCGATATTTCCACGCCAAAAGGCCAGCGCATCGTTTCGGTCCTCCTGCTCGAAGACCTTGCCATCGTGCCATTGCTGGCGCTTGTCGCCTTCCTCGCGCCAATCCAGACCACCGAAGCCGCGCCCGATATTGCCGGCAGGCTTGTGGAGGTCGCCATCGGCATCGGCTGCATCGTCGGCATAATCGTGGCGGGTCGCTATCTTCTCAACCCCTTCTTCCGCGTTCTGGCTGACGCCCATGCGCGCGAGATCATGACCGCCGCCGCTTTGCTTGTGGTGCTCGGCGCAGCGCTCATCATGCAGCTTGGCGGCTTGTCGATGGCAATGGGCGCGTTTCTCGCAGGTGTGCTGCTTTCCGAGTTTACCTTCCGGCACCAGCTTGAGGCGGACATCGAACCATTTCGCGGCATACTGCTTGGCCTGTTCTTCATGGCGGTAGGCATGTCGCTCGACCTGGCCGTGGTCGCGGGCAACTGGATGCTGATCGCCATCTATGTCGTCGCCTACATGGTCTTGAAAGGCATCGGCATCTATGTGGTCGCACGGCTGTTGAGGTCGGACCATGCCGAGGCGCTGGAGCGCGCCGTGGTCATGGCGCAGGGCGGCGAATTTGCCTTTGTGCTTTATGCTGCTGCGACTGCCGTCGGCATCATCGACAGCGAAGCCAACGCGACCCTCACGGCAATCGTCATCATCTCGATGGTGCTCACGCCGCTGGCAATGATCGTGCTGCGCCGCATGCTCCCTACCGCGGAGCCCTCGCTGGATGGCGTGGAACTAGCGGACAATCTGAACGGAAGCGTTCTGATCATTGGCTTTGGTCGTTTCGGCCAGATTGCATCGCAGCCACTTCTGTTGCGTGGCGTCGATGTGTCGATCATCGACAATGACGTGGAGATGATTCAGGCTGCCGCGAATTTTGGCTTCAAGATTTACTATGGCGATGGTGCGCGGCTGGACATTCTTCATTCAGCGGGGGCGGGTCGCGCACGCGCCGTTCTCATCTGCGTAGACAAGGGCGATGTCGCCGTGCAGATCGCTGAGCGCTTGAAAGAAGAATTTCCGATGGTGCAGGTATTGGCGAGAGCCTACGACCGTGGCGTCGCGCTAAAATTGGTGGAAGTCGGCGTAGACTATCAAATCCGTGAAACGCTGGAATTTGCGCTCGAATTTGGCCGCGAAACGCTCGAAATCCTTGGCGTCGAAACGGAGGAAGCGGCCGAGATCGTTGAAGATGTGCGCAAGCGCGATTCCGCCCGCTTTGAAGCGCAGATGGCTGGCGGCTTGCAGGCTGGTCGCGGCTTCATGAAGGGCAACATGCCTCAACCGACACCGACTCCGCTTGCCGAACCGCGCCGTCCCGGCGAGGCCCGCAATCCCGAAGCCGCCGCAGCGTTGGCCGCAAATCGCCCAGCGGAATAAGCGGATGAGATGGCTAATCTCAAATCTATACCGCTACCGCTTCGTTTCGCGGTAATGCGTAATTCCCAGATCGCGGATTTTCTTGCGCAATGTGTTCCGGTTTAAACCGAGCAAATCGGCAGCACGAATCTGGTTGCCTCGTGTCGCCGCCAGCGCGGCCAGCACCAGTGGATATTCCACCTCAGTTATGACGCGGTCGTACAATCCGGACGGTGGAAGTTCGTCTCCGAACATCTTGAAATAACGCTGCAAATTCTGCTCGACCGCCTGCCCGATTGTAAATTCTTCGGGGATATTCGACGGAATATTCGGCGTGGGCTCAACACCTGCGCTTAGCTCTGCTTCGATGTTCTCCCGCGTTATCTCGTCTTGCGGATACAATGCCGCGAGCCGTCGCACGAGGTTTTCAAGCTCGCGCACATTACCCGGCCATCCGTAGCGCTTCAGCGCTTCCATCCCGTCCGCAGTAATGCGCTTCGGTTGCAACCCCTCCGCTTCCGCACGGGAGAAAAAGTGCCGCACAAGGTCTGGCACATCCTCCGAACGTTCGCGCAGCGCTGGCAAGCGCAGCGGCACAACGTTCAATCGATAGAACAAATCTTCGCGAAACAGGCCCTGATTGATCAGCACCCGCAAATCCTTGTTCGTCGCGGCAACGATGCGCACGTCAGTCTTGATCGGCGTGCGCCCGCCCACGGTCGTGTACTCGCCCTGTTGCAGCACGCGCAGCAACCGCGTCTGCGCCTCCATCGGCATGTCACCGATTTCGTCAAGAAACAGCGTGCCGCCTTCTGCCTGCTCGAATCGCCCGCTCGAACGATGCTGGGCGCCGGTAAAGGCTCCGCGCTCGTGGCCGAACAGTTCCGACTCGATCAGATCGCGCGGAATCGCAGCCATATTGATCGCCACGAACGGGCCGTTCTTGCGCCGTCCATATTCGTGCAGCGCGCGCGCCACCAACTCCTTGCCGGTACCGGATTCGCCCGTAATCATCACGGTCAAATCCGTCTGCATCATGCGCGCCAGCATCCGGTAAATATCCTGCATGGCGGCGGAGCGTCCCACCAGCGGCATGGATTCGGCTTGATCGTCGGCGCGCTGCGAACCCTTTGCGCGGCGAGGCTCAGACAATGCGCGCGAAACGACGTTTATCAGTTCCGACAGATCGAACGGCTTTGGCAGATATTCATAAGCGCCACTCTCCGACGCCTTGATTGCCGTCATGAACGTATTTTGTGCGCTCATCACGATCACCGGAAGTTCGGGCCGCGCCTTGCGAATGCGCGGCAGCATGTCGAACGCGTTTTCGTCCGGCATCACGACGTCAGTGATCACCAGATCGCCGTCACCTGCTGCCACCCACCGCCACAATGTTCCGGCGTTAGATGTCACGCGCACTTCATGTCCGGCCCGCGAAAGCGCCTGGCTCAGAACTGTGCGGATTGCAGCATCGTCGTCCGCAACGAGGATTTGGCCATGCGGATTTATACATCGTCTCCATCGGGGCTGTCGTCGTGTTCGCCCCGCCAAGCTGGCATGAGAATGCGGAACGAGGTGCCGCGCGCGGTGGATTCGCACTCCACGATTCCACCATGTTCACCAACGATTTTGGCGACCAGCGCCAGCCCAAGTCCTGAGCCATTCGGCTTCGTTGTGATAAACGGATCGAACAGGATCGGCAGCAAATCCTCTGAAACGCCGGAGCCGTTGTCCTGCACCTTAAATTCCAGCGGCAGTGACACGCGCTCCTGACTTCCCGGCATGGAAACGCGCATTCCGGGTCGGAACGCTGTCGTCAGCGTAATTTCACCACCGGCCATGTTGCCGATTGCTTCCGCCGCGTTTTTCACAAGGTTGAGGAACACCTGAATGAGCTGATCGCGGTTCGCATAAACGAAGGGCAGCGAGGGGTCATATATCTCGACGATGCGGATATTCTTGGCGAATCCGTTCATCGCGATTGCTTTCACGCGATCCAGAACAACGTGAATATTCACCGGCACGCGGTCGATGGGGCGTTCATCCGAGAACACCTCCATTCGGTCAACCAGCGCGACAATTCTGTCCGTCTCTTCGGTTATCAGCCGCGTCAGCGGGCGATCTTCGTCGGAAGCCGAAAGCTCCAGCAATTGCGCTGCCCCGCGAATACCGGAAAGCGGATTCTTGATTTCATGCGCGAGCATCGCCGCAAGACCGGACACGGAACGCGCCGCGCCGCGATGCGTCATCTGTCGGTCGATCTTGTCGGCCATCGACCGTTCCTGAAACATGATCACGACCGATCCCGGCAGTTCAATAACCGGCGCAGCATAGAGATCGACCAGCTTGTCTCCTCCGAGCCGAGGCGAAGAGATGTCTACACGGTACTCGTTGACAGGTGCGTGACGCTCACGAACCTGCTCAACCAGAGCCATCAGCGGGCTGTCATAGGGCACAAAGCGCTCCAGCTTTTGCCGCGCCAACATCGTCGCGCTCAGCCGGAAAAAGTCCTCTGCATCGGCATTGGCATAGCTGATAAAGCCATCCGTCCCGATCATAATGACCGGGCGGCGGATCGTGTTCAGCACCAGTTGCGCCGCATCTTCGGGAGCAAAACCATTTGTTTCGTTTAGGCTCATGCTGCTTCCCGAATTTCATGCTGTGCGGCAAAGGCCAGTTCGAGCGCGCGCATCACCTCATTCGGTTCAAAAGACTGCAAAATCGTTTGCCGTAGGGCTTGGTCTGTATCCGCTGCGTGCCGGTCGAGATACCAGCGCAAATGCTTGCGCGCCTGCCGCAGCCCGCTTTCCTTGCCATAGAATGCGAGCATATCCGCATAGTGCTCGACTACATATTTACCTATATCTTTTTGCCTATGCGCTGCCTCGCCTACGGCCTGCGCGGCAATGCTTCCAGCCATCCACGGCGCGCCATAGCTCGCACGGCCAACCATCACCGCGTCAGCGCCGCTCGCCTCCAGCATCTGCGCCGCGTCAGCCAAGACTCGTGCAATCGCCATTCGCCACCACCGGCACGCCAACGGCCTGCTTTACAGCGGCGATTGCGGCCCAATCCGCCCTGCCCTCGTAAAACTGGCAGCGTGTGCGGCCATGCACAGTCACCATTCGCACGCCGGCGTTTTCTGCGCGGGCCGCGAGTTCCGGGGCATTGCGGCTGTCATCGTCCCAGCCCAAACGCATTTTCACCGTCACCGGCACTTTGACCGCTCCCACAACCGCATCGATCAGCGAAACTGCGTGATCCAGATTGCGCATCAGCGCCGAGCCGCAATAACCGCCCGTCACCTTTTTCGCGGGGCAGCCCATATTGATGTCGATAATGTCCGCGCCTTCACCCTCCGCGATGCGCGCAGCCTCAGCCATTGCACCCGTTTCGCGACCTGCCAGTTGCACCATGTGGGGCATGTCGGCGTGCGCGCTGGATGCGGGCGCTCGTGTCGCCCCGGCCTTTAGCCAGTTCACCGCTTGCAACCATTTCGGAAACGACCAGCCCCGCGCCGTGCGCATAGGCCCGCCGCCGGAACGGCAGATCGGTTACACCAGACATCGGCGCCAAAAAAACACGGTTGCGCAGCATGACGTCACCTATGCTAAGTGGCGTCCCAAGCTTTCCTGCACTATCGTTGCACAAAAACACAGCATTCCGTCCTGTTGCACGTTTCTTAGACATATTCGCATTTGCCGCGCAACTCAAATGTTTGCAGCCTGCGCAATTTGCGTTGAAGCACTGGCAATGTTCGGCTGGCGAAACTATGGCTTTGGCATGGAAAAAACATCACAGATTGAGCGGGTCGCCACCATTATTGTCGCCGCTGGCAGGGGTGAGCGCGCAGGTCGTGCCGAGGGGCCGAAGCAATACCGCATGCTCGGCGGCAAAGCTATCATTGCGCGCACTTTGAGCAATTTTCTGGAACACCCTGCCGTTGAACGCATTGTAATCGCGATTTACAAGGATGATGCCGATTTGTTCGCCGCCGCTCTCGGCGATCTGCCGCCAAATGTGTCCGCGGTCGTTGGAGGGAAAACACGGCAAGAGAGTGTATTGCTTGCGCTCCGCGCTCTTGCCGAATCCGCGCCCGACGCGGTTCTGATCCACGACGCGGTTCGCCCGTTCATCGATGCTGATTTGATCACGCGCGTCATTGAAGGCATCGCGTCGGATTCGGGCAGTCTGCCCGTCATGCCTATCGTCGAAACAATCAAACGCGGCGGTGACACCGGCTATGTGACGGAAACCGTCGACCGCGCCGGGCTGCACACCGCGCAGACGCCGCAAGGCTTCCCCTTCCATGCAATTCTGGCCGCGCATGAGCGTGCGCATCAGGTGGAAACCCGCGAATTTACCGACGACGCCGCAATTGCAGAATGGGCTGGTCTGCCCGTAAAACTCGTTGTCGGGCTTGCGGAAAACGTAAAACTCACATGGGCGAAAGACATTGAAATGGCGCAGCAGCGCGCAACCTCGACCGCATTCCCAGACGTGCGCACCGGCAACGGTTATGACGTGCACTCCTTCGAACCAGGCGATCACGTCACGCTCTGCGGGGTCAAAATTCCGCATACCAAGCGCCTCAACGGTCATTCAGACGCCGATGTCGGTTTGCATGCGCTCACCGACGCGTTGCTGGCCACCTGTGGTGCGGGTGATATTGGTACGCATTTCCCTCCATCTGATCCGCAATGGAAAGGTGCGGCCTCGCGCATTTTCGTCGAGCACGCCGCTTCAATCGTTCGCGCCAGAGGCGGCCGCATCGCGAACGTGGACATCACGCTCATCAGTGAAGCTCCGCGCGTCGGTCCGCACCGTGCGGCCATGACCGAAGCCTTGTCAAAAATGCTCGGCATTTCGCATGATCGTATCTCGATCAAGGCAACAACCAACGAGAAGCTCGGTTTCATCGGGCGCGAGGAAGGCATTGCGGCCATCGCGACTACGAGTGTGATTTATCCGGGAGAAACACCGGCATGAGCGAAGCGGAACTAGTAATAACGAAGACGTCCGCGTGCTAGCGACCTCTTTTTGAAAGCATGTTCCTTCACAAAATACTGCGCCCGACTGCGGAAAGCTGCACTGGCGGGCTTATTATCGCGGCGATGACGGATATTCCCGGTTCATCCTCGATGGTTGATCGCGGCTTCATCACCTATTCCAATGAAGCAAAGATGGAAATGCTCGGCGTTCGCAGTGAAACGCTGGACGCTCACGGCGCGGTATCTAGCGAGACGGCTTTGGAAATGGCCTCCGGCGCATTGGCGCACTCGCGCGCGGGCATTGCGCTGGCCGTCACCGGCATTGCCGGTCCCGATGGCGGATCAACAGAAAAACCTGTTGGACTGGTCTGGTTCGGTCTGGCAATGATCGGTCGAGAGACGATTGCCGAAAAGCGGATCTTTGAAAATCTCGGCCGCGACTTTATCCGCCGTCAGACAGTTCTTACAGCGCTGAAGATGGGGATTGACGCGCTCAACTAAGCGCCCACCCCATAAATCTCGTCTGCTCTTTTCTCGAATGCTTCTGAAAACATGCGGAAAGCGCGGTCGAACATTGCCCCCATCACCGCGCTGAGAATGCGGCTTTTGAACTCGTAGTCGATAAAAAACCGGACCTCACAGCCCTTTTCGTGCGGCACAAACGTCCAGACATTCGTCAAATGCTTGAACGGTCCGTCGAGATATTTCACGTCAATCACGTTCTCGTCCGGCTTCAGCAGCACCTGACTGGTGAACGTCTCGCGGATCGCCTTATATCCGACCGTCATATCAGCAACGAGCAGAGCCTTGCCGTCGCGCTCCTTGCGCGAGCGCACTGTCAACGCTTCGCACAACGGCAAAAATTGCGGATACTTGTTCAACGTCCGCTACAAGAGCGAACATCTCTTGCGGCGAATGTCCGACGATGCGGGTAGTCTCGAAGCTCGGCATCAGGCGGCGGTGGAAGTCCGCTTCAACCGCTCCTCGCGAGCCGTCGCGCAGCTTGGCGAAGTCATCACCGGCATGGTGCGAGGACCGCGTCAGCGGGCTGGACGCGACCAGCAAGAAGCCTTTTGCCTTGCCAATCGTCGCATAGGACTTGAACTCTTCCGGCGTCACGAAATTCTTCACCGGATGATGCTTCTTCGTTGGCTGCAAATACTGGCCGATGGTCATGAAATCCACGTCCGCGCTGCGCAGATCGTCCATCAACTGCAGTACCTCGTGCCGCTCCTCACCGAGGCCAACCATGATGCCCGATTTGGTGAAAATCGAAGGATCAAGCTCCTTCACCCGCTGCAATAACCGGATGGAGTGGAAATAGCGCGCGCCGGGACGCACGGTCAGATAGTTCGACGGAACTGTCTCCAGATTGTGATTGAACACATCTGGCCGCGCGGCAACCACAACCTCCAGCGCGCCTTCTTTGCGCAGGAAGTCGGGCGTCAAAATCTCAATTGTTGTTTCTGGCGTCGCACGACGGATCGCATGGATCACATCGGCAAAATGCTGCGCGCCACCATCCGTCAAATCATCGCGATCCACAGAGGTGATCACCACATGCGTCAGGCCCATTTGCTTGACCGCCTTGGCGACGTTCTCCGGCTCCTCTGCGTCAAGCGCGGTCGGGATACCCGTAGCGACATTGCAGAACGCGCAGGCGCGGGTGCAAATCTCGCCCATAATCATAAAGGTGGCGTGCTTCTTTTCCCAGCATTCGCCGATATTCGGGCAACCGGCCTCCTCGCACACCGTTACGAGCTTGTGCGTTTTCACGATCTCGCGCGTTTCCTGATAGCCGCGCGAAACCGGCGCCTTCACGCGAATCCATTCCGGCTTGCGCAGCACTTCCTGGTCGGGGCGATGCGCCTTTTCCGGGTGCCGCAACCGCGGCGCGTTTTGAACGGTGTCGAGAACTGTAACCATAATTACCTTGACGCCTGCGAGCGTCCGAAAATGAAGAGAACAATGACCGCGCCGATGGTCGCCACGATCAGATTGCCAACGAAGCCGTGATACACGACGTTCATCAGTCCGGCGAGCGTTCCGCCAACGAATGAACCCGCTATGCCCACCAGAATGTTGGTCAGCAGGCCGTGGTCGCGGTTCATGGACCGCTCAGCGATCCAGCCCGCCAGAAAGCCGATGACCAGCATCCCGAAAAAGCCTACGCCCGGCATGGACATAATTCCGTAGGTGTTATCCATCGAATGCTCCCGACTTCGGCAGGCCCTTATATAAGCAAAAACGCCGCCATTTGAAACAGCGGCGATGCACGCTCCTTATGCGTTCAGCGCACGTCCATATGCATCCAGCACGCTTTCCTTCATCATTTCGGAAAGCGTCGGATGCGGGAACACCGTATGCATCAGTTCTTCCTCGGTCGTTTCGAGGTTCATCGCCACAACAAAGCCCTGAATTAGCTCAGTTACTTCCGCGCCAACCATATGCGCGCCAAGTAGCTCGCCGGTCTTCTTGTCGAAGATCGTCTTGATAAGACCTTGATCCTCACCAAGCGCAATCGCCTTGCCATTGGCTGCAAAAGAGAAGCGCCCAACGCGAATGTCCCTACCCTGCTCTTTGGCTTTCGCTTCGGTCAGGCCCACTGACGCCACCTGCGGCTGGCAGTAGGTGCAGCCCGGAATCTTGAGCTTGTCCAGCGCATGAACCCCGGGCAAACCCGCGATCTTTTCCACGCAGATCACGCCTTCATGCTCTGCCTTGTGTGCCAGCATCGGCGGGCCCGCAACGTCACCGATAGCATAAACGCCCGGCACATTCGTGCGGCCATATCCGTCCGTAACAATCGATCCGCGCTCAATCTTCACGCCCAATGCTTCAAGGCCGAGATTTTCGACATTGCTCTGCACGCCGACTGCCGAAATCATGCGATCCGCTGTTATGGTCTGCGTCTTGCCGTCCTTGCCCTCAAGTGTGGCCGTGATCGAATTCGCGCCTTTTTCGACCTTCGTCACCTTGGTTTCGAGCAGAATTTTCATGCCCTGCTTTTCGAGCTGCTTCTTGGCAATCGTCGAAATCTCATTGTCTTCGACTGGCATGATCTGCGGCATGATTTCCACCACGGTCACGTCCACGCCCATCGTACGATAGAAGGACGCGAACTCGATCCCGATCGCGCCGGACCCCATCACCAACAGCGATTTCGGCATTTCCTGCGGAATCATCGCCTCGAAATAGGTCCAGATCAGCTTGCCGTCCGGCTCGATACCCGGCAGCGCGCGCGGCCGTGCGCCGGTCGCGACAATGATGTGCTTGGCCGTATATGTACCTTCGCCTTTGACGCCCTTAGGCACGGGATGCTGCGGCTGCATGGCGGGCTTGGTCGGTTTGCCGACAACGATTTCACCGGGCTTGGTCAGCTTCGCCTCGCCCCAGATCACATCGACCTTGTTCTTTTTCATCAGGAAGCCGACGCCGCCGTTCAATCGCGCAGAAACGCCGCGAGAGCGATCCACGACAGCCTTGGTGTCTGGGCTCACCTTGCCTTCCAGTTTCAGCCCGTAATTCTTGGCATGTTCCGCGTAGTGCAGGATTTCCGCCGAGCGCAGCAGCGCCTTGGTCGGAATACATCCCCAGTTCAGGCAGATGCCACCCAGATGTTCGCGCTCAACAATCGCCGTCTTGAAACCAAGCTGCGCGGAACGCACCGCCGTAACATAGCCGCCCGGTCCTGAACCGATGATGATGACGTCGTAAGAGTCAGCCACAGCCAGTCTCCCTAGAAATCCAATAGTTTCTTCACTACTGGCGCGAGCGCCGCGCCAATTGCTCTGGTGTTTTCAGCATCCAGATGAACACCGTCGAATGCAGCCGTCTGCGAAACGCTGCCGGCGTCGAAAAACCCGCAATCCATTTCCCGCGCGACCATACGGTATGCGTCGGGCAATTGGCGTGATGCCGCATCACCGCCTGCAAACATTGCCGCATATTCGCTGTTGTTGGTGCGCGAAACTGGTGGCGGCGAAACGAGCAGAACCTGCGGCGTCGCGGCCCCAAGCGGATAAGGATGCCCGCGCACGATCTGTACCAGCCGCTTCATGCCATGCGCCGCACCTAGTGGATTGCCATGTATCCACGGCTTCATGTCGTTGGAACCGAGCATGATGATAACAAGGTCCAGCGGCGAATGCGTGCCAAGAAGTGTCGGCAGCACGCGCGCGCCATTGCGATCCTCGCCCGCCAGATTGTCGTCATAGGCTGTCGTTCGTCCATTCAGCCCTTCGGCGATAACCCGAGCGCTGTCACCCAACGCAGCTTGCAAAACGCTCGGCCAGCGATCCGCATATTCATGGCGCGTCAAAGTCTCGGCATTGAAGCCCCATGTCAGCGAGTCGCCGTAGCAAAGGATCGTTTTCATGGGTCGGCAACCGTTCCGGCTAGACCAACATGCTCATTGGGTTTTCGATCAGCCGCTTGAACGCTTGGAGCAATTCCGCCCCCAGAGCGCCATCCACCGCACGGTGATCGGTCGAGAGCGTGACGGACATGACGTTCGCAATTTTGATCTCGCCGTTCTTCACGACTGCGCGCTGTTCGCCAGCGCCGACCGCCAGAATGGTCGCGTGCGGCGGGTTGATGACTGCGGCGAAATCCTTCACGCCGAACATGCCCAGATTGGAAACCGCAGTGGTGCCGCCTTGATATTCTTCCGGCTTGAGCTTGCGCGATTTTGCTCGGCCCGCGAGATCCTTCATTTCGTTGGAAATGGCCGACAGCGACTTCGTCTCCGCTTGCCGGATAATCGGCGTAATCAACCCACCGGGGATAGAAACCGCAACGCCCACGTCCGAATGCTTGTGGTGAACCATTGCGGATTCTGTCCACGATACATTTGCGTCCGGCACCGCCTGCAACGCCAACGCCAAACCCTTAATCACCAAGTCGTTGACGGAAAGCTTGTAGGCTGGAACCTCGCCCTTGTCCGTCTTCTTCACCGGCGCGGCAGCGTTCAACTGCGTCGCGCAGCGCCAGCAGCGCGTCCAGATCCACATCAACCGTCAGATAGAAATGCGGAACGGTCGTCTTAGCTTCCACCAGACGCCGCGCAATCGTCTTGCGCATATTGTCGTGCGGAACGAGTTCGTAGCTTCCTTCCGCAAACAGCTTGAGCGTTTGTTCGTCCGATGCGCCCTTAGATGCCGGTGCAGCGGCAGGCGCGGCCTGACCAGCCGCCGCTGGCAGCTTTCGCACCGCCGCCGGAAATCGCGGCTTCGACATCTGCTTTCACGACACGGCCATGCGGACCGGAGCCCTTGACGGCGGAAACATCCACGCCCGCCTCTTTCGCGATGCGACGAGCCAGCGGCGAGGCAAAAGTGCGCCCTTCGCTGTGCCCACTGCTTTCCTGCCTTCGCGGACTGGAGCCGCTGCTGGCGTCGGGCTCGCTGCAGGCGCCGGTTCTGCTTTTGCTTCTGGCTTTGCCGCTTCGGTCTTGGGCGCTTCCGCTTTTGGCGCGCCGCCGCCTGATGCTGCGGCTGCAACATCCTCGCCTTCGCCCGCCAAAATCGCGATCAGGGCATTCACCTTCACGCCTTCGGTTCCTGCCGGAACCACCAGCTTGGCGACCGTGCCTTCGTCAACCGCCTCGACTTCCATCGTCGCCTTGTCGGTTTCGATTTCGGCAATCACGTCGCCCGGCGCAACCTTGTCGCCTTCCTTGACGAGCCACTTGGCCAGATTGCCCTCTTCCATCGTTGGCGAGAGCGCGGGCATGGTGATGTTAATCGGCATTTGTTCCTCCCGCCCGTCTCAGCGATATGTCACGGCCTTGATCGCCTCGATAATCTCGGCGACGTTCGGCAAAGCCAGCTTTTCCAGGTTGGCCGCATAAGGCATCGGCACATCCTTGCCCGCGACGGTGATGACTGGAGCATCCAGATGGTCGAATGCGCGCTGCGAAACCTGATTGGCGATGAAGTCACCCACCGATGATTGCGGGAAACCTTCTTCCACGACAACCAGCCGGTTCGTCTTTTTCACCGATGCAATGATCGTATCCAGATCGAGCGGTCGGATCGTGCGCAGGTCGATCACCTCCGCATCAATTCCCATGCCGCGCAATTCGGCTTCGGCCTTCACGCAATAAGTCATGCCGATGCCGAACGAAACGAGCGTCACATCCTTGCCCGGCTTGTGAATGCGCGCCTTGCCGATTGGCAGCACGAAATCATCCATCTTCGGTACATCGAAGCTGTGACCGTAGAGAATTTCGTTCTCAAGGAAGATCACTGGATTCGGGTCACGAATTGCGGCTTTCAGCAGGCCCTTCGCATCCGCCGCCGAGTACGGCATCACCACTTTCAGACCCGGAATATGGCTGTACCAAGCGGCGTAGCACTGCGAGTGCTGCGCAGCCACGCGTGCCGCCGCGCCGTTCGGACCGCGGAACACAATCGGCGCGCCCATCTGCCCACCAGACATATAGAGCGTCTTGGCTGCCGAGTTGATGATCTGGTCTATCGCCTGCATGGCAAAGTTGAACGTCATGAATTCGACGATCGGCTTCAATCCGGCCATTGCCGCACCGACTCCCACACCGGCAAAACCGTGCTCGGTGATCGGCGTATCGATAACGCGCTCCGCGCCGAACTCCTGCAACAGGCCCTGCGTGATCTTATACGCGCCCTGATATTCCGCGACCTCTTCGCCCATGACGAAGACGTCCTGATCGCGGCGCATTTCCTCGGCCATCGCGTCGCGCAGCGCTTCGCGAACGGTCGTGGAAACCATTTCTGTTCCAGCCGGAATGTCGGGGTCAGCAGCAGCTTCGGTCTTGGGTGCTGCCGGAACCGCATCTTGCTTCGCAGGCGCAGGCTCGGCGGCAGCGGCTACAGCCTTCGGCGTTTCGTCGGCTTCCCCAACGCCCTTGGCGGCTTGATCGACATCTTCACCTTCGACAGCGAGTACTGCAATCGGCGTGTTTACCTTCACGCCTTCCGTACCCGCCGCGATGAGGATTTTCGCGAGCACGCCTTCATCGACGGCCTCGACTTCCATCGTGGCCTTGTCGGTTTCGATTTCGGCAATCACGTCGCCGGACTTGATCGTATCGCCTTCATTTTTCAGCCATTTGGAAAGGTTGCCCTCTTCCATGGTCGGCGACAGTGCTGGCATCAGAATTTCGATAGACATGGTCGCCCTCCCTTAAAGCGTAATATCGGTCCAAAGCTCGGAAGCATCCGGCTCTGGATCGGTCTGGGCGAAGTCTGCTGCATCGGCGACGATGTCGCGCACTTCCTTGTCTATCTCTTTAAGCTCTTCCTCGCTGGCCCACTTCTTGTCTAACAAGCGTGCCTTCACCTGCTCGATCGGGTCATGCTCCGAGCGCATCTTCTGCACCTCTTCCTTGGTGCGATACTTGGCCGGGTCAGACATTGAGTGGCCGCGATAGCGATAGGTAAGCATTTCGAGAATGATCGGCCCCTTGCCGGAGCGGCACCATTCCGTCGCCAGATCCGCCGCAGCTTTCACGGCGCGCACGTCCATGCCGTCCACCTGAATGCCCGGAATCTTGAACGAAATACCGCGATGCGAGAAATCCGTCTCGGCCGACGAGCGCGACACCGCCGTGCCCATTGCGTAGCGGTTGTTCTCGATCACGTAGATCACCGGCAGTTTCCAGAGAGCAGCCATGTTGAAGCTCTCGTAAACCTGCCCCTGATTCGCCGCGCCATCGCCGAAGAACGCCAGCGCCACATTATTATTCTTGCGATACTTGTTTGCGAATGCCAGCCCGGTTCCGAGCGACACCTGCGCGCCGACAATGCCGTGGCCGCCGTAGAAATTCTTCTCCTTGGAGAACATGTGCATTGAGCCGCCCTTGCCTTTCGACAAGCCGCCCTTGCGTCCGGTCAACTCGGCCATCACGCCGCGCGCCGACATTTCCATCGCCAGCATGTGTCCGTGATCGCGATAACCGGTAATCATCTGGTCGCCTTCGATCAGCGACATTTTCAGGCCGGTAACAACCGCTTCCTGACCGATATAGAGGTGGCAGAAACCGCCGATGAACCCCATGCCGTAAAGCTGCCCGGCTTTTTCCTCGAAGCGCCGGATCAGTAGCATCGCGCGATACGCGTCAAGCTCCTGCTGCTTGTTGAATTCGACCGGTTTCGGAGCGGCGGGATTTGTCCCTGGCTTTGCGTCGGCTTTCTTGACCGGCGCGCGCTTGGCGGCTGATGCCATACGTCTCTCCCTATTCGTCTCTGACGGACCTTGGGGAGATGTAAATCCCTCCCCTGTTGCCATAAACGCTATCTGGAAAACGCGGCGTCGTCCATGCGGAAAAATGCATGGCTGCCTTGCAGCTAAACCGTTATTATCGCTAGCAAACCAGTCGATTAACTTGATTTCAGTTAATCACTGGAGAGTAACTACAAGCTCGTTGGGGCGGCTGTAGTCGAGTTCCCTGCGCGCAAACTCGTCCAGCATGTCCTTTTCGATCGTACCCTTCGCGCAACATCTGAACCCTGCGTTCAAGCGCCACGCGCTGCGCGGTGGTGGTTTTCAGCTTTTCGCCAAGTTCCACTATGTGGCCTTCAAGCTGATATTTGGAATAGATGCCATATTCACCGTGATAGGCATGAAATCCGAAATAGCTCAGAAACGCAATCGTGATTGTGGGCACAATCAGCCGACCGGTGTTTCGTTGCTTGTGCTGTCTCGTCCACATCTGCGCATTTCTCATGCTTATATCTGGCTCCACCATGCTTAATGGACGGTTACGCTCCTCCCGATTTTTTGATCGGGCCGTTTGTGCTGCGGCGCAAAAAATATTGTGCAATTAGGGCAACAGGACACCTTTCATTAACTATAGATTTTGAGGCAGAATCATAACCGGGTGTGGTTTGGAGTTGGCGGGGCTGTCATGGACCAAAAAAGTCCGGGCTTCAGAGGCAATTTGGCTATAAAGCAAGGTTCTGCTGCGGTTTCTCAGGATCAGCGAGGCCGTAGCTGGACGCGTTGGCTTTGCCAATTCATATGATAATGATTCGGCTTCGCCTGAAGATGCGATGCCGTATCGCAATCGCGTGGAAGCGCGGATGCTGGCGCTGTTCGGCATGTGGGTCGAGGATACGCGCGCGGGTCGTTTCGAAACCAATGTGCACACTTTCGAGCAGTTGCAGCATGTAATCGCGCAGAATGCGCAGGATGGTTTCCATCCCGTCGATATATTTGGCTCGGGCCGGTTCTTTGAGCCGTGGTCCGTCGCATTTATCCATAACGAAGCGCCCGGAAATGTCTGGCAGATCACTGCTGATGCGGGCGCATTCAAGCGCCGCCACGAGGATATGCTCCGTCAGGGTTATCGCCTCGCCTCATTCAATCGGCGCCACCGCAATTTCAATGCTGTGTGGGAGCCGGGCATGACCCGCGCGCAACCTGTTGCGTGGAATATGGGCTGGTCCGAGTTGATGTCACTTGACCGTCGCCAGCGCGATCGTGGGCTGCGAATTGCGGCGGTTGATCGTTACGGGCCATCCGGCGCGCATTATGCTGCGGTTTGGGAGCCCGGTGAGGGCGACCAGATGATTGAGGCTCCCGGTGGACTGAACGCAGGCGTACCGACCGTCTATGTCAAATATGGTTGACCGCTATACCGAAGCTGGTCTTGTTCGTGCAGGCCATCGGCCATAATGAACATGCGGTCGTTGCGTACAGGTCGGATGCGCCGCTGGCCAAGCGTCGTTTTGCCTGCCTGCCAATCGCGCGTTTCCGCGCCTATGATCAGATTTGCCGCAATGGCGGCTATCGCCTCGCGTCCATCAGCCACGCAAATTGGTTGGGCAACAACACATAGTGCCAGCGGAATTTCCGCCGGCACTATGTTGATAAATCAACCCCGCAGGATCGAACGGCCAGCGTAAACCGCTGCCTTGCCTAGCTCTTCCTCGATGCGGATGAGCTGGTTGTACTTCGCGAGCCGGTCCGACCGCGCCAGCGAGCCGGTTTTGATCTGCCCGCAATTCGTGGCAACCGCGAGGTCGGCAATCGTCGAATCCTCGGTTTCGCCTGAACGGTGCGACATCACAGCCGTGTAGCTCGCCTTATGCGCCGTCTCCACAGCATCGAGCGTTTCCGACAGCGATCCAATCTGGTTGACCTTAACGAGGATCGAATTCGCGACACCCATCTTGATGCCGTCGCGCAGGCGTGCCGAATTGGTCACGAACAGATCGTCGCCAACAAGTTGCACATTCTTGCCGATCATGTCGGTCACGATCTTCCAGCCATCCCAATCGTCTTCGGCCATGCCGTCTTCGATGGAGATGATCGGATAGTCAGCGGCCAGCTTTGCGAGATACTTCGCCTGCGTCTTGGGATCGCGCGTTTTCTTCTCGCCTTCATAGACATATGCGCCGTCCTTGAAGAATTCGGTCGAGGCGCAATCCAGCCCGATGGCAACTTCCTCGCCCGGCTTGTAACCGGCCTTTTCAATGGACCCCATGATGAAATCCAGCGCAGCCTGAGCGCTCTTCAGGTTCGGCGCGAAGCCGCCTTCGTCACCGACATTGGTGTTGTGGCCGGCGTCCTTCAGACCCTTCTTGAGCGTGTGGAAAATTTCCGAACCCCAGCGCACAGCTTCGCGCAGGCTTGTCGCGCCGACCGGCATAATCATGAATTCCTGGAAGTCGATCGGGTTGTCGGCATGCACGCCGCCGTTGATGATGTTCATCATCGGCACCGGCAGCACGCGCGCATTCGGCCCGCCCACATAACGATAGAGCGGCAGGCCGGACGCTTCCGCCGCGGCCTTGGCCACAGCCAGCGAAACGCCGAGAATCGCGTTGGCGCCGAGGCGGCTTTTGTTCGGTGTGCCGTCCAGTTCGATCATGGTCTGGTCGATATGAAGCTGGTTTTCAGCTTCCATGCCGCCGATGGCTTCAAAAATCTCGCCGTTGACTGCTTCAACGGCCTTTTCCACGCCCTTGCCCAGATAGCGCTTGCCGCCGTCGCGAAGCTCTACGGCCTCATGCGCGCCGGTCGATGCGCCTGATGGCACCGCCGCCCTGCCCATCGACCCATCTTCAAGCACGACGTCGACTTCAACTGTCGGGTTGCCGCGACTGTCCAGAATTTCGCGGCCGACAATGTCAATGATTGCGGTCATGGTGCGCTCCTGCATGTATGGCTAGAAAGTCCGCCTCTCTTAACGGAAGCGCGCGAAAAGGCAACGGGCTTGCAGACCCCTCACCCCTTTGCAATGCGATCAAATGCGATCAGCTTTTCCAGCAATTCGGGCATGTCTTTCAGCGGCACCATGTTCGGGCCATCCGAAGAAGCTGAATTATCGGGATCGTCATGTGTTTCGATAAACACGCCAGCAACGCCAGCAGCAACCGCCGCCGACGCCAGCGTTTTCACAAACCGCCTTTCGCCGCCCGACGAACCGCCCTGCCCGCCTGGTTGCTGCACGGAATGGGTGGCATCGAATATCACCGGGAGCGCCGATTTCGGCCATGATCGGCAGGGCGCGCATATCTGAAACCAATGTGTTGTAGCCGAACGACGCGCCGCGCTCCGTAACCAGTACATTCGGATTGCCCGAATCCGTGATCTTCGACGACGACATTCTTCATGTCCCAAGGCGCGAGGAACTGACCCTTCTTCACGTTGACAACCTTGCCGGTTTTTGCAGCCGCGACGAGCATGTCCGTCTGGCGCGAAAGAAATGCCGGAATTTGCAGTACGTCCACCACTTCGGCCACGATGGCACATTGTTCTTCGGTGTGCACGTCCGTAATTATCGGCAGGCCGAATTCCTTGCGCAAATCGGCGAAAATCGGCAGCGAGGCATCCAGCCCCGCACCGCGCGTTGCGCCGAGCGATGTCCGGTTCGCCTTATCGTAGCTGGATTTATACACCAGTCCGATGCCGAGTTTTTCCGTGAGTTCTTTCAGAGCGCCCGCCATATCGAAAGCGTGCTGCCGCAATTCGAGTTGGCACGGCCCGGCGATCAGCGCGAGCGGCGCGTCATTGGCAAAGGTTACATTGCCGATTGTCACCGAATGGTTGGGCTTGGTCATGCGCTGGCCTCGAAAATGAAATGCGCGCCCTGCCCCGTTGCAGGCGGCACGACAAGTACGTTATCATGCGCCAAATAGGTTATCCCGTCCGCCTTGAAAAGACTGCCCAACGCTTCAATGTCGGGCGCAGCAAACACCGCCGCTACAGGATGAAGTCCTTCCGCACTGTCATGGTTTTGCTTATCAAGTCCCGCAATCTCGTGCAAAACTTCAGGCGTCACGACCTCGATCACCACGTTCGGCAGCTTAAAAACAAGTCCGTCAATATTGCTCGTACTGCTGGCAGGCACGTCAAAAAACGCCTCCAGAAAAGCTGAATGCGTGCGCGGTTCCGGCGAGGTCAGCACAATCCGCTGCAATCCGCTAACCCGGTTGCGATGGTGCTGGAGTGCGGCGCGATCCACCTTCGGCGTTTTGACCCGCTGGCAGGTAAAGAAATATGGCGCGGGCGATTGCAGATCACGCGCAAACGCCAGCCGAAACGCTGCAGTGCCCGCCTTGCCTGGTCTTGTCGATTACGTCGCGGGAAAAATCGAGGATTTTGCTGCCGGATATGCCCGCATCCACAAACCGCTTGTCGTCCGCCTTCAGCGTCCTTAGTTCCAAGCACAATGGATGCGAAACCTTCATCGTCCCGCGCGGTCGCGAAATACCCGGTCGCCGATAACGAATCCGTTTCCGTCTTCCACGGCTTTCGCGACCGCATCAGCGTCCGCGACTGCCAGCGGCTCGATGAACGTTCCGTCTTCGAGATATATGCAACAATTGGCGGTGCCAAATGGATGAACGCCAATCGGCGCAACCGTAAAACCCAGCGCACGATATCGGCGCTGGGCCTCGTCCAGATTAGCGACAGGCAATACAAGGTGATCGAGTGGATGAGCGGTCGACATAGCAGCTGCTTCTAGCGCGGCCCGCGTTGCATTCAACCGCTTATCCGTAAAATTCGATCACCAGGGGTTATTGCGAAACTGTCCCGCAACCTGATCCGAACTTGGAACGTTTCCGTTCGGCGTCAGCTTGTCGACAATTCCGGGCAGTGCCTTGGAAAGCTGGTCCAGCAATTGATCTTCCGGGATGCCAGTGCGCTTGGAAAGTTCGGAAAGCATTCTGTCGCCGATTGCCTTGCCCAGATCCTGAGGCGCGATTGGCGCGTTCTGCTTGTCGGTCTTGACCCAGCTATCGGCCACGTCGCCCTGCCCGTTCTTTGCAAGCCGTTCAAGCAACCCGCCCAGCCCGCCTTCCAGCAAACCGCCTTGACCCGGCTGAGTCTGCGCAGTTGTGTCGTTTTGCGGTGAGGTCTGGCGCGGCAATTCCTTCTGTTCCGTCTCCGGTTCGTCGTCCTTATGGCTGCCGGAAAGCATCTTTCCGGCCAGCAATGCGCCCAGCGCAATCAGCAGCGGCTTCGTAATGTTTCCGCCCGGCACGGCGTCGTCAAACAGTCCCATTTATGCTCTCCCTGAAACACGCCGCCCAGCGGTTGCAGGCGGCAGGATGAAAACCACGGCTTACAACGAATCTCTCTGCGGTTGCGTTCCGCAGGTCGTTGTGAAAGCATCCAAAACCTAGGGTATGTCTGAAATATGAAGGGTGAGGAAAATGGGTATCATCGCTTGGATTTTGCTCGGCCTGATTGCGGGCTTTATCGGTAGCCGGTTGATGGGAGCCGGTGGTCAGGGTCTCCTGATGGACATTGTTCTCGGAATCGTCGGGCGCTATCATCGGCGGCTTTATCTTTAGCGCCGTGCTTGGCGTCGGTGTCACCGGCTTTAATCTTTGGAGCCTCGTCGTAGCAGTCATAGGCGCCATGATTGCCATCTGGGGCTACCACCAGATTACCGGCAAACGACTCTGACCCTTCTGGGCTAGTCATTCTTTAACCTCTGAAATCATGAAGGTCTGGCACCGGGCGCAGTGTCCGGTGTAGATCTTTTTGCAGAACTCAATAAGACAATTGGCAGGTTGGATATGGCGAAGGTCGCGTTTCTTGGATTGGGTGTAATGGGCTATCCGATGGCAGCCCATCTCAAGAATAAGGGTGGCCATGACGTAACTGTCTATAACCGCACCACCGCAAAGGCCGAGAAATGGGCCGCAGAGCATGGTGGCACTTTCGCGAAAACTCCTGCCGAAGCTGCAAAAGACAAGGATTTCGTCTTTTCGTGCGTCGGAAACGACGATGATCTGCGTTCTGTCACCACCGGCAAGGACGGTGCGTTTTCCGCCATGTCGAAAGGTGCGATTTTCATCGACAACACCACCGCTTCCGCTACCGTGGCTCGCGAGCTTGACGAAGCTGCCAAAACTGGCGGTTTCAGCTTTCTGGATGCGCCTGTTTCAGGCGGTCAGGCCGGTGCTGAAAACGGCGTTTTGACAGTTATGGTCGGCGGTGATGAAAGGGATTTCGAGCGCGCGAAGCCTGTGATTTCAGCCTTTGCGCGTATGGTTGGCTTGATGGGGCCAGCCGGTTCCGGCCAGTTGACCAAGATGATCAATCAAATCTGTATTGCCGGTCTTGTTCAGGGCTTGGCCGAAGGCATTCACTTCGGCAAGAAAGCCGGTTTGGACATCGAGAAAGTCATTGATGTCATTTCCAAAGGTGCCGCCGGTTCATGGCAGATGGAAAATCGTCACAAGACCATGAATGCCGGAAAATATGATTTTGGGTTCGCGGTTGACTGGATGCGTAAAGACCTCGGCATCTGCCTCGCCGAAGCTGACAACAACGGTGCCAAGCTGCCCGTCACTGCGCTGATCGATCAGTTCTACAAGGACGTTCAGGGCATGGGTGGCAAGCGCTGGGATACGTCTTCATTGCTCGCTCGTTTGGAAAAATAGCGGCAGTTTATGGCGCAAAATCGGATTTTTACGGGCGTATTTTGCCCGATTTGACCGATTTTGCGCCAAGAAACGCGTAGTTTATGCAGCGGATGAGGCGCTTTCCTTGTCCAAAACCATATAATCGAGCGGCATTTGCGTCGTATATTTGATCTGCTCCATCGCAAACGAAGACGAAACATCTCGTATTTCGATCTTGGCGATCATGCGCTTATAAAACGCGTCATAAGCAGCAATATCTGGAACGACTACCCGCAGCAGGTAGTCGACTTCGCCGGACATGCGATAAAATTCAACGACTTCCGGGAATTCCTGAATAACTTCCGAGAAACGCCGTAGCCACTCGTGGCTGTGCGAATTGGTCCTGATTGCCACGAAAACCGTAACCCGAACATT
Organism: Mesorhizobium sp.; assembly: GCA_049840935.1. Taxonomy (GTDB): domain Bacteria; phylum Pseudomonadota; class Alphaproteobacteria; order Rhizobiales; family Rhizobiaceae; genus Mesorhizobium_G. Next base: position 55,771 of record JASGJA010000018.1, read on the forward strand.
GATCTTCTCCGCATCGAGAACCGCTACCCTGCGCTTGATAACACCTTCTTCTTCCAGCTTCTGGATACGTCTCCAGCAAGGCGTGGTTGAAAGCCCAACTTTCTTCGCAATATCGGCCACAGCCAAGGTTGCGTCTTCTTGAAGAAGGCGAAGAATTTTGCGGTCGAGGCGGTCCATTTGGCGCTCCATTAGAATATATTCGCGTTATGACGCGATTTCGCGTCTCATTTCAAGAAAAATTTTCTACATTATGTGCTGCGCTACTACCTCTCGCAGTTTAGGCAGCAATTCCGTTTCAAACCACGGGTTCTTCCTGATCCAGATGGTGCTGCGCCATGACGGATGCGGCAGCGGAATGATTTTGGGATGATCTGAGTGCTCGTAAATATCGCGCCAATCTGGCGACAGTCTCGGTAAGCGTTTTGCGGCGCTGTTCTCTGAGATGCCACGCCTGTGCGTATTGGCCGATTATCAAAAGTAATTTCAATTGAGGCATGAGATCCAGAAATTGCTGACGCCAAGCTGGCGCACATTCCGGTCGCGGTGGGCAGGTCGGAGCCCTTCTGATCCTGGCCGGGAAAGCAGAACCCCATTGGAAGAATTGCGAATTTCGCCGGATCGTAAAACGTGGCTCGATCTACTCCCAGCCAGTTGCGCAATGTATCGCCGGAGCGGTCCTGAAAGGGTATTCCGCTTTCATGGACCTTGGTTCCGGGAGCTTGCCCGGCAACGAGTATCCTCGCTTTGGCCGAAACTGTGAAAACTGGTCTCGGCTCGTGCGGAAGTGGCTTACCTACTGGGTTTTCAACACAAATTCTGCAATTGCGCGCCCGCGCTGCCAATTGCTGAAGTTGTGTCGACGCGTTCATACACTAGCGCTTGGCCGCGCCTTTAGCTCATCGTACCAGCGCTGTACGTGCGTCAGATTGTCGGGAATTGCGATGCGTGCCGGCTTCATAAAGTCGAGCGCAATCAGCCCGGTAATGTCGGCAACAGAATACGCATTTCCGGCTACGAATTGCCTTTGCGCTAATTCGGAATCGAGAAGCGCCATGAAATCCAAAGCTCTCTGCTTGTTTACCTCCCCCCATTCCGCGATCTGCGGCACTTCCCAATCTTTCATCGCCGGATGAATGTGCCGGAAGGACTGCGATACCGGAAAAAGGAAGTTCAATTCCATGCGCCGCTGCCACATCTCCACCAATGCCTTGCCAACGGCACCTTGGCCGAAAAGCGGGGGTTCCGGATGCAATTCTTCGAAATAGCGGCAAATCGCTATGCTTTCAGTGATGATCGTGCCGTCGTCCAGTTCAAGTATCGGCAATCGGCGCAACGGATTGCGCTTGAAGACGTCTTCTCCGCGATGTTCCAATGCTGCCATGTCGACTGGTACAAGCGGCACTTCAATGCCCTTCTCGGCGAGAAAAACACGTACGCGGCGCGGATTAGGAGCCTTGCCACCGTCAAACAATTTCATGGTTTTCCTCCGGGCGTTCTATTGCCAGTATTCTAAGCACGGCTGAATAGGCTTGAAAGCCAGTTTCTGATGGCATCGCCAAGTCTGGCAAGGAAATCGTCCGTCGGTTTTGCGGGGTGTTCCGGATTTTGTCGCCATTCGCGTGGCCGCTCAAATTCGCCTGCCCATATGCCTTTCTTTTCCCGGCGCGCCTTGGCCTCAAGTGCTTCATATCCGCCATAGGATATGGCCCACCCGGACTTCGACCATTGCTGCATTTATTTCGATTGCGCCCACTGTGCAGACCGCAAGCAGACGATCATATTTATCGTGCTCGATGCCTCGGCAATCTACGCGTTTGCCATTGATCAGAACCCGGAGAGCGGTTCGCGAATTTTGTCCACAAGCGTAAGACTTGCCCTGCAAGCTGCATGACTGGTGGAGTTCTGGTGCGTCGATGCCCCAAAGCCTTATCCGAACGCCACCAAGGGTAAGCGAGTCACCATCATTTACGACAGGCGTGTCGTAGTACCTGATCTGTCGCGACTCGTTCAGTCTGGCGACCAGAAACATCAGTGAGAAAAGCAGGACTGCAGCGAGGAGATAGTCCAGCAGTTTGCGCCATAAAGGGCGCGTCCGAGCCGAATAAACGCGCCCTTTTCGCCGTTGGAAGAGCTTTTCACTCATATGGCAAACAGTCTCTTAAGCTTTGGCAACTAGCGTGGATGTGAGGTCTTATTTCGTCGATCCATCGCAGTTCTAAATGACTCTGGAAAGCCCAGAAATTGCCGACAAATTTGTTGTGGATCGCCGCAAGGCGGTCCGCAATAAAGATGTTGCGCATGCGGTGAAAAAAACCCGCGAAAGGCTTTCCCAAGGTTCCGGCAATCCGCTTTTTGACCGGGAACTGGTGAAGCTCCACGCAAATGCGATGGTGAATTACTTCCCCGTAATGCCGTTCCTGAGCATGGTTCTGACTGTGGCGGCAGTCGTTAATGGCGCCGAACCAACGCTTTTCATCTGGCCACTGCTAACTGCGATTTGCTATCTGCCGCTGGCCGTTATTGCGCGGCGCTGCGCCCGCACTGACGCTGCCGATATAAAGGTTTCGGTCAGCCATCACGATTTTTTGCTGGCGCATTTCGTCAGCGGGTTGAGTTGGGTCTATTTCGTGACCATGACCTGCAACGCCTGCAGCGCGGACCCTTTAGCGTTGCTAAAGGCGGCGGTTCTTTTAGTGATTATCGCCGCCACAGCGATCGTTGCATCGTCACTGCGAGGCGCGGTTCTCGCAACATATACGCTGCCGGTGCTGGCCTTCGGCGCGACGTACTCCGCCTCTTCCGAACCGCTCGTTCTGATCCTGTTCATGCTGCTGGCGTGCGCACTGGTGTTCTTCACCTATATCGCCGCAACAATGCACAAATCCGCGCTGCAAATGTTGGCGTTTCGCTCCGAGAAGGACGAATTGATCGCGGAACTCGAAACAGCGAAAGCAATGTCTGACGAGGCGCGCTATCGCGCGGAAGAAGCGAACATGGCAAAGTCACGCTTTCTGGCCTCCATGAGCCACGAACTGCGTACTCCGTTGAATGCCATTCTTGGCTTTTCCGAAGTCATGTCGAACGAAGTTCTGGGGCCGATGAATAACGCCTCATACCTCGATTATGCGCACGATATTCATAAATCCGGTCAGCATCTACTCGACCTTATCAATGAAATTCTGGACCTTTCGCGCATCGAGGCCGGTCGCTACCAACTGAACGAAGAGCCGCTAAATCTGCATTTCGTGGTGGAAGAATGCTGCCACATGATGGAATTGCGCGCCCGCAAAGCGCGACATAAAGATTATCAGGCAACTGGAAACGAAACTGCCGCGATTGCTGGCCGATGAACGCGCGGTGCGCCAGATAACTCTGAATTTGATGTCGAATGCGCTGAAATTTGCGCCTGCTGGCAGCGAGGTACGCGTTCGCGTCGGTTGGACTGCTGGCGGCGGGCAATATGTTTCGGTGAAGGATAGCGGCCCCGGCATACCGGCCGACGAAATACCGATTGTGCTGTCAGCATTTGGACAAGGAACAATTGCGATCAAGAACGCTGAGCAAGGCACGGGCCTTGGCTTGCCGATTGTGCAGGGCTTGCTGAAAGTTCACGGCGGTGAATTTCAATTGCATTCCAAGCTGCGCGAAGGCACGGAAGCAATCGCGATATTTCCCTGCAACCCGCGTGATGGACGCCCTGCCCGCTTTGCCGACCAAGGCGACGGGACAACGCAGACCTTAAATCGCGCTGGCAACCGCCGCCTTGACCGTGAGCAAGGCGAGTGCTCCGGACAAAGGTTGTTCGCTGTCGCCATCGAATCCGCTATCGAAGATCGCGTTTAGATCCAGCGCCCTTGCCAGCTTGCTGGTTCGCGCATTCAACGGACGTTCGGCCAATACGCAATGGGCGATAGCGCGTGGCTCGATCGATGCAAGCACCGCTGCTGCTGCAATGAGCCGCGTGACCATGCAGAACGACCGGAACGCGCTCGATACCAGCTGCCAGAATTGCACCGGCCAAGGCGGCAAATTCGCGACCGCCAATGCGGCAAAGCGCTTCCAAAGGATCGCTGCAATGCGGACCATGTAGCGCCAGCACCTCGTTTACGACGCTCGTTCGCTGCTCACAGCAAGATCATCGTCACTGCCTTCCAGCCATTCCTCTGCCGGTCCACTGTGCAGCGCGGCAAGAAGGGCTGCTGCAACCGTGGAAGCGCCCGCGCCGAAGCTGCCAAGGCAAAGCAAATCGGGCTTGTCCATTAGAGCTTCCATGCCGAAGGCCATAGTCGCGGCACACGCACGCTCATCCAAAGCCGGCGCTTTGGTGATGTCAGCCGTAGGCATATCAAGCGCGAGATCAAACACCTTCAAGCCGAGATCATAGGTCTGACAAATTCTGCAAATTGCAGCCGTTCCGTTTCCGCAACTTTCCACAAGAGCCGCCGTGGAAGAGATTGGATCGTGCGAGATGCCATGCCGCAAAACGCCATGCGTTCCGGCAAATATCGCCACCTGCGGACGCACGATATGGCGCGATGCTCCCGCTATCGAAGCATACCACGCTGCCAAATCTCCGATCTTGCCGCCGGGCGCGGATGCGTTGCGCTTTTCAAACGCAGCGCGCGCCGCCTCTGCTGCCGCACGGTCTGGCGCGGGGAGTTGCGACGAGCAAATTGCGGAAATCGTCAAACGGAAGGGTGATGCTCATGGAGCGGCAATTAGCGCCGCATCCCGCGTCGCACAATAGCCAAACGCTTGCATCCCACCGCAAGCTGGCCCATTTGAAGATACAAAGGAAACCGCGCGTGGCAATTAAATCGCCCTGCATTCTCGTCTGCTCGATCGACGACCGCACCGGATATTGTTTCGGTTGCGGGCGCACGCGCGATGAAATTGCGGGCTGGATCGAGATGACCAGCGAGCGGCGGCGCGAGGTGATGGCCGAATTGCCCGCGCGGCTAGCGACGGTGGAGCGCAAGCCCAGACGCGAAACGCGGCGGACGCGCATGGCGCGTGAGCGCGGCGCAGCTTCATGAGGAGTTTCGATGCGTTCTGATCGCCTGTTGTGGATCGTGCTGGCGGCGTTGGGCATCGCTGCGCTGCTGCTGATGTTCAATGATAGCGCCGGTCGGACGCTCGGCCTCAGCAACAGCGATTTCGCTAGCGTGATTTATCTTGGCAGCATTGCGCTGGTCGTAGGCGCGGGCGTTGTGGCCCGCGCGCGCTTCGGCGGCAATGTGCTGACCCAGATCATCCTCTGGCTCGGCATCGTGCTGGCGCTGGTGGTTGGCTACAAGCTTTATCAGGGCGAACCGCTGTTTCCGCGCGACCGGCCTTTGCCGCCGCCCGCATCAGGGACAGGGATTTCCGCATCTCTGGTGGATGGCGTCCACGGCAGCTTGCATTTCGTCCGTCCAGTCGACTTCGGCTGACCGCAGCGCCATATCCAACTGTTCGAGCGAGGTCGCGCCAACGATGTTGGACGCGACAAACGGTCTATTATGCACGAATGCGTTTGCGAAAAGCGCCGGCTCCATGCCGAAGCTGCGCGCCAACTCATTGTATTCCAACTGCGTTTCGGCGGCATTCGGTGTTTCGTAGCGCTGGCCGCGATTGAAAAGCTGCGAACGTGAGCCCTGTGGGCGCGCACCGTGATCGTATTTGCCGGTGAGGTAACCCTGCGCGACAGGCGAGTATGCAAGCAAGCTGACATCTTCACGGTCGCTGACTTCCGCCAAATTCACCTCGAACGTGCGATTAACCAGATTATATGCATTTTGCAGCGTTGCGACACGCGGACCGACACCTTTGTCGCTCTCCGCAATGTAGCGCATGACACCCCACGAGCTTTCATTCGAAACGCCGAAATGGCGGATCTTGCCCGCCTTCACCAACTCATCGAATACGGCGAGCGTTTCCGCAATTGGCGTTTCGTCCGCGTCTCGCGGCATGGGCCATTGCGTTACGCGTGTCGGGTTTGAGCCCCAAGGCACTCGGCGCTCCGGAAAATGAATCTGATAGAGATCGATGTAATCGGTCTGGAGACGGCGCAGCGACTTTTCGATTGCGTCCATGATGTCTGCCCGCACGAGACGCGAGGGACGCCCGTCGCGGTACCAGTCATTTTGGGTTCGGCCAATGACCTTGGTCGCAACAATGACGTTGTCGCGGTTTTTCCGGTTCTTCAGCCAGTTGCCGACGCAGGTTTCCGTTCGCCCTTGTGTCTCGGCCTTGGGCGGTATCGAGTACATTTCGGCGGTATCAAGAAAATTGACGCCGCGCCCGAACGCCATATCAAGCTGCGCGTGACCTTCGGCTTCCGTGTTTTGCTGGCCCCACGTCATCGTGCCAAGGCAGGTTTGCGACACAATGAGGTCGGTGCGTCCAAGCTGGCGCATTTTCATGTGAGAATCTCCGCGCTGAAAGACCATGGAGTAAGACCTGCGCGGGCGTGGCGCAAGCGTCACCGCCCTGCCACTTTTGTCCTGTCCTATAACGGCGCGGTCATTGCGGAGGGTCGCTGATGAAAAACCTATTGCTGGGTATATGCGGGCTGGCGGCGCTGCCGTCTGTCAGCTTTGCGCAGGAAGCGTCCTATGTGGACGACCGCTCCAGTGCGTCGGCTATCGTGCGCTCGCTTTACAACGCGGTGAACCGCAAGGAATATGCGCGAGCATGGTCCTATTACGGCGATCAGAAGCCAGCCAAAAACCTTGAGGAATTCGCCAAGGGCTACAAGGATACGGCGAGCATCAAGCTGGCGTTCGGCAGAACGGAAAGCGAAGGCGCGGCGGGTAGCATTTTCTACAATCTGCCAGTGGCTATCGAGGCGTTTGCAGCGGACGGCTCATCGAAAGTGTTCGGCGGCTGCTATACGGGGCGGCTGGTCAACCCGCAGATACAGGACGCGAACTTCACGCCGTTGCATATCGAAAAGGGCTCGCTGAAACCCTCGGACAAGAGTTTGCAGGAGGCAGTTCCCGCGAATTGCGGCGGAGCCGAGCCGCAGGGCGACGATGCGCTTCTCGCGCAGGCCAAGAACGCGTTTATCGCTGCGAATGCGCCCACCTGCGACCAGATCGATACGGAGACCGGACTGCCGCAGGAGGGCGTTCAGGACTACACGATCAAGTACAAGGAAGAAGTCGAACTTCTGACAGCGACCCGGAGCGCGTGGCGCGGTTGATCGGATTTCCCTGCATAATGGGCGCGTATAATCTCTCGACGATCTACTATCAGTAGGATGAGTTGAACGGCTTGCGGCAATTGAGTTTCGCGACGCCCACAATGGATATTTCCTATGAAGAGGATGGCAATAACGAAAGCCCCGTGCATTCGATTACCGTGAACGGTTTCGAAGCAGCGGACCAACTGGTGAACCCAGAGTTCGACGCCAATACGCATACGCTGACATCATTCGCGAAATGGCGGGGCGTTGGCGATGCTTCCGCGAATGGCACATGGGCGTTCAAGAACGGTCGGTTTGTGCTGGTCAAATACGATGTCGATGCCAGTTATGACGGCGAGATCAATCCGCAGACGGTCGTTGACTACGACAGTCCGCCCTAGGATTTGAGCATCCAGTTCAACACTTCACGCCAATCGGTCATGCGGATCGGCGTGCCGTGAGTTCCGCTCTCAAATCGCACGAAGCGCGTCGGGTAATTTCCTGATTTGCCACGCACTTTTCTGTAAAACGCCTCCTGTTTCTCGACGGAAAAAACAGTGTCGTGGCTGCCTTGGCCGAAGAAAACAGGAATCTTGCGCTTATAGGCGGGGCTTCTGAGGAAGCTGTCGTCCCAGAGCGAACCTAGCAGCAAAAGACCGCCAAGACGTTCGGCAACTTGCGGGTCTGCCGCAAGCTTCCAGCACAGCATTCCGCCCATCGAGCCACATGCGACAATGACCGGCGCGCCGGGTGACTGCGCAGAAAAATGCTCGATCAGAGCGGCAATTTGGGACGCGCCGCCATCGCCGAAATCAGTGAAATCCGGCGATAGATAGAGCCCGCCCGCCTTCGCAACGAGGTTTTTCACGCGGTTGAAATTGCCGCCGAAGGTGAAATCGTTGACGCCTTGAGAGCGACTGCCGCCCTGCCCGTGCAGGTAAAGCACGATCATCGACGCGCCTTGCTGCGTGCCGACGGCGACGAAGCGCTGTGTGCCGAGTTTCATTTCCTGCTGCTGGCTGCGCACGCCAAGCGAAATATATTGCTTGTGAACGCGACGCTCCGGCACTTCATCGCGCTCGTTGACATCGCGCATTTCGCGGTAATCCACGACGCGGTAGGCGCCGCCATCGGCCTCGGAGAGCGTGGTGGGATAGGCGAACAGATCGTCCTTGTATGGCGCGAGCGACTGAGCAGCCGCAGGCATTACCAAAATGGCAAGCGCAGCAGTGAGGGCGGCAAGGCGTGTAATCATGCGCGATGGGTGCCTGCGCGGCGTAGTGATGTCAACCGCGCAAGACACCGCCAGCCTTTGCCATCGCTTCGGGCGTATCTACATCGACAGATGCGCCCTCGCCTAATTCGATGTCAATAACGGCGGCGCTTTCGGCCTCAACCAGATGGCGCGCACCGGTGTCGCCTTCAAGTGTGGCAACGGAAGCGAACAGGCTGCGCGGCAGAATGACCGGATTGCCGCGCTTGCCATTATGCGTTGCGCGGATGATAGCGTTGCCGTGTTCCTTGCGAAACGCTGCAATCATTCGGTCGAGGTCGGCAGTCGCGATACCAGGCATATCGCCAAGCACGATCAGCGCGCCGGTCGCATCCGCCGGAAGCGCCGCCACGCCGACCTTGAGTGAAGACGACAGGCCGCTGGCGTAGTCCGAGTTGCTTATGGGCTGTATTTTAAGGTCTGAAAGCGCAGCTTCAACGCGGGCCGCATCATGGCCTGTTACGAGAAACACTCCGCTGGCGCGCGAAGCGCATGCGCGCTCCGCAATGAGACGAACGAGCGGCTTGCCGTCGAATTCGGCCATCAGCTTGTTCGGACCACCCATGCGGCTGGATCGACCTGCGGCAAGTATAATTACATATATCTTTTCGGATCGAGCGGCGCCTTCGCGCGGCTGTGGGCGGCTCGCGATTTCCATCAGCAAACCGCCGACGCCCATGCGCGTTATGTCGGCATCGGTGATTTCGAGGCCCGCCAACGTGCGGTCCAGCACCCAATCGAACCCGTTTTCCTTTGGGCTGCGCGCGCAACCCGGCGCGCCGATCACCGGCTTGCCGTTGAGATGCCCAAGCACCAGCAGATTGCCGGGATCGACCGGCATTCCAGTTCGCGTGACTGTGCCGCCCGCCATGCGGATCGCAGCGGGAATGACATCATCAAAGTCGCTGACCGCGGATGCGCCAAACACCAGCACCATGTCGTTGGCCGAATTTGCGTTGCGTAAGGCGTTAGCCACGGCAGCGGTTTCATGCGAGACACGCTGTTCGCCGCTGAGCGTACTACCCGAACGGGCGAGGCGCGTTTCTGTCACTCGCACGGTTTTGTCGAGTACGCTGGGTTTTACGCCGGGCAGCGTCGTTTGAACCAGACCGACAGTCATGCTGCGATATGGATGAACCGCGAAAATGTCGGCAGATCGGATAGCCTCAAGCGCGCGATTCAGAATGTCTTGGGACACTGCATAAGGTATGATTTTTACGGTCGCGACCATGCGACTGGTTTCGACTGGCGCGTGCTGCGCAAGCGTCGCGATTGTCACGGCGGGATCGATAGCGTTGAGCGCTTGAATGGCAGCTTCATCGACCACCAGAACGCCAGCGTCGGTCGCGTGGAGATTGACGCGACCGGTAGCGGGCGGCTTTGCCTCGATGCCGGAAAAGCGCATGGCATTCACAAGGGCCTGCGCGGCGGCGTCTTCGTTGACGTCGTCTGGATCGAGTTGCGCGACGATGACTTCCGTCACGCCAGCAGCTTTAAGCTCCGTAATGTCCTCGCCGGAAAGCTTGCGCGCCTTGCGCATCATTTTATCGCCTACAGCGACCGAGTGCGCGAGGATTGCGCCCTCTGCCTGCTCGACCGGGACCGGTCCGAATTTCAAGCGGCAACTCCGGCCTTAGCCACGACGCCGCGCGAGCGGTACGACTGGATAACCTGCGCCAACACTGCAACGGCGATTTCGGCGGGACTGGATGCGCCGATGTCGAGCCCGATTGGGGCGTTGATGCGCGCGATTTGCTGTTCTGTCGCGCCTAGTTCCATTAGACGCTCCACGCGCTTTGCGTGGGTCTTTCGACTGCCAAGCGCACCGACATAGAAGCAGCCAGCTTCCAGCGCAGCTTTCAGCGGAAAGTCATCGATCTTGGGATCATGCGTGAGCGCGGCGAGCGCAGTGTAACTGTCGAGAGGGTTTTGCCGGAGAACGTCTTCCGGCCACTCCGCCGCGAGCGGAACCTCTGGAAAGCGATCGGGCGTGGCAAAGGCTGTGCGCGGGTCGATGATTTCCACGGGAAAACCAGCGATTTTTGCCATGGGCGCAAGGGCTTGGCTGATGTGCACCGCGCCGATGACAATCAATCTCGGCTGCGGCAAGTGGACATTGATGAAGAAGTCGCGACCTTCCGCCTGCACGCTCGCGGATTGGCCCGTTCGGAAGGATTTGGAGATTGCGTCGCCGAGTTCACCAGCAACCATATCACCCTCGCGCACGATGCGATCGCGTCCGTCGCCAAGGTCGGTAACGACAGCAGCGGCGCGGCGCGCAAGGCGCTCAGCATTGAGTGTTTTCAGAACGTAAGGGTCCATTGCGATCAGCCTGCCAGCAGAAGCAAACTTGGAAGATTGAGATTTGAAAGACCCCCACCCCTTGCCCCTCCCCTCAAGGGGGAGGGGAAATTGAAAACTCGGCGCTTATGTCCCCCTCCCCCTTGAGGGGAGGGGCAAGGGGTGGGGGTTGCAAGATTGTTAGCCTTGCCCGAATGGTAGTGACCATGCAGCATTTGCGGCATCTCAGCCGATCCGCTCAACGTAGACGCGAATGCGACCGCCGCAGGACAGGCCAACACGCCACGCGGTTTCATCGGCCACGCCGAACTCCAGCATTCGCGGGTTGCCGTCTGAGATAACATCAACCGCTTCGGACACGACCGCACCTTCGACGCAGCCACCGGACACCGAGCCCTGAAAATTTCCGTCCGCGTCTATTACCAGATGGCTGCCGACTGGACGCGGGGCGGAGCCCCATGTTTCCACCACGGTTGCAATGGCGCAGGGCCTTCCTTCCTTCATCCAATCTTCGGCAATGAGCAGAGGGTCGCGTTCTGCGTCGAGATAGATGGCTTCGGTCATGGCTGTCTCCTCACACAAATATGGTCACGCTGCGCGCGACTTGCCAAGCTCCAACCAGCGTCGAGGATCGGCTGCGCGGCTTGTGCTTTTGTCCAAAGACGCCACCAGATCGGATAAGGCTTGCAAATTGTGAACAGAACGAAACTCATCGACGTGCGGAAGCATGGCCCGCACGCCCCGCGCGCGCGGCTCAAATCCGTCAAAACGCAGCAAAGGATTGAGCCAGATGAGGCGGCGGCAGGATTTGTGAAGGCGCTCCATTTCTTCTGAAAGGCCGCGGACATCATCGCGCTCAAGTCCATCCGTAATGAGCAGGACGATTGCCCCCTGCCCCAAAACGCGGCGTGACCAAAGGCGATTGAACTCGTGCAGTGTATCGCCAATGCGCGTGCCGCCGGACCAATCGTTGACCGCCTGCGCACACTCGGCAAGCGCCGCGTCGGGGTCGCGGTGGCGCATCTGGCGCGTGAGGTTGGTCAGCCGCGTGCCGAAAACGAAAGTGTGAACGCGGCGGCGCTTTTCTGTGAGCGCATGCAGAAAATGCAGGAAAATGCGGGTGTACTGGCTCATGGAGCCGGAAATATCCGCCAGCACGACAAGCGGCGGATGCACCTCGCGTGGCGAACGGAATTTCGGCAGCACTAGTTTCCCGCCGGTGCGCGCGGCGGCGCGCATCATAGCGCGCGGATCAATCATGCGGCCTGCAGCATCAGCACGAAAGCGGCGCGTGCGGACAGTGTCGAAAGGCAATTCCAGCGCAGCAATCGCGCGCTTTGCATCGCCGATTTCGCTGGCGGTCATTTGCGCAAAATCCTTGGTGCGCAACACCTCGTTGCCGGAGGTCGTGAACCGCGCATCCACCTCAATTTCGGGGATTTCCTGCGGTGGCTGGCGCTTTGCGTGGCCTTCAAACATGGCCTGGCTGACGCGATTTTCGGCAGTGCGTGGCTTTTCCCGCTCGCGCATGTCTGGCGCGACAGGCGAAAACATCGCCAGCATCTTTTCAATCAGCTCGCGTGACTTCCAGTAGAGGCGGAACGCTTCGTCAAAAACCGGATGATCTTCATGCCGTTTGACCAGTACCGAGTGCAGAACCCAGTAAAAATCATCGCGGCTGCCAATGCCTGCCGTAAGAACCGCCTCTATAGCGTCTTTGACCGAAGCGGGGCCAACGCGCATACCGGCTTTGCGCAGGGTGCGCGCGAAATAGACAATGTTATCGGCAATTCTGCCGTCAGTTTTGGCGGATTCGGTGAGCGCAGAAACCATCTATTCAGCCGCCGCCGAAAGCTCCGCCTTCACTTCCTTGAGAATGCGGCGGCCTTCGCCCTGTTCGATGCGGGCAATATCATCCTGATATTTGAGCAGAACGCCGATGGTGTCGGAGACGGTTTCAGGGTCTAGCGCGACCTTGTCCAGTTCCGTGAGCGCACCCGCCCAATCAATGGTTTCCGCAACGCCGGGAACCTTGAATAGCTCGATTTCGCGCAGTTTCTGGATAAAGGCTACAACCTCCGCCGAAAGCCTGCGGTTGGCATCCGGCACCTTGCGGCGAACGATTTCCAACTCGTGCTGAGCGTCGGGGTAATCCACCCAGTGATACAGGCAGCGGCGCTTGAGCGCGTCGTGGATTTCGCGCGTACGGTTGGTGGTGATGATGACGATGGGCGGCTCTTCCGCCTTGATTGTGCCAAGCTCCGGCACTGTCACCTGATAGTCGGAAAGGATTTCCAGCAGGAAGGCTTCAAATGCTTCATCAGTACGGTCAAGTTCATCGATCAGGAAAACGGGAGCTGCGCCAGTTGTTCCGGTGAGCGCGTCAAGAACGGGGCGGCGGATCAGATATTTTTCGGAAAAGACGTTCTTTTCCATATCCTTACGGTCAACTGTTCCAGCGGCCTCCTCCATACGGATTTCGATCATTTGCGCCGCATAGTTCCACTCGTAGACAGCGGAGGAAACGTCGAGCCCTTCATAGCATTGAAGGCGGATGAGCCTGCGGCCAAGAGCAGACGCCAGAACCTTGGCAATCTCCGTTTTTCCAACGCCGGCTTCGCCTTCAAGGAAAAGCGGGCGCTTCATCTTCAACGACAGAAACAGCACGGTCGCCAGCGAGCGATCTGCGACGTAATCCGCATTGGCGAGCATTTGGAGCGTTTCGTCTATGCTCGCAGGTGCCGGACGTGGGGTGAGCGTCATTCGATTTGCCTGACTTCGCAGCGTTCAGAGCACGTGATAGCCGCGCTCGTGGTAGAGGAGCGGACGGACGCTATCGCCGATGCGCAAGCCTGTCACCCTGCCAAAAAGCACACGATGAGTGGCCATGTCCTTCGTATCGACAAGCTCGCAATCAAATACGGCAACGGCATCGGTGAGCGTCGGCGCACCGGTTTCGATGGTGTCCCATTCGCCCAGCGCAAAACGCTCAGCTTGCGACGCGCCTGTGACACCGGAAAAGGCAACGGCCATCGGCTCATGCTTTGCAGCGAGTGTGTTAAGGGCAAAGTTTCCATTTTTCAGGAACAGATCGTTGTTTGAGTTTTCGCGGTTGAGGCAGGCCAACACCATCGGCGGGCTATCCGAGACGGAACAGGTAGCGATGATCGTGGTGCCACGCCTGCCCGCGTCGCCATCCGTGGTGATGACGTGAACCGCGCCGGCGAAGTGCGCCATCGCGTCCCGGTAGGCCTGCGGCCCGATTTCATTTGGCTTCAGCATGACCGATATATATGGGGCTGATTCCTATCCAGCAAGCAAACCATTGAACGAGATTTTATTTGGCGCTTGTTGCGGTTGGACGCCGCGGAAGTTACGAGTGTCCGCAAATCGGGATCGTATCAGTTGCGTCTGCCACTCGCCCTCATTTTGTTACGTGCTGATGTGCCAAACAGTTTTGGCGCAGCAGCTCTCTGTCGGGGTTGTGGCTCCGCTCTCAGGCACCGCAGCGATACTGGGCGCACAGGTTCAAGCTGGTGCGTTGCAGGCGGCGGACAAGGCAGGCGTCGCCGGGTTCGTGCTGGACGATCAGTGCACAGCGGCAGGCGGTGAGGCCGCAGCGCGCGAGGCTATTGCGCGGAAAGCAACGATTCTCGTAGGGTTTCTGTGCGCTGACTCGCTGGAAGCTGCCCTGCCCCTGCTCAAAGACGCTGATATACCGGTGATTACGATAGGCGTTAGGCTCAACAGCCTGACCGACAAACGCGATAAGACAGGTTGGCCGGTGTACCGGCTTGCGCCGCGTGCTGATTCCGAAAGCGATGCTGTGGCGCAATTGCTGCCGCGCTTGTGGCGCGATGAACCGTTTGCCGTGGTTGATGACGGAACAATTTACGGGCGCGACCTTGCGGAAGGTTTTCGGGCAGCAAGTCAGGCCGAGGGATTGAAGCCCGTTTTCACCGACACCTATCGCCCTGATCTGGATAACCAGATCGCGCTTGTGGGACGGCTGCGCAAAGCTGGTGCGACGCGCGTTTTCGTCGGCGGCAATTTGCGCGATGTCGCAATTATGGCGCGCGATGCCAATGCTGTCGGCGCGGATATGGTGTTTGCTGGTGGCGAAGTGTTGCGCACGGATACGGGTGACGTGCCGCTGGAAGCCGGTACGCTGATGGTTGGCCTGCCCGACTGGAGCGAAGTGGCCGACAAGGCTGTCGTAGCGGAGTTCGACGCGCGGCAGATTGTGCCGGAAGGTTACGTGCTCCCAGCCTATGCGGCGATACAGGTGGCGGCGGAGGTGTTGAAAGCCGGAGCGGGCAAGGTCAAGGATTTGCTCGCGGCAACCAACTTTCAGACGGTGCTTGGCGACGTAGCGTTTGATGCGAAAGGCGATTTGAATCGGTCGCTTTACGGACTCTATCGGTTCGACGGCAAGCGCTTCGTGCCTGTGGAGCAGAAGCCGTGAAGGCGGGCGCGCTCAACCTCATCACGGATGTGCAGGGCATTCGTGTGGGCAATTCGGAGGATGCAAAGCTCAAGTCCGGCGTGAGCGTGGTGGTTTGTGATGTGCCGACGGTAGCCGCAGTGCAGGTGCTAGGCGGCGCGCCGGGAACGCGCGAAACAGACCTGCTGGAGCCGCACAATACGGTCGAGCATGTTGATGCAATCGTGCTTTCGGGCGGCTCGGCCTTTGGTCTCGATGCTGCAAGCGGCGCACAGGCCGCGCTGCGTGAGGCTGGCGTGGGCTTTGCGGTGGGCGACATGCGTATACCTATCGTGCCGACCGCGATTTTGTTCGACCTACTGAATGGCGGCGACAAGAATTGGGGCCGGTTCGCGCCCTATCGCGAGATGGGATATGAGGCGGTAAAAAGCGCGGGCCGCAAGTTTTTACTTGGCACATCCGGGGCCGGAACGGGCGCACTGACCGTTGGCTTGAAAGGTGGACTGGGGTCTGCGTCCTGCGTGATGGACAATGGCATAGCCATCGGCGCGCTGGCGGCGGTCAATGCCGTAGGCAGCGCCAATGTCGGCAATACGCGGCATTTCTGGGCCGCGCCGTTTGAAATTGGCGATGAGTTCGGCGCGTTGGGTGTGCCGCATCCCATGCCGAACGACGCGACCGCAATCCGGCTGAAATTTCGCGATGAGAAGCCGCTGAAAAACACGACCATTGCCGTGATTGCGACGGATGCCGTGCTGACCAAGGCGAGCGCGAAACGCTTGGCGATTTCAGCGCATGACGGCTTTGCGCGGGCGATTTGGCCGAGCCACACGCCTTACGATGGCGATCTGGTGTTTGGGTTGGCGACAGGCGCATCTGGCAACGAATTGCAGCCGGAAAGTGTGATCGATTTTTACGCGACAGCTGCGGCGGTGATGGCACGCGCGATTGCGCGGGGCGTATATGCGGCTGAACCGTCGCCCGGTGATCTTTTCCCCTGCTGGAGCGCGCTGCCATGAAGAAACTTCTGCTTGCGCTGCTTTTTGGGCTGCTTGGGGTGTCCTCAGCGATGGCGGGTGATGCCGCATCGCTGGAAATTCTAGGCTTCAGCGAGGACGGCAAGGTCTTTGCGTTCGAGGAATATGGCGTGCAGGATGGCTCCGGCTTTCAATACGCAAACCGCTTTTATATCGATACGACGACCGACAAGTTTCTGCCCGGTAGTCCGGTGCGGGTACGGATAGACGATGAAAGTGCGACAGCAGACGCGGCGCGTGCGCAGGCTGCACAACAGGGCGCGAAGATTGCCCCTGACGGGACGCTGGAGCGAGGTTTTACCGCAGCTGCGAACGCAATTACCGAGCTTTCAGCCGATCCGCATCAGTTCGTGTTTCTGCCTCGCCCGGTGTTTCCGCCGATAGACGATCAGGTCGCGATTAAACTGGAAGAGATTGATTTTCCTTCGGCGCAGAATTGTATGGGCGTAGAAAAGCTAAAAGGGTTCCAACTCATAAGGCTTGATCCGAATAAGCTTGGCGACTCGCAGGAATTGAACAACGACAAATCTATTCCTGAAAGCAGAGGTTGCGCGACTGGGTACAGGCTGGGTGCAGTGCAAACCTTTTACCCCAAGGAAGGCGCGGCCGTGTTTGCCGTGCTGATTGCCGTTGAGCGCGTGGGGTTCGAGGGGCCGGACCATCGCTGGATCGCGGTGACTGGAAAACTATAAGTGAATGCTGGCTCAATCCGACACCTGCGGGTTGCGTTTGCGGGTGCGCCTTTCTGGGCGCTTGTGATCGCAGCAAGCGCCTACACGGCTCCGCTGCTGCGAGGATGGCAAACACAAGAGCATTTTGCGCGCATAGTCGCGATGTTTGGCATAGGCGGGCTACTGGCCTTTCCGCTCGGTTTTTATCTCGCGAAGCGGCTTGCGAAGCAGCGTAGGCCGGAGGCACGCTTTGCCGCTGCACTGCTTGGCTTCGCGCTGGCGACTGTGGCGATGACCGCCCTGCTCTACGTGCTGGATTATCGCGACTATTATTCCGAGTGGCACGAACCGCCTTTCACCAAAATCTGGTTCAAGGAATTGCTGGTGACTGCGGCGGCAGCGCTCTATCAGTTTGCCGCGCTCGGGATGCGGCTGTTTTTCCCGGTCGGCTTCTGTGCATTGTTCGCAGTGGCGGTCTGGTTTGTGCGCTTGCCGCATTGAGCCTCCGGCCCTGCTCTGTTAGACCGCCCGCGTTCGACATAGTGAGGTTCGCATGATCCCCCGTTATTCCCGGCCCGACATGGTTGCCATCTGGTCGCCGGAAACACGCTTCCGCATCTGGTTCGAGATCGAAGCCTATGCGTGCGACGCATTGGCGGAACTGGGTGTGATCCCCAAGGAAGCGGCGCGCACCATTTGGGAAAAGGGCGGCGCGGCGAAGTTCAATGTCGAGCGCATCGACGAAATCGAGCGCGAGACGAAGCACGATGTGATCGCCTTCCTCACGCATCTTGCCGAATTTGTGGGGCCTGACGCGCGCTTCATCCATCAGGGCATGACCTCGTCGGACGTGCTGGATACATGCCTCAGCGTTCAGCTTGCCCGCGCGGCAGATATTTTGTTGGCCGATCTGGACGGACTACTGGCGGCACTGAAAAAGCGTGCAATCGAGCACAAGGATACCGTCACGATTGGCCGTAGCCACGGCATTCATGCGGAGCCGACGACGTTTGGTGTGAAGCTGGCTTATGCCTATGCGGAGTTCGAGCGCTGCCGTGAGCGGCTCGTGCGGGCACGCGAGGAGATCGCGACCTGTGCAATTTCCGGGGCAATTGGCACGTTTGCGAATATCGACCCCTATGTTGAGGAATACGTCGCGGAAAAGCTCGGCCTCAAGCCGGAGCCGGTTTCGACACAAGTCATTCCGCGCGACCGGCACGCCATGTTCTTTGCAACGCTTGGCGTGATTGCTTCTTCGATTGAACGACTGGCAATTGAAGTTCGGCATTTGCAGCGAACGGAAGTGCTGGAGGCTGAGGAATATTTCTCGCCGGGCCAGAAAGGTTCGTCTGCGATGCCGCACAAACGCAACCCCGTGCTCACCGAAAACCTGACCGGCCTTGCGCGCATGGTGCGCGCGTTTGCAATGCCCGCCATGGAGAACGTTGCGCTATGGCATGAGCGCGATATTTCGCATTCATCGGTTGAACGCATGATCGGACCGGATGCGACGGTGACGCTGGATTTTGCGCTGGCGCGGCTGACGAGCGTTATCGAAAAGCTGGTCGTTTACCCGGAGAACATGGAAAAGAATCTCAACAAGTTCCGCGGGCTAGTGCACTCACAGCGCGTGCTGTTGGCGCTTACGCAGGCGGGTGTCTCGCGCGAGGATGCTTATCGGCTCGTGCAGCGCAACGCCATGAAAGTCTGGGAACACGGTGCTGATTTTCTTGAGGAATTGCTTGGCGACAAGGATGTGCGCGCCGCACTTTCCGAGGATGAAATCCGCGAAAAGTTCGATCTGGGCTACCACACCAAGCATGTGGACACGATCTTCAAGCGCGTTTTCAAAGAAGTCTGATCAGGCCGCCGCGTCTTCATTTTGGGATGCGACTGACGCGAAGGCCGCGCGCAATACATCTGATGTTGCGCCCGGCTTATTGGCGTCGGTCGAGAGAATTTGCCGGAAGCGCCGCGCGCCGGCCATGCCGTGAAACAAGCCGACCATATGTCGCGTGACGTGTGAAAGCTTGCCGCCGTCAGCAATGTGCTGGTCCGCATAATGGGCCATTTCATCGCAAAGCTGATCGAAGTCGATGTCCAGCGCGGACGTGCCAGCAAGTGCTGCATCTATACCGGCAAGCACCAGCGGCGTGTGATAAGCCGCTCGGCCAAGCATGACGCCATCGACATTATTGAGATGGTTCATTGAGTCATCAAGCGTTGTGATACCGCCATTGATGCCGATGAACTTATCTGCGTAGCGCGCTTTCAGGCGATAGACACGGTCATAATCCAACGGCGGAACCTCGCGGTTTTCCTTCGGGCTCAACCCCTGAAGCCAAGCCTTGCGCGCGTGAACCCAAAGCGCATCCGCACCGGCGGCGAACACGCCGTCTGCGACTGCATCCAGCGCCTGCTCCACATCCTGCTCGTCAACACCGATCCGACACTTGACGGTGACGGGAATTGCCACGTTCTGCTTCATTGCCGACACGCATTCTGACACAAGATCAGGAGTGCGCATGAGGCATGCGCCAAACGTGCCCGACTGCACCCGATCAGACGGGCAGCCAACATTCAGATTGATCTCGTCATAACCGAAATCCGCAGCGATGCGCGCGGCCTGCGTGAGCTTCGCCGGATCAGAGCCACCAAGCTGCAACGCCACGGGATGTTCGACGGAATCGAAGCCGAGTAGCCGCTGGCGGTCGCCATGAACTACAGCGTCTGCGACAACCATTTCGGTATAAAGCAACGCCTTGCGCGTTAGCTTGCGATGAAAGAACCGACAGCAACGGTCCGTCCAATCCATCATCGGCGCGACGGAGAAGATTTTTCCGCCTCTATGATATTGATTTTTCAGTTCTTTTTCCACCTGCACCATGCAAGACCACGTTGCGCCACAACCACTTTTTGACACTCTTTAACACGCGCAAGCCTTTGAAACCATTAGGGGTATCAGCGTCGTCACTTTCTGACTGCACCAGAAACTGGCCCGGCAATAGCCATCCGGCTTTTCAACTGCACCAAGTCCTTCAGGGCTATTCAACGGATAGTTGAATAAAGGAATCCGGCTCTGGTACAATTCCCCCCACCATCGAAAGCGGCCATGGGCCGCCTAGGAAAACGAAAGTGAGCCAGCAAACTCTCAGTTCAACTACTGTAAGACTCGATCTTAATGCCATCGAAATGGCTGCCCTGAACGCACCAAGACGTGACCCATACACAGTTGCGACAGCGAAGTCCGGTATGCTAGCGGGCACTCCAAACGAATTGGCGGACGCCTCCGGTGACACCGTGTTATTCGACGATGGTTACAGCAGTCACGTTGATACCGACATGCTGGACTTTTTCTCGAAGGTCGACCCAGACACGGTCCTTGTTCTAGTCGCTCTCGCGAGAATGGATGCTAGCCAGCTGGCTGAGAAAGACCGAGTACAATTCGATGCTTCGTACCAGCCGTCAGTTTGAAACAGGTATTGTTTCCGCTGCGGACGTAGCCGCCGCTTCTTCCGCGTTTATCAATTTCTCCGGCAGGCCTTTGGCCTCCAAGGTCGCGCGCACATTCAATTGCGCACGCCGGGAATCTAAGGCCAAGCCTTCCGCTGACTTGGCCGCCTTTGCCAATTCGTCCACGCCCGAAATCTCATGGCGCAGTGACGCCAATATCTGGTCATGGAAGTAGGTCGTCCAATGGTAGGCGAAACCCTCTCCAAATTTCTCGAAACCTTCCTTCGACCCAGGGACTAGTTCGATCACCGTCTTGCTGAGCGCACCCGCCTTCATCAAGTTCCCCTTGTCTCTGGGGGGCACGGCGAAAAGCTTCAGCATCATCGCAGCGCTCATGATGATCTGTTGATAGGCATCGAAGGCCTTGAGAGACCGGTCGCTAAGATAGAGACGCGAAAGTGTCTTATCCAGCGTGCCCAACTGCTTGAACTTCTCGTCTATGTCGAACGGCTTGAGTAGCGCGTCTATGAACTCAGCCACTTTGGGATCGTCAGCGTCCTTCAGTATCTCTTCGGTGTTCAGGATTTTCATATACTCGACCAGCATGGAGAGCTGAGCCAGATGATCGCGCGCTCGGAGTAGCGCTTCGGCTGCGTCCAGCCGCTTGGCCTGTAGCGCCGTGTCGTGATCGCGACGGGCGGACACCAGGAATGAGCGTATCTGCTCCAGTTCCTTTTCGTTATCCCGCAACTCGCCCTTGAACGCTTCCAGGCGCTTTTCGAAGCGGTGCTCGATTGCCTTCGAGAAGAACTTCGCGAGACTGTCGCGGAATAAGTAACCCGCGGCGGCGAGCACACCCGTAGTGGCCACCGCGCTCAACAACCACTCCACAAATTCCGGCATGCCGTGTCGACCTCCAAGGCAGCCAAACTCGAACTGCACCATGGCGACATTAGCATGGTGGTTCGTGGTGCCTAGGGCGCTTGCGTGCCGGTGTGTGGCCAACAGTTTCGCTACTTTTGCACCCGGGCGTTGGTGTCAATTGCACCAGAACTGCACCATTGACCTTTAAAAAATATTTTCTTCAACAATTTCAATAACCTAAAAATGCACTATCCAGTCCATCATGGGCGCGACCGCGAAGACCTTGGTGCCCGATTGGAGCGCGTTGGTATAAAGTTCCACCAGATTGCCTGTTGCTCGTGAGTCGCCGCTATTTGGCGGTGCGAATAGATGCTTCGTAAGCCTTGCGCGCCCAAATCGTCAATTCGTCTGGATCGTCAATTGCCGCATCGGGAACCGACCAATACGGCATCGCGGCGGCTTTGCCTTTCCGGCTCTCATAGGTCCATTGCGTTGAGCCAGCGGCTGCGAACTCCGGTGCGCTGATCGTATCGGCTTTCAGCAACAGTTCGCCCTGCACCACCAGCGCAGTGATCAATCCGTTGTGGTAGATACCCTTTCCGCCGAACATGCGCCTGATTGTGATCGGGCCAAGGCCCGCAAACATGTCGCGGAGGTCGTCGTCGTCCATCAGGCGTCAGCGCGCGCTTCGGCCAAAGCCTTCAGGTCGGCAGGCTTGAGTTCAACCGACTCGCCGCAACCGCAGGCCGAACTCTGGTTCGGGTTGTTGAAGGTAAAGCCGGTGCGCAATTTCGTTACTTCGAAATCCATCTGCGTGCCGAGCAAGAACAGCGCAGCTTCTGGAGCCACCCAGACATTTGCGCCAGCGTGTTCGATGTGATCATCACCGGGTTTCGGTTCCGTCACGAGGTCGACGGTGTATTCCATGCCCGCGCAACCGCCCTTTTTTACGCCAAGGCGAATGCCTTTCGCGCCTTCGCGGGTGGCTACAATTTCACTCACGCGCTCGGCAGCGCGGTCGGTCATGCTGATGACGCTGAAACGTCCCATTTCATTCTCCACTCACGGCAGGTTCAAAAGCCTGCGGAATGATTACAATGCTCTAAAATGGTGAAGATTCCAATTGGATGCAAGTGGTCAGTACCAGCCAACCGCGACTTGCGCCTCTTCGGACATGCGATCCGGCGTCCACGGCGGATCAAACACCATTTTTACTTCAACACCCGACACGCCTTCGACCGCGCCGACGGCGTTTTCCACCCAACCCGGCATTTCGCCTGCAACCGGACAGCCGGGCGCAGTGAGCGTCATGTCGATCTTGACCGCGCGGTCGTCTTCAATGTCGATCTTGTAAATCAGACCCAATTCGTAAATGTCCGCCGGGATTTCCGGGTCGTACACGGTCTTGAGCGCCGAGATTATATCGTCGGTCAGGCGCGCCAATTCTTCCTGAGGAATCGCAGACGCCGAAAGCGTGCCGTGAGCTTCCTCATGGGTTTCCGGCTTTTCCGTTTCAGGATTGCTGGACTGTTCCACCACATTCACCCGAAGAATTTACGCGCTTTTTCAAGCGCTTCCGCCAATGCATCAACTTCGGCCAGCGTGTTGTACATGCCAAAGCTTGCCCTGCATGTAGAGGTGACACCGAAGCGTTGCAACAGCGGCTGTGCACAATGCGTGCCAGCGCGCACGGCAACACCCTGACGGTCGATCACCATCGATACGTCGTGAGCGTGGATGCCTTGAAGTTCGAAAGAGATGATCGCGCCCTTGTCTGGCGCATCGCCGATGATGCGAAGCGAATTTATGGAGCGCAGTCGTTCATGCGCATAGGCTTTCAGCTTCGCCTCATGCGCAGCGATGCGCTCACGCCCGACCGAATCCATATAGTCGAGCGCTGCGCCTAGGCCGATGGCCTGAACGATGGGCGGCGTGCCTGCCTCAAAGCGATGCGGCGGCGCGTTGTAGGTCACGTTTTCCGTCGTGACCTGCTCGATCATCTCGCCGCCGCCCATGAAGGGACGCATGCGATCCAGCATTTCGGCTTTGCCGTAAAGGACACCGATACCTGACGGGCCGTAAACCTTGTGGCCAGTGAACACGTAGAAATCACAGTCGAGATCCTGAACATCGACCGGCAAATGGACCGCGCCCTGGCTTCCATCGACCAAAACCGGAATGCCGCGCGCATGGGCAATGCGGCAAATCTCCTTGATCGGCGTCACAGTGCCGAGCGCATTTGACATCTGCGTGATGGCGACCAGCTTGGTGCGCGGGGTCAGCGAGCGCTCGAAGTCCTCGATGTGGAAGGCGCCAAGGTCATCAACTGGCACCCAAACCAGCTTCGCACCCTGACGTTCGCGGATGAAATGCCACGGCACGATGTTGGAGTGGTGCTCCAAAATGGACAGCACGATCTCGTCGCCCTCGCCAATGTTCGGCATGCCGAAACCGTATGCCACCGTGTTGATGGCAGCGGTGGAGTTGGACGTGAAAACGATGTTGTCCGTAGACGGGGCATTCAAGAAACGGCGGACGGTTTCGCGCGCCTTTTCGTAAGCATCGGTGGCCGCATTGGAGAGGAAATGCAGCCCGCGATGGACGTTTGCATATTCCTGCGAGTAGGCGTGCTGGATCGTGTCCAGAACAACCTGTGGTTTCTGCGCCGACGCGCCATTGTCGAGATAGACCAACGGCTTGCCGTAGACCTCACGCGACAGGATCGGGAAGTCGCGGCGGATGGCCTCGACGTCATAAGGCTGGGCTTCGACTTTGTGGTCCATTGCGTTAGCCGTGTGCTGCGAACCATGCGTCAAGGCGAGCTTCCAGTGCCTCAACGACAGGCTCAACCTCCAATTCCTCGATGACTTCCGCCAGGAACGCTTTGACGAGAAGCCCACGCGCGGTTTTCTCTTCGATGCCGCGCGCCATCAGGTAAAAAAGATGGTTCTTGTCGATTTCAGTGACGGTGGCGCCGTGACCGCAAGCGACATCATCCGCGAAGATTTCAAGCTCCGGCTTGGTTGAAAACTCGCCATCATCCGACAGCAACAGCGTGTTGCAGGCCATCTTGGCATCGGTCTTCTGCGCGATCTGGTGCACATTGATGCGCCCCTGAAACACGCCGTGCGCCCGGCCCGTTACAATGTTGCGGATGAGTTCGCGAGACGTGGTGTTCGGCACCGCGTGATCCAGCACCATCGTGACGTCCGTGTGCGTTTCGCCCGCAAGCAGATTGATGCCACGAAGCTGGAAGTCGGAGCCTTCGCCCTTGGTGATGACGCGGATTTCCTGACGGACAAGCTTGCCGCCGGAATTCATGACGAACACGGTGAGCCGTGCGTTCTTGCCGATCGACGCGTTGAACTGCGCGAGATGCGTTGCCGCTTCCGGCTGCTCCTGCACGATTAGCCACAGAACTTCGAAATCATCACCAACCACGAGGTTCGTGACAGAGCTGGTCAAGCCGGGCTGTTTACCGGCGTGACGTTCGACAATGGTCGCCTTCACGCCATTGCCGATGCGAATTGGCAGACGAACGTTGACCTGCCCGCCATCCTGCGTGTTTTGCAGTTCGATAGGCGTTGCGAGGTCTGTGCCATCTGCGACCTCGACGTGCCAACCATCCGAGACAAAGGCGGTGTTGATCGCGCCGATAGCGTCGTCGTTGCCAGCAGGATCAAGCGCGGGCGCAAGGCTGCCGTTCTGCAGCTTTTCAGAAACGCGCTCGACGGTCACGCCCTCGACATTGTTCAGATGACCTGTGGCCTGACCGTTCAAGATGGTAAGAACAGCAGAGCCTTCGATCAGTGGATCAAGCGGTTTTGCCTCTCCTGCGGGCGCGAAATCAGGGACCGACGCGAGCAAGCGGCGCAGGTCGGTATAGTGCCAAACCTCAATGCGCTTGGTGGGCAATCCGGCCTTGAGCATTTCGACCGCGTTGTCGCGCTTCACTGCAACCGCGCTGTCGCCCGGCAGTTCAGCCATTCGCTGGTCATATGCGTCAAGCAGCGCCTTTTCGGCTGCCGTGTGCATCTGTGCGTGCATGTTCATGGCCATTCCTCAAGCCGCTTCGCCGATGACTTCGGCATAGCCGTTCTTTTCAAGCTCAAGCGCGAGCGTCTTGTCGCCCGACTTGATGACCTGCCCCTTGTAGAGAACGTGGACCTTGTCCGGCACGATGTAATCCAACAGGCGCTGATAGTGGGTGATGACAAGCACGGCGCGATCTGGCGAACGCAGCGCGTTGACGCCGTCGGCGACGATTTTCAGCGCATCGATGTCGAGGCCGGAATCGGTTTCGTCGAGTACGCAGAGCTTGGGTTGCAGCAGCTTCATCTGGAGGATTTCAGCGCGCTTCTTTTCGCCGCCCGAAAAGCCGACGTTCAGCGGACGCTTCAGCATGTCCATTTCCATGGAGAGCGACGCGGCGGCTTCCTTCACGCGCTTCAAAAATTCCGGAACCTTCAACGGCTCTTCGCCGCGCGCCTTGCGCTGCTCGTTCATCGCAACCTTGAGAAACTCCATCGTTGCAACGCCCGGTATTTCCATCGGGTACTGAAACGCGAGGAAAATGCCCGACGCGGCACGTTCGGCAGGGTCCATCTCAAGAATGGATTCGCCATTGTAGAGAATGTCGCCTTCCGTGACTTCGTAGTCGTCACGGCCCGCGATAATGTAAGAAAGCGTCGATTTACCGGAGCCGTTCGGCCCCATGATCGCGGCGACTTCGCCAGCGTTTACGGTGAGGTTCAGGCCGCGAATGATCTCCGTATCCGTGTCGGCAATCTTTGCGTGCAGGTTCTTGATCTCAAGCATAATTGTTCTTCCTGAAACGAATTGCGGTCAGCCGACGGAGCCTTCGAGCGAAATGCCGATGAGCTTTTGTGCCTCGACGGCAAACTCCATCGGCAGTTCCTGAATGACTTCCTTCACGAAGCCGTTGACGATCAACGCAATCGCCTCTTCTTCGGGGATACCGCGCTGCATGACGTAAAACTTCTGGTCCTCGGAGATTTTCGAGGTGGTGGCTTCGTGCTCGAACTTTGCTGTCGCGTTCTTGGCCTCAATGTAAGGCACCGTATGCGCGCCGCACTGGTCACCGATCAGCAGCGAGTTGCAATTGGTGAAGTTTCGCGCATTAGTCGCCCTGCGGTGGGCCGTAACCTGCCCGCGATAGGTGTTCTGCGAGAAGCCAGCCGCGATGCCCTTGGAGATGATGCGGCTGGACGTGTTTTTGCCCAAATGGATCATTTTGGTGCCGCTATCGATCTGCTGATATCCGTTAGACACCGCGATTGAGTAGAACTCGCCGCGGGAATCGTCACCACGCAGGATGCAGCTTGGATATTTCCACGTGATCGCGGAGCCGGTTTCCACCTGCGTCCATGAAATTTTGGAGCGATGGCCGCGGCAATCGCCACGCTTGGTGACGAAATTGTAGATGCCGCCCTTTCCCTGCGCATCGCCGGGATACCAGTTCTGGACCGTCGAATATTTGATCTCGGCGTCATCGAGAGCGATCAGTTCAACAACCGCAGCGTGGAGCTGGTTTTCATCACGCTGAGGTGCGGTGCAACCTTCCAGATAGGAGACGTAAGCGCCCTCTTCCGCGATGATGAGCGTGCGCTCGAACTGGCCGGTGTTTTTCTCGTTGATGCGGAAATAGGTGGACAGTTCCATCGGGCAACGAACGCCCTTCGGTACAAACACGAAAGAGCCGTCTGTGAAAACCGCTGAGTTCAGCGTCGCGTAGAAATTGTCTGTGGTCGGAACAACCGAACCCAGATATTTCTTCACGATTTCCGGGTGTTCGCGAATAGCCTCTGAAATCGAGCAGAAGATAACGCCAGCCTTGGCAAGCTCTTCCTTGAAAGTCGTAACAACAGACACCGAGTCGAATACGGCGTCTACCGCGACGCGGCCCGATGCATAGACATTGTCGCTCGCTTCGGCATCGCCATTCGGCTTCTGCACGCCCGCAAGGATTTCCTGCTCGCGCAGCGGAATGCCAAGCTTCTCGTAGACTTTCAGCAGTTCCGGGTCGACTTCTTCGAGCGAGCGCGGACCTGTCTGGTTTTTCGGCGCGGCGTAATAATGCAGGTCTTGGAAGTCGATCTTGGGGTATTCGACGCGCGCCCAGCTTGGCTCTTCAAGAGTCAGCCAGCGGCGGAACGCCTCAAGACGCCATTCAAGCATCCATTCCGGCTCGTTCTTCTTGGCCGAAATGAAGCGAATAATATCCTCATCAAGACCCTTGGGAGCCTTGTCGGTTTCGATTTCCGTTTCGAAACCATACTTATATTGGTCCACATCCATTTTGCGGACAGTATCAATTGTCTCCTGCACAGCAGGCATCAGCGTTCTCCATCCATGCCGGGACCAAACTCCCGACCGTTTTCAAACCTTGGCGCACTCCGTCGCGCCATATGTAGTGTCGCCGACTGCAAATTGCAGCCGCTAGTCGCTCACGCGGCCCGTGTCGCAGAATTGCGTCGTGCAATTAGCCCAGACAGAGCGCGTGTAAAGGTCTCAATGTCGTCTTTTGTTGTGCCTGCGCCGATGGAGACGCGAAGCGCGCCACCCTCATCGCCATAGCCCATAGCCTTGAGCACATGGCTCGGCCCGACCTTGCCGGACGAACACGCCGACCCGGCGGACACCGATACACCAGCCAGATCGAAGGCGATCTGCGCGGTTTCGGCCTTCACGCCCGGAACGGAAAAGAATGTGGTGTTAGAAACGCGCTGAACGCCCGCACTGTGAATAACGGCATCAGGGCAGATTTCCAGAATGCGCGCTTCGATCTCATCGCGCATTTCGCCGACGCGATTAATCTCGGAAAGCGCCTGCGCGGCGGCAACCGCAGCCGCGCCAAATCCAGCAATTGCCGCCGGGTTTTCGGTGCCTGCGCGATGGCCCTTTTCCTGGCCGCCGCCGGTAACAAGCGGCTTCGGCATCATGAGGTCGGATGCGGCCGCAATTGCGCCGATGCCCTTGGGACCACCCATTTTGTGCGCCGAAAGCAGAATGTAATCTGCGATGCTGGAAGCCAGATCCAACGCGATGCGACCACCAGCCTGTGCTGCATCGAGAACGAAAACGCCGCCAGCTTGACGAACCAAAGCGGCAATTTCGTTGACCGGCTGAACCACGCCCGTTTCATTGTTTACGGCGTGAATGGCAACTAGAGGCAGACCCTCGTCGCGGTTATGAGAGCCGAGCGCATCCCGAAGTGCCGCAAGGTCCACAATCCCGTGTGAGTTGACACCGATTCGACTGACCTGCCCGGCAGCGAAGCGCCCGCCGTTCAAGATGCAAGGATGGTCCGTGGCGCAGACGTAAAGATGGCCCATGCGCAGCGGCGAACGGCCCATCTGCCAATCGGGCGTCAGCACCGTCATCGCCGCTTCTGTCGCGCCCGAAGTAAAAACGATATGTTCTGGCTTGGTGTTGACCAAGGCGGCGACATCGCGACGAGCAGATTTCGATCAGTTGCCGAACCTTTCGCCCCTCGCTGTGCACCGAAGACGGATTGCCCGGCAGGTCCATAGCCGCGACCATAGCTGTGCGCGCGGCATCAAGCAGCGGAGCGCTCGCGTTATAGTCGAGATAGGCACGCCGGCCATTCATTGCGTTTACATTCCAATTTCTTTGATAAGGGCTTCGCTGCGCAATTTTCTTGAAATTGACTTTCGAGCCGTCCTATCTAAGCCGCTCTTGCATGGGCGAGATTTGTCGTCGTCCAATTTTGAACAATTCTAAACTAGCTCTATGACGACCCGCGCAATGCGTCAAGGTTGACTGAGCCGGTTTTGGCGCACTCGGCGCAAAAAGTGGAGTCTTCGGAGTATTTTATGCCAGAGGTAATTCTTTAACGGTCCCGAAGGACGTCTCGAAGGGCGCTATCAGCCCTCCAAGGAAAAGAATGCACCGATTGCCATCGTGCTGCATCCACATCCGCAATTTGGCGGAACGATGAACAACAAGATCGTCTACGATCTGTTTTACATGTTCCAGAAGCGCAACTTCACCACGCTGCGGTTCAATTTTCGTGGAATCGGTCGCAGTCAGGGCGCGTTCGATCATGGCGTTGGCGAGCTTTCCGATGCTGCGGCGGCGCTGGATTGGGTGCAATCGCTGCATCCGGATTCAAAGAGCTGCTGGGTCGCAGGTTATTCGTTCGGCGCGTGGATCGGCATGCAGCTTTTGATGCGCCGCCCGGAAATCGAGGGTTTCATTTCGGTCGCTCCACAGCCGAACACCTATGATTTCTCGTTCCTCGCGCCCTGCCCTTCGTCCGGCCTGATCATTCACGGCGACGCCGACAAGGTTGCACCGCCGAAGGATGTGCAGGTGTTGGTGGACAAGCTCCACACCCAGAAAGGCATAACGATCACGCAAAAGACCATGCCCGGCGCGAACCATTTCTTCGCCAGCCATGCCGAAGAACTGATCGACGAATGTGCCGATTATCTCGACCGTCGCCTTGCGGGCGAACTGGCTGATCCAAGGCCCAAGCGCCTGCGCTAAAGAAATTGGCCATACTATAATCATGCTGGCTCAAGATTTTGGGCCAGCATATCGAGGATATGGCGTGCGTTTTTGAGACGCGCATATGTATCAGCCATCGCATTTTATCGAAACAGACAGAGACGTTTTGCAGGCGCTTATCCGCTCGCACCCGCTCGGCCTGTTGATTTCGGCGACCCCATTAGGGCCAGTTGCGGACCCGGTTCCGTTTTTGCTTTCGGCTGGCGAAGATGGTGCAATCGCCCTTCGGGCGCATCTTGCGCGCGCAAACCCGCACTGGAAGATCTTGCGACAATCCAGATTCGACGGTTCTGGTGGTATTCAGTGTTTTGAGAGCTACATCACGCCCTCTTGGTACGAAACCAAGCGTGAGACCGGCAAAGTCGTGCCGACTTGGAACTATGTCACCGTGCAGGCGCGCGGAACTGTACGGGTTTTTGAAATCCCGGAATGGCTGTTGAGCCAGATTACAGAACTGACGGCCACGCATGAGGCTACGCGCGATAAGCCGTGGCAGGTGTCTGATACGCCCGCAGGATATATTGAATTGCAGATGAAAGGCATTGTGGGGCTGCGAGATCGGGGTCATCTGAGATTTCCGGAAAATGGAAAGTCAGCCAAAATCGGCCGGTCGCGGATCGTTCGGGGTGGCTGAGGGGCTTGAGCAGCCACCGCAGGGCAGGCAATGTCCGAGCTTGGTGCGCCACTATGGAAAGATCGGGCTAAGGATTCGCGATATTGCCGCCGCTGACGGCTTCGCGACAGCCTGTCGTGGACGGATATGTGAGCGGCAGGCCCTTTGAGGCGCGGACGGCGAGATAAGCCCATGCTTCGGCCTCGGTGAAATCACCATTCCAGCCTGCATCCTCGGCCAGCATGACCTCAGCGTTTTGCAAGGCCGCTCCAGCGCGCAAATCGGCCACGATATGCGGGTTTTTGCGACCGCCGCCGCATATAATCCAGAGCTTTGGCTTTTCGGGCAGGTGGTCGGCAGCTTTCAGAACAGTGCGCGCGGAGACGGAAGCGAGCGTGCGCGCGCCGTCGGATAGATCGACAGCGCCAAGCTGATCCAGCGTAAAATCCAGCCGGTCGAGCGATTTTGGGCCGCTTTTTGCGAAGAATGGATTTTGCAGATAGCGCTCGACTGCTGTTTCGATGACGCTGCCCTCGCTAGCGATTCGCCCGCCATCGTCAAACGGTACGCCGCCTTCGCGGGACACCCATTGATCGATTAGTGCATTGCCGGGACCAGTGTCGAAGGCGATTGGGTCGCCCGCGGCTGGCACATAGGTGATGTTCGATATGCCGCCGATATTGACGAAAACAACGGGAAATAGGTCGCGCCACTCGGCAACTTTGGAACGCGCCAGCGCGGCATGATAGGCGGGAACCAAAGGCGCGCCCTGCCCGCCGTGGAGCATGTCATTCGCGCGCATGTCGTAGACGATCGGGATGCCTGTCAGGCGGGCGAGCAACTCGCCATCGCCCAGCTGGACAGTCAAGCCGTGCTGCGGGCGATGAAGGACCGTTTGGCCATGAAAACCAATGAGTTCCGGGCGTTCGCTGATTTTTGAAAACAGCGTTTTTATCGCGTCAGCGTGGCGCTGGGTTATCTCGCGCTCCAGCGCTTCCAGATTTCCGGGACGCTCCTCACGCTGCTGAATTTGCTTGGCCGTTTCCAAGGATTGCGCGAGCTTTTGACGGAAATCAGCGTCATATGGAATGAATGCAGCAGGACCGAATTCGACACGGTCAGAGCCGTCTGTTCGAAGCATAGCGATGTCGATGCCGTCCATCGACGTGCCGCTCATCAAACCCATTGCCACAGTCAGGGACATGCCTACCTTCCACGCGAAAGTCACTTTTTACGTGATTCTTCGCGCAAAGCTGTTAAAGCCGCACCGATCTACGGCCAACGGGCCAAATCCACATAGAGACAGAAAATGGCAGGCTTCAAATCCGATTTCCTGAACGTCATGAAGGAGCGCGGCTTCATCCACCAGATTTCGGATGAAAACGCGTTCGATGATTTGCTCTCCAAGGAGCGCGTGACGGCTTATGTGGGCTACGATGCGACAGCGACCAGCCTGCATATCGGCAATCTGATTTCCGCGACGATGCTCTATTGGTTCCAAGAAACGGGGCATCGCCCGATTGCGCTGATGGGTGGCGGTACATCGATGATCGGTGATCCGTCATTCCGCGACGACCAGCGCAAATTGCTGACGCCGGAGACGATTTCGGAGAATATCGAGGGCATCAAGAAGATCTTCGGGCGAATCCTGCGCTTTGGTGAGGGACCGGATGACGCCATCATGGTCAACAATGCTGATTGGCTGATGAAGCTGAACTATGTCGAGTTTTTGCGCGACGTGGGACGGCATTTCTCGGTCAACCGAATGCTGACCTTTGACAGCGTGAAGCTGCGGCTCGATCGCGAACAGTCGCTGTCGTTCCTGGAGTTCAACTACATGGTTCTGCAGGGCTATGATTTCGTTGAGCTTTCGCGCCGCTATGACTGCCGTTTGCAGATGGGCGGTTCGGATCAATGGGGCAATATCGTCAACGGCATCGATCTTGGCCACCGCATGGGCACGCCGCAGCTTTTTGCGCTGACCACGCCGCTGTTGACGACCTCCTCCGGCGCGAAGATGGGCAAATCGGCCAAGGGCGCGGTTTGGCTGAATGGCGATCTCTTCTCACCTTATGATTACTGGCAGTACTGGCGGAATACAGAAGACGCCGATGTCGGGCGCTTCCTGAAGATTTTCACGCGCCTGCCACTGGATGAAATCGCCAAGCTGGCAGCACTTGGCGGCAATGAAATCAACGAAGCCAAGAAGGTGCTGGCAACGGAAGCGACCGCAATCGTGCATGGGCGCGAAGCGGCCGAAGAGGCCGCCGAGACGGCCCGCAAGACGTTTGAGGAAGGCGCGCTCGCTGATAGCCTGCCGACCGTTGCAGTGCCCGGAGCGGAACTCGCGAAGGGTGTTGGCGTGCTGGCCTTGTTTGTACAGGCGGGTTTGGCGGCGTCGAATGGCGAAGCACGGAGATCGTTGCAGGGCGGCGCGTTGCGGCTAAACGATCAGCCCGTTTCAGACGACAAGATGATCGTGACAGATTCTTATGTGACGGATGATGGAGTTATCAAGCTATCATTCGGCAAGAAAAAACATGTACTTATCCGCGCTTCATAAAGGCGCGGATCAGCCGCTGCGGCGCACGCGGCGTTCATAGAACATCGTCAGGCATTCGCACGTGAGGGCGGGCGTCTGCTGGCCTTCGACCTCAATCGTGTTCAGCACGCGAATGAGATATTGGCCCGGCCCGACATCATGTACCGCGAGCAATTTGCTGTGCAACCGGACACGCGAGCCGACGACAACGGGCGATAAAAAGCGCACATGCTCAATGCCATGATTGATTGCAGCCTGCGTGTTTTCGGGAATCGCACCGATGGTTTGACCGAGCGCGGCGACGAGAGCGAGCGTGAGATGACCATGCGCTACCGGTTTGCGAAATGGGCTTTCACGACGCGCACGTTCCGCATCAAGATGTACCCATTGCGTGTCGCCGGTAGCTTCTGCGAAGCGGTTTATCCGCTCTTGATCAATCAGAACCCAATCGGAAACCGACAGATCCTGACCGACCATCGCTTTGAGTTCATCAAAGGTTGGCGGACGCTGCTCGTTCATTCAGCGAATGATAAAGCCATCCCGACAGGGGTCAATGTTGCTCGCGCTGGTGCCAGAAATCGGTGCGTGCATGGACGGGCAAGGCCATGTGTACAGCGTCCTCCAACTCAATCAGCCCAACTGTTTCGCCAAATTCGAAGGTGAGCTTTGCGCCAAAGCGGCGCGCGAGAGCCTTCATTGCGGCATTCTGTGCGTGCGTGGTGACGCGCAGGCGACGATAGCCCAAGCCTATTGCAGTCTGGATGAGACGCTCAAATAGAAGACCACCCAGGCCACGATGCTGCCACTGCTTTTCGACGCTGAAAGCTATTTCTGCGGTAGGCTCGCCATCCGGCTCCGGCTTTTCGTGCAGCTCTGCCGCGCCAATGACTTCCCCGTCTTCGACAACGCCAATCACGCTGGTGCCATCGCTGAATGAGCGATCAGCGTATGCGATCAGGAAATCGTCCTTTGTGCCGCCGTTGAAGCGGTCAGTGCGGCTCTCGCGATCCAGCCTAAGCAAATGATCGCGGAAAAGATCCTTCTCCGAAGGACGCAACTGACGCACAACAAAGAACTGAGTTTCCTGGTTGCCGCTATTCGTTCGCATCACGAATACCTCTTGGGTCCTCCCCAAGTTTCACGACTCCCGATGGGCGCAATATTGTGCATTGCAGCATAAATATCAAGTTAAAGCGATATGCCGCTGGGGAAACGCAGCCATGCAAAACCGGAGAACGACAAACCACTTTCCTTGTATATGCGCACGCAACCGTATAGATAAACGGCAAGCGCTGAGGAGTTTTTATGCGACTGACCCGCCAGACAAATTACGCGATCCGCATCTTGATGTATTGCGCGGCCAATGACGGCCAGCTTAGCCGCATCCCGGAAATCGCTACGGCCTATTCGGTTTCGGAGCTGTTTCTGTTCAAGATTCTCCAGCCGCTGGTGGAAGCGAAGCTGGTGGAGACCGTTCGTGGACGCAATGGCGGCGTGCGGCTCGGCAGACCGGCGGAGCAGATTTCGCTGTTCGACGTTGTGCGCGTGACTGAAGAAAGCTTCGCAATGGCCGAATGCTTCGAGAACGACGCAACGGAATGCCCGCTGATCGATAGCTGTAATCTGAACGCAGCTCTGCGCGAAGCGCTGAATGCGTTCATGGATGTTCTGATGAAGCATTCGATCGCCGATCTGGCTCGCGACCGCAGCAATATGCGTTCGCTGCTTCACATCGATGAGTTGCCGCCCCGCGCTCTCGCAAGCTGAGTGTGAACAATTACCGCTACCAAGCGATTGGTGGCGATTGTATTCTTGACTTAAATTATCAACTTTATTAGTTGGCGACATCGCCAGCCGCAAAGCCAGCATGAACAGACGTCCCGCGAGCGCCAATGCGTTCGGGTGCGGCATTCAGGAAAGACTGGCTTTATGGACTGGAACGGATGGCATTCAATCGCGCAGGCACGCGGCGACGGGCTGCGGCCCGAATTACTTGACGGAATCGAACGCCTCGAAGCGCGTGCGGCCAGTGTTATCGAACTCGAAGATTATCGATTGGCGCAAGAGCAGTTTGATTATGTCGATCCAACAGACAGACAGCCTTGCACGATCATTCCGTTTCCGGTTCTCGCAAAGCGCCGCGTTGTGCCGGAGCGCTGGCCACGAAAAGAAGGCTTGAAGCCAAGGCAGAGCCGGGCGCGCAATCTTTCGCGACCGGCTCGTGAACCTGCTAACCAACAACCCGAATAGAATTGCCCCAAGGATCGGTTGCTTGCTTGGCTGCGGCCGCATCCTTCGCGTGAAGTTCAACCCAGCCAAGACCAGTGGTGTTGGGCTGACGTGGGCCGGCTCCCCTGCTCTGCCAGGCGTTTGCACCAATGTGATGGTGATAACCGCCAGTCGAGAGGAAAACGGCATCTCGCCCATAATGCGCGACGGTGTCGAAGCCCATCTCGCCGCGCCACCAATCTTCGGCGGTCTGCGGATCGCCTACACGCAAGTGAACGTGGCCGACGATTGAGTTGTCGGGAAAGCCATCCCACTCCGGCGCACCGGCAGGGATCGAATTGCGAACGCCTTCGATGTCCATGCGATGGGTTGCCATTTCCACCTGCGAACCGTTCCATTTCCAGTTAGTGGTGGGGCGGTCGGCGTAAATTTCGATGCCGTTGCCCTCAGGGTCAGTAAGGTAAAGCGCCTCACTCACGAGGTGGTCCGACGCGCCATCAACCGGAATTTGCTTTGCGATGGCATGATTGATCCAGCGGCCAAGGTCGCCGCGCGTTGGCAGCAGAAACGCGGTGTGAAAAAGCCCGGCGCTGCGCGGGTCTTCCTGCTTCAGCGCGGCGTCGCCCTCTAGCACCAGCAAGGGGCGGTCTCCCGCGCCGAGCGTAATAGTGCTTCCATCCCGCGACAGTTCGCGAAGGCCGACAACTTTCTGATAAAAGTCGGCGAGCTTATCCGCGTCGCGAGCACGCAAGCCAACACTCGAAACACTTACCGGCGCGTCAGCGGCGAATGGCAAGTCACTCATGGTTTTCTCCATCTGGCTGCGTGCCGGCGATATGCCGGACATGATCATTGTGCCCGCCCCGATAAGGGTGCGCCGAGAAATTTGCATAATACAGCCCATATTGAATTCTCCCGCTTTAAATGAGCTACAGCGATCGTTCACACAAGGCTCATTCTTCCGAACACGGCGTTCACATTTACGTAACAGTGGCGTCTTGCAGGGCGCAGGTTCGAGCGCTACATCCCGGATATGAAAGTCAAAGATGCAGAAATCCTGATTGTACCCGGCTATACCAATTCCGGGCCGGACCACTGGCAAAGCCGGTGGGAGGAAAAGCTTTCCACCGCGCGCCGGATCGAACAGGCCGAATGGTCAAAGCCCGTGCGCGAGCATTGGGTCGATGAGGTTGCCAAGGCGGTCAACGAGGCGGAGAAGCCCGTCGTGTTGGTTGCGCATTCACTTGGCGTGC
This sequence comes from Mesorhizobium sp., assembly GCA_049840935.1. Classification (GTDB taxonomy): domain Bacteria; phylum Pseudomonadota; class Alphaproteobacteria; order Rhizobiales; family Rhizobiaceae; genus Mesorhizobium_G. The sequence continues at coordinate 92,172 of JASGJA010000018.1, forward strand.
CGACGGTTATCAACGCCGTGCCGCAATTTCAGCAGAAAGTCGCGGGCGCGTTTCTGGTCGCCCCGCCAGATGTGGCAAATCCCGAAATTCGGCCAAAGCATTTAATGACTTTTGGTCCGTATCCGCGCGACCCGCTGCCCTTTCCGTCAATCGTTATTGGTAGCAGGAACGACCCGTTCTGCTCATACGAGGTGGCGGAAGATATTGCGGCGGCATGGGGCTCGCTGTTCATAGACGCCGGGGAAGCCGGGCACCTGAACAGCGAGGCCGGTTTCGGACCCTGGCCGGAAGGCTCGATGGTGTTCGCGCAATTCCTCTCGCGGCTTTAGCGGAAAATACCCCTCATCCGCCTGCCGGCACCTTCTCCCTCAAGGGGAGAAGGAAGACGCCTGATATGTCTCGCCTATCCTCAGACGTTTGAGGCGGAAGCCAGCAGTCCAATTTTAATCCTTCTCCCCTTGAGGGCCTGTTCGCAATTGATTGCAGGATTTACTTGGTGGAGGGATACTCGGTGGCTGTGAAGCGAACAGGACAGATGAGCCTTGTGGCGTTTCTTGGGGTCGCGCGCTGGGCAGTTCGGGTGCCTGGACCGGATCGACGGGCTTGTGAAGTGGTATAGGTTTGAGAAGTTGCTGGCCGGGTTCAACCACAACGGCCCCGGGCACCCCGGTTGGCCCGCGCTGGTGCTTTACAAAGCACTTCTGTTGCAGTCGCTCTACGGGCTTTCGGTGCGCGAACTGGAGGAGGCTCTGGCCGACCGACTGTCGTTCCGCCGTTTCTGCGGTCTTTCGTTAGAGGAAGGTGTTCCCGACCATACGGTGCTGAACCGCTTCCACGGCGAACTGGTGGCGCGTGGGCTGATGGAGAAGATGTTTGCTGAACTCGATCGGCAGTTGGAGAAGGCAGGGGTGATCTTGAAGCGCGGCACCATGCTGGACGCGACGTTGATCGAAGCGCAGAGCACGCCGGGCTCTGCGAGCGCCCCTCGCGCGATCCCGATGCGGCTTTTGGTGGAGCAAGGAAGAAGGGCTCCTTTACTTTCGGCTACAAGGCTCATGTCGGTGTGGACGAGGGCTCTGGTCTGATCAGGACAGTGATCACGACCCCTGCCAACGTCAACGACACAGTACCGGCCGACGGGCTGATCGTTGGCGACGAGAAGGCTGTGTGGGCGGATGGAGCCTACCATACACACGCTCGCCAAGCCGCGCTCAAGGCACGCGGCGTCAAGGCCCGGCTGGCGCGGCGGCCCAACAAGCACCATCCCGACCTGCCGCCCCGGCTCAAGCGGTACAACAGCCTGATCGCCCGACGCAGGGCGGCGGTTGAGACCACTTTCGCTACCTTGAAGAACCGTATGCGCCTCACGCGCATCCGCTATGTCGGGTTGGTCAAGGCAGCTGCCCAAGTCACACTCGCCGCGATCGCCTTCAATATGAGGCGATGGGCGGCGATCACGCAATAATTGCGTCCGCAATCCGCGAAAGCCGACGCAAACATCGGCCAAAGCGACAAGCCAGGCCTCAAAACAACACATACGCCGCTCATCAATCCTTATCCAAGCCTTCGCCCGCAATTGCGCGACAGGCCCCTTGAGGGAGAAGGTCGCGGCAGCGGGATGAGGGGTTATATCAGATCAGCCCTTGATCGACTGATTGATCGCGCCGAGTAGCGCGGACGTGCCGTAGCTGAAAACCTGCCCTTCGGAGCCGGTGGCGAGCAGGCGGAAGCCCATGCCGACCACCCTGCCCGCGATTTTCGGGTCGATGACATAAATGGCAGCGAATTTTCCCGCCTCACGCGTGCGCTCCGCGATGGCGGCGACGGTGCCCATCATTTCCTCAAGGGTGGAATCAACAACCGCGCCATTGCTCCAAGCGATGGAAAAATCTGACGGCCCGACGAAAATGCCATCGATGCCCGGAACCGCTAGGATTCCGTCCAGCGCATCAAATGCGGCGCGCGTTTCGACCATTGCGAACGCGAGAACACGGTCGTTGCTCTGCTTAAGCCAGTCCTGCTGGCTGATTTTGCCGTAACGAGGCATTCCAAAGGTTGGCCCCCACGAGCGTTCGCCGACGGGTGGATATTTCATGGAGGCCGCGAATTTCCGCGCGTCTTCGACGGAATTGATCATTGGCGCGATGACGGCATCTGCTCCGAAATCCAAAGCTCGGCTGGCCATATCAAAGCGCCCGACCGGAATACGCACCAGAACAGGTTTGCCCGACTTTTGCACAGACGCGATGGAGCGCAGAACACTGTCTTCGTGGTGTCCGCCATGCTGCATGTCCAGCGTGACAGCATCAAACGGCTGCCCCGCCAACAATTCAACTGTTAGTGAAGTCGGGCACGCCCGACCAAGCGGTGATGGTGATTTCATCTGCGGCAAGGCGTTCTGCGAGGCTCATTCCGGCTTCCTCTCCTGATTGAACGGATGATTCCCGCCCAGTGTGAAAAAGGCAAAGAAAAACCGCCCGACAGGCGGGCGGTACAAATAGTCCAGCAGGAAGACGGTCTCAGTTGTTCTGAACGTCTTCGATGGCCTTGGCCATCAACTCGTCCATCGTGCGCCGAATCTGGTGCTCGGACTGATCAATGCCAGCAGCATCAAAATCACCCTTCACCTTGCGCAGCACATCATGATCGCCAGCTTCCTCGATGTCGGCCATCACCACTTCCTTGGCATAAGCTTCGGCGTCTGCCCCGGTTTTGCCCAGCTTTTCAGCCGCCCACATGCCCAGAGCCTTGTTGCGGCGCGCATTGGCCTTGAAACGAAGCTCCTCGTCGAACGCAAACTTGCGTTCAAATCCCTCTTCGCGGTCCTTCATGCTCATGCTTCGATCCCTCTGGATGTCTCTCAACGATTTCCTAGATGTAGGCTTGGAACGCAGAAAACAAAAGCGAGCCCCGCGGTCAAGCGTCCCCAACAAGGTTGTGATGCAAAAAGATAGGGGCTCATTCCGGTTGATTGACGCAATTGCCAATTGAGACGCGCCGCCGGATAGGCTAGAGGCTGACAAAGGTTTAAGTTGAACCGCTACGCTTTTAGGGAGCCGTATTGGCAAATTCCCTTCTAACCAGAGATTCTTAGCGATGAAATCACGCCGCCGCATTTACGAGGGCAAGGCCAAGATCCTCTATGAAGGCCCAGAACCGGGAACGCTCATCCAATTTTTCAAGGACGATGCGACTGCGTTCAACAAAAAGAAACACGAGATTGTCGACGGCAAGGGTGTGCTCAACAACCGCATATCCGAGCATATCTTCAATCATCTGAACCGGATGGGGATTCCGACCCACTTTATCCGCAGGCTCAACATGCGTGAGCAGCTGATCAAAGAAGTCGAGATCATCCCGCTTGAGGTCGTTGTTCGCAATGTCGCCGCCGGTTCGCTCGCAAAACGCCTTGGCATCGAGGAAGGCACAGTGCTGCCGCGCTCCATCATCGAGTTTTATTATAAAGCCGATGCGCTGGACGACCCGATGGTTTCGGAAGAGCACATTACGGCGTTTGGCTGGGCCAGCCCGCAGGAAATCGACGACATCATGGCACTGGCCATTCGCGTCAATGACTTCCTTTCCGGCCTGTTCCTCGGCGTCGGCATTCAGCTTGTTGACTTCAAGATGGAGTGTGGACGGCTGTTTGAAGGCGATTTGATGCGGATCGTCGTGGCGGATGAAATTTCGCCCGATAGCTGCCGCCTGTGGGACGTGAACACGCAGGACAAGCTGGACAAGGACCGTTTCCGTCGCGATATGGGCGGCCTCGTGGAAGCCTATCAGGAAGTGGCGCGCCGTCTCGGCATTATGAACGAGAATGATTCGCCGCGTGCCTCCGGCCCCGTACTGGTGGCGACCAATGAAGAGCCAAAAGGCACCAAGCACTAAAAGCGGGCGGCTTGCCGCCCACCTTTCTACAGGAAAACAGCGTGATTAAAGCTCGCATCACCGTGACGCTCAAGAACGGCGTACTCGACCCGCAAGGCAAAGCAATCGAACATGCGCTTGGCGCGCTCGGTTTCGATGGCGTGGGCTCCGTGCGTCAGGGCAAGGTTTTCGACGTCGAACTGGAAGGCGGCGACAAAAGCAAGGTCGAGGCCGAAATCAAGGCGATGTGCGACAAACTGCTCGCCAACACGGTGATCGAAAACTACGCCGTGGAGATCGCCTGATGCGCGCTGCGGTCGTGTTGCTGCCGGGGCTGAACCGCGACCGCGATATGATTGCGGCGCTGACGAAGATTTCGGGAACGCCGCCAGTCACGGTTTGGGAAACCGACCCGACGATACCGGATGTCGACCTGATCGTGATTCCGGGCGGCTTTTCCTATGGCGACTATCTGCGCTGCGGCGCGATTGCCGCGCGGATGCCGGTGATGCGTGCGGTGGCCGAAAAGGCTGCCAAGGGCGTTATGGTGATGGGCGTGTGCAACGGCTTCCAGATTTTGCTGGAGGCTGGATTGCTACCCGGCGCGCTGATGCGGAACGAATCTCTGAAATTTGTCTGCCGCGAAGTGAAGCTGGAAGTGGCAAACGCCAATACGGCGTTCACGCGCAACTACCAGCCGGGTCAGATCATCCGCTGCCCAGTAGCGCATCACGACGGCAATTATTTCGCCGATGTGGAAACGCTGAAGCAGATCGAAGGCGAAGGTCAGGTCGTGTTCCGCTACGCGGATGGATCGAATCCCAACGGTTCGGTGAATGATATTGCAGGAATCATAAACAAGAATGGCAATGTTCTTGGCCTGATGCCGCATCCTGAAAACCTGATCGAGGCCGCGCATGGCGGCATTGACGGACGCGCCCTTTTTGAAAGCGTGCTCGGAAAGGCTGCTTGATGCGACTTGGTGCAAGGTGCGCTTTGGGTGCGATTGCAGCACTTGCGATTCTAGCAGGATGCCAACAAGCGCCGAAGTCCAGCGCGCCGAGCGGCGGCGGAAAGAGCGCTTCGCTTCGCTCAATGGAACAGGTGGCGACCGCGGCGCATAAATGCTGGTTTGCAAGCAAAGACCCAGCATTCAAATCATATCGCTTCGCAAATGAGCTGAACTCAATGAGCGGTCAGCCTCGGTTCTTGTTGGTTCCGGCCAAGAATTATGGCGGGTTGCCGGCGCTTGTCGTTCAGGCGCAGGGCGCATCCAGCAAGGTCGAAATATTCGGGCCGCTTATGAACGAGCCCATCGCAAGCCGGATCAATGCCGATATTGCGCGCTGGTCTGGTGGTGACGCGTCTTGCGGGACAAAGGCGTAATGCGCGATTTTGCGGGAAACTCTTGACTTTCTGGCGCGCGCCGGTATGTGTCGCGCCAACTCTCCGCATTTGGCCGAGCCTTTTCACGCTGACGCGGACATCGAAGCTTTTACGTATGGAATGAGATCATGGCCAAAGCCGCGAATATCAAGATCAAGCTGCTCTCCACTGCCGACACCGGCTTCTTTTACGTGACGAGCAAGAACAGCCGTACCAAGACCGAGAAGTTCTCGTTCAAGAAGTACGACCCAGTCGTGCGCAAGCACGTTGAATTCAAGGAAACGAAGATCAAGTAAGATTCTGTTTGGCGCTGAATGATCGCGCCGATCAGCTTTCTGTCTCCGCTTTTCCAAATGCCCGTTCGGCCAAACCGTGCGGGCATTTTTGTATTTGCTCGCTGAGGTAGCATTAATATCATTTTTTTCTAAAATATAATTTATGTAGCGCTGATCGTGCGCTATGCAGGAATTGAACATCGAGAATGGTGGTGATGATCGATTCCGCGGATCAGAATTTAATCCTGCAGATGTACCAGGAAGCTCTCGGCGCCTTTGGGGCTGGCGAGTATGTACGTGCTCAGGGTCTTCTTAGACGAGTCGTGGAATTTGCTCCTTCACTCCCCGAGGGACATCACGCACTCGGTGTTTGCTACTATTGCCAACTGATGATGGAGGAAGCCGAGCGTTCAATACGCACGGCGCTTTCGTTGAAGGAAGATGCCGATTTCTATCTGAACCTCGCTTTGGTTCTTCAAAATTCAAATAATCTTCACGGCGCAGTTGATGCTTACCGAGCATCGCTACAGCTCAAACCTGACTCCCCCAAAGCATATAACAATCTTGCCAACATCCTTGGACGCTTACGACAGAATGACGAAGCGATTCGTCTCTATCAAAAAGCTATCCTTTGCGATCCAAACTATATGCTGAGTTACACCAATCTCGCCTTTGCGCTCGGAGAGATGGGGCGTCCGGCAGAAGCGATAGCAATTTATAAATCCATTGGAGCCTGGGGCGATGCGCAGGCGCTAATGCGCTATAATTTGTTGTGGGAGGATCTGGCTGAAACAACAAAGAAGCATCTTGCTGCGCTGGCAGCTGGAAGCGTACCGCCTGCTGCGCCGTGGAATACGCTGCTTGTCGAAGATGTTACCCCGGATATGGAGCGGCGCGCTGCTCATGATTCCACTCGTGCGGGGCTGCCGGAATTAAGTGCGGCTCCGTTATGTGTGTCGCGAAGTGTCTTGAACGCCGGACGCCGGCTACGAGTAGGATATCTTTCATCCGAGTTTTTTAATCATGCGACGATGCATCTTCTGGCGGGTGTTCTGGAATCTCACAATCAGAACCAGATCGACTTTCGGATTTTTTCCTATTCTCAGCCGCGCGATGATCTCTTTACCGAGCGGCTACGTGCTGCTGATATTCCCGCCACAAATCTTGTGGGTCTCAGCGATATTCGGGCTGCTCGAGAAATTGCCCGGCAGGAGATCGATATACTGGTCGATTTGAAGGGGCATACCAAATCGGTAAGACTTGGAATCACAGCCCTTAGACCCGTTCCGATCATAGTCAATTGGCTTGGCTATCCCGGGACGCTGGGGCATCCGCGCCTGGCTGATTATATTATTGGCGATCCGGTGGTTACGCCTGTCGAAGATGCTTCTTTTTATAGTGAGCGCCTCGCCCTGATGCCTCATTGTTACCAGCCAAACGATAATAAAAGACCCCTGCCTTATGAAATGACGCGCTCGGAAGTTGGCTTGCCAGAACAGGCGATAGTTTTTTGCAACTTTAACAATGCGGTCAAATTCAATCCACGGATGATGGATTTGTGGTGCCGAATATTGAAGGCGGTTCCAAACAGCGTTTTTTGGCTTCTCGATCAGGATCCAGCAATCAAGCGAGTGAACCTCGACCGAGAATTTCGCACGCGTGGCATCCCTCCTGAGAGAATCTTTTACTCGCCGTTCGCACAACAGGCCGAACATGCCTCCCGGCTACAATTAGCCGATTTGGCCCTCGATACATTTCCGTATACTTCGCACACTACAGCCAGCGATACGGTCTGGTCCGGCGTCCCACTGATCACACTTAAGGGCAAGACATTTGCGAGCAGGGTTGCCGCAAGCTTGCTTGCAACACACGGCTTTTCCGAACTGATCGTAACGGACGACGAAGCATATTTCCAACTTGCGGTGGAACTGGCAAACAATCTTGAGCGCCGAATGAATCTCAAAGCTGCCTTCGCGCGCGCGTAATGCCACGCCGCTATTCGATACGGCGCGCTTCGCTTCGGATCTCGAAACGCTCTATCAGGCTATTGCAAATGACTTCAATTGCTCCACCGCCCGTCGGCCGGCGGCAGTCATGATTCCGGCATCCGAGTAAAAACTGAAATGCAATTTTGCGGCTCATTAATTTTAAATTTGCTTTATTAGTTTTGTCTTGTATTGAAATTTAACATAACCGAGCGCTTAGGCATGAAACATCTGGCAAGTCGCGACAACGATCCCGCGAAACTCTGGGAAAAAGCGTTGGCGGCTTATGGCAGCAAGGACTATGGCGGTGCTATTCAACATTTGGATAAAATGTTGCTTCGCGCACCCAAGTTTGCCGATGCTTATTACCTGTTGAGCGTCTGCCATTTGCTCTTGAATGATTTTTCAGCAGCTGAACAGGCTATTAGAAAAGCGCTATCCTATAACAAGAACGCCGAATATTATTCTAATCTCGGCCTGATATTACAACAGTCAGGCAATGCGGATGGCGCTGCTGAAGCCTATATAACCTCGCTCGAAATGGAACCAGGCTCTGCGCGAGCGTGCAATAATCTTGCAAATATCTACAGCAAGCAGGGCAGATTCGAGGAAGCGATCGACCTATATCGTCAAGCGCTGGCCTATCACCCGAACTATACGCTTGGACATAAGAACCTTGGTTCGCTTTTTATGCGTGTCCATCGCTATGAAGAAGCAGAAACAGCTCTCCGCAATGCCTTGGCGCTTGATGACTCGTTCGTCGAAGCGAAAGAAATGCTCGGCATAGCTCTTGTTGAAACTGGATGCCATGACGAAGCGTTTTCCCTTTTTCGGTCTATTAAGGCGTGGGGTCGCCTTCAGTTTGAAAAGCGCAAAATCATCGATTGGAACGATCTTGCAGCAATTGATAAGGCGTGCCTCGAAATGCCGACCACGGAGAATCTTAGCCCGCCATCTCCATGGTGCCTGATCCAGATACCGGGGATATATCCCGCTCTGGAAAAGCAAAAGGCTTATGATTTTGCAGTGTATGAACTGCCCGAGTTGAAAGCGCCGCCAATTTGCACCCACCGACAACCGGCATCAGTGAACCGCCCATTGCGCGTTGGCTACCTTTCAGCAGATATCTACGAACATGCGACGACGCATTTGCTCGCAGGCGTTATGGAGGCTCACGACAGGGCAGCCTGTGAGCCCGTCATCTTCTCATACTCCCCAAAACGGGACGGCATGACAGATCGTCTGGCGCGATCGGGCTTACCGATTGTGAATATAGCCGACTGCTCCGACCAGATCGCAGCAAGGGAAATACTGCAGCGTGAAATCGATATTCTTGTTGATCTCAAGGGGTTCACAACCGGTGCGCGGCTAGGCATCACGGCGCTTCGCCCTGCCCCAATCATCGTCAGTTGGCTAGGCTATCCAGGGACACTCGGTTATGATCGGCTTGCCGACTATATTATTGGCGATCCAATCGTTACGCCTTTGGAGGACGCAAAGCATTACAGCGAACGATTGGCGTGGATGCCGAATTGCTATCAGCCTAACGACCGTTCACGCCCTCTACCCCCAGTTGCAACACGCGCGGAACTAGGTCTGCCAGAACATTGCCTGATATTCTGCAGTTTCAATCAGCTCGTTAAATTCAACCCACAAACATTTGATATTTGGAGCAGCATATTACTGTCTGTTCCCAATAGTATTCTCTGGTTATTGGAACCCAAATCAGAGCTTGCCCGAACGAATATCGTCAACGAGTTTACCAGCCGATCTATTGCGGCTGAGCCATAGTCTTTGCTCCTTTTGCCGATAGGGTCGCCCACACCGCCCGGCTGCGTCTTTGCGATATTGCGCTGGATACCTTTCCCTATAACTCCCATACGACAGCAAGCGACGCCTTATGGGCGGGCGTGCCATTGGTGACGTTGAAAGGCGAAACATTTGCCAGCAGAGTTGCCTCCAGCCTTCTCACCACCCACGGATTTCCCGATCTCATCGCGCACAATGAAGGCGAATATAAAAAACGTGTGCTGGAATTAGCGACCGATCACGACTATCGCGCGCAATTGAAATCAGCCCTCAATCAAGCCCGGCTAAGTTCCCCGCTTTTCGATACGGCCCGCTTCACTCGCGAACTTGAGGGTCTCTATCGCGCTATTACTGCCGATCACACCCATCCTGCAAATATTCGCGGCGCGGTCGTTTCAGCGCAACTTCCTCTGTAATTAAGTATTGCTAATTGCGAATATTATCATTTAATGATTTTCTAATATAGAAATTGAATGGACGCAGCGAACTGGTCGCCCATGAATCACATACAAGACACATCTGCCCGCGATCGCGAATTTCGGACGTCCTTGGACGCGTTCGAACGCGGAGACCTGTCAACAGCGCTCGTGATATTGGACAAGCTTGTTCAGCGCGAACCTAATCTGGCAGCTGCGCACAATCTTATTGGACTTTGCTATCTAAAGCGGAACCAATTCCCATCCGCCGAACGCGCATTGCTAAGGGCCGTTTCGATTGAGGAAAATGAGGCATTTTATACGAATCTCGGTTTGATTTATTTATGCGGTGGCAATCTGGAACGCGCCGCCGACGCATATAAGTCATCGCTTCGTCTTGACCCAACTTCTGCGGAAGTTTGCAGCAACCTCGCCAATCTACTCTGCACCTTCGGTCAGCAGGAGGAGGCCATCTTATATCTGGCGCAAGCGGTGCGTTACCACCCGAACGTTGCGTCCTGGCAATTTCGTCTTGGCACACATCTGTTCAGCCTCAGTCGATTTGCCGAGGCGGAGCACCATTTCCGTTTAGCCATTAACATTGACGGCAGCGCCTCCGAGCCAAGGAGACGGTTGGCTGACCTCTTGGTCGAAACCGGTCGATTTGATGAGGCGTTTAAACACTATGAAGCCATCGGAGCCTGGGGATGGCAGCAGTTCGCGATGCGTTCGAACGTCTCCTGGAATAATGTAGCTGAAACGGATTTAGCCCTTATCAATGAGTTGAAAGTGGGAGCCGCCAGCCCCGTCTCTCCTTGGTGCCTGCTCAACATTCCAGACTTGACACCCGCTCTTGAAAAGCGCGCTGCATACGCTTTCGCCGTACATGCCGTTCCAGAACTAAACATTCCTCCTATGCCAATTTCAAAGTCGGCGCCTCTTCCGACAGAACGGCTGCGGATCGGCTATCTGTCGTCGGACTTCAATAACCATGCCACTGCCTATCTGATGGCTGGTGTAGTTGAGGCTCATAATCGAAATGAACACGATATCGTCCTGTTTTCATATGGGAAGCAGAACGACGATGAATGTTCGCGGCGGCTGCGTGGCGCAGGCTGGCCCGTTATAGACCTTTCAAATACTCCAAATAATAAAGCAGCCGAGGAGATAGCGAAGCACAGGATCGACATTTTGGTTGAGATGAAAGGGCACACGGGAGGTGCGCGCTTAGGCATTTCAGCATTCCGTCCTGCACCAATCATCGTCAGCTGGCTTGGACATCCGGGTACACTCGGTCACGAGCGACTGGCCGATTATATTATTGGTGATCATATAGTTACGCCACCGGAAGATGCGCAATTTTTCAGTGAGCGATTGGCTTTGATGCCGAATTGCTATCAGCCTAACGACTTTACCCGCCCTCTTCCTACAGCACCAGAACGCGCGCTCGTCGGGCTTCCAGAAGATCAGTTGGTGTTCTGCAGCTTTAATCAACCGGCTAAATTCAACCCAAGGACATTTGACCTTTGGGGTAAGCTGCTTGCCGAAAATCCCGAAAGCGTGCTGTGGCTGCTTCAGTCAAAACACGGCTCGACCAGCCTGAACATTCTGCGTGAGTTCGAATCTCGTAGCATCGACCCACGACGCATCATTTTTGCCCCCCACGTGTCGCAACACGAGCATATCGCACGACTGCGTCTTGCAGACATCGCGCTGGACACTTTCCCCTGCACTTCTCACACCACCGCCAGCGATGCGCTCTGGGCAGGTGTTCCGCTGGTGACTTTAAAAGGCAGCGCATTTGCCGGCCGGGTTGCCGCGAGCATTCTCACTACATTCGGCTTTCCTGAGCTCATCGCTAACAACGAGGAAGAGTATTTCAATCTGGCGGACGAGCTTGCGTCGGATCGAACACGGCTAAGCGAGCTGAGGCAGCGTATAGATCGGGCGCGGTCTGTTTCTCCGCTTTTTGACACGGTTCGCTTTATACGAGATCTCGAAAAGCTTTTTCGATGCATTGTGAGGGATCACAACCAGCCGATGCACGATCAGCGTTTCGTCTCAATACGATAATTTCATCATCAGGATTTTCACCTTGAACGAAATGGCATCGCGAATATTCAGCCAAGCTGCACGCGCTCATATAAGTGCATATGATGCATGCCGGGCTGGAGACGGGTCAGTAGCCTTGGAGATCATGCAGGCGCTTCTCGCGAAACTTGTCGGCGACGCCAAGACCTATCATGCGCTCGCAATGCGGCAGTTCGATGCGCAAAAATATGCTGATGCAGAGCGTTCAATTCGGTTTGCTCTATCGATGAAGTCCGAGCGCCGATCGCTATGTTGACTTGGGTAGAATCCTGCGGGCGGCAGGCAACCGCGATGGAGCAATTGCTGCGTATGAGTCGGCACTCTCTATAAATCCCCAACTTCCGACAGTTTGGAATAATCTTGCAAATATATTCCTCGAACAGAATAGAACAGATGATGCGATTGAGCGCTATCAGCAGGCGATCCTATATGACTCTGAATACGCGCTTGCCTATAAAAACATAGGCATAGCATTCCAAACTGCGGGAAGGATCGATGAAGCAGAATTCTCTTGGCGAAAGGCCATTTCGCTAAAAGCGGGTTTCTATGAGGCGCAAAAACTTCTTGCCTATCTATTAAATAAAGGGGGCCGGACCGATGAAGCTATGCGAACTTATTATTGGTGGGGCATCATCCAGTTTGAAATGCGCGTCAATGGCGTTTGGGAGAACCTCGACGTAGCAGAATCGATGTACATCCGTGCTTTTGATGCGGGAGTAGCGGACCCTGTTCCGCCGTTTCGAATACTCTACATTCCAGAATTGAGGCCGGAGATCGAGGCTCCCGCGGGTGTGGCTTTTTCGATGGCGGAAGTGCCTGAACTCAAACAGCCCCCCTTGCTTGAAGGGTCGCCGAGTATCCCAACGCATAGACCTCCAAGAATAGGCTATCTGTCTGCAGATTTTTTCAACCACGCTACAATGCATCTTATGGCGGGAGTGCTTGAGGCACACGATCGTTCCAGCTTTGACTTCGAAATCTTTTCCTACGGAAATACGGTGCGAGACAAATTTGTAGAAAGGTTGGAACACACAAAACTACCGATAACCAATCTCTCCGAGGTAACTAACCGGGAAGCGGCCGAGATTGTGCTTGATCATAAGATAGACGTTTTGGTCGACTTGAAAGGGTACACTGCCAAATCACGTTTGGGCATTGCAGCGCTGAGGCCTGCCCCTATCATTGTGAACTGGCTCGGTTATCCCGGCACAATCGGCCACAAGCGACTGGCAGATTATATCATCGGCGATCCCATCGTTTCGCCACCTGAAAATGCCGAATTCTTTAGTGAACGTTTGGCGCTTATGCCCCATTGCTATCAGCCTAATGATCGCTTGAGACCTCTGCCTATCCCCCTTGCTCGTAGCGAAGTGGGGCTTCCTGAAACGGGTTTCGTTTTTTGTAGCTTGAACCAATCCATAAAGCTCAGTCCTCAGACTTTCGACATATGGGCGCGGTTGGTGCGAGAAATACCCGGAAGCGTATTGTGGCTTCTAGAACCCACTTCGTCCGACATTCGTAACAATCTTCTCAAGGAGTTATACAACCGGGGCGTTTCTTCATTTCGTGTAATATTTGCACCGGTTTGCCCTCAAACACATCATATCGCGCGGCTGCGTTTGGCTGACCTTGTCCTCGACACGTTCCCATATAACTCGCACACCACGGGCAGCGACGCGCTTTGGGCTGGTATCCCATTGGTTACTCGCAAGGGCACCACATTCGTGAGCAGAGTTGCGGCCAGCTTGTTGACCACGCACGGTTTCCCGGAACTCATTACACACAGCCAGGAAGAATATTTCCAATTGGCACTTGAACTGGCGCAGAACACCGAACGGCGCATGGAACTGAAATCTCGACTTGAGAGTGTTCGAATGAATTCCCCATTGTTCGACACAGTTCGCTTTACTCGAGATCTCGAAAATTTATATCGAGCAATCATTGCCAATCACAACCTGCCCTCTGATTTGCAAGCTCAAGTTATAACAGTATAAAACTCATGAAGTTCATTATTATAATATATAATATTTTATCGGAAAAACTAACCTCTTTCTGCCGAGACATGAGATAAATGTCGCTCGAAGCTTTATCTGCATTCAACTCAGCGGTTGCCGCGTTTAATAAAAACGATTGGGCCAAAGCAGAAAAACTATCGCATAAGGCACTTTATGCAGATCGCTGGAATGCAAAGGCGCACGAAATTCTTGCGCTGTGCTGCTATTTTCAGAACAGATTATCTGATGCTGAGCACGCGGCAAGAAATGCTATTGCAATTGAAAAGCATGCTGATTTCTTTTTTACGTTAGGGCTTATCCTGTCCAAGGCATCCAAGCATGAAGGTGCGGCGGAAGCATATCAAGAATTGTTGGCTCTGGACCCCAAATCCATCGCTACTTACAATAACCTCGCCTATGTCTATTTAAATTTAGGACGACGCCCGGAAGCTACTGAACTCTTCCGGAAGGCGACCGAAATTCAGCCTGACTTCGCAATTGGATATATAAACCTCGGGATGTGCCTCTTTGAACAGCGGCGCTATGCTGAGGCTGTTACCGCTTTAGAAAAAGCGCTGTCTCTAAATCCGTTACCCGCCAACATTGCAGGCGTTCTAGCAGAAGCGCTAACCGAATTGCAGAGATTTGACGAAGCAATGGCGGTCAGCCGGTCGGCAGGACTTTGGGGGCAGCTTCAGTTTGATAAACGCAGAATACTGAGTTGGGACGAACTCGCGGAGATCGATGAGCAATATCTGAGAACCATCTATTCTCAGGATTTCAAGCCATCTCTCCGCCATTCCGCTCTATTGAAATGCCTGGAATGACTCCTGCGCTAGAAAAGCACGCAGCATTTCTGCACGCCAGCTATTCTGTGCGCACATTGAAGCATCCACCAATGTGCGAATATCGGCTCGTTCCATCCGCAGGGCAGCCCATAAGAATTGGCTATCTGTCCTCGGATTTTCACAATCACGCCACGCTCTTTTTGCTTTACGGCGTTTTAGAACAGCACGATCCCCGGAACGTCGAGATTTTTATCTTCTCCTATGGGGTGCCCAAAAATGATGAATATTCGAAACGTCTTTTGACGCTTGGGGTATCCGTCATCGACATTTCCGGTGAGACCGATGAACAGGCCGCCCGGAAAATATTCGAAAGGCGGATAGATATTCTGGTCGAATTGAAGGGTTATACTGATGGCTCACGTTTGGGCATTTCAGGCTGGCGTCCCGCACCGATCATAGTGAGCTGGCTAGGATATCCCGGCACACTCGGTCATCCCCGACTTGCGGACTACGTGATTTCGGACTCTGTGATAACGCCGCCGGACCACGCATCGTATTTTAGCGAGCGTTTGGCGCTGATGCCCCATTGCTATCAGCCGAATGACCGCAGAGCCGCTTTGCTGCCACCTCCGACTCGGAGCGAAGCCGGACTGCCTGATGAAGGGCTGGTGTTCTGTAGCTTCAATCAGGTGTTCAAGTTCAACCCGCAAACATTCGATATCTGGGCGCGGTTGATTGGTTCAATTCAGAGAAGCGTTCTGTGGCTGCTCGCCCCCCGCATCGACCAAATTCGCGCCAATATAGTCAAGGAGTTCAACAATCGTGGTGTGAATGGCGACAGGATCATCTTCGCCCAAGCGGCTCCGCATTCAAGACATCTGGCGCGAATGCGTCTCGTAGATTTGGCGCTGGATACATTTCCCTATACGTCGCATACAACTGGCAGCGATGCACTCTGGGCGGGCGTTCCACTCGTGACAGGGAAAGGCGATACTTTCGCCAGCCGGGTTGCGGCCAGTTTGCTTACAACACATGGCTTTCCCGAACTTATTACCGATAATGATGAGGATTATTTTCGTCTGGCGCTCGAACTGGCGACAAATACGGAGCGTCGTTCGAACCTGAAGGCGCGGCTGGAGCAAGCGCGAGCAACCTCTCCGCTGTTCAATACAGTTCAATTCACAAGCGATCTCGAACGGCTCTATCGCTCGATAGCAGATAACCACAATTTGCCGGAACAACTGCGCGCACGGGCGGTCGGATTACCAAAATAGAGGGTGCCGGCCGGTGCTGACAGCGGAACGAGGAGGCCACTTTCGCCAGCGCCGACCGGCAAACCCCACTCGTCAGGAGATGCGGCGGACCTGAGCCATGGGGTGCAGGGATATTAAATTATATTATCCTTGCGGAAATTATCCTTGTTTAATCCGCATTAGAAATCAACGATTTCTTAACCACGTGGCGGCAGGATCTGACGTTAACGTAAATGAACAGAGTTACCGGCTCAGGCAGCGGGCGCGACAACTCGGTTTCGGCCGCTGTTTTTTGCTTCATAGAGGGCCGAATCGGCGCGGCGCATGAGTGCCGAAACGCTGTCTGCGCCATAATCGATCGAGGCGACGCCGATGCTGACCGTTACCGGCACGGCCTTGCCCGCGACCTGAAACGATTCTTTCTCAATGTCGTGCCGGACGCGCTCTGCAACGCGTTGTGCGAGCAACGGCTCTGTATCCGGCATGATCACGACAAATTCCTCACCACCAAAACGGCAGACAAGATCAATACCACGCACATTTGCGCGAATCCGCCGAGCAAATTCTTTGAGCACCTGGTCGCCGCCGTCATGGCCGTAGGTGTCGTTGATATCCTTGAACCTGTCGAGATCGGTTATCATTATCGACAGGGGGCGCCTTCGCGTGACCGCGCGCTGAAAGAGCGTTTCGATATGACTGTCCAGATATCTGCGATTGTGGAGGCCAGTGAGTCCGTCGATGACGGCCATCTCGATGGTTTCCGCAACGCTCATCCGAAGCTGGTCATTGTAAAGCTTGCGCCGAATCTGGGTGCGGATGCGAGCAGTTAGCTCCTGTCTGTCGATGGGGCGGGTTACGTAATCATTCACGCCGAGTTCGAAGGCACGCATGACGCGGGCTTCTTCGCCCTCATCCGCAATGAGAATGATCGGCACGTAGCGCGTGCGGTCAAACGACTGAAGCTGCGAGCAAAGCCGGAGCGGGTCAAACTCGCTTGCGCGCGTGCAAATCAGAACGCAATCCGGTGCGCGATCCATCGCGAGAAAAACGCCCTCATTGGCGCCACTGGCCGTGTCGATTTCGCAAACGGCATTTAGCATCGTCGCGATGCGTTCGGCGGATGCGGGATTTTCATCGATCAGGAGAACACGCGGCAATTCTTCAATTTCGGGCAGGCGACGGCCAAGCATTTCCTGAATGCCGATGCTTCGCGTGGTTGCGGCGCGCAGGCGCAGTTCATCAGTCAGCGATTTCAGGCGCACGAGACTGCGGACACGGGACAGCAACTGCAAATCCTTGACCGGCTTGGTGAGAAAATCATCAGCGCCCGCTTCAAGTCCGGCGACGCGGTCCGACGCTCGATCCAGCGCAGTCACCATCACGATCGGAATGTGGGAGGTGCCGGGATCGCTTTTCAGACGACGACAGACCTCAAAGCCATCCATGCCGGGCATCATGACATCGAGCAGCACAATGTCGATTGCGTCCCGGTCGCAGATTTCCAGCGCCTCAAAACCATCAGCAGCCGTGACAACCTCGAAATATTCGGCAGTCAGGCGAGCCTCAAGCAGCTTTACGTTGGCAGGAACATCATCAACGACAAGAACGCGTGCGCTCATATGGTCACTCTCGCGGACACGGCATCAGGCGTCACCCAAATAGGATTTGATCGTCTCGATGAATCGCGGGACCGAGATAGGCTTGGAAATATAGGCTTCGCAGCCACCCTGCCTGATCCTCTCCTCATCGCCCTTCATGGCAAAGGCCGTGACCGCGATGATGGGGATATGAAGAAGGTTCTCGTCTTCTTTCAGCCAGCGGATTACGTCCAACCCCGAAACTTCGGGAAGCTGAATGTCCATCAAGATTAGATCGGGACTGTGCCGACGCGCGAGATCGAGTGCGTCCAGCCCATTGCGGGTGCGCACTGTTTCATAGCCGCTCGCTTCGATCAGGTCGCGGAAGAGCTTCATATTCAGCTCATTGTCCTCGACGATCATAACTTTCTTAGGCATTGCCGTTTCGCCCATTGCCAGTTGCGGGAATCCATCCAAGCATAATTGTCCGGCCCCTTGGCACAACCCGGTCGGACGCTATCTTGAGAACATTGACGAATAGGTAATTGCTCATTGAAATCTGCCAATATAGGGCTGATTTCTTTTTTCGAATCTGGATGGTTCATGTCATTTCCGCCTCGAAACACTGAAACCGCCGAAGAAATTGCGATCAACGCGTTGGGCTTTATTGCCAGTGATCCCGTTTTGTTGAATCGGTTTTTGGCGATCACGGGCATCGAAGCATCAGACATAAGGTACGCGGCGAAGCAGCCGGGATTTCTCGCGGGCGTGCTGCAATTCATCGTTGCGCATGAGCCAACTCTGATTGCGTTTTCCGAAAGCGCATCCGTGCCGCCTGCGGAGATCGTAAAGGCGTTGCGGTCTCTTCCACTTGGCAATGATGACTATGAGCGGTCCACCTGACAGCGATCTGTCAGGAGCGCTGAAACATCGCCTTGTTGGCCATAGCGGCCTGTTCTATGATTTGGCACGATGCAAGCGCGGCGAAAATGCCTGTCAAAACTGCCGATTCACAACGCGGCTTCTGCCGAGATTGCCTGACGCTTCAAAAGCGGGATTCAGGCCGTTATTATCATTGCGGAAGTCCGCGCATTCTGCGGCATCCAGAACTGTACCAGCTGCATTTGGCACATATTGATTGCGACGCCTTTTATGCCTCCGTCGAGAAGCGAGACCACCCGGAATTGAAAGACAAACCGCTGATAATCGGCGGGGGCAAACGTGGGGTCGTTTCGACGGCTTGCTACATCGCACGCATTCGCGGCGTGCGATCGGCTATGCCGATGTTCAAGGCTCTGGAAGCGTGTCCGGATGCGGTCGTTTTAAAGCCTGACATGGAAAAGTATGTTCGAGTGGGTCGCGAAATTCGCTCGATGATGCAAGCTTTGACGCCGTTGGTTGAACCAATATCGATTGACGAAGCATTTCTGGATTTATCGGGAACGGAGCGGTTGCATGGCGAGCCACCCGCGCTGGTGCTGGCAAGATTCGCGCTGGCCGTTGAGCGCGAGATTGGCGTCAGCGTTTCGGCGGGGCTTTCCTACTGCAAATTTCTCGCGAAGGTGGCTTCGGATTTTCGCAAGCCTCGCGGATTTTCCGTGATTGGCGAAGCGGAAGCCGTGGAATTTCTCACGGATCAGCCGGTTTCGCTGATTTGGGGTGTTGGGCGAGTATTTGCCGCCAAGCTGGAGCAGGACGGAATCAAAACAATCGGGCAAATCCAGCGCATGGAACTGAACGATCTGCTTCGCCGCTATGGCTCAATGGGGAGCAGGCTTTATCATCTTGCGCGAGGCGTGGATGAGCGGACTGTGCATCCAGAACATGCGGCAAAGAATGTTTCAGCGGAGACGACGTTTAATTCTGACCTTTCAACACGCGAGCAACTTGCGCCCATATTGCGCTCGCTTTCCGAGAAAGTTTCGGCGCGGCTGAAAAAATCTGGAATTGCAGGACGCACTGTTGTGCTGAAACTCAAGACACGCGATTTCAAGATCAAGACGCGCAACAGGCAACTTGCAGCCCCTACCCGGCTGGCCGACCGCATTTTTGAAACAGCCATGCCGCTTCTGGCCAAAGAACTGGACGGCACTAAGTTCAGGCTGTTGGGCGTTGGTGTGCATGATCTGACAACGCCTGAAAAAGCAGACCCACCGGACCTAATTGATACGAAAGCCACGCGCCGCGCGAAGGCCGAAGAAGCAATCGACATTCTGCGCGAAAAGTTTGGGAAAAAGGCCGTCGAGACTGGCTACACGTTCGGCCAGTCCAGCCGTTTCGAGCCGCAACAGCCGTCAGATCGTGAAGACGATTTCTAATTCGTCTTGGCCTGTTCCGGCGGCGGAACGTCAGACTTTTGTTTGCAGGCTTTCAACCACACATCATAAACGGCGTGTTCAACCGCACTGATGCCGGGGCTTTCAGCGAACATCCAGCCCGTGAAGATGCGTCTGATTTTTCTGTCCAGCGTGATCTCGTCGACCTCGACGAATGAATCGGTCTTTGGCTCTTCTGCATCGGGCCGCGAGTAGCAGACTTTAGGTGTGACCTGCAGCGCGCCGAACTGCACGGTTTCATTGATGTAGACATCAAAACTCGTGATTCGGCCTGTGATTTTGTCCAGACCGGCAAATTCGGCCACGGGATTGGTCACACGCTCGACCTTCTTTTCCTTTTCAGGAACAATCTCTTCTACCGATTGGTCGGGTTGAGATTGCGGCTGTGGCAGCGCCTGCGCCGGTTGGTCCGGCGGCGGCAAAGGTTCACCCTGTATGTCAGGGTTCAGCCAATCCGGCTCGGCTTGGGCAGGCATTGTTTCCTGACCGGGCAATGGCAATTCCTGCGGTGGCGCGGGCGGAGGCAGTTCCTCCGTGGGAAGAGGAGGCAAATCCTGCGCGTCGATAGGCGGGAACGCATCTATGGGCGGAAGCTGGTCCACGCCATCCTGGGCGCTCGCAAGGCCACTCGCCAACATTGTGATGGCGATTGCAGATGCCGCGCCGACCAAGGCGCTCTTTCGTATGGTGAAGGTCATGCGGATAGGTTCGCCCGAAGCAACAAATCGCGCAACGGACTAGCTTTCAATTGTGGCGGAAAACGCATGACAACCGAATGCTTCAACCGCCGGGCGTCCAGGCGTCATAATCGCCTGTGACTTGCGGACGGTGGCCGGTGCCAAGGATCGAGCCTTTCGGGCGATATGCCTCCGGCGTTCCGGTAAAATTCGGCAAATGCGGCTTTTGCCACTCGCGCGGCGTGTATGTTTCATCGACCGGCGGAATATCGACGCGGTGATGAATCCAACCATGCCAGCCGGGAGGAATGCGCGAGGCTTCGGAAACACCGTTATAGATCACCCAACGGCGGGTGCGGCCTTCGGAATCCTTCCCGCCCTCATAATAGATATTGCCCTGCGCATCTTCGCCCACCTTGGTGCCGAAGCGCCACGTGTGGAAACGTGTGTTCAAGGATTGTCCATTCCACCATGTGAAGAACTGGGTGAAGAAGGTTTTCATTGCTTTCCCCGACCTATGGTCAGCCTTTCCGCCTTATGGCTTTGCTAGCGCATTCTTGCAAGCACTTAGCGCAGATTCAGCACTTCCATCTCGCCGCAGTTGACCAGCAAATTGCCATGTTTTCCAGCCAAGGGCGGCAAATGGTTCAGAATCAAATATTTCCACCATCTTTTGCTGCACTTGCGCTGACTGCCGCATTGGCGGGATGTGTAAGCGGACCAGCAGGCGAAGGATATAGTGGCCCGACCTCCCTGCCCGAAATTCGCGCGCAAAATGGATTGTCGCCACTGAGCAGCGACGCCGAATTGACCAAGGCAGCAGCTTATCAGGCCGCAAGCATGGCGAAATCCGGCGCTATGAACCACACGACCAGAGCAGGTGGATCATTCGGCAGACGGATGGCTGGCGTTGAGACTGGAGGCGGCGCTGCGGAAAACATCGCGTACGGCGCGTTCGGCATGGACGAATTGTTTCGCCGCTGGATGAATTCGCCGCCACACCGACGCAACATCCTCAACTCGTCATATACGAGATATGGGCTGGCCTCAGCACCCGCCGCGGACGGCAAGCGCCGCTATTGGGCGCTCGTCCTCGCGCGTTAGCATCAACTATTCTAAACCAAGCTTGGCCTTGACCAGATCGTTGACGGCCTGTGGGTTGGCTTTTCCACCCGTCGCCTTCATGACCTGACCGACAAACCAACCGGCAAGCGTTGGCTTGGCGCGCGCCTGCTCAACCTTATCCGGGTTCGCGGCGATGACCTCATCAACGGCCTTCTCAATTGCGCCAGTATCAGTGACCTGTTTCATGCCCCGCAATTCGACCAGTTCTTTCGGGTCGCCGCCTTCGTTCCAGACGATCTCGAAGATGTCCTTTGCAATTTTGCCGGAAATCGTGCCTTCCTTGATCAGATCGACGATAGCCCCAAGCTGATCAGGCGAAACTGGTGATTCTTCAATGGCTTTACCGGCCTTGTTCAAGCCGCCCATCAAATCATTGATGACCCAGTTTGCGGCAAGCTTGCCATCCCGGCTGACGGCAACTTTCTCGAAATAGTCAGCAATCGCCTTTTCCGAGACAAGTACCGAAGCGTCGTAAGCAGACAGGCCAAGATCACTCACGAGGCGAGATTTCTTGTCGTCGGGAAGCTCCGGCAGATCTTTCGCGAGCGCATCGACATAAGCCTGATCAAATTCAAGTGGAAGCAGGTCGGGGTCCGGGAAATAGCGATAATCGTGCGCTTCTTCCTTCGAGCGCATCGACCGCGTTTCACCCTTGTTGGGGTCGAAAAGCCGGGTTTCCTGATCGATGGAGCCGCCATCTTCCAGAATACCGATCTGGCGGCGGGCCTCATACTCGATGGCTTGCCCGACAAAGCGGATCGAATTGACGTTCTTGATTTCGCAACGGGTGCCAAACGCGCCGCCCGGCTTGCGCACGGAGACGTTGACGTCTGCCCGCATGGAGCCTTCGTCCATGTTGCCGTCGCAGGTGCCGAGATAGCGCACGATGGTGCGTAGTTTCGTGAGATACGCCTTGGCTTCGTCCGACGAACGCATATCCGGCTTGGATACGATTTCCATCAGCGCCACGCCGGAACGGTTGAGATCGACGTAGGACATGGTCGGATGCTGGTCGTGCATCGACTTGCCTGCGTCCTGCTCCAGATGCAGACGCTCGACACCGACCTCGATGTCCTCAAAATTGCCTTTGGAATCCGGGCCGACAGACACGATTACGGTGCCCTCGCCCACAATCGGCTGCTTGAACTGCGATATCTGATAGCCCTGCGGCAAATCGGGATAGAAATAGTTCTTGCGGTCGAAAACCGATTTCAGATTGATCTGAGCGCGCAGGCCCAAGCCAGTGCGGATCGCCTGACGAGCGCATTCTTCGTTGATGACCGGCAGCATGCCCGGCATCGCGGCATCGACGAGGCTTACATTATTGTTCGGCGCAGCCCCGAATTCGGTGGAGGCACCCGAAAACAGCTTGGAATTGGAAGTGACCTGAGCATGGACCTCAAGGCCAATGATCACTTCCCAGTCGCCAGTGGCGCCGGAGATGAATCGCTTCGGATCGGGCGTGCGGGTATCGACGATGCTCATGTCAGTCCAGTTCGCGAATATCGGTCGGGAGGAAATCCCGGATTTCGCTAGAACAATCGCCGCTCCGTTGCAACCTTTGCCGTCGCGTTATGCGGTCGCGATGTAGTTCCGAATCTCCTCGGCTTCGCGTTCCACATCTTCGATACGGCGCTTCACGACGTCTCCGATCGAAACAATGCCATCCAGCAAGCCGCTTTTCTCAACGGGCAGATGGCGGAACCGACCACGCGTCATGATCTCCATAACGTCGTTTATCGTGTGGTTTTCATTGCAGATATTGACCTTCGGGGTCATCACTTCACGGACCGACTGATCAAGAGCCGCGGCTCCCGATTTCGCAATCGAGCGCACAATATCGCGCTCGGAAAGTATACCCACGATCTTGCGGTCGCCATTGGTTATGACCAGCGCACCAACGCGATGCTCTGCCAAAACGCGCACAGCTTCGGACAGCTTGTCATTCGGCCCAAGCGTCAAAACGTCGTGGCCTTTTTCCTCCAGAATCGATTTGACCGTCATCCCTTCCTCCCTATCCGGTACTCGGGCGGGACGATCGCCCGGCATTATGCATGGTGCGCCGGGAACGATGGTTTTTCAAGTGTTTGGCTATTGCCTCTCAACAGGTCGATCAAAAAGGCCCAGCAGCAGGAAACCGGCTAAAAAGCCGCCAACATGTGCCTCCCACGCAATGCTGTTCGACACTCCGGGCGCACCGAGCAAGCCTACCAGCAGATTGCCTCCCATCCAGATGACGATGAATATCAAAACCTGCGGAGAGCGCAGAGACGAAAAGATCGGCAGCAGCGGCCCAGCAAAGGCTGGCGAATTGGAAAACCGATTGACCCGGAACAGATAGCGTGCCGTTGCGGCCATCATACCCGCAATAGCGCCAGATGCTCCCACCAGAGGCACGTATTCGGTCGGGTGAACGAGATAATGCAATCCAGCAGCCGCGGCACCACAAACGACCCAGAAAATCAGGAAGCGAACCCAGCCGATGCGGTTTGCCAAAGGCGTGCCGACCGCCGCCAACCAGACCATGTTGACCGCCAGATGTGTAAATCCGCCATGTAGGAAGGCATAGGTGATCGGCGTCGTGAACGCATAGACGTCAATCATATATTGCCCGGAATAGCGGGCAGGAATGAATGCCGCAGCGATGATGAAGGCGTTGTCCTGCTGCTGTGTCAGCACATAAGACTGGATGAGTTGGACCGCGACGCAAATCGCAATCAACGCAATTATGACGGTCGGCAAATTCAGGATCGGCTCTCGGCCTGCCGGGGCCGGACGCGCGCCCTGTCGCACGGGGTGCTCATTCATTCGTAGTCTTTCCGCCGAATCCTGTTGGATGAAGGAGCACAATGCTGGCGCCGCAAGGCACGATCAAGGCCAGTCGAAAAAATAAAGCCGCTCAAGACTTTGCTTGAACGGCTTCCGAGAAGAATTCCCAGAAAGTGACTGGAAAGCTGCAATACAAATCAGTTGATCCGATCATGCCGATCAATGCCGCCCCGCGCAATATAAACCATCTGTTAACCCTAATAATCCCCTTCGGTGAACAAGAAACTTCGCTGCTGGCACGCAACATGCTCCGGGAAGGTAGAAAGGGGCACGTACCGCTGATTCTGGGACAAGCGTAGCAAATACGCGGCGGAGTGTGACGAAATGAAACAAGACGCATCAGTAGAGCTGTTTCACTATTGGAACCGCTTACGCGATGGCAGACCCGCGCCCAAACGCACGGAAGTCGAGCCCGCGGAAATAAAGAGCCTTTTGGCCGATACGTTCATTCTGGAAAGGGATACCAGAGGGGAAGCCGTATTTCGTCTGGCTGGAACGCGTCTCTGTGCAGCCTATGGCCGGGAATTGAAGGGATTTTCTTTCGGCTCCTTGTGGCGCACTCGCGACCAGCGACTACTTAAAAGGATGCTGGATACGATCTTCACCGAAAACGCGGTAGTTGTCGTTTCCTATGATGGTATCAGCGCCTCAAATCGTTCGCTGGCATTCGAGTTGGTCATTCTTCCCCTCGACAGCAGCAATGAAAGCGCGCGCGGACTGGGACTCATAACAGCTTGCGAGCGAGCTTATTGGCTCGGAGCCGATCCAATTATCGACGCGAATGTTACGTCTGTTCAGCTTTTCGATCCTTCGCGTGAGCCTCTTACACTAAAGACAGAACCTTCAATCCTGCTTGACGATAGAGCTAAACCTGCGGTTCTTGATCGCGAAGAAAAGATCGAAGCAAAAGCCTCGAACGCAATAGCAAAACGCGTGCGTCACCTGCTTGTTCTGGACGGCGGAAGAACGGAATAACCGCAATCATTAAGCCAAGCTGTATACGTTACAATTACGCGTTATTAACGTATTTAACCTTACTGTGATGCTGCGTACGCAATGGACCGGGCGGGTTATGCGGCGCGTTGGTAGGTTATGATGTCTTCGACTTCGCTGGGAACATATGCCCCCTATGAACGCCGCGCCTTCGAGCGTGTGCGGGTGAAGTTACATGGGCGCTTCATGCTTGAGGATCGCTCGGAACATAATTGCCATGTCTATGACATGTCGCCCGGCAACATCGCTCTGCTCGCCGACCGCATTGGTGAACCCGGTGAAAGAGTTATCGCTTATCTGGATCATGTGGGACGCATCGAAGGTGTGGTGACGCGCACATTCGAAGACGGTTTCGCGATGACGGTCATTGCCAGCGAGCGCAAACGCGAAAAGCTTTCTGCCCAACTTACATGGCTGGCGAACCGTCAGGATCTTGGCCTGCCGGAAGATCGTCGACACGAGCGCGTCGCGCCGCGCAATCCGTTCAGTGCTCTGCACATGGAAGACGGTCGAACCTACGAATGCCGGATCATCGATCTTTCCCTTTCAGGTGCGGGCATCGAGATCGATGTACGCCCTGCAATTGGCTCACAAGTTGTGCTTGGAACAATGCGCGGCACCGTCGTTCGCCATTTTGAGGAAGGTATTGCAATCGAGTTCTCCTCCGTTCAGGAGCAGGATATCCTCGACGAGCAATTTTCCGATGCGGAAAAACCTGCGGCCTGAATAGCTATTCATTTATGCACGTAGTACGTCCAACTGACAGTTGGCTACCGCTCTGCGTTATGGTTAAATATCGACTATTATCTGAATCTAATTATAATTAGTTTTTCTATTCATTGCTTTACCTACACTTCGTTCATCGTTTGATACATTTAAAATTGCTTCGATATATTTTCCTGTGGATAAATTTAATCGTGCAATCGTCTCTCGCATTGGGGAGACGAAACAATGCGGACAAATTGCTGGATGGCAGTTGCCATCTTGACAAGTGCTGTCGCGGGGATGTCGACGCACGCTTTCGCGTCACAGATTTCCATGACTACAGGTGGCCGCACAACGCAGCCAATCGGTCACTACGAATTTTGCAAGAAGCTTCCAGCTGAATGCTCGGCTCGTGGAATTTCTGACGGTCCAGCCAGAATGAGCCAATCGCTATTGCAAAAGATCGGCTCCATCAACTCTGCGGTCAATGCTGCTATTACGCCGAAAACCGACATGGAAATCTGGGGCAAGGACGAAGTCTGGTCTTTTCCAGACGGCGTGGGCGATTGTGAAGACTACGTTCTTGAAAAGCGCCGATTGCTGATCGCATCAGGCATTTCGCCCTCCAATGCACTGATTACCGTAGTGCGCCAGCCAAACGGCGAAGGCCACGCGGTGCTCACCGTTCGCACAACCGCTGGCGACTATATTCTCGATAATCTCGAATCCGGCGTGCAGCGCTGGGACGAGACAGCGTACACCTATCTCAAGCGTCAATCAGAAAAGAATCCCGGCCAATGGCTGTCCATAACGGATGGCCGCGCGGATGCCGTGGCCAGCGTCCGCTAAGCAGGAGCGAGAAACCCGGTCGAAATCCCCACCCTCCCCGTCCCCCAAACGACCGGGCTCAAGGAGCCGGCCCATGTCCCAGGGCCGGCTCCACTCATTTTGGAGAGGTCAAATCCGTTTCAGTTCGTCGCGGAAGCGCTTTGCGTTAGCCGCATAGTTCCTTGCGGAAGCTCGCAGACCTTCGATCGTCTTTTCATCAAGCTCCCGGACTGCTTTGGCGGGTGATCCGATGATAAGTGATCCATCGGGAAAGCTTTTGCCTTCGGTAACGAGAGCGCCCGCACCGACAAGGCAATTGTTACCAATACGGGCACCGTTGAGGATAATCGCGCCCATTCCGATCAGCGTATTGTCGCCGATGGTGCATCCGTGCAGCAAAGCTCGATGGCCAATTGTGCAACCTTTGCCCACAGTGACAGGAAAACCCGGATCGGTATGGACGATGGTATGTTCCTGAAGATTGGTGTCGTCACCGATATCAATAAGCTCATTGTCGCCACGCAGTACCGCCCCAAACCAGACGCCGACATTTGCGCCGAGAGTTACGGTACCGATGACGTTCGCGTCGGGCGCAATCCAAACTGAATCGCCGAAACTCGGCGAACGTGCGCCCAAATTATATGCAGTCATGCTTCCTCCGATCTTATGGCCGTACCGCCAGCGCAACCAGATGAAGCATGGCAATCGTGAGTGAGCATGTCCACACCAAGGCGGTGGAAATGCACGCGATCAAGAAGCCGGTAGAGACGTTGCGTTCGGTCCACGCCTTCATTGCTTCAATGGCAAGCGTACAAGGTCCAGAAAATTTCGCAGGTCCGGCATCTGTGTGCCGTGCGACAAACCGCGTCGACGCAAAAGAGATATTGCTCAGCGACTGCATCTTTACGAACCATTTACCATGAAAGCGCAACTGTTAGCTGCAATGTGGCAATTGCCGTGCCAGATTTGACTGTATCGGGATGGCACAAGAACTGCGCGCGGAGTGGTAGATGGCAGCACTGGCTATAGCTGGAGAATCGCGACGCGGTTCGACGCGACTGTTGCGTGCCTCAGCCATTCTCTGCGTGGGTGTGGTTGCTCTGTCTGCCGCAATCAGCGGAGCAGGAAGATGGCTGGGGCATACAATCTCACTTGGCGGCTATTCAGACGATCAGACCGTTCATGAAATCGTCATCGGAAACGATGTCATGGAGGTGCCGGGCAATGCGATCCGATTTGAAAAGGACAGGCATAGCGGGACAGCAGAACGACTAGACCTTTATTTAAGCTGGCCTGATCTTGAAGGTTTTTCTGAAGAAAAACGTGACCTTTTCAATCACCTCGGAAAAGATGGCAGCCTGATTTTTCTTACCTTTGAACCGCGTATGATGTCTCGCGACATGAGTGGCCGCTACGATCCTATCTACCGACAGCTGATTCAACAGCCGGGCCTGCCTGGTCCGGGCGATACGACCTTGTATAAATTTACAGAGAAGTCTGGATATGTGGACGAAGAGCTGGCAGTTGCGGGACGAATGGGTCAAACGCCCTTCGTGGCGCGCTGCCTGACAGGCGATGAATTCGAAGCAATCTCTTGCCGAATGCCAGAGGGATGTTCTTCTCACAGACGGGCTGAGCTTGTCCTATCGCTTTCCCAAATCAATGCTTGCCAACTGGCCAACGATGGAAAGCGCAATATTGGAGCGCGCCCGATTCATGCTGAAAACGGGCGCACCAGTTTCAACCAATTAGTTGAGGTCGATGTCGAGAATCGCCATCGAGAAATTGTAGTCGCCCTCTTCCTCATCCTTGTAGACAAGGCCAAGGAACTCGTCGCCCATATAAACTTCGGCGGAGTTGTCCTTGCGCGGACGAGCTTTAATTTGCAGATGCGGATTTTGGAATACGCGTTGGAAATAGGCTTCCAGCTTCCTGATTTCTTCCGGTTTCAAGGACAACCTCCGGGTCGGATTTGTATTGGACGCTGCTTCTGGCACGCGATCCCGGTCGAGTAAAGGCACAAGTCGGTGTGCCTCGCTTCAACTGGACTCGGATAGCGCGATGCGGCTTAGATTTCGTAGGTTATGAGATGGTCAAGCACCTGCGCAGGCAGTGTCTGGTCCATCTGCCGGGATGGCTGTTCGCATCCGGATTCGCCAACAATGCGCCCGGGCACGCCCGCGACGGTCTTGTTGTGCGGCACCGAAGACAAAACGACCGAGCCAGCCGCGATTTTCGAGCAATGGCCAACTTCGATATTGCCAAGTATTTTCGCGCCAGCGCCAATCAGTACGCCGTTGCGAATCTTTGGATGACGATCGCCACCCGCTTTACCCGTGCCGCCAAGCGTGACGCCGTGCAGGATGGAAACATTGTCCTCGATAACCGCTGTTTCGCCCACCACAAGGCCGGTCGCGTGGTCCACAAAAATGCCTTTGCCGACGCGCGCAGCCGGATTGATGTCGGTCTGGAATACCGACGACGAACGGCTCTGCAGGTAGAGCGCGAAGTCCTTGCGGCCTTCACTCCATAGCCAATGCGCAAGCCGGTGTGTCTGGATTGCATGGAAGCCCTTGAAATAAAGGACCGGCATGATGAAACGGTCGCAAGCAGGATCACGGTCGTAATAAGCCTGAATATCGACGCGAACGATGTCGCTCCATTCCGGCCAAGCGCGCACCATTTCATTATATGCTTGAGCAATGAGATCGGCGCTCAGGTCCGAATGATCGAGACGCTGCGCGACGCGATGAATGACCGCCTGCTCCAGACTATCCTGATTGAGAATGGTCGAATACATGAATGCGGCGAGCAGCGGGTCGCGATCAACTGCGATGGCCGCTTCGTCGCGGATCGTTTGCCAGATCGGATCGACAGGTTGGAGCTTGCCTGCTCTTGCCGTTGCTTTGGACATGTCCATTTTCCGCTCGTCTGTTGGGCCGCGACTTATATTGCTTCGTGCCGGCGCACACAATATGGCGATTAGGCTGGATATAGAACACAATTCTTCTGAATCCAGGCTTAAGCGAACGCAACATATCGGGAGTGCTGGAATGCAGAATGGTGAGGGCTTGATCGCACGGATTTAGGATGCAATCGGCGAAATCCGCATAGACCGCCCTGCCCGCAAGAATGCCATCACGCTGGCTATGTGGCGGGAAATTCCCGAACTGATCGAGGAATTGAGCGAAAATGCGCGGGTGATCGTGCTGAGCGGCGCGAAACCCGACTTCTCGGCGGGTGCTGACATAAGCGAGTTCGACACCGAACGGGGCGATGCGCAGAGCGCGCGAAACTATGAGAACGCCAATGCGCGCGCTTTTGCTGCTATCCGCAATTCGCCGGTGCCGATTATCGCAGCGATACGTGGAATTTGCTTTGGCGGAGGTTTCGGACTTGCCGCCGCTGCCGATTTGCGCATTGCAACGCCCGATGCCCGCTTCGCTGTTCCCGCCGCACGGCTTGGGCTGGCATATCCCACGGAAGCGATGAACGACATTGTTGACAGTTGCGGCCCGCAAGCGGCGCGCTATCTGACGATGTCGGGCGCTACGATCAACGCTGACGAAGCGCTAAGGCATGGGTTTCTGCTCGAAATTGTGGAGGCCGAGGGCTTCGACAGCCGCATTCAGGAAATTGCGCGGCGCATTTCCGAGAATGCTCCGCTTTCGATCAAGGCTTCGCGGCTTGCCATTCGTGCAGCCTTGCGGGGAGACACGGAACTGCGCATCCGCGCACAGGATGCCGGCGACGAGACATTTTTGAGCGCGGACTATGCCGAAGGTCGCGCGGCGTTCAAGGAGAAGCGGACGCCGCGTTTTGCAGGTAGGTAGGGCCTAAATAAGTGGATGCTCGGCCAGGAAATCCAGCACCCGCGCCTTGAAGGTCTTATCGCCAACGGCGAGCATATGGTCGCGGCCTTGAATGTCGAAAGCGACGGCATTTGGCATGATTGCGGCCAATTCTTCACCTGATCCGGCAATATCGTCCTTAGTGCCAACGGCGATCAATGTCGGCTGGGCAATGCGAGCCATCTGCGCTTCTGTCAGCAACGCGCGCGAGGTGGTGATACATGCGGCAAGCGCGCGACGGTCACTCTTGGTCTGGTCGGCGAAGGTGCGAAATGAACGGCCGCGCGCATGTGTTGTCTGCGACGGATCTTCTGCCAGCAAGGCGGCGGCAATTGGGTCCCAATCGCCTACGCCATCCACCATGCCAATGCCAAGGCCGCCAAAAACCAGCGTTGCGACGCGCTGCGGCTCCGCCAGCGCCATAAAGGCCGAAATGCGCGCGCCCATCGAGTATCCCATGACGTGCGCTGTTTCGATTTCCAGATGATCCAGCAGCGCTACAGCGTCACTCGCCATTTTCTCAGGCGTGTAGGCTGCCGGGTCATAACTCTTCGACGTTTCACCATGACCGCGATTATCGAAGGCAATCGGCCTATAGCCAGCTTCGGCAAGCGTCTTCATCCAACCCGGCGAAACCCAGTTCGTGAAATGGTTGGAAGCGAAGCCGTGAATCAGGAGGATCGGCTCGGCCGCGCCGCGTTCAGGTTGGCGGTCCACGTAGGCAAAGTCGAAACCGTCGTGCTGGAAACGCTGCATCTGTTAGTTGACCGTACCGATGAGTGGATGCTCGACCTGATCGCCGGGATCTATGCCAATGCGCTTTGCCGTACCTTGGTTCAATTCGAGCACATATTTTACTGGCTCGCCCGGCGAAATTGGAGCCTCAGAAAACGGCGTACCGGGAAGGATAGCGCGAACCTTTCCGGTCTCATCTATAAAGACAAGATCAAGCGGCAAGATCGTGTTTTTCATCCAGAATGCGAGCGGCTGCTGCATCTGAAACACGAACAACATGCCACGATCCGCCGCCATTTCCTTTCGGAACATGAGGCCGCGAGATCGTTCCGCACTGTCGTCGGCAACTTCAATCGCAAATTTGGCCTCCGCGTTGCCGGTCTCGATAATGAGAGGCGCGGGATCAATCGGCAACACCATTGGCTGCTGTGCCAATGCTGGTGCCGAGTGGGACGTAAAGTAAAAACAAATGCGATCAAATATGACCGGAAAGTCCTGACAGGCATTTTCAATCTCCCTGCCGATCAGTGCGAGATCGGCAAGGTTCCTATATCAGGATGAATTTCGGCTGCCATAAGGCCCTTGTCGCCGCGCCCAAAGCGAACAAGCACGACTTGACCGGGACGCAACTCGGCAACGCCATAGCGGCGCAGCGTTTCCATGTGCACGAAAATGTCTTCCGTGCCTTCGCCACGCGTCAAGAAGCCGAACCCCTTGGTGCGGTTAAACCACTTGACGAGCGCGCGCTCCAACCCGCTTTCCGGCGTAACCGAGACATGCAGGCGTGGCTCAGCCTGCTCTGCGGGATGCGCGGCAGTGCTGTTGTCCATCGATATAACACGAAATGCTTGCAGGCCGCGCTCGCCACGCTTGATGAGGCAAACGATGCGCGCCCCTTCAAGCGCCGTCTGGAAGCCATCCCGGCGCAAACAGGTGACGTGCAACAAGACATCGCTCATGGCGCGCTCGTCCGGCATGATGAAGCCATAGCCCTTCGCAACGTCAAACCATTTGATGACGCCAGAAACTTCCTGAAGTTCTACACTCTGGTCTTCGCTGTCCTGCCACAAGCCGTCTTGCGCAGACTCACCATGCCCCGGCGGCGAGGTTTTGTCCCCCATCTCGCAGCACCTTTCCGAAACGCGTGACTGATTCTTGACATCGATTAAATGCAGCGTAGCCCGCCTTGCGCAAGTGGCGCAGGGCATGTTTCCAGTTGTTTGCACGCCCAACCCACACGCTATGGTTAACGTCGTCGACAAGCGTGACGTTGCGGCAACAGTTCCCCTCGCCTAAAGTCGCAAATCCATCTGAAGGAGCACCAATGCGCTATCTGCACACAATGGTTCGCGTGCGCGACATCGACCAATCTCTCGACTTTTATTGCGGCAAACTCGGCATGACCGAAGTTCGGCGAACGGAGAGCGAAAAAGGCCGCTTTACGCTCATTTTTCTTGCGGCATCCAACGATGAACAGAGCGGACGTGATGCTAAAGCCCCTCTTTTGGAGCTAACCTACAATTGGGACACCGAACATTACCAAGGCGGGCGCAATTTTGGCCATCTGGCCTATGAGGTCGACAACATCTACGATACGTGCCAGCAACTGATGAATTCAGGGATAACAATTAACCGACCACCGCGCGACGGCTATATGGCCTTCATTCGTAGTCCCGACGGTATCTCTATCGAGCTGTTGCAAAAGGGGCAGGCGCTGGCCAGCGCAGAACCTTGGGCCTCCATGCCCAACACCGGAAGCTGGTGATTGCGATAAAGGTATTATTGCCAAGCAGCACCGCAACGAATAGGGCTGCTGCAAAAAATGACAGGCGCGAATTTTTAGCCAGCGCAGTCAGCGGGAGACTATCTGATGAGGGATGTGCTGAAGGAACTCGAACGCCGCCGCGACGAAGCTCGTGCCGGTGGTGGAGAAGCGAGAATCGAAGCGCAGCACAAGCGCGGCAAACTGACAGCACGCGAGCGCCTCGACATATTCCTCGACGAAAACTCCTTCGAAGAGTTCGACATGTATGTCGAACACCGCTCTACCGATTTCGGCATGGAAAAGTCGAAAGTACCGGGTGACGGCGTCGTAACCGGTTGGGGCACAGTGAATGGCCGCACGGTATTCGTCTTCGCCAAGGATTTCACTGTTTTCGGCGGCTCACTTTCGGAGGCCCATGCAGAGAAGGTAGTGAAGATACAGGAAATGGCATTGCGCAACCGCGCGCCGATCATCGGTATCTATGATGCAGGTGGCGCGCGTATTCAGGAAGGCGTGGCAGCGCTGGGCGGTTACGCAGAGATTTTCCAGCGCAACGTTCTTGCATCGGGCGTGATCCCGCAAATCTCCGTCATCATGGGACCATGCGCAGGCGGCGACGTTTATTCGCCCGCTATGACCGACTTCATATTCATGGTGCGCGATACATCTTATATGTTCGTAACCGGCCCTGATGTCGTGAAAACCGTGACCAATGAAACAGTGACCGCCGAGGAACTCGGCGGAGCCAAGGTTCATACGACAAAGTCCTCCATTGCAGATGGCGCCTATGACAATGACGTCGAGGCGCTTTTGCAAATGCGCAAGCTGATCGATCTTTTGCCGTCCTCAAATACCGCTGAAATTCCGGAAATCGAGTGTTTCCAACCCGTTTCCGAACATGACCTCTCTCTGGATCGCCTTGTGCCCGACAATGCGAACAAGCCTTATGATATTAAAGAGTTGATCCTGAAAACCATCGATGAAGGCGATTTCTTCGAGATTCAGGAGTCTTTCGCACGAAACATTGTGACAGGTTTCGGCCGCGTGGAAGGGCGCACAGTTGGCTTTGTCGCCAATCAACCGATGGTGCTCGCAGGCGTGCTGGATTCCGACGCTTCACGTAAGGCGGCGCGTTTTGTACGCTTCTGCGATTGCTTCAATATTCCAATCGTCACCTTCGTAGACGTTCCGGGCTTTCTGCCCGGTACTGCGCAGGAATATGGCGGATTGATCAAGCACGGTGCGAAGTTGCTGTTCGCCTATGCCGAAGCGACTGTCCCGAAAGTGACGGTCATCACCCGTAAGGCATATGGCGGCGCGTATGACGTTATGGCTTCCAAGCACCTGCGCGGCGACGTGAACTATGCATGGCCGAGCGCACAGATTGCCGTGATGGGCGCGAAAGGCGCGGTCGAAATTATCTACCGCAAAGACATTGGCGATGCGGAAAAAATTGCCGCGCACACCAAGGCCTATGAAGATCGCTTCCTATCGCCTTTTGTCGCGGCTGAGCGCGGCTTTATCGATGAAGTAATTATGCCGCATTCGACTCGGAGGCGAATTGCGCGCGCGCTGCGCATGCTTCGCAACAAGGATCTGACAAATCCTTGGAAAAAACACGACAACATCCCGTTGTAATGGCTCGATGGTGGGCGCTCCATGATAGCGCCCTCATCTTTTCCTATAGCTCTGGCGCCAAATGGTTCGTGCGTATTGCCGGCAACGCCATGATCTCGTGAAGTTCATCGAGATCAACATAGAATTTGTCCGTGAGTGCAGTTAACCACTGATCGAACGGAATACCGCCTTCAGCGAGGCTCAGAATAGCTTCTGCAATCTGCGTTTTAGATATGAGACGTGTTTTGCGAAGGCTATCGTCGCCAGACATTGCCGAATCCAGATATGTTTAATTATATCTTATGTTATTCAGCTAATGTGTCCATAGGCTTTGAAAGCTCGTTTGTCTTTAACGGACACCATCCAGTGTTTCACGGACGACTGTGGCAAGCTGCTTCAAAGTAAATGGCTTTGGCAGGAAACCAAATTGCGCATCTTCCGGCAAATTCTTCGCGAACGCATCCTCAGCATAACCTGAGACGAAAACAAACTTTACATTGGGCCGTATCTGTCGAACTTCGCCGAGCAAAGTGGGGCCATCCATTTCAGGCATAACCACATCGGACACAATTATATCGACCGAGTTGCCCAGTTCTCTGAATATGTCCAGCGCCTCGACACCGGACGATGCCTCATGGACGGTGTAACCGCGCGAGGTGAGCAATCTGACACCGCTCATGCGCACACCGTCCTCATCCTCAACGAGCAGTACTGTTTCGGAGCCTGAAAGATCGCGTGCCGCCTCCGGCAGCCGCTGGATCGACGCCGCACCTTCGGTTGCGGTTGGCTGCTCCGCAACAGGTTCAACCTTCGGGACATAGCGAGGCAGGAAAATGCGGAACACCGTTCCCTTACCGACTTCGGAATCGCAGTATATCGAGCCACCGGATTGCTTAATGATACCATAGACCGTGGAAAGGCCGAGGCCAGTGCCTTTGCCCACGTCTTTTGTAGTGAAAAAGGGTTCGAAAATCTTCTCTTTCACATCTTGCGGAATGCCCGAGCCAGTGTCTTCAAATTCAATCAAAGCATAATCGGCAGACTGCAACTCGCGATAGCCGAATGCGGACGTCTCTTCGGCTGGAACGTTGCGCGTACGAATGAAAATCTCGCCGCCCTCCGGCATCGCGTCACGCGCGTTGGCAGCGAGATTGACGATCACTTGCTCCAATTGGCCGATGTCCGCGTTTATCTGCCAGAGGTCGCGGCCATGATCGATGGACAGCTTAACCTCATTGCCCACAAGGCGGGTGAGCA
This sequence comes from Mesorhizobium sp., assembly GCA_049840935.1. Lineage (GTDB taxonomy): Bacteria > Pseudomonadota > Alphaproteobacteria > Rhizobiales > Rhizobiaceae > Mesorhizobium_G. The sequence continues at coordinate 128,334 of JASGJA010000018.1, forward strand.
ACATGCGCAAATCTGCGAGTACATCGGTAAGATTCAATACCTCGGCGCGGAGGGTCTGCTTGCGCGAATAGGCCAGAAGCTGGCGGACCAAGGACGCAGCCCGGTTGGCGTTCTGCTTGATCTGCATGATGTCCGGAAATGACGGGTCGGACGGCTTGTGGTTCATCAACAACTGATCGGACGCCATCATTATGACGGTCAGCACATTGTTAAAGTCATGCGCAATGCCACCTGCGAAACGACCGACGGCCTGCATCTTCTGTGTCTGCGCCATCTGGTTTTCGAGGGCTTTTTGTTCGGTCGTATCAACAGCATAGACAATGGCGGCCTCTTCGGCGCTGTCGCCCGATCCTTCGTCCGCAATCGCATTTACATAAACACGAACGTGACGCTCCTCGTCGTTCGGGAAAACTGTGTCGATTGGCGCGATTTTGGCTTGCCGTTCCCTTGCCTTTTCCAATGCATCAGCAAGGGCTGGACGGTCGCGAACATGCACGATGTTTTCCAGCCTGACGCGGCGCTCCAACGCGTCGCTATCCACCAGCGACGAGAACAGCGAGAGGAATGGCGCGTTTGTGCGAAGGATTCGGCCCTCCTTATCAACGCCCGCGATTGCCATAGGCGTTGAATTGAAGAAGCGCGTGAAACGAACTTCGGCGGCTCGCAACTCCGCCGACGCATCTTCGCCCTGCGTGCGGTTAAGCACGATGGTGCGTGATGGGCCGCCAACGCCGCCTTTGCTTGCGGAAACGCGATGCATGAACCGTACAGGCAGCGCCTTACCAGTCGAGGTCAGCAGATCAAGATCGAACACGGCATTTCGCGTTGAGCCGGGTTCGGCTTTGACAGATCTAACCAAGGCCATGCCATCGCCAGCGACTATATCCTGCAGGCGGATCGACCCCGGCGAGAAGCCCGCCAGATCAATGCCAAGCCAGCCTGCAAGCGTGGCATTCATATAAGATATGCGACCACCCTGATCCGTTGCAAAGAAACCGGCAGGTGCCTGATCCAGATGGTCGATTGCTTTTTGCAGATCGAGAAAGAAACGCTCCTGTTCCTCGCGCTCGCGCGAAATATCTGCAAGTTCCCAGACAGCCTGTGGTGCACGGTGGCCGGGCACTTTCAAATTTCGTGCCTTTATGCGGTACCAATGTGCTCCAGGGTCACTGCCAGGGCGGACGGCCTGCGATAGCCTGACCTCACCCTCTCCCGGTTTGCCATCGCTTATGCCGTTGGCCAGTCTCACAACAGTCGCCGATGCTTCCGGCACATCGATGAGCAAGCTTTCGATGGTCTTGGCATCGGCTGCGGTCGAAGCGCCGGTCATTTCGGCATAAGCGCGGTTGACGTAAACGATTCGGCCTTTCTGGTCGGTGACGACGACCCCCTGCTCCAGCGAATCGAGAAATGCTTTCGAAAGATCGTCGCTCGCTGTTCTCGGCAAAAAATGAACGAAGCCAATGGCTGCGGCGAACAGGAAGCCAACGCCGATCATTGCCAGTACGCCAAGCAAACCAAGCAGGAACGGATCGCCCAACTGCTTGCGGAAGATCGAAAAGAAGACCGCGGCGCCAGTCAGGACTATCATCAGGATGATAAGACGCGTAATCGCACTCGGTCGACCGTTACGATCTACGAGGGGCGCGGGGTAGGCATCGGTGCGTGTATCACTCGGCATGCGGCTCAATGTGTCGTGCGAATAAGTTGAATCACATATTATTTTGCTGTTCATGCCTATATGAAAAAAGCCGGTGAATAAATCGCGGCTTGCGTTTGCTGCATCTATTTCCCGGCTTTTCCTTATCGCACTTCGCTTATCCGAACTTGCGAGGCGCGCAGTGTTTGCTCTAGTGTCCAAAATGCGGCGTGCGGGTTCTTCTGTGTTGGGGTTTGCAAATGTATGTGTGGATCGAGAGAATCGTCGGCGCCGAAAATGCTCCTATGGCGTTTTGGGCGATTGCTGCCTGCATCGTTCTGGTTGCGCTTTATCTGATTTACCTGCTTATCAAACGTTTTCGATCCGGCACCTATGTGGCAGGTGGGCGAAACCGTAAGGCGCGCCTCGCCATCATGGATGCAACAGCGGTAGATACCCATCGCAGGCTCGTACTCGTACGCAGGGACGATGTGGAGCACTTGCTGCTGATCGGCGGCCATAGCGACATCGTTGTTGAAAGCGATATTCGAGTACACGGCGCAGCGAAACGTCCAACAATGGTAACTGAGACGACGCATGGTGTGGAGCCACCTGTCGTTCAGCCGCGGCCCCAAAATGTTCGCGCGGAGCCGGTTCATGCGCCCGCGCAGCATCAGCCTGCACCGCACCGCGAACCGGCAGCACCAGCACGTCCGGTCGCTCCACGCCAGACCGTACATATTCAGCCACGACCGGCTGTCGTGCCGCCGCCCGCTCGCAGCGCGGACGAGCTTGACAGCGATTTGCTCAAGGAGTTGGAAACGGCTCTGGATAGTGAGGACGTTCCGGCAGCAGCAGCAGAGCAAGGGCAAATCATCTCTTGATGAGGAAATGGCCAAGCTGCTGGGCGAGCTTTCAAGTCATAAGCGCTGATGATCAGAGATCGTCTGTCGTTATAAGGCGGCAAAAACTCGCAGCAGGGACTGAGTGGCATGCGATGCTGCTCAAGATCATCTCCGAAGAATTCAGATTCTCGGCAAGTTTTGTGAATTTGCGCGTGCCTGTGTCGACCCAGTCTATCTGGCTTGCCTCGGTCGCCTTCATCCTGTCTACGATGATCTGGCTAACACCCATCTCATCGAAATAGGCTCTGAGCCGCTTTTCAATATCTTTGCTCATCTGCGGGATGACCTGTGTTTTACCCTTTGAACGTTTAACGACCTTCTTTGAGACAACCTTCTTCTTGCCACCAACCATCTTGTATTTTGTCTCATAAACGAGGTCAGTAAATGTCACCGTCGTTGTCACCTGATGGACGCCGACAAAGGCACTAGGCGCAGCGTAACGATGCACGCCGCCCGACAGAACCAGAGGGCAGGCAGAATTGCACATTGCATTGATAAACGGTCGCCCAAAATAATCAGCTCCGCGTCCGCGGTTCAACTCGCAATCTTTTTCCGAAGGCTGGCAGCCGACAAACTCGGTCGTTCCAACCAGCACGTCGATCTTCCGCTTGCGTATCATTCGACCGATGGCCATCGCCGCATCAATGTCACCTCCTGGCGAATTGATAACGACCGGAAGCCTGCGCTTGCCCAATTTTTTGAGCACTTCGCGAAATTTATCGTCGGACTTGCTGGTGATCTCCCCTTCGGCTGATATCCATTCGGTGCACAATGGTTCGCAGCCCACCTCTGCAGATCGCACAACGACGAATTTCATTTCATCAGATTGAGCAAACGCTTTCGGTGTGCCGAAAGCCAGCAGGGTAACAAGAGCGCATGAAACAGCGCGCAAAAACGAATACAAAGAACGCCCCTTTGCGGATATTTCCGCGCCAACCCGAATATGAACACGCCAGAAAGTGCATTCAGGGTCAAACAAAAAAGGCAGCTTTTCAGCCGCCTTTTCCGTAGTCCTTCGTAGAGAAGGTTACTCGATGATGCTTGCGACGACGCCGGCGCCGACGGTGCGGCCACCTTCACGGATAGCGAAGCGCAGCTTCTCTTCCATGGCCACCGGCACGATCAGCTCAACATCAACCGTGACGTTGTCGCCAGGCATAACCATCTCGGTGCCTTCCGGAAGCGTCACGATGCCCGTCACGTCCGTCGTACGGAAGTAGAACTGCGGACGGTAGTTCGTGAAGAACGGCGTATGACGGCCACCCTCTTCCTTCGTCAGAATGTAGGCTTCCGCCTTGAACTTCTTGTGCGGCTTCACAGAACCCGGCTTGGCCAGAACCTGACCACGCTCAACGCCTTCACGGTCAACACCGCGAAGCAGCGCACCGATGTTGTCGCCTGCCTGACCCTGATCCAGAAGCTTGCGGAACATTTCAACGCCCGTGCAGGTCGTCTTCGCCGTCGGACGAATGCCGACGATCTCAAGTTCCTCACCAACCTTCACAATGCCGCGCTCAACACGACCGGTAACAACCGTACCACGACCGGAGATCGAGAAAACGTCTTCGATCGGCATCAGGAATGGCTTGTCAATCGGACGCTCTGGCGTCGGAATGTAGCGGTCAACTTCTTCCATCAGCTTGCGGATCGCGTTCTCGCCGATCTCCTTGTCGGAGTCTTCAAGAGCGGCAAGCGCAGAACCCTTCACAATCGGAATGTCGTCGCCGGGGAACTCGTACTTCGACAGAAGCTCGCGAACCTCAAGCTCTACCAGTTCCAGAAGCTCAGCGTCGTCAACCTGATCAACCTTGTTCAGGAACACAACAATCGCAGGAACGCCAACCTGACGCGCAAGCAGAATGTGCTCACGGGTCTGCGGCATCGGGCCGTCTGCTGCCGAAACAACCAGAATGGCGCCGTCCATCTGCGCAGCACCCGTGATCATGTTCTTCACATAGTCAGCGTGGCCGGGGCAGTCGACGTGTGCATAGTGACGGTTCGGCGTCTCATACTCAACGTGCGCCGTCGAGATCGTGATGCCGCGTGCCTTCTCTTCAGGCGCTGCATCAATCTGATCATACGCCTTGAACTCTCCAAAATACTTCGTGATCGCCGCCGTCAACGACGTCTTGCCATGGTCAACGTGACCAATCGTGCCAACGTTCACATGAGGCTTGTTACGCTCAAATTTACCTTTTGCCATCGTCTCTTTCCTTGGGCAGTCGTTGCCGGGTTTTTCAGCGATGCGGGGCGATTAGCGACAAAGGGCCAAAAAGACAAGCTCTTTCGGCAAGTCTTTGACTATGTGCACAGCGCCGCACCGTATTAGTTGCGCTGAATATGGGTTGCAGCAGGCGAAATTCAATTCCGGCTGGCACTCAATCACGCATGACCGAGGTGCGGCGTTGCGCAGGCGTCAGCGGCTGGACAGTTCCCTGCGATTGCCCGACCGGGCTAAAGCCAAGCTTTTGATAAAGTGAGAGCGCAGCGGGATGGTCGAGCGTGCAGGTCTGGACAATTACCGAGGACGGATTGGTGGACCATGCGGCGGCTATCGCCGCACCCAAAAACCAGCGCCCGAGGCCGCGACCAGTCGCGTGACCCATCATGCCGAAATAAACAAGTTCGGCGCGGCCATCGCCAAGCGGCGCAATTTCAAAAAAACCGGCTGGCGCGCCGCTTAGGTAAAGCACCGTGATAATGCGGTTTGGCTGCGCAAGCTGTGCGTCGAGCTCCCCGTCCGTGAGCGTGAGCATGCTCACCCACTGCCACTGCCGCCCGACACGATCCATAAGATAACGATAGAAATGTCGCGGCATTGCCTGCGCAGAGAGCAACGCAACATTCTGGCCGAGTGGCAAGGGCGGATAATGCGCCAGCGGCGCAAACATCTCCAGATGCGTGATCGTTACTGGAATTGGGTCGAGGGACCTGCCAGCAGACTTCATCAGTCCTTGACCACCGGCGTATCAGGCAGGCTTCCCCACTCCGCCCAAGAGCCGTCATAAAGGCGATTGTCCTTATGGCCGACCGTTTCGAGCGCAAGCGAGATGATTGCCGCTGAAACACCCGAACCGCAGGAGGTTACGACCGGCTTTGAAAGATCCAGCCCAGACTCTTCAAGAAGAGTTTTCAGTTCACCCTTGCCAATCATATGCCCTTCCCGCGAAAAATTGGAAAAGGCGATATTGGTCGCGCCCGGCATATGCCCGCCACGCAAACCGGGTCTTGGCTCCGGGTCGATCCCCTTGAAACGTCCAGCGGGCCGCGCATCAGCGATTTGCGCAGAGCCGCTGCCGACGATAGCGCGCATATCATCCAGCGACGCTACCCGGTCTGTCTTGAGTTCCGCTTTGAACAGATTCGGAGCGACTTTGGTTAGCTCGGACGTCAGTGGCCGACCTTCCTTTTTCCATCCGTCCAATCCACCCGCGAGGATGAATACCTTTTCCACTTCCATGACCCGAAACAGCCAGCGAGTGCGCGGAGCAGAGAACAGGCCGAACCCGTCATAGACAATGATCGTGTCCGTTTCGGCGATACCCATCGAACCTGCAAATCGCGCAAAATTTTCCGGCGAAGGCAGCGTGTGAGGAAGTGTCGAGCCTGGCTCGGCAGTTGAGTCATGGTCGAAGAACACAGCGCCCGGAATATGACCCGCATCATACTCCGCACGAGCGTTGCGATTCTGCGACGGCAGATACCATGCGCCATCGACGATTTTCAGACCCGGCTCACCGAGGTGTTTCTCTAGCCAATCAGCACTGACAAAAGCCGGATTCTCGGTCATTGCTTTTTTCCTTATCAGACGGGCATCGTACCAAAGCGGATACGGAAGCGGCGATTCTCACGCCCCTTTTTCTCGATCTTCCCGATATGTATCTGACCGATCTCGCCGGTAGCTGCAACATGCGTTCCGCCGCAGGGCTGGCTGTCGATGGTGGCATTATCGCCGATGCAAACGAGCCTTATACGACCCGTGCCCGACGGCGGGCGAACGTTCTTCGATTTCACCAAACCGGGATTCGCGGCAAGCTCTTCTTCTGTGATCCATCGGGTGAAGACAGGATAGTTCGCGGCGACCATTTCGGTCAGGCGCGCGGTGGCTTGTTCCTTGCTGTAGTCCCCTTCCGACAAATCGAAATCGACCCGGGAATCATCCTCGGAAACTGCTGCGCCAGTTATCGGAAACGGATAGATGACCGACAGAAGATGGCAGGCCGTGTGCATCTTCATGAGGTTGTACCGACGCGGCCAATCGATTGTGAGTTTCAGTGTTTCGCCCACTTCCGGCAACGGCGCGCCAGCAGCCGGAACGTGGATGATTTCTTCCTTCGTTTCGCCAGTCACCGTGGCGGCGATGGCTATGTCGGAGCCATCCGGGCGAACGAGTTTGCCGGTGTCGCCGGGCTGTCCGCCGGACGTTGCATAGAAAATGGTTCTGTCGAGAATTATTCCGCCGCGCTCATTGATTGCAACGACGCGAGCCTCATCCTCGGCGAGATATGCATCTTCGCGAAAGACCGCTTCTGTTCGCCATGCCACTTACGCCACCTCTTCAAAAGGCACCTTGATGGAGGTCTTTTGGTCCATCCAAGTGGGTATCGGCAAGCCCTTCTCTCGAAGAAACGCGGGATTGAACAGTTTCGACTGGTAGCGCGTACCGTAATCGCAAAGCACGGTGACAATGCGGTGGCCGGGACCAAGTTCGCGCGCGAGCCTAATTGCGCCGGCTATATTAATGCCGGTCGATCCGCCAAGGCAGAGCCCCTCCTCCTGCACGAGATCGAACAGGATTGGCAGCGCCTCGGCATCATCGATCTGGAACGAGAAATCAGGCCTAAAGCCTTCCAGATTTGCAGTGATGCGCCCCTGTCCGATGCCCTCAGTGATGGAACTGCCCTCGGCCTTGAGCGTGCCTTCAGTGTAATAGCTAAAGAGTGCGGCTCCAAGCGGATCGGCCAGCGCGACTTTGGCGTTCTTCTCTTTAGCGCGTAGTCCTTCGGCTATGCCTGCCAGCGTACCGCCGGTGCCAACCGCAGAAACAAAACCGTCTATCTTTGCCATCGGTTTGCTGCCAGATTTCGAGCGCTGTGGTTCGCACATGGCCATCGCGGTTCGCAACATTATCAAACTGGTTTGCCCATATGGCTCCGTTGGGTTCCGTGCGTGCAAGTTGCTCAGCCAAGCGACCCGAAACTTTCACATAATTGTTCGGATTTTTATAGGGAACCGCGGGCACCTCAATCAACTCCGCGCCGAGCAGACGCAGGGCGTCCTTCTTTTCCTGGCTCTGCGTTTCGGGAATCACGATCACGGTGCGATAGCCGAGTGCCTTCGCGACAACCGTGAGGCCAATGCCCGTATTGCCTGCCGTGCCTTCCACGATCACGCCACCCGGCTTAAGTAGCCCCTTGGCCTCAGCGTCGCGGATGATGAACAGGCCAGCGCGATCTTTCACGGACTGGCCTGGGTTCATGAACTCGGCCTTGCCAAGAATTTCGCAGCCGGTTTCCTCGGATGCGCGACGCAGCTTGATCAGCGGGGTGTTGCCTATGGCGTCAATTACGGATTGAAACATTTCAGCGAAACCTGTTGTCTTTCAGAATTGCGCGCGACCGTATGAATTGCGCCCCAACCTTGCAAGGTATGATTTGCTGCTGGCTCAGTCGACCACGGTTTCTGGTTCCCGGCGATGCGCCAAAATCAGAACGGTGCTTGCTCTCGAAACAGTTCCGCGTTGTCAAGCTTCGAGACTTCGATCACCGCCTGGGTACGGCTATATACATTCAGCTTGCGCAATATTTCGGAGACATGCGCCTTAACCGTGGTTTCGCCAACCTGCAATTCATAAGCGATTTGCTTGTTCAAAAGCCCCTGTCGCAGCATCTGGAGAACACGCAATTGCTGCGGAGTAAGCGTGGCAAGTCTCTGGACCATCCTAGCTCGATCATCTCGCTCTGCATCCGGCGACTGAGGGCGATAATTCTCCGGCACATGTACCTCGCCCTGCATGACTGAGCGGATAGCGTTGGCGAGATCTGTTTTGCGTACAGACTTCGGAATGAAGCCCGCGGCACCATAGGACAACGCCTCGGAAATGATACGCGGCTCCTCATGTCCGGAGACGACCACAACGGGCAGGCTGGGATGGCGCGTGCGCAATTGCAGCAATCCCTCGAAGCCCTGCACATCCGGCATGTTCAGGTCGAGCAAGCACAGGTCGAACGTGCTGTTTTCGCCAAGAACTTCCAGCGCCTCGCCGATAGATTTGGCCTCGACTGTTTCGACCTCGGGGTAAGCGACCCGCACCGCGCCATGCAGCGCATCGCGAAACAATGGGTGATCATCAATGATCAAGAAACGGACACGTTCGCTAGCCGCGCTCATGATCTCCAATCCAAAAACCGATGACCGCTCGCTCGCGGCAGATGAAGGATAGGACCGGGATAGAAAGCTTCCATAGCCAAATAGTATAGGCGACTATCGCGCTATTGAAACTCAAAGATGCTGCGGAAGATGCCGGGCGCAATGACGGACAGTGGGTTAATCTGGAGACGTGGCGCGTCGAAATCTCCGGTAAGCCTGTACGTAACGCCAATCAGCCCTCTATCGCGGCCATTTCCGAGAATTTCGCCTATCAATGGCAACTCGCCAAAAATGCGGTTTAGACCATATGCGGGCATGAATGTGCCGGTCAGGTCCATCTGATCATTTTCATCAAAAACCGTGCCGCGGAAAGTCGTTCCGACCATCGGTCCGCGCAACACGCCATTCGCGACGCGTAGGTATGACGGTCCTTTTTCAATCTCGGCATAGCCGCGCTCGAATTGGACTCGAGATGTGTCGATGCGGCCTTGCACCGTTTCGTTCAGGCTTCGATTGCCGCCCTGCGGAGCGGATGACACGATTGAACCGAGCTTGGGCTCGTTCACAATATAGAAGTTACGCAGGTCGAGTTGGCCTGCATAATTGCCGCCGCTTGCAGCCATCGAGAGCGCCACCGTTCCGCCCTGCATTCGGCCATATACGTCAAGAAAGCGCAGCAAAGAGCCCGCATCGTCTGCCGTAAGTCGAAAGCGACGCCCTGCCCCGTCCGGCGAATTTGTGACCTCGACGGCTTTGCCGTCGCTAGTCGTTGCATCAAGCGACAATCCCGTAATATTACCCGCGGCGGCGTAAGCCAGCGAAACACCGTTAAGGCCCACATCATTAAACCCTGCCACGCGGTCCACATTTGCCTTGAGCGAAATAGGCGTGGAAGCGTTGCTTGATCCACTCTTTTTATCATCGCTCAGCGCGCGCCGGATCAGCGCACGTGCATCGAGCGACTGGCCCGTGACACTAACTGTGTAACCTTTACCGGAACGCTGGAGCGCGACAGAAACATCGTCGCCCCGCGTGAGTTGAAAGCGGCTGAATTTCGCGGAACGCAAGCCGCCATCGGCGATACTCATATCGCCTTCTATGCCGAAGGTCGCACCAGACAGGTCGAAGTCTGAAATGGTGATGTTGTTGTCGCTTGTTTCGATGCCGAAGCTCAGCTTTGCGGGAATACCCTCTCCCTTGGTCCAGCCAACCATGGGAAGATTAAGCTTCGCGCCGGTGAGATCAGCTTCCAACCGCCTGCGGTTGTTTTCTCCCCCAACGACATCGAACTTGATTGTACCCGCAACAAACTCGTCAAGGCCGGGCGACAGCTTTTCCTGCGTATCTTCGTTGATGACCAGTGTAATATCCCGCGACGAGCAACATCGCTGCCGCTAAGCGGCTCGGTGACCGTTAGTTCAGCTGGCAAGCCGTTCAGGATGGCCTTTGCCTTGATGAGAGCCTTTTCCTTATCGAGCGCGATTGTGCCATTTGCCGCCGATATCGTCTGGCCTTCGACTTTTTGGGCGACACCGAGGTTCTTGAAGTTGAGATCGACATCCCAATTCAAAAGCGATTTATCTATTCCCTTATGCATGGGGATTTTGGCGTTTACGGTTCCTTCGACCGCCCCTGAGAGCGTTTCCGGCGCGATGCCAGTGTTCTTCATGGCGTTGATGGGTTCGAGTGAGGCCAATTGCGCAATTGCCGACGCATCACCGGCAATTTTGATTTGAAGATCACCGATAACAGGCTTCTTGCCAGCATCGTCGATCGTTAGTTGACCTTCGCTAGCGGAGACTGTTTTGCCGTCTGAAAGGAAAACCTTGCCCGTTTCCAGCGTGATATTCACGTCATCGCCAGCGAAACTCACGGTCCCAACCGCATCCCTCACAGGGGGAAGCAGCCCCGCTATGTCAAACCGCGTTTGCGCGACCTGAAAATGCCCGGATACCTCTTCGGCATTCAGCTTTTGACCGTTACCCAGTCGGCCCGGGGGCACGGCAAAGCGGATAGAACCGGTCGGCACCGTTCCTCCAAACAGGTTTTCATTGACCCATCTGCGAGCCGACCCCGCCGAGAACCACGGCCACAACTGCTTGACATGGGACACAGACATGCCCGTTACATCCAGCGCCAGCTCAATACCGGGCGGCCCAGCCGCAAGCTGAACCGAGGCTTTGCCAAACGCGCGACCGCTCGCGCTTGAAATTCCAATATTGTCGACGTTTATGAGTTTGCTTTCAGGCGAATAATTACCCGCAAGCGTGAGCGAGAGCGGCATTGGCGGCTCATTGGTATCCGAGGGTGCGAGCGTGGAATCCGGACTTACGAGTTCAAACCGGTAAGCAGGCGGCTTCCCTTGCTCCGACGGCTGTGGGCCGACTGCCCCCGACATCTGGAAACGCGAACCGCCGATCGTTGTATTAAAGCGATCAAATTCCAGCTTTCCTGTTCCGACGGCCAGCGTAGCGAGAATATCGAGCTTTCCGGAAAGTACCCCACGTGTGCCCAGATCAACCGATAAACCGTCTCCGGCAATGGTTGCTTCCAGCTTTTCCGCTTGATTGCCGCCAGCGCGCTGACCTTTGAGCGATACTGTCGATTTCCCAAGAGAAATGCTTTTATCTTCAGCATCTTGTCGCTCTGTGCTGAATGAAAGCATGAACCTATCGGCGGCGCCATCCTGCGGATTGGATGTAATTTGCGCATCAAATTCCGTATGATGGCCGTCGGCATTCGCAACACCGCGCAGCGCTACGCCATCGCGCTGACGGCTGAATAGTGCGCTCTCCACGGCAATTTCGCGCGTCGGCAACCCTTCCGGCAATGCGAACTTAACGTCGCTAATTTCGACCTCTGGCGCAACGCCGGTAGCAAATACACGCGACGCGTTGTCTGCCGCGTCGAATGCAAAACGCACCAACTTGTCCGGATCAAGCAGACCGTCAGCGTTTAGCAACCCTGTCACCCAGTCGGTGCTGCTTTGACCCGGCATCGCGCCGAGAAGGACCTGTGCGTTCTGTAAGGTAACGCCAGATACGCGTGGTTTACCAGTGAGCAGCGACCAGCTGTCCAAGCGTAAGCGCAGAGTTTCAGCGCCTACGGCAACCTCGTCAGACCCGCCTTTCGAAATCTTGACGTCATACAAATCAAGCGTAAGCGTGCCGGGCCCATGAACAGAAAAGCGGGCACGACCTATTGCGGCGTTGATGTTTGGCCCAAAGAAGTCACGCAATTCCGTTTGAGCGACTTCCGTCAGGCGCTGCGCCCCGAAGCCCGATAGTCCAAGCAATTGCAGGAGCGCAAGGAAACCAAGCACCAGGGCAATAGCAGTAGCCAGAATTCTGATAACCCAGCGCCGACCCTGATTGCGGCTCGGCAAGCGCTTTGCTGGGAAAGGAATACCCTCCGCAGAGGGCATAACGGAAAGATCGACGATCTCTTCCTTGCGGAAGCGAATTTTCTCGTGCGTTTCGTCGTGTTTTTTTACGTGATCCGTCAACGGCTCGTCCTTGCCGGCGAACGATTCGTGTTACTAGGTTTAGCGGTTCCAATTGGCCGCGAAAAGTGAAGTATTGGATAACGCACCTTGAATACCACACAGCCCAATCGCGAACTCGCTATAAACGATCTTGCTCCAGACTTTGACCTGCCCGCGACCGGCGGAAAGCATATCCATTTATCGGCTTTGCGAGGCAAGCCCGTCGTTCTGTTTTTCTACCCGCAAGATGGCAGCCAAACTTGCACCGCAGAAGCAATCGCATTTTCCGAATCCGCACCTATGTTTAAAGCGGCGGGCGCGGTGCTGTTTGGCATTTCGCCTGACAGCATGAAGCGCCACGAAAATTTCAAGGCGAAGCACCGCCTCTCAATTGACCTGATCTCTGATGAGGAGCGCACAGCTATCGGTGCCTACGGCCTCTGGATGCAGAAAACCACCTTTGGTCACGTACATATGGGCGTCGATCGCTCGACATTCCTTATTGATCGCGATGGGCGCATCGCCGCGCTTTGGCGGAAAGTTCGCCTGAAAGGCCATGTTGAAGAGGTTATCAAGCACCTTGATGACCTCAATCGTGCCTAGGGTCAGGACCCATAAATCTGAATGAAATGGCGCTTGGAACGGTAAAGAGATGCGAGGAAAAGACCGCCGGTCGGGCTGGTTGCCCGGCCAAGGTCTTTGACGTCGGCAGATCAAAGCCGTTTCAGCGTCCTTCGGATGTGGTCCAGATTAATAGGTCCTGACCCTAGCCTCAGTTCTGCGGCTGCTCGCCCTCCGCCGGAGCGGGCTGGGCTGGTGCAGTCTTACCCGCAGCCTTGTCGATAGCCTGCAACTGCTCGCCCACGGCCTGCGCAAGATCACGTGCAACACCACGCTGCCAGATATCTGCGGCCTTGATGACTTCGCGCGTCACAATCGGAGCCGTTTCCAGCAGTTTTTTACCCGTTGAGGAATTGTAGAAATTTGCAATGTTCCGCAAGTCTTCTTCAGACATCGCCTTCGCATAAACCTGTGCGGCCTCGCGCTCCAGATCGGTGCGGCGGGAAACAAGCTTCAGGACCTGTTCATCAACCGTCTTGCTGATGACTTCCTGCATATCAGGGTTCTGCTGGATCAACTCCTGCTTCAGCGCAAACGCCGCCTGCGGGAGAATATTGTCATACATCGCGGTCGCTTGAATTGCGGTAACGGCATCACGTGCCGCCTTCAGATGCGATTTGGAGATATCCTGCGCCGATGCCGGAAGCGCCAGAGCAACCAAAGCGCCTGAAAACAAGGCGGCGCGAGCAAACGAAAGCAAAGTCATTTCGGTCATAACTCCTTGAAAATCCTACGATGCGTCGACAGGATGAAGTGTTTCGATGCCGTTGCCGCCCGCCACGATCGCGAGATCTGCGAGCCTAATGAACAGCCCATGTTCCACAACCCCCGGCACGTCGTGCAACGCGCGCGAGAGCGCTCTTGTATCGGGAATGCGGCCAAAAGATGCATCGACGATCAAATGTCCGCCATCCGTTACGAAGGGACGGTCTTCCTTCATGCGCAGAGCAAGCGGTCCGGAAAGGCCGAGACTATCGGACTCTCGACGAATGGCTTCCATAGTCGCTTTCAATCCGAACCGATTTACCTCGATTGGCAGAGGAAATGCACCTAGGTGTTCCACTACCTTGGATTTATCGGCAATCACGATCATGCGCTCGGAGGCAAAGGCGACAATCTTTTCGCGCAACAGCGCGCCACCGCCACCTTTAGTCAACGACAATTCAGGGTCAATCTCGTCAGCACCGTCAACGGTAAGGTCGAGTTTGGGCGTTTCATCGAGCGTAGACATCGGCACGCCGAGTTCGCGACAGAGCGCCTCTGTTCGCTCGGATGTCGAGACCCCGATTACCTTCAAACCCTTCTCCACCCGGACCGCGAGCAGACGCACGAATTCCTCTGCGGTGGAACCCGTTCCAATGCCGAGACGCATTCCGTCTTCTACATATCCAAGAGCCGCTCGTGCGGCTTCAATTTTCAGGGTCTTTGCGTCCATACGCGAAATAATTCCGGCATTGCGAATGGTCGCGCTCGTACCATTTTTCCGCGTCAGGGCAAAGGAATTCTGGCCCTTATTCAACTTGTAAGGCGCCTTGGCGCGCGCTAATCGCTGCATAACATACGGAGTTTGCGGAATATGGGTCAGAAAATTGCAGTTTTCGATCTGGACGGAACGCTGATCCACACGGCACCCGATTTGCTGGACGCACTGAACTACAGCCTCGCGGGGGACGGGCTGGACGCAGTTGGAGCGGAGGGGTTCGGTCGTGCTCTCGGCTCTGGCGGCAAAGTAATGATCGAAACGGCGCATCGTGCCCAGAATCGCGTTCTTACACCAGAGGCACTTGAGCGGATATATGGCGCTTTCCTTGAGCATTATGCAGGAAATATTCCCGGCAAGTCGCTGCCATTTCCCGGAGTTCTTGATGCACTCGACCGGCTCGATGCGGCAGGATATTTGCTGGCGATCTGCACGAACAAGACAGAAGCGCTTGCGCTGAAATTAATTGAGGGTCTGCGACTTCGTGAGCGGTTCAGCGCCATTTGTGGCGTTGACACCTTCCTGCACTGCAAGCCCGACCCCCGGCATTTGCTGGAAACCATCGAGATGGCAAATGGCGATGCGTCCTGCGCGGTCATGGTGGGCGATTCGCGCACTGACATCGACACTGCCAAGGCCGCCGGCATACCTGTCATTGCCGTCGACTTTGGATACACGGATCAGCATGTGAAGGTGTTTGAGCCTTCCGTGGTGATCTCACATTATGATGAATTGACCGTGGAAATGGCGGAACGGCTGATTGGCGGCGGGAAATGGTGAGCGGCGTCCTTGACTTGTCGAAAGCCCGTATCTTATATGCCGCCCGTTCCGGGGCGCATTCGCCCCTGACGGGCGATTAGCTCAGCGGGAGAGCACACCCTTCACACGGGTGGGGTCGCAGGTTCAATCCCTGCATCGCCCACCAAGTTATCAAGTAAATTCAATGCTTCATATTTATGCCGCGAATAATTCGAGCCCAACGATTGGAGGGTTCGACACCGCGTAGAATTTGATTGTCGCGGCCGCACAGCAAGGCGCCAGTATTAAAATCTCTCGGGATTCGCCTGTGTTGGTTCGATTCTCGCAGCAGTCGCCAAGACAACGGCGATCCATTCCCAACAGCTCTTTTCCCATTGCAGACGCTATTTCTGTTCAGATTGACCGGTTCCTAACCTAGTCAAAAGCGGTGCTTCACACATGATTGACGAAACTCATTTTCTCTGGGCAGCATATGGACATGCTGAAACTCCAGATACGGGTGCTTACAACTCAGGTTGCAACATCGCGGCAGGAAAGCATGAGAGAGATGATCTCTGCTTCCCCCGGACTGAAGGATCTGCCATGGAGTTTTTTCTTCGCCGTCCCTCATGAAGAAACAGGGCTGCAATATGATGCTGCCACTGCATTCAAAACGCGCGGTCGCACGCTTTCTCCGGCAGAACTAAGTTGCTTTGCAAGTCACTTTGCGATCGCACGAGATTTTCTTACCCACGGATCAGATGATTACCTTCTGGTGTTCGAAGATGATCTATTCATCGACCCTTGGTTTGACGTCATGCAGGCCGCGCAGATGATGAATGCAGCTAGCATCGATTATCTGCGGCTTTATGGTCGCGCATTGGTTCCTGCACACATGCTGCTCTACTGGGCGCGCTTCCAAATCGTGCGCTTCCCATGGTCGCCGGGCGGTGCTCAGTCCTATTGTCTTAGCCGTGAAGGAGCGGCCAGACTGGTTTCCCACATTGACCGAACAGGGCTTATTTCTCGACCGATCGATGATGAAATGGACCGCTCCTGGCAGACCGGAAATGCAGTTTACGGACTTCACCCTTGGCCGGTTCTCGAAAAGAACATTGTCACAACTATTCATTCGGCAGATCAAATGGCGACGAGACGAGCGGATCAAAAAGCGCTGGAGAGCGCGCTCGCGCCGCGCAACCTGCGTTCATTGCTGGTGCGAACCTCCGAAGACATAATCGAACGCATCAATCGCAAACGCCGTGAACGAAACGACCGCAAACGAGAATTCGCAGGTCGCAGCTTCGTTGACCAAATTCTTCGGAAGTGAGGCATATCACGGGTTCAGATCGTCGGCCCCGCCCGGAGCACCAATCTGAAAATCCTGCATACCGCAGTTTGCAGCAGGACAAGCCAAAGATCAGGAAAACGGACTAAAAAGACTAAATGATATTTCTTCGACGTATCGCGGCGGTGCTCGCGTGGGCGGTGCTCGCTTATATTGGGTTCGTAACGCTATCCCCCATTGAGGAGAGGCCACATGTCGGCATGGCCATGTTCGAAAGAGCGATGGCCTTCGGCTTAACCGGGTTCCTGTTTGCGACAGCTTACCATCGTTATACCGGCCGCATCCTTGCCTTGGTTGTTGGGGCGGCAATCGCTCTCGAACTGGCGCAACTGGTCGTGCCCGGACGACACGCCGAATTCGCCGATGCGGTTGAGAAAATTATAGGTGGTGGAATTGGCGTGCTTGCAGCCTATTTGTTGGGAGCAGTCACGCGTTTTTCGCGCACAAACCGCGCCGAATGCAAGCATTCGTAGTGGGTTGACCACCCCTTCCCAGAGGGCGCGCGTGGCGGGCTCCAAGCAGAACGTGGGACACGACAGATGAGGTCGACGAGGAGAATTAGACGACCGAAAACGCGTCATCTTGACCTCTCCAAGGTGTCCCCCCGGAAAAGCCGTTGACACTCGCGTCAACAATTTAATGGCTAGGCTGATTGCGCAGGTTTTGTACGAGAACTGCCGCGTGCAGCCCACCACTCTTCGATGCGCTGAAACACCACAAAGAATGTCGGCACAAACAATACCGCCAGACAGGTGGACGCAATCATGCCAGAAAAGACTGTGATGCCGATGGATTTCCGCGCGCTCGCCCCTGCCCCCGTTGCAAACACCAATGGCGCAACGCCCAGCGTGAATGCAAACGATGTCATGATGATTGGGCGGAAGCGCGTGCGCGCGGCTTCCACAGCAGATTCCAAAATCTCGGTTCCCGCGTGGCGGAGTTCACGAGCGACCTCAACGATGAGAATCGCGTTCTTCGCAGATAGCGCGACAAGCAGGATCAAGCCGATCTGAACATATAGATTGTTATCTACACCAAGCCCTTTGAGCACGATGACAGGGCCAACCAGCGAAAGCGGCGTTGCGGCTATGACCGATAGCGGTGCGATCCAGCTTTCGTACTGTCCCGCAAGAACGAGATACACCAACAGGAGTGCGAGCGCGAAAACGAGGTAGATCTGGTTACTTACGAGCTTTTCCTGAAAGGAAAGCGCCGTCCAGTCGTAGCCCATCCCCGCAGGCAAAGTCTGGTCCGCAACCTGCTCCATCAGTTTGAGCGAATCTCCGGACGAGAAGCCCTTGGCCGGAATGCC
Organism: Mesorhizobium sp.; assembly: GCA_049840935.1. Lineage (GTDB taxonomy): Bacteria > Pseudomonadota > Alphaproteobacteria > Rhizobiales > Rhizobiaceae > Mesorhizobium_G. The sequence continues at coordinate 146,230 of JASGJA010000018.1, forward strand.
AACCACCGACGATGATGGGTAGAGATTATACAGGCTGATGAGAGATGCGCCGACGCTTGGCTTGATGCTGAGCAGCGTGCCAAGCGGTATCATATCGCCATCCGCGTTTCGAACGGTCAAACGCGAAATATCATCTGGCAACAGGCGAAACTGCGCATCGCCCTGAACGTAAATCTGGAAGACACGGCCAAACTTGTTGAACTGACTCACATAGGTCGAGCCAAGATAGCCCGCGACCGTTTGAAATACCTGGTCCGTTGTCAGCTTGAGATTTTGGACCTTCTCGCGGTCGATCTCCACCTGATATTGCGGCACGTTAGCGCTGAACGAGGATGAAACGTGCTGGATTCCGGACTGCGACTCCGCCGCATGCACGACGGCATTGGTAGCGCTTTGAAGTTTCGGCAAGTCAAAGCTGCCGTCGCGCAATTCAATCTGCATAGTGAAGCCGGCAGCATTGCCAATGCCTTGAATTGCGGGCGGCGGCAAGACAAGCGCTATGCCATCATCAAGTTGGCTCATCTTGGCGCTGAGCGTCGCATAAAGTGACGCAAGGTCTTCGCCCTTGCTGCGTTCGCTCCACGTTTTCAGAATTATGTAGGCAACGCCTGCATTCGCCAACGAAGCGTTATTGTCGAGGGCAGAAATTCCTGAAATCGTAACGACTTCATCTACGCCCGGCGTTTCTTTCGCAATCTTGGTAAGTTCGTTGAGGGTGGCGCGCGTACGTCCGAGCGCTGCGCCATCCGGCAGCTTTACGGTAGCCAGCAGATACCCCTGATCCTCGATCGGAATAAAACCGGTCGCTACGCGAGAAATTCCGTACCCAGCAGCGCCAATAATCATCAGCGCTACAAGGGCAAGCACAGTGCTGTGATGAACCATTGCGCTTATAAGGCGCGCATAGTCATTTTCGGCGCGCTGATAGATCGCGTTGAAACCACGATAAAACGCGTTGCGCTGTTCCGGCGGAACAGGGCGCCGCAACCATGTTGCGCATTGGGTTGGCTTGAGCGTGGCCGCGTTGATTGCGCTGATGAACGCTGTGGCTGCAATGACAAGAGCGAACTGTGCATACATCTGGCCGGTTAGGCCTGGAAGAAACGCGGCAGGCAGGAATACGGCCATCAACACGAGCGTAATGCCGATGATCGGGCCAAACAGCACATCCATCGCGCTGATAGCAGCGTCATGCCCGGACATTCCGTTTTCGATATTATGTGCGGCGCGTTCGACAACGATGATTGCATCATCCACAACGATGCCGATAGCCAGCACGATCGCGAACAGAGTGGACAGATTTACAGAAAATCCGAGCGCCCACATCGCGGCAAATGCACCGATAATGGTGACGGGCACCGTCGTTGCGGGAACAAGCATTGCGCGCCAGTCTTGCAGGAAAACAAGAATGACTATCAGCACCAGAATGGCTGCTTCGAACAGCGTCTTGTAAACTTCGTGGATCGCCTCTCCGACAAACTCAGTCGTATTGAACGGAATTGCATAGTCGACCCCCTGCGGAAAGGTTCGCTTCAGCTCAACCATTTTATCGTTGACCAGTTTGGCTACATCGATCGCGTTGGCGCCCGGCGTCTGGAAGATGGCCATACCTGCAGCTTGCTTGCCGTCGAGGTCGAAGAACTGGCCATAAGTTTGGGCGCCGAGTTCCACACGGCCAATATCGCGCACCCGCGTCATGTCGCCTGCGCTGCCTGTCTTGACGATCACCTCGCCGAATTGCTCAGGTTCATCAAGACGACTCGATACTTCTATGGTGTACTGGAACGACTGGCCATCAGGCGCTGGCGGCGCACCCACCTGCCCCGCCGTGACCTGCTCGCTCTGCTGCTGAAGCGCCTGCACCACATCTTGAACAGTCAGATTTCGCGCCCGCATCTTTTCGGGATCGAGCCAGATTCGCATGGAATATTGGCCTGCACCAAACACGCTGACGCCGCCCACACCAGGCAACCGGGAGATTTCGTCTCGCAGGCTAATGGTCGCAAAATTGGAAAGATACAGGCTGTCGCGCGACCCGTCGGGCGACGTCATAGTCACGATCTCAAGGATGGACGTTGACTTCTTCTGGACGTTGACGCCCTGCACTTGCACCGATTGAGGCAGAGCCGCCAGCGCGGCAGAAACACGATTTTGCACGAGCACTTGCGCTTCATCCAAATCGGTTCCGATGGCAAAGGTAACAGTCAGGTTATAACTGCCATCAGAGGCGGCGAAGGACTGCATGTAGAGCATGCCGTCAACGCCGTTCACCTGTTGCTCAATCGGCAATGCGACGGTATCGATGACTGTGCGTGCGCTTGCGCCAGGATAGCGCGTCGTTACCGAAACCGTAGGAGGCACGACGTTCGGATACTGCGCCACCGGCAAGCGGTACAAGGAAACGATACCGATAACGACGATCAGGATTGCGAGCACATTCGCGAGGACGGGTCGCTCAACAAAAAAGCGCGAAATCATTGTGCGCTTCCGTCTTCTGCAACCGCCTCAAGCGTTTTGAGTTCCGGCTCGATCTTCTGGCCGGGAACCGCCTTCATCAAGCCAGTCGGTCAGAACCTTGTCGTCGGGCGACACACCTGCCGTTACAACTCGCAATTGCCCGACAAGTTGACCGATCTCCACCGGCTTCTGCTCCACCACGTTGTCCTTATTTGCGATAAGGACATATCGTCCGCCCTGATCTGTGCCGATTGCGCGATCAGGCACCAAAAGCGTATCAGGCCGCTCGCCCAGCGGCACCCTTACGCGAACGAAATATCCGGGCAGCAATGCTCTGTCGGCATTTGGGAAAACGGCACGAACTGCAAGTGTGCCGGTCGATGAGGTGACTTCCGGTGCGACATAATCAAGCATTCCCTTGTGCGGAAAACCTGTCTCGGTTTGAAGACCAATCTCTACTGGTATCTTTCGTAATTCCTGCTCGGTAATGCCGCGCTTCGCCATGCCTGCACGAATGCCAAGAACATCCTGCTCGCTCACCATGAAATCGACATGGATCGGGTCGAGTTGAACAATCGTTGCCAACGTGGTTGGGCTGCCTGCTCCAACATATTGCCCCTGGGAAACTTGCCGGGCGGTGACAATGCCATCAAATGGAGCCTTCACCTCAGTGTAGCTGAGATTAAGCTCGGCTTGTTTAACGTCGACCTCGGATTGCTGGACTTTCGCCGCGTCGGCATCAGCCTGCGCAGATGCCTGATCTGCACTGGACGGAGCAACAACCTTTTGCTGCAGCAATTCCTGTTGGCGCTTCAGTTCCGCTGCGGAAACTTTGCTGGCCGCCTGCGCGGAAGCAAGGCCCGCCTGCGATTGTTGAAGCGCAAGTTGGTAGGGCTCGGGCTCGATCAGAAACGCACGTTCACCCGTTTTCAGACTGTCGCCATCCTTGTAATCGATCTCCTGAATAAAACCTGGAACACGTGCGAGAAGCGTTGCTGTATTGACCGCAGAAGTGTTTCCGGTCGCCTCAAGGAAGGGTGTAACGGTTTGTTTGACGGGCACCGCCAGGGCCACCTTTGGCGGCGGTGGCGCAACATAAGTGTTTTCCTCACTGCATGCCGTTAATCCCGCCGACACCAACAAAAGCGCAGCCGGGAGCGCAAATCGCCCGCACAATTTCATTCTCGGACCCCTCCAGAGATAAGTGACTGTAAGGCAGATCGTGATAATGTGGAAGCGTCAGTTCCCAACGTTCGTGCCAAGGAGCACCATCATGCGGATTGCACATATAATCGCATTTATTGCAGCACTTATCGCCACCGGTTCTGCCTACGCACAGACGGCGGCGGAGCAGGCCGCATGCAAGGCAGATTATGAAAAGTTTTGCGCAAGCGTGATGCCCGGCGGTGGACGCATCGTGAAGTGCCTGAACGAACACCTCTCCGAACTTTCACCCCAGTGCCAGCAGGTGGTGAAGGAAAATACTTCGAAATAGCGCCGCTCGATCAGCGACGCATCAGATACCTCGAAGCCAGCACCAGCAGCACCATGTAAGCAATGGCGGCCAATAGTGCCAATGCAACAGGTGCAACGAACAGCCCAATAGTGCGTAAGGTTATCGTTGGCTGCGCAGGTATGCTTGGTGCGGAGAGATCCGCATAGAATGTTGACGAAGCCGTTCGCAAGCGCTCAGCCGAAGCTGCATACAGACCACGATAATCTTCAGTCAGTTTCTGCAATGCGGCTGCGATATCTGCGGGGCTTTCGGTGCTCGCTTGCGGCGTAGCCTGTTCCGTTATCATTACCAATTCACGTTCGAGCCGACCAATGTTGGTCTCGATCTCGTCTCTCTTACCGATAATGTCCGGAACCATTGGCGTTAAAGATGCGCGCTGCGCCAAGCCGAGCAATTGGGAAAGCATGGTTCCATCAGTCTGCACGACACTTTCGACAGATGGTTGCAGCGCTGCTTTGCCAATCGGGTTGCTCAAAACATCCTGCAGGGTGCGGTTGATGGTCTCGGCTTCACGCTTACTAGAGGCCAGACGCGTCTCCAGATCCTTTCGATACGCGACTACGGAAGGATTATCCGTCGCGAACACCGGAGCGGCGAAAGGGGCAAACCGCACGGTACGAAATTGCCTTAGATTGGACTCAAGGTCGTTTGCCGTCTGCCCGCTACCATTGGTGACGGTTGCCAGACGATTGTCGTTTGCCATTATGTCGAGGCCACGCAACATTGAAACGATTTTCATTTGCGCGGCAGTAACGCTTGGTGGGCTGGCAAGATCACCATCGTTCTGTTCAGCCATCAGATTCGGCAAATCCGTATTGAGGAGCGTCCGGTATCTTTCGGTGTAAACATCGCGCCACGCCTGCGGAAGCGCTTTAGCAATTGCAACTGCGACGCTACCCGAAACGCCCAGCGCTGCGGGACTGACATCAATGCGAAGCCCGCCCATGTTGGCGGCAAGCAGATCGCGCTCCAGATCGCTATTCAAGGAATCAATGTCTGCCTGCGTGATGCCACGGACGGCAAGGCGCTCCTTGTAACGCCGCATGATTTCTTCGGTCCAAGGTGCTTCGAAACTTACTCCGATCCCCCGATTTAGCGGTACATCATCACCCAAACCCAACTGCTCCCTAACACGCTGAAGCACTTGCGGGTCAAGCAAGTCGCGGGGCAAAAATACTGTCCCGTTGGGATATGTGACCACAATTTTCTGGCGGTCGTCGGTGTCCCCAACATTGCCCTGACGCGTTATTTCCATGCCCGTAAGTGATATGTAGTGAGTGACCGGCGCTGGGGCTCGTGGAAATGAACTAGCCGCCGCCCAGACACCGATTAGAATGCCAATAGCGAGCGCGATTAGGATTATACCCCGCTTGCGCCACAACATCTGGAAAACTTCAGTGATCGTATTTTCATCAGGTCGAATTTCGACCGCAGCTTGCACAGGCTGTTTCGCCATCTAACTCTGCCAATCCGTCATAAGCGCTCGTGCGTTAGCACAATATTTGCAACGCCTAAACCGGATGGGAAAGCGAAGTCAACGCAGGGTTGACTTTAATGGCCTTCAAATTCCAATACTTGTCAAAAGCCCGCGCAGCGCCCTGATCGCCGAGTCAGTGGCTTGGCCACCATTGCTTACAGAGTCCCAAGCTATAAAGCCGGCTATAGCCAGCACGATGATGACGTATCGCATTGTGTGTTTGCTATCCCCTGCCCTGCACCAGCTTCCCCTCAAGCGGCTTCAAGTTACCATGTTCCAATGCTCGTGTCTTGCTGCCTCTTGCAGATCATCCCAATGACGTGGAAAATCAGTTTCGGAGAGCGGCTCGATGGCGTGTGTTTCGCAATACCGGAACCAATAAGAGAAACGAGTCCGTTCAAAGGTTGGCGCGCCCCCGTTCAGGAGAGGGACGGCGGTGCATATGCGGATGGGGGAACGGATGGGCGGACGAGCGCAATCCGAGATTGCTCAGGCTATAAAGCTGGACACAAACAGCTTCGAGGAAATTGCGAGAGGGATGCCGTCGACGGCGCGTTTCGTCCTCCAGACTGCAATGCACCTTCCGTACGGAACGCTGCGTGTCACCCTCCCGGATCGGCGTATCCTGCAAATTGACGGTCAATCACCGGGGCCATCCGCCGAACTGGTTTTAAACAACTGGCGATTACCGCAGCGCGCCTTCGCTGGTGGGACCATCGGCGTCGCGGAATCCTATCTTGATGGTGACTGGCACAGCCCCGATGTAACGAGCTTTCTTGAGCTCTTTGTCGTTAACACCGAGCAAGGTGACCAGATGGCCGGTGGCGCAAACTGGTTTTTAACAACCATCCAGCGCATTCGGCATTGGTTGAACGATAACACTCGAACTGGCTCGCGAAAAAACATCTCGGCCCACTACGATCTTGGCAATCGGTTTTACAGCCAGTGGCTTGATCCGAGCATGACCTATTCATCAGCCCTTTATCAGACGGGAGCCAACGATCTCGAAAGCGCGCAGGCAGCGAAATATCGCGCGCTCGCAAATGATATTGGCATTCGCAAAGGTGCGCATGTGCTCGAAATTGGTTGCGGCTGGGGTGGTTTTGCCGAATTTGTGGCGCGTGAGTTCGGCTGTAAGGTAACCGGCCTGACGATAAGCCAGGAGCAATATGACTACGCGAGGGAGCGTATTGCGAAGGCCGGGCTTTCGGATCGCGTCGAGATAAAATTTCAGGACTACCGCGATGAGCAGGGCCAGTACGACCACATCGCATCGATCGAGATGTTCGAAGCCGTCGGCGAAAAGCATTGGCCGATCTTTTTCGACAAGATGCGCGCTTGCTTGAAAAAGGGCGGCACGGCGGGCCTCCAGATTATTACGATCAACGAATCCGCCTACCCTAACTACCGACGCAAGCCGGACTTTATCCAACGCTACATTTTCCCCGGCGGAATGCTGCCTACGCCTGCGATTCTCAGGGCGCTGGGCCACGAGCACGGCTTTTCGTACCTGAAGGAACGGGTTTTCCCGCAGGATTATGCCCGTACCTTGGCAGAATGGCGCGAACGTTTCTGGGCATCGTGGGAAAAAATCCTGCCAATGGGTTTCGATGAGCGCTTCAAAAAGCTATGGGAATTCTACTTACATTACTGCGAGGCAGGGTTCCGTGCAGAATACATTGATGTACGGCAGATCATTTATAAGGCTTGATTCGAGCGGGGGCGGCGCCGTAAGGCTCGCCATACCTTTCCTGCTCCTGCTGCCACTTGTTGCGTCGGGCGGCTGTACCCGCACCTCGGATGGATCGATCGTGATGGCCGAACCGGCCATGCCTTCCTACCAACCATGGTGGAGCCGCTCGAAGCCAGAACCCTTGCCTGCACCGGAGGCATATCCGCCTCAACCGGATGTGACGCCTCCTGTCGCAGCGCAGCCGGTTCGCGCACCTGTGCGCCGCGCCAGTGCACCGCCGCGCCCGACCTCGCAGGCTGGCAAGGCAGTGCAGCGCTATTCAGGAATGCGTGTCGGAGTGCGTCCACCATTCACGCCCTCCGACAGCGGCAAGCCGCTAAAATGCGAGAACAAGACCCAGACGGGCGGGCGTGTGAAGGTCGTTTGCGAATAGCCAACCGAGCGTCTTAGCCGTCGGTTTGAGCCACCGTCGGCGCGGGATTGCGCACTGCCTCGACACGATCCAGTGCAGCCTGCAGTTTCTCATCGCGCCCGTAAACGTCCGCGAAATACTCGACCGTTCCACTCTCGGTAGGCCATGCCGTGAAATAAGACACGTAGACTGGCACCTTCGGCGTCTTTTCCATCGAATGGCCTTGCGCGAGCTTTGTCGCGATGTGGTCGCGATCTGTACCAAGAACGGCAGCAGCCATGCCGCGCGGGTCCTGCAAACGGATGCAGCCATGACTTAGCGCGCGCATATCGCGGTCAAAGAACTGCTTTTGTGGCGTGTCGTGCATGTAAATCGCGTGTTTGTTCGGAAAGAGTATTTTCAACTCGCCCAGCGCATTTGCTTCACTCGGCGCCTGCCGAACGGCAAACGGAACCTTGGAGCCGTACGCACCCCAATCCACCGCCGTGGACGGAACCCGCTTGCCCTTCGAATCGAACACTTCATAACCGGAACGATCCAGATAGCCGGGATCGCTACGCAGACGCGGAAGCATCTCATTCACGATGATAGATTGCGGCACACCCCAATAGGGATTGTAGTCCACCTGCTCGATTTCATCGTAAAAGAAGCTGGTCTGATTGGTCGTTTTGCCCACGACTGCGCGCATGGTGAGCACCGGCGTTTCGCCCTGAATATAGCTAGCTGTAAATGCCGGCTGATTGATCCAAACGCGAGGACTGCCGAACTGCGACGGAAGCCAGCGCAACTGCTCGAGCGCGACCAGAACCTTTTCTAGCCGGTCAGCTTTGGAGGTGCCAGCGATAGCCTTGACGGTGCGCGGACCGATGACGCCATCCGGCTTCAGGCCCACCTTCTTTTGCTCGGCCTTAAAGGCTGCAACCAGATCGTCGGAATAGGTTTCGCTGTCGCGCAGCCGGTAAAGCGTCTCGCCATACTCACCGCCAGTATCGTCATCAAGGCGGCTTGCGACGAGGCGGATCAGCTTCGGTAATTCGGTGCTGGACTGTCCGGGCTTCAAAAGAAGCTCGGAATCCACCACGATTTCGTTTTCAGCACTTTCGCGCAGCGCCGCCAATTCATCTCGCAACGCCTTGTATTGCGGATTTTGCGGATGCTCTGCTTCCAACAGCGCGCGCACATTATCGGCGTGCGCGAATTGCGTCAGCAAGCCTTTGAGGTCCACATCCTTCAACGGAAAATCATAGTAGCCAGAAATGCGGTTTGGATCGACGCGCCCACCATGTGCGTCACGCGCATAACGAAGCACGCGAGCGCTCATTTCCATCTCGTACGCCATCAGATCTTGGGGTGCAGAAGTTACCGGCAAATCAACCTTGTAATCTGCCGCATTCAAGCCGTAGCTATCGGCCTCAGCCAGTACCGCCGCCGCATCCTTGGCATGCTGATTAGGTTGTCCGTCGCTTACCCAAAGAAAATCAGGCAGCGCCGCATAATATTCGGAAATCGCCGCAGCGATCTGCTTTTCGGCGCGCACATCGACCGCTGAAAGCGCCTGCACATTATCGCGAAAAGCGTTGCTCGAACCATCTGTCGCGGGCGCAATTGCAAGCACCGGCGCGAAGTCCACTCGCACCAACGGGTCTGCGCGATAGGTGTAGTAAGAGGGCGCGGAAATGGTGGCAGCCGGTGCTTTGGCGCGCTTCGGAACTGTCGGTGCAGGCGGAAACTGCTGGTCCTGAATCACTCGACGCTTCGACGGGCCGAACAGCGCGTCCAGCAAGCCTTGCGCCTCTGCAGCGCTCGAAACGAACATCGCAGTGCTACCAAGAGACAGCGCCAGCAGTGATTTGAAGAAACGACTCACAGAGTGTACCCCACTTTTCTCGCCGAACCCCTGCCCTGTCGGCCACAGTGAAGCAACCGCTTTACGGTTAAGATTACGTATCCATGCAGCGATTGACCACAGCTCTCCCGATTTTGTGATCTATCGTGGCAATTCGATGTTCAGGGGCGGGTTGGTCCGAACACTCAAGCGGCGGCGCGCGCAGTTCTGCTTCGTGGAGCGCCTACTTTGCCGCCCTGCTGCCATTGTCTGAACGCGGCTATCACAGCCACGCCAAAGCCTGCAAACAGCACCCACCATGCCGGACGTATCGAATAGCCAAAGCTTAGATTGGCTGCGAGCACTTTAGTGGGCGGAATGTTGGTCGCGAGCGCATACCATCCGTATTCGGCGGCGGCCGTTACCGGGGCAGACAAAACCGCCAGAGCGCAAAGCACCCATATTGAACCGGTGTTTACGCCCCTTGCCTGCGTGATGCGCCACAGCATCAGGTAGATGAAAAATCCAGCCATCAAGGTCGGCTCGTAAACATCAGCTTTGGTTTGCATAAAGAAATGCAGCGCTGCAAGAACTGCGATGGCATAGGCAATCTTATGCAAGCGGTTCCAGTTTTTGCCCATTCGCCGGATCATCGCATCGGTGGATGTCAAGCCGAGCGCGCAAAGTCCAAGCAAAGCGATAAATCCAATAGTCAGATAATACCGCAGGACGATTTCGGAAACGACTTTCCCAATGTCGAGCTTTTGGTCGAGCACATAAAGAACCAGGTGCGCGATGGCATAGAAAAGCGCGGCAAGACCGAGCTGCCGCCTTACAAGAATGAGCTTTGGAAAGTTTAGGATGCGGCGCAGCGGCGTAATTGCGAGCGATATCAGCAGGAAGCGTATCGCCCAATCGCCAGTGAAATGGATCGCTTCCGTTATGGGTCGTGGACCGAGCGGTCCTGCCGGTGCGCTTGCGAGCGTGCCGGAAACTGCGCGGAATATCAGCAACGTGGCGGGCGCAAGGATTGCAACGAGAGACACGGCTTTGAGCGGCGAAAATCGCCCGCTTCTGTCATTCCAGGGAAGTTTGCCAGCGGCAATCATGTCTTTCGCCCGTTTGTCCACAAAGACTATACGGCGTTAAAGGACCAAACGTTACACGTTCGGCGACCCTCTGTTCAGCCCCTTTTCGGCAAGCTCGTTCAGGTATTGCTGCCAGAGTGCTTCTTTTTCATGTCCCAGGCGATGCAGATAATCCCAGGTGAAAATGCCAGTGTCGTGCCTGTCATCGAAAACAATTCGAACCGCGTAGTTTCCGACAGGCTCGATGCGCGCAATGGTAACGTTTCGTTTTCCCGGCACCGTAACGCGCTGCTCGGCCGAATGGCCCTGCACCTCCGCCGAGGGGGAAAGAACGCGCAGCATCTCTGCCGGCAACTCGAAAGGCATATGCGCGGGAAAAGTGACCGTCAAAAGGCGCCGGTCCTTCGATACGCGTAGCTCCTTGGGTGCGGCCATTCTTTTTATTCTCACTTTGAATTTGAGTGTTTGTTGCAATGTGCACGGCGTGGGGCAAGCATATTTAACAACGCCGTATCAGCGGCGAAGCGTCACCTGCTGACACAGGCGGCATTTATGGCATATTGCGAAAGATAACAGTGAGGAGTTTGCCGTTGCACGTCCAAACCATGAGCGAAGTGGATTGCCTTCGGTTTCTCGAAGAACACAGGCTCGCGCGGCTTTGCTGTGCGCTTGATGGGCATCCCTACGCGGTGCCGATCCACTATGCGTTTCGCAACCATTTCTTCTATTCCTTCTCCATGATGGGAAGAAAGATAGAGACCATGCGCAAAAACCCGCGCGTGTCGCTGCTGGTTGATGAACTTGGCGCGGATCGTGGTTGGACGAGCGTGGTTGCAGAAGGAACCTACGAGGAATTGCCGGACCGCATCGGCTCGAAAATCGAGCGTGACCATGCATGGTCACTGCTTTCACAACATGCCAACTGGTGGGAGCCAGGCGCGCTCAAGCCCGAAAAAGGCGTTCCCGCTGGCGATACGGACCATATTTTCTTCCGTATTTCGATTGATAAGATGTCTGGCCGCAGAGCTAGCGCATAAATTGCTGCTTTTGAACTGCACCAACCAAAGCACGAGCCTGCATAACTTGAACTCGCGTCCAAGAAGCCCGACATTACTCTGATGAGCATGATCGATCCATTCGGCCGGGATATAAGCTACCTGAGGGTTTCTGTTACCGACCGTTGCGATTTCCGCTGCACCTATTGCATGGCGGAAGACATGGCGTTTTTGCCGAAGAAGGACCTACTTTCGCTGGAAGAGCTGGAGCGCGTTTGCAGCGTTTTCATCAGCAAGGGTGTGCGTAAATTGCGCCTCACCGGCGGTGAGCCATTGGTGCGCAAGAACATTATGCATCTCGTACGCCAGTTGTCCCAGCATCTGCAAAGCGGCCAGCTCGAAGAATTGACACTGACCACAAATGGCTCACAGCTCGTGCGGTTTGCTGACGAGCTTGCTGAATGCGGTGTGCGCCGGATCAACGTTTCGCTGGATACGCTTGACCCTGAAAAGTTCCGAACCGTCACGCGCTGGGGCGATCTGTCCCGCGTCATCGCAGGCATTGACGCAGCGCAGGCGGCTGGTATCCACGTCAAGATCAATGCCGTTGCCTTGAGGGATTTCAACGATGCCGAAATTCCTGAACTGATGCGTTGGGCGCATGGTCGCGGCATGGATCTGACGGTTATCGAAACAATGCCTATGGGCGAGATCGAAGCTGACAGGACGGATCAGTATCTGCCGCTTTCCCTGCTGCGAGCGCAGTTGGAGCGCCATTTCACCCTAAGCGACATTCCGTATAAGACGGGTGGCCCGGCGCGTTATGTGCACGTTGCGGAAACCAATGGCCGCTTGGGCTTCATCACGCCCATGACCCATAATTTCTGCGAAAGTTGTAATCGTGTGCGGCTGACCTGCACCGGCACTCTGTATATGTGTCTTGGGCAAGACGATGCCGCGGACCTTCGCACACCGTTGCGCGCATCCGAAAGCGACGAACTTCTTTCAGCGGCTATTGATGAAGCGATTGGACGCAAGCCCAAAGGGCATGATTTCGTTATTGATCGCCGATCAAAGCGTCCAGCTGTGGCTCGGCATATGAGCGTCACGGGCGGTTGAGCCGCCCATCTGGACCAGACGAATCCGGTTGCATGAGGGTCCACAGGTGCTAGATCGCCCGAAATGACGTTTCGGGTGGAGCCGCCGTGGTACTAACGCACAATCAGCGCGGCGCGCTCTTCATGGTGATCTCGCAAATCGCGTTCATCTTCAACGACACATTGGTGAAGATTAGTTCGGCGCATCTCGGCGTTGGGCAAATCATGGCCGTACGTGGACTTTTTGCGTCGATAATCATTGTGCTGCTGGTCTGGCGTCTGGGCCACATGCGGCCAATCTCACTAACCTTTAAACCCGTAATATTGCTGCGCATTTTGGGTGAAATGGGTGCGACTGTCACTTACCTGATCGCCCTGTCTCACCTTCCAATCGCCAATGTTTCAGCCTTGTTTCAATCGCTGCCATTGGTCGTGACTATGAGCGCTGCTTTGTTCTTTGGCGAAAAGGTTGGCCCTCGCAGATGGTTGGCAATCACCGCTGGTTTTGTCGGCATTCTGCTGATCGTGCGTCCCGGCCTCGAAGGCTTCAGCACCTATTCGATCTACGTCATCATTTGCGTATTTTGCTGTACATTGCGTGATCTCGCCACGCGACGTGTGCCTGATCACATCCCTTCCATGTTTATTTCCATGCTAACGGCAGTTGCGGTCACGATTTGCGGCGTGCTCATCATTCCATTTTCGGGAGGCTGGAAGCCGATGGCAACGTTCGATCTTACCGCCCTTTTGGGTGCAGCAATGATTCTCCTGACAGGCTATCAATTCATCATCAATGCGATGCGCGTTGGCGACATTTCATTCGTTGCGCAGTTTCGCTACACAAATCTGCTCTGGGCAATAGCCGTGGGAATTATGGTGTTTGGCGATATGCCCGATCTGCTGACGATTATTGGCTCCGCAATCGTAGTCGCGTCCGGCATTTACTCGCTCTATCGCGAACGAGTGGTGGGGCGCGGACGACCCATAGCGGAAAGCACAGCATCCGCGATCGCGGCAGATGGGGTGTGATGTTCGATCCCCATTCAATCGCCGGTGTCGTGCTTGCCGGCGGGCGCTCCAGCCGAATGGACGGTGAAAACAAAGCGCTATTGCAACTTGCCGGCGAAACACTGTTGGCACGCGCTATTGAGCGACTACGTCCTCAGGTGAAAGCGCTCGTCATCAACAGCAACGTTGTTCTGCCCGACAATGGCTATCCCAATATCGCGGACACCGTCGCAGGATATGCGGGACCGTTGGCGGGCATCCTTGCAGGTCTGGCATGGGCAAGGGATGAGAAAATCTCCCATCTCGTGACGGTAGCTTGCGACACGCCGTTTTTCCCTACTGATCTGGTTGATCGGCTTGGCTCGGCGCTCAAGGAGTCAGGCAAGGTCGCGCTGGCAGCGAGCGCCGGACGCGTTCATCCGGTATTTGGATTGTGGTCGACGCAACTCTTCGACGATCTATCGAACTATCTGAATAACGATCCGCGGCGCTCCGTGCTCGCCTTTGCTGAACGCCACAGTTTCGAGACAGTGGCGTTCGACTTCGCCGCCGTTGACCCATTCTTCAATATCAATACGCGACAAGACCTTGCTGAAGCCGAGCGCCTCGCGCAAAAAGCTTAGCTATGAAGCATCGCGTTTTCGGAATCACGGGCTGGAAAAATTCGGGCAAAACCACGCTGGTCGAGCGCCTGGTCGCCGAGCTTACACGGCGCGGATGGAAAGTTTCGACTGTGAAGCACGCGCACCATGCCTTTGATATCGACAAGGAAGGCACGGATTCCTTTCGGCATCGTGAGGCTGGCGCGTCTGAGGTCGCCATTGTTTCGGGAAACCGATGGGCGTTGATGCACGAACTGCGTGACGAGTCCGAGCCCGACCTGGCTGCGATTCTGGAACGCCTGGCGCCCTGCGACCTAGTGCTGGTGGAGGGCTATAAACGCGAAAGTCACCCAAAAATTGAAGTGAGGCGTGTAGACGCAAAAGAACGCACGCCACTGGCACCGAATGATCCCGCGATTGTCGCGATTGCCTCCGATCATGAGGTTCCTGCGTCGAATCTGCCCTCATTTTCGCTTGATGAGACTGCCGCGATTGCGGATTTCATTGAGCGCACTGCCGGATTGGCGCGAAATAGCTGACGCAACGTAAACCTAATATGTTCTGCATCGACGGTAGCGTCTTTCTGAGATCCCGTTGATTTGCAGTTGCAATTTTTCAAAAAAGAGTGGGAGTATCGGGTTTAGTCGGCAGCGCCAAAAACGCGCCGGAGGTATCTGGAACACGGATGCCAAGGGTCCAACAGAGAGGAATATCATGCGCATAGCACTGAAACTCGCGCTTGCTGCAACAGCAGCCATGCTGGCCATCGGCGCAGCACAGGCGCAAGATCGCACTATCAAAATCGGCACCGAAGGCGCATACCCACCCTTCAACAATCTGACCTCCGACGGCAAGCTCGAAGGCTTCGACATCGACATCGGCAACGCGCTTTGCGAGCAGATGAAGGTGAAGTGCGAATGGGTCACACAGGATTGGGACGGCATCATTCCAGCACTCCAGGCTGGCAAGTTCGATGCAATAATCGCATCCATGTCGATTACTGACGAGCGCAAAAAGCAGGTCGATTTCTCGGAAAAATACTACAATACGCCGCCATCGATCGCAGCACCGAAAGACAGCGACATCAAAGGTGTGACCAAGGAAGATTTGGCTGGCAAGAGCATCGGCGTTCAGGGTGGTACCACGCACTTCAACTACTCTGAAAAAACCTACACCGACAGCGAGATCAAGCCATATCCAACCGCGCAGGAAATGCATGCGGACCTCGCCAATGGTCGTCTTGACGCGATCAATGACGACGTGATCGTCACGCAGCAGTTTCTCGATACGCCGGAAGGTCAGGCTTGCTGCAAGCTGATCGGCACGATCACACCAGTTGTCGAGATTCATGGTCCGGGCGCTGGCATTGCCGTGCGCAAGGGCGACAAGCTCGCTGAAGAATTCACTGCGGCCATCAAGGCAATTCGCGAGAACGGCAAGTACAAAGAAATCAATGATAAGTACTTCAAGTTCGACGCCTATGGTGCTGACGGCTCATAACTTTTTGAAATCTAACGGCGACCTTCGGGTCGCCGTTTTCACATTGGGCTGAGTGCTGCGACGAGGGGAACAGTCGTGCTGACGCTTTTGAGTTGGGGACCGAACGGGTGGCTGGACGAGATCATGAGCGGTGTGCTCGTGACCGTTTCGCTTGCGCTGGCCACATTGCCTGTCGGCTTGGCGCTTGGTTTTCTAGTTGCGCTTGCCAAACAATCGTCCGAACCGAACCTGCGCATCGCAGGAAATGTTTACACAACGATCTTTCGCGGCTTGCCGGAACTACTGACGCTGTTCCTGATTTATTTCGGCGTTGCGCTGCCGCTTTTCACCTATCTTTTCCCCGAAGGGGGCGACCAGTTTACAAGCTTCGTTGCCGGCATGGTGGCGCTGGCGTTCGTTTTTTCATCTTATGCGAGCGAAGTTTTTCTATCGGCGTTTCGCGCTATCCCTCGCGGCCAGTATGAAGGCGGTTATGCCGTCGGCCTATCACACGGACGCACAATGCGGCTTATCGTACTGCCGCAGCTCATTCGCATCGCCCTGCCCGGCCTCACCAATCTGTGGCTTATCCTACTGAAAGATACGTCGCTCGTTTCCGCTATCGGGCTTTCGGACATATTGCGCGAGACAAGCATCGCCGCACGTGTGAGCAAGGCGCCATTCCTGTTCTTCGGCTTTGCCTGCCTGATTTATCTCGTGCTCGCGGTCATTTCATCGGTAGGCATTGGCGGCATCGAACGATGGACTAACCGGCGGGAGGCAACACGATGAGCCTCGCCAGCCACGTCACCGATGCAATGGAGCGGCCCCCGGCTGTTCCGCGCCCATGGACCGCTGCACGCATTGCAGGTGCCGCGTTTCTCGCCTTTTGGGGCGTAATCGGCCTCACGCTTATCGTCTATCTCGCGAACCGCTGGAATCCGGAACTATTCACCAACTACGCTCCGAAATACATGCAAGGGCTATGGATTACGATCCAGCTCGTCGTGATTTCGATGATCATTGGATCGCTGCTATCCATACCCATCGCGTATGGACGCATGTCCAAGAACCGCATTGCCTCGTCACTCGCCTACGCTTACGTATATTTTTTCCGCGGCACACCGCTGCTCGCGCAGACATTCCTGATCTACTACGGTCTTGGGTCTTTCCGACCTCAGCTTGAAGCGTTGGGCCTTTGGACATTCCTGCGCGAAGCTTGGTATTGCGGCATTCTCGCTTTTTCATTGAACACTGCGGCTTATCAGGCGGAAATTTTGCGCGGCGCGATACAGAGCATCCCAAAGGGGCAGTGGGAAGGCGCTGCCGCACTCGGCTTGCCGTCTTGGCTCACGATGCGCAAGATTATCGCGCCCCAAGCTTTGATCGTCGCGTTGCGCCCGTATGGCAACGAATTGATCCTTATGATCAAAGGATCCGCCATCGTTTCGATCATCACCGTATATGATCTGATGGGCGAAACCCGTCGCGCCTTTTCGCGCAGCTTCGACTTTCAGACCTACATCTGGGCAGCGATCATCTATCTGACAATCGTCGAGATATTGCGCCACATGATCGATTGGATTGAGCGCCGCATCACCAAGCACCTGATCCGCTAGCGCGGATCAGACAAGTCGGCTTTGCTCGACTGCCGCGCCGATGAAGCTTGCGAAAAGCGGATGCGGCTCGAACGGCCTGCTCTTCAGTTCGGGGTGGTATTGCACGCCGATGAACCAAGGATGATCCGCGTACTCAACCGTTTCTGGCAGCACGCCATCGGGCGACATGCCCGCAAAAACCAGACCGCAGTCTTCCAGCCGCTTCTTGTAGTCTATGTTGACCTCATAGCGGTGGCGGTGACGCTCTGAAATTTCCGTGTCGCCGTAGATTTCGGCAATCTTGGAGTGCGGGCTTAGCCGCGCGTCATACGCACCCAAGCGCATCGTGCCGCCAAGGTCGCCGGTTGCGCGACGCTTTTCGAGCATGTTGCCCTTGAGCCATTCTGTCATTAGACCGACGACCGGCTCCTGCGTCGCTCCAAACTCAGTGGACGAAGCATCGGAAATGCCCGCGAGCGAGCGAGCGGCTTCGATGCACGCCATTTGCATTCCAAAGCAGATGCCAAAATATGGCACCTTGCGCTCCCGCGCGAACTTCGCAGCGAGAATCTTGCCCTCGGAACCACGTTCGCCAAAACCGCCCGGAACAAGAATGCCGTGCACCTTTTCGAGAAAAGGTGCGGGATCTTCCTTCTCGAAGATCTCACTCTCGATCCAGTCCAGCTTCACACGCACGCGGTTTGCCATGCCGCCATGAGACAACGCTTCAATCAGCGATTTATAGGCATCCTTGAGGCCGGTATATTTCCCGACGACTGCAATCGTAACCTCGCCTTCGGGATTGTGGATGCGCTCGGCAATTTCAGCCCAACGCTCCATACGTGGCTTCGGCGCCGGATCAATTCCAAACGCGGCCAACACCTCCGAATCCAACCCTTCGGCATGATATGCGGTTGGCACGTCATAGATGTGGCTGACGTCCAGCGCCTGAATGACCGCGCTTTCGCGCACATTGCAAAACAGCGAAAGCTTGCGGCGCTCTTCCTTTGGAATTTGCCTGTCGGCGCGCACCAGAAGAATGTCCGGCGCGATACCAATCGACCGCAGTTCCTTCACCGAGTGCTGAGTCGGCTTTGTCTTCAATTCGCCTGCCGCCGGTATATAGGGCATCAGCGTCAGGTGGATGTAAACGCACTGCCCGCGCGGCAGATCGTTTCCGACCTGGCGAATCGCCTCGAGGAAGGGCATCGCCTCAATATCGCCAACCGTGCCGCCGATTTCGCACAGAACGAAATCATACTCCTCATTGCCATCAAGGATAAAATTCTTGATCTCGTCTGTGACGTGCGGGATGACCTGCACCGTCGCGCCCAAATAGTCGCCGCGACGCTCGCGGTCGATAATGTTCTTGTAGATGCGTCCGGTGGTGATGTTGTCGCTCTGATTGGCCGAGCGCCCGGTAAAGCGTTCGTAGTGGCCAAGATCGAGATCGGTTTCCGCGCCATCGTCCGTCACGAACACTTCGCCATGCTGATAGGGCGACATCGTGCCGGGATCGACGTTGAGATAGGGATCGAGCTTTCTTATGCGCACGCGGTAACCCCGTGCCTGCAAAAGTGCACCTAGTGCTGCAGCAGCAATGCCCTTGCCAAGTGAGGAAACCACGCCGCCGGTGATGAATACATATCGCGCCATGGGAGTCGGTGCTTATCGCGACGGTTTTGATTCCGCCAGTGGAAAATGATGATCGCAACTGTTTTCCAGAGGCGACCGCGAACACAAAAGAAAACGCCAGCCCCGAAAGGCCGGCGTTGAACTGGAAAATCGACGCTTACAGAACGACGACGTTGGTTCCGACCTTAACGCGGCGATACAGATCGATCACGTGGTCGTTGATCATGCGGAAGCAGCCGTTGGAGGAATTAGTGCCAATGCTCTGAGGCGCAATTGTGCCATGGATGCGAAGGTGCGTGTCCTTCTTGCCGTCGTACAGGTAGATAGCGCGCGCACCGAGCGGGTTTTCACCGCCACCGGGCATACCTTCCTTGTACTGACCGTACTTTTTCGGGTCGCGTTCCTGCATCTCCTTAGTCGGGATCCAGCGCGGCCATTCCTGCTTGTCGCCGACGCGTACATCGCCCTTATACTGAAGGCCTTCTTTGCCGACCGCGATGCCATAGCGCCGCGCCGAGCCCATGCCCTCCACCAGATACAAGAAGTGGTTTGCCGTATCGATCACGATCGTCCCACGCGGGTAGCCAGAAAATGCAACGACCTGCGGCTCATATTCTGGCTTGGGACGGAATTTCTTGGTCTGCTCCTTGACGCGCAGCGCGTTATCCAAAGCGCGCGTCTGCGGCAGATACTGGTCTTCCTCGCCGAACAGCGAAGCCATAAACCCGCCCTTCGCTACGTTGGATTCGCTCCGCAGTTCTCCATTGTTACCGTTCGCAAGAACTTCCGAAGTCTCCGGCGTCATCGCAACAGGCTGAATAGGCGTTATCGGATTGAGCGGCGGAAGCTTCGTCTTACCCTGAGTGTCAAGCTTCTTGAGAAGGCTTGGCTTTGCCTTTGTATCGTCCGGCTTCGCCTTGGGCTGACCGAACAGTGTCGCAAACAACCCTTTCGGTTTCGGAGCCTCTACGACTTCCTTGCTGGGCTTGGTCTTAACCTTCTTGGTGTCCGCCTTCGCGGTCTTCTTTATTTTTGAAGGCGTCTTCTTGACTACCTTTTTCTTGATTACCGGATCCGGCGTGACCGCAGCCGTGGTTTCCGGTTTTGCTGTTTGAGCGATTGAATTTGCGGGTGCGCCAAGCATAAGGGCCACGCCAAGGCCCATTGCGAGAAGGCTGCGAGAAAGCATAGTTGCCGATCCTGAAAAATTTCCCAAGCGCATCACGGCAGACCGTTTCTGCCGCAACCGCCACCGCGTGATCTATACGATTCATGGTGACTCGGCTCAAGCCGCAGTCACATTGTCAGACGCTCACAACATCTTGAAACCGCTGGTTTGTTGCGAAGTGTGATTTCTTCACAACAGAGCCAACCATCATGGTTTCACGATGGTTAAGACACCAGCATCAATTGTTCGGAACAGCCGGTGCGGCTGGCTGCGCAGGAGCAGCAGGTTGCGATGCCTCTGGCGTAGCCGGCTGCGCAGCTTCGGGTGCAGTGGGGGTTTCTGCAGGCGCTGCCGGAGTTGTCCCCTGCGCGGGTTGCGATTCGCCGGTGGCTGGTGCTGTGGCCGGTGCGGTCGTAGAAGCGCCGCCAAGCTGGTCGAGAACGCCGCGATTCGCCGGTGTGCCCTGCTCTGTCTGAGTTGCCGGAAGGCGGTCCAGAATATCGGTGGGACGCTCGGTGTAGTAACGTGCGAGAATCGAAAGCAGCAGAGAGGACAGGAAGAATAACGCAGCGAGAATGGCTGTCGTACGCGTCAAGGCGTTAGCCGCACCGCGAGCCGTCATGAAACCGGAACCACCGCCAATGCCGAGACCGCCGCCCTCGGAACGCTGCAAAAGCACTACGCCCACGAGTGCTAGGACGATCATCAGATGAATGACGATAACAACGGTTTCCATAGATACTGCCTGACGGTTTTAGCTGCCGGTGCGAGCTTCAGCGCGCGGAAGGCGGCTCCTTACAATGGATTGTGGGCATTTCCAAGCCCAACGCGGCATATAGGGTCGTGGCTAACAGATGCCAACCGACCGCATCAAGAAATTCAGCCTTGGCGGTAAGCTTCGGCAATGCCGAGAAAGTCCGAAGCTTTGAGGCTCGCTCCGCCCACCAGCGCACCGTTCACATTTGCCACAGCAAGCAATTCGCCAGCATTCGACGGCTTGACCGATCCGCCGTAGAGAATGCGCATCACATTTGCTCCGTCACCCAGCACGCGTGTCAATTCCGCACGGATATGCGCATGCGCCTGCGCGACGTCGGGAATTGTCGGGGTCAAGCCAGTGCCGATTGCCCACACGGGCTCGTAGGCAACAACGGAATTGGTTGCAGTCGCACCACCTGGCACAGAACCTTCGATCTGCGCGGTCAATACGTCGAGCGTCAGCCCTTTTTCGCGCTGGCTTTGCGTTTCGCCGATGCAAATAATTGCCACCAATCCGGCTCGCCACGCTGCTTGCGCCTTCTCGTGAACGATTTCGTTGGTTTCGCCGTGGTCCGTGCGGCGCTCCGAATGACCAACGATAACAAAGCTTGCCCCAGCGTCCTTCAACATTTCGGCGGAAATATCCCCGGTGTGCGCTCCGTTTACAGCAACCGCACAATCCTGGCCGCCCACGCGCACGGACGATGATGAAAGTGCGTCATGTGCGCGGGCGAGTAAAGTCGCTGGCGGACAGATCAGCGCATCGACAGGCACATCGAAGCCGTGAGTGAACGCGTTGCCGATTGCGACCAACTCCGGCATCGAGGCGCTGGTGCCATTCATCTTCCAATTTCCGGCCACGAGCGGGCGAATTGAACTGGTCACAGATTGCGTCTCCTCAAAAAACTGTGCGCTCTCCCTATCAAAATGCAGACACAAAGCAATCGACACTGCGGCTCAAGGGCGCTATTGGCGGTGACTTCAACAGTCAACCGACTGCCCTGAGTTTATATAAAGGCGAACGGATAGTTCTGGGATGCTTGATTCACTGCGCGGTGCAGCCAATACTTGGGTTGCGAAATTCCTGTTCATTATTCTAGTCGTCAGCTTCGTTGGCTGGGGCATCAGCGGCCAATTGCACAACACTCCGTCGCTGGGCTCAGTAATTTCCGTGGGCGACACCTCTGTTAGTCCAACAGAATATCGCCTGGCCTATGATCGCGCCGTCTCGCAGATGTCGAAGCAGTTCGGCACCCGCCTCACGCCGGAACAGGCAAAAATGTTTGGCCTGCCACAGCAGGTATTGGGCAGCCTCGTCGGCGGCGCAGTGCTAAGTGAGCAGGCGCGTCGGCTTGGTCTCGGTCTTTCCAAGGACCGGATCGCAACCCTTACCGCCGATGATCCGGCATTCAAAGGCCCGGATGGCCGTTTTGACAGACAGCAGTTCGACCATGTGCTGCGCCAGGTTGGCATGTCACCCCAAAATTATTTCGACACCCGCGCCAATGAAGCGGTGCGTCTCCAGATCGTTGATGCAACGACAAACGGAATGCAGGCTCCAGCGGCATTTCTGCGCGCTGTTGCGCTTTATCGCGGCGAAGATCGCACGGTGGATTACATTGTGCTGCCGAAGGCACTTGTTGAGCCTATCGAAGACCCGGCAGCCGATGCGCTGGCCAAATGGTTCGAGTCGAACAAAGCGAAATATGCCGCGCCGGAATATCGCAAGATTTCCTATGTAAAGCTGGAACCGGAAGACATTGCAGATGTGAGTTCGGTAACTGACCAGCAAGTCTCAGAGGATTACGAAGCGCACAAGGATAAATACACAACACCGGAAACGCGAGCCGTTGACCAACTGGTTTTTGCATCCGAAGAGGAAGCAAAAAAGGTAGCTGACGAGTTGAAGTCAGGGACGAAGTCCTTTGACGACGCCGTTGCCGCGCAAAATAAGCAGGCCTCGGATGTTGCCTTGGGCACCTTGGGCAAGGAACAGATTCCTGACAAGGCTGTCGCAGAGGCAGCATTCTCGCTCACGGAAGGCCAGACGAGTGACGTTGTTACCGGCGCTTTTGGACCGGTGATCGTTCGCGTCAGCAAGATTAATCCCCAATCGGTAAAAGCACTGGATGAGGTCAAGGAAGACATTCGCAAAGATCTCGCGCTTACCGAAGCAAACCGTGTTCTGATGGACGTTCACGATGCATATGAGGATGCGCGCGCAGGCGGCACCACTATGGCTGATGCCGCAAAGCAACTAAAACTCAAGGTTGTAACAATCGACGCTGTGGATCGGCAGGGTAAGCGTCCCGATGGAACGGTTATTGACGATTTGCCTGCCTCCGCCGATTTGCTCGAGAACGCATTCCAGGCTGATGCCAAGGCTGAGAACCAGCCTGTGAATGTCGGCTCCAGCGGCTTTGTGTTTTACGAAGTCGATTCAATCGAAGCCGCGCATGATCGCACTTTGGACGAGGTGAAAGATCGCGCTGTTGCTGATTGGAAAGCAGAGCAGGTCGCAACGCGTTTGCAGACAAAGGCTGACGAGTTCGCAAAGCAGATAACCGACAGCAACACGCTCGATACGATTGCCTCCAGCCTTAGTCTGGAAAAGCAGACAAAGCGCGGGTTGAAGCGCGGCGCCAATGATGCAGATTTTGGTCAATCTGGTGTTGTTGCCGCATTCAGTGTGGCAGATGGCCAGACTGGCCAATTTGAAGCGCCGGACGGCTCTTCGCGTGTTGTCTTCAAGGTTGTTGAAACAATCGAACCCGCAGATGCCGACCCTTCAAGTATTCCGGAAGATGCGCGGCGCACCTTTGGAAACGGCATGGCCAGTGATCTCATTGATCAGTTGGTGTCTCGTCTGCGGGGTGAATATGATGTCGAAATCAATCAAAACGCGATTGATCGCGCATTGACGTTCTGAGGCCGCATGAGTGCTCTGAAACCCCACATTG
This sequence comes from Mesorhizobium sp., assembly GCA_049840935.1. Classification (GTDB taxonomy): domain Bacteria; phylum Pseudomonadota; class Alphaproteobacteria; order Rhizobiales; family Rhizobiaceae; genus Mesorhizobium_G. Next base: position 169,999 of record JASGJA010000018.1, read on the forward strand.
CAAAGGTTGCCTCGGGCGCAACACTCTCCTTTGACGAGGCGAAGGATGCGTTTGGCATCATCATGTCCGGCGATGCAACACCCGGACAAATCGGCGGATTTTTGATGGCGCTTCGCGTGCGCGGCGAGACCATTGATGAAATCGGCGGAGCCGTATCCACGATGCGCGATAAAATGGTGCGTGTGGATGCGCCTGAAACGGCGATCGACATCGTTGGCACGGGTGGCGACGGCCAGCACAGCCTCAACATATCCACGGCCTCGGCTTTTGTAATCGCAGGTGCCGGCGTGCCCGTTGCCAAGCATGGCAATCGCAACCTCTCTTCGCAAACTGGTTCGGCAGATGTATTGACGGCGCTCGGCGTGAAGCTTGACATTGATGCTGCTCAGATCAGCAAGTGCATCAATCAGGCGGGCATCGGCTTTATGTTCGCGCCCTCTCACCATCCTGCCATGCGCCATGTGGGACCGACGCGCGTCGAACTTGGCACGCGGACTATTTTTAATCTTCTTGGCCCGCTATCCAACCCTGCTGGCGTCCGTCGCCAACTCGTTGGTGTATTTTCGCCCGAATGGGTCACTCCCATCGCAGAAGCGTTGCGAGCGTTGGGCACGGAATGCGCTTGGGTCGTGCATGGTGATGGTTTCGACGAAATAACAGCGACCGGCGAAACACTGGTGGCTGAACTAATCGGCGGAGAAGTGCGCAATTTCACCGTTCAACCGTCAGAGGTGGGATTGCCTCTTTATTCCAAGGAAGCGCTTCGCGGTGCTGACCCTGCTGCAAATGCCGAAGCGCTGCGTGCCCTTCTGGACGGTGCACCGGGTGCCTACCGCGATACTGTTTTGATGAATGCGGGCGCGGGTCTTCTGGTCGCCGGTGTTGCGACCAGTTTTAAGGACGGTGTTGCGAAAGCTGCTGAGGTGATCGACACCGGCAAAGCGCGAGCGACCTTGGAAAAGCTCGTGGAGGTTTCAAACTCCAATGGCTGACATTCTGCGCAAAATCGAGGCTTACAAGCGCGAGGAAATAGAAGCAGCTAAATCGCGCATTTCACCCGCAGACATTGCTTTGATGGCTAAGGAAGCACCCGCGCCGCGTGGATTTTTGAAGGCACTGCTTCGAAAGCGAAGCGAGGGTTTGATTGGTCTTATCGCCGAGATCAAAAAAGCCAGCCCATCCAAGGGATTGATCCGCCCCGATTTTGATCCCCCTGCCCTTGCAAAGGCATATGAAGCTGGCGGCGCCGCATGCTTGTCGGTGCTGACGGATGCACCTTCATTCCAAGGTGCGCCTGATTTTCTGATCGCGGCGCACAGTGCCGTCGCTTTACCCGCCTTGCGCAAGGATTTCCTTTTCGAGCCCTATCAGGTCTTTGAGGCGCGTGCTTGGGGTGCCGACTGCATCCTCATCATAATGGCAAGCGTGACCGACGACGAGGCGCGCGCGCTCGAAGACACGGCGTTCGATCTCGGAATGGATGTGCTGGTTGAGGTGCACAATGCCGCCGAGATGGAGCGCGCTTTGAAACTGCAGTCGCGCCTGATAGGCATCAACAATCGTGATCTCCGTACCTTTCATGTAAACCTCGAAACATCGGAGCAATTGGCAAGCATGGTGCCAGATACGCATTTGCTGGTAAGCGAAAGCGGCATCTTTACCAATGCCGACTGCGCGCGACTTCGAACTTTACGGCATCAGCACATTCCTCGTCGGCGAAAGCCTGATGCGCGTGGACGATGTGAAGAGTGCAACCCGCACTCTGCTGGGCTTGGACAAGCCTGCCAATCGAGTGAGCGCCTGACGATGCGCCTCACGCACCTCGACGGCGACGGCCAAGCCAATATGGTTGATGTGGGTGAGAAGGCTGAGACACATCGCATCGCCGTTGCTGAAGGTTGCATCGCGATGCGCGACGAGACGCTAAACATGATCCTTGAAGGGAACGCGCAAAAGGGCGACGTACTCGCTGCTGCGCGGATCGCGGGCATCATGGCTGCAAAAAAGACCCATGAGTTGATCCCGCTTTGTCATCCTCTCCTGCTCAATAAGGTTTCGGTCGATATTTCCGCCGACCGCGAACTTCCGGGATTTCGCGTAACCGCTGTTGCCCGTGTAACGGGCAAGACCGGGGTCGAGATGGAGGCGCTTACTGCGGCGTCTGTCGCGTGCCTCACGATTTACGATATGGCGAAAGCAATCGATCGAGGCATGGTCATTTCCGGTGTTCAACTCGTTGAAAAGAGTGGTGGCAAATCCGGCCACTATCGCCGAGGCGAATGATGTCTTTGCTGCCAGTCGAAGCCGCGCTCGCCCGGGTTCTGGACAAAGCAAATCCCCGCGCGGAAGAACTGGTCGCCCTTCACGATGCAAGCGGTCGTGTGCTCTCGCAACCGGTCCTCGCGAGACGCACGCAGCCGCCGTTCGATGCATCCGCCATGGATGGATACGCCGTTCGAGCAGCGGACCTGTCAAACCTTCCGGCGAAGCTCGAAATTGTGGGAACCTCGGCCGCTGGGTCCGGGTTCACGGGCGAGTTGCAACCGGGACAGGCCATCCGAATTTTCACGGGTGCTCCCGTGCCCCCTGCCGCTGACACTGTCGTCATTCAGGAAAACACCAACCGCCTAAGCGAAACTGTGGTCGAGATTCTGGAAGGCTCCGCGCCTGGTCGGCACATTCGGCGACGCGGTCTCGATTTCGCAACAGGCGATACGCTGCTGGAAGCAGGTCGTGTGCTTGATCCCGCAGCTCTTTCGCTTGCCGCAGCTGGAAATCACGCTGATCTCAAAGTCTGGAAAAAGCCGCTGGTCGCTTTGATCGCGACCGGAGACGAGTTGCTCCTACCTGGAAGCGAGCCGGGGCCAGACCAAATTATTTCTTCCAACGCTTATGGTGTCGGGGCTATCGTATCGCGCGCCGGCGGTCAGGTGCTCGATCTCGGCATCGCCCGTGACGACCGAGCGGAAATAAAATCATTCGTCGAAAAGGCCCTTGCTGCTGGCGCGGACGTCATCGTTACCCTTGGCGGCGCCTCAGTTGGCGACCACGATCTGGTCAATGGGGTTCTTGTTGATCTCGGAATCGATCTCGATTTTTGGAAAATCGCGATGCGACCGGGTAAGCCGCTTATGTTCGGTAAACTGGGTGAAACCCGCTGCCTCGGTCTGCCGGGAAATCCAGTTTCAAGCCTGATTTGCTCTCATCTTTTCCTGAAGCCACTCGTCCGGGCGCTAGCTGGATTGCCCGCCGCCGCCTCTGAACATGATGCAGTGCTTGATGTGCCAATGCCTGCCAATGACATAAGGCAGGACTATGTTCGCGCATACGCAAAAGCGGTGAACGGCGTATATCACGCCACGCCATTTGATACGCAGGATTCGTCAATGCTGCGAATATTGGCAAACGCAAATGCCGCAATCATCCGCAAACCCGGTGCCCCTGCCGCAGCGGCAGGGGAGCCATGTCGCCTATTGATACTGCGCTGATCTCAATCTTCTGAGAAAAATCGCGAGCTGCCCCATTTTCACATGAACGCAGCCCAGATTATTTTATCGGCCTCAAGCAGCCTTCTGCTCTGACTTTTGCTCGCGCTCCGCCTTGAGACGAAGCAGCGACTCCCAATTTTGCACAGAAGCTAGATGCAGAGAAATTGCGTTAAGCCAACCGTTTGCATGCCATTCCTGCAGCAATGTCGGGTTCGTAAGCGCTTGGAATTTCTTCGCATCAACCGTGCTGAACCCCTCCATCGTGAACTTGTCGTTCTCGGAAAATTGCATAGCGGCCTGACGAGGCATCAAGAGATCATTTTCCTTGAGTGCGAGTCCGAATGCTTCGCTTCTGAGATGGTCGACATGAAAGGCTTGGCAAAATGTGATTGCCTGTTCAGCAAGTTCTGTCGATCCGCCCAGTTCATCAAACAATGGCTGACTGTCTTCTCTCGCATCTATATCGGCAAACCGCTCCGATCCGGCGTCGATTGCCAGAAACTGCTGTCCACTGTCCACGACCTCCGTAACGATAAAAGGATAGCGACGAAGGTATGCTGGAACATACGCTCCCGCACGCCAATTACCCTCTTCGGTAATAAAGAGATTCTTTCCGTCATTTAATCCGACGACTGCCAAAGGAGAGGGATTCTCGCTATCTGAAAATATGATTGGGTAATGCCTTACCGCATGGATGAATTCACTTGCGAGAAGAGGAATAGCTACCACATTTTCACTGAACCGATAGTTCTCCAGCGGCAGCAAAGCCTTTCGTTTATGGTCCTCGAAACGGAGTACAACCGGCTCCTTGTAGAGCAATGGCAGCGTTTCGGACGATCTGGCTTGCGATTTTGTCATGCACGTTATCCTTTATTATTCAATTGTTCACGCTGGGCTCGTCTGACTGAAATACGATGCACGACTCCGATCATAACCTCCCGTAGCCAGTCGCCTTGCGGGATCGAGTGTCATCAACAAACTGCTACAAGCCTCCCGGTCATTTCCTCTCCTGACCAGCAAAAAATATAAGCTCACAAAGGCGTGTGCTCAAGTATTAGTATTATATTTTTTAGCTTCTTAATATTTTCAACCTCTATAGCGAGCAATTGAAACAACTGTGCGTTGTTCACGAATTTTCAGTTCTCGCATACCGATCATGAATTGACGCACGGGCGAATTGAGCCCCACAGAAATCATTTGCTTCATCGAAAGTTAAACGGTTGCAGAACACAAATGGAACAGATAGTGATTGTTCCTGATTTGTTTTCCGTCTGATTCCTTTTGGTGGAGCCCAGAATGCTAACGCGCAAGCAACACGAGCTTCTCATTTTTATACACGAACGTCTCAAGGAGGCTGGCATTCCCCCTTCGTTCGATGAAATGAAGGAAGCGCTCGACCTTGCATCCAAGTCCGGCATTCATCGCCTTATCACCGCTCTTGAGGAACGAGGCTTCATTCGTCGCTTGCCGAACCGGGCGCGTGCGCTGGAAGTGCTTCGACTTCCCGACTCCATTGCGCCAGGATTAGGCAGCCCAAAGAAATTTTCGCCCAGCGTCATCGAAGGCTCCTTGGGCAAGCCCCCTGCCGCGCCTTTGCACCGCCACCAAGCCAGCAATGACGAAACGGGCGTTTCTGTGCCGGTAATGGGACGTATTGCGGCCGGCGTGCCGATTGATGCAATCCAAAATCCGACCCACAGCATAGCTGTTCCACCCGGGATGATTTCAGGCGGTGAACATTTCGCCCTCGAAGTCAAAGGGGACTCAATGATCGAGGCGGGAATATTTGATGGTGACACGGTCGTCATACGCCAGACGAATTCTGCGAGCCCCGGTGATATCGTTGTCGCTTTGGTGGACGACGAGGAAGCGACATTGAAGCGGTTCCGGCGGAAGGGTGCCTCGATTGCGCTGGAAGCGGCGAACCCTGCGTACGAGACAAGAATATTTCCGCCGGATCGCGTCAAAGTTCAGGGGCGACTGGTCGGGCTCATTCGCGTTTACTAGATCATTCTCGGTTATCGCCTGCGGCGTCGATTGGCCGAATCTTTCGTTTGGCAGCTTTATATGGCGGCAAGCCACGCGCGGCTCTCGAAAAGGCGCGCTGGCTGTGCCAAGGGCGATACGGTTCAGCGATAGCGAAGTCCACCTCGGCCTTCGGGACAGCTAATTGATCTGTATATGAAAAGTGAATTGCCGCCACGCCTTTGCGGGCGAGCGATACTGAATCAACAATCGTTGCCCTGTTTCGCGGACACAGTGTTCCTTTATTGGGCACTTGAAGAATAATCAGATCGGCAACCGCGCAGATTTCCGGAGGAATGCTTGAATTTATCGCGATGACAATTATCGCCCCAGAACGATGTTCCACGATGCAAAAACTTCCCGCGCACAAAAATGCCTTTGGAGAACTTTTTGTCAGTAAAGCATTGATTTCGCTCTGGGAGAGATTCTCCTCCTGAATTTGGCGTTTGGGCGAAAGGCGCTGATTGTTCTGTTTTAAACCAAGGCCAAGTTTCTCAACTTCCTTCGATACATTAAGCAAATGCGTTGGCGCAGTTACGTAGTCGGCGACCAGCGCGCGTTTCCACGCGTCAAGCGTAAAGCTGTTCGATAGCCGCTTGTTCAAGAGAACTGTCCCATCGTCACCCCGCATCGCGATCAGTTGAGCATCTTCCGAGACAAGAATATCTGGTTGCGTTGGATGAACCATTGTCCAGATGCCTGCTAACGCCAGAATAGGAGATATCCGGCGCAGGCGGGTAGTCGGTATCGTCGCCGCCAATAATGCCCCGGTCAGCCAGACTACAGAAACGCCCGGTATCAAACCCACCGCGTCAAATGGTGAGCGCGCTGATAGCCAGTCAGATATTGCGATCATCGCGCTCAACCCCTCACCCACAGGAAGAAGAAAGTACCGCTCCAGACCAAACGGCATCGTCATCATCGCCAAGAGCGAGAACGGCATCACAATAATTGAAACGATTGGCGACACTGCGAGATTTGCGAACAGGCTCAACGGGGATACGCGCTGAAAATGCCATGCACCAAATATCGCCGTAGCAAATCCAGCGATCAGTGCGGTGGAGATCGTTCCGAACAGCAGCAAAACTGCTGAACGCAGTATCTTTGAAACAAGGGGATCATTCTTATGGGGTCGCATTCTCGCCATCCAGGCTGGTTTAGATGTCGCCCAGATCGAATAGGCGCCCACTAGAGCTGCCGTAGCAGCGAACGACATCTGAAAACTTGGCCCAACGATTTCATGCGGTGATATAACCAGCACTATCACTGCGGCGATGGCCAGGTTGCGCATTGAAAGTGCTCGGCGATCTACGATCATCGAAAACAGCATAATAGCCAACATCACAAAGCTTCGTTGAGCAGCAACATCACCGCCTGATATGAGCAGATAGAGAAATACGAGTAGCAGGGCTCCAAATGCCGCGTACTTCTTCGTTGAATGACGGGATGCCCAATTGGGAGATAATGCAAGCATGCATCTCAAGCCACCCATTGCGATGCCTGCGACCAGCGCCATGTGTAAACCAGAAATGGACAATATATGCGCCAAGCCTGTACGCCGTAGGGAGTCGTTTATCTCTTCGGGAATGCCTGCGCGCACGCCTACAATCAGTGCGGCTGCAATCTCGCCTTCCGGCCCCGCAACAGCGCTGCGAATGCGTTCTGCAATTCGATTCCGGACGTTCTCAAGCGATGCAAAAAGATGCCCGCTATCTGTTGAGGCCACGAGTCGTGGTGAAGTGAGAAAATATCCATTTGCTCCAATGCCGTCGAAATAGCTTTCAAACGAAAAATCGTAACCGCCGGGCAATACAGGTCCGGAGGGAGGATGCAGCTTTACAACGCCGGAAATCCGCGCGCCTACCCAGAGCGTATCCTTTGGCTTTGCAGTGGAGAGCCTAACGACATCAGGCTGGTACCGAAGCGTTGGGCGTTCGGTTTTTACCACGCGTAAAACGAGTCGAACGCGACCGTTCGCCAGATAATCGACATTCAATATGTCGCCCGTCAATTGCGTGGATATCTCGCCGCCCAGAATCTTTGTGCCAGCCCGATAGACTTCAACTTTGGCAAGCAAAGCGCCAAGTGCGACGAGCGCCGCTGCTATGGCTAGGAAATGCCACACTGGCCTCGAACGAGTGGCGCGCGCCAGTGCCATGGACACAGCCACCCATAGAGCAAGCTGTATCCAGTCTGGCTCCGAAGTAGCGTGGAAATATCCGAGCGCGCCACACCCCATCGCAACAGGGACAAACAAATGAAGCGTACCGCGTTCGCGATCCAGCAACGCTGCACGCCGCGTATGTTCAAAAAAGCTAACTATTGCACGACGCACTCTTTCGGAAAACGATAGCTTTCGAAGCTTTGGATAGGTCAGTTCGCGATGCGATCCATCAGCAGCTTCTCCGGTTGAAGGTTGTGAAATAGCTGCGTTCGCCGCGAAGGGCTGTGCGGTCATCACGCTCCTCTGCCGTTACGCCAACCCCTTGCACCACTGGGGGCCTATGCTACATGAGCGCCAGCGAATGGCCACGCATATATTAGAAATTGCTTGGCTATATATACAGAAATCGGAAGAACCATGCCCGAAACGGTCGTCACGCGTTTTGCACCTTCACCCACCGGCTACCTGCACATTGGCGGGGCGCGAACCGCTTTGTTCAACTGGCTCTATGCGCAACGTATGGGCGGCAAGATGCTGCTGCGCATTGAGGACACTGACCGCGAAAGGTCGACCGACGACGCCACTCGCGCTATTTTGGACGGCTTGAAGTGGCTTGGCCTGACATGGGATGGCGAGCCTATTTCTCAGTTTGCGCGAGCTGCACGTCACCGCGAAGTGGCGGAAGAACTCGTACAGGCGGGCAAGGCGTACTACTGTTACGCCACCCCGGAGGAATTGAACGAGATGCGCGAGAGAGCTCGCGCCGAGGGCCGTCCGCCACGCTATGACGGCCGCTGGCACGACCGTGATCCCTCCGAGGCTCCTGCTGGCGCGAAAGGTGCAATTCGCATTAAAGCGCCGACCGAGGGCGAGACGATAGTGCATGATCGTGTTCAGGGCGATGTGCGCTTCCCGAACAAGGATCTCGACGATTTCATTATTCTGCGTTCAGATGGAAACCCGACCTATATGCACGCCGTTGTCGTGGACGATCACGATATGGGTGTTACGCATATTATTCGCGGCGATGATCACCTTACAAACGCGGCCCGCCAGACCGTAATTTACAATGCCATGGGGTGGGATGTACCGATCATGGCCCATATTCCGCTTATTCATGGCGCCGATGGCGCGAAGCTTTCAAAGCGCCACGGCGCGCTAGGCGTCGAGGCCTATCGAGAGATGGGTTATCTCCCCCCGGCCTTGCTGAACTACCTCGCGCGGCTGGGATGGAGTCACGGCGATGATGAGGTCATGTCCATTGCGCAAATGACCGAGTGGTTTGACATTGATGACGTCAATAAAGGTGCGGCCCGTTTTGATTTTGCGAAGCTGGAGGCACTAAACGGGATTCACATGCGGCAGATGGCAGATGAAGAACTGCTGCAGCGACTGATCGAAACCCTGCCATTTCTGCCAAACGGGCAAAAGATGCGCGATGAACTCGATGCACATCGCAAGGGGCAGCTTTTGGCTGCGATGTCGGGTTTGAAAGAGCGCGCGAAAACATTGGTCGAACTCGCCGATGGAGCCGGGTTTATTTTCGCGCAGCGGCCCCTTTCGCTGGATGACAAGGCTGCTGCGGTGCTTACACTCCAAGCAAAGGAGACGCTCGCCGGGGCTTCGGAACGACTCAAAGCCGTTGCGGAGAATGAGTGGAGTGCCGCTTCCGCCGAAGCTGCCATCCGCGCCTTCGCGGAAGATTCTGGCATCAAGCTCGGCGCCACCGCTCAGCCTTTGCGAGCAGCCCTGACAGGGCGTACAACCTCTCCCGGCGTATTCGATGTACTGGCCGTTCTGGGGCGCGACGAAAGTCTGGCGCGCATATCGGATCAAATCGATTAGGACAGTTTCATTGACTTATTGCCTATTGATATCAAGCTATTGCGGTGCAACATTGCGAACCGGTGTCGCATTGCTCGGCACCTGCGGTGGTGTGCTATCCGCTATTGCAACGCTTTAGAATTCTATTATCGCGCCTTGGATATTCTGTCCGGTTTTGGCGCGTCATGCCTGAAGGGAGTTTGCCATGACCAACTCGATTGCGAAGCTGGATTTTGATGGGAAAACTCATGAATTCAAGGTGAAGCAAGGCACTGTCGGACCGGAGGTCATCGACATTGCTGCCCTCTATAAGGACACTGGCGCATTCACTTACGATCCTGGGTTCACCTCAACAGCCAGTTGCGAGTCCAAGATTACTTTTATCGATGGCGATGCGGGCGTGCTGTTGCATCGAGGCTATCCCATCGAACAGTTGGCCGAGCATGGCGACTTTCTCGAAGTCTGCTACCTGCTGCTTTATGGGGAGCTTCCGACCAAAAGCCAGAAAGAAGATTTCGATTATCGAGTAACGCGCCACACAATGGTGCATGAACAGATGTCGCGCTTTTTCACCGGTTTCCGTCGCGATGCACACCCGATGGCGGTTATGTGCGGCGTGGTTGGCGCGCTGTCGGCGTTCTATCATGACTCCACGGATATCTCCGATCCGTATCAGCGCATGATTGCGTCCATGCGGCTGATTGCGAAGATGCCTACCATCGCGGCAATGGCCTTCAAATATCACATCGGCCAGCCCTTCGTTTATCCGAAGAATGAGCTGAGCTACGCGGCAAACTTCCTCCACATGTGCTTTGCGGTGCCTTGCGAGGAATATAAGGTAAACCCGGTTCTCGCCCGCGCGATGGACCGCATTTTCATATTGCACGCAGATCACGAGCAAAACGCCTCAACGTCCACTGTTCGTCTTGCAGGTTCGTCCGGTGCAAATCCATTTGCTTGCATTGCCGCTGGTATTGCCTGCCTTTGGGGACCGGCCCACGGCGGCGCAAACGAAGCCGCCCTGAACATGCTTGGCGAAATCGGCAGTGTCGATCACATCCCTGAATTCATCGCCCGCGCAAAGGACAAGAACGATCCCTTCCGCCTGATGGGTTTCGGTCATCGCGTTTACAAGAACTATGACCCGCGCGCCAAGATCATGCAAAAGACCACGCATGAAGTGCTAGGTGAACTTGGAATCAAGGACGATCCACTTCTTGATGTCGCGATGGAGCTCGAACGAATTGCGCTTACGGATGAGTATTTCATCGACAAGAAACTCTATCCCAATATCGACTTCTATTCGGGAATTACCTTGAAAGCACTTGGCTTCCCGACCACGATGTTCACTGTTCTTTTCGCGCTGGCGCGTACGGTTGGCTGGATTGCGCAGTGGAAGGAAATGATCGAAGATCCGCAACAGAGGATCGGTCGCCCGCGCCAGTTGTATACCGGCGCGGCGGAACGCGATTACGTACCTATCGCCAAGCGCTAATTTTTATAAAAAGCACATAATCTCGAAGGCGTCGCAATTAATGCGACGCCTTCTGTTTTTGTTCTGCAATTAATTGCAAGGTCTTTATCAACCAAAGACAGTATTCCGCTTGTGTTTGATAGGTTTCAATGGGATTCTCCGGTATGTTATCCGGGAGACAGAAATGGCTGAAACGGTGCTTGCGGCACTTTCCAACATTCGGACTATGGAAGACATGATTGAGGCTTTTCGCGACGAGGATCATTGTCGGCGGCTGCTGGAAGGCATGGTGTGGCCGAATGGCAGGATCTGTCCCGCCTGCGGTTACAAGCGCTCAATCGCGATAGCCGGTCGGGACATGGGAAAGCGGCGGGCCCGACCAGGACTATATCAGTGTTCAAACGGCGATTGCCGGTTCCAGTTCACCGTAACGACGCACACGCCGCTGCATTCGACAAAGCTTCCCCTGCGTGTTTGGTTGAAGGCGATGTGGCTGATCCTGCAATCGGACAAAGGCATGTCCTCTATACGTTTGGCAGAAATCGTTGGGGTAAGCCAGCCGACGGCTTGGCGGATGGGACATGCCCTACGCCTGATGATGGCGCGAGAGCATGTGCTCGACGGCACGGTCGAGGTTGATCATTTCTATCTTGGTGGTCGCCAAAAGAAGCGCCCGGACGATCCGCCGCCCGGGCGAGGCCGGAAAGGCCAAGTGAATACGGATAAAGCACCGGTCCTGGCAATGGTACAGCGGCCAAGCGACAACACGCCTGGCACGTCCGCGGGTGATGCGCGAGCCACGGTCGTGGCGGATCTTTCTTCACGGGCAAGCGAACGCGTCATGGAAGAGCAGATCGACTTGGAAGCCCATTTGATGAGTGACGAGTGGAAAGCATTCATGCCCATTGGCGAAAGCTTCGCCAAGCATGAGACCGTGAAGCATTCCAGTGGCGAGTATGTTCGCGATGCAACTCACGTCAATTCGGCCGAAGGATTCAATTCACGCGTTCGCCGCACGATCGCCGGCGTATTTCACCACATCAGCCCGCAGCATGCCGATCTCTATTTTCATGAGATCGGCTTTCGCTGGTCTCAGCGTATCATCACAGGCAATGCCGTGCGCAAGACGCGGCATGGTCGCGAAACCATCCGAACCCTGTGGTCACGGATACCGCCGGCCGTGCAAATCGTCAGCGTCTTGCGCGCCGCGACGGGGCGTCAAATGCGCCGAAGCCTGCATGGCGGCATCATCATCAAATCAGCTGTAGCTGTCTTTGGTTGATAAAGACCAATTGCAAAATAACATCCCCGGCAATCTCGCCAGACGGTCGCTCCGTGCGCATCCGATCTCTAATTTCACGGAAGCCTTCCTTCTGCCAACGACGAAAAGCTGTATCGTTGATCAGTGCTTCCAATTGCCGGGCCACATAGGCAGGACGCAGCATTTCGTCGATATACTCAGGAACAACGACTCGATCGGCGATGAGATTGGGAAGCGAAGCTGACCACGCAGTTACCAATCTCCGTGCTAACCGGGCTACCGGATCGAGCTTGTAGGTGGAAATCATAGGCACGTCCGACAGGGCAAGCTCAAGAGCTACAGTGCCTGACGCGATCAGCGCGGCATCTGCCTCGCCGAAAACACGCCACTTTTCACCCTGATCCAAGAGAATTCTGGGCTTTTCAGGCCAACTGCTAACCGCCTCTTGCACCAAATTTGCCACGTTCGAGACGGTTGGCAGAAACAATTCGGGTGGTCGCCCGCGAGCGCACAAGATTTCGATGGTTTGTCTGAACGACTCTATCAACGCACGCACCTCTCCCTTCCGGGAACCCGGCAGAAGTAGCAATTTTGCTGGCGTTTCAGCATTGCGCGGTTGCCGTTCATTCTGCATGCGCGCAGCATGCAGAACACCGGGATGATGCGAGAGGCGGTGCCCGACAAAGGTGCCCGGTGGCCCGTTTAGACGGGCCAGCTCGGCAGGTTCAAAAGGCAGCAGACAAAGAATATGGTCCACATGCGGGCGCATCGCGTGCGCCCTACCCGGTCGCCAGGCCCAAACGCTTGGACAAACATAATGCACAATCGGGATTTGCGGAGCTGCGGCCCGGACTTTCGCGGCAACTCGCAGATTAAAATCGGGGCTGTCGACCGTTATCAGGCAGTCTGGTTGCTCGGCAGCTATATGCCGGGCTGTGGATCCAATCCGATAGATCAAACGCGGCAAGTCCTTTACAATCGCGCTGAACCCCATCAGCGCAATATCACCGGAAGGAAAAAGCGATTTCAGACCAAGTGTTGATAGCTCGTGACCGCCGACCCCGATCAGTTCAACATTTCGTGCGGTCTTCGCTTGGATTGCTCTAACCAGGTCAGACGCAAGCAATTCGCCAGATTCCTCTCCAGCTATTACGGCGAGCTTGAGGGGACGGCTCAAACCTTTTGCTCCGCGTGCAGTCCCATGACAAATATTCCCAAAGAATCAGCACGTTCGATGATTTCTTTGAACCCCATTGCAAGAGTCGAGTCGGCAACCACGGCGATGCCATTTAGCTTCGCTGTAGATGCACCATCCACTGTTTGGACCCCAATGCCCGGCAGGTCTGTCCGCCATTCCTGACCGGGCTTTACGCTCTTGACCAGAACACCGCCGGTCTTTCCTGCCAACCGCCCATGATCACGCAGCTTCGCAACGCGATCCAGCAGCCCATCAGTGCCTTCAACCCCTTCCAGCGCAATTGCCCTCCCACCGATTGCAATTGCCGCCTGCCCGATGTCCAAAATACCGATTGCGCGGGCTGCCGCTAACGCCGCCTCAATATCGCGCATATCGCTCTTTGTGGGACGCCTTTTCGTGTGAACTCCTTCAGGTACAAGAAGTTCTGGCAGAATTTCGTGCGCGCCGAGCACCTTGATTCCGTGACCTTCCACATGAGCGACAAGGCTTCTCAACAAGGCATCGTCCCCCCTACCCAGCGCGGTCATCAGCTTGGGCAAAACTGCCAAAAGCGGCAATATGGGCCGCATTGCAAGTAGGCGTGGTCTTCGCGCGACCGTTCCAGCAAATACCAACTGGCTTACGCCGCGCGACCGCAAATGCGAAAGGACACCGCCTGCTGCCTCAAGTTCGATTGTGGTGTGTGGGAAGGTCGCAAAAGCTTCCGGGTTTTCAACCTCTCCCGCAATCATGACAACATATATCGGAGAACCGCGGGAAATCAGCGATTTTGCGAGATCGATTGGCAGCCGACCGCCGCCCGCGATGATAGCGGTAACTGGCTTATTCTCCGCAGAGCTAACCATCGGATTCGGGCGCGTCAGCATCACCGCCCTTAACTGGCGGCGTAACGAAGTATCGCTTGCCGCGAATGCTCAAGAAATCGACGATGCGCATGGAAAGCGGCGAGTCGGCAAATGCATCGCGAGCAATCTGCAGATTTTCCGCCAAAGGGCGTGAGCGGTCGAAAATCGTCAAATACGCTTCCCGGACCTTTCGAATATCATCCTTGCTCATTCCAGATCGCCGCATGCCGACAATATTCAACCCGCGAAGATCGGCGAGATTTCCTTGTGCCATGCCGTATGGAATAACGTCACCGGAAATGCCCGACATGCCCGCGAGAAATGCATTGTTGCCGACACGCACGAACTGCAACACCGCAGTCAAGCCGCCGATGGTGACATTGTCTCCGATCTCACAGTGACCGGCCAGCGTCGCTCCATTTGCCATGATGACGTTGTCACCAACAATGCAATCATGCGCGATGTGGCAGTAGGCCATTATGAAGCAGTTTGCGCCGACTGACGTATACCCTCGACTGGAATCCGATCCGGCATGGATCGTCGCTGATTCTCGGATCGTTGTTCCAGCGCCGATAGTCAGGGTGGTGGCGCCGCCCTTATGCGCGAGATTTTGTGGCTCCTCGCCAAGCGCCGCGTGTGGATAAACACGGCAATTGTCACCAAGCGAAGTCGCTCCGGTTATCGACACATGGCTGGAAAGCTTTACATTTTCGCCAATGACCACAGCAGGCCCAATATGGCAAAAAGGACCGATAGCCGATCCATTTCCGATTTTCGCACCCGGTTCCACAACGGAGCTGGGGTGGATCGTAGCGCCTGCTGGCATATGCTATTCCGTCTTTGGCGAGATCATCGCGGAAATCTCCGCCTCGGCAGCTTTTGCGCCATCGACCATCGCCTCACACGCAAAGCGCCAAATGTTCCCGCGCTTCTTTGTCTTGCGAACATGGATTTCCAGCCTATCGCCCGGCACCACCGGGCGACGGAACTTCGCGTTATCAATGGTCATGAAATAGACCAGTGTCGGCTTGTCGGCTCCGCTTGAATTTACGCAGATCGCACCGGCTGTCTGCGCCATTGCTTCGATGATGAGCACGCCCGGCATGACCGGATGATCAGGAAAATGCCCCTGAAAATGCGGCTCGTTGAACGTAACGTTCTTTATTCCTATCGCTGAATCATCGCCGTCGATTTCCACGATTCGGTCGACCAGAAGCAGCGGATAGCGATGCGGCAAAAGCCGCAGCAGCTTCAATATATCGACCGCCTCAAGCTTTGAACCCGATTCACTCATGCGCATCTCCTGATTTGCGCCCCGCCAGCTTGCGGATGGCTGATACCTGGCGGAAAAAATCTCTTACCGGAACGGCAGGTGCACCAGCCCACCGCGCGTCATCGGGAATATTATCCATGACGCCTGACGCGGCGGCAATCTGAACACGCGAGCCAATAGTGACGTGGTCTGCAATGCCTACACGCCCTCCCAGCATTACATAGTCGCCAAGCGTGACCGATCCTGACAATCCGCAATGACCCGCAATGACGCAGCCGCGTCCTATCTTCACGTTGTGTGCGACCTGAACCAGATTGTCGATTTTGCTAGCTTCACCAATGATCGTATCGTCAAGAGCACCGCGGTCCACGGTGGAATTTGCGCCAATCTCGACATCATCCTGAATAATGACACGACCGAGTTGCGGCATGCGCTCGGGGCCTTTTTCGCCAAACACAAACCCGAAGCCATCCTGACCGATGCGCGTACCGCCATGAATCGTTACACGGTCGCCAATTAGTGCATATTGAACGGAGGCGTTTGGACCGATGTAGCCATTTCGCCCGATCTTGCATCCGCGACCGACAACGGCGTTCGGTGCAATAACGGTGCCCGCGCCGATGGCGACATCCGGCCCAATGACGGCGCCTGCCTCGATTATCGCTCCATCTTCTATCGCAGCCGAGGAAGCGATCGTAGCTTGCGGCGATACGCTCCGTTCATCGGTCAACTGACCGGGAATGGCCGACGCCGGGAACATTTCACGTCCAATCCGCGCGAATGCAAGCTGAGGACGGCGATGGGCGATGGCTACCGTTCCCGAAGGCACCTCGCTGACGAAATCAGGTGGGCAGAGGACTGCAGTTGCAGCCAATTCTTTGAGGAGCGGAGCGTGTTTTCGGCCCTCAACAAAAACTAGCGTTCCGATACCGCCCGTTTCAGCCTTTGCCAGACCTGTAATCTCGGCACCCTGCTCAACGCCTTCCGGTAGCGACGCGCCAATCAGGCGCGCCACATCACCCACGGTGAAGCGCCGCGAAGGAACGAAAAAGTCGGTGGTCATGCGAACCTGTCGTTCTGACGGGCGCCTAGGCGCCCGCACCTTAGAACTTTGTGGACACGCCGAAGCTGAATTCCTGAACTTCGTCGTACTCTTCCTTCGCGACCGGGATTGCATAGTCAACCCGAAGCGGACCGAATGGAGACGCCCATAGCAAGCCAAGACCAACCGATGCGCGCCACTTCATGTCGTCGCCTTGAACATTTACTCCGGCAACCTGAATATCGCTGCCATAGAGCGTTGCGGCGTCCGCGAACACGGCGCCACGCAAGCCGAGCGCTTCCGGCACCAGCGGTAGCGGGAATTGCGCTTCCACGGACGCATTGATGTAGCTCGTGCCACCAAGATGGTTCTCTTCCGGATCATCTACATTCGCATCATAAGGGCCAATGCCGTTATAATCGAAGCCGCGAATGATGCGGTTGCTGCTCTTGAACTGATCGAAGATGCGGAGACCATCGTCGCCATTGGCCATGATGTGTCCGCCACCCACAGAAACAAGACCGACTATGTCCAGTTCTTCGTTGAGCGTCTTATAGGCCAGCGCACGTGCAGTGAGCTTCAGATAATCGGCATCCCCACCAAGTCCGGCATATTCCGTAGTGAATGTACCGTACAAACCATCGCGCGGGTTCTTCTTGTCGTCGATTGTGTCATAAACAATCGTTCCGCTAACGGCAGACTTAACCCAAGGCGACTCCTGGCTGAGATCGATAGCCTGAATAACGGCCTGAGACAGATTCGCGGCGCAGCTTGCATCCGGTATACCGTCACCGTTCGGATCGCAGGTATCTCGATAGCTATATTCCTCTTGGGAATAAGTATACGCGAGCTGCGTCGAGATCGATTCCGTGATCGGCAACCCGAAACGCACGGTGCCGCCCGTTTGTGCGCTTTCATAATAGGTATAACGGCGCGTCGTGCGGAATATATCAAAGCCAGCAGAGATGCGGTTTCCGAGGAAATATGGCTCGGTAAATGAGAACATGAAATCCTTGGAATTCTCACCGCCACCCGCCGAGAGGCGAATAAACTGACCGCGGCCGAGGAAGTTGCGCTCAGTAATTGAGCCTTCAGCCGTCGGACCCGAGGTTTCGCCACCTGTCGAGTAACCGGCGCCGATAGCAAACTCGCCCGTTGACTTTTCAATCACGTCAACAACCAGCACAACCTGATCCGGCTGCGAGCCTGGCGCCGTCGAAATATCGACCTTCTGGAAATAATCCAGCTTTTCAAGCCTACGCTTGGCGCGCTGGATCAAGACCTGATTGAATGCATCGCCTTCGCTGATATCAAACTCGCGACGGATAACGTAATCGCGCGTGCGGTCGTTACCACGGATTTCGATGCGCTCGACATAGGCGCGCGTACCCTGATCGATCGTGTAGACGACATCGATGGTGTGATTCTCGAAGTTACGATCACCACGCGGTGTCACCTGTGCAAAGGCATAACCCCGACCGGCCACCGCCTCGGTCAGCGCAATGATCGTATCTTCAACGTCTTTCGCGCTGTACCAGCTACCTGACCGCGTCTCGACGACAGAGTTCAACGAATTGGAGTCAATTTCCGCGATGCTGCTTTCGACGCTGATATTACCAAAGCGATAGCGTTCACCTTCTTCGACCGTGATATTGATCGTGTATTCGTTAGTTGCATCATTCAGGTCAGCGGTTGCCGAAATAACCTGAAAATCCGCATAGCCACGATTGAAGTAGAACCGACGCAGAGCTTCTTCGTCTGCGCGCAAGCGATCGTCGCTATAGATATCGTCACGGAAAAGGAAGGAAAGATAGCCAGAAGCCTTGGTAGAAATAACCTGCGCAAGACGACGATCACTATAAGCATTGTTTCCGTTGAAATTCACCGCAGCAATCTTCGTGCGGCCACCTTCGTTGATCTCGAAAACAACATTTACGCGATTGCTGCCAAGGTTGATGACCTGCGTACGCACTGTTGCGTCATCGCGGCCAACAGCCGAATAGGCGTCCTTGACGCTCTGCGCATCAGATTCCATTTGCGCACTGGAGAACGCCGAGCGCGGCTTCAACTGGATCGCGTTGGCGAGTTGCGCATCCTTGAGCTTTTTATTGCCCTGGAACAGCACCTGATTGACGATCTGGTGTTCCGACACTTGAACAACCAGCGTGGAGCCGGAAATGTTCACCTTGACGTCGGAATAAAGCCCCGTCGCAAAAAGGCGCTTGACGGCTTCATCTATGTCGTCACTGGAAACGTTTTGTCCCGGCTGGATGCCGATCTGGTTGCGCACCGTAGACGCATCGATGCCTTCGCTTCCGCGAACATCAATATTACGGACGACTGCAGCATAGGCTGCAGAGATTGTTGCCAACTCCACGACAACTGCGCCTGGAAGCACAATCGCGGCGGACATCGCCACCGCGGACGCGGCGCTAAGATAACGAGTACGTGCCTTCATCGGGCCTTACTACCTTTTTTTCTCGAATTCCCCACGGCGAGAAGACCGGACTTTCTGGGATTCCCGATCCCGTAATAACGAGATTTTCCCTACACGCAAGGCTCCGGGTTAATTTCAATTTACTAAGCGCCGAGGCGTGGCAAACGCGTCACGCCTTACTCGACACTATGGTAAATACTGTGTCAATTTTCAGCGATTTTGATCTAGTTTTCGGTCTAGCACCCGAAAATGTCGTTCCAGAACACGAATCCCATGAACATCAGCACCAGGAAAAATCCTGCGCGATAAACGGCTTCCATTGCGCGTTCCGATACAGGTCTGCGCCATATTGCCTCGATTCCGTAGAAAACGAGGTGGCCGCCATCCAGTGGGGGAATCGGCAAAAGATTGAGAAAACCAATCCCGACCGACAAAAGCGCGACCAACTGAACCAGCCATTCAAAGCCTAACTTGGCCGCCTGTCCCGAAATCTTGGCAATCTTAACTGGGCCGCCAAGTTGGCACCGATCCTCACGACCAATGACGAAGCGTTTTAAAAATTGACCTGTTTGCCCGATGATGGTGCCGGTTTCGCGTACCCCTTCAACGACTGAACCAACGGCGCCATAGTGCTCGATGCGCGGTTGCCCCAGCTTTTCGTCGTTTACAACGCCGATCACACCGACATTCACCTTGTTGCCGAGCGCGTCCTCCTGTTCCACCACCCGCGGTGTGGCCACCAGACTGACTTCCTTGTTGCCGCGATGCATGACGAAGACAAGCGGGTCGCCTGCTCTGCCCGAAACAAGCCGGCGCACATCGGAAAATGTGGTCACTGTCGTTCCATCGACCGAAACGAATCGATCTCCGGGCATAAAGCCAGCTTCCTCCGCAGCAGATCCGGGCTGTACGCTTGCAACCATCGGCTCGCTAACCGTGCGTCCATAGGCGTAAAACATCACAGCAAAAACGGCGATGGTGAGCAGGAAATTGAACAGCGGACCCGCAAAAACGGTGGCGGCGCGCTTCCAGACCGGCTGGGTATGGAATGCTACCCGCCTTTCACTCTCGGTGAGTTTTTCGAGCTCTTCGCCATCCGGCGTGCTCGTGGCATTCATATCGCCAACGAATTTCACGTATCCGCCGAGGGGAATCGCCGACAGCTTCCAGCGCGTTCCTCGTTTATCATTGAAACCGATGATTTCCGGTCCGAAGCCGATGGAGAAGGCCTTGACGCCGATTCCGCACCAGCGCCCGACAAGATAGTGGCCCATCTCATGGACAAAAACGACGACGGTGAGAACAAATATGAATGGGACGAGCGTGCCTAAGAGCACCCCGTCCGTGCTGAATAGTGTCGTCAAGTATTCACCCACCCATTCCGCCGCCTGGTTCTTTCAATGGAATACGCAAGGATGACGCCAAAGAAAAGGCAGCATAAAGAACCCCCGCCGCAACTCGGCGTGAACAAACCCACGCGATATTGCATCGGCGCTAACCGAATATTCCATGCGCCGGAAGATCCAATCCTCCGCCGATTGCGCCCGCAATATATAATGCGATGGCAGCGATCACGAGCCCATCGACTCTATCCATCACACCACCATGACCGGGTATGATCTGGCTCGAAATCCTTGACGCCGTGCTGACGCTTGACCCACGATTCGAACAGATCACCAATCTGAGACAATGCCGAAAGAATCACTGCCAAGCCCAGGTAGAGTAGCGTATTTCCCAAATCTAGCCACGACGCGAGGATGAAAGCGGACAGCGCACCGCCGATCAGTCCGCCAATTGCGCCACTCCGCGTTTTCCCAGGAGAAATGGACGGAGCAAGTTTTGGACCGCCAATCGTTCGCCCGACGAAATAGGCAAGTATATCCGTCGCCCACACCACCGCAAACAGGAAGAGAATCGCGGCCAAACCGCGCCCGTCATCCGCGCGAAGATACGCAAGCGCGGCTCCCGAAAACCCCGCATAGGCAATGGCAACCGTAGCCCAGCGATCAGTTTTCGTAAGCGTGGCATGGAGAAAGGTGACCGCGGTGCCAGCCAGCAGGATGAGCAATACGAACAGCGCTTGCGCACCAAATAGCAGCCCTAGCATCGCGATTGCAAAAGGTATTGCCGCAATGATCTGGTTGAACCAATTGGATTCATTTCGCGACATTCGGGATAGTTCAACGAACATAGCCACGGCGATCACCACGCTGAGCAAGCGGAAGGGGCCACCACCGCGCCACGTCAACAACAACACGACTACCGCAAGGACTATCCCGGAGATCACACGAAGCTGAAAATTGCTCATCGGTTGGCGTGGTTCGCTGGCAGCCGTCATAGCGCAATAGCTCCGGCTTTGCGTCCGCCAAACCGCCGGTCCCGCTCGCCAAACATCCGTATCGCCTCTTCGAAATCGGCTGCACCGAAATCCGGCCAGTAGCACGGAAGAAAGAGTAATTCGCTGTAGGCGCTTTGCCAAAGGAGGAAGTTTGACAGGCGCATTTCACCACTCGTGCGAATCACTAAGTCGGGGTCAGGCATTCCGGCAGTGTCCAGCACAGAAGCAAATCGTTCGGCGTCGATGTCGGCAGGAGAGATTTCGCCGCGCGCTACTGCCCCAGCGAGAACCTGAGCCGCCCGCACGATCTCGTCACGGCTACCGTAGTTGAATGCTATATTGAGGTTGAGACTCGAATTTAACGCGGTAAGCGATTCCGCTTCTGCGAGGAGCGCGAGAATATCAGGAGCGAGCCCTTCCCTGCCCCCAATAATGCGCACACGCACCCCGGATTTGTGCAATTCGGCCAGATCACGGCGGATGAAGAGCTTCAGCAAACCCATTAGGTCGCTCACCTCCGATTGAGGCCGCGACCAGTTTTCAGAAGAGAAGGCGTAAAGCGTCAACCATTCCACGCCGAGATCCGGCGCAACCCGAACGGTAGCGCGCAAAGCCTCGACGCCGGCGCGATGGCCAGCGGCACGCGGCAGGCCGCGAGCCTTCGCCCAGCGACCATTGCCATCCATGATTATCGCAACGTGAACGGGCGTCCCCATATTTGCGTCTTCCTCTGCATCGAACAGCGGAAGCCCTCCTAGACCTGCATAATCTCGGCTTCTTTTCCGCTCAGCAAGCTGTCGATCATATTGATCGTATCATCAGTAAGTTTCTGAACTTTTTCAAATTCGCGGCGATGGTCATCTTCGCTGATATCGCCGTCTTTCTCGGCTTTTTTCAGATAGTCCATGCCGTCGCGGCGAACATGGCGTGCGGCAACCTTAGCGTTTTCCGCATAGCCGTGCGCAATTTTCGCCAGCTCCTTGCGGCGTTGCTCGTTCAGTTCCGGCAGAGGGATGCGCAGATTATTGCCGTCAACAATCGGGTTGAACCCGAGATTGGCTTCACGAATCGCGCGATCGACCGCGCCAACCATCGACTTGTCCCAGACGTTGACAGCCAACATGCGGGCTTCTGGAACGGAAACGGTTGCTACCTGGTTGATTGGCATGGTGGAGCCATAGGCAGGAACCTGAATGGCGTCGAGCAAATTGCTGGACGCGCGACCCGTGCGCAGCGAAGCGAGATCATGCTTGAACGCGTTGATAGCACCATCCATCCGGCGTTGAAGATCTTGGAATTCACCACTCATTGCTTTTCTCCCAGTCTGGATTTTTGTCTATTCGTCCGAAACGACTGTGCAACGACCGCCGCCACGCAGGATTTGACCCAGACCACCCTGCTCATGAATTGAATAGACGATTATCGGAATGTGGTTTTCGCGCGCAAGCGCAATCGCGGCAGTATCCATGATCGCAAGCCCGCGACTGATCACTTCTTTATGCGTGATGTGCTCAAAGCGGCTAGCGGTCGGGTCTTTTTTCGGGTCTGCCGAATAGACGCCATCGACCTGCGTGCCCTTGAACAGCGCATCCGCTCCGATTTCTGCGGCGCGCAAGCGCGGCAGCCGAATCCGTGGTGAAGAACGGATTGCCTGTACCACCCGCAAAAATCACGACCTTGCCCGCATTCATATAGGCGGTCGCCTGTCGCTGCGAAAAGCTCTCGCAAAGCTCAGGCATTGCGATTGCCGATAACACAACCGCATCGACGCCGATCTTATTAAGCGAGGTACGCAGCGCGAGCGAATTGATGACCGTCGCCAACATGCCCATGTGGTCGCCGGTAACGCGGTCGCCGCCTTTGGACGCCACAGCGACACCGCGGAAGATATTGCCGCCCCCGATCACAACGCCGACCTCGACGCCGAGTTTGCGAGCGCCTCCGCAATGTCGGACGCAATACGATCCACGACAGAGACATCAATGCCGAAATGCTGGTCGCCCATCAACGCTTCGCCAGAGGCTTTGAGAAGAATTCGCCGATATTTGGGCTTGTCCGTCATTGTGTCCTCGAACTGATCGCTGTGCCGCAACCGGCTTGGCTACGAAACCGGTTGCCGGATACACGACGGGCGCCGCGATGTCACGCGGCGCCCGTCGTAAAATGCTTATGAAAACGCGGTTTGCTTACTTCTTCACCGCAGCCGCGACTTCAGCGGCGAAATCGCTTTCTTCCTTTTCAATGCCTTCGCCCAGAGCGAAGCGCACGAAGCCGGTGATTTTCGCTGGAGCGCCGATTTCCTTTTCCGCCGCCTTCAGCGCCGCTTCAACCGTCAGGTCAGGATTCATCACGAACGCCTGCTTCAGCAGAACGACTTCCTCGTAGAACTTGCGAAGACGACCTTCGACCATCTTCTCAATGATGTTTTCCGGCTTGCCGGACGCACGAGCCTGATCCGAGAAAATCGCCTTCTCGCGCTCGACCGCGGCCGGGTCCAGCGCATCTACGTCCAGCGACAGCGGGTTGGTAGCGGCTACATGCATTGCTACCTGACGCGCAAACGCCTTCGCCGCAGCCGCATTGCCGGTCGTCTCGATCGCGACGAGCACGCCGAGCTTGCCGAGATTATCCGCAACGCCGTTGTGAATGTAGGTCGCGACATCGCCGTGTTCCACGCCGAGACGGGCAGCGCGGCGGAAGCTCATGTTTTCGCCGATTGTACCGACTGCGTCCTTAATGGTGTCAGTTACCGACTTGTCGGAATGCGGATACTTCGCGGCTGCTGTCTTTGCCGTGTCGCCGCCATGTGCAAGCGCAACCTTAGCGACATTGCGCACCAGATCCTGGAAAGCCTCATTGCGAGCAACGAAGTCGGTCTCGGAATTGACCTCAACCACGACGGCCTCACGCAAGCCAGCATCGATACCAATCAAGCCTTCAGCAGCGGTACGGCCAGCCTTCTTGTCGGCCTTTGCGATACCCTTCTTGCGCAGCCAATCGACGGCGGCGTCCATGTCGCCATTCGTCTCGCCCAGCGCGGCCTTGCAGTCCATCATGCCTGCGCCGGTGAGTTCACGCAGTTCCTTAACCTGTGCAGCAGAAATGCTCATCTTTGCCTCTTCGTGTCTTGCAATGCGCGAGCGCACCACCGGAAACCGACGATGCGCTGCACGTAACGCGTTCAAGCGTCAAATTCATGAAAGCAAAGGGCCGCGGACGCGGCCCTCGCCAATGCGGTGGCTTACGCCTCCGGCTTGTCTTCGGCCGGTGCGTCTTCCAGCGTCGGCTCAACCGGAGCCACTGGCGAAGCGCCAACGTCGATACCGAGACCGCCCTGCTGGCGTGCAATGCCGTCGATCGCAGCCTTCGCGATGAGGTCGCAATAGAGCTGGATCGCGCGGGCAGCGTCGTCGTTGCCCGGAATTGGGAAGTCGATCTGGTCTGGATCGCAATTGCTGTCGATCACCGCCACAACCGGAATGCCAAGACGCTTGGCTTCCTGAATGGCAATCGCTTCCTTGTTGGTGTCGATCACGAACATCAGGTCCGGCGTCGAGCCCATTTCCTTGATACCGCCGAGCGCCTTGTTCAGCTTCTCGCGTTCACGGTCGAGGTTCAGGCGTTCCTTCTTGGTGAAGCCCGAAGCATCGCCACCGGCGAGGATCTCGTCGAGCTTGCGCAGGCGCTGGATCGAGTTGGAAATCGTCTTCCAGTTGGTGAGCATACCGCCAAGCCAACGTGCGTTGACGTAATACTGAGCCGAACGGCTGGCAGCATCGGCAACGATGTCCGAAGCCTGGCGCTTGGTGCCGACGAACAGCACGCGGCCGCCCTTCGCGACGACATCCGAAACCTGCTTCAACGCGTTGTGAAGCAGCGGAACGGTCTGCGAAAGGTCGATGATGTGGATGTTGTTACGAGCGCCATAGATATAAGGCGCCATTTTCGGGTTCCAGCGATGTGTCTGGTGGCCGAAGTGAACGCCAGCTTCAAGAAGCTGACGCATGGAGAAATCTGGCAGAGCCATGCTTTATTTTCCTTTCCGGTTGGCCTCCACGGACGTCTGACAGCTTCGGCTCGAACCCACGAAAGAAAACTTTCGGAGATTTTGCCTGGACCGCCACCGGAGGTCTCCGCCGGATTTCTCCCGGTCGAACACCCAAAGTCCGTGTGTGGAATGGCGCGGCATATAGATGGTGCACGCCGATAATGCAACCCCGCCTATTTTTGCGGGCAGGTTTTAGGTTCGGGCAGCAGCGCCAAATTGACCAGCTTCCCCTTCATCGAGAAGTCGCCATAGTCCATCACGAGGTCGCGCGTCACGCCATTTGGATGCAGCTTGAAGGAAATTCGATATTCCGGCAGTTCTTCCCCGCCATCCCCTTTCATGTCGAAATAGGCGATATCGACCGGCCAAAAGCTGTCTTTGCGCCAGCAGTTTGGTATCCGCTTTAATTTCCGGGTCGTCCGGCTTGGGTTCCGCTTTCTTGCCAACCACCACGGTCGTGGTCATGACGCGGTCCCCATCCTCGGAACCGTCGAACAGCGTTGTTTCAAAGAAGTTCTCGCCTTTGTCCGCCTTACCGAGCAACTCAAGCAGGTGCTGTGTCGGAAATTGCGTCGACGCCAGCTCAAGCAATTCTTTTTCGGGCTTTTCGATCTTCACACGCAGGCCGTTCGGCTCTTTTGTCGCCGTCCCGCGCAACTCCTTGTCGAGACTTCTATCGACATAGGATTTTGTGACGAAGCTGAAATTCTTGCCGTCACCGTCTTCAAAGGTCGTGGTTTGCTGATCGGTCATGCGGCTAACGTCGCGCGTGTCTATCTGGGTCACAAAGCGGAAATTCACCGTGTAGCCCTCGCACGGTGATCCGTTGAACTCATAGACCATGCGCCCGGCCAGACCCGTTATGCCGGAGCGGTCACTCGCCTTGTCCAGCGCCAGATCATACACTGCGCGATGCGGAACGAGTTGCGGCCCGGCCATAGCGGGAGCGGCGGATGCGGCAAGTATCAGAAAAGCAGCGGCGCAGCGCATAGGTTCTCCGGCAAAGGACTCGGGGGCAGAAGTCCGCAGTCTGTGAATGATCCGGCATAGCCTAAAAAAAGTCGTGGCGTAAGCGAGGCAAAAAGAGCAGTTTCCGCCCCGGCTTGTGCACACCGCACACAGGACAGGAAAGAAATATGACCGATACGATCGAAGAGCGCCTCGCAGAAATGGGCGTAACTATTCCCGCAGCCGCTGCGCCAGCCGCAAATTACGTCCCGTTCATGCAGTCGGGCAATCTTCTGCTCACCGCAGGCCAGCTTCCGTTGAAAGATGGCAAGCTTGCAGTTAGCGGATTGCTGGGTCGCGATGTGGACGTAGCCACAGGTAAGGAAGCCGCAAAATACTGCGCCATCAATATTCTTGCGCAGGTCAAAGCGGCACTCGGAAGTCTAGACCGCATCGGCAAGCTGGTGAAGATCACGGTTTTCGTAGCTTCTGATGCCAGCTTCACCGAGCAACATCTTGTCGCAAACGGCGCATCAGATTTTCTCGCAGAAGCGCTTGGCGACAAGGGCAAGCATGCACGTTCTGCTGTCGGCGTTGCCTCGCTTCCCCTCAACGCATCTGTCGAAATTGAAGCAATTGTAGAAGTAGCGTAGCGCGCCATGTCGAAAACCGATCTTGCCTGGCTGACTGAGCGACCCATCGCCCATCGTGGACTTCACGACCTCAATCATGAGGTTTGGGAAAACACGCTTTCCGCATTCAAGCGTGCAGCCAAGAAGAATTTCACGATTGAATGCGACGTTCATCTGACCGCAGACAATGAAGTCGTGGTGTTCCACGATAACGCATTGGGTAGGCTGACAGGCACAGACGGTTTTATTTCACAGCGAACAGCCGCTGAAATGACGGCACTGCGGGTGGGTGGCACCAAAGACCATCCGCCCCTGCTCTCGCAGCTTCTAGATACGGTTGACGGCAAGGTGCCGCTCATCATCGAGTTGAAAGGCATTCCCGGTTACGATGATGGCCTCGTCGAAGCAGTCGGTCGGCAGTTGGAGCATTATCAGGGCAAAGTCGCCATCATGTCGTTCGATCATTGGCTGATCCGCCAGTTTCCGAAACTGCCCGACATTCCGGCGGGGCTCACGGCTCTCGGCACTGATAACAAAGACTTCGAGGCGCATTTCTCGATGCTCGGTCACGGCATCGATTTCGTGTCGTATTGCCTCGCTCACCTGCCCAATCCGTTCGTTACCTATATCCGCAAGCGGTTGAAGATGCCGCTCATAACGTGGACCGTCCGCGACGAAGCGGCCATGCGGCTCAGCGCGCAGCATCACGGCCAGATCACTTTTGAGGGAATTCAATCCTGATAGCGCGGTCGCGTAGCGCCTTGTCAGCGCCATGCGGCGATGCCACCTAATGCTGCATGGATGATTTGAAGCAAGATAGGGACGCTGCGGACGAGGATTTCTCCTTGCAAATGGCTTCCAGCATCGGCGCTTTCACGCGTACGGAATGGGAGGGCTTGGCCGGAACCTCAAGAGGCAATTCATCAGACGCTTATAATCCATTCATTTCGTACGATTTTCTGACGGCACTTGAGGAGTCCGCTTGCGCTGTCAGCAAGACAGGCTGGCAGGGTTGCCACCTGCGTCTTGAGGGCGCTGATGGCAAGCTCTTGGGCGCGGCACCTTGCTATGCGAAGTCTCACAGCCAAGGCGAATATGTGTTCGATCACGGCTGGGCGGATGCGCTGGAGCGCGCTGGCGGCACCTATTACCCCAAGCTGCAATCGTCCGTGCCGTTCACACCCGTAACAGGGCCGCGCTTGCTGGTTCGGCAGGGTGCCGACAGCGCGTCCGTCAAGGAAGCGCTCGCCTCCGGCCTTCGCAGCGCCACCAATCAGCTTGGCGTGTCTTCCGCACATGTCACATTTGCGGAAGAGAACGACATAACGGCGCTCAAGAGCGTCGGTTTTCTGGAGCGCGTCGATCAGCAGTTTCATTTCTTCAATCGTGGCTACGAAACTTACGACGATTTTCTAGCTGACCTTTCCTCGCGCAAACGCAAGGCACTAAAGAAGGAGCGACGCGAGGCGCTGTCTGCCGGGATCACGGTCGAATGGCTGACCGGCACGGACATTACCGAGGAGGCATGGGACAGCTTCTTCCGCTTTTATATGGACACTGGCGGACGCAAATGGGGTCGCCCCTATCTCAACCGCCGCTTTTTCGCGCTGATCGGCGAGAGAATGGCGAACGATATTCTGCTCGTCATGGCTAAACGTGACGGACGCTACATCGCCGGTGCGATCAATTTCATTGGCTCGGATCGGCTCTTTGGGCGCAATTGGGGTTGCATCGAAGACCACCCCTTCCTGCATTTCGAAATCTGCTACCACCAAGCCATCGATTTCGCGATCTCGCGCAAACTTGCAGTTGTTGAGGCAGGCGCGCAGGGTGAGCACAAGCTATCGCGGGGCTATGTTCCGGTGCCTATGCACTCCGCGCATTTTATCAGCCATCCCGGTTTGCGGCGCGCGGTCGCCGATTATCTCATCCGCGAGCGGCAGGAGGCCGAGGCTGTGAGTGCGTATTACGCCGAACACAGCCCTTTCCGAAAAGAAGAATAAGCCGCCCGATAAAGGTGCAGTTGATGATATTTTCGTTTTCAACGTGATTGACGCAGTGGCTACAGAGGCAAAAAACTGCCATCAACAGACTGCGTAGCGAGGCTGATATGACCGCAAAAGAATATGATTCCAACAATGTTTTCGCAAAGATTTTGCGGGGCGAGTTGCCCGCGCATAAGATTTACGAGGATGCAGACACCTTTGCCTTCATGGACATCATGCCGCGCGGCCCCGGTCATTGCCTGGTGATTCCAAAGCGCCCTGCCCGCAATATTCTGGACATCGAGCCGGACAGTCTGGCAGCCGTTGCCCGCACCACGCAGAAAATTGCAAAAGCTGCCGTGAAGGCATTCGGCGCGGATGGCGTGACTATCCAGCAGTTTAACGAAAGCGCTGGCGGCCAGATCGTGTTTCACCTGCACATGCACATTATTCCGCGCTTCGAGGGCGTTGCGCTCAATCCGCCCGGTGGCCCGATGGAAAACAACGCCGTTCTGGCGGCCAATGCCGAGAAGATCGTCAAGGCCCTAGGTTGAGCCTATCCCAATAGCATCCCGGCAAAGAGCACAGCTTCTGCCGCCGCAATGCCCACGACAATCCTACGCTGAACCAGCAGGTACGCGACAAAGCCTGCTGCCATAGCTGCCATGCGCAAAACCACCGGCGTGTCGGCGAGCGCCCCGCTTGGAAACACCACCAGATTGCCGATAACAGCGGCGACCAGCGCCGTCGCCACACAGCGCACGAACACAATGCCGTCGGAGTTTTCTGCAACTCGCCCGCCGAAATACACACCGAGATAACGCCAGATGTCTGTGGCCAGCCACCCCGCAACGAGGATGAATAGATAGGGCCACCACCAATACTCCAAGGCGGTAAATGTCATGCCGAAATCTTCGCCCGCTCAGTCTTATGCCAGACGAACGCCAGCGCTCCGCCGACAAAACCGGCAATCAACAAATCAAAGCCCGGTGCAACCAAATGCACCAGCGGCCCGCCAACGATTCCCAACCCCATAGCAACGTGGGCTGCGCGCTCGCGTGCAGAGCCCCACAGCGAAGTCAAAAAGTAGATTGGCGTCAGCAACAGAAGCCCCGCCATAACCATCGGCGGAAAGGAATCCGCCAGAACATAGATCACGCCGACCAGCACCATGTTGGCAAGCACCAGCGTGCCGCCAAGCCCCGCATAGTAGGTGGTCCGCATCTCGCGCGGTACGCCGTTCAGCTGTTCCATCGCCAACACCCAGGACGTGACCGCCACGAAGTGCGAAAGCGCGTACAGAACCCAGCGTGGCGTTCGTTCGGAGCGCATTTCCGGCACCAGCGCCACCACCATCGGCATCAGGCGAATCGACGACAGCGCGACCGCGAACGCCGCCGCCGGCAATGATGCTCCGGTAAGAATTGCCCCGATCAAAACAACCTTGGCGGGAAGCGCCCAGACTACACCGACCATGAATACGCTTTGCAACAACGTCAGCCCGGCGGCCTTCGCCAAACCTGCGAAACCCACGAAGGCGCTGGAGAGGATTAATCCCGGTATGGAAAACGCGGCTCGCACGCCGCGCCAATACCAATGGCGGCGACTGTGTTCCTGTTCTTGCGGATGAGTTGCAGACATCTAAGGCCGAATAACATGCTGCCAGCCATGAGTCAGTATCGTTGACCCTCCGCGAAATAAATAGGATCAAATTCCTTGATTGATGGAATATGTTCACGTATTGTTCTTTCTTCTTATCCGCCACATTACCGGCTGGCTTATGAGGCTTTCGGGAGTAGCCATTGCGATGCATGCGATCAGCACCCATAGTTCCGCGACGTTTCTTGGCCTGTCTTCGGAGAAACCCGTGGTAAAGCGCAGACTGACGACCGTGTTGTGCGCAGATGCGCGCGGCTATGCCGGCCAGATGCAGATCGATGAAGCGGGAACGCTTGAGCGTTTGCGTCGCTATCGCGCTGTCATGTCCGAGCTTTTCACCAGCCATGATGGACGCATGGTCAACACATGGGGTGATTTCGATCATCGCGGAGTTCGCATCCGTTGTTGAGGCCGTGCGCTGTGCCGTCGAAATTCAGGAAGCCATTGGCACCCAAAATGCCGACCTTTCGGAAGAAAGGCAGATGCATTTTCGCATCGGCATCAATCTGGGCGATGTCATTCAGGACGGCGACGACATTTATGGCGAAGGTGTGAACGCCGCCTCGCGGTTGGAATCGTTGGCCGAACCCGGCGGCATCATGGTGTCAGAAACGGTCTATGCTCTCACGCACAAGCAGTTGAGTTTCACCTTTGACTTTGCCGCACCGCGTCAGGTGAAAGGTCATGAGGCTCCGATTTCCGGCTATCGCGTGCGCGTTCCCGGCAGCGGCCTGACGACCGTCGAGTTTCAAGAGTCAACGCCCCTGCTGCAACAGGATAAACGGCCAGCGCTTGTTGGCAGATATTTGGCCCTGCCCCGTACCGTGCGCGTATCACTCGCGATGATTGCCGTGTTTTTCACGATCAATCTCGCCACCGGCATTCGCGACCCGTGGTTTATCTACCCGGCCATGCCGTTCGCGGCGTTGATTGTGTTTCGGGCCTTGCACGGCCCAAAATGAAAAAGCCGCCGGAAGTTCCGACGGCTTTTTGCTGAGTTCATGTCATCAGGATTTGCGTGGAAGCTGCGGCACGAGGCTACGCTTGCCGCCAGAACCGCCGCCACTATCCTTTGCCTTCGGCACAGGCGCGGCCTTCTTCGCAGCCGGTTTACGCGCGGCCTTCTTGCGTGGCGCAGGTTGCTCCACCTCTTCCTTCTTCGGCTTCACCGGTATCTCGTCAGCAATACTTTCGAGCTTGAGCCCGGTTTCGCCCGTATCCTTTTTCTCGACCGTAACGCGAACCGTTCCGCCCTTCTTGAGCTTGCCGAAAAGCACCTCTTCCGCGAGCGGCTTCTTGATGTGCTCCTGAATGACGCGCGACAGAGGACGTGCGCCCATCCGCTCATCATAGCCCTTGTCGGCCAGCCACTCGATTGCTTCCTGCGACAGATCGAAGGTCACGCCGCGCTCGGACAATTGCGCCTCAAGCTGCATCACGAACTTCTGCACGACCTGATGCACCACCGGAACCGGCAGCGAACCGAACGGAATGATCGCATCGAGGCGGTTGCGGAATTCCGGCGAGAACAGGCGGTTGATCGCCTCCATGTCTTCGCCTTCGCGCTTGGAAGAGCCAAAGCCGATGGCGGCCTTTGCCATATCCGATGCGCCCGCATTCGTGGTCATAATGAGGATCACATTGCGGAAATCGATTGACTTGCCATTGTGGTCCGTCAGCTTGCCGTGGTCCATCACCTGCAACAGAATGTTGAACAGGTCTGGATGGGCTTTTTCCACCTCATCGAGCAACAGCACGCAGTGCGGATGCTGGTCGACGCCGTCCGTCAACAGACCGCCCTGATCGAAGCCGACGTAGCCGGGCGGTGCGCCGATCAACCGCGAAACGGTGTGACGCTCCATGTATTCCGACATATCGAAGCGCAGAAGTTCCACGCCCAGAGAGGCAGCAAGCTGCTTGGCAACCTCGGTCTTGCCGACGCCCGTAGGGCCGGAGAACAGATAGGAGCCAATCGGCTTTTCGGGTTCACGCAGACCAGCGCGAGCGAGTTTGATAGACGAAGCAAGCGCGGTAATCGCGGTATCCTGCCCATACACCACCCGGCGCAGTTCAGTTTCCAGACCGGCCAGCACCTGCTCGTCATCCGCAGAGACAGTCTTCGGCGGGATGCGCGCCATCGTGGCAATCGTCGCCTCGATTTCCTTGATGCCGATGGTCTTCTTGCGCTTGCCTTCCGGCAGAAGCATCTGCGACGCGCCGGTTTCGTCGATCACGTCGATGGCCTTATCCGGCAGCTTGCGGTCGCTGATGTAGCGGGCCGAAAGCTCCACCGAACCCTTGATCGCCTCGGTCGTGTATTTGACCTTGTGGAACTCCTCGAAATAGGGCTTCAGCCCCTTCATAATTTCGATTGCGTCCTCAATGGTCGGCTCGTTCACGTCGATCTTCTGGAAGCGCCGCACAAGCGCGCGGTCCTTTTCGAAGAACTGCCGGAACTCCTTATAAGTGGTCGAGCCGATGCAGCGAATGGCGCCTGACGACAGCGCTGGCTTCAGCAGATTCGACGCGTCCATCGCGCCGCCGGAGGTCGCGCCAGCACCGATCACCGTGTGGATTTCATCGATGAACAGCACCGCACCAGGATATTCCTCAAGCTCCTTGACGACCTGTTTCAAACGCTCCTCGAAGTCGCCGCGATAGCGCGTGCCTGCAAGCAGCGTGCCCATGTCCAACGCGAAGATCGTCGCGTTCAACAGCACTTCCGGCACGTCGCGCTCCACGATGCGCTTCGCCAAACCTTCTGCGATGGCCGTTTTACCAACGCCCGGATCACCCACGTAAAGCGGGTTGTTCTTGGAACGACGGCAAAGTACCTGAATCGTGCGGTTGATTTCCGACTTCGCGACCGATCAACGGATCGATCTTGCCGGAGCGCGCCTTCTGATTGAGGTTCACGCAATAGGCCGTCAGCGCATCCTGCTGCTTCTTACCCTTGCCGTTTTCTTCCTCGCTGTTTTGCTCCGGCTGATCGTCCTCGACACCGCGCGGCGCACGACGTTCCGACGAACCCGGACGCTTCGCAATACCATGAGAGATATAGTTCACCGCATCGTAGCGGGTCATCTGCTGCTCTTGCAGGAAGTATGCAGCGTGGCTCTCGCGCTCGGCAAAAATTGCGACCAGCACATTTGCGCCAGACACTTCTTCGCGACCTGACGACTGCACATGGATCACTGCGCGCTGGATCACGCGCTGGAAACCTGCCGTTGGCTTGGAGTCTTCGTCGTAGCCAGTAACCAGATTGTCCAGTTCCGTCTCAATATAATTCAGCACCGTCTGGCGAAGCTCGTCGAGGTCGACATTGCACGCGCGCATAACCGCCGCGGCATCAGGATCGTCGATCAATGCGAGCAGTAGGTGTTCGAGTGTTGCGTATTCGTGGTGACGTTCGTTGGCAATTGTCAGCGCTTGATGTAGCGCCTTCTCAAGCCCCTGTGAAAATGCGGGCATTCAGAACCTCACTTCTTTTCCATCACGCATTGCAGCGGATGTTGGTTCTGGCGGGCGAAATCCATGACCTGCGCGACCTTGGTCTCGGCCACCTCGAAAGTGTAGACGCCACATTCGCCCACACCGTGATTATGAACATGAAGCATAATGCGCGTGGCGCTTTCGCGGTCCTTTTGAAAAAACCGCTCTAACACGACGATCACAAACTCCATGGGCGTGTAGTCGTCATTCAGGATGAGCACGCGATAGAGGCTTGGCTTTCGCGTGCGCGTCTTGGTTTTTGTGATGACAGCCGTGCCGCGACCGGTTCCACCGCCGCCGCGACGCTCATTATCCTGCATACGGATAAGATCAGTACCAATGCTAGTCTCGCCGGTTATCACCCGACCATCCCTTTCGCCGAATCCTCGCCCAAGCCGTCATGTAGGTAATCATATCCTCATTGTAAGAGCTTCGCCATTACACTCAATATGCAGGAAGCCCCTTCCGAATGAATTACTGTGGTCGTGAAAATGCAAAGAGCCCAGCCATGCGTCGCATAGCGGGGCTCTTCATCATACTCCGGATGGAGAGTTATTTCGCCTTGGCAAGCGCGGCTTCGAACGGCTGATAGGCATCTTTTGCAAGGTCAGCGTAAAGGCCGCTCAGCTTGGATGCTTCGGCGACAAAGCCTTCATAGCTCGACTTGAGATAGGACGACTGTATTTCGACCGCCTTCTCAAACGACTTCGCAGCAGTGATGCTCTGCCAAGCTGAAACGCCATCTTCGATTGCCTTCTTGGCATAATCGGAAGTCTCGACCGCGATCGCCTGCGCGCCGGTCGAAAAAGCCGTAAAGGCCTTCAAACCTCCTTCATAGAACTCTTTGCCTAATGCTCCTACGTCTTCAAAATTCTTGCTCATCTGATTGCCTTTCAAAATAAGTTTCATGGGAGCTTGTGCGCTGCATCAAATATTGTGCACCGCACCATGAGTGTCAAGGCTTGGCTCACTCCAGCGACGGCTCTGTCCTCGCGAGAATTTGAATAAAAGACACTTTAACAGAGACCAAAATGGTGAACGCGGCGCTTACCATAAACGGATTGGTAACGCTGTCGCCCTAGTTTGGAACGGTATTTCGCAGCGCGTATTGGCGGCGAAGTTTGAAATTTCAATGAGTGTAGGGTGTGCAGCGTGCATCAAGGTTCGAGTTGGCGGGCTGCCGCCGCGTTTTGGCTAATCGTTTCCGCAATTGTCTCGGCGTCTCTTTTCCTGACAACCATTCAGGCGAGAGCTGCTTCGGCCAAATATGCGGCTATCGTCGTGGACGCGAAAACCGGCAAGGTTCTCCATTCGGAAAACGCTGATTCGCGTCGTTACCCCGCTTCGCTCACCAAGATGATGACCCTCTATCTCACCTTCGAGGCGATGAAGAGCGGGCGGATCAATAAGAACACGCCCGTGCCTTTCTCTGCTCAGGCAGCGTCGCAGCCGCCCACAAAGCTTGGCGTAAAGGCTGGCAATTCGATCACCGTCGAACAGGCGATTTACGCGCTCATCACACGTTCGGCCAATGATGCGGCTATGGCACTGGCAGAGCTTTTGGGGGGATCGCAGCAGCGTTTTGCCATCATGATGACCCAAAAAGCGCGCGCGCTCGGCATGCGTGGGACTGTTTTCCGCAACCCCAATGGCCTGCCCGATGACCGCCAGTTCACCACCGCGCGCGATATGGCGACGCTTGGCATAGCCCTGCGCGAGCACTTCCCGCAATACTATCCTTATTTCTCAGTGCGCTCGTTCGCCTATGGTCGTCAGCGCATCGCGAACCACAACAAGCTGCTTGGCCGCGTTCGTGGCGTAGATGGAATCAAGACCGGCTACACTCGCGCTTCTGGCTTCAACCTCGTTTCGTCTGTTCAGGATGGCAATCGCCGCATCGTCGCGGTAGTAATGGGCGGCCAGTCCGGTCCTTCCCGCGACAGCCGTATGACCCAACTTATCGCTGCAAACATGCCGAAGGCGTCCAGCCGTGGCGGCGGTGCACTTGTCGCCCGTGCCGAAGGCGACACTTCCAAGCGCACTCTGGCCAGCATGTTGCTCCCTAAGAAGGACATTCCGACTCCCGATGGTCGCCCAGCAATGGCTGATGAGCGTGACACCGATCAGCTTGCTTCAATGATTCAGGGTGCGCAACCAGCACAGGTGTCTGCCGATCAGATCGGTGCGCAAGCCTATGCCGAAGAAGATCAGGCACAGGGCGACACCGAACCGACCCCAACGCCCCTTGCGGCAGTCGACGGCGGCAAGTGGGTCATTCAGGTGGCTTCGTCACCAAGCGCCAAAGAGGCGAAGGCTGTGCTGGCTCGCACGCAAGACGCCGCAGCCATTCTTGCAGATGCATCGGCATACACCGTTCCATTCAGTAAAGACGGCACGACCTACTATCGCGCGCGTTTCAGCGGCTTCGCTTCTCAGGTTGAAGCATCGAAGGCCTGCGGCGCGCTCAAGCGTAAAAAGATTGCCTGCTATGCCACTCAGCAGGATTGAACACGCGTAAGAGTACTGCGTTCGAGGAGATGGGGCTAATGAGTACTGAGTTCGACATCCATCGCGACACTGCGGCGTTTTCAACGTCGCGCTCGGAAGATCCCAGCGTTCAAGCGCTGTACCATGCGGCCAGCCGTTTGGCTGATGCTCGGCGAGGGACGCCTCGCTTCAAGACGCGGGATCTTGTCGGGCTTCTGCTCAGCCACGGCGCGCGCACTTGGCGCAACAGTCAGCCGCGGGCCTTCGTTCGGTTGCGTGTTCGCTCGCCGGAAGGTCGCTT
Organism: Mesorhizobium sp.; assembly: GCA_049840935.1. Lineage (GTDB taxonomy): Bacteria > Pseudomonadota > Alphaproteobacteria > Rhizobiales > Rhizobiaceae > Mesorhizobium_G. Next base: position 206,920 of record JASGJA010000018.1, read on the forward strand.
GGCAGTACGCTTAAATTTTAGCTGAAACGCTTTAGAGCAGTCCGAGTTCGGCAAGTTCCTGCCTCAGCTTCGGCGGCATTTCCATCACGTCTTTGGCGCGCTTTCCGAGATCGGCAGGCGCGTCTTCTTGTTTCAAATAGCGCCATCCTTGAAACGCACGGCGCGGCTGCCAGACTGTCCGCGCTACGATTGGCTCGAGCACCAGATGGCACCGGGATATGCCCTCGCTATCCACGAACGGGCGAATATCGAGCAGGCGCTGCCTGCACTGCACATTGCCTTTGATAACCCAGTAGAGCGACCCATCGTCCATGAGTTCGGAAATGCGCGTGGGAACCATGCGCGTTGTGTGCCACTGCTCGGCAGGCTCGCCAGCACGCCGACGTTCGTTCAGCCGGAAGGCAATCCATTCTTCCAGATCTTCGACGCTATCGCATCCAACGCAAAGTTTTATTAGATTGAGTGACATGCGACGACCCTAATCCGAGCCCTGCGAAGGTCAACAGAAAGCGCGGTTCTCCACAGGGTCAGCACTCGACCACGTTCACAGCAAGGCCGCCCTGGCTCGTTTCCTTGTACTTTTCGCTCATGTCTATACCGGTCTGGCGCATTGTTTCGATGGCCGCATCGAGCGGCACGAAGTGAATGCCATCGCCCTTGATCGCCAGCGAGGCGGCTGTAACCGCCTTCACCGCGCCAAGCGCGTTGCGCTCAATGCACGGCACCTGCACCAGCCCGCCAACAGGATCGCAGGTCATGCCCAGATGGTGCTCCAACGCGATTTCCGCAGCGTTTTCCACCTGCTCTGGCGTGCCGCCCATCACCGCGCACAATCCGGCTGCGGCCATAGCCGAAGCGGAGCCTACTTCGCCCTGACAGCCAACCTCGGCCCCAGAAATCGACGCGTTTGTTTTGATGATCCCGCCAACCGCCGCTGACGCCAAAAGAAAATCGCGAATGCTTTCCTGATCTGCTTCAGGGTGAAAATGCAGCCAGTACCGCAACACCGCCGGAACGACACCAGCCGCGCCATTGGTTGGCGCAGTCACAACACGCCCACCCGCCGCATTCTCCTCGTTCACCGCCATGGCGTAGATCGACAACCAGTCATTCGCCAATAACGGGTTTGGCCTGTTGCGCTGCCAATCGTCCTGTAATTTGTCATGAAGCTGGCGAGCGCGACGGCGAACTTTCAGCCCGCCGGGCATAATTCCTTCCTTGGTTAGTCCGCGCTCGATGCAGCCTTTCATCGCGCCCCAGATAGCATCCAGACCAATATCAAGTTCTTCGCGGGTCAGAAAAATCTCTTCATTGGCGCGCTTCATCTCTGCGATAGACAGGCCACTGCGCGCAGCCATCGCGAGCATCTCCTTCGCGGACGCAAAGGGATAAGGCACCTTCTTGGACGGCTTCTCCGGTCCTCGCGCCTTAATGCGCTGCAATTCTTCGTCGGAAACAACAAAGCCGCCGCCGATCGAATAATAGATGCGCTTTAGCAGCAGCCTTCCGCCGCTATCATACGCATAAAACTGCATACCATTCGCGTGTCCCGGCAGCGGGATTTTCTTATCCAGCAGTAGATCTTTGGCCGGATCGAAGTGATATGTCGGATGCCCCGCGGGTGCTACGCGCTTTTCGCGCTGAATGCGGTCGATGATTTCGTCCGTCTCGTCAGGATCAACGGTCGTCGGCGTCAGTCCGGCAAGTCCGAGAATGACCGCACGGTCGGTGCCGTGCCCGATACCAGTGAAAGCAAGCGAACCGTGCAGGCTCGCGCCAAGCGACGCAACCTCTGCATCACGCGGTCGCGGCCAATCCCCGTTCAGTATCTCATCGAGAAAACGGGCACCTGCTGTCATCGGCCCCATCGTGTGAGAACTCGATGGACCAATGCCAATTTTGTAGAGATCGAAAACAGAAAGAAACAAAGGCTATCCTCATGGCAAATCGCCATGCTGATTTAGCGTGCTCTGAAAGACAAATCCATTCCCGGAGTTGACGGCGGATAATCTATGCGCGACGTGAAGCCGATGTTTCCCGGTTAACCCGCTCGCGCCAACAAGGCGGTAGATTCATTGCCGCCGATCAACCATGTCAGCAACATCAGTGCAGCGATTACGAGCATGACCTTGGTGGTCAGGCCCCAACAGGATTGGCTGTTTTCTTGATCCATAGTCGGTGCAGGTACTTCTGAAAAGCCGCGCAACGGCGATTGAATGCTGCACCGCAAATAGCCGGTTCAAACTAGGCTGGCAAGCACAGAATAAGGCAGAAATGCGGCAAATTTCACGGCCCGCACTCGGCCCAATTTCAAACATCGTTTGAAATCAATTATCTCCAACGCGTCGTTCAATTAGAGAATTTTTAGAGCCTTGGGCAAAAACATGGCAGGCGACGTTCGCCGCCTGTCCAAACGCTAGGCGCTCTAGTCGATCACCACCATTTTTGTGGCTCGAAACGGCCCGCCGCCTGTTCGATCACATGCGCAGTCTGGAACAATGTCTCTTCATCAAATGGGCGACCAATCAACTGGAGGCCGAGCGGCAGACCGCGCGAATCCAGCCCGGCGGGGACCGCGATACCCGGCAATCCGGCCATGTTCACCGTCACCGTGAAAACGTCGTTCAGGTACATCTTCACTGGGTCGCTGTTCATTTCCTGATCCGCCACACCAAACGCCGCCGAAGGCGTAGCCGGAGTCAGGATCACGTCCACCCCATCAGCAAAAACATTCTCGAAATCACGCTTGATAAGGGTGCGCACCTTCTGTGCCTGCAAATAATAGGCGTCGTAGTAGCCCGCCGAAAGCACATAGGTGCCGATCATGATACGGCGCTTCACTTCATGTCCGAAACCAGCGGCACGAGTGTTTTCATACATCTCGATGATGTCTTTCCCCGGCACACGAAGCCCGTAACGCACGCCGTCATAGCGGGCGAGATTCGATGACGCTTCGGCGGGCGCAACAATATAATAAGCAGGCAGCGCGTATTTCGTATGCGGCAGCGAAATGTCCACGATTTCCGCCCCTGCGTCGCGCAACCACGCAATGCCCTTCTGCCAAAGCGTCTCAATCTCGGCAGGCATCCCATCCATGCGATATTCCTTCGGAATACCGACTTTCATGCCCTTGAGCGATTTTCCGAGCGCAGCCTCATAGTCCGGCACAGCACGGTCAACTGATGTCGTGTCCTTGTCGTCAACGGAAGCCATGGATTTGAGCATGATCGCAGCATCGCGCACGTCGCGAGCAATCGGTCCGGCCTGATCCAGCGACGACGCAAACGCCACTATGCCCCAGCGCGAAACGCGGCCATATGTCGGCTTGATGCCAACTGTGCCGGTGAAAGCCGCGGGCTGACGTATCGATCCGCCCGTATCGGTCGCGGTAGCACCCGCGCAGAGGAACGCCGCAACTGCCGCCGCCGATCCACCAGACGATCCACCCGGCACCAATTGGGCATTGCTGCCTTCTGCGCGCCAAGGGTTGGTCACAGGTCCATAATAGGATGTCTCGTTTGATGAACCCATGGCGAACTCGTCCATATTGAGCTTGCCGAGCATCACCGCGCCGTCAGCCCAAAGGTTCGCCGTAACGGTGGAGTCGTAGCGCGGCTTGAAGCCATCCAGAACATGGCTGCACGCCTGAGTGTGGACGCCTTCGGTCGCGAACAGATCCTTGATGCCGAGCGGAATGCCTTCAAGCGCGCCGCCTTCGCCTTTCGCCAGCCGCGCATCCGAAGCCCTCGCCATTTCCCGCGCCTTGTCATGCGTAACGGCTACATATGCATTGAACGCTTCGTTAGCCGCGTCGATTGCACTCAGATAGGCGTCGGTCAGTTCCGTCGCACTGAATTCCCGCGCTTTCAGCTTTTCGCGCGCTTCGGCAATGGTCAGTTTCGTCAGTTCGGTCATGAAAGTTTCTTTTCGTAGAATCTGGAAAAACCGGAGTCCGGATAGTCGAGAACCGCGCCACACGCGTTGAAGCCGCCGCGCTCATAAACGCGCCACGCTGGTTCGAAGCCGGGCGCTTCCCCCGTCTCAAGCACCAGACGACTCATACCGCGTTCGCGTGCAAAACCTTCCAGCGCGGCCAAAATCTGCGAGCCGATGCGCGAGCCGCGTACAGCCGGATATGTGTACATCCGCTTGATCTCGCCCAGGCCATCGCCGTGATCCTTGATCGCGCCCATGCCAACCGGTGCGCCGTTCTCGTTGCGAGCGACAAGCAGCGTCACGCTCGGCTCCGCCATTTGCTCCACAGTAAGCTGGAACTGGAATTCGCGCGGCGTCAGCGGAATGAGATAATCGTTCAGCGCGGCGACCATGGCACGCACGTCATCCTGCAATGGCGTTTCGACAGCGATTGCAATCGGCATGGCTTATTCGACCACCTTCGGAACGAGGAAGAAGTTCTCTTCAGTCGCCGGCGCGTTAGCGACAATATCGGCGGCCTTGTCGCCATCCGTCACAATGTCGTCGCGCTTCTTCATCGCCATCGGCGTCACCGATGTCATTGGTTCCACATCACGCACGTCAACTTCGTTTAGTTGCTCGACAAAGCCGAGGATGGTGTTCAGTTCGCCGGTCATGCGTTCGGCATCCTCTTCGCTCACGGCAATGCGAGCGAGACGAGCGACACGTTTGACTGTTGTGATGTCCACGGACATGAGAAAACTCCAAATTGCCTGCTGAAGGCTTCGCCGGGCTATAGCGAGGCCATTGCCACAGTGCAATATTGCGCAGCGTTAGAGAGTGACGGCTTCACCCAGTTCCGGCACCACCACCTTCGTATCTGAGCCCTCCAGACCATCAACGAACTTCTCCGCCGTCTGGTCAAGCAAGGAGAATGTCTTGTAGTGGCACGGGATAACCGTCTCAAACTGGAAATAGCGGCGGCAAGCCAGCGCGGCAACTGCTCCCCCCATCGTAAACCGATCGCCGATTGGAACCAATCCGATTTGCGGACTGTGAAGCTCATTGATGAGCGCCATGTCACCGAAAATGTCCGTATCGCCCATATGATAAAGAGTCTTGTCATCGGGAAAGTGCAGAACCAAACCCAGCGGATTGCCTAGATAGGTGTTCGTACCATTCGCCCCGCCAAACGAGGACGAGTGCAGTGCCTGCACGAATGTCGTGGTGAACCCGCCGCAATCAACTGTGCCACCGGTATTGCCGGGATTGATCCGCGAACCATCGGCCCCCTGCCCGACGAGATACATGCAAATCTCGAAATTGGCGACCAGTTGCGCGCCGGTCTTTTTCAGAATGTCGATCGAATTGCCGATATGATCGCTATGCCCATGTGTCAGCAAAAGATGCGTCACGCCCTCGGATGGCTTTTCCCATCCGCCCGACCAAAGCGGATTTTCGAGGTAAGGGTCTATGAGAATCGTTTTGCCTGCTGCCTCCACGCGAAAAGCCGACTGCCCGTACCATGTAATCTTCACTTCGTGCTCCTTGGTTCCGACGCGGCGGCAGGATAGAAGCGCTGACGCGTGTGTCAAAAGGAAAGCGCTTTGCCGGTCATAACAATAGAAGATGCAAAGGCCCTTTTGATGACGGGCAAGGTTTTGGCTGGTTTGGATCTCGGCGAAAAAACCATCGGGCTGGCGATTTCCGACCTTAGCCTGTCCTTTGCCCACCCAAGGCCAGTGATTCTGCGCAAAAAGTTCACGCGCGATGCCGAAACCCTGCTTGCGGCATTGAAGGCCGAAAATGTCGCCGCTGCGGTTATCGGAATGCCGCTGAACATGGATGGCTCCGAAGGTCCGCGAGCGCAGGCCACCCGCGCCTTTGTGCGCAACATGGAACGCCTTACGGAGCTGCCATTCGTTTATTGGGACGAGCGCCTGTCAACCGTCGCGGCAGAGCGCAGCCTTATCGAGATGGATATGTCTCGCAAAAAGCGCGACGGAAAAATCGATTCCGCCGCTGCGGCCTTTATCCTGCAGGGTGCGCTGGACCGGATGCGGATCGCTGGCCGATAGCGCCTTCTTGCATCCGCTCCCTGCGCTTGGTCCACCACGCGCTGATTTCGCGGCGGCGGCGAAACGCCCAAATCGCAGCAATCAACAGAGTATCGAGGATGCAGGCTTTGCCCACCATCCAAGGAATACCCGCCGGTTCAATGTGCAGGATTTCTCCGTAAATGTTGAAAACCAGATCGTTTCCTGCACGAGAGAGCATGAAGTAATTCGCGCCCAGATCGTAATACGAGACGAAATACCAGCCCCAGAAAATCGACATCGGAATTGCCCAGGCAAAGAACACGTATTTCATGCGCGTCCGCCTTTCGTCGAGCAATCGACAGCAGTTAATGCCGTCGAGACATCATTGTGTCGTTCATCATTTTCCTGATCTATCGTCATCGCCCACCCACGCCTGTCAGAACTCTGAAGGCGAAAGGTGTTAGCCGCAATGGAAACCATTCATTAAGGTTAACAGGCGGACGCCTGTGGATTATCGACGCTGACGATCACGCGGGGAACAGCGATTCGACGATCAGCGAAGGATCGTGGCGCGGTCCCAACATTCCGTATGTCGAGCGCCATTGCCCGCCGAGCCGTGTTGCAATGAACGCGTCCGCGATACGCCCTGCGCCGAGCCTCCTCAGTTCCGCCCCTGCTGCTGAAAGCGCAAGCTGCTCGGTAAAGAGTCGCGCTGAGCCCTCATCGGATGCCGCAACATCGCGTGCCGCCCGCAGAACAGTTGTCGTGTCTCCCGCATCGCGGCCAAGACCGTCATCGATGTCGTTCAGCACTTCATCCAGAATGTTCGGTGCACGCGACATCACGCGCAGCAAATCGAGTGCCATCACATTGCCGGAGCCTTCCCAGATCGCGTTGACGGGAGCCTCGCGATAATACCGCGCCAGCGGACCATCCTCGATGTATCCATTGCCGCCGAGGCATTCCATTGCCTCGTAAAGAAGCGCGGGCGCGCTTTTGCACACCCAATATTTCACGACAGGCGTCATGATACGGGCGAACGAGGCTTCCGCTCGATTCTGCGATGCAAGGTCGAAAGACCGCGCCAAACGCATCGAAAGCGCCGTTGCGCCGGCAACATCCAGCGCCATATCGGCCAGCACACGCAGCATCAGCGGTTGATCGATCAGCGACTTGCCAAACGCCTGACGGTGGCGGGCGTGATGCACCGCCTCCGAAACACCCGCGCGCATCAGCGCCGCCGACGCCAGCGCGCAATCGAGACGCGTCAGCGTCACCATATCCATGATCGTCTTGATACCGCCGCCGGGATCACCGACCAGTTCGCCGAGCGCACCCGCGAACTCGACCTCTGCCGATGCATTCGAGCGGTTGCCGAGTTTGTCCTTCAAGCGCTGAAGGCGAAGGCCGTTATTACTGCCGTCTCCCAAGATGCGCGGAACGAGAAAGCACGAAAGCCCCTCCCCGGTCTGCGCCAGCATTAGAAAAGCGTCGGACATCGGTGCGGACAGAAACCATTTATGCCCGGTCAACCGGTAAACGCTGCCACCAGCGCGCTCCGCCCGTGACGTGTTGGCGCGCACATCCGTGCCGCCCTGCTTCTCGGTCATTCCCATGCCGAGAGTCAGCCCGGTCTTTTCGACTGGTGGCTTTTGGGAAGAATCATATTTGCGGCTGGTGATGCGGGGAGCCCATTCGCGAAACAGCTTGCCGCTTGCCATAAGGGCCGCAAGCGAAGCGCTTGTCATGGTGACGGGGCACAAATGCCCACATTCGAGCTGCGCAGTCAGGTAATATCGCACCGCCCGCACCTGATGGCGACGGTTCACCTCTGCCGGCGTATTTTCCCAGATTGAGCTGTGCAGGCCGTTGCCGATCGAGCGGCGCATAAGCGCGTGATAGGCCGGATGAAACTCAACAACGTCAATGCGTCTTCCTTGCCGATCATGAGTCTTTAGTCTCGGAGTTTCGACATTTGCCAGGCGCGCAAGCTCTTGCGCCTCCGGCGACAGCACGAATCGTCCGAGAACGTCGAAATCTTTCCGAACCTCTTCCGGAAAGTCTTCCGCGATCTGAACCAGAAGCGGGTCTTTCCGCCACGCACTGCCGCCGCTCATTGGCGGCGTCTGGTTTGTCACTTCATGCGTCACGCGCTGTCTCCAAGCTGCGCAATCCCGGTACGACGAAAACCCGTATCAGAACATAGGCAGATAAATAAATAATCTGTTGAATCACAAAATGGCCATCCAAACCTGTGCTTGCAGCCTGCTGAACTGGCACTTATAGCAATGCCTTCAGATGACCCGATCTGATGACCTCCCATTGTATCCGCACCGCCACCTGCTTGGCATACGCGGCTTGTCCCCTCATGACATTGAGGATCTGCTCGATAGAGCAGACGCAGCCGTAGCCATCTCGCGTCAGGCAGAAAAAAAATCGGCGATCCTGCGGGGCCGCACCCAGATCAACCTGTTCTTTGAAGCGTCCACCCGCACGCAATCCTCATTCGAGCTTGCAGGCAAGCGCCTCGGCGCTGACGTGATGAACATGTCGGTCGCAAGCTCTTCGGTAAAAAAGGGCGAAACGCTGATCGATACAGCGATGACGCTGAACGCTATGCGGCCAGACATTCTCATCATCCGCCATCAATCTGCCGGGGCCGCAGCCCTGCTTGCGCAAAAGGTGGGGTGCTCGGTGGTCAATGCGGGCGATGGCGCGCATGAGCACCCAACGCAGGCGCTTCTTGATGCGCTGACGATCCGCCGTGCCAAGGGCCGCATCGGCGGTCTGGTTGTGGCGATCTGTGGTGACATTCTGCATTCGCGAGTCGCGCGCTCTAACATCCTGCTGCTCAATGCGCTCGGCGCGCGTGTTCGCGTGGTAGCCCCCTCAACTCTTCTGCCCTCCGGCATCGCGGATATGAGCGTGGAAGTTTGCCGCACCATGCAGGAAGGTTTGAAAGACGCCGATGTGGTCATGATGCTGCGCCTCCAGCGCGAGCGAATGACCGGCTCGTTTGTGTCCTCCGTGCGCGAATATTTCCATTATTACGGGCTCGATGCCGCCAAGCTCGCCCACGCCAAGCCGGACGCGCTCGTCATGCATCCCGGCCCGATAAATCGCGGCGTCGAAATCGCCTCAGAAATTGCAGACGGTCCGCAGAGCGTCATTCAGGAACAGGTCGAAATGGGAGTCGCCGTCCGCATGGCTGTGATGCAGGCGCTGATGGACCCACGCCGCAACGCAGGAGCGGCAGAATGAGCGTCACCGTTTTTGAGAACGCCCGCATTGTCGATCCGTCGCGCGCTCTGGATACGGTCGGCACGCTGATCGTTGAGGGTCGCAAAATCGTTGCCAGCGGGGCAGACGCACGCAATCAGGGCGCACCGGAGGGCGCAACCCATATCGATTGCAAAGGCAAAGTCCTTATTCCGGGCCTCGTCGATAGCCGCGTATTCATCGGGGAACCGGGCGCTGAACACCGCGAAACCATCGCATCTGCCAGCGAAGCCGCCGCTGCCGGGGGCGTGACCTCAATCGTCATGATGCCGGATACTGATCCGGTGATCGATGATGTGGCACTAGTCGAATTCGTGCTGCGTACCGCGCGCGACACCGCAAAGGTAAACGTGTTCCCAGCCGCCGCGATCACTAAAGGTTTCCGTGGACAGGAATTGACCGAGTTCGGCCTGCTGCAAGAGGCGGGAGCCGTGGCACTCACCGAAGGTCGGCACACCATCTCCAATGCGCAGGTCATGCGCCGCGCGCTGACCTACGCCCGCGACTTCGGCGCAATCATCGCCCACGAAACCAAGGACGCCGATCTCGGCGCGTCCGGCGTCATGAACGAGGGCCTTTTCGCAAGCTGGCTCGGTCTGTCGGGCATCCCGCGCGAAGCCGAAGCAATTCCGCTCGCCCGCGACCTGATGCTGGCACGCCTCACACGCGGTTCCTACCACGCCGCAAAAATATCCACGAGCCTGTCCGCCGATGCCATCGCCCGCGCGAAGAACGAGGGCGTGAAGGCGACGGCCGGAATTTCGATCAACAGTCTTAGCCTTAACGAAAACGACATTGGCGAATACCGCACCTTCTTTCGGCTCGACCCACCGCTGCGCGCGGAAGAAGACCGGCTGGCGATGGTTGAAGCGCTGCGTAACGGCACCATCGATCTGATCGTCTCGTCGCATGACCCGCAGGACGTCGACACCAAGCGCCTGCCGTTTGCCGACGCCGCCGCAGGCGCAATCGGTCTGGAAACCTTGCTCGCAGTCGCATTGAGGCTGCACCACAGCGGCGAGATTCCATTGCTGCGCATTATCGAAGCGCTTTCGACTGCACCCGCGCGCCTGTTCGGCCTGCCCGGCGGCACGTTGAAACCGGGCGCTGCCGCAGATTTCGCGCTAGTCGACCTCGACGAACCTTGGATCGTGCGGGAAGCGGATATCCGTTCACGCTCCAAAAATACCTGCTTTGAAGACGCGCGGCTTCAAGGCAAAGTCTTGCAGTGCTGGGTGGCGGGCCGCAAAGTATTCGGCAATTAAGCGGGAGGAGCCTCGCCTTGATCATTCTGGCTGCATTGGTGGTGGGCTATCTGCTTGGCTCAATTCCGTTTGGGCTGCTGCTCACGCGGGCGGCCGGGTTGGGCGATGTGCGATCCATCGGCTCCGGCAACATCGGCGCAACGAATGTTCTGCGCACAGGTAACAAGGGCCTCGCCGCCGCTACCCTTATTCTCGACATGCTCAAGGGTACGGTCGCAGTTTTGCTCGCGAACCATTTTTTCGGGCTGGAAGCAGGCATGGCGGCGGGTTTTGGCGCGTTCATCGGCCACATTTTTCCTGTCTGGCTTGGCTTCAAGGGCGGCAAGGGCGTCGCGACCTATCTCGGCGTGCTGCTCGGTTTCGGCTGAATCCGGCGCTTGTCTTCGCTGTGGTTTGGATAGCGATGGCGCTTATGTTCCGCTTTTCCTCGCTGGCTGCCCTGTCTGCCGCGATTATTGTGCCCGTTTCGCTCTACTATATGGGCGTGCCTATGGTCGCGCTGATGTTCGCGGTCATGAGCGTCATCGTATTCTGGAAGCATCGCGCCAATATCCAGCGCTTGGCCGCCGGAACCGAAACGAAGATCGGCTCCAAAGGCTAAATAGTGGTTTTACAGCTTAGTGACCGCCAGCGGGTGCAATGGCTGCGGCTCATCCGCACGTCCAATGTCGGCCCCGCCAGCTTTCGCGATCTCATTAATCGCTTTGGCTCTGCCGAGGCCGCACTCGAAATGCTGCCAGAACTCGCGGCGCGCGGTGGGGCGCGACGCTCCGTCCGCATACCAACGGTCACGGAGGCGGAGGCCGAACTTGTTGCTGTGGGTAAAGCCGGAGCCCGGCTCGTCGCAGTCGGCGAGACAAGCTATCCGGCCAATATGGCGCAGATGGATAATCCACCTCCGCTGATAACAGTGCTCGGTTCTGATCAGGTCTTTGCCAGTCCTTCTGTTTCCATCGTCGGCGCGCGCAATGCGTCACTCGCGGGTATAAACTTCGCGCGCAAACTCTCCGTAGATCTGGGTTCTCACGGCTGGACCGTAACCTCCGGCATGGCGCGTGGCATTGATACCGCTGCTCATAAAGGTGCCTTGCGGACCGGGACCGTCGCCGTTCTCGCGGGCGGCATTGATCGCCCCTACCCGCCGGAAAACATCCCGCTCATGCATGAAATCGTTGAACACGGCGGAGCAATCGTTTGCGAAATGCCTTTCGGCTGGGAACCCCGCGCGCAGGATTTTCCCCGTCGCAATCGCATTATCGCTGGCTTGTCACTTGGCCTCGTCGTGGTGGAGGCCGCCATGCGTTCCGGTTCGCTCATCAGCGCTCGAATGGCTGGCGAGCAAGGCCGAATTGTTTTTGCTGTACCCGGCTCGCCGCTTGATCCACGCTCTGCCGGTACGAACGGCCTGTTGAAACAGGGAGCCATTCTCGTCACAGGCGTGGATGACATCATCGAGCATCTTACACCAATGCTGGGAATTGAAGCCGCTCCACCGACAAGTTTCGAGGAGCCTGTAGACTTTTCCGATGTTCCAATGCAGCGCGACGACGACCGTGCGCGTCTTGTGGGTTTGCTCGGTCCCACTCCGACATCTGTAGACGATTTGATCGCTCACTCCGGAATACATCCGGCGAATGTGCAGCTAATATTGCTCGAACTGGATCTTGCTGGCCGCCTTGAGCGCCATCGGGGTGGGTTGATATCGCTAATTTCTTAGCACCAGAACAGGCGTTCCTCGCATCTGAAGCGCAACCTCCCCGGCTTCGATCTGCGCCATATCAATCAGGTATGCTAGAACGTTCAAATCCTTGCTTTGTGCCATCAAGCGCAACTGCGCAAGCATTGCTCCAATATATTCGAGGGCCAGCAATTGCTCATGCCCTGCCTTATTCGTCATGTTCAGCCTGCCATTGCGCGATATGAATCAGAAATAGCTAACTCGCAATTTTCGCTTGCGCAACTACAATTACTAAAACTTCACCTATTTAGATTTTAGATTGCAAGATTATCATCAACAAAACAACCTCCGGCCCTTGACCGAGCGGCAAAGCAAAGCCATTTGACGTGCCTTCTGCACATCTGAGAGTGCTGCCCTGCCCCTTTTGCCCCTGCAGCAAGGCCCACAGAGAATAGAGACTAATGGACGTTGTAGTCGTCGAGTCGCCCGCAAAGGCGAAAACCATCAACAAGTATCTTGGCCGCAATTTCAAAGTGTTGGCCTCGTTTGGCCACGTGCGCGACCTACCCGCCAAAGACGGGTCTGTTCGTCCCGATGAGGATTTTGCGATGTCCTGGGCGGTCGATACCGCGTCTGGAAAACGCCTTACAGACATAGCGAAAGCGCTCAAGGAAGCTGACGGATTGATTCTCGCAACCGACCCTGATCGCGAGGGCGAGGCCATTTCCTGGCACGTGCTGGAAATCCTTCGGCAGAAGAAAGTGTTGAAGGACAAACCGGTCAGCCGTGTCGTTTTCAACGCCATCACCAAGCAGTCGGTACTTGATGCGATGGCGAACCCCCGCCAGATCGACGCTCCTTTGGTCGAAGCTTATCTGGCCCGCCGCGCGCTTGATTATCTTGTTGGCTTCACGCTTTCACCGGTGCTTTGGCGCAAATTGCCGGGCGCGCGCTCAGCGGGCCGCGTGCAATCTGTCGCGCTTCGCCTCGTCTGTGATCGTGAATCGGAAATCGAACGCTTCATTCGCGAGGAATATTGGCAGATCGCCGCGCTACTGCGCACGCCTCGCCATGAAGGCTTCGAAGCGCGCCTGACAGACTTCGAGGGCAAGAATCTCCAGAAGCTGGACATCAAAAATCGCGCGCAAGCCGATGATATTAAAGCAATGCTTGAGGGCGCGTCGTTCAAGGCGCTTTCCGTCGAAGCGAAGCCGACCAAGCGCAATCCCGGCCCTCCCTTCACGACCTCAACGCTGCAGCAGGCGGCTTCGTCGCGGCTCGGCTTCTCCGCAAATCGCACCATGCAGGTCGCGCAGCGTCTGTATGAAGGTCTGGATATTGGTGGCGAAACCGCTGGTTTGATCACCTATATGCGTACTGACGGCGTGCAGATGGCGCCCGAAGCGATCACCGCTGCCCGCTCGACCATCGCACGGGAGTTCGGCGAAAAATACCTTCCGGAAAAGCCGCGCTATTATGCCAATAAGGCAAAGAATGCGCAGGAAGCTCACGAGGCAATCCGTCCAACCGATTTTTCGCGCCTGCCTCAGGACGTGAAGAAATATCTCGATGCCGATCAGGCGCGCCTTTACGAAATGATCTGGAAGCGCGCCGTCGCCAGCCAGATGCAGCCGGCCGAAATCGAACGCACCACGGTCGAAATCGAAGCGGTCAACGGCCCGCGCGCCGCAAAACTGCGCGCTGTCGGCTCGGTCGTGCGCTTTGACGGCTTCATCGCGGCTTATGCCGAGATCAAGGACGAGGATTCAGAAGACGAGGAAAGCAAGCGCCTGCCGGAGATTCGTTCGGGCGAAGCGCTCGACCGCGAGGCCATCAACGCCACGCAGCACTCCACAGAGCCGCCGCCGCGTTACTCCGAAGCCTCGCTCATCAAGAAGATGGAAGAGTTGGGCATCGGTCGCCCTTCCACATACGCCGCAACCCTCAAGACACTCGAAGACCGCGAATATGTGGTCATCGACAAGCGCAGGCTCATCCCACATTCGCGCGGGCGCATCGTCACGGCCTTCCTCGAAAGCTTTTTCGAGAAATATGTCGAGTATGATTTCACCGCCGATCTGGAAGAAAAGCTGGACGAAATCTCTGACGGTAAGCTCGCCTACAAGTCCGTTCTGCGCGATTTCTGGCAAGACTTTTCCGCCGCTATCGAAAGCATCAAGGAACTGCGCGTCACCGACGTTCTTAACGCGTTGAACGATGATCTTGCGCCGCTGCTTTTCCCGGCACGCGAAGATGGCACCGATCCACGCAGTTGCCCGAAATGCGGCAACGGTACGCTTTCGCTCAAGCTCGGCAAATACGGCGCATTCGTTGGTTGCTCGAATTATCCCGACTGCGGTTACACCCGTCAGTTGGGCGATGCGGCAAACGGTAATGCTGACGGCGAAGCCGTTGAAGACGGTACCAAGGTTCTGGGAACAGACCCGTATACCAAGGAAGAAATCACGCTGCGTTCCGGTCGTTTTGGGCCTTATGTCCAGCGCGGTGAAGGCAAGGAAGCCAAGCGCTCCAGCCTACCGAAAGGCTGGGCTGCGGATCTCAATTGACCACGAAAAAGCGCTCGCCTTGCTCTCGCTTCCGCGAGACGTTGGCAAACATCCAGAAAGCGGCAAGATGATTTCCGCTGGTCTTGGGCGCTATGGCCCGTTCGTGCTGCACGATGGAACCTATGCCAACCTCGAAAGCATCGAGGATGTGTTCTCCATTGGCTTGAATCGCGCCGTTTCCGTCATTGCCGAAAAACAACAAAAAGGTCCGCGTGCGCGTGCTGGAACTCCAGCCGCGCTCAAGGATTTGGGCGAGCATCCGGATGGGGGCGGCAACATCACCGTGCGCGATGGCCGTTATGGTCCTTACGTCAATTTCGGCAAAATCAACGCGACGTTGCCAAAGGGTAAAGACCCCGCCAGCGTCACAGTCGAGGAAGCCCTTGCCTTGATTGCCGCGAAGGCTGAAAAAGATGCGGCGGGCGGAGGCAAGAAGCCGTTCAAACGCGGAAAGAAGGCATAGCTTGGTACGAAGGATTTCGGGTGGCCGAAAAGGCGGCGGAGCAACAACCCTGCCGGAAAACTATAAGCCTTCGCGCGAAGACATTCTGCGCTACATCACCGAAAATCCTGATCGCTCCGGCAAGCGCGAGATCGCCAAAGCCTTTTCGCTCAAGGGCGAAGACCGTGTGTGGCTCAAGGACATGCTGCGCGACCTTCAGGACGAAGGTCTGCTCAACAAGCAACGCAAGCGGCTAGTTCGTCCCGGCGCCCTGCCCCATGTGGTCGTGTTGGATATTTTCGGTCGCGATTCGGACGGCAGCCTCATCGGGCGACCGGCTGAAGCGGCAGACTATGATGGCGACCTGACCGTTCTCATTCGCACTTCCCGCGGCGGCCCCACCGCGGGCGTAGGCGACCGCGTGCTCGCCAAAACATTCCCTGCCGACAGCGCGAGTGGTCCGCCCTACACCGCTCGCATCATGAAGGTATTCGAGCAACGTCGCGAAAATCCACGCTCGGCGTTTTTCGTACCTCGCCAGACGGCACCTTACGCATCGTTCCAGTCGAGCGTCGTCAGGCCGAACTCATTGTCGATCCAGAGTTTCGTGGCGATGCAAAGGACGGCGACCTCGTCGAGGTTGAACCGGTGCGCTTGGGTCGCTACGGCTTGCCGCGCGCCAAAGTTCGCGCCGTGCTCGGTTCGCTGACATCGGAAAAGGCGGTCTCGATGATCGCCATTCATGCGCACGAGATTCCGCACATCTTTCCATCGGAAGTGCTGGCCAATCCGAGAAGATCAAGCCCGTTGGTCTTGAAGGCCGCGAGGATTGGCGTGAAATTCCACTTGTCACCATCGACCCGGCAGATGCGAAAGATCATGACGACGCCGTATTCGCCCAACCTGATCCCGACGAGTCCAATCCCGGCGGGGTGATTGCCACCGTCGCAATCGCAGATGTCGCCGCATATATTCGCCCCGGCTCCGCCATCGACCGCGAAGCGCTGAAACGCGGCAATTCCGTCTATTTCCCGGACCGCGTGGTTCCCATGCTGCCGGAGCGTCTTTCCAACGATCTGTGCTCGCTCAAAGAGGGACAAGAGCGTCCCGCGATGGCCGTGCGCATGATTTTTGCTGCTGATGGCCGCAAGCTGCGTCACAGCTTCCATCGTGTGACCATGCGTTCGGCGGCAAAGCTGGCGTATCCGCAGGCGCAGGCTGCTATTGACGGTTCGCCGGACGACAAGACCGGCCCGATCCTCGACAGCGTTCTGAAACCGCTATGGGAGGCTTACACCGTTTTGAGGCGAGGCCGCGTTGCGCGCGAGCCGCTGGAACTCGACCTGCCGGAACGCAAAATCCTGCTCAAGCCGGATGGCACTGTTGATCGCGTTGTCATCCCGGAGCGGCTCGACGCCCATAAACTCATCGAAGAATTCATAATTCAGGCGAACGTCTGCGCCGCCGAAACGCTGGAACGGAAGAGCCAGCCGCTGGTCTACCGCATTCACGACGGACCGTCGCTGGCCAAGCAGGAATCGCTGCGCGAATTCCTGCAAACCATCGGCATGTCGCTGGCGCGCGGTGCAGAGCTTCGCCCCAGCCAGATCAACCGCATTCTTGAGCGCGTTCGCGGCGAAGACAATGAGACGCTTGTAAACGAAGTGGTGTTGCGCTCTCAGAGTCAGGCAGAATATTCGCCGGACAATATCGGGCATTTTGGTCTCAACTTGCGGCGCTACGCGCACTTCACCTCGCCCATTCGCCGCTACGCCGACCTCATCGTTCACCGCGCGCTGATCGGCGCGCTCAAGCTTGGCGCGGGTGGCATCACGCCTGATGAAGAAGCCCGGCTTGAGGAAGTATCGGCGCTAATCTCCGCGACCGAACGCCGCGCGATGGCCGCAGAGCGGGACACGGTTGACCGTCTTGTCGCAGGCTATCTATCTGAAAAAATTGGTGAAACCTTCGAAGGACGCATATCCGGCGTCACTAAAGCGGGGCTTTTCGTCCAGTTGCCTGAGTTTGGCGCGGATGGCTTTATCCCCATATCTACGCTCGGAGATGATTATTACCATTTCGATGAAGGCGCGAGAGCGCTTTTCGGCGAGCGCTCTGGGAAGGGCTACAGGCTTGCGGACACGGTTGAAGTTCGGCTTGTAGAAAACGCACCCTTGGCCGGAGCCATGCGGTTTGAAATGTTGAGTGACCCGCGGCCCCTACCTGGCACAAGAAGGTCGTTCCACAAATCAAAAGGCGGCAAGCAAGGGCGTCAAAGAGCATCGCAGCCGCGAGGCCCGCGACGCAGGAGATAAAGAATGACGGATCATGTGGCAGGCGTAAGTCAGGTCTTCGGCGGCGAAAACCATACGGGCAAGCCGCAGCGCGACTTGTGGGGAGCCATCAAGCGCGGCATTTTCGGCAAATGCCCAAAATGCGGCGAGGGCCAGCTTTTCCGTGCGTACACAAAGACCGTAGAACGCTGCGAAGTCTGCGGCGAAGAAATTCATCATCATCGCGCCGACGATCTGCCAGCCTATCTCGTCATCACCGTTGTCGGACACATCGTTCTCACCCTATTTCTCGTAGCAGAGATACTCACGAATTGGTCCAGTTGGCAGCATCTCGCCGTTTGGGTGCCGCTCACGCTCATCATGTCGCTCGCTCTGCTTCAGCCAGCCAAAGGCGCAGTGATCGGGCTGCAATGGGCAAACTACATGCACGGCTTCGGCGGCGAGGATGACGGGCTGGATACCCACCCGGAAATCACGGAATCGTCACGGTAAAATAATACCACATTTATATCACATTGATTTTCAATATTATTTTTTAGTTTCCTCTTAGCTCTGTGAATTGACGTACGCATTGCGCTGTTTTATATGCTGCACCGTCAGCAGCGGTCTTATGGGCCGCCGTTGTCGTTATTGGCGGGTCGCTCGTCGGCGCGTCAATGCAAGCAACAAGAAACGCCCTCACGAGAGGGTCTATAGGACAAAACCATGACAACCTTTTCGCAAAAGCCTGCGGAAGTGGTGAAGAAGTGGGTAGTGATCGACGCGGAAGGTCTCGTCGTCGGTCGCCTGGCCTCCATCGTCGCCAACCGCCTGCGTGGCAAGCATAAGCCCACCTTCACTCCACATGTTGATGACGGCGACAACGTAATCATCATCAATGCCGACAAGGTGGCTCTCACCGGCAAGAAGTACACCGACAAGATGTACTACTGGCACACAGGCCATCCGGGCGGCATCAAGGAGCGCACCGCTCGCCAGCTTCTGGAAGGTCGCTTTCCGGAGCGCGTGATCGAGAAAGCCGTGGAGCGCATGATTCCGCGTGGCCCGCTCGGCCGCCGCCAAATGAAAAACCTTCGCGTATATGCCGGTGCAGCGCACCCGCATGAGGCACAGCAGCCAGAGCAGCTGGACATCGCCGCGATGAACACCAAGAACAAGAGGGCTTAACAATGGCCGAACTCAGCTCCCTCGCCGAACTCGGCACGGTGGCCGCAACGCAGCAGCCTGCCGCGCCAGTGCATGTCCAGAAACTGGACAAGCAGGGTCGCGCTTATGCCACCGGCAAGCGCAAGGACGCAATTGCTCGCGTTTGGGTCAAGCCGGGCTCTGGCAAGATCATCGTCAACGACAAGGAATTCGCGGCCTATTTCGCACGGCCGGTGCTCCAGATGATCCTGAATCAGCCGATCGTCGCTTCCAACCGTGTTGGCCAGTTCGACATCATCGCAACCGTCAAGGGTGGTGGTCTCTCTGGTCAGGCCGGCGCAGTTCGCCACGGCATTTCCAAGGCGTTGACCTATTATGAGCCGGCGCTGCGCAGCGTGCTCAAGAAGGGCGGGTTTCTCACCCGTGATAGCCGTACCGTTGAGCGTAAGAAGTACGGCAAGGCGAAAGCCCGCCGCAGCTTCCAGTTCTCGAAGCGCTAATCGCTTTACAGATCACCGAAAGGGGCCGCTCACGCGGCCCTTTTTGTTTGGCTATTTGTCAGCACATATAGAGCTATTGCCGCTGCAAAGATTGCGATTTCAAACAGAAACGTCCAGTGCAACAAATAGCTCGTGATCCAATGGCTGTACGCAGCAGGAACCTGAAATAGCTCGACGCGATAACTGCCCCAAGGCGCTGCCCAATTGATTGGTGCAGCTACAAATCCAATACCATATGCCCTAAGCCACCCAAACCAAACGTTGCCGCAAGGGCAAACGCCGAGCGTCTAAAAACGACGTACATCGAGAAAGACACAAGCAGAATGATACCCCAAAATATCGGCCAATGGGTGAAGTAGTCATGGTGGTGTGTTTGGCCTCGGTCCATAAAAATCGCAACATATCCACGTCGGGAATGACGGAGCCGATAATCGTTGATGCGACCACGCGCGGCAGCTGAAACACGCGAAATCCCAGAAATTTTCCCAAAAGATAGCCAGCCGGTAGATGCGTAATTAGCATTGGATTTGATAACGCTGTATTCGAAAACTCGACAATCCAGCAGCAGATGCTGACATGATCGGGCCAATTTGTGGCTTGCATGGCAGAAATGGGCTGAACAACGCTCAGCTAGCCACCAAGGTCCGCGAGCGCTGAGACTGCTGGCAGGTCATAAGCTCGCCGATAGCCATGTGTCGCCAGCCATTCGATAGCCGCCTTTGGCTCGTCCGTCTGTATGATCGTCGCGCCCTGCTCGATCCAGAAGCCGAAAACCTCATCGGGACTTGAAGCCTGAACCGCAAGTTGGTCCCCTCGCCCGCCTGCCAGAAAGCCCGCCGGCTTGTTTACGATGGCATATGTGTTCACCCACATATGCCAGTCGCCCCGAACTGCCTCGGCGCGTACCATTGGGCGAAATAACGCCCCGCCATCGCCGGCGAGGCTGCCAGCTTCGCGTCTCCAGTTTATAAGCTCCACAGCGCTGGCGCCGACTGTCCCCGTCGCCGCACTCCATAAATTCTGTTTGACGATGAGTTGCTCTTCCATGCCAAGAGCGCGCGCTTCGGTTACAATGCCCGCAAGCTCGGAAAACTCCAGCTTGTTGTCGATGTTCACCAGAACGCGGCCGCGCGCAGCTGAAAGAATCGCTTTCAGCGTTGGAACAGTCTCGCTCGAAACATACCCAGTCTCTCCCACCCGAAGATGGCACTCCGCCAGTTCGGCGAGCGTGCGGTCAACAAGCTTACCGCGGCAGGTCGTCGTGCGGTCCAGCCAGCTGTCATGCAATGCCACATAGACGCCGTCGCGCGTCTTCTGGACATCTATTTCCACTACCTCGACACCCAAGCGCCACAGCGGCTTCTATGGCCTCAAGTGAGTTTTCGGCGCGAACAACCTGGCCATCCTCGCGCACACCTCCGCGATGGCCGACGACCATAATGTGATCGCGCCACTGATTTGCATGATGGAAGCGGTCAAGGATCATTGCTGCGCGTGTGTCTGGTTGCTCGGCTGCCGAAGGAAACGCCGCGGCCAGCAAAGCCACAATCGCAGATGAGATGGCAAATCGCATTTCGATTCCCGCCAAGTTTTCGATTGGCTGAGCTTAGGTTCGCGATGCAACAGTGTTGTGAAGGTTTGGCGAAGCGCCAATGACACATACAGCCCATACAGGGACCATGGTGGGCGATGAGAGACTCGAAATCTACGAGTGGCCTTGTTACCTATTGAAATCGTTGAATAATTTTCAGCCGATTTGCAATTCTGTGTACCAGTCTAGTGTACCGGGGTCAATAGGGGGCACTTGTTGAAGAAAGAGAACATAATAGGAACAAAGTCCTTGACGGTCCCGAGAACCGCTGGCACTGTTCTGTCATCAAATAGCTCTTGGAGAGAACCGATGGCCGAACCTGAAAGGGCAACGGATGGCGAAGCTTTGTGTCTGCGGTGGAGGCAAACATGGCCTAGAGGTGGCCCCGACTACTGCGCGGAGGCTGACGGGTTAGATCAAGCTGTCGGACGCATATACTTGCAGGATACTGGCGCACTTAGGGGACAATGGTTCTGGTCCATGACAGCGTGTGGACACAACATCAGTCGTAACATTGGGGAGTTAAACGGTACAGCCGCCTCTCCCCGCGAGGCTGCATATCTTGTCGAGGCTGCGTGGTTCAAGGCTATCCGGGGGACAACGTTGGAACCCCCGCCCCGCAATGCCTATGCGGCTGCAAAAAGCCGGTAGGGTCGAACGTGTCCAAGGTCGAAAAAATAGAGGTCCCACCCCCACGCCACATTTGGGCACAAGAGCGGGACCATTAGTTTCAACTTCCGTAGCTGTTACCTCTCGGGCCAATCCTTAATCAGCGCCCCGAGGGCTGCGGTTATCGGGATGAAGTTCCCAAGGGGCAGAGCACGCAAGCCGCTTAGGATTTGACCACGTGTCATTTCCTCGCCTTCCATGACAGCTTTCTGTGCACCTACAGCGAACCGCTTGACGCTGTTTATATGATCCACTGCCGGGGTCCCGAGCCAAGCGTCTGTCGGACTTCCCGAGGCTCTGGCGTTGCCGAACTGTGGACCCCAAGCGGTGAACTGTAGGGCACTATCGGCTATCATGGGGAGCACGGAAGCGGAGGCAGTCCGTGCCCATCCGTTCTTGAGAAGGTTCACGGGGTCCATCGTCTCATCCCAGTAGTCATCCCATTCACCCGTGGCGGCGGAAGTGGCCCCCATACGGACAGCATAGGTGGCCGAACCGGCTGCGATCTCCCCTAGCAATAGGACTATAATCCTAGGGTCTGTGAAGGCACCGTGGTTCAAGGTCCACAGCGTTGACTTAGCCCACGCACCGAACACGAAGGAACGGAACTGGATAAGGAGCCCTGCAACGGGACGGCTCATCCACTTGGACAAGGCCCCGAAATCGTTCTGCTGGACAAGGCGGTCTGTGTAGCGCCCGAGGAACAGGCGATACTTGCTGACTGCCCCTGCATCCCATGCCGTGGTGTTCATGCCCACGATCTTGTTGCCGTCGAACTCCCCGTGGTCGAGAATGTTCCTGAACAGGAGTTTGGCGTCATCGTCACCAAGGCCGATTGAAGCTAGGCGGTCCCTGTCTCTAGGCTTGATCTTGGTGAGGTCGAACGATCCATCCGCATTGCGAGCCTTCCGGCCCATAGCCGCAATCTGTTGCGTGATAGCCTTCATCGCCCATCGCTGCTGATAGTCAGTGATCTGGCGCATGAGGGAGACACTGGTCGTAAGCTGTTGGCCTACGTCCAAGGCATTGTCCAAGAACCGTGTGAACTTGCCGCCCTCCATCGCGCCAAGCCTGTCGTCATCTAGACGGAGGTCATAGCGGTTCCAAAGATTATCAAGCCCTATGCCGGTCATGTCGGAAAGCTCATTGAGGAGCTTGTCCTTACTCATCTGCCCCGCGGACACAGCCTTAGCCATCGAGCGGATAGCAGGCATTTGGGATACCGATGCCCGGAACCCCGTGAGAGACATGATCTTCCACGTCTCCTGTACTTGGTTCAGACCCATGTTGGACATGAGGCGGATGAATTGGGATGCCTTCACGCGCCGTGCCCATTGAGCGTAGGCGCTTTCCTGTCCGTAGATCGGAATGCCGTTTATGCGCTTCCATCCGAAGTCGAGGTTATCCAGAGCGTTCTTAAGTTCCGCCTCCTTATCCCCTCTAGCCCCCGGCATTAGCCGATAGCTCTCCGCTAGGAATGACTTGAGCTTGGCAAGGTCCGCCTCGCTCTTGATCCCATCCATGATGAGGTCGCCGGTCTCCGGGTTCCTGATCTTGGTCTTGGCGAACTCAATTCGCCCCGACATGCCCCGAGCGTAGCGACGGAATAGCAACTCCGCGTCACTCTCAAACAGGTCCCTAACGCGAAGCTCAAGCGTCTCACCCGGATTGACGGTCTGAACGGTGAACCTCTTGTTGTAGTCGAGAAGGGTCCTGCGCTTGAGGCGGGCAATCCCTTTGGAGCTTTCCTCGGTCGTCTTTTTCAGGTCGTCAACCATCCCGTTCAGAAGGTCATAGACCTGATTCAATTCATCCGTGGAAAGTAGGTTCTTGTTGTCGAGCGCTTCCTCAAATGCCTGCTTGAAGCCATCCCTGTCGTTGATATGGAGAGACTTGGACATACCATCCTCAATGCCATATCCGGCCTTGCGGAGATTGGCCCAATAGCCCTTTGCCATCCGCTTGGCGAGGTCGTCACTAAGGCCCGGAGTATGCTCTAGGATTGCCTCCTTAAGCATCCTCTCCATAACCTCATGGTTCACCTTCTGGTCCACAGCCGCAATCTTGTTGTGGTCGGCTATCAAGGGCAGATAGTTCGCGTCCGGCCCGCCTTCCCACAATCCGGCTTCTCGCATCTGCTCTGCATAATCAGCAAAGCCCTTGCGCATGGCGGTTGCGGCCTTCACGACATGAGGGTTGGTGTCCGGGGATGGGCTCGTGGTCCAGATGTAATCAGATACAGCCTCTTGGAACTCCCTTTCCACCCGAGCCCTGCCCGGAAGGTCGAGCCGATGGATGCCCCTTTCCTTGAGATAGGCATTCTTGGCCGGGACATACTCGACATTGAAGTTTCCCATCATCTGCCGATGGAGGGCAGTGAACCGGGAGTTGACGCTATCCGGGACCACCCCGTGGTCGGTGCGACCGGCTGTTTCTTCAAACAAGTGAAAGCCAAGGGTGCGGGTAAGCGGGTTCTTAGCCGTGGTCATCTGGCCCACTACATCCAACCTTTTCATCCCGGCAGAGAAGCCCGTGGGAACACTCTCATCCGACATTTCAATGTTGATGCCGTTTTGCTCGCCAATGAGGCTATCCCGCTGCAAACCGCTACGGGCTGCACCTACGTTGCCGGGTAAATGGATCGGCGTCGTGGCCTCATCCGTTGCGGCTATAGGTGCACCGAACGGGGCATACTTGCCCAGCCTGAACTTGGCACCGAGGTCCAGCGCTTCATTCGCTTCTGCCATCGCCGGGGTCCGCATAAGTGCACCGCCAAGGGCCCCGAAGAATGCACCAACGGCTGCACCTGTCACGGGGTCGGCGTGAGGGTCGCCTGTGACATATTCGGAAGCTGCCTCAACGCCAGCGTTGGACACAGCGCCCAAGGCAGAACTAGCCAACGTCCTGCCCACTATGCCACGACCCGCCGCACCGATAGCTGCCCCGGCTGCACCGCCCGTAAGTAGCGAGGGAATGACCACTACAGGGTCGAGCGTGCCGCCAATCAGGCTCCCTACGGTGCCCCGCCAGCCACCAGCGGCGAAGCGGTCTTGGCGCTCCATATCCTCATGAGCCCACTTCATGCGGCTTGCTAGGACGGACTGGCTGCTGGAGGAGAGGAGGAGGTCGTGATAGGTATCTGGGAACTGGCTGGAGATTTCACCGCCAAGCTTGTCATCAATCCGGAACTCGGGATCAACAACGCCCTCGCTTGCCCATCGGTCTATCTGCGAGGTGATGGTGAATGACTTTGCGCCGTCACCTATGGCGTTCCAAACGTTGTCGTAGGGCTGCACCGCATTGCGGTTTTGATCCACGATGTTCACCGGCGTGGGGGCCTCAATACCCGCATTCGGTGCCACAGAAACCTGCACCTGTGCATCCCCATTGGTACTCGGGAAATACTCAACTGGAGCCGGAGCCGTATCAGACGGACCCCTGTACCCTTCCCACGCACCTGTGCCCTGCTGGTGATAGATGGCGAGGCCGAGGTAGTCCTGAAACTCCTCGGACATGCGTTCCTGACCGGAGAGACCAAGGGTTTTCTTCATGCCCTTAAGGGTGGACCCGACGATCTGATATGCGCCCATAGGGGTTGCTACGCGACCAATCTTGCCCTTGACCCACTGGCCATAGTCCCCACGGGGGTTGGCGAACTCGATGGCTTGGTCCACCGTCATGTCCGTCAATCGGGTGCCAGAGTATCTTCCACCTTGCCGGTTAGAGAAGCTGAACAGGGCGTTGTAGTCCCCACCGCTCTCTCCCTTGAAGATGCCGTTCTTTATCTGGTCCCAATTATTAGGACGGGCCAGTTCTTTCATGCGTTGCTCCCGATGCTGGGGAGATTGTTTGTGTTCATGGTGTTCCTTTCTGTTCCGGCTTGACTATTCTTCCGGGGTGTTCGCGGCGCTGGCCTCATAGGTGGAGGTGTACGCGGCATTCACTCTTGCCGCGAAGCTCGCATGGGCTTCTGCTTCGTCGGCCTGTCTCTGTGCTGCGGCCCGAGCATTCGCCACACTTGCGCCCATCCCTCGCTGATCTTCCGGAATGAGGGCGATGATTTCGTCGGCGCTAAGGACTGCAAGCTGTGCGCTGTTCAGGCCCGTAAGCTGTTCAAGGGAGAGGCCGGTCACTTCAATAATGGCGGCGTTAGTTTCGGCTGATGTAGCCATGTGGATTGGTTCTTTCTTGGATAGTGTTTGCTTGAGTCAGGGAGAGGAACGCCCCCAGCGCTCCCTAGGTGGTGAATACCGGGATACTTTGGTGGCGCTCTGGGGTCGTGCCTTAGAGGCTCTGTGGCAGGACGGCTCTTATGTCCGCTGCCTTGTCAGGGAGAAGTCTTTCCAGTGAAGCGCGGAACCGGCAGAAGCTTTCATTGCGCCACCGTCGCCCCGCTCTGCGCTGAATTATCCACTGAATGCCGTGCTTACATTCGACTATCCGCACACCATCCGGCCACCTAATGGCCTCGGCGTGGTAGCTCTCGGCTTCCTCGGCTTTCATAGAAACCGTGGTGACAGCGCGTTCCGTATCAGGACGGGGGATTTTACCTCCCCGCCCTCCAACATCATCTGACCATGCTCCCTCGCGGGAAGGCAGGCCAGTTTGCAGCCTATCAGACACGCACAAGTCCCTGCCGTACGGCAACTCCGAAGGCCATCGTTCCCTTGCCGGGGATAGTCACGCGCCAATCGCCCTCCTCCCCCTGTGTCAGAGCCTTGCGCTCTGCCGGGGTCATCAGGTCAACCATTTCCTGAAAGGCTTCGGGGTCACTAATAGGCAGGTTTGCGAACAACTCAACCGCCCTTGATCCGTAATGCCGGAGCTTCGCGTGATCTCCTGCCACAGTGGCATGACGACACTCTCTAAGCTCCTCCGGGGTTAGCAGACTATCAATCAGATCGATGCTGGCACCTACGCCCTTCAAGGTCGATTGGGCGGAAGCAATGAAGCCACCGATCACCTGAATAGCTTGGCCTTGATCCACGCCTTCCGGCAGGGAATCAAAGTCAATCTCTCCGGTCTCTGCTACATCGCCTAGAACGGCATCCACAGCCTCACTGCCAAGAGCCTCATCCAGTCGAACCAGAGACGCGCTTGCTGCATGTACTGCCTTCTCGGCTTCACTAATCGTGGCATCGTTATCGCTGACTTCCTGTGTCTTAGGCTGGCCCGCTTCCGGCTTCGTAGCCTTGGCGGGCTGCTTAAAACCCTGTGCGGCCTGCGCCTCCTCGCGGGAGATAAGACCACCGGCCACCGCCGCATCAATGGTCGTGACCATGCCATCAATCTCGATCATACCGGCTGGCAATCCCGGCTTGGTCGTGGCGGTCTGCACCTTATTGGCCATCTGTTCCATCTTCACCGGAGCGCCATTCACGCCCCCGCTGATCTGAACCGTCGCCTTAGTCTTGCTCACGTCCAAATATATCGGGCCGCTCTTTGCGGCTTTGCTGTGCGCATTAAGCGCCTTTTCTAAGCTATCCAGATCATCCGTCGCCGGATTGAACATGGCTGCTGTTGCATTACTCATAGGTATATTTTCCTTTCTAGATGCTGTTGCTGTTGTTATCGATTGAATGCCGCTGCTGATCTCGCATCGCTGCATTGACAACGCGGCTCATACTGGCCCCGGCTGTTGAGGCTCGGTCGAGGTGTCGAGCATAGGACCAATTCCTGTCGGCCCTGCTGGTATTGTCTCGCTTGTACTTCCGCTCGGTCGAGGCTTCCGCCAAGCGCTGTTGCTCCTCCACGCCCTGCTGATAAAGGAGCTTCGCCGGGTGCTGCATGGGGAGGTCGGCGTCTAAATCGCCACTCATGGGCCCGCGTCTCGTGCGCTGAGTTCTGAACCCACGTTTCCACCGTGAGAAGCTCATCCGTGTGGAGCCTCAATTCCGGTGGCAACTTGATCCCATACTTGGCCTTCCAAGCCTCACGTATGTGAAACCGAATGTTGCTTCCCTTCACCATCAAAAGCGGGTCGAGGTGCGCAAATTCCTTACAGACGATGGCCCATAATTCCTTCAATCGATCCCATCTGGCCTGCCGTTCATGGAACGATGGTGAGAACGGTATCTCAAGGTTTTCCTGTGCTGACATTCTTTCGTCAGTGTCCTTTTCGTTTTGTCGTTGTTGAAATGAAAAAGGCCCGCAACTGGCGAGCCGTGACAGGTACTCTAGTGGTAACTCATGGGGGACTGCGTGAGCGGGTGGATATGAGGTGTAATAGAGCCTGTATAATCGCGCCTATAAAATCGACGCTCTGCCTCGGCCTCCAAGGCCGCAGGCAAAAGACATCAATCCATCCCCATCTTAGTCATGTGGTATAGCGAAGCTGGTTTGACATGACCAACTATTAAGCGCGTTCAGGGATGGGGCTTCGTTACACCACATTGTAGGTGTTTAGAGACGTGCTCGCCTTCGCTCGCACGGAAAGACATAGAGGAAGGGGTGGAAGTAAGTCTTTTTAGACATGATCCGTCAGGCATGGTCTCTCACCCACTATCGTCCACCTTGTTCCAAGGTTGCACCGATAGTCCCACGAGACATGGTGTTAGGACTACCCATCCGGCCTTCCCACCACAGACACAAGAGTGTCCCCTTACTTAAGCAGTCGTGCACAAATTTTCGATAGTTGCTAATATGCTCTGGGTGCCAGAACCTTGCCACGAGGCGGAGGGAACACCCTGCTAACTCGGCAATCTCCCGTTGTGTTAAATCGGGTCTGTCTGCTGCGAATTGTCCTAATTTCATCACGCATGGTTGGTGCGTGACGGACTTCGATGGCAGTATCCATATCGGCTAATGCCCGTTGCCCCTTAGGTGTTATGAAGTCGGTCGGGGTCACATCGGCTTTGATGAGTGAGAGCGGAATCGAAATCCCATATCCGCCGTCAATGGCCACTTTCGTAAGCCTGTAGGTGTCATGATAGACTGGACCCTCGCTTCTCCGCATTCAGCCTGTTGAGGTCCGGGAAATCATCATCCATCGGCTGACTAAGCAGCTTCCGGGTCCGCCACCCTATCGCCTTCCCAGCCCACCCGATTGCCTCTAGTCGCCGCCAGAGTGCCAAGGTGGTCAAGCCCATCTGTAGAGCCAAGACGGGAACCGTTAGGCTTCCTTCTGGTGCTCGAGGGGGCCGGAGCTTTTTTGGGGTGTAGTTTGCTTCCGGTCGGATAGGTCTTGCGCCACGCTCTATGGCTTCGAACCGAACCCGCGCAATCCAATCCTTGTAATGGGGCTTGCCTTCGTCGGTGGGGTGCATCCATCCGAAGTCGTCCCGGCTGCGCTCATAGACCTTGTAAGCTTGGCAGGTGCTCACCGGATTTCCCGATCCCCGGACCACCATTCATCGCGATGGTTCTGCGAATTATCAGCGTCTCGGGGTTGCTCTAGTGGCACTGTAGTGGGCTTAAGTGCCGCATTCCTGTGCTTATCGGCTTCCCCGTTCGCCTCGCAAACCGTGCAATAAGCAACGAAATTTCTCGACCCAATAATGGGCACCTTACAGGCCGGACAATTGGCCTTAGCGAAGCCAAACAGGTTCGACGTGTATTCATCCACAACACGCATTCCCGGCCCGTCACGGCCACCCCGCCCCCCGCTGGCAAAACCGCCAACAGGGATTGGGCCATTTCCATCAAACTCACGCACTATGCTGCTATCCTTTCGTTTTGATCGTCATTATCTGCCTGTGACGGCTCGCCGGAGCTACGCGCGGGTGCCGACTTTATCAGCGAGACAAGCTCCAGGTGCTGTTCGGACCTATCGTGTTTCCCTATTAACCTTAGCAATA
>JASGJA010000019.1:0-150361 GCA_049840935.1 Mesorhizobium sp.
CAGTCGAGCCGTGAATTGTGTGGACGCTTCGCCAGGGTAGGGTAGTCCGCAGTCTCGATGTCTTCGACTTGCGTAAACAGCCCAGCCTGCATGAATATCTCGCGCGCAAATTGCGCCCAGTTAACATCCGGCATACCGGAAAAATGAAAAATTCCGCCCACCTTTGGGCCGGTGGTCATGCGCAGCGCCATGCGATAGATCGTATCTGCAATATCCGCCGCCGCAGTCGGTCCACCGTTCTGATCGGCCACGATGCGCAGCTTGTCGCGCTCGCTGCCCAGCCTCAGCATCGTCTTCACGAAATTGTTGCCGTGAGCGGAAAAGACCCATGACGTGCGCAGGATCGCCCATTGGCCACCCGCTGCGAGAATGCCTTCTTCGCCGCGCCGCTTGGTGCGGCCATAGGCATTCAGCGGGGCACAACGATCATCCGGTTTCCACGGCGTCGTGCCGCTGCCGTCAAACACGTAGTCGGTCGAGATATGGATGAACGGTATGCCGCGAATGGCCGCCGCATTGGCGATTGCCGCAGGCGCCTGCGCGTTGATGATATTGGAAAGAACCTTGTCCTTTTCCGCTTGGTCGACAGCGGTATAGGCGGCTGCGTTCACAATGATGTCCGCATCCGTTTCCTGCACGATCTTCGCACAGCTACGCGGATCGACCAGATCGGCGCTCGGCCTGCCGAGAGCGGTGATGCTCACGCCGTCGGGCGCGCGCCGGATCATTTCGGTCGCTACCTGACCTGAGCGACCGAACATGAGAATGTTCATGCGACTTTGCCCAAACGTTGGTTGACACCCGGACGGTTCTGCAACACGCGCAGCCAAAGCTCGTTCTGAAGATACCAGTCCACTGTTTGCTCAAGCCCTTCAGCCAGTGTGTAGGATGGCTTCCAGTTCAATTCGGTCCGTACGCGAGTTGGGTCGATAGCATAGCGCTGGTCGTGGCCCGGACGATCCGTAACGTAGGTAATCAAATCGGCATGCGGATGAACAGCCGGACGTCGACGGTCGAGAATTTCGCACAACATGCGCACGAGGTCGATATTGCGCGCTTCGCTGTCACCACCAATGTTGTAGCTGCGGCCATTCTCGCCATTGAGCAGTACGGTCAGCAGCGCTTCGGCATGGTCTTCGACATGCAGCCAGTCGCGAACATTCTCGCCCTTGCCGTAAACCGGGATCGGCTGGCCAGCGAGCGCCTTCAGGATCACCACCGGAATAAGCTTTTCCGGGAACTGATACGGCCCGTAATTGTTCGAGCAATTCGTCAGAACGACCGGCAGGCCATATGTTTCATGCCATGCGCGCACCAGATGGTCCGACGACGCCTTGGATGCGGAGTAGGGGCTGCGCGGAGAATAAGGCGTTTCTTCTGTGAACTCGCCCGTTTCGCCAAGCGAACCAAATACTTCGTCTGTTGAGACGTGATGGAAGCGGAAGCCAGCCGGTCGGCTGTTGACTTCCCAATATGCGCGCGAGGCTTCCAGCAGAGTGCCGGTGCCGATGATATTTGTATTGAGAAATGCCAGCGGGCCATCAATCGAGCGGTCAACATGGCTTTCTGCGGCCAGATGCAGAACCGCGTCAGGCTGATGTGTCTTGAAAATGCGGTCCAGCGCCGCGCGGTCGCATATGTCTGCATGCTCAAACGCGTAGAGCGGCGAGTTCGCGACGGAGGCGACGTTGTCGAGGCATCCGGCATAGGTAAGGGCGTCGAGGTTCACGATCTCGATGCCGCGCGCGATTGCCTTTCTCACGACAGCGGAGCCGATAAAACCACAGCCGCCCGTCACAAGGATCTTCATTTCGAAACCTCTTCGGTTGAAAGTTCGCGCAGCGTCGGTGCCTTGGCGTCCTTGTCGGAAAGGATTGCGTCCTTGGGGTCGATGCCCCAGTCAATGCCAATCTCAGGATCGTCGAATCGTACCGAGCGTTCATGCGTCGGCGCGTAGAAATCGCTGCATTTGTAGACGACTTCGGTGTTTGGCTCGTGCGTCACAAAGCCGTGCAGAAAACCCGCAGGAATGAAAAGCTGGTGCATATTGTCTGCGGTAAGCAGCGCACCCATCCATTTGCCAAAGGTCGGCGAGCCCGGCCGGATGTCCACAGCAACGTCGAACACCGCGCCGCGTACAACGCGCACGAGTTTTGCCTGCGCGTGTGGGGCGAGCTGGCAATGCAGCCCGCGCACCGTGCCCACCTGCCGCGAAAGCGACTGGTTTTCCTGCACAAAGTCAGTGTTCAATCCGGCGTCGGCCAGCTTGGCGCGATGCCAGGTTTCCGCAAAGAATCCGCGCGAATCCTCAAACTTGCGCGGTTCGAGGATAACCACCCCGGAAAGACTGGTTGGGATGATGTTCACTGCCGTTCACCCGCGCGCCAGGTTTTGTCGTTCTTCTTCAGAATTGGCAGGTGCACGATACTGGGCAAAGTGGCTGCGGAAACGCGCCGCCGCTTCTGTCCGATTATGCGAGCCAAGTTTGCTGATGATGTTGTGCAGGTGAATTTTGACCGTGTGCTCAGAAATCTGGCATTCGGCGGCAATCGCCTTATTCTGCAAGCCCTGCGAAACCAGTGCCAGAATCTGCGTTTCCCGGTTGGTCAGGTTGGCCAGTTCGCCGGGCCGGTTGGCGGGCGATGCGAATGGATCGGGTCCGGGGAACGGCTCCGGCTTGCGTGGCTGTGATGCGTATGCATGCACCATTGCGGGCGGCAAATACTCGCCACCACTTAGAAGCAGCCGCACCACCGAGAGCCAGACATCTAATTGGAGGTTCATCGGCAATACCGAACGAACAACCTTATGGCCCATCACATCACGCAAGGTAATGTTTGAGCTTGCCGGGTCGGCCTGCATCAGCGCCAGTGACGCATAGGGATGACGCCGCGCCAACGCCGCCGAATTGGCTTCAATCTCGGACAGAAAAACCGGATCGACCAATATCAGCGAAACAGGGTGTTGCGTCACACCGAGCGCGTCGTCGAGCGTCGGCGATTGTTCAACCGCGATCCACGGGAATTCGCGTTCCAGCGCTCCGGCAATGCTGTCGGAAACGTTCAGCGAGACGAACAAGAGAGTTCGGCGCAGGTCAGCGCGTTCCGCGCTGCGCGGCGATTGCTCCGTCTGTAACATGCCTTCCATTCTTTCACTCGTATTCAAGGCTACATGGTAACCGAGGCTCATGGCTCTTCGGCTCCTCCCCATTAACTGGCTCGAATAATAGAGAGGACTTCCCTCAAGTTCGACGGAGCCATTGGGATGAAAACCGCGCTTTCGGCCTAGGTCGAGGGGTGGTGTAGGGGGCCATACAGCTTAGTCCGAAGGGACTAGGGTGGCCCACCATGTACATCTCTTAAACCCCTCCTGCCGTTAGGTAATTCAGTTTTCGAGAGGTTTCGTCGTCTGTCAATTCGTCCGGAACGAAAATGCACATGGCCGCATATGTAATAGATTAGGCGCTCCACAGGGGTAGCCTTCGCCCCTTCGCTAAATCCAATGGATTAGTCCCCTCGCCAAAGCTCCGGCTTACGCCGCGCACGAAGCTGAAGCACATTGCGCCGGGCTAAGGAGTACGGGTGGCAATGAAGGGCATAATTCTGGCAGGCGGTAGCGGCACGCGCCTCTATCCGCTGACGATTGCGGTGTCGAAGCAGAATTCTTCCGATCTACGACAAGCCGATGATCTATTATCCGTTGAGCGTGCTGATGCTGGCGGGCATCCGCGAAATCTTGATTATCTCGACAAGCCGCGATTTGCCGAGCTTTCAGGCATTGCTTGGCGATGGTTCGGAGTTTGGCATCCAGTTGGAATATGCCGTTCAGGAGCATCCCAACGGGTTGGCCGAGGCGTTCATAATAGGTCGCGACTTTATTGGCGATGGCTCCGTTGCGATGGTTCTCGGTGATAATTTGTTCTTCGGCCACGGTCTGCCGGACGTCTGCAATGAAGCGGCACGGCGCACTAAGGGCGCGACGGTTTTTGCCTATCACGTAGATGAGCCGGAACGTTATGGCATTGTCAGTTTCGATCCGAAGACAGGCGTTGCGCTGGATATCGAAGAAAAGCCCGAAAAGCCGAAATCCAATTGGGCGGTCACGGGGCTGTACTTCTACGACAATGACGTCGTGGACATTGCCGCGTCGATCAAGCCCTCCGCTCGCGGTGAGCTGGAAATCACGTCGGTCAACAACATCTACCTCGAACGTGGCGATTTGAACGTCGCGCGCCTTGGGCGCGGCTATGCGTGGCTGGATACCGGAACATGCGAAAGCCTGTTCGATGCTGCCTCATTCGTCCGTTCCATCGAGCGGCGGCAGGGGTTCCAGATTGCTTGCCCGGAAGAAATTGCACTCGGCCAAAAGTGGCTAGATGCTGAACAGGTGCTTCGCCGCGCGGACCAACTCGGCAAGACAGCCTACGCCACCTATCTGCGCAATATTGCGACCGCAACCGGCTGATTCAGTCGAGACTGGCCAGCCATCTTTCGAGTGCCATGGCCAGTTCATCGACGGAAAACGGCTTCTGGATACTTGGGTAATTTGCCCATTGCGGATCAAGATATTCCTGATCGTAGCCGGTGCAGAAAACGAACGGCAAACCCCGTTCCTTGAGAATCTCGGCGGCGGGGTAAACCTTGTCACCCTTGATGTTGACGTCGATCACAGCGAAGTCTGCCTCAACCTTCGCCGCCCATTCCACCGCCTCTTTCAGTGAGCCGGCGGCGTGAACGACAAGGCAGCCCATTCGTGTCAAAGCATCCTTGATGTCGAGCAAGACGAAATACTCGTCCTCGACGATGAATGCCCTTCTGGGTAGCGTCTGCATACGGCGGCCCTCAACCCGCGGTAGGTCGGTACCGTATCATTGCTCCAGCTTACGCGCCATCCGTGGCGAGATTGCGCACAGGTTTTCCGGCATAATCGGGCGTTTCCAGCGTCTTGTGATAGGCCCATATATTCGCCAGCGCGCGGCGCAGTTCCTCGCCCATTTCCGAGGCTGCTGATTTCTTCGTATCGACATGAAGGAGCATATGCTCGCCGGTCGCCAGCAGTTCGTCGTCGGTTCCGCCGAACATCTCATGAACAATTCGCGCGCGCTTCGAATCATAGCCCAGCAGCCGCGTTTCGACCCGCAGCGGCTCGCCCATCTTCACCTCGCGCAAGTGCCGGATATGCGTCTCAACGGTGTACATCGAACGGCCGGTCGCCAGATACGCCTTGTTCATGCCGATGTAATGCAGGAACGCGTCAGTTGCGTCGCCGAACACCTGAAGATAGCGGCTTTCGGTCATGTGGCCGTTATAGTCGACAAAGTCTTCGCGCACCCGGTCGGTGTGCAATGCCAGCGGCCCGCTCGGCTCAGTTTTCGCTGACGCGGCGTGTGCATGTGCCTTGGCGTACAGACCATCCTCGTAAGATTTCAGGATTTCGCCTGCGCCCCAGGGCTTCGCCTTCAGCGCCTGCATGATGGCGACGAGATTGTCGTCGCGAATGCGCTCAAGCTCGCGGATCGAATGCATGCCCGATTGCGCATCGGACTGGCTGGCGATGGTCGCGATAAGCTCGTCCGTCATTTCCGGCACGTCCATCAACTTCGTCCACGGCCATTTCAACGCCGGGCCGAACTGCGCAATGAAATGCGCCATTCCCGCTTCGCCGCCCGCAATGCGGTATGTCTCGAATAGACCCATCTGCGCCCAGCGAAGGCCGAACCCGTACCGGATCACATCATCGATTTCCTGAGTGGTTGCAATGCCGTCATTCACCAGCCACAGCCCTTCGCGCCACACCGCCTCAAGCAGTCGGTCGGCAATGTGCGCGTCGATTTCCTTGCGCACCACCAGCGGCTTCATACCAAGCGTGGTGAGAAACGCTGATGCGCGCTCCACCACTGAGGGCGCGGTCTTCGCGCTCGGCACGAGCTCAACCACTGGCAACAGATAGACCGGATTGAATGGGTGCGCGACGAACAGTCGTTCCGGCGTTTTCAACCCTTCCGCCAGTTGAGTCGGGCGAAAGCCGGAAGTGGATGAGCCGATCATCGCATCCGGCTTGGCGTGCTTCTCGATCTCTGCGAAAATTTTCAGCTTCAGATCGAGCCTTTCCGGCACGCTCTCCTGAATGTAATCCGCATCTCGAACCGCCTCCTCAATCGACGCAACAAAACTCAGCTTTCCCTTTGCCGGAAGCGGGGCAAGAGTCATGCGCCGCAGTGCGCGCTCTGCATTGGAAAGCACCTCATTGACCAGCCGTTGCGCATCAGGGTGAGGATCATAGACGTTCACGTCATGACCATTGAGCAGGAAGCGGGCGATCCAGCCGCCGCCGATTACGCCGCCACCAATAGCGGCGGTAACAGAAGGTTTTTCAGACATTTAGCTGCGCTTCTTCAGATTAAGTTTCTTGCGGACTTCTTCGGGTCCGAGAATATTTGCGTTCATGGCGGAAAGGATCGTCGCGGCACGCTCGACCAATTGGCCGTTCGTCGCCAGCTTGCCGCGCGAAAGCATCAGATTGTCTTCCAGCCCGACGCGTACATTGCCGCCAGCCAGCGCTGCCATCGCAACGTAGGGCAACTGCATACGCCCGATGGAAAACGCCGAGAACGTCCAGCTTTCCGGAACTGCCTTCGCCAGCGCCATCATTGTCAATGGATCATCCGGTGCACCGTAGGGAATGCCCATGCAAAGCTGGATCATCACCGGATCGTCGATCAGCCCTTCCTTCACCAACTGCTTGGCAAGAACCAGATGGCCGGTGTCAAACACTTCGATTTCAGGCTTCACGCCGCAATCCTGAATGCGCTTCGCCATGGCTCGCAGCATGCCGGGCGTGTTGGTCATTACGTAGTCCGCTTCGGCGAAGTTCATGGTGCCGCAATCCAGCGTGCAGATTTCCGGTAGCAATTCTTCAACATGAACAAGCCGCTCTGTCGCGCCCACCATATCCGTCTGGTTGGGGTTGAGGGGCAGGGGATGTTCCGGCGAACCAAGCACGAGGTCGCCGCCCATGCCTGCAGTGAGGTTCAGCACCACATCAACGCCGCTGTCGCGCACACGGGCCACGACTTCGCGGTAAAGCGATGGGTCACGCGATGCCTTACCGGTTTCGGGATTGCGCACATGGATATGCGCGATTGCCGCGCCTTCCTTTGCCGCCTCTACGCAGGCTTCCGCGATCTGCTTGGGCGTGACTGGCACCTTGTCGCTCTTGTCGGCAGTGCCGCCCGACCCTGTGACTGCACAGGTGATGAAAACGTCCCAGTTCAAAGTGCTGCTCCCTGATTTGCCGAAGCTCGACTATCCGCTCGGTCGAGAAAAGAGAGATTGCATTATTTGCCAATATATTTGCATAAATAGCCAATAGGAAAGGCTATTCTTCTTGCTGTGCTGCGGATTTCTCGTTCTGAATGGCTTCTCCAATATGGTGCTGGCCAGCGCCATTGAGCCGCTGCGCGTCGCGCGCGACTACAGCGACAACGCACAGTTTACATGGCGGTTGTTATCCGTAGACGGGCGCGACGTCACCAGTTCCAGCGGCATAACCATCCGCTGCGATGCGCCACTCAGCCAGGCGCGGGAGCTGGACATTCTGTTCGTCGTCGCGGGTTATGGCGCACGTTCGCACACAAAGCCCGCGCTGAACAAGGCGTTGCAACTAGCGGAACGCCGCGTTCCCATGCTCGGCGCGCTGGATTCCGGCGCTTGGCTGTTGGCTTCAGCAGGTTTGCTAGACGGTCACAAAGCCACGATACACTGGCAGGACATCAACCAGTTTGCCGAGGCGCATTTGAACGTCGAAGTCGTAACAGATCGCTATGTCATTGACCGCAACCGCGTCACAGCAGGCGGCGCGACCACAGTCACGGATTTAATGCTCAAGCTGGTTGGCGACCGGGGCGGCGGAGCATTGGCGTTCGATGTGTCCAACATGTTCGTTTACGATAGCCGTCAGCGTAGGCCGCAGGATGGCGGCGTCATAGTCGCTCGCGCGCCGCAACTCACAAAGGCAGTGGCGATCATGCGGGCCAATGTGGAGCGGCCCATAGGGATGGCGACCTTGGCGGTGCAGGCAGCGCTTTCGGAGCGCACGCTTGCGCGCCTTTTCGAGCGCGAATTCGGCATTGGACCTGGCCGATATTATCAAAACATCCGTTTGGATGTCGCGCGTTCGCTGGTAGAAGAAACCTCGCTCAGCGCCAGCGAAATTGCTGCGCGCACCGGTTTCACGTCGAGTTCATGCCTGTCGCGGGCTTATAAGGATCATTTTCGGCATGGTCTGCGGGAGGCTCGGCGTAGCCGTAGGGTGATGAGTCGGGCTTAATGGGTTAAGCTTTACTCGAAAGTGGACATTGCAGACATATATGAGACTGTGATGATAGGAACGCCGATGATTGGCGGATCAGGGATAGGGCAGTGCAACTAACAATTTTCGGAACCGGATATGTCGGGCTCGTCACAGCGGCTTGCCTCTCGGATGTGGGCCACAACGTCGCCTGCATCGACATCGACGCCAGCAGAATTGCGGCGCTGAACGAAGGCAAAATCCCGATTTACGAACCGGGCCTCAAGGAACTCGTCATTCGCAATGCGGAAGCAAAGCGCCTGAGCTTCTCCACCAATTCCGCTCATGGCGTGCGCCACGGCGAGATCATTTTCGTCGCTGTCGGCACGCCTGCTATGGAAGACGGCTCCGCAGATGTGCGCTATGTGCAGGCCGTGGCCGACACCATCGGCAAGCACATCGAAAGCTATAAGGTGATCGTCAACAAATCGACGGTGCCTGTTGGCTCCGCCGAAATGGTCGATGCTCGCATCCGCGCCGTCCTGAATGCGCGCGGCTCAAACGTTGAATTCGACGTTTGCTCGAATCCGGAATTCCTCAAGGAAGGCAGCGCGGTTGAAGATTTCATGCGTCCTGCGCGCATCATCGTCGGCACGTCGTCGCAGCGTGTGCGTGAGGCCATGCAAGAGTGCTACGCGCCTTACAACCGCAACCACGATAAGTTGATGACGATGGACGTGCGCGCTGCGGAGTTGACGAAATATGCAGCCAACGCAATGCTCGCCACCAAGATCAGCTTCATGAACGAGATCGCGAACATCGCGGAACATCTCGGCGCAGACATTGAGCAGGTGCGTCGTGGCATCGGTTCCGATCCGCGCATCGGTTATCATTTCATCTATCCCGGCGCAGGTTATGGCGGCTCGTGCTTCCCGAAGGATGTACGCGCACTCGCCAAGGTCGCGCATGATCACGGCCATCAGCCAGAGCTGCTGGACGCCGTTGAGTCGGTCAACGAACGCCAGAAGGATCAGCTTTTCGCGAAGCTCAGCCTCGCATTGGATGGCGACATCAAGGGTCGCCGCATCGCCGTTTGGGGTTTGGCGTTCAAGCCGAACACCGACGATATGCGTGAAGCGCCGAGCCGCGCATTGCTGGAGTTCATCTGGGCGGCTGGCGGCACTGTCAGCGCATTCGATCCTGAATCCATGGACGAAACGCGCAAGATCTATGGCGAGCGCGCCGATCTCGTTTTGGCAAAGAACGCTGACGAAGCGGCAAAAGGCGCCGACGCACTGGTGATCTGCACGGAATGGAAGCAGTTCCGCGTTGCGGATTTCGAATGGCTCCGCCAGAACCTTCGCAATCCGATCATCGTTGACGGTCGCAACCTGTATGATCCAGAGCGCGTTCGCCAGCAGGGTCTGCTCTATCTGGCGATTGGCCGCGGCGACTCGCTGCGTCAGGCCGATGTCAAGTCGATGCAGGCGGACCGCAAGCGCAACGTCGCGTAAGGGTTTTTGGCCTCACCCCACCCGACCCTTCGGGTCACCCTCCCCATCGAGGGGAGGGAGGGTAGCAACCGATAGATGTTGCGGCAGTTGTTGCGTGGCAGAATTAAACTCCCTCCCTCCCCTCGATGGGGAGGGTGGTCCGAAGGACCGGGTGGGGTGTGGGCTACGAACCTCAGATAGCTCAAAAATCGGCGCGATAATTATACCCTCGAAACCATTCCACAAAGTCGGCCATGCCCACCTCTATTGCTGTTGTGGGAGCAAATCCGAGGTCGCGTTCGGCCAGCGTGATATCTGCATAGGTCACGGTCACGTCTCCGGGCGGCTTCGGCTTGTTTTCCTTTATCGCTACCCGACCCGCAGCGCCTTCAATCACCGCGATGAAATCCGCCAGTTTCACCGGTTTGTTGTTGCCGAGATTGTACATCGGCTCGAGCGGCAAATTCGCATCCGCCGCACGGTCGATGGCACCCACGACGCCCGAAACAATGTCGCTGACATGCGTGAAATCCCGCAGCATATCGCCATTGTTGAACACCGAAATCGGATCGCCGTTCAAAATTGCATTTGTAAAAATCCACGGAGCCATATCAGGGCGACCATAGCGACCATAGACGGTGAAGAACCGCAGACCTGTCGAGCGAATGCCATGCAATTCCTCATACACATGCGCCAGCATTTCTCCTGCGCGCTTGGTCGCCGCATAGACTGAAATGGGCTTATCCGCCCGCGCGCTCTCGGAAAACGGCGTTTCCTCGCTCATGCCGTAGACGGACGACGAACTTGCATAAACGACCGGCGGGCGCTTCGGGCAGCTTGGCCGCAAGCTCCATAATTGCCACCTGTCCCATCACGTTCGAGTGGACATAGGCATAAGGATTTTCCATCGAATATCTGACACCTGCCTGCGCAGCCAGATGCACGATAACGTCCGCATCCTCGACATTCGCGCCGATGGCTTCAAACAGGTCCGGCGTCCCAATATCCAGCCGCATGAAGCGGAAGCCGCGATGCTGCTCGGTAATCGTCAGCCGGTCCTGTTTCAAACCAACCGCATAGTAGTCGTTCAAATTATCGATGCCGACAACCGTATCGCCGCGTTCCAGCAACCGTACTGCCGTGTGATGGCCGATGAAACCCGCAGCGCCAGTGAGCAATATCTTCATGGCACGGTCATTCGCACAGGCCACGAGGCATGTCCAACATTTGCCTTGGCGCTAAAGCAGCGCTAGGACACGCCAACTCAAACACAATCATTGCTGGTGATACGTGAAGCTTACGCGTCTGGACAAATTGCGGCTGCGACTGGTGGCACAGGACGCCTGCCTTGGTTGGGCGTTCAACGACATTGCAGGCAAGCCCGGCATCGTGTTCGAGCTTGGGCTAGGGCATGGTCGCACCTACGACCATATCCGCACCCATTTGCCCGACCGCGAGATTTACGTGTTCGACCGCGAAGTCGATTGCTACGAAGATTGCATTCCGCCTGCCGACAAGATGATCCTTGGCGATATGCGCGAGACTGTGCCGGAGGCGGTGCAGCGCTTTGCGGGGCAAGTGGTTTTACTCCATGCCGATACGGGATCGTATGGCGACAAGCACAACACCGCCATGCAGCAATTGCTGAACGCGACGCTCGCTCCGGCCTTGGCTCCGGGTGGTTTGCTGGTGTCCGACCTCAAGCTGGACGTACCGGGAACCGAGCCGCTCCCGCTTCCGTCCGGCGCCACCGAAGGTCGCTATTTCATCTATCGCGCTCAGCGATAGGGGTCAGCTGCGTCCCGCAATCCATCGCCAAGGAAGTTGAAGGCGAGGATTACCAAAATGACCGGAATCATCGGAAACAGCAGCCACGGGTAGAACGCAATCGTACTGACGCTGCGCGCTTCAGTCAGCAGAATACCCCAGCTTGTGATTGGCGGCCTCAAGCCTAGCCCAAGGAAGCTCAACGCCGTTTCACCCAAAATCATGCCCGGCACTGAAATCGTTGCCGTCGCGATGAGATGCGACATGAACCCGGGAACGAGGTGCCTGCCGATGATACGACTGGTTTTCGCGCCCATCAGTTGCGCGGCCAGCACGTAATCCTCCTCACGTAGCGCAAGCAGCTTGGAGCGCACGGCGCGCGCCAGCCCGGTCCAGTCGAGCAGGCCGAGAATGATCGTGATGCCGAAATAGATAAAGATCGGGCTCCACGTCACCGGCATGATTGCGGCCAGCGCCATCCAGAGTGGAATGCTCGGAATCGATTGCAGCACTTCGATGATGCGCTGAACGATCAGATCGAATACGCCGCCCTTATATCCGGCCAACCCACCAATCACGATGCCGAGCACAAAGCTGAACGCAATGCCGATCAGGCCGATGGTTAGCGAAATACGCGCGCCGTAGATGATGCGCGAAAGCACGTCACGGCCGAGCCGGTCTGTTCCGAGCAGAAACAAATTGCCGTTTTCAGCAGGGCAGACGAGGTGCAGGTCGCCTTCTATCAGACCCCAGAAGCGGTAGGCATCGCCGCGGCAGAAAAACCGAATTGGCTGCACATCGCTCGGATTGTCGCGATAGACCCGCCGCAGGTTTTCAATGTCCAGCGTCATCTGGCGACCATATACGAACGGTCCGATAAACCGCCCATTGTCAAACAGCCGAATGCGCTGCGGCGGCTCGTAAATGTGGTCCACATTGCGCGTATGGAGATTGTAAGGCGCAAGAAACTCGCAAATCAGGATCATCGAGTACAGGCAGATCAGGAAAAAGCCCGACCACAGCGCCAGCTTGTGGCGCTTGAACTTCCACCACATCAGCTGAAGCTGAGACGCCTGATAGACCCGCTCCTGCTGCGCGGTCATCGCTTCGATCGACATGGGATCGAACGGAGCTGACGAAACGTAATGCTTCAGAGGCGCGCCGGGTGGCGGAAGGGAAGATTCCGTCATTTCGTACTGCCGCCCTGTAAGCGAATGCGTGGATCAAGCAATGCCAAAGCGAGGTCTGAGATCAGAACGCCAATGACGGTGAGGAATGCGAGGAACATCAGGAACGAGCCGGCCAGATACATGTCCTGACTTTGCAGCGCCTTGATGAGCATCGGCCCCGTCGTTTCCAGCGAGAGCACGATGGCCGTGATTTCCGCGCCGGAAATAATCGCTGGAAGTATCGAGCCAATGTCCGAAATGAAGAAGTTCAGCGACATGCGCAGCGGATATTTCACCAACGTTCGGAAAGGCGACAGACCCTTGGCGCGAGCCGTCACCACATATTGCTTTTGCAATTCATCCAGCAGGTTGGCGCGCAGGCGGCGGATCATGCCAGCCGTTCCGGCGGTGCCCACAATAATGACCGGAATCCAAAGATGATCCATAATCGACTTGGCCTTGTCCCAACTCATCGGTTGGCCAAGATATTTCAGGTCCATCAGATGCCCGATGGAAACGCCGAACCAGATATTGGCGAAATACATCAGGATCAGCGCCAGCATGAAGTTCGGAATGGCGATGCCCAACAGCCCAAGAAATGTGAGGCCATAGTCGCCCCAACTATATTGATGGGTTGCCGAGTAAATACCGATGGGAAAGGCCAGCAGCCACGTAAAAATGATGGTGACGAAGGACACCAGAACCGTAAGCCACATGCGGTCGCCCACGACTTCCGTTACCGGTAGTTGATATTCGAACGAATAGCCGAAATCGCCCTGCAACATGCCGCCGAGCCAGTAGAAATAGCGGATCACGGGCGGCTTATCGAAATTGTACTCTTTGCGCAGCGTGTCGAGATATGCCGTATCGACGTCCTCGCCCTGCGCCTTGAGTTCCGCCGCATAACTCTCGAAATAGTCGCCCGGCGGCAATTCGATAATGGTGAACACCAATGCGGAAATAATCAGGAGTGTTGGCACCATCATCGCAATGCGCCAGACAATGTAACGCAGCATGAAGGCCTATGCCTCCTGATCGGAAAGCCAGAACGTGTCGGGAGACAGCGTTCCGAAATATGCGGTAGGGTCGAAACCGAAGAAGGCTTCCTTCGGGAAATTTTGCAGCCGCGTCGAGCGCAGCACCGGCTGCGGCGTTGTATTGACGAAGCCGATGGAAAACACCTGATCAGCGTAAAGCGCGAGGATGGAAGCCCAGAGCCGCGCTCGCTCTTCCGTTTCAGTGGTTTGGCGCCATCGCACCGCGAGGTCCAACAAGGTTTGCGCGGCGGGAAGGTCCGGCGCAGTTCCACGCTGACCACGCGAAAGATAATGCGCACCCCACACCGGCCATTGAAGCTGGTCGTCAGTCATGGGCGCAAACTGCTTCGGATTCATGTCAGCCGTAGGAATACCATTATCAATGCCGGACCACATGGACATCATAATCTGCCCTGCCATGCCCCGGCTTCGGAAAACGTCGCGCTGCGAAGTGCGAATGAACAACGCAATGCCGACCTTGCGCCAGTGATCGGTAATGAGTTCCAGCACGTCGGTTTCCTGCGTGCCTTCGCCCGCCGTCTCGACAACGATCTGCGCCGGTTGGCCGTTCGGCAGCAGGCGGATGCCGTCATCGCCGATTTCCTTCAAGCCTGCTTGCGCAAGCAGATCGGCGGCCAAAGCGGGGTCGTACTGGCTCCACGCCTGCGCATATTCGGGCCGGAAGAGGGGGCTCGCCTGAAGGACCGTATCCGAACTGATGTGACCCAGCCCGAAGAACACCACCTTATTGATTTCGTCGCGATTGACCGCCACCGATAGCGCGCGCCGCACCCGCACATCGCGCAGCAGCGGTCCCCAATCGGGATCGGACGAATTCATGTTCGGCAGCAGTGCGAACCGCGAACCAATGGTGCGCTTCCACAGATGCACCTTCACCGGGAAGCGCTTTTCCGCCTCTTTCAGATAGGTGTAGTCAGCGAAATCAATTCCCGTGCCTTGCAGGTCGGAATCACCCGCACCCACCTTGGCGGGCAAGATGGCTGAGGACGATACATTCAGGATGAAACGGTCGATATAAGGCAGCTGCGTCCCGTTCGTATCGACACGATGGAAATATGGGTTGCGCTCGAAAACAAATTGCTCGGCCGGCGGTTCGGTCGTGTTGCGCCAAGGGTCGAGAGTCGGCAGTTCAGGGTTTTCCGGCCGGTAGGCGCGCGCCATTTTGATGTGCAGCGTTGACCACCGCTTTGAGCGGTACTTCTTTAAAAGCTCGGCCAGCTTGTCGTCGGTCTGATACTTCTTGTGAAACTGCTTGAGATAGGCCGAAGGCTGCGCAATCACCAAGGGCTGCGCCGCCGCCAGCGACGGCAGAAAATCAGGGTTCGGCGCGTCCCAGCTATATCGGATCGTCAACGGGTCGAGGATTTCGAACTTTGGCGTCTTCTCGTCCACGACCAGCGCAGTCGGCGGGCCAACCGGCGATAGGTCTTCGTTCAGCCACACATCTTCCAGCGAATAGCGGAAATCCTCCGGCGTCAGCGGGCTTCCGTCAGACCATTTATGGCCCTCGCGCAGCCGGAAGGTAAAAATCCGATCCTGCTCATGCTCGAAACTCTCAAGAATATCAGCATGCAGCTTGAGTTCGTTGTCATAGCCAACCAGCCGCGAATAGCCGTTGATGGTCATGTAGCGGATGTCTTTCTGGCTGCCGATCAACATGCGTATCTGGCCGCCATATTTGCCGGGCTCGCGATCCATGGCGGCGAGATCCATCACGCGCGGCA
The DNA here is from genome assembly GCA_049840935.1 of Mesorhizobium sp. Taxonomy (GTDB): domain Bacteria; phylum Pseudomonadota; class Alphaproteobacteria; order Rhizobiales; family Rhizobiaceae; genus Mesorhizobium_G. Next base: position 15,501 of record JASGJA010000019.1, read on the forward strand.
CTTTTGGCAATCGGTCTGCCATCGGCGGCAGCGCGCCGCTTTTCAGCACATCGGCAAACATCTCCGGCTCCGCCGCTGCCGCAAGCACGCGCTGCGGCACGAGTGCTGCCGCGATAACACCAAGAGCCGTTCTCCGGTCCATCATGGCCGCAACTCCCGCGCATCGACATTGCGGCGCGCAAGCACGTAATGCCCGCCACCAAGATCGGCGGGCGAAAGGCGGTCCTGTTCATCGCCGCGAAACTGCGGCGCCCAGCCTTTTTCCAACACGCTTGTTGCGCGAATCTCGCCAAAGTCGAGTGGTCGATTGAGGTCAGGAAAAGGCACCGCTGCCAGCAGCGCACGCGTATAAGGATGCACCGGCTTGCGCATCAGTATTTCGCGTGGTGCAAGCTCCACGATCCGCCCCGCATACATCACCACGATGCGGTCTGCCATATAGTCCACCACCGCCAGATTATGCGATATAAACAGATATGTTAGTCCAAGATTCTTCTGCAAGTCTTTGAGAAGATTCAATATCTGCGCCTGAACGGAAACGTCCAGAGCAGACACTGGTTCATCGCAAACGACAAGATCGGGACCAAGCGCAATCGCCCGCGCAATGCCGATGCGCTGGCGCTGGCCACCGGAAAAACTGTGCGGGTATCGTTTGAGGAAGCGCTTGTCGAGGCCGATGGCCTCCATCAGCGACTTGACCTTTTCGACCCTCTGCCGCGCATCGCCACGACCATGTATTTCAAGCGGTTCGCTCAGCACATTTTCAATCGTCATGCGCGGCGAAAGCGATGAAACCGGATCTTGAAACACCATCTGGATTTTGGTGCGCAACGTCCGCAGATCATCGCCCTCGGCCTTCAGCACATCAATCGGACCCTTCGCGCCATGATAAGTCACCGAGCCACTATCCGGCGTCAGCGCGCGCATCAATATCTTGCTCACGGTGGTCTTGCCGCAACCGCTTTCACCGACGAGACCAAGACACTCGCCGCGCTTGATATCGAAGCTTACGCCATCCACGGCCTTCACCGGTGGCTCGCCCTTGCCAAACCAGCCGGAACTGCGCGTAACGAATGATTTAGAGAGGTCGCGCACTTCCAGCAGCACGTCGCCCTTCGGCGCTTCCTCTTTCTTACGGCCCAGCAAATGCTCAACGTTTATAGGTATTTCGCGCAGCGCTTTAAGACGCTCGCCGGGCTTCATGTCGAAATGCGGCACCGCCGCCATCAGTCCCTTGAGATAGGGATGCGTGGGGTTGCGGAAAATATCCTCAACCGTGCCTGCTTCCATCACCTCGCCGTGGTACATGACCACCACTTCGTCCGCCACGTTGGCCACCACGCCGAGATCGTGCGTAATCAGCAGCATCGCCATATTGAGCTTCTGTTGCAGGTCGCGCAGCAACTGCAAAATCTGCGCCTGAATGGTTACGTCCAACGCGGTCGTCGGCTCGTCCGCTACCAGCAATGCGGGGCGGCAGATCAGCGCCATCGCGATCATGGCGCGTTGGCGCAGGCCACCGGACAGCTCGAATGAATACATGTCATGCGCGCGCTTCGGGTTCTTGAAGCCGACGAGCCCAAGCATCTCCTCGGTCCGCACGCGCCGTTCCGCTTTCGGCAAATCAGTATGAATCGCCAGCACTTCGCCAATCTGGTTGCCGATTGTGTGCAGCGGCGAGAGCGACGTCATCGGCTCCTGAAAAATCTTGGCGATGCGGCTGCCGCGTATGGCGCGGATTTCCTCGCCATCGACAGGCATTTCCAGCAGATCGACTGTCTTGCCTGGCGTGGCGGGATCGGAAAAGAGAACACGCCCGCGCACATTCGCCGTGTTAGGCAAAATGCCCATGACCGCCTGACTGGTAACGGATTTTCCTGAACCGGATTCGCCCACCAGCGCAGTCACCTTGCCGGGCAGCACGCGCAGGCTGGCATTGCGCACGGCATGTATCGGCCCGCCCATCGTGGAGAACGATATGCCGAGATTTTCAACCCTCAAGAGATCGGTCGCAATCACCATCTCAAGTCCCTGAATCTGCAGGCACGGATAGTGCCCAAAACCAGACTATCGGAAGCAATTGAGACTGCCTAGGTCGTTAAATCAACTCATTAAAATTGAGGGCAAGTGCCACCTGCAAGCACATCTGCACAGTCGGGTGAGCGGCGAAACTTGTCGTAGTACACCGTCCAGTCGCCCGAATGCCCTGCGCGATAGGGGCCAAACTTGAAATATTGGTTCTTGCCCAGGTCTTTGTCGCTGTGGCCGATCATGCCGGTAATGGTGGTTATCGGTTTGCCATTGGCAAAAAGTTCAATGCGTCCGTCGCCATTCGGGCCGGGGTGGGAGTAGACCACGAAGTCGATCCAGCCCGAATCCGGCGTTGGCAGCGGGTTGTGCTGCACCACCTTCATCTTGTCCGTGCAGTCGGCGTAAAGCGCGCCATCTTCCGGCTTCCAGTTCGGATCGGCAGCCACCAGCGCGCGCATCTGGTTGGTGTCGGGCCGTAGCCACACCGGCACACCACTGGGCGCACATGCACCCGGACCTGACGGCTTTGCCCCATCAAGGCCGGGGCGGTAATTGGTCTCCACGGTAACGTGCAGCTTCCCGTTCAGCAGACGCAGCGCAAAAAAAGGACTGAAATCTCCATCAGCGCCGGGATCGATTTCGCGTTTCCATTGCGCGATCAGATAGCGGTGGTCGTCCTGCGGAATGGGATCCGCCAGCTTCACCGCAAAGCCGTGCCACACACCTTGATCGTAGGGCACACGCAGATCGGTCTTTTCCCATATTTCTGCGCGCTCGCTGCACCTGTCGTCATCAGCAGCGCACATCGCGCGCACACTCAGCTTCAACGCGCCTTTGCCCTCGTAGACGACATCATGCTGGAACTCCACCTTGCCGGCCTTCTGCTCGGAATTCTCGCGATAATAGAAGCCCGCCTTCCGGTGCGAAATCCGTTCCCTCGAATCCGTCGGTGAGTTTCGTGCTTTGGGCTGTCGCGGAAAAGCTGGCGAGAGTTATAAAAACAAAGGCCAGAATGCCCGCGCGCGTGCCTTGTATCATTGAAACTTCTTCCCCTCACCACTTGTTTTAGCCGGGTCACGATGAAGCAGGATCAGGCGTTCAGCATCAGACATGCGGTCGAGCGGTTCATATGCCGCACCATCCTCAACATAGTCTTCAATGCTGCCGATTTCCGGTGTCAGGACAGTAACCTTATTCCGGATGCCTGCGAGTTTTTCCTTGCCGAGCGTTTGCCAACCTTCTCCGCCGCAATAATTGGCAAAATCCCGGCTGGCGATCAACCGGCTTGGATATTTCTTGGTAAGGCTTTGCAGGCGAGACGCTTCATTCACGGCAGAACCGAATACCGAAAAGGTCAGGCGGTCGGAAAGACCAACATTGCCAAACATCACGTTGCCCACATTCAGGCCGATGCCGAAACCGATCTGATGCTGTCCGTGCGCCTCCCGCCGGATATTCAGCGCGTCCATGCGCGCTACCGCCTGCCGTGCCGCTATCAAGGCAGACCGGCACGCCTCTTCGGAAGGTTCGCGATGCCGCTCGCACGGAAACAGCGCCAGAAAGCCGTCGCCGAGAAAGCTCAATATCTGCCCGCCCGCGCGGTTAAACGGTGCTGCCAGCGCATCGAAAAACTGGTTCAGCGTGTCGATATAGACCTCGCGTCCGGCGGTTTCCGCCAACACCGTCGAGCCGCGCATATCGGCGATCACCAGCGCCGCGCGGATCGTATCGCCTTCGCCGCGTTTGATCTTGCCGTTCAGCACGCGCCGACCCGCCTCGCCGCCGAGATAGGTGGACATCATGTTATCCGCCAGTTTGCTGAGCACCGCCATTTTGCTCGCCATGGCGAGGTGGTTTTGTAGCCGCAGCAGTTCAGCGATCATGTCATCGCTGAAGCCAGTTGGGTGATCCGTCGCCCAGGAGCCGATCATGCCGCGTTCATCGGATTGGTCGAACGCATGTCGAAAAGCCAGATAGTCTGTCGCGCCAATCTCCTTGAGTTCTTCAAAAATCGGAAACTCGGGTTGCATTTCCGGGGTAATCCTGCGGCGCAAATGCTCCAGATCATTCGCGAACAAATGGTAATAGGGGCTGGTGAAAAACCGTTCGGATGCTCCATCGACACCCTTGCGGTAGCCTTCGACCTCAAGCGATTGACCCCGAATCCATGTGAAGCCAAGCGCATCATAAAGCGGATGCAGCATCGAAAAGCTCATATGCGCGCGCAGCAGCGGCATTCCGCTCGCCGCCAGCCTGTCGCAAAAACCACGAACGATCGTTTCGAGACTTTCGCCACGCAACGAGGCTTGCGTCAACCAATCGGTCACGCGGTCGAGCATTATGCGGGAAACTTCATTGGAGGAGGACATGGGAAACCTTTCTGCACGGGGCAGGGGCCTTGGAAGGCATCGAAGGCTTAGGTAGGCAGGCGCTTGTCCAACCTCAAGCTGCAATCTTCGATTTGAGATTCATTGCTGCCATTGCGTAGCCGCCTGCCGCACCATCAACAAAGTGGATGTGATCCGGCGCGAGCGGTGTCGCGACTATGCAAGTCATCAACGCCGTTTTTTGGCTATGAATGCCGAACCGGCAAACGCCGTCATGCTCCGCGAGCATCAACCTCTGTTCGATCTTCGACAAAGCCGCATTGTCCACATCGATGGTCATTTTCAGGCCGTCGTCAAACTTGCGGAAATCGGAATTTTTAGCGACATCGCTCTTGTAGCGCGCTGCATTGAAGCGCCCGAGCGAACGGCCAGTCTTGTCACTGTAAATGTTCAGAGCAAGCTGAAATAGTATCCAGAGCTTCGGGATGAGCCTGCGCCCTCTCGGCGCAAGCGCGCGGGCCTCTATGTCAAGTCCCAGCGGCGGAAAGCTGTGATGCAATCCGGCAAGCGGCACCGGGTGCCCGCCGCGTTCCTGCTGCCCTGCCAGCGCAACGAGGTCCGCCACCAGAACCGCAAAACCGGGCAGACTTCCGACGCCATTCGGCACGGCAATCACCGAAACGATTTCGCCATTTCGTGCTTCGATAGGGTCCCACCGGCACGAAAGCCCCGTCAGGTCGGGCCTTGTTCCGGCTGGCGCGGGCGCAACGCGATAGCGGCCAGCCTTCATCTCACTCTCGGCCCAACTCGCCCCGCCACCCGCGAACATGGCGTAAGTCACATGTTCCGAAACCTGTACCCGAGCCACACGCACATCTAAACCATGCTTGCGCACGTCTTCGACGGGTATCAGCGCCGCCCGCAATTCCAGGTTCAATTCTTCCGCCACCCATGTTTGCACAGCAGCCAGCGCTTCTTCTGCGTCCTGCCTGTTGGCAGGCGGCAGCGCCACCAGCGCGCCGTCTCCGCCGAATACGAATGGCAGGTCACGCGTGCCGCTTTGGTTGAGCAAAGCTGAAATCACACTCGCGCCCGCCGTGTTCACGGACTTGTAGCGACCGGCGGCAATTGCTTGCGTTGAGTTTACGATATCGGCAGTTGCCAGCAGCCAGTTGGCGGGTAACGGTTCGTAGCGCTCAAAATCCGTCACGTTCTCAAACGCGGCGAAAACCGGCAGAGTATCCAGAAAGGTCCTGTCTGCATTCAGACTGTCCATCAGCGTTGAACTATCACAAGTTGCATGGTTCGTCGCTTCCCAAAGCGGATTTGACTTGAGCGCGGTTTCGGACAATGAGCCATGTCAATGCGAATTGCCTTTTACGCTCCACTCAAGGCCCCAGATCATCCCGTTCCGTCCGGCGACCGCCAGATGGCGCGGCTGTTGGTCGAGGCGTTGGAGTATGCGGGGCACACGGTTGAACTTGCGTCGAGCCTTCGTGCATTTTGCGCGACGCCGGACCCCGCGCATTACGCGGCGCTCGCGGTCGACGCTGCGGCCGAAGCACGTCGTATCGAGCGCTCATGGCAGGAGGCAGGCTTGCCGGACCTCTGGTTCACCTACCATCCCTATTACAAGGCTCCAGACCTTCTAGGGCCGCGCGTTCGCGCAGCGCGCTGGCATCCCATACATCACCGCCGAGGCTTCTTATTCCGTGCGCCGCAACGAGGGCGTCTGGAAGGACACGCAAGCAACCACCATTGATGCCGTGCGCCATGCCGCGGCCAATCTTTGCTTCACCGAGCGCGACGTATCGGGCCTGAAACTGGCAGCGCCGAATGCACGCCTTGAGCTTTTCCCGCCTTTCATCAAGCCCACCGCGCCGCGAGTGAGGCAGCTCAACGATCCTTCACAACTCGTCACCGTTGCGATGATGCGCCCCGGCGACAAGCTGGAAAGCTATCGAATGCTCGCCGCCGCCTTGGCGCAGCTTGGCGATCTGCCGTGGACAATCACCATTGTTGGCGACGGACCCGCCGAACCGGACGTGCAGCAGCTTTTTGAGCCGCTTCCACCGGCCCGCATACGTTGGGTCGGTCAGGTTGTGCCACAAGACGTGCCTTCACTCCTCGCGCAGGCCGACATTTATGTCTGGCCGGGTTTTGGTGAGGCATACGGCCTCGCCTATCTGGAGGCGCAGGCCGCCGCTCTTCCGGTCGTGGCGCAGCGCATCGCGGGTGTACCGGAAGCGGTACGCGACGGTGAAACGGCCATCCTTACAGAGCCCGGCGACATCGCCGCCTTCTCCAATGCAATCGCGAAACTGCTGACAGACGGCAGCCTGCGGCAGCGCATGGGCGAGCAGGGCAGGGCGTTTATTGCAGGCGAGCGCTCGCTTGAAGCCGCCGCGCGCCGGCTGGACGAGATACTTACTGAGGTCACGCATGGCTGACACCATCTGGACGCCGCTCATTGAAGCGCTCGAAAGCGGCATTCGCCCCCAATTCTGGCTCCGCGACGATGACGCTGTTGAACCAACACCTGCGCTGGACCGGCTCGTCGCCACCTGCGAACAGGCCGACATTCCTCTGGTGTTGGCCGTCATACCACGGCCGACTGGCGAAGCCTTGGCCGCTCGTCTCGCAAATGCCAAATTGGTCAGTGTCGCGGTGCATGGCTGGGCGCATCAGAACCACGCAAGTTCGACTGAGAAAAAACAGGAGTTCGGGCCGCATCGTCCCTTGGATGAAATGCTCAATGAGTTGCGGACAGGGCGCGAAAAGCTGGAAGTTCTGCACGGCGAACGATTCATCCCGATGCTCGTCCCACCATGGAATCGCATTGATCCACGGCTACCCCCGCTGCTCCCAAGCATCGGCTTTGAAGCGCTGTCCACCTTTGGTCCCGCCGCGCCCGGACCGATCCAAATCATCAACAGCAATGTCGATCTTATCGACTGGCACGGCACGCGCGGCTGCGTCGATCATGCCGTGCTGGTCAGCCAAATTGTCGAACGCCTCGCACAGCGCGAGCCGGTCGGCATTCTCGGCCACCATCTCGTTCATGACGAAGCGGTATGGGCCTTTCTCGAAAAGCTCTTCGCCGTTACCCGCACTTTCAACATTGAGTGGCTGTCCGGCGCAGGACTTGTCAGAGGTTCAGCGTAAGTCCGTCGCGCGCAACGAAAGCACCGTCAAATGCATCCTGCGCTGCGCGTTCGTGTGCGGCCAGCTCCGCATCCGTGCGGGCAGGGTCGTGGTGGAATATCGCCAGACGCTTCGCGCCCGCCGCCTCGCAAAGCCGCACGCCGCGCTGCCACGTCGAATGCCCGAAGCCGACGCGATGCGGCATTTCCGCTTCTGTATAGGTGCAATCATAAATCGCGAGATCGGCGTTTTTCATCAAGCCCAGGACGGCTTGGTCCAACTCTTCGCCGACATGCTCCGTGTCGCTCACATAGGCCGCAACCTTGCCATTCCATTCCACGCGATAGCCGATGCATCCACCGGGATGGTTCAGACTAGCGGTGCGGATCACCACGCCTTCTTGTGGCTTAAGCACATCACCCGAAACGAAGTCCTGCCACTGGAACTTGGCGCGGCAAATGCCGATCTTGCCGGGAAACCACGGCGGCGAAACAAACGTCTCGATCATTTCCTGCGTGGTCATCTGCCCCGCCAGATGCCCCGACCAAATCTTGAGCTTGGTCTGCCGGTCATAGAGCGGCGGAAAGAATGGAAAGCCGATAATGTGGTCATAATGGCAGTGGGTGAAAAACAGGTCGAGCTTGCCTATGCCCTCGCGGTGCAGCGCTTCACCCAAACCGCGAATGCCAGATCCCGCGTCGAATATGAGCGTATGCGGCCCGCAACGCATTTCGATGCAAGCGGTATTCCCACCAACCTTCATGAATTCCGAGCCCGATACGGGAACACTACCCCGTACACCCCAGAACTTTACGCGAAACGCATCCCCAACCATCCTGCCTCGACTTCACTTCCCCCAATAACGGCACCATAGACCCGCAATTCGGGATTGGCGAGACTGGCAATTTTAGTGATGGTTCGACCTTGCTTCGGCGAGTTCGGCGGTTGTGCTGGAAAGTCGGTTCGCCAACACGCGCACGATCTCAATCGTCATTTCCGGGAACTCACGCAACATGCGCAGGAAATGATCTTTCCGAATGCGCAGTGTTTCTACCGGCCCTTTCGCGCGCACGGTAGCTGTTCTTGAAACATCACAAAGAATCGCAATTTCGCCCACGATGGAGTTTGGCTCCACATGGGCAACCGTAATCGGCCCGGTATCTGAATCCACGATGATGTCTGCTTCGCCGGAAAGAATCACATAGGCGGCATCGCCCTCGTCGCCCTGCCGAAACAGGTCTTGTCCGTCGCGATAGCTCACGCGGTCGGAGGTGAAAGCGAGAAGCTTGAGCTTGGCCGGCTCAATCCCGGAAAAGAGCGGCACCTGCCGCAACATACCCACTTCTTCTTTCAACATCATGATGGCAGCCTCAACTTACCAGCTGTTTGAAGATAGCGTTATCGGAGCGCAAAGTCTCATTCGTTCCGTCGCCGACGAGTTCGACTTCCGTCGAATACCAGCACGCGGTCGAAATATTGTGACATTGCGGCGGCGCTCACGACCCACAGAATCGCGGGGTTCCGATCGTCGCGCTTCACTTCTTCCAGCACATTGCGCAGGATTTGATCTTGTGTGCGGCTGTCCAGCGCGAGCAATGGGCGGTTGATGATAAGGAAGTCTGCCCGCTTGAGAATTGCCCGTGCAAGGTCAAGTTTTTGCCGCTGCGCGCCGCTCAGTCGCCTGCCGCCAACGCCGACATTGAAGCCCAATCCAACGTCCAGCACTTCGTCATAAACGCCATACTCGTCGAGAATCTCGCAAACCATTGTGCGAACTCTCTCCGCACCATCGGCTTGACCGTGGCTCAGCCGACCGAACAGCACATTGTCCATCACGCTCGCCGCATCCGTGTAGCGGCCGGGGTCATAGCGCTCAATCGCCCCTTTCAGATCATCCGGCATGTTGCGGTAGAAGGCTTCACGCGCATCGACGATCTTCTTCATCAGTTCGTCGGTGAGCAAACCAAAGCGATGGCGCGGCTCGATATAGGCGAAGCTCAACGCGATAATCGCGGCGCGATCATCCGAACTGACAGACGCAAACGGCTTGCCTTTCAGCTTCTGCAACAGTGCTTGAAAGGTCGGAATTTCTTCCGGCGTCATGAAGGCAAGCTGCTGGAAAAACGGATGGTCAGGCGGTAAATCAGCAAACAGTTCGATTGCCTGCTCAGCGATATTAAGGCCCATTGTGTAGAGCCGCTCGCCTAGCCCGGATTCCTTCAGCACCGATATGAAATAGGGATTGTCCGCCAATCCCTTGCCACGCAGCTCTGGTCCCGTCGCTGCGCCAAACAGCAGGTTTTCGCCGACCGTCGCCTCGCGATTATAGCTGCCAGGCTCGAACGGAACGACCATGCCGCTCATATCCGCCTTTTCCAGCCGGGCGCGCAACGCACTGCGCAATTCGCCGATATGCTCGACAAGCTTGGTGTGGCGTGCCGGATGGGCAGGCGAGCGCAGGCCCAGATCAAGCACATCGCGCGACAACAGCACTGCCTCAAGAACAGGCCGGATGGCGTTGTAAATGTCGTCTGGGCCTTTCACACCCGCCGATTCATAGTCGATCCAGTCGCTCAGAATGTCGAAGTCCGGATTGCCCGCATTGCGCGCTTCTGCAATCTCCCATTTGCGCTGCGTCAAGCCACCTTCATCATAGGTTTTCGGGCGCAGCGGCGCGTGTTTCAGGCCATAGAGCAGATTGTCCCGCAATGTGCCTTGAAACATTGAAACATCCGACGATGCGTAAGCCATTCGCCGCCCGGTCACGGATTCGGAAATATCGAGCAGGTCCGAATCGCTGTGCGTAACGCGCCCCGAAATCGGTTGTGTCAGCCGCGCGAAAGCCTCGCCCAGCGAGTCCACGCCGCCTGCCGCCGTTCCAACCAGCGCAACGCGGTCGCCGGGATGTATCTCAAACGAAACATGTTCCACCAGCGGCGCGCCGCCGTCGTCGTGGATCGTCAGGTTCACCGCTGCCAGTGCGCCCGCCATTGGTGAAATCGCATCGAGTGTAATTGCCTGCCGCTCCGCTTCCAGCACCCGGTCCACGGTGAATTGCTCGACCACCTGCGCATATTTCACCTGCACGTCCTGCCGCATCTGGTCCCAGTCGATCAGGTCTTTCATCGGCCCCGGCAAATCCTTGTACGCTGCGATGACAGCGACAAGCTGACCAACATCAAGCCGCCCTTCCAGCGCCAGATAACCGCCGATCATGTAGAACAGAAATGGTGTAATCTGCGCGAGGAAGTTATTGATAAACTTGACCATAAACTTCCACTGATAGAGGTCGTACCTGATTTTGAAGATACGCCCCAGCCGCGCCGCAATGTCTGCGCGCTCGAAGTTGGAAGTGTCGTTGATGTGTATTGCGCCAATGCCGTCCACGATCTCGCCAACGCGGCCGGAAAGCTCTCGCGCGGTAAGTTGGCGCTCGCGCCCCAATACCAGCAGCCGCCGCCGCATTCTGGGAATGAGAACGATCTGCACCGCCACGATAGCCAGCGCGATCAATCCCAGCCAGAAGCTTTGCACCATGATGAATATGAGTGCGGTCAAAGCCTGCCCGCCGAGAAAGACAGGCTGCACGAAAGCGTCACCGATGAAGCCGCCCATTGGCTCGACTTCATCCTTGATCATGGTTGCCACTTCGGCGGACTTCACACGCTTGAAGTGGCTGATGGGAAACCGCAACACCAGATCGACAAGCTGATAGCGCACACGGCGCAGCATCCGCTCGCCAAGCCGCCCCTTATAGGTGTTGATGTAGAGCTTGAAGAGGCCGTTGATCACGACCAGCAGCAGAAAAACCATGCTGAGCGCAAACAGCATCTGTTCGCGCCCCAACTGGAAGCCGGAAAAGAATTCGATATGGCCAATGACCGGAAAGTCATAGGCGATGTTCATAAAGGTCTGCGTTGCGCCTGGCTTTTCAAAGCCTCCGCCCTGTATCGGCCCGTTGACGATCAGCTTCGGCAGGTCGAACGACATGTAGTAGGGGATCATCGAAAGCACGACGATCGCCACGATCCAAAGCTGTTGGCGCCAGGTGTGAGTCCAGATGTAGCGGAGTAGCGACGGCTCCATTGCGCCTCAGCCAGCCGGGTGCAAAACGTAGAAGAGGCGGCGCGTATAGGGTGAATCTTCTATCGCGTCGTCGTGCAGGTCGAGCGCGAAGCTGCAAAACTGCTTCAGCGATGGCCGTGTCACGATTTCCGGCACCTGAGAAGTCGCGCGCTCAAGCTCCGGTGGATATTCGATAACAACCACCTTCGCATTGTCGATCAGCGAAAACAGAAGTTCGCCCAGCGGCTCGCGCTTGCCGAATGGTTTCAGCGAATAACCAAGCAGCACAAGCCCATAAGAGCCGGGTGAATAATTATACTCAACCTCCTGAAATTTCTTGGCTATATGTCGCACATGGCTCGGCTTGCCGTTAAGCTCGAACGACTCATAGTCCGGCGTTTTCGGGTCCACTGAAAGCACCGATTTCGGCGTGTGTGTCAGATAGCCCGTTACGGGGCGGATATGTCCACCGATTTCCACAATATGCTCGCAATCGCGCACGAAATGCGCGGCCAAAACCTGACGGATTTCTGCCGCAGGCCCTGCCAGATGCGGCAGGCTGTCAAATGCGTCGGCGGGCAAATATTCGGGATTGAGCATTCAGAATTCCTTGGCAGGCAATTTGCTGGAAAATGTTGTCGCAAACGGCAACTCAACATAGAACACACGCATGGACCAGAACAACCGCATAGATGCAACTGTCGATTGGCGCGAAAACGCCTTTGACCTGACGCGCGGCATCGCCGCTTACACGCAATCCGGTTTGATTGGCCGCCTCGCGAAGATTATCGCAAAACATCCCGACGCCGACATCGCGAATGCTTTCAATCACAAGCAGGTGGCCTGCAAGATGTGGGCGCGAGACGAGCTTTTCAACACCTGTGGCGGCACTTTCAACCATATCTGGGTGTTGGGTGGGTGGTATGGCGTGCTTGCAGCCATGCTCTTTGACGATACACGTTTCAATATCAGCCAAATCGACTCAATCGACATTGACGAGGACGTGGCAGCAGTCGCCGAAACAATGAACGCCGGCGTGCCCGGTTTTCGCGCCGTAACCGCCGATATGTATGCGCTCGACTATACCACCGCGAAGCCGGATCTTGTCGTCAACACAAGCTGCGAGCACATCGCTGACGTTCGCGGCTGGCTGGATATGCTGCCCAAAGGCACGAAGGTCTTGCTGCAATCGAACGACTATTTCGCCGAACCAACCCACATCAACTGCGTCGAGTCGCAAGAGGCGTTTGAGCATCTTACGGGCCTCGCAGACCTACGCTTTTCCGGAACTCTGCCGCAAAAGAAATACAATCGCTTCATGCTTATCGGATCAGTTTAAGCGCTTCACAAAGCGCATAAGATATTATGCATAAGCCAATGCGATTAAACGTGAAATTTGTCCCACCGGTTTCGCATCGATATTGCGGTTTTCTGTGCGCCTTCCATATCGAGCGCGTTTGCCGGAGGTCGTTGCCTCGCAAGCGCCGATCTTATGGCATCGGCAAGAGACTGTGGGCTGAGGTCAGTTTCGGGCAATACCGTCGCCAGATTTAACGAAGCCAAACGCTCTGCGCGGCTGGTTTGCTCCGTTTCGCCACCCTCAGCAAATGGCACCAACAGCGACCGGCAACCCGCCCGCAGAATGTCGCACACCGTATTGTAACCCGCCTGCGAAACTGACAGTTCCGCGCCAGTTAGCAGGCTCGAAAAATCGCGCCTGAATCGATAAATGGAAAGGTGCGCAGGCGCGTCATGCAACGCCGCGTCGAAGTCCGCTTGCGGCAGGTTTGGCCCGGTTATCAATGCCCATTTTTGCGTTTGGGTGTGCGCCTCGCGATGCCTCTACGGTCGCCGCAACGAGCGCGCGCCCTGCAGCACCGCCGCCCGCCGAAACCAACACGTCAAAACGTTCGGCGGTGGGTTCTGGCGGTGGTCCCGCGACCAAGCCCGTATATTCAATGCGGTCAGCGATGGAGGCTGCAAGCGGAAATGTTTCCTCCAGCCGAGCAAAGCGCTCATCACCATGCACCAGCACCAAATCGAAAAAATCGCGCACCAGCTCGGCTGTCTCTTCATTTCGTCCGGGCTTGACGCGCTCCTGCATAATGTCTCGGATCGATGCGGCAAGCATTGGTCGGTCAGCCCGCGCCTTGATCGCTTCGAGCAGAGGCAGCAGTTCAAATCGCATCTGCCTCCTTCCAAACGGAAACGCTTCGGTGATGACAATGTCGGGGTGCACCTCGTCAAAAACTGTCAAAAGCTGTTCGCGCCGCCGTGCTAAAAATGCATCGTCAACCGGCGTTCCATCCGGCTGCGCCAGCCCTGAAAAACCCGCACTCGCAATCACCGGCGCAAGCGCGACATGGCTGATGTTCTGGGCCGGAAATCCCTCTGCCGCTGTCCCGCCGGTTACGAGCGTAAGATCAAAGCCCGCTTCTTGCAGCGCCGAAGCAATGCGGCTTGCGCGTGCCAAATGCCCGATGCCCAGCAAATGCTGGACATAGAACAGAACGCACGGCCCGCTCATGTTTTAGCCCATTCCTGATCGAACAGCTTCTTCAGCTGATCAATGCTTGAATGATGGTCGAAATGTTGGCGAACGCGTTGCTCCGCCGCCTTTCCGAGCTTGTCGCGAAGTGCCGGCTCCTGCACGGCACGCTCCAGCGCTATCGCTAGCGCTGCCGGGTTTTCCGATGGCACAACCAGCCCATTTTCGCCGTCTGTCAGCAGTTCCGGTATGCCGGAAACATCCGTCGCGATACAGGCAAGCGCTTGGCTCGCGGCTTCCACCAATACATTCGGCAGGCCGTCACGGTCGCCATCGTGAGCAATCCGGCAGGCGAGCGCAAATATGTCCGAGTCGCGATATTGCGCAAGCACTTCGGCCTGCGCCAGCGCGCCTCTCCATTCAATTCGATCCGCAATACCCAGCCGCTGCGCCTGCGCCTTTAGTTCGGCCAGCTTTTCGCCAGCGCCAATATGCGTCAGCCGCCAATTCAAGTCTCGCGGCAGCAGCGCCAGCGCGTCCAGCAGCGTGTCAAAGCCCTTTTTCTCCACCGCGCGCCCGACGCTGACAATTCGCACCGGTTGCTTTGGGTCAGACCCGTCGCGTGTTTGACGCCGCTCAGGATACGGCCCGAACCGATCGAGATCTAGGCCGTGATAGCTCAAATGCACCGCCGACCGTCCGCCCACGAGATCGCGCAGATGCTCGAACCCGCTCTGCGTGCAGGTCACTGTCCAGCGTGCATCCGCCAGCTTTTCTGAAAGCTCCCAGTCCGGAGAAGTCCATATGTCCTTGGCGTGCGCGGAACATGTCCACGCCATGCCGAGCAACAGCGCCGCGTAGCGCGTGACCGAGGCAGGCGTGTGCGCAAAATGTGCGTGAAGCCAAAAGCCGTCTCGCGGCCATTCATGTGCCAGCACCAGCGCCTGACCGAACCTGCGCACCCGGTTGCGTGTGAAATCACGCGGCAAATCCCGTGCAAATGCTGCAAAAGCGCGCCAGAATCCCGCTGTTGGCAATGTCGCTATGAATGCCCGCAACACGCGCCATGGCTCATCATGCAGATATTCGGGAAGGTAGCGAACCTCGGCCTCTATCTCGTCGTGAATAGGATGCCGCTTGGCGTCAGTCGGTCGCCGCAGCGCCACGAGGACAAGCGTGAACCCGGCCTTTTCGAGCCCGCGCAAGTTCTTGGGCGATGAAAGTCTCCGAAAGGCGCGGATAGCCCTTCAGCACGATCACGAGTTTTCTGCTGTTCATTCCGAAGGTCGCTACACTCAGCTTGCGCCGTCGACAACAGTGAAATGACGCCGCTCGCCGCGTTCCAGCCAGTCGCCAACCAGATCGGAGATCCGCGAAAGCCCCTCAAGCCGAAAATTCGGCGCGCTCTGCGACGGGCGAGGGCGGCTTGGCAGCTCTTTCAGCTTTGCAGCCATAATTGCCGGATTTTCCGCCTGTTCCGGCAGCAGCATGTCGAGCAGCCCAAGCTCCGTGGCTCGTTTAGCCCGGATAAGCTGCTCCTGTCGGGGCGCAACGCGCGGCACGATCAGCGCAGGCTTATCGAACGATAATATCTCACAATAGGTGTTGTACCCGCCCATCGCTACGACGCCGCTGGCGCCCGCAATCAAATCCTCCATGCGGTTGTCGAACTCGATCATGCGGATTTGACTGATCGGTTCGCTCTTACGCATAAGCTTGCGGCGCTTCTTGGCGGGCATATAAGGCCCAAGCACAATCAACGCGGGGTGAGTCAAAGCCGGGTCGCTCTGATAAGCGTGAATCACGTCGTGAATCAGATCTGCGCCGTCGCCGCCGCCGCCGGTCGTAACCAGCAGATAGTTGCCTTCTGGCCGATGGTCCGGCGCTTGCACGTCCGGCACCTTGCGTTGCAGGAAGCCGACGAAATCCATCTTCGAGCTTACTGATTGCGGCACGTCGAGGCCGGTCAGCGGATCGTAGAAATCCGGCGGTCCATAGACCCAGATCGAATCGTAGAACATGCCGATCTTGCGCATCACGTCCGCGCGCTTCCATTCGGCTTCCAGCAAGTTCGGCGCGTCCATCACTTCGCGCAGGCCCAGCACCAGCGTTGTTCCGCGCGTTTTCAAATAGGAAAGCGTGTCTTCCACCTCGCCGCGCAGGCCAAGCGGCTCCTTATCGACAATGAATATGTCTGGCCGAAACGTCTCCGCCGTGCTGCGGATAATCGACTGGCGCATCGTAAGCGTGTCTTGCAGGTCGATGTGCTTTTCCAGCGATGTATATTCGCCGTTGCGCAGCTTGATAACGCTCGGAATCTTCACAAAATCCACACGCGCGCGATAGTCGAACGCGCCAGCAATCGGCGAGCCTGAAACGATGAGCACATTCAGCCCGCGATAGTCCTCGACCAGCGCATGCGCGATAGTTCGGCAGCGGCGCAGATGGCCGAGACCAAACGTGTCGTGACTGTACATAAGAATACGAGCTTCGTCGAAACGCCGCTTCATGGCCTCAGATACCTTTCGTTCGGCCGGTCAGGCGGTTCGAACGCGCTGTCGCGGTGAATACACCACTCGCGGGCAAATATTGCAACCAATCGAAAAATGATTCAGTTTTTGCTTTAACATAATGTTCTCACGCAATTTTAATATCCGAGTAGCATGACTTCCCCATAATGCGTGCTAATGACAAGGTACAGACGTGCCGGGTGAGGCATTAGCGAAAGAGTGGATGGCGGCACAGATAGAATCTAATGCGGACGTGCCAAAACGCTGGGCCATTGGCAGATTTTTGCCCATGGTGCTGGCTCTGCTTATTTTGGCGGTCATGCTGCCGGTCATTATAGTGGGCGCAATCGCTGCGCGGGAGGTCACGGGTTGGCTCCTGCGCGACCGCGGTGATCTTCTGGTCGAATTGGTCGTTTCGCCCATCGAGCGATTGACCCTGCCGGTTTCGCAACAGATCGATGCGGCCGCGACCACCATCGCGACGGGCATCATCTCGCCCGATAACACGGGCGAGTTTGGCGCGTTCGTGCGCGGGTTGCTCGCTGCGTCTCCCGGTGTCAGCGGCATTGCCTTGATTGGAACAGACGGTTCGCTCAGGCGATGGAATCGCAGCGGTGAGGAAGCCGTGGCGGAAACCACCGGCGACGCATATCGTCAGGGCATTTTGCAGCAGATGGAGCAGGGCGGCGGTGGGCGCTGGTCGTCACCCGCATTTTCCCACAGCACAGGCGAGATCATTTTTAACTATGCGGCGCCGATTCGTCGCAATGGCGAACTTATAGGGGTGCTCAGCGCCTTCATGTTGGCGCGCGCTCTTTCGGAAGACCTCAACGACATCGGCAAGCAATTTGAGGTCACGCCCTTTGTAATTGCCGACCGCAAATATGTAGTCGCCCATCCTGCCATGGTTTCACACGACCTCATGAAAAAGGCCGTTGAAAGCGAGCAGCTTCCCACCATCGACACATTGGGGGATCCTGTACTGGCGCATATGTGGGACGGCACCAGGCCGCTGGACGGATCGGCCCCGTTGCGGGAAGCCACAGGCCATCGCGCGAATGTGGACGGAACCAGCTACACCTACATCTATCGCAAACTGGCCTTGCCGGGACAGGCCGATATGATGGCGGGCTTTTACCTTCCATCCTCCGCAACACAGCAGGATCGCTGGTTGAGCGCCGCAGTAACCGGCGTGGGGCTGGCGCTGATGTTGCTCGCCATTCTTGCCGCTACGCGTTTGGCGCGTGGCCTTGCCCGACCCATGACCGACTTTGGAGCTGCCTCGCGTGCTATCGGCGAGTTCGATTTTCGCGAGCGCGGGCTTCAGGAATGGGAGCGCAGCCGTGTCGAGGAGGTCGCCGAAACTGCCGCAGCCATGCGCCGCACCACGCGCGCGCTCACCGCGTTCGAACGCTACGTGCCGAAGTCACTTGTCCGGCAATTGCTCTCCCTCGGCAGTGACAGCAGCCGCCCCGTTCGTCGCGACATGAGCGTCATGTTCCTCGATCTGCAAGGCTATACGCGCTTTGCCAAGGATCGCCCCGCAGATGAAGTCGCCAACTATCTGGATACGATATTCAGCAAAATCGGGCCAATAATCGAGGAAAACAGCGGCACCATCGATAAATATACAGGCGATGGCTTGATGGCCTTTTGGGGCGCGCCAATTCCGGATGAAGATCACGCAAAACACGCCGTGGCTGCGGCACTGACAATAGCGCGAGAACTGACGCCCTTTATTGAAGAGCAGCGTGTAACAGGAGTGGACTATTGCCGTATCCGCATCGGAATCCATTCTGGTGAGGCCGTTGTGGGCGACGTGGGATATGGCGGTCGTATCAACTACACCGTTGTCGGCGATACGGTGAACATGGCCAAGCGCACGGAAGGCGCAGGTCGCGTTGTCCCGCTCGATGTTGCGGTCGTTGTCGTGGTTACGCCCGCTGTTCTGGACCGCACGAGTGTCGAAGGCGTGCCGCGTGCGCCGCTTGAAGGTGGCGAGCCACTCGGTCCGCTTTGGCTGCTTGGTGATGCAGCCAAAGCCGTAGACCCGGTGCCGCTGGCGGCTAAGAAACCTTCAAGCAGGATCAAGCGGGATTGAGCGTCATGGACGTGCCGGTGGCGGCGACGTTCAGGCCGGTTTGACCGGTGAGGCTCAGCAACTGGAGATGCACCGAGCCGGTTGTGCCGCCCACCAATACATTCGCGCCCGCGCCCAGCCCGACTGTCGCTTCGGCGGTTGCCCCGCGATAACGGCCTGCGAGCGAGCCGTGGTGATAACCGGCAGTCGGCGCAAAAACCGCCCACACAAGCCGGCCATGCGTTGTGAAGCCAAGATCAACGCCGAGCTTGCGAATAACGCCTGAATAGCTATCGGTCCCGCCGTGAACGGAGCGGAAGGTGCAGTCGATCTGCTTGGCCGAGCCAAAGACATACCCGATTCCACCGCCCACGTCGCAGCGAAGCGTGCCGATCTTGACGCCACCAAAGTCGTCAGCTGCTGGTGGAATTTCTCGTGCCTGCGTGTCAGCCGCAAAGGTCAGCGTGGAGGGAAGCATACACGCACTTGCCGTTAGCGACAGCGCTGCGGCAAACGTAACTAAATTCTTGGA
Source organism: Mesorhizobium sp. (assembly GCA_049840935.1). Lineage (GTDB taxonomy): Bacteria > Pseudomonadota > Alphaproteobacteria > Rhizobiales > Rhizobiaceae > Mesorhizobium_G. Next base: position 34,678 of record JASGJA010000019.1, read on the forward strand.
CATTCTCGAAACTCTCCGGATTCCGCTGAGACAGCAACCTGTGCGTGCTGCGCCGTAATAAAGGCCGAACCGTGATTACAACCAAAACAAGTAATCGCGGGTACAGAAATAATATTATAAATGGCTTAAATACAACCTAGGATTGCTTGGGAAGAAATGGAAATGCACATTTGCTGGCAGACAGATCGCGAAAGGAACTTTTGGGGGCAACTGCCATTTATTAAACGCCTGATAAAAATGCTGCTTCAAAAACAACCTCAAATGCATTGAGTGCGCCAAAAGGTTTCATCAAATGAGCGGCGCAACTTTTGCAGTGAGAAGTATGACCAATCCTCGCAAGCCGAGTGCTTATGATCGCGAGCGCGGTAGACAGCTAGCGCGCAAGCGCAAGGAGCTTGGTCTTTCGCAAGCAGAGGTTGCAACTCTGTTGGGTGTTTCCACTCAGCAATATGGGAAATATGAGCGCGGTGAGAACAGGCTGACCGCAAGCCGCGACGAAATACTCGAACGCTATTTCAATGACAGGGCCGCTGGCTTTGCTGAACCGGCGCAGGTTCGGTATCATGCACCGATCTCGAAATCGTCGCTGCAAAAGAGCCTGGATCAGATCCGTGCCGCTGTAGAGTTGCTTCAGCGTCATCTCGACAGGCTCTAATTCACCGACAATACGCGTCCTGTATCGTGCTGACGCACATAGTCGACGCGCGCGCCGTCCCAATGGTAACTGTAGTGACGGCCCTGCACGGGAATGGTCACGACATCTGGCCAGAATGCACCAATGCATTGCCCGCCAGACATGCGCACGCTGTTCCAAGTAAGGCCATCGCTGCCAGCGGCCCTTAAGCTGCGCCCAACAATTTGCGACGCCGTATAATCATCAGGATCGCGAACCTCCGGCACGCCATTCACATCGTGTAAGTGTTGGTTGATGCTGCCCACGAGCACGCGAAAATCGGCGGTCCAGCCGGGTGCTTCATCAGTCGCCCGCATGAAATTCTGGTGGTGATGGATTGTTTCCGCCAACGCAACTTCCTCGCGGTCGCCAGCATAATAAATGCCGTAAGTTCCATCAGTGAATCGTCCCGGCCTCATAGGCGAGCAATGCACGAACGGAGCCATGACATAGCTCGCGCCCGGCCCCGAAACACGCCGGGCAGGGGGCACCTTGCCAAGATCGCCGATTTCAAAGCGGATGCGCGGATTGGTCTTGGCTTCTACCGAAGCCAGCGCGTCCCAGTCGCGCGGGTCGGCAATGTCCTCGAACAGATGAATTGGCGGGTAGATCGACCGGATGATTCGAAAAGTCTGCGGCCAGTTCACGCGCGTGAGAACAGGCTCGCTCACCATGCCCCGCGCTCTGCGTCGATCCATTCGCGCATGGTCGAGAGGTCCGACATCTCTCCGCGCAGCATCAGGTCGAGCGCAGACTGTCCGCCAAACGCCGCGTTCGGCTTGCGAATCCACGCATAGCCGCGCGACGGTTCGCGGAACAGATAGCGCAGTCCTTTATGGATACCCATTAGATGCGCCATCCGCATCCGCAGGTCACGGTCGATGCGCCCGACAGCGCCATCCTTCCAGCGCGCCCATGTACGCGGCGACATGCCGCCAAGCAGCGTGCACGCCTCCGCATCGCTCAAATCCCACGCTCTGAAAAGATTTGGCGTGGCGCGCGCCAAAGCTCCCGCTTCTTCATCGGTAATGAAGGGGGTCTCAACCGCCGCCGGGGTCACAATAACTGGCTGAATCTGCATTCACGCCTCCGCATTTGGCATAAATATAATGATTATATGACAAATGGCAACATCTGTGATTAGCTTCCTTCTCCCCGTTTACGGGGAGAAGGTCGCGGCAGCGGGATGAGGGGCAGCGCAAGCTCCCTTGCAATACGATATCAAAAGAAATAAATGATATCAAAAATATCGAATAGGAGCATCGATATCATGCCAGCGGTAACAATCCGAAACATACCCGCTGAAACGCATCGCGCGCTGAAAATACGTGCGGCGCATCATGGGCGCAGCACGGAGGCCGAAATCCGCGCTATTCTGGAAATGGTGGTAAACCCCGCTTCCCGGCTCCGCTTGGGAACCGCCCTGTCTCAAATAGGCAAAGAAGTTGGACTGACCAACGCTGATTTTGAGGATCTCGAAGCTGGCCAACAGAAGCAGCCTGCCGAGCCAGTGGATTTCGAATGATCGTCCTTGATACGAATGTCGTTTCAGAGGCCATGAAGCCGGAGCCTAACGCTTCGGTTCTAAATTGGCTGGATGAGCAGACCGCCGAAACGCTCTATCTTTCAAGTATAACCATTGCCGAACTGCTGTTCGGCATAGGCGCGCTTCCAGATGGTCGGCGCAAGCAACTTCTGACGACCGCATTTGAACGCGTTATCCAATTATTCGAGGGCAGAATACTGTCCTTCGACTCCGCTTCGGCGCGGCAATATGCGGATTTGGCTGTGCGGGTACGCATGGCTGGAAGGGGATTTCCTACTCCTGACGGCTATATTGCGGCAATCGCAGCCTCACGCGGTTTCACCGTCGCAACCCGTGATACCAGCGCCTTCGACGCCGCCAAAATCAGCGTTATCAATCCTTGGAATTGTTGAGCAAAGAAAGGGCCGGAAATCCGGCCCTCATCTCTGTCATTGCAAAATACCTCAGCTACATCCGCTCGTCGAACCACACGTGTCGCATTTCTCGCAGGTGCCGTTGCGCACCATTGTGAAGTTCGAGCATTCCGAGCACATGTTGCCCGTATAGCCCTGCGCGATCGACCGGATACGGCGTTCTGCTTCCACCTTTTTGGCTTCCGACTTTGCCGCCGCTGCGTCGGCCTGTGCCTTGTCGGAGAACAGGGCGGTTGCTGCGGGTTCGGCCTCGTCAAACAGGTCTGGCGGGCTGTCTTCCTCGATCTCTTCGGCGAATTCCGCTGCGCGCTCTTCATAGTCGCGCTTGAATGCGGAAACCTCTTCCGATTTCACGAGCGACAGCACATTCGACCCAGAGAACGCCGTTGGCACGACGCGGGCAGGGGACGGACTCGAACCCCCAACCGAACCAGCAAAGCCCTTGGCTTCGTTGCTCTTGCCGACCAGCGTTGGCTTGTGGCCGCGCGTCCAGCCGGTAGAAATCAGGTTGGTCTTGCCGTCCTCGATGCCCTTGCCCAGCGAGGTGTTGGAGAAGTCCGACACATCGACATGCGCGAGGTCATGGCGTCCGAGATAGGACACAGCAAGTTCGCGGAACACGTAGTCCAGGATCGAAGTCGCGTTCTTGATTGCGTCGTTGCCGACAACCATGCCCGCCGGTTCAAATTTGGTGAAGGTGAACGCCTCCACATATTCTTCCAGTGGCACGCCATATTGCAGACCGAGCGAGATCGCGATGGCGAAGTTGTTCATCATCGCGCGGAAGGCGGCACCTTCCTTGTGCATGTCGATGAAGATTTCGCCGAGCCGTCCATCACCGAACTCACCGGTGCGCAGGTAGACCTTGTGTCCGCCGACTACTGCCTTCTGGGTATAACCCTGACGGCGGTTCGGAAGCTTCTCACGGTCACGATAGAGCTTTTCGACGATACGCTCGACGATCTTCTCCGTCACTTGCGCGGCGCGAGCGGCGGCTGGTTGAGCAACCAGCGCTTCCACTGCGTCGTCTTCATCTTCGTCATCATCAGAAATCAGCGCGGCATTCAGCGGCTGTGAGAGTTTGGAACCATCACGATAGAGCGCATTGGCCTTGAGGGCCAGCTTCCAGGAAAGCATGTAAGCTTCCTTGCAGTCCTCAACCGTCGCCTCATTCGGCATGTTGATGGTCTTGGAGATTGCGCCGGAGATGAAGGGCTGTGCCGCCGCCATCATGCGGATATGCGATTCCACGGAGAGATAGCGCTTGCCGATCTTGCCGCACGGATTGGCGCAATCGAACACCGCATAGTGCTCGGTCTTGAGGAAGGGCGCGCCCTCCAGCGTCATCGCTCCGCAAACATGGATGTTCGCCGCTTCGATTTCCTTCTTCGAGAAGCCAAGCGCGGCCAGCATTTCGAACGAGAAATCGTTAAGCTGCTCTTCGGTGAAGCCGAGTGCGGTCTTGCAGAAATCTTCGCCCAGCGTCCACTTGTTGAAGGCGAACTTGATGTCGAAGGCCGATTTCAGCGCTACGTTCAGCGCCTCAATCTTCTCGTCGGTGAAACCCTTCGAGCGCAGCGTGGACGGGTTGATGCTTGGCGCCTGATTAAGATTGCCGTGACCCACCGCATAGGCTTCGATCTCGGCAATCTGGCTCTCCGAATAGCCGAGCGTGCGAAGCGCTTCCGGCACGGCGCGGTTGATGATCTTGAAATAGCCGCCGCCAGCCAATTTCTTGAACTTCACCAGCGCAAAGTCAGGCTCGATGCCAGTCGTGTCGCAATCCATGACGAGGCCAATCGTGCCGGTCGGCGCGATAACGGTCGCCTGCGCGTTGCGGTAGCCATGCTCCTCACCGAGTTCCAGCGCGCGATCCCAAGCCGCCTTGGCGTGCTCGCCAAGTTCTGCCTGCTTCAGATCAGCATGATTCAGCGGCACCGGGTTTACAGCCAGCTTTTCATAGCCGTCCTTCTGGCCATAAGCCGCGCGGCGATGGTTGCGCATAACACGCAGCATGTTAACCGCATTGCGGTCATAGTCAGGGAACGCGCCAAGTTCGGAAGCCATTTCCGCCGAGGTTGCATAAGAAACGCCCGTCATGATCGAGGTTAGCGCGCCGCAGATTGCGCGGGCCTCGTCCGAGTCATACGGAATGCCAGAGGTCATGAGGAGGCCGCCAATATTGGCGTAGCCGAGGCCCAGCGTGCGGTACTCATAGGAGAGCTTGGCGATTTCCTTCGACGGAAACTGCGCCATCATCACCGAGATTTCGAGCACGATGGTCCACAGCCGCACTGAATGCTCATAGGCCGCGATATCGAATGTGCCGTCTGCCTTGCGATAGGGCAGGAGGTTGATCGAAGCCAAATTGCAGGCCGTATCGTCAAGGAACATATATTCCGAGCACGGGTTCGATGCGCGGATCGGTCCCGCCGCCGGCGAGGTGTGCCAGTCGTTCATCGTCGTGTTGAAATGCAGGCCCGGATCAGCAGACGCCCATGCGGCATAGCCGATCTTTTCCCACAGGTCGCGCGCCTTGATCGTCTTGTAAACCTTGCCATCAATGCGGCGGATCAGGTTCCAGTCAGCGTCGTTTTCCACGGCGCGCAGGAAGTTGTCTTTCAGCGAAATGGAGTTGTTCGAGTTCTGGCCCGAAACGGTCAGATAGGCTTCTGAATCCCAGTCCGTGTCATAGGTCTGGAAGTCGATGGACGTGTATCCCTGACGGGCGAACTGAATGACGCGCTTGATGTAGTTTTCCGGCACGACATTCTTTTTCGCCGCCTTGATCTCGCGCTTGAGCGCCGGGTTCTTCGACGGATCGAAGCAATCGCCATCCTCTCCTTCGCAATTCACGCACGCAGCCATGATCTTGGTCAGGTGCTGCTTCACGATCTTGGAGCCGGTAACGAGCGCCGCCACCTTCTGCTCTTCCTTCACCTTCCAGTCGATGAAGTTTTCAATATCGGGATGGTCGGCATCGACGATCACCATCTTTGCCGCGCGGCGCGTCGTGCCGCCAGATTTGATTGCGCCTGCCGCCCGGTCGCCGATCTTGAGGAACGACATCAGGCCGGAAGACTTGCCGCCGCCGGAAAGCTTTTCGCCTTCGCCGCGCAGCATGGAGAAGTTGGAGCCGGTGCCAGAGCCATATTTGAACAGGCGCGCCTCGCGCACCCACAGATCCATAATACCGCCTTCGTTCACCAGATCGTCCTGAACGGACTGGATGAAGCAAGCGTGCGGCTGCGGATGCTCATAGGCAGACTTGGATTTCGTCAGCTTGCCGGTGAATGGATCGACGTAGAAATGGCCCTGTCCGGGACCGTCGATTCCATAAGCCCAATGCAAGCCGGTGTTGAACCATTGCGGCGAGTTTGGCGCGACGCGCTGCGTCGCCAGCATGAAAGCAAGCTCGTCACGGAAAGCCATCGCATCGGTTTCCGACGCGAAATAGCCGCCCTTCCAGCCCCAATACGTCCATGTACCGGCCAGCCGGTCGAAAACCTGCCGCGCATCGGTTTCGGAGCCATAGCGCTGGTCTTCCGGCAGCTTGGCCAATTCGGCCTCATCCGGCACGGAGCGCCACAGGAAAGAAGGAACGTCGTTTTCTTCGATTTTCTTCAGCCGCGCAGGCACGCCCGCCTTGCGGAAATATTTCTGCGCCAGAACGTCGGTCGCAACCTGACTGAACTGCGCGGGCACATCGATGTCCGCCAGCCGAAACACAATAGAGCCATCTGGATTTTTAATCTCTGAGACAGCTTTACGGAACTCGATTTCCGAATAGGCCGACTGGCCTTCCTTGGTAAACCGCCGTTCAATGTGCATCTGATCGTTCCCCGTTCCGTCTATATATAGCGCATCTTGTGTGGGTCCGCAGGCCCTCTGGATGCGCTCATGGCTAATCCCGTCCAGGCGCTCTGTGCGCCCGGTTCCCAAACTCTTCGACTTTCATCGTCTCACACGCGGAAAACGAACCGCCTCGCTTTGTTTTCCGACTTTTCGCGGCAGGCCCAGCCAGCCCTTCGCCTCATCCGAGCATCAACCCCTCACCCAAGGGGATCACGCTCTATCTTGTAGTAACTCTAACTTCCAGACACTAAATATAGTGTTAACAGAAGATTTTTTCCAGTCCGTCAATTCTCCATTTTTGGCCAGTTCGCAGAACTGAGGCCAAGTTGCAACAGCCCACGGATTGCTCCGCTGGTCGCGCACAAATCCCTCAAAAACCGGAAAAAACAGGGCCGACGACTAACTTGTCAGCCACGCCCTCAACAAGGGTGCATAGCCCATAAAAAGCGACTCGCATCGGGCCGTCAAGGGATCGTTTCTGAAAGTTTTATGACCGCTATATGTTGTGGGTGTTACATGTGGATAGCGGGGAAGGTGTAGAGCCGACTATGCACGCTGCGCTTTGCGCTCTTGTGCTGCCGGAATCGCAGAAATCAGGCCGCGAAGCGGGCGAAATCCTTGCCGAAAGCGGCAAGCAGGTCGGCTAGGTCAGGTTCATTCACAAGGCGTGAAGCCTCCGCATATGTGAACCACGCGCGGTTGCGTTCGCCTTTTTCTTTCCAATTGCCGCAGATTTTTTCGACACGCAGTGGATAGACGACAACCTCACAGGGAACCGTGCCGGAGGGTTTCACCTTACCGTAGTAGAATCGCCCCGCTTCCGATTTGGCGACATAGCCCTTTAAACCTGCTTCCTCGCGCGCCTCTCTGGCAGCGGCCTCCCATTCGGCCTCGCCCTTTTCTGTCCAGCCCTTTGGCAGAACCCAGCGCCCGGTTTCGCGGCTTGTAATGAGCATGACTTCGACACCGCCATCGGATTCGCGCCACGGAAGTGCCGCCACCTGCAATCTGCAGGGCACATCTCCGAACAGAACGCGGATTCGCTCCGCAATGTTGCCAATGTCGCTCATAGCGAATCGGGACTCTACCCCAGCAAATGTGACAGTTTGAAAACCCCACCGAATCATGCGCGCAAAGTCGTTAATACATTACGCGCATTAAACATTCTGCGCGCGCCCGCACGTCCGCACAAGTCACGAACTGTGTTGCCGGCTAATCGAAAAGGAGGTGGGCCTACGCCGCCAGTGGGACGTATCTGAGCGCCATTAACCCGAATGCGCCTCTGCAATCGGCTTCTGATAGGTGAAGCCCATATCCCACGGAAAATAGATCCAGGTATCCTGAACTCACCTCGGTCACGAACGTATCCACCAGCGGGCGACCCTTCGGCTTTGCGTAAACGGTCGCAAAATGTGCCTTTGGCATCATCGCGCGCACGATCGCTGCGGTCTTCCCCGTATCCGTCAGATCGTCAACGATCAGCACGCTTTCGCCGTCATTTTCCAGAAGCGCTGGCGTCACTTCTTTCAACACCTGCAATTCGCCCTGTGAAGTGTAGTCGTGATAGGAGGCAACGCTCACCGTCTCGATAACCCGAATGCCCAGCTCGCGGGAGATAATAGCGGCTGGAACCAGCCCGCCGCGCGTTATGCAGACGATAGCCTTCCAGCCATTGCCGGAGCCTGCCAGCCGCCACGCAAGTGCGCGCGCATCACGATGAAATTGGTCCCACGAAACGGGAAAAGCTTTTTCTGGAAGCGACATGGACGCAATTAGCGGCAAAGGCGCGCCCTTTGCAAGCGTCAAAATCAACGCGAAAGAAGCGTCGCCACCGGGCAGGATTTCAAAATCTGCTGTGTAACGCCGCCAAACAGAAATTCGCGCAGCCACGAATGGCTGTATGCGCCCAGCACGAGCAGGTCCGCGTCCGTTGCCACAACACGATTGGCGAGAGTTTCTTCAACGGGCAGATTCGACGACGGTTCGCTGACGCGCTCGACCTTCACGCCATGCCGTTTCAGCGTTTCAGTCATCGTCCGTCCGATTTCGGCGCTGTCCTCATGCCTGTCCACTACCAGCAGTTCAACTGCATCGGCGGCTTGCAGCAAGGGCAGGGCATCGAACACGGCGCGGGCAGATTGCTTCGTCCCGTTCCAGCCGATCAGAATGCGACGGAACCCGTCAGGGCAGGCGCGACCGTGTGGCAGAACCAGCAGTGGCCGTCCGGAATCATAAAGCAGGCTATCGATTTCGCCTTGCTCTCCGCCCGGCGCACTAGGCTGTGCGGCCAGTATAAGATCAACAGAATGAGCGATTGAAAAATCACCGATTGAGTGTTCCGGACCGGGCATTTCCATTGCGCCCCATGCTGCGGAAATGCCTTCCGCTTGCACACGCTCCGTAAAGGCCGCAGCTATAGCCTTCGTTCGCGCAATGCCCATTTCTGTGGCTTCGCGAATATAGTCTGCATCCGGAAAGCCAGCCGCTGCGGCGTAGGAAAGCTGCACCGGCTCAGTGTGAAATCCGATCAGATGTGCGTCGAAGTGCCGAGCGAGCCGAACCGCGCCATCGAGCAGGGAGGGTACCTCTTCCTCGGTCTGGATCACGACGAAAATAGTTTTGTAAGCCATTTTGTCCTCCCTCGTTGACTGGCATCACGTGGGACAACGCTATTCTACACCCGAGGTTGCTCTTGCACCACGGCTAAGTCACGCAAGTTGATTGTCTTCTTTGGGCGCTTTCAGCTCTTCCACCATGGTTTCGACGGCTTTGCGGGCGCTTTCCAGCACTTGCGGATCGCGGGCGCGCACCACCAGTTCGGTCCAGAACGTCCCGTCGCGAAACTTCGGATAGGAGCCGATTATCGTGTCCGGAAATTCCTTCTGGATTTTCGCAAGAGGTGCGCCGATCACGCCCTCGCCAAATGGGCTATGGACTGCCGCAGAGAGTAGCTTTGTTCCAGTTTTCAGTGTTGGCAGCACATTATCGAGCATCGCCTGAAAAATTTCCGGTACACCGGCCATCACATGCACATTCCCGATACGGAAACCCGGCGCGACCGAAACGGGATTGTCGATATGTGATGCCCCGCGTGGCATGCGTGCCATGCGTTTGCGCGTATCGGTAAATTCGATTCCACGTCGCGAATAGCTTTCCGCCAGCAACGTCAGCGCGCGCTCGTCATATTCGCAGGGCACGCCGAATGCCGCCGAAACCGCGTCAGCAGTGATGTCGTCATGCGTGGGACCAATGCCGCCCGTCGTGAAAACGTAGGTATATTTTGCGCGCACGGCGTTCAGTGCGTCCACAATTGCGGGCTCGTCGTCGGCCACGATCCGCACTTCTTTAAGATCGATGCCAATGGCGGTCATCACATCGGCAAGATGCCCGATATTTCGGTCTTTCGTGCGGCCCGAGAGAATCTCGTCGCCTATGACCAGCATCGCCGCTGTTACGATCCCGTCCATTCTTCAATCCCTTGCTAGATCGACCTTGAAATAGACCCGCGGCCACTGGGAATCAACGCGGCGAAGATCGCACGTCAGCGATTGAACCAATCGTTGTCACCGCCGTTAAGGTCCTTCAAACGGCGGTTGCTAAGCGTGCGGTGATTTCTGAAATGGCGTCATATTTCCGTACAGATATACCGTTAGATATTATTCGAGACAAATTGGCTGCTTCTGGAGGGAGGCGTAGCCACTCGGGATTACGAGTGGGAGGAAGGTTATTGAATTCGAAGTTGGCCAAGGTATTTGGCGACGTATCGCTAAGGGACTGTGCAATATCCGCCTTGCTTGTGTTGGTACTGGTTATACCCACCACGTGCATGTTGCTTCCGCATCCGGGTGACGACATGCTGGAAAGTATTCAGGAGTAGGTGTCAGAACACTTTCTGTTTGGCCCGTGCGACCGTGAATCCGTGGCCCGAAGAGTTCTTGCAGGTAATTCCAGCTTTTGCTGAAGTGCAGGTCAGACCACCAGCACTGACCGAATGCCCATAATCCAGCACGGCGGCCTGCGGATCTTTGACTGTATCGCCCGCACACAGCGGTTCGCCTCGCCCCTTTATACCCACTTCGAATGCATAACCCCAGTCGAGGTCACAGTCGGCTGGCCTTTTATAGGTCGAAGTAAATTCGGAGAGATCACAACGCGCGCCCGTATATGAACCGGTAAATATCATGCAGTGGATGTTTCCGGTTGGACTGCGGAAAGCGATATCCTGCGCCATAGCCGGAGCGGCACTCAAGCTTGCCGCAATAAGCACGCCAAGCCCGCGCATGGTGCCTCCGCTAAATATCCGCTGACTTCTTATTTGCGGATGGCATCAAGCATCTGCTTGCCGTCACTCGTCAATGCCCAACCCGTCGCGCACATTGTAATCAGGCCGCGATCCTGCAGATGGAGCAACAATCTGAGCGTATCGCGGGACTCTATTCCAGACATTTTCCCTTTGGCGACATCCGCAAGCAGCGCGCCGTCGGTCTTGGTGATTGCGGCATGTATCATTTGAAGCACCTCCCTGATCGCCAGCAACGGACGAAGGGCAGGGTGGTTCCTTAAACTCTATTTGGTTGCCGCATAGCTGACAGGTGCAATGTTGCCAGCCTTTAGCGAAAGCTGCTGCGGCCGCTCGGTCACGTGCCCCAGCGCGAGCGCAAGCACCATCGCGGCGGCACAAAAGAAAGCAAAAGAAGCATTGGCATCCATGTCACTTCCTCCCTGCATCGAAGATCGCTCTCAACGTGGGCTGGGAGCATTTCGTTCCAAGTCGAAGAGACCGACCGGCGGGTTGTGTAGTGGCAAAAAGAGACCGCCGGCCGGCGCACGGCGATACTCAAAACAAGCCGCCTTAAAAGGATGAAGAAATATGGTTGCTAATAGGTAAAGCAAAAAAACGCTCCGACGCATGCTTCGGAGCGCTCAACTTTCAAATCATGCTGTGGGCTACTGGTAGTAGCGGCACGGTGCACGATAGATGCGGCCGTAAGGATCGCGGTAACGGCACAAATCGCCATTGCGCTGGCCGGCTGGAGTGGTCGCTGCGCCAATTGCAGCACCAGCGATACCGCCCGCTGCTGCGCCAACCACCGTCGCTCCCGTATTGCCGCCAATGGCCTGGCCGATCAGCGCACCAGCGCCAGCGCCAATGAGTGCACCTGTTCCGGCACGACGATCCTGTTCGGTCGACGCACAGCCTGTCAGCAGAGCCGCCGCCATAAGGGCGGTAATGACACGGTATTTCATATTGAGCATCCTCGTTGCTGTTCGTGCGTCCACTATCAGATTTAGACGTTCAAATCATCAGACTTGGCTTGATTCCGAATGTTCCATCTCAAAGAAATAATATCGCCTTCCAGAAAGGTACAAACAATAAACTGAACCGCACATATAAAATAAATCCGCTTTCCATTGTGCTTTTGTGTGGCAAAACATATATAATATTTATCGAATTTCCACCAATCACCGCATCATAGTATTTTGATTTTAGATCTAGAATTTCTTCGAGAAATTTCGATAATGCTTATAGGAATGCGAGAGAACGATATGGCTGGCTGAAAAAGGAGCGATTTTTATGATTGATAAGCTTGAAGCGCCCGCACTCACCAGAGCAAACAAGCACACTATGAAAGCGCAGATAACCAATTCCACCGCACGCGCAATTATCGAGTCGGAAGCAGCCAAACGAGAGGCGAAAACCCTGAGAACTCCGCGCGGCTCGGTTGAAGGCAGAGGCCGAACGCCCGGCAGCGCCCGCTGTCCGCAGGGCTCGGAAAACCGTCGGCGGACATTAACCAGCGTTAATGTTCACGGAAGCGTGAATGGTGTAATATCAATCGCTTACCTCGTCCCGAGTAGCACGCGGAACGCCGATAAAGTAAGCAGCCCGCTGCCGGAAAACGGCGGCGGGCTTTTTTATTTTAAACCGAACGAAACTGGTCGAATGCATATAACGACCTCGCAGCCAGGTCGATATTCGAACTCATCCCGCTTGTCGCCAAAGACAGTCTGAACGGATCGCCAACGCGGCGTTCCGGCGGTTCAGAACAGCCACATAAGTTGGGGGTTCCCAGTTTTGGGGAACAGCGTTTCGACCACTTGCACTAGACATCAGCGCAAGTTAATTTAGATAATGCTATTTTAGAAACGACAGCTCTTAGATGATGTTTCCCCGAGTTCCAAGTCTGGAACTTAAATTCCATGCATCCATCAGCAACATAGCGAAGTGAAGCCCCATGCCCAAAACCCATCGCACTGTCTCCAGTAACGCCAGCCAGATATCTGGGGGCAAAGCAATTGATGAGGGCTTTGTCAGGCACAGCAAACCGTTCACAACCATCATGGCGGTCGGAACCGCTTCGCTTTGGGCGACGCTGATGGCTTCGACGTTTGCTTTTTCATCTCCTGCGTCGGGACTGACCTGTTCCTCGATGGAATGCAACATCACGACATCATCGCAAGGCGAGCATGGTGACGCCGGCACGAATGGCGCCGCTGGCACCGCAGGCGATTTGGGGAATGCTGGCGGCAACGGTTCCAATGGTGAGAATGGCCGAAATGGCAGCGATGGCGATGCTGGCACCGATGCGAGCCCGATTGTCGGAGGTCATAACGGTGAAAACGGCGTTTTTGGTAGTGCGGGATCGCCAGGCGCGAATGCGTCCGGCACGGCAGCGTCGGGCAACGCTGGAGCAGCCGGTAATGCGGGCGGGGCTGCTGGTAACGGACAGGTGGGAATCACTGGCACCAATGCCTCCATCTCTATCGCCCCCGATGTCGAGTTGAGCGGTGGCGCCGGTGGCGCAGCAGGCAATGGCGGCAATGGTGGTGATGGTGGTGACGGCGGCGCCGGTGGTAACGCGGGTAACGGTGGCGATGGCGGTACTGGCGGTAATGGCGGCGCTGGCGGAAATGGCGGCTTTACGAACAATGGCGGGAATGGCGGCAACGGCGGGCACGGTGGTGCTGGCGGCGTCGGTGGCGATGGAACTGCTGGCGGTATCGGCGGCGTCGGCGGAACTGGTGGTGTTGGCGGGGCCGCCGGTGCGGGTGGCGCGGGTATTTCTGGATCTGGGCTGGTTATTCGCAACTCTGGCACTGTCAGAGGTGGATCTGGAGGTGCTGCTGGCGCTGCTGGCAGCAATGGCACTGCCGGCGATGCTGGCAATGCTGGCACGAATGGTGCCGACGGGTCGGTAGGCAGCAGCGGCAATGGCGGCAACGGCGGCGCTGGCGGCAGCGGTGATGCAGACAACGCAAACGGCGGTGCTGGCGGCGCTGGTGGCTCTGCCGGACTTGGCGCGGGTGGTAGCGGTGGCGCAGGTGGTAGCGGTGGCGACGGATATTCGGCAGCATTGCCAGGCCTGACAGCTGGCAACGGCGGTGCTGGCGGCGCAGGCGGAAATGCTGGAGACAGCGGGCTCGGCGGTGCTGGCGGTGCTGGTGGTGCTGGTGGGAATGGCAGCGCCGGCGCCAATGGGACGAATGGAGCCAGTGGCGGTGATAACGGCGGCGACGGCAGCAACGGTAGCGCGGGTGGCGATGGCGGCGCGGGCGGCGCGGGTGGCTCTGGCGCGACGATGGGCGCTGGCGGTAATGGCGGTGCGGGAGGCAACGGTGGTGACGGTGGCAACGGTGGCAATGGCGCCGTGGGGGATGCGGTACTTCGTGATGGCGGGGATGGTGGCAATGGTGGCGCAGGCGGTGCCGCAGGCGCAGGTGGTTCCGGCGGTGTAGGCTCCACTGCGGGTGCTGGAGGCCAAAGCGGGAGTACGGGCGATGGCGGCGACGGCGCGTCCGGCGGCAGCGCGTTTCTTTTGGGAGGCAACGGCGGCGACGGCGGCAATGGTGGCGACGGTAACAACGGCGGTTCGGGTGGTTATGGCGGATTAGGCGTTGCGGGCGGTAACAATGGGGCGAGCGGCGCAGACGGCACAGACGACTCATCGGGCAGCGGTAGTGCCGGTGGCATGGGCGATGGCGGTAATGGTGGTGCAGGTGGTGCAGGTGGTTTCGGTGGTCAGGCGGGCCGCGCCGGCAACGCCGGTGCTGGCGGCCAGGCCGGTACTGGCGGCGTGGCTGGCGCAGGCGGTATGGCGGGTGCCGGTGGTGCGGGTATTATTCTGACGGACGGTGAAAACACTATCTGGAGCGACGGATTCATCGAAGGCGGTATTGGAACGATCGGTGGCGTCGGTATTGTTTTAACTGGCGGCATAACCACCATTGATAATCTTGGCACTATCAGCGGCGGTGTCGTTCACGACGAAACGGCCCTTGGCATCCAAAATTCGGCGATCATCACAAGTCTGAACAATCTTGGTACGATCTTAGGGGGCATAAGCAACGAAGGAACCATAACCACTCTGCAGAACCGTCAGGCCGGACTGGTGTATAGTGGCGTCGCGCCAACCAACTATAACGTAGTCATCACCGGCGGTGGCAATGGTGAATACGGCCAGTTGTTGGTCAAAGACAGCGCCGAATGGGCAATGTCCAGCCTCAGCTTTGGCATTGCCGCGGATTCTACCGTTGCAGTCGGCATCAATTACAATGACGTGATTTAGGCCGCTGGCACGACAACCTTCGACAGTACCGTGGCCAAGAGCATACAGTACCAAACGACCGGCGGCCTCTACAGTTATAGCCTGGACTATGACGGAACCAACTGGGATCTGATCTACGTTTCAATGGTCAAATCCATGACCTTCGAAAGCGCAACTGCCGCGCTTCACAACGCGCCTGCCGGTCCTGCTGCTATTGTGCTTGATGCAAACCCAGAGGTCAGCAGTCTGTTCGGCACTCTCGATTCCGAGGTGGATTACAGCAAAGCTGCCACCCAGTCGCTGCCCCTCTTCGTCGGCAGCTCGCAGGTTGCCGCGGCCGATATTCTGAACACCATTAACCGCGTTATCCGGGCACGTCAGGACGCCAATCGCGGCATGTCTTCGGGCGATGTCTTTTATGGCGATCAGAAATTCTGGGCAAAACCGTTTGGAAGTTGGGCCGATCAGGACGACCACAAGGGAGTTTCCGGTTACAGCGCTCGCACTGGCGGCCTTGCCCTAGGTGCCGACGCGATGCTGACCGATAAATCCCGCGTTGGCATGTCCTTTGTCTTTGGCAATGCCGATGTAACCGGCAATTCGAGCATTGCGCCCAACAGCGCCGACGTCGATGCATATGAATTGATCGGATATGGAAACTTCGCCCTCGATCCGGCCTCCTATTTGACCTATCAATTGGGTCTCGGCATGCTCCGCAACGATGGGCAGCGTGACATTCCGCTGGCCGGTCTGTCGGCGCAGTCTGCTTATGATAGCTTGGTGGCTACCGCTGCGATCGGCGCAAGCCGAACATACAAGCTGAACGAGCAGACCAACTTCACCCCTTCGATCTCAGCTGAATACACCTGGATCAAGGACGATGCTTACGCAGAGACGGGCGCTGGTGCGCTCAATCTTGAGGTCGATGGCCGTAGTGTGGATGGGCTGGTGCTGGCGATCGAAGGCGAGCTAAAGCATGAAATTACAAAGGACACGACGTTCTCGACGAATCTGGGCGTTGGTTACGATGTGCTGCAAGACCAAAGCAGTATAACGGCTGCCTTTGCTGGCGCGCCGGGGGCGATCTTTACCACCGAGGGGCTGGACCAAAGCCCGTGGCTTGTACGCGGCGGTTTTGGCCTCGCGAGCAAGACTCCGGGCGGCATGGAGGTCAGTGCGCGGTATGATGTCGAATACCGCGAGGACTTCCTGAACCAGACCGCCTCGGTGAACCTGCGCTTCGGCTTCTGATCCGACAAAAGCATTGAAGAGAGCCGCGGCAATCGCGGCTCTTTTCATCACATTCCGATTGCAAGGAACTGGCCGATTGCAAGGAACTGGATCCCTTCGGGATTACCGTATGTTGCGCTTATCGAATATTATATTGCTGCTCATATTACTGGCTGGCTGCACTACGGTGCCTACGTCACAGCAGCGGCTTCGGCATGCTGAAATCTCTCGCCGCAAGCCGGGAGTGGACGGTCGCTCGTCTGCCATCCGGACGCTTTGATCTGCTGGCCTTTGTGCCGACCACGTCCCCGTTAGATGGGCGGTTGACAATCTATATCGAAGGCGACGGTCTTTCCTGGTTGAGCGCCTCGACACCTTCGGACGACCCGACTCCACGCAATCCGGTCGCGCTACGGTTGGCACTGGCGCAACCAGATGGCAGTGCGGCCTACCTTGGGCGGCCATGCCAATATGTCGATGCCCGACAAAGCGGCTGCTCCCAGAGCTATTGGACAGATGCGCGTTTTTCGCCGGAAGTGGTTCGTTCAACCAACGTGGCTATCGATGCGCTTAAGCGCCGCCTTGGGGCAAAGCGGCTGGAATTAATCGGCTATTCTGGTGGTGGAGCCGTTGCAATGTTGGTTGCCGCGCAGCGGAACGATGTTGCGCGCGTCGTCACGATAGCAGGCAATCTTGATCATCGAGCCTGGACAATTCATCACCGGCTTGAGCCGCTGTCAGGCTCGCTCAATGCCGCAGATGTGGCTGAACGCGTATCGGCGTTGCCACAAATTCATTACGTCGGCGAGAAGGACACGGTGATAGCGCCGGATCTGGCGTTGCGATGGCCAAGCGCCATTTCAGGTTTGCAAGGTGCCAATCTCCGTATCATTCCGGGATTCGACCATGCCTGTTGTTGGGTGGAACAATGGTCAAAGCTCTATCCCGGTAAATTTTAACCTATCAAAAGCGCCTTTAATAGCGGGCTTTGTTTGCGCCCGTCTTCCGTCAGTGGAGGAGAGCATTTGGCTGCGCGAGAAGGTCGTCCTTATCCGCAAAACAACAAAGGGCTTTGGGGAGCATTGCGACGTCAATCAGATTGTGGCGAATCGAGCTTAGTCGCTGATCGAATCCCAACGGCACCGTTGTGAAAAGAG
Organism: Mesorhizobium sp.; assembly: GCA_049840935.1. Classification (GTDB taxonomy): domain Bacteria; phylum Pseudomonadota; class Alphaproteobacteria; order Rhizobiales; family Rhizobiaceae; genus Mesorhizobium_G. Next base: position 52,098 of record JASGJA010000019.1, read on the forward strand.
CGGTGATCGCCGACTTTTATCGGCACATATTATCCTCATTCTGGTTGTGGATTGCTTTTTGTTGGAAGGCCATTCGCGATGCACCAAAAGCGAAGCTCTTGGCATAACATTCACATAACGAGATATATCCCCAAAGGCCCAACAGCCTCACCGAGACAAGATTACTGCATTTTCTTAGAAAGTGGCTCCCCGGGCCGGATTCGAACCAGCGACCAACCGGTTAACAGCCGGTTGCTCTACCACTGAGCTACCGGGGAACTTGGGCTCGCGTGACGCGGTGCCGCCTATAGCAAACACTTTTCATGTTTGCAAAGAACTGAACGAACTTTTTTTCATTCGTGACATTTGTTTTGCACAGTCTCATATGTCAGAGGCGATTTGCTTACATATTTTGGGGTTAATGAAGCGAGAATGACCGAAAAGCAGACCGGCGAAATTCATCGTCAGAGCCCGCCGCCGAGAAATATCCAGATATTTGGTAAGGCGATTCCATTGCCGCGGTCACGCGGATTGCGAGTCGCGATGGGATTCGCGCTGTGTTTCCTCGGTCTGCTTGGTTTTCTTCCAGTGCTTGGCTTCTGGATGATTCCGTTGGGAATTCTGGTCCTTTCCTATGAATTTGCTGTCGTGCGCCGGTTTCGCCGCCGTGCAGTGGTCTGGTGGGAGCGCCGCCAGCGCCGCAAAGCGGGGAAATAACACGGATGATTCGTAACGCGGAGCCGACTGTGCGCGCATGCGGCATAAAGATACGTCATATTACGCGCGGGAAATCGACTCGGCGGCTTGACGCCCTTTTTGCGGCAACCTAAGAGCCTGCAGTGCGCTGCGCACAGGGGCCTCGTGGCGGAATGGTTACGCAGAGGACTGCAAATCCTTGTATCCCGGTTCGATTCCGGGCGAGGCCTCCAAGTGGCGCAGCTGTTAAGTTTAACCGCGTTTCCGTCCCCATATGGCGGGGCGGGCGCTTTGAGGTAGGCCGGCGTGTCATGAACATCGACTATACCGGGCAGCGCGTGAAGATGGTCGACTGTCAGGTGCGAACCACCGACGTGACCGATCTCGCCATCATATCAGCCATGCTCGATATTCCGCGCGAGGAGTTCGTTCCCGAGCGTTCAAAGGCTCTTGCTTATATCGATGAAGACATTCAGCTGACAGGATCTGGCGCGCGGCGCTTCCTTATGGAATCTTCGCCTTTTGCCAAGCTGGTGCAACTGGCAGAGATAAAGCCGTCGGATGTGGTGCTCGACGTTGGTTGCGCAACCGGTTATTCCTCGGCGGTGCTGGCTCGCTTGTCGAGCCAGGTAATCGCGCTTGAGAGCGATCCGGAGCTTTCCCGGCTGGCTACAGAAAAGCTTGCAGCACTCGGTTGCGACAATGTTGCTGTTGTCGAGGGGGAGCTACAGGAAGGTTATAGTGCTGAGGCGCCGTATGACGTGATCGTTATCGAAGGTTCGGTCAGTTCTGTGCCGCAGGCGCTTTTCGAGCAGTTGAAAGAAGAAGGCCGTCTGGTAGTTGTGGAAGGCTTTGGAAACGCAGGAAAGGCGCGAATCTATCTGAAGACAGGTGGCAAAGTCACGGGTAGATATGCATTTAATGCGGCAATTAAGCCACTTCCGGGGTTTGAAATCGCACGCGGTTTCGAATTCTAAACTGTTTCTATTGCATATTTTGCCGTGACGTGTTGCGTTCCCGGCTCGGTGGATTTGCGTGTGGTACAAGTTCTGGGTAAACCGGGTGCATCGCGACCACGCAAATGGATGAGGGATCGATCCTGGTGTCGATGAGAAAAAGACTTTTCGCGACAATGCTCGCGTTTTCTACAGCGATGGCTACGCCTGCGTTCGCAGAGACGATAAATGGTGCGCTGGCAAAAGCTTATCAGTTCAATTCGTCGCTCAATTCAGCGCGTGCCGATGTACGTGCCACAGATGAAAGCGTGCCGCTCGCGAAGTCAGGTTATAGGCCGCAAATATCGGGTGGCGCGACTGTCGCTTATTCGACTGCGAGACGTGATAGGTCGCTGGATTCGGTTTATTTGGGTGCATCGCGCACCACAAATTCCAAAAGCGCAACGATCGGAATTCAACTTCAGCAGATGATTTTTGACGGGTTCCAAACGCGCAACAACGTTGCTGCCGCGGTAGCGCAGGTTCATGCTGCTAATCAGAGCTTGCGCAATACAGAGCAAACCACGCTGTTTAATGCCGCGCAGGCTTATATGGACGTTATACGTGATCGTAAGATCGCAGCGTTGACAGAACAGAACCTCGCCTTCCTCAACGAGCAGGTTCGTGCCGCAAATTCGCGTTTCGAAGTCGGTGAGGGTACTCGCACTGACGTTGCGCAGGCTGAGGCGTCGCGTGCAAATGCCGTCGCTTCGGTCAGTAGCGCACGCGCTCAAGTGGGCAGGAGTTCAGCCAATTATCGCGAGTATATTGGCGAAGATCCAGGCAAGCTTGCACCCGCCGGCGGACTGAAGAAGATGCTTCCAAAGTCTATGGAGAGCGCAATTAACACTGCGCTTGAGGAGCATCCGGCAATTCTGGCGAGCAAGCATTTGGTTGATGCAGCTGATTTTGGCGTAAAGTCTGCTGAAGGCGCCATTCTGCCGCAGCTTAATGTGTATGCTGGGCTGAGCCGTGATTATTCGGGGTCAATGACTGACGGCGAGGACAATGCGTCTAACACTTGGTCGCGCACCGCGCAGATTGGTGCTCAGCTCACCGTCCCGATTTATCAAGGTGGGCGTACCTCCGCGACTGTGCGGCAGGCCAAGGAAAACCTTGGTAAAGCCCGCATCGATGTTGACGTGAACCGTGACACTGTCCGCAATGCCGTGTCTTCTGCTTGGGCCAGTTATGTTTCCGCGTCGGAAGGCGTTCGCGCGCAGCGCTCGGTTGTGGAAGCGGCAAGGCTGGCGCTTAACGGCGTTATAGAAGAGCGCAACGTTGGTCAGCGCACCACGTTGGATGTTCTTGACGCGCAGGCGGACGTTATCGAAGCGCAGATGAATCTTGTGAGCGATGAGCACGACGTCGTCGTGGCTTCGTATGCGATCATGTCGGCACTTGGACAACTCACCGTCAAGCGTCTTGGCTTGAATGTGGCCGAGTATGATCCGCAGGAGCACTACCGCGCAGTCAAGGACAAGTGGATCGGTCTGAGAACGCCAGACGGTCGCTGATTTAGACGCCGCGCTAAGCTCGGTTTGGCGCGTCTGTTGCCGATATCTCCCTCAATGCTTCTAGCTTGTTGATATTTGCGCATACAAGATATTGATGATTCTATCTTGTCTTCGCCTCAGCTACGCTAACCAAAGGTGATTCGAGCCGAAAATATTCGGCAGAGACCAAACAGGCGGAAAGCATGGCACAATCGAGCGCGCAACGTGATCCATCGATGGAGGAGATTCTAGCCTCTATCCGGAAGATCATTGAAGAAGGGGAAGAGGCGCGTCAAAAGCCCGCCGATTTACGTGACGATTTCGACGTCACTCCGATAGGGCCAGCAGCCAATGATGCAACGCGTCGCCCATTGGCGCCGGCTCCAGAATTGCGCACGGTGATTCCTCAGGTTGTGCCAGCCGAGGATAAGGTTGTCGTATCGGAAAAAAAGCCCGATATCGTCGAAGTCAAGGATTTGGACGAAGCCGTCGCTGCAGCCGAAGCCGCCATTAATGAGCTATCTCTGTCGCTCGACGATTTTGCCATCGATATTGACGAAGTTCATGATGCTGCTGCGTCCGAACAGGAATCGCTGGTTGACACGATTGAAGACGCGCCAAAATTGCACGCGTCGGACGACGCCCAAATGATGCCTGCGGGCGATGCGCCGGAGGTTGCTGCAACAGACACAGTTGCAGTTGCGCGTGAGAAAAAGATTTTTGTTTCGCCTCCGATGCAGGCTCCAAAGGTTGTCGCCAGCTCTGTGGTCGTCGATTCTGTGAAGCCCAACCGGCCATTGGTTGCTGGGATTTCCAGCGTGGTTGGTACGCCGCCTGCGGATCAGAAGAATGTTATGCTTTCGCAAGCCGTCGAGCGTCAGGTCGCGGCCTCATTCACGGAACTGAGCGAGGCTCTCGCAGCAAGCCGCCGTCGCCCACTTGACCAAATTGCGGAAGAGATGATGCGGCCCATGCTTCAGGAATGGTTGGACAATAATCTTCCCACATTGGTCGAACGCCTTGTGCGCGAGGAAATCGAACGGGTTGCCCGCGGCGCAGCCTGATCGACTCTAGCCATTTAAACGAGGCGCCGTCGTTTGGCGGCGCTTTTTGTTTTTGCCTGCCTTGTTGCGGCCTTGCGGCTTTCGCATTACATCGAAGCCGACCAAACCGGACTTATATTCATGCTCGAAAAGACTTATGACGCGCAGGCCGTCGAGCCGCGCATTGCCAAACTTTGGCAGGACTCTGATGCCTTCCGCGCGGGTGCTGGCGCAGAGCCGGGAGCAGAATCATTCACCATTGTTATTCCGCCGCCGAATGTAACCGGCTCGCTGCATATGGGCCACGCGCTGAACAACACGCTTCAGGATATTCTGGTGCGCTTCGAGCGCATGCGTGGAAAGGACGTGTTGTGGCAGCCCGGCATGGATCACGCCGGCATCGCGACACAGATGGTGGTCGAGCGGCAGTTGATGGAAAAACAGATTCATCGCCGCGACCTGTCTCGCGAGGATTTCATCAACCGTGTCTGGAACTGGAAGTCCGAATCCGGCGGCATCATCGTCAATCAGCTGAAGCGGTTGGGGGCGTCCTGTGACTGGTCGCGCGAGCGCTTCACGATGGACGAGGGGCTTTCAAAAGCCGTCATTGAGGTTTTTGTCACGCTCTATAAGCAGGGATTGATCTATAAAGACAAGCGCTTGGTGAATTGGGACCCCAAGCTGCTTACCGCGATTTCCGACCTTGAGGTCGAGCAGCAGGAGGTGAACGGAAACCTCTGGCATTTCCGCTATCCGATTGAGGGCAAAACATTCGATCCGGAAGACGAAAGCACCTTCCTGACAGTCGCGACCACGCGCCCGGAAACCATGCTGGGGGATACAGGCGTTGCAGTTCATCCCGAAGATGCGCGCTACACGGCTCTCATCGGCAAAAACCTCGTCCTGCCGCTGGTCGGCAGGCGGCTGAAAGTCGTTGCGGATGAATATTCCGACCCTGAAAAGGGCACCGGTGCGGTGAAAATCACACCCGCGCACGACTTCAACGACTTTGAGGTTGGCAAGCGCAACGGCTTGCGTGCAATCAACATTCTCACCATTGAGGCGCAAATAGACATCAATGAGAACGAGGACTTCCTTGAAGGTTTAGAGGTTTCGCCGGAGCGCCAATCCGTCTGGAATGCGCTGCACGGGCAGGACCGCTTTGCTGCGCGCAAGCTCATTGTGCAGTTGATGGAAGATGGTGGCTATCTCGCGAAGATCGAGCCGCACAAGCACATGGTGCCACACGGTGATCGCGGCGGTGTGCCGATCGAGCCGTTTCTGACCGATCAGTGGTATGTGAATGCGGGCGAGCTTGCGAAGCCCGCCCTCCGCTCCGTGCGGGAGGGGCGCACGAAGTTCGTCCCGAAAAACTGGGAAAAGACCTATTTCGACTGGATGGAGAACATCCAGCCGTGGTGTGTCTCGCGCCAGCTTTGGTGGGGCCATCAGATCCCGGCATGGTATGGACCTGATGGTCAGGTGTTCGTCGAGCGCACCGAGGAAGAGGCGCTTGATGCTGCGATCCAGCACTATCTCGCCCACGAAGGTCCATGGAAAGCATGGGTCGAAGATCGTCTTGAGAACTTCGAGCCCGGCGCGATTCTGACGCGCGAGGAAGACGTGCTCGACACGTGGTTTTCCTCGGCGCTCTGGCCGTTTTCCACGCTAGGCTGGCCGGATCAAACCAAGGAACTCGCGACTTATTATCCGACCAGCGTGCTCGTCACGGGCTTCGACATCATCTTTTTCTGGGTTGCCCGCATGATGATGATGGGGTTGCATTTCACGGATGAAGAGCCGTTCCACACGGTCTATGTTCATGCGCTCGTTCGGGACAAGAACGGCGCGAAGATGTCCAAGTCCAAGGGCAATGTCATCGACCCGCTTGAGTTGATCGATGAATATGGCGCCGACGCGCTACGCTTTACGCTGGCGATCATGGCTGCGCAGGGCAGGGACGTTAAGCTCGATCCCGCCCGCATTGCAGGCTATCGCAATTTTGGAACGAAGCTCTGGAATGCCACCCGCTTCGCCCAGATGAACGGCGTCGCGCGCAACGATGACATCTGGCTGAACGACGCAAAGCTCACGATCAACCGCTGGATTCTCACAGAGCTTTCGCGTGCAACGCGTGAGATTACCGATGCGATTACAACATATCGTTTCAACGAGGCGGCGGGTGCTGCGTATCGCTTTGTCTGGAATATGTTCTGCGATTGGTATCTGGAGCTTTTGAAGCCCGTTTTCATGGGTAGTGATGAAGCTGCGAAGGCCGAAAGTCAGGCTTGTGTCGCTTACGTGCTGGATGAAATCTTCAAGCTGCTTCATCCGTTTATGCCGTTTATGACGGAGGAGTTGTGGGCGTTGACCGCGCCAGAAGGCGAACAGCGTACGACGTTGCTCTGCCATGCTGCTTGGCCGCAACCGGCCTTTGAAGACAAGGAAGCCGCTTCCGAGATCAACTGGCTCATTGAGTTGGTTTCGGAAATCCGCTCGGTGCGCTCCGAAATGCGCGTGCCGCCTGCCGCTGTTGCGCCGATGGTTGTTGTGGACGCCAATGACGCCACGGCCACGCGTCTGGAGCGTCACGACGCAGCCATAAAGCGCCTTTCCCGTGTGGGTGAAGTTGAGTTCGCAAAAATCGCTCCAAAGGGCGCAGCGCAGATTGTGCTTGGCGAGGCGACTTTCTGTTTGCCGCTTGGCACGCTGATCGATGTGAAGGCCGAGATGGCACGGCTTGAAAAGGAATCGGGCAAAGTTACAGACGAAATCGCTCGGATCGAGAAAAAGCTGTCTAACGAAAAGTTCGTGGCTGGTGCTCCGGAAGAGATCGTCGCCGCCGAGCGCGAGAAACTGGAAGAATTCCGCTTATCGCAGTCCAAACTTGCAATTGCGTTGGGACGGCTGCGCGAAGCTGGGTAAGCCGACCGCAAGCCGACCCTGAGTCGCGCCTGCTTCCGGGCGCTTTCCTCAAGGTAAACAGGCACTTGCCGTAGCGTCAGAAAGCCGATGACGCTGCGGAAGAATAACCCGTTCTGTCATTTTGGGTCGCAATGTTGCCATAATGTAACAAAGTGGCAGTTTGGGGCCGTTTTGGCGTTTATTGCGAGTAGTTTTTCGCTTTATCGGGCATTTTTTGAGCGCTTTTTCTATGTTTTTAGCCGTTCGTCGGTGCGTTTTGCTTCGTTCGCTAGACGCGACCATAATGAATTAAGGCATCGTAAAGGCTCGCTGGTCACAATTCAGCGTTGCGGATCATCCGTTAGGCGTACACATTCGGCACAATGGCATTGCCTAGGGGGAGAGGACCTTAAAAATGAACAGACTGCTCTTCAAGTCGCTGCTCGGCGCCACCTTCCTGTCGATGGCGGTTGTGGGAACAGCCAATGCCGGTGGATTTGGCCGCGGCAGTGCGGATACCGACATCATTTATGAAGACGGCAACTTCAACATGCGGTCGAGCGTGACGTATGTTCACCCGACGCGCAAATTCAAGACAAACGCCAACCCGCAATTGAACGGCAGCGATTACGCGGCTGACTATATGGTCCCCTCGTTTGCGATAAAATTGAACGTAACTGATAATTTCCGTTGTGCCGGCACGCATGTGATGAACAACGGCGGCAATGCCGTGTATGAATTCCCTACCATTTCAGGCAAGTTATCTGAAGAATTCACCACATACAAATCTGCGCTCACCTGTGGCGTCAAATTTGACGTTGGGCGCGGCAATTTCTGGTTGTTGGGTGGCGCGTTTCTGGAGAAGTTCGACTATACCCGCATAAATGTTGTCGGCGACCTCCCTGGCGATGTTGCACTGTCGAATGCTGTTCTCGCGTTGGATGGTGACGACACTGGCTACCGGTTGGGTGTCGCTTATGAAATCAAAGAAATCGCCTTCCGCGCCCAGCTGTTGTATCGTTCAGGTACCAAGTACGGTGCAGATGGTTCATTGACAGTTCCGACTGGCGCGCTGCTAGGTTCTCAGGCGGCAGCGTTGCAGCAACAGGCGCAGGCTCTCGCGAATGCGGGGCAATTTGTGCAGGCACAGCAGGTTGCGGCGCAGGCTCAGGCGGTCCTTGGTCAAGCCTACGCGGCAGCGGCAGCAAATCTGCGCAGCGCGTTGCCCGCGATTGGCACTGGTGATTTGCCACAGAGCATTGAGTTGAAGCTTCAGTCCGGCATTGCGCCGGGCTGGCTCGCGTTCGGTGCGATCAAGTGGACGGACTGGAGCGAAACCAAGCAGTTGATTGCAGAAGCATTCACCCCACTTGGCACTACCATTAACAGCACCAACGATTACTTCTGGAAAGATGGCTGGACGTTTACAGCGGGCGTCGGTCACCAGTTCAACGACAGTGTGTCGGGTTTGGTGGCTCTAACCTATGATCAGGGCGTCGCTACGGGCTGGGATCTCATCAGCGATAGCTGGACGTTGTCGGCTGGCACGCTATTAAAGGACAAGCTTGGCGGCGAATTACGTCTCGGCGGTGGATTGACCTATATAGGTTCAGCAGAAGAAACCAAATATGCTGTTGGCGAGAACTCGTCGGCCGACTCCGGTTGGGCGGTCGCCGGCAGCATAGGCTACTCCATCAAGTGGTAGGCTAAGCAGCCACAACGTTAAAAGCCCGGCATTGCCGGGCTTTTTAGTTCTTATGGAGATGACGTCATATACCCATACGACCTTTGGCGGCGGCGGGTTTGTGTCGAATTCAGCAACATCTTACGAAGACCCATTCGTGAGGCGGCTTCCGGAGTCGCAATTGCCGTTTTCCCGCCATAAACCACGCGCACGCCGTTAGCACGGAACGCAGCAATAAGGACGTTCCACAACAAGAGCCGCAACGTCGGCGTGAACAGGAACGAAGGCCGCACATTGCGGCGTGAAGGAATGGACGAGAGGGTCATTTCAAATAAGAGGCAGTCCAGGGCCGGTTGTGCGCAAATCGGTGCGCGCAGCGCTTCTGGCATCCAGCCCAAGCCCGATGTGATGGCTAACTCTTGTCACAGCCTTGCCGCCGGTCTGGCCATTCCGGGCCGCACTTTGGCCGAAAACCTCTATCATCTTATGCAGAACAGGGGGCAGTTGGCTCGCCAATCTGCTCAAAATGAGGTTTTCAGGAGCGCTGGACGCGCGCGCGCAGTTGCTTGCGTGCCGGTTCGGCGGAAGCAAGTTCGCATGAGGGTATCCGAAATCCTGCGTTCTTCTTTTATCACCGCCGCCGTTGCCGGTTGTCTGGCGGGCGGCGTCGAGGCTGCGCGTGCGCAGGACGCGACCGTCACCGAAAAGACCAGCCCTTGGGATGTCTTCAAGTTCGGTTTTTCGGCTTACAAGAGCGGCCATAAGGATCAGGCGGCGCAGGCTTATCGCGACGCTTCCGAACAGGGCCAGATAGGCGCAACGTGGAAGTTGGCGCGCATGTATGCCGAAGGTGACGGCGTCACGCAGGATGACTACGAAGCCTATAAATTCTTCTCCGAGATTGTAAGCCGCGATGTCGAGCCGGGCAGCAGCGACGAGCGTTTCGTCGGTGATGCGCTGGCCGAGATGGGGCGTTATGTCGAAGAGGGCATTCCCGGCAGTCCGGTGCAGGCTGATCCCGATGCCGCGCTCGAATATTTCCAGCGCGCTGCAAATTACGGCAGCCCCATCGGCCAATTCGAAGTCGGTAAGATGTATTTGCAGCGCGGCGAATCCTCGCCGAGCAAGCTCCGTCTGGCTGGCCGCTGGTTGAAGCTCGCTGCCAAGAATGGGCATGAGGGCGCGCGCGCGATGCTTGGCAATCTGCTGTTTCAGAGTGGCAAAGTTGTCGATGGCCTGGCCATGATGACGACAGCACTTGAACGCGCCGAGCCGCGCGACCGTCCATGGATTCGCAGTATGCAGGAAGAAGCCTTCGCTGTTACGGAAGAGAGTACTCGGCGCAAGGCTATTGAGCGCGCCGACGAGTTTCAGGAACAGCCGCAGTAAGTCACGCTGCGGCTTTCACCGGCAACCCCAGATTGAGATCAATAGCCACCGGAACATGGTCTGATGGCTTTTCCCAAGCGCGCACATGCTTTTCTATGGAAGCTGAAACCAGCAAATCCGCCGCCTCCGGCGACAGCAGCAAATGGTCGATGCGAATGCCATTGTTCTTCTGCCAAGCGCCCGCCTGATAGTCCCAGAACGTATAGACGTCTGTTGCGTCGGTAACGGCACGAATGGCCTCTGTCAGCCCAAGCGATTTCAGCCGCCGGAAAGCCTGTCTCGTTTCCGGCTGAAACAGGGCATCGCCGAGCCAGTTTTCGGGGTGGCGCGCGTCCTCCGGTTCGGGAATAACATTGTAATCGCCCGCCAGAACCAGCGGTTCTTCCAGCTCAAGCCGCTGCTTCGTCCAGCGCTGCAAGCGCTCCATCCAGGAAAGCTTGTATGGAAATTTCTCTGTTTCGATCGGGTTTCCGTTCGGCAGATAGAGTGAAACGACGCGCAGCGCACCGCGATCCGTCGAGAATACGCCCTCGATAAATCGCGCCTGCTCGTCGGCATCGTCGCCGGGTAGGCCGCGATTCACCTCGTCGAATGGAAGCTTGGAAAGAATGGCAACCCCGTTAAAGCCTTTTTGCCCATGCGTCTCGACATTGTAGCCAAGTGCCTCGACTTCAGCGCGGGGAAATTGCTCGTCCACGGTCTTTATCTCTTGCAGACAGGCAATATCGGGCTGGCTCTCGTTTAGCCAATGCGTCAGATTACCGAGGCGGGCTCTGACGCCGTTAATGTTCCAGGTGACGATTTTCATGCGAATCTCACTAGAATTTCAAATACTACTTGATAGTCGGCGAACCGCTTTCCAGTCATCCTCCGCCATCCCGCTGCGCGAGGAGCCTGATGAGTGGGCGGGATTAAACCGGGAGAGCACTCATGTCGTCAACCGTTCACCCTGTGGACGAGGTGTTGCCACTGCCACGCCTTGCCACACTCGGCATCCAGCACGTTCTTGTCATGTATGCGGGCGCCATCGCCGTGCCGCTCATTGTGGGTCGCGCGCTTAATCTTGAGCCGCATGATGTCGCATTTCTGATTTCTGCCGATCTCTTTTGCTGCGGCATCGTTACACTGATTTAGTCGTTCGGCGTAACGCAATGGTTCGGCATAAAAATGCCGGTCATGATGGGCGTCACCTTCGCCGCAGTTGGTCCAATGGTTGCGATGGCAGGCGCAAATCCCGGCCCGGATGGCGCACGGCTGATATTCGGCTCCATCATTGGTGCGGGCGTCATCGGCATCTTTCTCGCTCCGCTGGTGGGCAAGATGCTGCGCTTCTTTCCGCCAGTCGTCACCGGAACCATCATTCTGGTCATCGGCGTAACCCTCATGCGTGTCGGCATCCAGTGGGTGTTCGGCGTGCCTGTGGGGCCAACTGCGCCAAAGATTATCTCGCCGGAACATGCCGAATGGCTCAATGCCGTGCAGGGGTTGGCTTCCGGTGCTAACCCGGCCATTCCACCGCTTCCGGCGGGCTTGCAGCTTGCTCCTTCACAAAACAATCCTGCTTACGCACCCATTTCGCACATCGGCATTTCGGTGCTTGTGCTGGTCTCTATCCTGCTTATCGCCAAATATGGGCGCGGTTTTGTGTCGAACATCGCGGTGCTGCTCGGCATCATCATTGGGGGTCTTACAACTGCGCTCTTCGGCATGATGCATTTCGACAATGTCGCGAAAGCCGATTGGTTTGCGCTCATATCGCCATTCCATTTCGGCATGCCGATCTTTGATCCCATCCTCATCGCGACGATGGTGCTGGTCATGATCGTGTCGCTCATCGAGTCGACTGGCATGTTTCTGGCTCTCAGCGATCTGGTTGAGCGCAAAATCACGCCGCAAAGCCTTTCTGCTGGCTTGCGCACGGATGGCCTGGGCACAGTTATCGGCGGCATATTCAACACTTTCCCCTACACATCCTTTTCGCAGAATGTCGGGCTGGTCGGGGTCACAGGCGTCAAGAGCCGTTTCGTCTGCGTCGCGGCTGGCGTCATTCTCATCATCTTCGGCCTTATCCCGAAAATGAGTGCACTGGTCGAAAGCCTGCCCACCTTCGTGTTAGGCGGCGCAGGGCTGGTCATGTTCGGCATGGTTGCGGCCACCGGAATCCGCATCCTCTCGAACGTGGACTTCAAGCATAGGCGCAACAATTTGTTCGTCGTCGCCGTATCGCTGGGCATGGGAATGATTCCGCTCATCGCGCCGAACTACATGATGTGGCTTCCACACGCGATTCACCCGCTCATCGAATCAGGAAATCCTGCTCGCAACTATGTCGTGCGATCGTGCTGAACGCCTTTTTTAATGGAACGCATCTGGACGAAGCAGATGTTCGCGAAGCTGCGATGGCGGCAGAGACACACTAGGAAGTATATAAAATAATATAGATCACGATCTATTGGAAAGCCAGAAATGGCTTTCTTGTGTTTATTTACTTATATCTAGACCATCTCCTAAAGACGCAAGTAGAGTGCGCTCCTACGCCTTACTAACCATAAGGCGGTATTGAGCTACCTCGTCCCGCTGTCCCACAAAGCCGTGCGAGGAGGCTTGGGGCAACAACGGTCGAGCCAAAATGAGCAATGAAGACAATGGGGGACTAAAGCCGGCATCGTTAGAAAAAGATCCATTCTCTCCCGAGTTCCGGGTCGTCGCACGCGGCAATGTGCGACGCGGTATCAGGTTGGAGCGGATATTCTGGACGACGCTGAAGCGTATGGCTGAAAACAGAAAAATCACCATGGGTGCACTGATCGAGGAAATCGCTCAGGATCACGGTGAGTCTGGCAATTTGACGTCTGCTATCCGGGTTACGTGCCTGAGATGGCTGGATGAGCAGAATGCGTCATTGCGCGAAGTCGCAACCTGGAAAAGAAAAGAGGAGCGGCTGATTCAGCCGCTCTTTTTCCGGTTATACTGAGAAACTCGTCCCGCAGCCGCAGGACGCGACAGCATTCGGATTCTTTATCTGAAATGACTGTCCCATCAGGTCGTCGACGAAGTCGATGACCGAGCCGCCCATATAGACGAGCGACAGGTCGTCTATGAGGACGGTTGCGCCGTCGCGTTCGATAGCGAGATCGTCCTCGTTGCGACCGTCTACAAGATCGAACTTGTAGGAAAAGCCGGAGCAGCCGCCGCCCTCGACGGATACGCGCAGGGCAGACTTGCCCGGCTCGGCGGAAACGATCTTGGCGATCCGTTTCGCCGCCGCTTCCGTTACTTCCACAGTGTTTATTTCTGCGCTCATAGCGCTCACCTTGCATTAGCGTTCCTACCATAGGTATGAAGCGCGTCTGTCCAAGTCAACTGGAGGGCAGGCGAGAAGCGCATGGCAACGGAACTCGAAGGCATCGGCTTCGGCTACAGGCCGCGCGCACTTTATGCCTGCGACCCTGCGCAATCGCGCGGTCGTCTCTATCCTGAGCCAGAAAGCCCGACCCGTACGCCGTTCCAGCGCGACCGCGACCGCATCATTCACTCCACCGCCTTCCGGCGCTTGAAACACAAGACGCAGGTCTTCATCGCACATGAGGGCGACCACTACCGCACGCGCCTCACGCATTCGATTGAGGTGGCGCAGATTGCCCGCGCTCTGGCTCGCTCTCTCCGCCTGGATGAGGATTTGGCCGAGGCAATCGCGCTGGTGCATGACTTCGGCCACACACCGTTCGGCCATACGGGCGAGGATGCGCTGAACGACCGCCTTAGCCAGTGGGGCGGTTTCGACCACAACGCTCAGTCTTTGCGCGTTGTCACCGATTTGGAGCGCCGCTACGCAACCTTCGACGGGCTGAACCTTGCCTGGGAAACGCTGGAAGGCTTGGTCAAGCACAATGGCCCGCTGGAGGATTCATCGGGCAGGGGGCTGAAAGGCCCTGTGCCGCAAGCCATTCGCGATTTCTCCGCGCGCTTCGATCTTGAGCTGTCCCGCTACGCATCGCTGGAAGCGCAATGTGCCGCGATAGCCGATGATATCGCCTATGACGCGCATGACATTGACGATGGCCTGCGCTCCGGCCTGCTATCGCTGGAAATGCTGGAAGGGGCGGAAATGCCCGCCGCAATACTTGCCGAAGTACGCAGGCTCTATCCCGGTCTCGATAAGCACCGCACCACGCATGAACTGGTGCGTCGTCAGATCACGGCGATGGTCGAAGATGTCATTACCACCACATCTGCCAATCTAGACCGGCTAAAGCCGCAAAGCGCGGATGATGTGCGGGGCGCAGGCGAAACGCTTGCCCGGTTCTCCGAGCAAATGGCCGCCGCTGAAAGCCAGCTAAAACGCTTTCTCTATGCGAACCTTTATCGCAATCCGGTTGTAATGCGCGTGCGCGAGGAGGCTGAGCAAGCCGTGAAAGACCTGTTCGACGCCTATTTCGTCGAACCGGCTGCAATGCCCGAAAGTTGGCGCACCGTTCCCGCGGATGCGTCCGACGAGACCAAGGCGCGCCACATCGCTGACTATCTTGCGGGCATGACGGATACATACGCCATCAAGGAATACCGCCGTCTGTTTGACCGCGAGCCGGATTTGGGATAGCTCCGCGCCCAACAATTCGCACGTCTATGCCATAATATTGGCGGGCGTCTGTCCATTGAAAGCAGTCCGGTAAAGCCATGAATATTTTCGCCGACTTCACAGGTCGGATTATCAAAATCGTAGAAGGTCTTGAGATTAAGTCGAAAGACGGCAGCTTGCTTGATCTTTCGCGCATCGCTGTTGAGCCGCCACGCGATTCCAGCCACGGCGACCTTGCTACCAACGCTGCGATGGTTCTTTCCAAGCCTGCCGGGCAGAATCCGCGCGCATTGGCCGAAATGATTGTTGCTGAACTGGCAAAGGACCCGGACGTAGTCCGCGCCGAGGTCGCCGGTCCCGGCTTTGTCAATCTCAAGCTTGCCGACCGTTTCTGGCAGTCGCTGCTTTCCGGTGTGCTGCTCGAAGGTCAGGATTTTGGCCGCTCCACGCTTGGGCAGGCACGCAAGGTCAATATCGAATATGTTTCCGCGAACCCCACTGGCCCGATGCATGTAGGTCATTGTCGCGGCGCGGTGGTGGGCGATGCGCTTGCCAACATGCTGGCGTTTGTCGGCTACGACGTCACCAAGGAATATTACATCAACGACGCAGGCGTTCAGATCGACGTTTTGGGCCGCTCCGTGCTGTTGCGCTACCGTGAGGCGCTTGGCGACGAAATTGGCGAGATTCCGTCCGGTCTTTATCCCGGCGACTATTTGGTGCCGGTCGGTGAGGCGCTGGCAAAGCAATATGGCCGCGCCCTTCTGCAAAAGCCGGAAGATGAAGCTCTTTCCATTGCCAAGGACCGCGCAATCGAGGCCATGATGGTCATCATTCGCGAAGACCTTGCGCTTTTGAATGTGCATCACGAGGTGTTTTTCTCGGAGCGCACGTTGCACGCCGATGGTGCGAGTCGCATCCGTTCCGCAATCAATGACCTCACGCTGGCGGGTCACGTCTACAAAGGCACGCTGCCGCCGCCGAAGGGCGAAAAGCCCGTCGATTGGGAAGACCGCGAGCAAACGCTTTTCCGCTCCACCGAGGTCGGCGACGATTTGGACCGTCCGCTGATCAAATCGGACGGCTCATTCACCTATTTCGCCGCCGATGTCGCCTATATGGCTGACAAGATTGCGCGCGGGTTCGAGCAGACCATTTTCGTGCTTGGTGCGGATCATGGCGGCTATGTAAAGCGCATGGAAGCGCTTGGCCGCGCTCTTTCCGGCGATCGGCTGGAAGTCACGATCCTGCTCTGCAATCTGGTGAAGTTGTTCCGCGACGGCGAGCCGGTTCGCATGTCGAAGCGGGCAGGGGAATTCGTCACGCTGCGCGATGTGGTGGAGGAAGTCGGTCGCGATGCGATTCGCTTCATGATGCTCTATCGCAAGAGCGATGCCCCGCTGGATTTCGATTTCGCAAAAGTCACTGAGCAGTCCAAGGATAATCCGGTTTTCTACGTGCAATACGCTTCCGCGCGTTGCCACTCGGTTTTCCGGCAGGCGCGTGAGCAGTTTCCAGGTCGCGAATTTGATCGCGAAACATTGCGTAAGTCATTGGAAAAGCTCGATGATGAAGGCGAATTGACCCTCATCAAGAAGCTTGCAGAATACCCCCGTCTGGCGGCTTCTGCAGCGCAGGCGCATGAGCCCCACAGGCTTGCTTTTTACCTGTATGATTTGGCGAGCGCTTTTCATGCCCACTGGAATCGTGGCACGGAAAATGTGAGCTTACGCTTTGTTAAGGTTAACGACGCAGAATTGACCGAAGCCAGGCTGGGTCTGGTGCAGGCGGTTTGCGATGTCGTCACATCGGGCCTGACGCTGATCGGGGCAGATGCTCCAACCGAGATGCGTTAAGCACAAATCACCTGTCACCATTTGCCCACATTGCGCTGGTAGGGGCCGCAAACGCCTCTGCGTAACCGTGTAACATGAGTGTGCGAGAGACACATGGCTGACAAAACATCCGGTGTGAATGCGGGTCGGGAAGACCTGATGGACTCCGACGTGCCTGCCGCCGATCCCTTTGCTGAACTGACCCGCATCATGGGTTTCGATCCGCGCAAAGCGGAGGGAGCGAAAAAGGTTGAAGCCCAAGCCGCATCTGCCGAAGAGTTCAAGATCGATCTTGAGGAAGAACTCATGCGCGAGTTTGGCGAAGAGGAGTTCGCCGACGAGCCCGTGGCTGTTGCAGCGCCAGAGCCCGAATTTTCAGAGCCACTTCCACCTCTTGAAGCTCATGCGGAAGATGAGCCGGTCGCGCACGCCGAAGCGCCGCAGTTTGATGAAGCGGATGTTGCCGTTGCTGCTGCGCAGCCTTTCGAGGAAGAACCTGTCGACGATATTCTGGCTGCAGAGCTTGAGGCTCAGACCGAAGACGACATACCGGTTATCAAGCTGAGCCCGGTCAACGAGCAGCCGCAGGAAGCACCGCGCGAAGAGCCGGTCGCATTTGTCGCTGACGAGGCCGACGAAGCCGAGCTTGAGGCAGAGTTCAATGCACTGCTCGGCAATTCCGAGCATCATGAAATTCTCGATACCCGCGCTGAAAATCTGGCGTCAGTTTCGCAGCAGCCAACTCAAGAAGAATTCGTCGCGGCGGAGGCTTCGGTGTCGATGCCAGCCGCCGAAGACGATCTGTCGGTTGAGTTCGGTTTCCCTGAGCCAGCCGAGGCGCTCGATAAGCTTCCTGAAGTGGAAGCAGCCGAAGCGTTCGTAGAAGAAACAGAAGAAGAGCTTTCACCTGTCGAGGCAACAGAGGAAGCCGAAGAAGTAGTAGCCGCTGTTCAGGAGGAAGTTGAACCTGTCGCCGAAGTCAAGGCGGAGGAACCCCCGGCAGTAGAAGAAGACGACCCGTTTGCGATGTTAGCCGCCATGGCGCAAAAGTACCGCGTAGCAGAACCGAATGACTCCTGGCGCACAGCTGCCCCTGTGTTCAGCCGGGCCACCCCTCAGATCAACCGCGTCGAGCAGCCAATCGCCCGCGCCGAAGCGCAGCCCGTTCGCGTTGAGCCTCGCATCGAACAGCGTATCGAACCGCAAGCGCCCGTTGTTGAAATGCCTGCGCCGCGCGTGGAAGCGCCGCAGGTTGCAGCCTACATCCGTCCTGAGCCGGTTGTCGCCGCGCCGATCCCGGAAATCGAGACGATCGACGTGCCAGACCGCGCGGTCGCTGTCGCTGACGATCTCGACATTCCAGAGCTTGAAATTGCTGAGGAGCCGCTAGCCGTTGCGCCGGTCGATGATCTCGACACCGAGTTCAACAATCTGCTCCAGCAGATGAGCACGCCGGCTCCGGCCACCGCTCCGGCTCGCGCAACGCCATCTTTCGCGGGTGTTTCGTCGCGCCCTGCACAGCCAGCGCCGGACATGCATAATGCATACAGCGCGCAAACCTATGCGCAGCCTGCCGCACCGCAGCAGGCTTATGCTCCTCAATCGCAGCCCGCATCGTCTTATGGCTACGCGCCGCAGCCTGCTGCGCCAGCGTCTTACGACCGCCCGGCTGCTCATACCCATCAGGATGATGACGACATTCGCATCGACCTGACGGAAGACGATTTGGCCGAAGCGTTTGATGATTTCGACACCGCCGCAATGGATGATTTCGATCTGGATGGCGATTTCGAAGATGATGTCGCGCCCAAGCCATATCTTCAGTCTGGTTACCAGAAGCAGCCCAAAAAGCGCGGTCTGTTGATTGCGGCGATCATCGGTGGCGTTGCCATCCTTGGTGTTGCTGGTGCTGTTGCAATGTCCATGATGGGCGATGCGCAGGGCAGCTCGCCGGAACTGGTCAAGGCCGATCAGGCTCCGTTCAGGGTGCGCCCGGAAACGCCGACCGCCAGCACACAACCTAGCCAGGAAAGCAAGGTCTACGAGACTGTTGCCCGCACTGGTGACGCGAACGCAAATCCGCAGGACAAGCTGATCACCAGCAATGAAGAGCCGGTCGATCTGCCGGACCAGTTGCCGGACAATGCGGATGACGATGTGGCAATGTCGGATGATGGTGCTGTCAAGTCGGATGACCGCATTCAGCCCACGACTGCGGAAGATGCACAGCCTGCTGATGGCGAATCCATCGCGGTTGCTCCCCGCAAGGTTCGCACCATGGTTGTGAAGCCGGATGGCAGCCTTGCTCCTCGTGAGGAAATCGAGCCGCAGGCGACCAACACCATCGCGCCGCAGAACAAGACCGCTGCCGCTGCACCGGCTGCTGCAAATGATGACGTGGCAAGCGCCATCGGCTCGAACGACGATGCACCCGCGCTTCCGGCTGATGACGATCAGGCCGCTGCGCAGCCTGCTGACGTTGCGCCGGATCAGACCGCTTCCATCGAGCCGCAACCGGCTGTCGAGGGTGGCTGGACGATGCAGATCGCTTCGGAAAGCAGCGAAGCTGCCGCCAAGGCGACCTATCAGAAGATGCTTGGCCGCTACGGCAACGTGCTTGAAGGCAAGGGCGTGAACATCGTCAAGGCCGACATTGCAGGCAAGGGCACATTCTGGCGCATCCGTATCCCTGCGGAAACTCGCGACGCAGCGGCTGGCATGTGCAACAGCTTCAAGTCTGCTGGCGGCAAATGCTTCGTCACGAAGACCTGACGCTTCACGCACCTAACGAACAAAGCGCGGGCCTTCGGGTCCGCGTTTTTTTTACAAGCGCCTCATCTTCTTGTTTCGCGCTGCAACCTTTGCCTGCGCTGCGGCGGTCGAGGTTTGCGCAAACGGTGAATTTATCTCCTTTCGCCCCGTTTACGGGGAGAAGGTGGCGGCAGCCGGATGAGGGGCAGCACTTACGCTCCGAATAATGCGCCATCGCGCAATCAGCCCTTCAATTTCAAATGGTAGGCATCGGCTCAATGCCGGTTTAAATTGCTGCCATGAGCGAATCACAAGCAATTATCTTCGGCTGCGCCGGCAAATCCCTCACACCGGAAGAACGCGCGTTCTACGCGAACGAGCGTCCGTGGGGCTTCATCCTCTTCGCGCGCAACATTGGCGAGCCGGACCAGATTCGCGATCTGGTAGGCGACATGCGCGCCAGTGTCGGCAGGCCGGATGCGCCTGTGTTCATCGATCAGGAGGGCGGTCGCGTGCAGCGCCTTCGCCCGCCCATCGCGCCGAATTATCCATCCGGCTCGGCAATCGGTGCTGTTTATCAGGCTGACCGAGAGCAGGGTCTACGCGCGGCTTGGCTGCTCGCACGCCTTCATGCGTTTGACCTTTTGCGCCTTGGCATCAATGCTGACTGCCTCCCTGTGCTGGATGTTCCTGTCGCGGGCGCAAGCGACGTGATCGGCGCGCGTGCTTACGGCTTCAACCCGGAAACCGTCGCCACACTTGGCCGCGCCACTGCCGAGGGCCTCATGTCGGGCGGCGTTCTGCCGGTCATGAAGCACATACCGGGCCACGGTCGCGCAACCGCCGACACGCACTACGAACTACCCACCGTTTATGAAACGCTGGACGAACTGCGCCAGCATGATTTCGCCCCGTTCAAGGCGCTCAATCATCTGCCGATGGCAATGACGGCTCATGTGGTTTTCAACGCGATTGACCCCGATAGCCCCGCCACAACCTCGCGCAAGGTCACGCAGGAGATTGTGCGCGGCGAAATTGGTTTTGACGGCCTTCTCATCAGCGATGACACCTCCATGAAGGCGCTTTCTGGGGATTTCCCGGATAAATCGTCGGCAATCCTTGCGGCGGGCGTGGATATCGTCCTTCACTGCAACGGGGTAATGGAAGAAATGCAAGGCATTGTGGCGGGCGCGAAGCCGCTTGAGGGCCGCGCGCTTGAGCGTGCCGAACGCGCGCTTGGCTTCATCAAGTCACGAGACGCAGTGGCCGAAGCAGACATCCGCGCCGAGTTTGCAAACTATTTCGAGGCGGTCGCATAATCCGCTGATAGAAGGACACTATGGCAGGTCAAACGCCGCCAAAATCGCCGGGTAAAGCAGCTTCGGACCGCACGCCGATGGATCGGCTGTGGGGTGAGGGGGCACTGCCCGGTGCGGAAGAGCGCGCCACGGACGAACCGGAACTTGTCGTAGACGTTGCCGGTTTTGAAGGTCCGCTTGATCTTTTGTTGCACCTTGCGCGCAATCAGAAAGTGGACCTCACGCGCATTTCGGTTTTGGCGCTGGCGGAGCAATATCTGGGCTTCATTGCTAAGGTCCGCGAGTTACGCCTGGAAATCGCTGCCGATTATCTGGTCATGGCCGCATGGCTGGCCTTCCTGAAGTCCAAGCTGTTGATCCCCAAGCAAAAGGACGAAACAGGCGAGAGCGGCGAGGAATTGGCCGCGGTGCTCCAATTCCGCCTCCAGCGCCTTGAAGCGATGCGCGACGCAGCGGCGCGTCTCGTCAATCGCAATCGGCTTGGGCGTGATGTCTTCGCGCGCGGAATGCCGGAAACGGTCATCATCGAAAAGCGCAACCAGTTTTCGGCCACGCTCTACGACCTGTTGTCGGCCTATGCGGCGGAGCGCCAGCGCAAGGAAATGTCGAGTGTCCGCATTGCGTATCGGCGGGTGTGGTCGCTCAAGGATGCGCGCGAAATGCTCACGCGGATGATCGGCCAGTTGGAAGATTGGGCGAGCCTGGATAGCTTCCTGATCGATTATGTCGTCAGTGCTGATCAGCGCACCACCGCGATAGCGAGTTCGTTCGCGGCCAGCTTGGAAATGGTGCGCGAAGGGCAAATCGAAATGCGTCAGGAAGCCGCCTTCAAGCCACTATATATGCGTGGGCGCAGTGCCGCGCCGAAACCGGTGAGTGCAGCATGAGCGAACAAGCGAGCGCGAAGATCATGCCCTTTCGGGCCGATGATGAAAACCAAGACGAGGCCCCGGAAGCGCTGAGCACTGCGGAGCGCATGTTGCTGGCCGAAACGGCGCGCATGGCCGAAGCGCTGGTATTTGCCAGCACTGATCCGGTCAGCGAAAACGCCTTGGCCGCACGCCTGCCGGAAGGTGCGGACGTCGCCGCCGCCATGCGCCATCTCCAGCAAATCTATGCCAAGCGCGGCGTAAATCTCGTGCGCATTGGCGACGCGTGGGCGTTCCGCACGGCGGGCGACTTAGCTTTCCTGATGAGCCGCGACACTGTTCAGCAGCGCAAGCTTTCGCGTGCCGCGCTCGAAGTGCTTTCCATAATTGCGTACCATCAGCCGGTCACGCGCGCGGAAATCGAAGATATTCGCGGTGTAGAAACCTCCAAGGGCACGCTCGACACGCTGCTCGAATCCGAATGGGTTCGCATGCGCGGTCGCCGCAAGACCCCCGGTCGTCCCGTAACTTATGGCACCACAGAAGCATTTCTCGACCATTTCCAGCTTGAATCGATCCGCGACCTTCCCGGCATCGATGAGTTGAAAGGGGCAGGGCTGCTTTCGGCCCGCATGCCCTCCAATTTCTCGATTCCGCTGCCGCCTGAGGATCCTGATGAGTTGACGGACGACGAAGATCCGCTGACCGACATCGATCTGGAAGAACTGGGCCTGTTGACACCCAAAGACCGAGATGCTTGACCCGACGGGTCAGGTTTCTTGAAGGCGGCGATCAAGGTGGAAGAGGCGGTACAGGAGAGTGCAAGCCGCACGGCGTCGGGTGTGTCGTTCGCCGCTCGTCTCAGCTTTGACGACATCCACCACCGTTTTGCAGATGGCACGGAAACGCTGCGCGGGCTAACGCTCGCTGCCGATCCGGGCGAGGTTTTGTGTCTGCTCGGTCCTTCCGGCTCTGGCAAAACCACCTTGCTCCGAATCGCTGCTGGCATTGAAAGCCAGAGCGCAGGCCGCATCTTGCTCAACGACCGTGAAATCGCTGGCCCGACAACATTCATGCCGCCGGAAAAGCGCTCCATCGGCTTGGTGTTTCAGGATTTTGCGCTCTTTCCGCATCTGTCGATTCTGGAAAACGTCCGTTTTGGCCTCACTGCCCTTTCAAGGGAGGAAGGTCGCAAACAGGGCATGATCGCGCTGGAGCGCGTTGGCCTTTCGCATTTGGCGGAAGCCTATCCGCACATGCTTTCGGGTGGCGAACAGCAGCGCGTGGCGCTTGCCCGCGCGCTGGCGCCGCGCCCCGCAGTGCTTTTGCTCGACGAACCATTTTCCGGGCTCGATTCGCGCTTAAAAGACAGTGTGCGCGCCGAGACGTTGGAGATTCTTCGCCGCAGCCGCGCCACCGCGATTGTCGTTACGCACGATGCGGAAGAAGCCATGCGCATGGGCGATCGCATCGCCCTGTTAAAAGGCGGAAAGCTGGTGCAAGTCGGCAAATCATCGGACCTCTATTTGCGTCCTGCGAATCTCTTTGCCGCCGGGTTTTTCTCGGAATTGAACCTGTTTCATTCAAAAGTGCGTGACGGCGCGGCTAAAACGCCGGTCGGCGCGTTCCCAGCGGCTGGTTTGGGGGAGGGCGCGCGCGCCACTGTGGCGGTGCGAACAGGCGGCTTCGATCTTGATCCACAATCCGGCGAAGTGCAGGCAAAAGTCCTTTCGCGGCACTATCTTGGCGTCGTGGAAATGCTTGAACTAGCTCTTCAGGGCTATGAGCAACCTCTGCGTGTGCGCATCAGATGCGGCGTTGTGCCCGACGCGGCGCGAGATATCTGGTTGACGCCACGCACTTCCGACGTACTTGTGTTTGAAACTGAGCGCGAAAGCGCATAGATGATGCTAACTCCGTTCTAGCTGGAAGAGTGTGAAATGGGTTCGTTTTCGATTTGGCACTGGCTCATCGTTCTGGTGGTGGTGCTGTTGCTGTTTGGCCGTGGCAAAATCCCGGAGCTGATGGGCGATATGGCCAAGGGCATCAAGAGCTTCAAGAAGGGCATGGCTGACGACGACGAAGCGCCGGTTGATCCGCGCACGGTCGAGCATCGCGTTGATGAGACCGTCGAGCCGGGCGTCAAGGCAAAGAAAAGCTAAGCTGGCTTCGGTCAGACAGGCGGTAGCCAATGCTTGAAGTGGGTTGGACCGAAATGCTGGTGATTGCGATCGTCATGATCGTAGTCGTCGGACCAAAAGATTTGCCGGGAATGCTGCGTACGTTCGGGCGCACAACGGCGAAGATGCGCAAGATGGCTGGCGATTTTCAGCGCCAGTTCAATGAGGCATTGCAGGAAGCAGAACTCGACGACGTGAAGAAGTCGGTCGATGCTCTGCGCAGCCTCAACCCCGCGACCGAAATCAAGAAGCAGCTTAATCCGTTCGAGCAGGCCGCTTCTGATGTTCGTGCCGGGTTGCAATCGCTCAATCCGCAAACGCCTCCAGCGCCGCCCAGCCCGGATTTGCAGCCTGCTGAGCCGTTGAAAACTGGCGCTAGCGCATTGCCGGAAGCTGTTGCCACGCCGCAGCCAGTTGCAGCGAAAGCGACTAAAGCGCCTGCGAAAAAGCCCGCGGCGAAGGTTCCTCCTGCCAAGCCCGCTGCAAAAGCCACCGCAAAACCGGCTGCGAAGAAAGCCACAACGGCAAGGTCGAAATCGTGAGCCTCACTGAACAGGAGGAGATGGAGAAATCCTCCGCTCCGTTGATCGAACATCTTATTGAACTGCGCACGCGCCTGATTTGGTCCATTGGCGGCTTTTTCGTCGCGTTCCTTGTCTGCTTCTTCTTCGCCAAGCACCTTTTTAACCTGCTGGTCGTGCCGTTCAAATGGGCGGTCAAGTGGGCTGGTCTGCCTATGGACAAGGTGGAATTGATCTACACCGCGCCGCAGGAGTTTTTCTTCACGCAGATCAAGCTCGCCATGTTTGGCGGCATGGTTCTGGCGTTCCCGCTCATCGCAACGCAGATCTATAAGTTCATCGCGCCGGGCATTTATCGCAACGAGCGCGCAGCGTTCCTGCCGTTTCTCATTGCCTCGCCGCTCTTGTTTTTGATGGGCGCGGCGCTGGTTTATTTCTTCTTCACGCCAATGGTCATGTGGTTCTTCCTGGCCATGCAGCAGACCGGCGGCAATGGCGAAGTGCAGATTTCCTTGTTACCGAAAGTGTCCGAATATCTGAGCCTCATCATGACGCTCATTTTCTCCTTCGGTCTCGTGTTCCAGCTTCCGGTCGTCACGACGCTTATGGCGCGTGTTGGCTTGCTGTCGTCCGAAGGTTTGAAGGCAAAACGCAAATGGGCCATCGTGCTCGCGTTTATCGTCGCTGCGGTACTCACGCCGCCCGATCCGATCAGCCAGATCGGCCTCGCGCTGCCCACCATCATCCTCTACGAAATTTCCATCTGGACTGCGCGGATGATTGAGAAAGAAGCGCGACGAGGAAGCCGCGAAACGCGCAGCCGAAGACGAGTCCGCAACCCCGGCCGCGCCGGTGTAGTTGAAACCGGCTTCACCACAGCCCGCCTCTCCCCGTTTACGGGGAGAGGATGCTGGCAGGCAGGTGAGGGGCAGCGCAAACGCGACGAGGTTGGCTCTGCGCCTGCATCGCTTATCTCCAACCAACAAGCTTTTTAGCCAAACACCGGCTTGCGTCTGAAAGCGAGGAGGTTTACCCCGTCACGGCCTCATCGCATCGCAATGGAAGTCAGACGAAATGCTGGATATCAAATGGATTCGGGAGAAGCCTGAAGCGCTGGTCGAAGCGCTGGTAAAGCGGGGCAATGCGCCTGACGGCGCACAATCCATAGTTTCAACGGTCCTTGATCTGGATGAAGCGCGGCGCGCGCATCTGGGTGAGTTGCAGGTGCGTCAGGAGCGCCGCAACGCCGCTTCGAAGGAAATCGGCAACGCCATGCGCTCTGGCGATATGGCGCTCGCGGAAGAGTTGAAA
Source organism: Mesorhizobium sp. (assembly GCA_049840935.1). Classification (GTDB taxonomy): domain Bacteria; phylum Pseudomonadota; class Alphaproteobacteria; order Rhizobiales; family Rhizobiaceae; genus Mesorhizobium_G. Next base: position 77,649 of record JASGJA010000019.1, read on the forward strand.
CAGGAAGTCAATGCAATCAAGGCGTTTCTGTCCAGCGCTGAGGAGCGTGAGCGCGAGCTTGACGCGGAACTCGAAAATGCGCTCGCCGTCATCCCAAACATTCCACTGGACGACGTTCCCGTTGGCCGCGACGAGCATGACAATGTCGAAGTCCGCCGCGTTGGAAAGCCTGAGGTCCGTACCAACTGGACCAAGGAACACTACGAAATCGGCGAAGCACTGGGCATGATGGATTTCGAGGGCGCGGCGCGGCTTTCCGGCTCGCGCTTCACCGTCCTCAAGGGTCAGATTGCGCGCCTCGAGCGAGCGCTTGGCCAGTTCATGCTGAACCTGCACACCACCGAGCACGGTTATCAAGAAGTGTCGCCGCCGCTGCTGGTGCGCGATCCGGTGCTTTTCGGCACGGGCAATTTGCCGAAGTTTGAGGAAGACCTGTTTTTCGTGCCGCATGGTGAGGGTCGGCTTGGCCTTATCCCCACCGCCGAAGTGCCGCTCACCAATCTCGTGCGCGAGCAAATTATCGCAGAAGACGTTCTGCCGCTGCGCATGACAGCGCTCACGCCGTGCTTCCGCTCGGAGGCCGGTTCGGCTGGCCGCGACACGCGCGGAATGTTGCGCCAGCACCAGTTCTTCAAAGTCGAGCTTGTCTCGATCACCGCTCAGGAAAGCTCCATCGCCGAGCACGAGCGCATGACACAGTGCGCAGAGGAAGTGCTCAAGCGCCTTGAACTGCCATTCCGCACGGTTGCGCTGTGCACAGGCGACATGGGCTTTGGCGCACGCAAGACCTACGACATTGAAGTCTGGCTGCCCGGCCAAAACGCGTACCGCGAAATCTCGTCCTGCTCCGTCTGCGGCGATTTTCAGGCTCGCCGCATGGACGCGCGCTATCGCACCCGCGAGACGCGCCAGAACAAATTCGTCCACACGCTGAACGGGTCGGGCGTTGCTGTTGGCCGCGCGCTCATCGCAGTGTTGGAAAATTACCAGAATCAGGACGGAAGCGTCACAATCCCGGATGCGCTTCGGCCCTATATGGGCGGTCTGGAAAAAATCGAGAGGGCCTAATGCGCATTCTGCTGACGAATGATGACGGCATCAACGCCGAGGGTATAGCTTGTCTTGAGCGCATTGCGCGCCACTTTACGGACGATGTTTGGGTTGTCGCGCCGGAATTCGATCAGTCGGGCTTTGCGCATTCGCTTTCGTTGTCGGACCCGCTACGCCTGCGCCGCATCGGCGAGAAACACTATGCTTTGCGCGGCACGCCAACGGATTGCGTCATCATGGGTGTCCGCAAGCTCATGCCGGAGCCGCCAGACCTCATTCTGTCGGGCGTGAACTCCGGCTCGAACATCGCCGATGATGTCACCTATTCCGGCACCGTCGCCGGTGCCATCGAGGGTGCGATGCTTGGCATCCGCTCCATCGCTTTGAGCCAGGCTTATTCCGTCGAACACGAAGAGCGCGTCGTACCTTATGAGACGTCCGAGGCGCTCGCGCCGGAATTATTGCAAAAGCTCATCGGCATGGATTTGCCGGATGGCGTGCTGCTCAACGTGAATTTCCCGAACTGCCCGCCGGAGGAAGTCACCGGCACGGAAGTCACCGCGCAGGGTCGTCTTGCCCATGCGATGTGGATCGACGAACGCCGCGACGGGCGCGGCTTGCCATACTTCTGGCTGCGGTTCGGTCGTGCCCCTGCGGAAGTTACCGAAGGCACGGATGTGCACGCCATTCGCCAAAAGAAGGTATCCGTCACGCCCTTGCAGCTTGACCTGACCGCTCATACCTTGCGCCGCGAACTCAGTGAGGTTCTTGGATGAGCAAGCAGACGGCAGGCCGTGAGGGATTGGCAGCATTTTTCCTTCGCCAGCGTGGCCGCCTGTCCAAGCAGCTTGCCGCCGCCATCGAGCTAACCCCGCGCGACCAGTTTCTTCCTGCCCAATGGCAAAGCCATGCGTGGACCGACCGCATGGTCCCGATTGAGTGCGGGGAGGCGGTCGAAGGCATCGACCTGCAAGCCGCTGTCATCTCAGCTCTCAACATCGAGCCTGCGCATCGCGTTCTCGAAATCGGTACGGGCACGGGATATACCGCCGCGTTGATGGCGCGCCTGTCCGCGCGCGTCACGACCGTCGACCGCTATAAGACGCTTTGCGAAAACGCCCGGCAGCGCTTCGAGGCATTGCAACTCAGCGGTATTACCGTCCGCCATGCCGATGGCTCCAACGGTCTTGCCTCTCAGGGGCCGTATGATCGCATCGTGGTTTGGGCGGCGTTTGAAAGCCTGCCGCGCACTTTTGTCGATCAACTCGCGACGAATGGCGTGATGGTCGCTCCAATTGGGCCACCCGAAGATGAGCAGGATTTGACGCGGCTTGGCAAAGTCGGCAGCCGATTTGAGCGCGAAGACTTCGCTCGCGTGCGTTTGCAGCCCATCGCGCGGTCTGTTTCGTCGGTCATTTAGCATTTTTCAACCGAGTTTATTTACGACGCGACTCGAGTCTTAACCGAGCGGTAACATTAACTCGCTTTAATTCTCATCATCTGATTTGAGTGTTCGCGGGTATTGCGATGAGTTTCAGTCTATTGAGGGGTCGTCGGCTTCGTTTAGCGCAAGGTGTTGCGCTGCTGTTGCTGAGCTCTACTGCGGGTTGCAGTTCGAATGCAATGCGCTTCACCGACGGGTTGACAACATCTTCCACAACGCCGTCTCAGCCGGTTGATGGTGCGCAATATGCGCCTTCAGCCGCGGAGGAAACCTACGCGGTTTCGCAGGCTCCGGCAGCACCTTCGGGTGGGGCGGTGCAGCGTGCCGAGTTGGCCGCGCCATCGTCCAGCGCCCCCGTCGCCATGCCTGGCACGCAGCCGGTTCGCGTTGCTGAAGTGCAGCCCATCGACCCGCTCAGCCGCTCGGTCGAGCGCGACGGCATGAGAGCTTCCAAGTCGACCGCACCGAACACAATCGGCACGTTGCAGGAGCCGGCCAGGACCACGACCAAGACGCTCGCGGCTGCCAAATCCGCGCCGGGAACCTATAAGGTCGAATCTGGCGACACGCTTACCGGCGTCGCCCGCAAGCATGGTGTCAGTGTTGCCTCGCTCAAGCAGGCCAACGGCATCGAAGAAGGTGGCATTCGCATCGGCCAAACGCTCGAGATTCCGGGTGCGACGACCCTCGCCGCTTCAAAGAGCGAAACGGTAAAGCCGTTGGCGGAAGCCAAGCCCACTACTCAAGATAAGCCTGTGGCGAAAGCCGAGTTGAAAAAGGCGGAGCCAGCCGCCGAAACCGAAAAGCCGAAGCTTGCAGCCTACACGCCACCAAGTTCGGGCAAGGCGGTTGCGGATGCTGCTAAAACCAATGATGTCGAGGCTCCGGACGAAACCGGCATTGGCAAGATGCGCTGGCCGGTCAAGGGTCGCGTTATCTCCGGTTTTGGCAAGGGCACCGGTACTGGCAAGGATGGCATCGACATTCAGGTGCCGCCGGGAACTCCGGTTAAGGCCGCCGAAAACGGGGTCGTTATTTATGCTGGCGACGGCCTCAAGGATTTTGGCAACACGGTTCTCGTGCGCCACGAAAACGGGCTTGTCACGGTTTACGGCAATGCCAGCGAGTTGAAAGTCAAGCGCGGCCAGCAGGTCAAGCGCGGCGAAGACATTGCGCTTTCTGGTGTCAGCAGCGCGTCCAACACGCCGAAGCTTCACTTTGAAGTCCGCAAAGACGCTGCGGCGGTCGATCCCAGCGGATATTTGCAATAGCATTCCGCAAGGCTGCGGGCGGTGACCTCCTGCCCGCCGAAGCTCGTTTCGTCACAGAAACGGGCTTTGCCTATTCTGTGTATGACCCCTCATCCCGCTGCCGCGACCTTCTCCCTCAAGGGGAGAAGGCAGATGCAAGCACCGTTGGTTCATATCGCGAGCGACGCAAACTGAGCGAGACGTTCCAATTATCCGCCTTCTCCCCTTGAGGGAGAAGGTGCCGGCAGGCGGATGAGGGGTTCTTCCCCTCCTAATCCTTCAAATTTTGCCCCAGCCGTCCGGCCAGATCCTGAATAAACTGCCAGGCGACGCGGCCTGAACGGCTGCCGCGCGTTGTGGCCCACTCAAGCGCTTCGGCGCGCAATTGCTCGGCATCGATTTTCAGCCCGTGATGGCGCACATATCCATCGACCATGTTGAGATAATCGTCCTGGCTGCATTTGTGAAAACCAAGCCACAGGCCAAACCGGTCTGACAGCGACACCTTTTCCTCCACCGCCTCTGACGGATTGATCGCGGTTGAGCGCTCATTGTCGATCATGTCGCGCGGCAGCAGGTGCCTACGATTGGAAGTCGCATAGAAAATAACATTCGCTGGCCGCCCCTCGACGCCGCCTTCCAGCGCGGCCTTGAGCGATTTGTAGGACGTATCGTCGTGGTCGAATGACAGATCATCGCAAAATAGAATGAATCGAAACGACGATGCTTTTAGAATGGCCAGCAGGCGCGGCAACGTGTCGATATCCTCGCGATGGATCTCCACCAGCTTCAACACGTCCGCAGGCGAGCGCCCCGCATTCACCGACCCGTGGGCAGCCTTTACAAGCGAGGATTTGCCCATGCCTCGCGCGCCCCACAGTAGCACGTTGTTGGCGGGCAGGCCCGCCGCAAACCGCTCGGTATTATCGACCAGAATATCGCGCACGCGGTCCACGCCCCGGATCAGGTCGATCTCGACACGATTGATACGCTGAACCGGGTCCAGCACCCCAGATTCGGCATTCCACACAAAGCAGTCGGCGCTGCTAATGTCTGTTGGTGTGGGGGCAGGGGGCGAAAGTCGGCTGATTGCCGCGATCAGCTCGTCCAGTTTGTTGTTCAGCGTTTCAATTGTCTTTTCAGTCATTTGCGGGCGCTTTTTCGAAAATGGAGGGTGGGTGTTGCTCTATCATGCGCTGTCGTTTCCGCAAAGGTGAGTGCTCACGCAGTTCGTGTGTTGCAAAGGAAGCGCGAGCGACTATATTCCGCGCACTTTCAGACGGGCCGTGTGGCGCCTGTATTTTCTGGGGAGTTGTTGATGTTCGTGACACCGGCTTATGCGCAGACGGCGGGCGCCGGACCAGATGCGCTGATAAGCATTTTGCCGTTCATACTCATTTTCGTCATCATGTATTTCATGATTATCCGTCCGCAGCGCACGCAGATGAAGAAGCGTGTCGAGATGCTCTCTGCCATTCGTCGCGGCGACACGGTTGTGACCGGCGGCGGTCTGGTCGGCAAGGTAACGAAGGTGAATGACGGAAGCGACGAGCTGGAAGTCGATCTTGGCAATGGTGTGAAGGTTACGGCGATTCGCCAGACCATCTCCGAGGTGCGCGTCAAGGGCGAGCCGGTAGCCAACCAGAACGTCAAGAAATAAAGCCAAAAAGGCGGAACCGCCGGGTGGCAACACGCCTCCCGGCCGGAATGGAAGACGGACATGCTGTATTTTTCACGCTGGAAGACGTTCTCGATTTGGGCGGTCGTGCTGCTCGGCGTGATATTCACTCTTCCAAACCTGTTCTCGCAATCGACGCTGGATTCCTTGCCAGGCTGGGTGCCGAAGCAACCGATGACGCTCGGCCTCGACTTGCAGGGCGGATCGCACATTCTGCTGGCGGTGGACCAGAACGACCTCATCCGCGACAGGTTGCAAGCAACGCGCGATGACATCCGCACGCTGCTGCGCGATGCAAAAATTGGTTACACCGGACTGACCGGCTCCGACCGCCACGTCACGGTACGAATCTCTGAGGCCAATGATCTCGACAAGGCCAAAAAGGCGCTTGAGGGGCTCACACTGCCCATTTCGTCTGGCCTGTTCAGTGGCGGTGCGATTCGCGAGTTTGAATTGCAGGAGCCGCAACCCGGCACGCTGCAATATAATCTGACAGACGAAGGACTGAACTACCGTGTCAGCACGGCGGTCACGCAGTCTATTGAAGTCATCGAGCGCCGCGTAAACGAACTCGGCACCACAGAACCCATCATTCAGCGTCAGGGTGCGGACCGCATTCTGGTTCAGGTTCCCGGTCTGCAAGACCCGCAGCGTCTGAAGGAAATTCTGGGCCAGACTGCGAAGTTGACCTTCCAGATGGTCGATCAATCGGTGCCGGTTCAGCAGGCCATCAACGGTCGCCCACCGGCAGGCTCGACCGTCATGTATTCGACCGACGATCCGCCGGTTCCTTATCTCATCGAGAACCGCGTGATCGTTTCCGGCGAAAACCTCGTTGACGCGCAGGCGACCTTCGATCAGCGCAGCAGCGAGCCCGTCGTTTCGTTCCGTTTTGACGCGAAGGGCGCGCAGCGCTTCGGTCAGGCAACGCAGCAGAATGTCGGGCGTCTCTTCGCCATCATTCTCGACAATGAAGTGATTTCCGCGCCGCAGATTCGTGAGCCGATCCTTGGCGGTTCGGGCCAGATTTCAGGCAATTTCACGTCGCAGAGTGCGAATGACCTGGCCGTGCTGTTGCGCGCAGGCGCGCTTCCGGCAGACCTCACCATCGTTGAAGAACGCACCGTTGGTCCGAGCCTCGGCGCGGACTCCATTGACGCGGGCAAGTTTGCATCGCTCATAGCGGGTATTCTTGTCGTCACCTTCATGTTCATCGCGTACGGCACGCTTGGCCTCATCGCCAACCTCGCGCTTGCCGCGAACGTGGTGCTCATCATCGCCATCCTGTCCGTTCTTGGCGCAACGCTCACCATGCCCGGCATCGCAGGCATCGTGTTGACGGTCGGCATGGCCGTGGACTCCAACGTCATCATTTACGAGCGCGTGCGTGAAGAGCGGCGATGGGGCAGGTCGTTGGTTCAATCGCTGGATTCGGGCTTCGCGCGAGCCTTGGCCACGATTGTCGACGCCAATTTCACCACCTTCATCGCAGCGGTTATCCTGTTCTTCCTCGGCTCCGGCCCGGTGAAGGGCTTCGCCGTCACGCTGGCAATCGGCATCATCACCACCGTGTTCACGGCCTTCACGCTCACCCGTTGGCTCGTCTCCATGTGGCTGAAACACATGAAGCCGAAAGAGTTGCCGAACGGCCTCATTAATTTTGTGCCTCACGACACGAAATTCCCCTTCATGTCATGGCGCAAATATGCGTTCGGCATTTCGGCAGCTTTGTCCCTTGCTGCTGTGGTTCTGTTCTTCTCAATCGAGATGAACTACGGCATCGACTTCCGTGGCGGCACGTCAATCGAGATTCAAGCCAAGAACGGTCAGGCCAATTCCGCGGAAGTGCGTGAACGCCTCAATCAGTTGAACATGGGCGACGTGCAGGTGCAGGAGTTCGGCTCGCCGAGCGAGTTGCTGATCCGCGTCGAGGGCCAGAATCTTGGCGATCAGGCCGAGCAGAGCGTCGTCGAAAAGGTCCATATGGAACTGGACGATGAATATGATTTCCGTCGCGTGGAGTCTGTCGGCCCAACCGTTTCCAATGAGTTAGCCTTTAACGGCACGATGGGCGTTCTGGCCTCGATGGCGGCGATGTTGATTTACATCTGGTTCCGGTTCGAGTGGCAGTTCGGTGTCGGTGCGGTCATCGCGACCATTCACGACGTCACCATGATGGTTGGCCTCTATGTGCTGACGGGCTTGGAATTTAACCTAACCAGTATCGCGGCCATCCTCACAATCGTCGGCTATTCGATCAACGACACCGTGGTCGTCTATGACCGCGTGCGTGAGAATCTGCCGAAAATACAAGAAGATGCCTATCGAGGAATTGCTCGACCTGTCGATGAACCAGACACTGTCGCGAACGATCCTCACTGGTGTCACGACACTGCTAGCTCTTATCGCGCTCTATATCTGGGGCGGTGAGGTCATTCGGTCGTTCACCTTCGCCATGATCTTCGGTATTCTGGTTGGTACATACTCGTCCATCTTCGTTGCTGGTCCGTTGCTCATCCTGTTCAAGTTGCGTCAGGAAGGCGTGGAGCCGGAAAAGAACGACAAGCTTCCGGCAGCGCCAGCGGGCGCCCAACCTTCCAAGGGCTGATATGGCAGGCATAGTCATCCGGGAAGCGCATTTTCCCGGACGCGCGCCGATTGAGGCATATGGCAATGGCGGCTTTCGCTTTGCCGATATGTCTCATCGCGGCTCGATCCTCTGTCTGCCATCGGGCATTTATGGGTGGAACCCTGCCGATCCAGACGCGCTGGCAGTCGGCGACTTTGAAAAGCTCATCGCTGAGGCCGCCGACATTCAATTCTGCTCGTCGGCTCCGGTACGATGCTAAAACCTATCGCGACGGATTTGCGAGCCTTACTCAAAGAGCATCGCATCAGCGCCGACCCAATGTCGACCGGCGCTGCCGTGCGAACCTACAACGTGCTGTTGGCCGAGGACCGCGCCGTGGCCGCCGCGCTGGTCGCCGTGGATTGAATTGGCTCAGCTATCCGACATAGCGGCGCAACTGCGCCACGCCGATCCAGACCGCTACCTTTCCGCTCTCTATGCGCCGGAAGATAAGCGCGGCGCACTGTTCGCTCTCTATGCGTTCAATGCGGAAATCGCATCCATTCGCGACCGCATTCATGAACCGCTTCCCGGCGAGATTCGTCTTCAATGGTGGAGGGATATTATCACCGCCGGAACGCCGGAATCCGCTGGCGGTTACCCGCTGGCCACTGCGTTGCTATCCGCCATTCATGAATACGCGCTGCCGTTACCGGCGTTCGATAATTATATGGAAACGCGGATTTTCGACCTCTACGACGATCCCATGCCGTCGCGCACGGACCTTGAAGGATATTGCGGTGAGACGGCCTCCGTCCTCATCCAGCTCGCATCGTTCGTTCTGGACCGCACCGCCGCGTCAGGCGTCTCTGAGCTTGCTGGTCATGCCGGGTGTGCGCAGGCAATTGCGGGACTGCTTCGCCATCTGCCGCTGCATCGCTCGCGGGGTCAGTGCTACGTTCCGGAGGATATTCTCGCCGCTTCCGGCTCATCGGTCGCCACCTTATTGGAAGGCAAAAACACCGGAGCACTCGGCCGTGTCGTCAGCGCCATGACTTCGTTGGCGCGCGAACATCTCGCGGCATTCAAGAGTGCCGCAGCGACGATCCCGCCAACCTTGCGGCCTGCATTCCTGCCGGTCGCGCTCGTTCCGGCCTATCTGGACGCCATCGACCGGCGCGGCGCGCGCGCAGCGTTGGAGGTGGTCGATATTCCAGCTTGGAAGCGCCACTGGCTCCTTTTCCGCGCCGCGGGCAGGGGCTGGGGTTAGATTCAGAGAAACCCCTCATCCGCCTGCCGGCACCTTCTCCTCAGGGGGAGAAGGCCAACAATTGGGACGCTGACGTAAATCGCAAGCGCCGCAATCGTAGCGAGACATTGCAGTTATCTCCCTTCTCCCCTTGAGGGAGAAGGTGCCGGCGGGCGGATGAGGGGTAATGAACTCCGCGTTGCGGTTTCGAGTAACCACACCCCACGCATTTGATTGACGTTCCGTCGCCGCTCCGTCACCCTTCGTGCATTCAAGATGAGGGCGGCATCATGGTTCGGGCGACAGCATTCCTCCTTGCTTGGCTCGTATCTTCCTTCGCGGCGAGTGCCGCACCTGTGATTGACTGGCGCGTCGCGCACCCGTTCCGTTTTTTCACCGATACCGCCGATTTTGATATGCAGCGCGAGGCGTTGGCCGATGTGCTTGCCGCGCATGGAGGGACGGCTCCTGCAACCGTCGTATCCGACCTTGAGCGCGTGCTAAACGATCCGCGCTGGCTGCGCGAATGGTACAAGACCGACGCGACCCTATATTCCAATCCGCGCAGCAGCGGACGGCCTGAGCGCGGTTGGGCGCACCACATCAACCGGCGCAAGGCGTTTTGCTGGAACGCCAGTCTGCAATGGCATTCGGCGTGCACGGTTGACCGCTTCGGCGCGGGCTTACGCACCGATTACGTCATGCCCCAGGGACACACCGTTGCCGTCAAGCTGCTCGATCCGCCCACCGGTCAATGCGTCTGGAAGGCCGACCGCGCCGCACTCATTCAGGGTGGCGCTCTCAACGCCTCGCGCACTACAGACTGCACTGCTGAAATCACCGCCCGAATCCCGTTCGAGCCAACGCGGCCAGATGGAGAGCAGGGCGTTTCCGTCTCCGTCGCGCTGCCGGATGGCACGGAACTGCCTCCGCAGCGTATAGCGGTGAAAGACCGCCTCATTGTGGGCATCGGCGACAGCTTCTCGTCAGGCGAGGGCAACCCGGATTCGCCCGTTGAAATCGACCGTCAGTCGCAGCGTGCCAATCTCAACAAGGCGTTCGTCTACGACGAGGACGTGCAAAAAATCCGCTACAAGAAATCGCATTCGCTACCCGTGCGCTCGCAAAACGGCCCCGCTAACTGGATGGACCGCAAGTGCCATCGCTCGGCCTACAGCTACCATTTGCGCACCGCTTTGCAGATCGCGCTGGCTGACCCGAAGCACAGCGCCGTCACCTTCCTCGGCTATGCGTGCTCTGGCGCCGAAGTCGCGGAAGGGCTGCTGCTGCCGTACAAGGGCGCGGAAGGCATCAACCCCGGACAACTGACCGGCGACGGCACGCGCCGCCGCGACATGAGCGAGATCGACCGGTTGACCATCGAATTATGCCGCGATCCGATCACACGCGCCACGCCACAGCCGCTCCGCCTGGACCAACCCATTTCTCAAAACGGCAAAACCTACAATTCCGTGCCGCTGTTGCGCTGTCCGCAAGGTCGCTTTTTGCGGCCCATCGACCTGTTGCTGGTTTCCATCGGCGGCAATGATGTCGGCTTCACCCCCATGATCGTCGATGTTCTGACAAAACAGCGCCCGCCGCTCGCCGACCTGCCCACGCAGTTCAATGTCGTCGGCCAAAGCATGCTCACCCGCATTGCGCGTGTGGTGAAGGCACATGATGTCACCGAGGCCGAGCGCAAGCTGCGCGAATTGCCAGCGCGCTTCGCTGCGTTGCGCAAGGCACTCGCGCTTTTGCCTATCCGCTCCAGCGGCGGCAAGCCGAATGTCATCATGACAGCCTTCCCGAAAATCGAGTTAAACGAAAATGGCCGCGTGTGTGGCGAGCAAGACCCGCGCGAGCGCATGGAAGGTTTCAATGTTGGCGGCATGTTGTTTCTGGATGTGCCGACGCTGCGCCTTGTCAGCGATTTCGCCAATAAAAAGCTCTACCCGGCGCTGAAATCTGCGGCGGCTGCGGGCAACTGGCATTTTGTCGATTCGCACCGCGATGCGTTTGCCAAGCACGGCGTATGTGCCCAGAATCGCTCGACCTTGCCCGTATCCGCAATTGAAAACATGATGTTGCCCTACGTGGACCGCGTGAATCAGCAGTTCCGCTGGTTCGATTTCGATCCGTTTTCAGATTATCGTGATCTGGATTATCGCGCTGTGCGCGACACGCGGCCTTATGCACCACGCCAGCGTTGGGTGCGCAACATCAACGACATTTGCCTGTTCGTGCAATATCGCGCGAACGGCACGCCTCCACCACCAAACCAATGGGGCATTCTCGATCTGGTGGAAGCATGTCTTGGCGGTCCGTTCCATCCCACCGCCGAAGGCCACGCGCACATCGCAGATGCTGCCTATGCCGAGGCAAAGCGCATATTCGCACTGCCTTCGCCGGATATCGCATCGCTGCGAAACGAATAAAAGTTACCCCTCATCCGCCTGCCGGCACCTTCTCCCTTAAGGGGAGAAGGGCGAAAACGGCAATGCCGGTTTCAAACACAAACGTTGCAGAACGAGCTAAGCGGTGAAGTTGTTTGCCTTCTCCCCTTGAGGGAGAAGGTGCCGGCAGGCGGATGAGGGGGGCATCCTACCAGCCCAATCTCAACTTCACTCCGCCGCCGCGCGGCCTTCCAATCCCAGCCATGCGCGGCAATCGGCAAGCGCGCGCGCGGTTGTCGCCTTCTTCTTCGCAACACTTTTATCCTTGCCGCGAAAGCGCCCTTCAAACCCGTCCGGCTTGAGCTTCACGCCAACCGGCAGCGGTGGAAACAGCCCGAAATTGATGTTCATCGGCTGGAATGAGCGCTTGCCCGGTTCATCGTCAGAAACGATATGCCCGCCGGTAATATGATTTAGCAGCGCGCCGAAGGCGGTCGTCACTGGCGGCACTGAAATCGCCTGGCCCGTCCGTTCCGCTGCTGCGAATCGCCCCGCCAGCAGCCCGATTGCGGCGCTTTCGACATAGCCTTCGCAGCCGGTGATTTGCCCGGCAAAGCGCAGCCCCTGTCGACCTTTCAACTGCAATGATTCATCCAGCAATGTCGGCGAATTGATATAGGTATTGCGATGCAGGCCGCCGAGCCGCGCAAATTCGGCGCCTTCCAGGCCGGGAATCGTTTTGAACACGCGCACTTGTTCACCATGCTTCAGCTTGGTCTGGAAGCCGACCATATTATACAGCGTGCCGAGCGCGTTATCCTGTCGAAGTTGCACCACCGCATAGGCTTTCACCGTCGGATTATGCGCGTTGGTCAGGCCCATGGGTTTCATCGGTCCGTGGCGCAACGTTTCCGGTCCACGCTCCGCCATCACCTCGATGGGCAGGCAGCCGTCAAAATAGGGCGTGCCTTCCCATTGTTTGAATTCGGTTTTCTGCCCGTCGATCAGCGCACTGACAAACGCCTCGTATTGCGTCTTATCCATTGGGCAATTGATGTAATCCTTGCCCGTTCCGCCCGGCCCAACCTTGTCGTACCGCGACTGGAACCAGCAAATATCCATGTTGATCGAGTCAAAATGCACAATCGGCGCGATGGCATCGAAAAACGCTAGCGCATCCGCGCCAGTGCGTTCGGCAATCGCCTGTGCGAGCGAAGGCGCGGTCAGCGGGCCGGTCGCGATAATCGCCTGATCCCAGTCTTCGGGCGGCAGGCCGGTGATTTCCTCGCGCGCAATCGTAATCAGCGGATGCGCCTCAATCTTGGTCGTCACGGCATCTGAAAAACCGTCGCGGTCGACAGCCAGCGCGCCACCAGCGGGCACCTGATTGGCATCTGCACAAGCCATAATCAGCGAATTAGCCAGCCGCATTTCGGCGTGGATTAGCCCGACTGCGTTGTTTTCAGCGTCATCGGAGCGAAACGAATTGGAGCAAACCAGTTCGGCAAGACCGTCCGTCTTGTGGGCGTCGGTGCCGCGCACCCCACGCATTTCATGCAGAATAACGGGCACGCCTGCTTGCGCGGCCTGCCATGCGGCTTCCGAACCGGCGAGGCCGCCGCCGATGATGTGAATTGGCTTTAGGGTCATGGGCGCGAGATAGACCCGCGCCGTTACAAAATCAAACCCTGAAAAGCACAACGCCCGCCGGGGGAGGAGGATCCGGCGAGCGCTGTATATGTGACCGGCTCCAGGGAGGAGGATTGGAACCGGCCTATATCCGCTTTGGCTGGGAGGAGGATAGCCTCAGCGAAATTCCTTTGCCGTTCGCTTTAAGGCAGCGGCAATCTGCCTTGGGTCTTGCGGCACCCACCGAGGGAGGAGGATTCGGTGGGTGCCTTTAAGATCAGCCAATCATCGGGAGGAGGATGAGGATTGGCTGGTTTCCGTCTTGGCCCGGGAGGAGGTGGGCCTCAACGAAGCTGCTATCTTCAGACCGCCCGACGGGCGACCGAAGGAATTTCACCGCGATTAATGCCGAGATCGGCGAGGTGGCGGTTCGAAAGGCGGCTCAGTTCGGAAACGGTTTCCCGGTAGCGGCGCCAGTTTCTGTAGTTCTCAATGATGTTCATTTTCTTGTTCTTTCGCTGTCTGTCGCGGGGTTCGCGCCGGACTTAGATGGCCTTACGGGCCACCGCGTGAATGTCAGTGCGGTTGATGCCGAGATCGGCCAACTCGCGGTTCGAAAGGCGATTCAGCTCCGTGACGGTCTCACGGTAACGACGCCAGTTGCGGAAATTACGGATCAAGCTCATTTCAGTTCTCGTTTCGTCTTTAGTTCTGTTTCTTCAATCTCTGTGAACAATGTCTAGATAGTCTGCTCGCTTGCGGCTTTGAAGATGCGATGGTGCATAGCAGCAATGCATCTTTTGCATTGCAGCATTAATCGCGATTAACTGTTGATTCGCTTGACGTTACGTCAATGCTTTGAGTGGCATCGTACTTGTACATATCCGTTTTGTGGACAATTCGCTCAAACCTAGGTAGCTCTTTGTGATTGCGCGTCACGCGTAGGTTGAGGAGATCGGTCGAGCGCCGAAACGCATGGCAAGATACGCTGGCAAACTATCTCACGACATCGATCGATGGGTCGAGCAGGGGCTGATCGATGAGGATACGGCGGCATCGTTGCGCCGGGATGTCGAGCAAACCAGCCGTTCAGCGATCAGTTTGGGAACAGTACTATCCGTAATGGCCGCCGTGCTGGTCGCTGCGGCCATTCTCATCCTCATTGCCGCAAATATTGAGCAGGTTTCTCGCATTGCGTGTGTGCTTGGCTTGTTTGCCATCATCGCTGCGAGCTATCTGGGCGGCGCCATGCTCAAGGCTCGTGACCGAAATGGCTTTGGCGAGGCGCTTTATCTTATAGGGCTGGCAGCGTTCGGGGCGTCCATCGCGCTCATCGGGCAGATGTATCATATGTCCGGCGACGAAGCGCAGGCAATAATGGTCTGGTGCCTCGGCGGCATTTTAGCTGCAGCGCTGCTTAAATCACCAATTTTGACCAATGCATCCGTTCTCATTGCCTGCGCATGGCTACTCATGGCGTTCGATTGGGGCCGTATCGACCATGGGCCGAGTTACATTTTTCTGGTTCTTGTGGCGATCATCTGGGCCATCTCATACTGGACTGACAGCCGCGCGGCGCGCCATCTCGTCATTCTCTCGGTCCTGTTTTACGCGTTTCTATATGCGATCAGCGATGATGCGGTTCTCGTCGGCATCATCCTCATCGCGCTATCTATCTGCGTGTTTATCGCGGCCTATCTTGCGCCGGATACTATCGAGCGCTTTGCGCAATTGGGTGGACCTCAACCTATCCATCCGCTCATCTGTTTCCTGCTCGGTGTTGGGCTTTTGCAGGCGCAGTTCGCGGATAATTTTGGGCCGATGCTGATGTTGTCGCTCATCGCCTTTGCAGGCATTGTTGCCGCGCTTGTTCTGCGCGGGCGCGAAAGCCGGTTGATGCGGTGGGTTGCCTATCTTGCCTTTATTCTGGAACTCGCGCTTCTTTATTTCATGACAATCGGCACGATGGTCGAGACAGGTGCGCTGTTCCTCTTCTCCGGCTTCGCGCTTGCTGCCGTGGCCTTCATCATCACTCGCGTCGAGCGGCGCATTGCGCAAGGGCAGGGCACATGACCGCGCGCCGCTCTTTGCTTCTCGCCGCGCTGGTTGCAGCGCTTCAGATCGGCTTTCTCGGCTGGATGATCGTTGGTCGCGCCGCCGTGCTGCGCGATGGTCGCGAAGTCCTGCTCAAGGTCGAACCGGTTGATCCGCGCGATTTGCTGCGTGGCGACTATGTGCGGCTGGGTTACGAGATAGGCCAGATTCCTGTTGAGTTGGTGAGCAATATTCCGGCCCAGCCAGCCGGTTCTGGCGAAATGCCGATATTTGTGCGCGTTGAACCGGGCACAGATGGCGTTTGGAAACTGAAAGCCGCATCGCTCGGCAAACCGTTGGAGCCGCCGCCATCCGTGAACGAGGTCGATATTCGCGGCCAAGTCCGTTCGTGGAATGTGTCCGAAACCGCAGGCTCAATCATCCGTCCCTCATTCGGCGTCGAGCGCTTTTATTTGCCGGAGGGCGACGGTCGCCAGATCGAGAACCGATATGCGTGAGCGCCCGTTCTTCGTAAAGGTAGCCGTCGCGAAAGACGGCACAACCCAGATCAAGCAATTTCTCGATGGAGAAAAGGTGCTCTATTCGGAGCCGCTTTACTGAGGTCGATACACGCGCTCTGCCGTGTTCCAGAAAATATCACGTTCTGCCGCTTCGCCGTGGCGTGCTGCCGCCTTTCGGTGTGCAGCGATCAATTCCGCGTGGCTCGTCCAGAGCTTTTCAATCGGAAAGTTCGATCCGAACATGAGCCGGTCGGAGCCGAGAATCTTGATGGCATTGTCATATATATAGTCGATCACGGCTTGATCGTTGCGATGCACGAATGTGCCCAGCCCGGATAGTTTCGCATAGAGATTCGGTAGTGGAGCCAGCGCACGCAAGCCCGCTTTCCATTCCTCCGCTGTCCTTTCGTCCAGCGAAACCAGCATTCCCGTATGCGTCAAAATGAAATCTGTCTGCGGGTTTTCGCCGACGAGTTCCGCGCCATCCTGCATTTGCGCAGGGAAAAGCTGCAAATCGAATGACAGGCCGTAGTCCTGCAAGCGCCGCACATTTGCCTTCACCTTGGGGTCGATCACCTGTTTCGCATCCGGTGCAAAGCGGAACGCGGGCGTTTCGTGCCAGTGAAGCTGCATCCGTACGCCGCGCAGCAGCGGATATTTCATCAGCCGGTCGATCTGCGGGCGCACATCGTCCACCGTCATGTCCGCATACCCAACCACCGCGTGAGGCCAACCCGTTCGCGCTGATACTTCAGAAACGAACGCGACTTCCTTTTCAAAATCCTCTTTCGCCCAGTTGGTCTGCACATACACGCCTTTTTCGACGCCTGAGCCCGCTTCATCCTGCAGAAATTCCTCGATTGGGTAGTCCCGGCGGATCGGCTCATAGGGCCCGAAAATGCGCGGCACCATCGGCCCCACCAGCCACGGCTGGTCGTTCTGCCGCCAAATATGGAAGTGCGAGTCGATTGTCTTCATCATCACGACACCTTGTTCCAGTGTGTTAGCGCCCGCTCTGCGCGGCGAGCGAGCGAGAGAATGAAATCGGTCAGCGGTTCGATGCCGGAACCATCCACCAGATCGTCCAGATGCGGCAGTATCGCCTGCATCGCGGCTGTCTGGGGTCGAAATCGCGGATCAGCCGCAAGCGGCGTGCAGAGTGACAACCGATAAGCGCGCGCCGAAATGCGCTTGAGCGCGCTCTCAAGTTCGGCATGTCCCCCGCGTTCCAGTCCATCCGAGAGAAGGACCACCGCCGCGCCGCGCGCGAAAGCGCCGAACCTTGGCACGGACAGAAACGCCTGCAAGGCTGGCCCAAGTCGCGTGCCTCCGTCCCAATCGTCCACCAGCGCCGAAGCGCGTTCCAGCGCCATTGCCCGGTCGCGCAATCGCAGCGCGGGCGTTATGCGCGTCAGCCGTGTTCCCAGCGTGAAAACCTCAGCCCGATCCGCAGTTTGCACCACCGCGTAGGCCACACGCAGGTAATCGTTCGTGTGCTGCTTCATCGAGCCGGAAACGTCGATCAACAACAGCAGCGGCCGTTGCACTTCTGCGCGCCGCCGCAACATAGGCGCAGGCACGTCGCCATCATTCGCCAGCGTGGCGCGTAGCGAGCGCCGAATGTCAGGCTGACCGCCCAGCCGCACGCGCTGCGACCGAAACGACCGCCGCCTTGGCAGGGCATAGGGCAGGGCGGCGGCAAACGCCGTCAGCCTGTCCTCGCCTGGTTTCAGCGCACGCCCCGCCAGCCTTTCCGTTGCGGACGCAATTGCGCCGCTCTGCCGCTCGCCTTCGGGCGATGGCGGCGGCTCGTTGCCGCCGACTGCATCCTTCACGGTTGTTTCATCTTCGGGCTCGCCCGCAGCAGCCAGTTCTTCGTCGCCCCAGAAATAGGCCCGGAACAGCGTGTCGAACTCGCCGCGCCGGTCAGGCGGACATGCCAGCGTCGCGAGCGCGGCGCCCTCTATATCTTTCATGTGTCGCGGGCCGAGCAGTTCGACCCCTTGCAAAAACGCCACCGACTGTTCCGGCGCGACCGTGAACCCGTGCCACCGCAGCACGCGCGCAAAGCCAAGCAATGCGTCGGCAGCTTGCGGCAGCAGGGGCGTCATCCCAGTGCCGCCTCTACGATGCCCTCGAATTCCGGCCCAATCGCCGCGAGGTCTTCCTCATCCTTAATGACGACACCCACCGAACGCCGGAACGCTTCCGGCCACGGACTGCCACTCTTTTCCAGCACGGTTGCGGCGTTGGCCCACTCGACCGCCTCCGCTATGCCCGGCGGTTTAGCCAGCGGTCGCCTGCGCACTTCCTGTACCGCTTTTGCCACGGCTCTCGCCGTCGCTTCGGCAACTTCGCCCGCGCGCAGCATAATGATTGCGGCTTCGCGCTCCGCATCGGGATAGGAGATCCAGTGATAAACGCAGCGCCGCCGCAGCGCTTCCGCAAGCTCGCGCGTGCGATTTGACGTCAGCACAACGACGGGCCGCGTCTTGGCGCGCAGCGTTCCGCGTTCGGGAATGCTGATCTGAAAATCAGATAAAAACTCTAGTAACAGCGCTTCAAATTCATGGTCACTGCGGTCGATCTCATCCACCAGCAACAACCGTTCGCCCGGCGCGCGCAGCACTTGCAACAGTGGCCGCGCGATGAGGAACCGATCATCGTAAATGTCGATTTCGTGCTCGCCTGCCTGCCGAATTGCCAGCAATTGCCGCTGGTAATTCCATTCATAAAGCGCGTGCGCAGCGTCTATGCCTTCGTAGCATTGCAGCCGCACGAGTTCGCTGTTCATCAGCGTTGCAATCGCCTTCGCGGCCTCCGTTTTACCCACCCCCGGCGCGCCTTCCAGCAGCAATGGCTTGCCGAGTTTGATCGCCAGAAAAATCGCGGTCGCGAGGCTTTCGTCGGGGAGATACCCCGCCGCGGCCAACTTCTCCGCCAGCGCTTCCGGGGTAGGGCATATGTCGCGAGTGATCATGCGTGGCCGGCTCGATTCGGCGTTTTAGGAGTCACCCCATCCGGCCCTGCGGGCCACCCTCCCCATCGAGGGGAAGGGAGGAAGTTTTGCTCTGTAATGGTGTTGCTGCGTCAGCGTTCGTAAGGTCGCACCCTCCCTCCCCTCGATGGGGAGGGTGGCCCGCAGGGCCGGGGTGGGGTGCGCATCTCACACCCGCGCTTCCTTGATCGCCCGCAATATACGTTCAGGCGTAATCGGCAGCATGTCCACCCGCACGCCGACAGCATCGAACACGGCATTGGCAATCGCCGGGATTTGCGGGTTCGCGCACATCTCGCCGGGGCCTTTCGCACCATATGGACCATCCGCCGCTGGCCGCTCCAGCACGACAATCTCCGTCTCCGGCAAGTCACCCGGACCCGGCATCAGATATTGATTGAAGTCCGTGCCGCCATGTTCGCGGTTCGGGTAATACGGCTCGGTTGTCTCGTAGAGAGCGTGGGAAATGCCCATCCACGACCCGCCAACCAATTGCTGCTCGACCATTTTCGGGTTCAGCGCGCGCCCGATCTCGAACACGTTCTTCACTGAAACCACAGTCACTTCTCCGGTCTCGTCATCGACATCGACTTCCGCCACCGTGCAAGCATGCGCATAACAGGTTGACGGCTTCATCGCGCCGGTCTCTGTCTCTGGAAACGAGCGCGGCACCAGAAAAATCCCGCGCCCCGAAATCGAACGACCCTGTTTGAAATGCGCGACCAGCGCGGTGTCAAAAATCGAGATCGACTTCTGCGGCGCGCCCTTCACAATAATATTGCCCGCGCCATCCGTTTCGAGGTCGCCCGCATCCACTTCCAGTTCTTCCGCTGCAACTTCCAGCATCACTTGCTTCGCCTCGGTCGCAGCGCGAATGATCGCGTTGCCGATGCGATGCGTGCCGCGCGAGGCGAACGTCCCCATGCAGTGCGGCCCGGTGTCCGTATCGGCGGTGTCAATCGTCACCTGATCCGTCGATACGCCGATGGTCTCCGCACAAATCTGCGCCATCACCTGTTTCAACCCTTGACCCAGATCGACCGAGGACAGGCTCACCATGAAATTGCCGGTCGGCGTGGAGTGCACCAGCGCCTGACTAGGATCACCGCCAAGATTCATGCCCGTGGGATAGTTGATTGCGGCCACGCCGCGTCCGCGCCGTATCGCCATTTCACGCCTCCGCCTTGTAGGACGACATCTTGAGAAAGCGCTCGTCCACCGGCCAGTTGGCCGTTCGGGACGCTTCCTGCATACACTCGATCAGCGCTGCGCCTTCGGTCGGTTGGCGGTGCGCCTTCATGTCTCCGTCGCGATAGGCATTGATGAACCGGAACTCCAGCGGGTCCATGCCGATCAGCCGCGCCAGTTTGTCCATCTGCACTTCCAGCGCGAAATCCGCGATGGTCACGCCGAAGCCGCGCATGGCGGAAGAGGGCGTCCGGTTCGTATAGACGCAGTACGTATCAATCGAGACGTTCGGCACCGTATATGGTCCCGGATAATGCGCTGCGCCCTTTTGCGCGCCATAGGGCGAATGACGCGAATAGGCGCCCGCATCCGTATATCCCCACACCTGTCGCGCAAGGATACGCCCGTCCTTCGTCACGCCATCCTTGAGCACAATCTTTTCCGCCGCGCGGGGCGAAGAAATCTGCATCTCCTCCTCGCGACTATAGATGAAGCTCACCGGCCTTCCGGTCAGCTTGGACGCCAGAATGGAAATTGGTTCGACGGTCACGTCCACCTTGCCGCCGAACCCACCGCCCACCGTGCCGCCCACCATGTGCAGCTTGTGGCCCGGCATTTGCAAAATGATCGACGTATTATCCAGCGTGAAGAACATCGCCTGCGTGTTGGTGTAGCAGGTGAAACGGTCGTTTCCTTCCGGCACCACGACGCAGCCGGTCGTCTCGGTTGGCGCGTGTTCGATTGGCGAAGACCAATAAGTCTGCTCCAGAATATGGTCAGATTCCGCAAAGCCTTTTTCGACATCGCCGAAGCGCACCTTCCGGCATTCGCCGCTGTCATAGAGATAATAGTTGTGGCCGTGATATTCGTTGACCAGCGGCGCGTCCGGTTTCAGCGCGGACTCGATGTCCAGCACAGCGGGCAACACCTCATAGTCCACCTTCACCTTGGCGGCGGCTTCCTCCGCCGCGCGCTGGCTGTCGGCAAGAATGGCGACGACGGCCTCACCCTTCCAGCGCACTTTATCCTCGGCCAGAACCTGCTCATCCTCCGGCCCGACCTGAATGAGTATCAGGATCGTGTAGACATTGTGCGGCACGTCCTTGTGGGTCAGCACGCGCGCCACACCGGGGTGCTTTTCCGCCTCGGACGTATCGATGCTGCGAATCCGCGCATGGTGGTGCGGGCTGCGCACCATCTTGAGATAGAGCATTCCGGGAAAAGTCCGGTCTGCGAAATACTTCGTCTTGGCGGTCACATGGCCCGGCGCATCGGATCGCTGTAAGCCCTTTCCGAGTTCGTGCAGATCGTCCGTGCGCTGGTCCGCAAAATATTCCTTGGCAAGCCGGATCATGACGTAGCCTCATGATGTTTTACGAAATGATTTTTTCCTATACCCCTCATCCGCCTGCCGGCACCTTCTCCCTCAAGGGGAGAAGGGCGATGACTTTGATCTGGGCGTAACTCTTCGACGTTGAAGGAGAGGCGATACATAAACGCATCTGCCTTCTCCCCTTGAGGGAGAAGGTGCCGGCAGGCGGATGAGGGGCGAAATGCCAAAACCATCCTCACCCTCACGCTGCATTGTGTGAATTGGCGCGGGCTGCTTCAAGCACAGCGTTGATGATCGGCTCATAGCCGGTGCAGCGGCAGATGTTCCCCGCAAGCGCTTCGACCACCTCATCCCGGCTAGGGTTGGGCACGCGGTCCAGCAGCGCTTTCGCGGCCATAATCATGCCCGGTGTGCAAAATCCGCATTGGGCGGCGAAGCCTTCCATGAACGCCCGCTGCAACGGGTGCAGCACACCGCCCTCCGCCAGCCCGCCGGTCGTCTCCACCACGGCACCATCGCATGTTTCGGCAAGCGTCAAACAAGCCAGCCGCAACTCACCATCGATTATCACTGTGCAAGCGCCACATGTGCCCTGATTGCATCCGGCTTTGGGCGATGTATCGTCAAAACGATCTCGCAATGCCGTCAGCAGCGTCGAACCGCTTTCGACAAATTCGGCGCGTTCCTCGCCATTCAGCGTGATCTGTAGCGGAACCTTTTTCGCCATTGTCTCCTCCCTGGCGTTTGGCTGGGTTAGGGGGCTATTTCAGAAGAAGCCTCCGCAAATGAACGGGCAGCACCTCGGCGCGATACCATGCGCTGGCAACCGGATCGGTGATGGGCTCCGTGCCTTCACCAACCACTGCCACTGCCCCTGCGATGCCGTCCTCCGTCAGCATCGAACCGACCAGCGCTTTTTCTGCGGCTTTGGCCCGCATTGGCCTGTCGGCCATGCAACCAAGCGCGATCCGCGCCGCCTTCACCGCACCCGAACCATCCCGTTCAATCAGCGCGCCGATCGAAAGCACAGAGACGCCCTTGGGCTTCACCCGCGCTACCTTCGCAAATCGAAACGCGCCTTCCGGCGGCAGTTCGAAATGTATGGCGCTCACCACGTCGCGGCTCTCGTCACGAGCCGCCAGAAAGCGGTCGATGTCGACGGTTTGCCCGCCGACATCGACGCGCGCACCAAGCGCCAGCAAAGCAACCGCAAAGTCGCCATAAGGGGCGGGAGCGAACAGGTTGCCGCCGACCGACGCCATATTGCGTATGGCGGGGCCACCGACCGCACGGGCCGCTGGTGCGAGAAAGGAAAGGGCAGGGTATTTGACGATTTGCGCCATCGTAACGCCCGCGCCGAGCGTTGCCTTGCCGTCCATCACCTCAATTTTCCGCAAGCGCGCATCTGTCACGCGCACGAAAGTGTCGAACGTAAGATCGCCTTCGTTGGCAGCGCGCACCGCCAGCGTACCGCCACCCAGATAGCGTACGTTTGGGGCCTTCAGCGCGGCTGACGCTTCTTCCACCGTGCCGAAAGAGCGAAGCGAAAGGGGCATGGCTACCTCCTAAGCAGTCTTGGAAAAATGCTCTTTCAAGGCATTGAATCCGCCCTGAAAAACATTCTCGCCCATGCCCTTCGCAATTTCGTCGCCCTTTTCGGCGGGGGCGTCGAACGTGGCGCTCCATTCCGCGAAAGTGCGGTCGCCATCTGTCACGCGGGTCAGCTTCAACGTAGAGCTATGATTGCTGATGGGCGCGGGGTGTTCGATGATCGAATAAGTCACCGAACGGTCGCCATCCGAGAAGCCTTGCAGCTTCTCGCGAATGGTCGCGCCGCTTGCGACCTTGAACTTGCGCACACAACCGATTTCGGTTGCTGGCTTGCCGTCCTCGATCTCGCTTTCCACCATGCGCGGGTGCCAGCTTGGCAAACCGTTGAAATCGCGAATTCGCTCCCACACTTTTTCAACGGGGGCATCGATGACGCTGGAAACAGTAATCGTTGGCATGTGTCCTCCTCACATCCTGCGTGAGGCCCATGCTAGGCGCAGCCGTCAACCGCGCTTATCAATGCGTCTTGGTCGCTTGCCGAAAAGTCTGAAAAACGTGCGCTAGGCCGCACCTCGTGCCGCTTCGCGATAAACAGCAGGCGGCACGCCAGCGTGATCGCGGAAAAATCGCGTGAAATTGCTCTGTGTGGTGAAGCCAAGATTGCACGCCACAGCGGTCAGCGATTCGCCATCAGCCTCCACCTGTCGCAGCGCTTCTTCCATGCGCAGTGTGTTCCAATACACATTGGGCGTCAGGTTCATCTGTTCCTTGAACAGCGCAAAAAAATGCGGTCGAGACAGCCCCACATTGCGCGCCAGCTTGTCGAAATTCATCCGGCCGGAAACATTGGACCGCATCAGTTCAACGGCCTTGCGCACTCTGAAATCCAGATAAGTGCCCGTCGGGCCGCGGGCGGACCGAACCGGCAGCGCCGCTTCCAAAAGCTGATCTATCAGCCGCTCAACTTCATAGTCATTGAGTTCCGCCGATGCCCATTCGTTTTCCAATCGGTCGAAAAGCCCCACCGCCGCCGCGCGTAGCCACGGTTCCAGCGCGATGCTCGGCTCCTGAAACAGCTTGGCTGCCGGTTTCGGTCCAAGGCGCTGAGCGGCCCATTCCGGCTCTATATAGAATGCCAGAAAACGTCCCGGCTCCGCTCCGGGTGAAAAGCTGTGGCTGTGCGGTTCGAATGAATTAATACCAATCGCGCAGTCAGGCCCCGGCCTGACTCGCCGCGCGCCAACGGTCATTTCACCGGCATCGCCTTCCAGCCAGATAATGAGATGCGCTTCCGCATGGGCGTGCGTAACGAGGTCACTCGCCGCGTTCAGCATAGATACATGCCCGAACGCGCCCTTATAGAGCTTGATCGAGGCCATCTCTCCTCCCAGAGCGCTCCTCCACGAACGCTTTGAGAAATTGTGGTCCGACCAGCGGGCGCCGTCAAGTCACAGTTCGGAGTAGGGCGCCAGCGCGTTCACAAGGGCGAAACGGAGCCTGTCTGTTCCATGTTGAGGTTCGGACTATACTGGATCGAATATGTTCCATTGGCGCTGGGAAACAGCGCATATTCCACGCCCTTGACTTCCGCCGTCTTGAATTCCACCGGTTTGCCGTCGAGGGCGATCTCAGCCAATACCATCCCCTTCGAGCGGGTTGGCACCATTGTTGTCAGCGCGCCGCCGGTTCCTGGATCGGCGTTCATCACGAATTGCAGGGTCCGGGTGTTCCACTGCATATTGGAAATTTGCGAATGGAACCGCGCGTCTTCCCAGTTCAGCAATTGGTCAGCGGAAATCATCGGAACTTGCCATTTTTGCGCGAGTTCGACCATTTTCTGAGCGAAGTCATTGTTGAAATCGAAGTGCGTGCCGAACGCACCGTAAAAACCCTCTGGACCAAATGCTCGCGCGAAAAGCTGTTCAACACCGGGCAGGTTATCTACGAAAACCTCATCGACCAGATGTGTTTCCTGCTGGTAGACGTCGATAATTTCGCCGTCTGCCTTGCTAAATCGCATTGGCAAGCCGGAGCCGGTCATAAAGCCGGATTTGCCCTTCAGCCAGCTTTTCGGCCAGTAATAGTAATTCATATCGAACCGAATATCCCAGCTGCGCTCCACCTCTGGCTGTGTGGTGTAGTCCGACCATGCAATGCAATGCAGGCGGCTGCCGCGCTGGGTCGGAAGATTCGGAAAGCGCTGCTGGAAGAATGACAAATAGGCTGCAATTGCGTTGTCGAGCGATTCTCGCGTCCAGTCTTCGCAATTTGTGGTGACGTGCGCGCCTATGTCGAATCCGAGTTGGCTGTAATATTCCGCATCACGGTTAGACAGGCCTGTGTCCGGGTAGATCCACGAGGTTGAGCGCGCGCAGGTCCACTGCGCCATATCACAATCCTTTGGGCTGATCATATTCAGCGTCTCAAAGAAATGGCGCGTTCCATCCTTCGTGCCATGATCGTCCGCTGCCATAACCAGTACGGCCTTGTAGTCCTTTGGAAAATACCAGAAGCGCGGTATAGGAACGGCGTCGCGCTGCATATATTCCAGCACGTTCGTAAGCAGGCGCATTGTTTCGTCGGCTTGCGGGATTTCCGCCTTATCGACGTCAAGATAATCCGAATGCGGATCGGATTTTGCTTTTCCGAAAAACAGGTCGTTCGGTCGGATGGGTGCAACACCATCGCGGTCTTGTCCCGCCCAATCGGGATTGCCCTGCCGCGTCAAAACGACGGATTGGGCAATGTTGAAAGCAAATGCGGCCACTTCGCCACCGTTCGATCCAAGCTGACGCACAGTCGCCGCAGGTGAGATGGCCTTGTCCGCGCCGGTAATGAGATTTGCGAAAACCCTTACGTTCTTCTCCGGGACAAGTTTCTTCGCATTGCCGTGAAACTGGATTGGCTCAGTCACGAGCCCTTTTCCGGGAGCCACACTCGTGTCGATCTGCAAATATCCATCTTTTCCGAACGATGAAACTGCCTCGACGCCGGCCAGTTCGGCAATCGGACCAGAAGGCATGATCGCGACAAGGTTGCCGCCATTTTCGACCCAATCCTGCAAATGTTTCGTGGCCGCGCTGTCCAGAGCGCCCGAAACGATGATTGATTGGAACCCGGCAAGATCGAGCTTGGAGATACCGGATTTGTCGATTTCCTTGAAGCCTGAGAAGCCCTCCGCACATAGGATTTCCGCATAATACGGGCTAAAATCGTTCGCCTTCCCGGTTACGACAAGTATAGGCGCACCGTTTTCGGCGCTCTTGGGTGTACCGGCTACGGCAAACTGCCAATCGGCAAGTTTTTCATTCTCGGCGAAAATCTGGACATGATAATCGGCAGGAGCCAGCATCTGGCTCGCAGCAAAGTTCACCATGTTTCCCGTTTGCACGTGAACGTCACCCGCAACGGGAAAGGACGTGCCGTCGCTGGCCTTACCTTCAACTGTTAGCCGCACCTGTTCCGCAGCGAGCGGGCGGTCAAATGCAACGCGTATATTCTGCAATGTTTCGACTGTTGACGATGGCTTGGGAAACAGCGCGACGGGTTCGGGATGGCGGTCGATAAATACGGCCGCTGCGCCCAGAATAGGGACGCAAAGGATCGTGAATACCAGTAGCAATCGGGACGTTCGGGGCATCGCTGGAGTTCTGTGTTGCCGATTATTTTCGTCTAAGTCCTGACCCTAGCTGTCGGGCGCAGCAGCGCAGAGTCCCACACATGTTCCTTTATTTCGGCGATTAGCATGCCCTCTACCTCTGGAGGGGGTATAGATCGGTACTAGAACTACATCCTTTGATTGGATGTCGTTGCACCCATCGCGTAGCTAAATCGGTATTGCTTCCGCAACACCAACGTGAATGGCGTCAGCGAGAATCATAGCCGATCCTCGCGTACTCAACTTTGCGATTCTTATGGAATTGGTGCGGATGAAGGGACTGCGCTCAATGGCCCATTAGGTATTGATTTATAACGCTTTTTTGGCTTGGAGGCAACTCAATGTTACACGGTCCCGTTACCCGGAAATCGGCCCTGGCTCTTAAACATTTAAATTCGCAATGCCGATACGTAGTGTCAAACGCTCCAGGCCAATAACGACAAGGGCAGGCGCGGCCAGATCATCCTCCGCACCTCCAGACTGTTTGTATATGCGCAGTGTCTACTACAGAATGTGCTTGCGTAGCGTATGCCCAGGCGTAGGCTGGCCTTGTATTCAACGTGGAGAGCAAAACGTTATGACCACACAAAGCAAATTCACCAACATCGAACCTCACGCCGCCATCGCGTTCGCCCTGGATTGTGTCGAACCTTTCGAGGCCGTCATGTTCCTTCGGGATTGGCGCGATGGGAAGGACGTGGGCGACTGGATAAGAACCTCGCAAGCCCTGGGCTTTGACGTTGCGGCCTGGCGTGTGGCGGTGGAGGCCGAGATCGGTCGAGAGACAAGATCGACCTCCGATCTTCGTGGAGAACTCCAAGGGAAACCAGCGGGTTAGCTCTAAGTGCGCAGTTAGGTGTATACTTGAAAAGAGATAGCGCACGGTTACCCTAGTTTTTGAAAGCAGGCATAGCGCCCTGGAGGCGGCCTGGAGATGACTTCAAGCCGCCACTCGGTTAGGTGCCTACTTGAAATGTAGCCAGGCGTTGCGCAGTCAGGCAGTTACTTGAAAAGACCGATAGCACTACGCCGCGTTGCGCAGTCAGGCTACTATTTGAAAAGATCGACAGTTACCCACGATCTTGAAAAGACGGATAGCGCACAGAGGCCGATCTCAGTTACCCACCTACATGAAAAGACCGATAGCGCTCAGAGTTCGACCTGGCGTCAGACTTTACGCAGTTACCGTACTACCTGAAAGCAGGCATAGCGCTGGAGGCTGATCCGGGCCGATCTCAGTTACCATTCTTGTTGAAGAAACGTAGCGCACAGTTATGCTACCACTTGAAGGAACGTAGCGCTTCGCCGCTCCGCTTTCAGACCCATCTCAGTCTTGAGAAGTGACTTAAAGACAGACTTTAAGTAGCTACTCTAAGCAGATGATAATGCAGGATCACCCCCATCATCCAACTCCTGGTGTTACACCTAGTGTAAACATAATGTCCACATTAAGCACTCTCACCCGGGGAGGCGATAGCACGGGTATTCATCACCCTCCATCACCCTGGGTCTAAGTCCTCCATGTGTTTGACTCGAAGTTCCTACTCTCAGTCAATGATGAGATGGAGATGGGTCTCTCATCACCACCAGGGAAGCACTCCCAGGCGACATTAAGCCCATCATCAAGTCTACATTAGACAAACCTCACGTTCGCTTAATGGGATCAGTGAGGCCAATCAATCGCCGTGCCGTACCTTAAAGCCCCAACCTGGAGTCAACACCGGGAGCGGGACTGTGCGGATCGACCTAACGAGATCGGTCGAAAGACCAGATCGACCTACGCCAACATAGGGAATAGCAGCATGACTACATCGCATCGGCTCATGGACATAGAGCACGACCGCCTACCGACCGACGAGGAACTAGAGCGCCACACGGTGCAAACCTTCGCGGAGTTTGTGCGGGAAGTCCTGGACTACAATCCAGATACGGGAAGTTTCATCTGGAAGCACCGCCCCCGGTTGCACTTTGTGTCCGAACGGGAATGGAAGCGCTGGAACGCACGGCACCAGGGCAAAGCGGCTGGGGGGGTGGACGGCAAGGGATACTTGCAGATCGGACTTAACGGCGTGAAGCACTACGCCCACCGCCTGGCATGGCTCTATGTCCACGGGCAGTTGCCGAAAGCCCAGATAGATCACATCGACCGTAACAAGGCTAACAACGCGCTCAGTAACCTCCACGACGTCACTGACCTGGAGAACAAGCGCAATAGGCCCATCCAGGCGAATAACTCCACAGGCGTCAACGGCGTGGAGGAACTCCAGAGTGGTAAATTCCGTGCACACATTCGGATTGACGGCAGGCGGCACTACCTTGGGACATTCGACCATCCAGAACATGCTGCTACAGTCCGCCAGTACGTAGCGCTTGAGGAAGGCTTTGACCCGACACATGGGCTTGCCCCTGGAGAAACACCACCATCCTTCACGGTGTATGACGCCGAGACTGGCGAAGTATACGAGCTTCCCTCCATCGAGCCCAGCACCTCCGGCCAGGGAGGTAACGAGTAATGGCAAGAGCACCAATACGCCAGGTTTCACAGCCTGAAGACCTCCGAGCCGTGGCCGCTCCCGTCAACACCTATGTTCGACCGGCAGACCCTGCACCGTCCAACCTCAGCCAACTTGCGGAGGGACTTGCAGCCCTCGACCGAGGACTCGGGGCTTTCATGGAGAAGCGCAAGGGTGAGCAGGATGCAGCAGACAAAGAGAAGGCCATCAACGACGCTCACCGGGAAGATGCTCCCGCGTGGGATGAGGGTGTGAGGCGCGGACTGATACCTCCGCAGAACTCCCAGACCTACATGGAGTGGTACAAGAAGACCAAGGGCGATGTCCAAGGTCGGAAGCTTCAGGACAAGTTCCAGGTGGCCTATCTCCAGTGGGAGGGACGCAACAGTGGAGACCCAGAGGCCTTCAACCAGTTCGCCCAGAACTTCATCAAGGAGAACGTGGCGAAGGACACCGACCCTCAAATCCTGGCAGGCCTCAACCCGCACGTCGAGCAGATACTCAATGGTGGATACGCACAGTTCACCAAGGACCGCACGGACTACATCGTGAAGGACACTTTGGCGACTGAAGGTGCTGCCATTGTGGATGGCATCGAGAGCGCTGAGACTGACGCCAGGGCGAACGGTGAGGATGTGGACCTGGATCAACTCTGGGGCGGCATTGTGGAGCGGCGTACTGAGGCTCTAAAGCGCACCCAAGAAACAGACTATGACGCCTACCTGGTGGACTCAATCATCTTGCAGGCCGAGGAGTCAGGAAACGAGCACCTTCTTGGGTTGCTGGAGAAGAAACTTCCTGGCAAGGACTACGCCCTCTCATCCGACCCAGCAGTCCAGGAAAAGCGTAATGCGTCCGTAGATCGTATTCACGCTAAGCAGGCCTCTATGGCCACTACTGAGGCGCAGGCACAGGAGAAGCGGGACAAGGCGGAACATGAAGCCACTCTGGCGAAGGTCACCAGCATCCTCGCCCAGGACCCGAACGCAGACGTACCAGACGCAATGATTAAGAGCCTGGAGCGGCGCGATGGTGAGGCCAGGGTGAAGATCGCCCAGATGCGTAAGAACTTCTCCGAGGCGGGCGTACTGGAAGACCCCAAAGCAATCGCTGAGGTGTTCGCGGACATCCACGCGGGGGCAGACGAGAAGCGGGTCATGGAGTTCTACCGGCAGGGCGTCATCAGGGACCGGCAAACGCTACTCCAAGCCCTAGACCGCGTTGAAAAGCTCAGGAAGTCCAAGGCGGATGGGGGCGGCATCATCGACAGCCCGAGCGCCAATAGCTGGAAGAAACAGTTCACCAACCTCACAGGCACCAGCGAGCTCAACCCATTTGGGGCGCGGGGTCTGACTGATGAAGGGCGTGAAACCCTCATGGAGTTCGACATGATGCTCCTTGATTGGGAGGAGCGGAACCCTAACGCCACTCGCAGGGAGAGGGAGGAGGAAATCAACCGTGCGGGAGAAGCCCTCCGTAAGCGCATTATGTTGGAGGCCGGTCAAACGTCGGGCGGGCAGTTTCAATCGCAGGCAGACCTTGAGCGCCTCAAAGCGCAAGCCCGGGAGGAGGAGCGCCAGCCTTCCCAAACCCAGCCGCCCGCGCCAAACGCTGAGTCAGAGCCGGATAGTTCTAGCCTTTACGATACGGTCGCTGATTGGGTGGGCTCATGGTTTGGCAATGATGACTCAGGAACGGCCCCCACAGCGCAACCAGACGCGGCTGAGGGCAGGACACCGGCTGTAACGCTGGATGCTCTCCCTGAGTCAGCTAGGCCCGCTGTGGAGGAATTGGCTAAGCAGCACGGCATCCCGACCGATGAAGCAGCTTCGATCTACCAGAAGAACCTTGAGTTGCTCCGTGGCGGTCCTGCCCCAGCGGCGAAGGAGCTTCCGGCTGAAGGCGAAGCCCCGGGCATCGACCCAGAGATCACGAACAGCATTCCCGAGGAGGCCCGCTCTAGCCTTGAGAACCTCCTCCACAATCCCCCGAGAGAGGTGGCAAACGTGGGGAACATTCCAGTCAGCCCGTTCCTCCATCTCATCGGAAAGACAGAGGGCACCGACAGCGGGGATGGCTACAATGAGACGCTGGGTTATGGGGCCTTCACGGGCGGCGATGTGAACCTTGAGGGGATGACCCTAGACCAGATCGACGCGTTGCAGACCCAAATACTCCACCATCCCGACAACGCTCACAATGCGTCACCCGTGGGCCGTTATCAGATCGTCCAGAAGACGCTCAGGACGTTGCGCAAAGAGATGGGGCTCAGCGGCTCCGAGAAGTTCACGCGGCAACTACAGGACCGCATGGCACTCGCATTGCTAGAACGCCGTGGCCTCTCTCAGTGGCAGGCAGGAAAGATGAGCGATGAGCAATTCCTGACCAACCTCAGCCGCGAGTGGGCATCTCTCAGAGGCGCTAACCGGGAGGCGATGCGGGGCTTGATTGACGCGATGGGGGGCGATGAGCCTGCCCTAGCTTTTGCGCCAGAAGGGCGGTCGCGGATGAGCCCGTTCGAGGCACTAGTGACATCCAGCAAGCGCGGATACGAGCCCGACATGGAAGGCCTCAAGCCCGAGTTCAAGGAGAAGGTAACGGGTCTGCAAGCGGCTTTCGGCAAGGAGCTCCCCATCGTGTCGGGACATCGGGGCAGGGCTCGGAATGCCAAGGCTGGGGGAGCGAAGGACAGCCGCCACATTCATGGTGACGCCGTGGACATTGACGTTAGTGGCCTGAGCCGTGAGGATCGCATCAGATTGATCCAGATGGCTCGGGCTCATGGCTTCGGGGGCATTGGGATTTATGCCAATTCCATCCACATCGACACTGGACCGACCCGCGCATGGGGGCCGTCGCATGGGGTGGCCTCCCTGCCTAAGTGGGCACGAGACGCCCTAGCCTAGCGAGAATACCCCGGGGCAGTGGGAAGGGGCGGAGTTGTTGGCCTCCGCTTCTTCCTCATCTCTAAGGGCGACTTAATGTCCGGTATCAATGTTTTTTTCACGCAGGGAGCGGCCAGATGCTCGGAGCCCAGGGCGCATTAATTTGCTGAGGAAATGCAGAGATGTGTGTCCAAGCATCATCCCCGATCTTCTTGCTCACCCTCTGGACGTTCTGTCGCCCTACCACATCCCCGACGACGACATGATATGTAGGCACTGGAAGTAAAGCCAGCAGCCGTACCTCCACGATTAGAAGTATTCTTTCGGCATCACCCGCAAGGCAGTTATTCAGCCTGTAATCAAACGGCTCAGGTTCAGACATCCCCCTACCGTCGCTGCCGACTATGTACGATAGGTTGCGGGCATCTCCGCGAATATATGGCAGGCAGATGGGCCTAAAGTCGTGAACGTCTAGTGCCGTTAGAGCCTGGCAGTAGCCTATCTTCGCCAGCATCCGCCCAAAGCTCTCAGGCACATGGCGAAAGCCCATTGTTGGAGGCACGCCAAACTTGTCCTCAAATGTGTCCCGCCGTCGATCTTCCCCGACTACTTCGATTGTCCAGGCCCTCGACAAGTCAAGGCTATCCGATAATCCCGCCAAGAAGCCCGCCTTTGTCATGCGATAGAATATGAACTGCCCAGGGTATTCGGACTTTGGTACGGGGAAGGTTTTGGTAGCGTCGTCTGGATAGAAAGAGGGGATGTGCGTTTGCAGTTTCCGCTCCTTCTTCCTCCGCGTTGGCATGTCATAAGCAATTCGCGCACTACCCCACAATTCCCGCAAAACGTCCTGCTCAAATCGCTTCGTAATATCTTCGCAATGGCGACAACTCGCCCCTTTCAAGATGTGCCCACCGCCCAAACCAAATGGTACCACATGCTCATCACGGAGCTTCGAGGTGCTATCCCCGCAGTAGATGCAGCGGCCCTGGGAGGGATAATTCGTATTACCGTGCGCCATGCTAAGCTCCGCCACGAGGACCTAGAGGGAAAGTCTCAGACCCACATCACCATCCTCGACCTTAACCCGATGTCCAACATCAAGCCGCCTAATGTCCACAGGACGCTAGACCCCCTGGGCTGACAGTGCAGTTCTTAGGTGCTCAGAGTGATTGACTTGCAGTACCGGCCCAGCCCGTCAACTTGAGGACAAAACCTCAGCTTTCCAACCCGATGTCCAACTTCAAGCCCCGCCTGGCCCACCACAGCAAGCAATTGGGTCTTATGTCCAGCATATTGGCGGCATTGGGTGACGACATAGGGTGTCGCATCCAGTAGCGGGGATGATGGAAATCAGCGACTATATGCCCAGATGCCTCGGGGAGAAGCGCGATGGGGGAACGCTATGTCTAAGGCCTCAAGGTGGTTGCTTTGGTCAATCAGACGGCCACGTCATGTCTGGGCATTCGTCATTGTGTTTGCCCTCTTGTGGCTGGCGGGCTGGTGGCTTCCAATCAGCGAAAGAACCGTGAGGGTTGCAGCACTTATGCTCCAACTAGTCGGCTTTGGGCTTGTCCTTTTCGGTATTGACGAGACACTCGCCAACTTCGGACAGAAAGGTCTTAGAGCAACACTCGGGGGCTGGATACGGGGATGGTGGAGAGATCGCCCTTTCATGGTGCGCACCCAGATCATTAGCGCGGTCGGCATCGCGTCAGAGAACGACTTTATGCGAGCCCGAGCCACCACAAGGCCTGGACCTAATGCGTCCGTGGAGCAGCGCCTCAAGATATTAGAGGACAAGTTCGAGAACCTGTTCAACGAAGTTGGCAACCTTCACGACAACCTAGAGACTGCTAAGGCGAACTTAGGCCAGCGCATTGACGACGCGACATCCACACTCCGCAAAGAAGCAGGCGAACTTTTGGCGAAACTCCAAGCCAAGTTTGTTGATGGCCTGGGTGCCGAGCTTCTGGGTATAGCGTTCTTTCTTCTAGGCACCATCATGGGAAGCATTCCCCAAGAGATTGCCGACTGGCTGACCTAAAGCCGAGCCCCGGACTGCAAAAACTGGTGGCCCACGCGAGCGGTCCTATAAACGTGGCAATGCGCAGGCTTCCCCCCCGTAGCCCCTGGGTGGCGCACCTGGTGAGCACATCGAGGCACCCCCAGGCGCACGAAAAGCACACCGGCATGGGGTGGCACCAGGGCAATATCAATCACAACCAACGTTGACATTAGATAATTCATGCCCTATGTAGGCCTGGAGGCTAGGCACAAGGGGGCAGGGAGCCATGAAACGCTACGTGATCTACACGCGGGTATCGACAGAGGACCAGGGACGCAGCGGCCTAGGCCTGGAGGCGCAGAGGCGGGATATTGACATCTTCCTCGCCAACTTCTCGGAGGAACCCTGGGAGATAATCGGAGAGTATCAGGACGTGCTCTCAGGCAGGGACGACGACAGGCCGCAATTGGCCGCTGCCTTGAAGCAAGTCCGAGAGACAGGCGCGGAGCTTCTCATCGCCAAGCTGGACCGCCTGAGCCGCAAAGTCTCATTTATTGCAAACGTGATGGAGGACAAGAAGGTGCGCCTCCGCGTTGCCTCCATGCCCTTCGCGGACAACTTCCAGCTTCACATCTATGCCGCCCTGGCAGAGCAAGAACGGAAATTCATCTCGGAGCGCACTAAGCTGGCACTCCAGGCGGCAAAGGCTAAGGGGCGGCAATTGGGCGGCCTCAGAGATAAGACGATGAAGCGCAATGAGGCCATCCAGGTGAAGGCGAGGCGCGAGGCTGAGAAGGTGATGAAGATCGTCGGACCTCTCCGCCAGGCGGGGCAGACCCTAGCGGCCATTGCGGAAGCCCTCAACGACATGAAGGTGCCGACTTCGAGGGGCGGCCAATGGACGGCAATGCAAGTGAAGCGGACGATTGAGAGGATGGCGGCCTAGCGCTACCAGGGAGAAGGCCATTCAGCGCCACAGAGAAGCCCGTACAGCGCGATGAAGATTTCTGAGTCCATCGTACCGGCAAGCGCCTGGATGAATCCTACGAGCCTCTCTGAGTCAAACAGCGGCTATTGGCTTGGCGTCAAACCTGGGGAATTGCTCCAGCGCCTTCGCCTTCGCCGCCATCGTGACGCCGCCATATGTTTCCCCGATTGTACGTGGTGCGTGTCCACAGATGGCGTCCTGGATGCGCTCCGAGATACCAGCGTCACCGGCAATGACCTTGAACGTATGCCTCCAGCCGTGGTTAGGGGCGACATTCGGGTCCGGCACTGCGTTGCGAGCTTCCTCTACCATCCTATTCTTAGCCGTTCGCCACGCTGAGCGGTCTTTTCCAGACCATAGGAACAGGAAGCCATCTGGAGCCGCCTGGACGAACTCAATAAAGCCCATCTCGACCAGGTGAGGATGGACAGGCACCTCCCGTCCTTCGCCACCCTTTACCGTGATGGCATCTGGAGTAATCGCCAGTATCCAGCGACCATCCTCCGAGGTCGATCCGTCTCTGGAGAGACCGATCTCCGGGCGCACATCCTGCTTACGTAGCTGCACCATCTCCCCGACCCTGGCACCAGTGTAAGCGCAAAGCCAGGGCACCCATCGGCGACCGTCAAAGCGCTGGCGTGGTTCCCTGGGGCGCGGAGTAGCGGCTGAGGCTTGCTCCAGGAGCGCCTTTATCTCACCAGGTGTAAACCACGGGGCGCGAACCTTGCGCTTCTTACCGGCCTTCATCGTGACACCCTCCACGGGATTGGCGGAGATGCGCTTGTTAGCGACGGCCCAGGCGAACACGCCATTGAGCGCTACCAGGTAATTATCTTTGATGGTCTTGGCGGTGAGGGGCTTCTTTGTGCGCGGATTGATGGCAGTCAGAAGGTGTTCCTTAAAGCGCTGGACATCGGACTGCGTGACCTTCGCAGCATCATCGTGCTCCAGGAACTCGACCAGGCGCTCAATGGGCGTCTTAAAGCTCTCCTTTGTGCTCACCGACCTTCCGGCATTCTCCGCCTCAATCCACCAGGCATCGAATAGGCCGCGCAGTGACACATGGGCAGGCGTAGCGACTGAGGTCGATCTTGTCTCTCGACCGATCTCGGGAGCGGACCACGCGGGGAAGCGCTCGGAGTTAGGGTCTGGACGGTAATCACTTTGTGCCTTCCTGGACCTCGCCCTCATACCCTCCGCCAGCGCCTTGGCGAACTCTGGGAGAAGCATTTCCCGGGAAGCCCTATCCACGGCGACAATCCCGCGTCTAAGCAACAGGCGGCCTACTAGCGGACCTAGCTTTGCCTCCAGGTCAGCGCCATCAAGTTGCTCCATCTTGTCCGCTTCATTGGCGAGGCCAGCAGCTTCAACCTCCAGGTCTATCTCATAGATGCGCGTCACCGACCCATCGGCCTCATTCTGCAAGGTCATGCGCCCGGAGGATGCTTCCAGGTCAGCCGCCCAGGAACGATAAAGTTCACCGGCAAGGGCGACACATTGCCTATGCGTGAGGGTGATCGGGGCGTTGGCGCGGAGGTTCCTATAGACGCCCTCCAGGTAAGCGATGGCCTCTCCCTGCCTCCGCTTTATCTCGCCTAGGTCTGACGTACGCAGGGAGAACCTTATGGACTGCATCTTGTCGGTGACGGTGATGGGGGTGATTTCACCGGCGACTGGAAACTCCAGGGTCAGACCGACAAGTTGATCCTTCAGGTCCACCGGGATGCGTTGGACGAACTGTCCCTTGCTCGAATCACTACGTGCCATCGGCTTGACCAGACGTAGGCCCATTTCGCTCTCCCTGGTGGCGGTGTTACCCGCTTTTGTTACACGGTCGGGCTGAGCGCAAGGTCCTGAAATCACTTAACTAATTGGAATGCCACACTTACCGTGTAACACTGGTGCGGATGAAGGGACTCGAACCCCCACGCCTTGCGGCACCGGAACCTAAATCCGGGGCGTCTACCAGTTCCGCCACATCCGCGTTCCGGGCGTGCACATCACACGCAGCCATCATTCTGTCAATGTGAAGGTGCATCGGATTCGCAAGTGCCGCACAGCTTGGCAAATTCGGTTGAAAAATTGTGTCGGCTATGACAAAAGGCCAGCCGGACGTGACCGGGCCAGCGGCTTGCTATGATCTTTCGAGAAAAAGGCAAGGTATAACAAAAGCTTAGACGCGTTAATGGAAAGATCTTACGGAAGCGCGATGCAAATGCGCAGCTCCGAACGGTCGATCCGACGCCACACCGGCACAGAATTCCATCAGGATGTCACGGAAAACCCGCCTCGTGGCGGTGATAATAAGGGTTAAAAAATGCAGGTTACCGAGACGCTCAACACCGGTCTCAAGCGCGAAATAAAGGTCAAGGTGCCGGCGGGGGATATGGAAGCCCGCCTGGTCAAACGCCTGACCGACGCGAAGGACAAGGTTCGTATCAATGGCTTCCGTCCCGGCAAAGTGCCGATGCAGCACCTGCGCAAGATGTACGGCAAGTCCTTCATGGCCGAAGTGGTCAACGAGGTTCTGTCGAACTCAGCCCGCGATATTCTTTCCGAGCGCGGTGAAAAGGCTGCCATGCAGCCTGAAATCAAGATGACCGAGGACGAGAAGGAAGCTGAGAAGATTCTTTCCGGCAATGCCGATTTCGAGTTCGATCTCGCATACGAGGTCATCCCGGCCATTGAGATCAAGGATTTTTCGGACATCAAGGTCACGCGTCCGGTTTACGACGTGCCGGATACGGAAGTTGACGAGCAGGTTCAGCGCGTTGCCGAATCGGCCCGCAGCTACGAGCCGAAGGAAGGCAAGGCCGCTGACGGCGACCGTGTCACCATCGACTATCTCGGCAAGCTGAACGGCGAGGCTTTTGACGGCGGTGCCGGTCAGGACCAGCCGCTGGTGCTCGGCTCGAAGGAATTTATCCCCGGCTTCGAGGAGCAGCTTATCGGCCTCAAGGCAGGCGAGGAAAAGATCATCACCGTTACCTTCCCGGAAAACTATAGCGCGCCGCATCTTGCTGGCCGCGAGGCAACCTTCGACGTCACCGTCAAGGCTGTCGAGAAGCCGGGTAAGCTGGAAATCAACGACGAAACCGCCAAGTCGCTCGGCCTCGAATCGCTTGATCGTCTTAAGGAAATCGTTCGCAGCCAGATCGAGAACCAGTTCGGCTCGATCACGCGCCAGAAGGTGAAGCGCCAGCTTCTCGACCAGCTCGACAAGTCCTATCAGTTCGAGGCTCCGTCGAACCTCGTTGAGGCTGAGTTCAGCAACATCTGGCAGACGGTGAACCGCGATCTTGAACTCGCAGGCCGCACGTTTGAAGACGAGGAGACCACGGAAGAGGAAGCTCGCGCCGAGTATCAGCGTCTGGCAGAGCGCCGCGTTCGTCTTGGTCTGGTTCTGGCCGAAATCGGCGAGAAGGCTGGCGTTCAGGTGTCTGACGACGAGGTGCAGCGCGCCCTGTTTGAAACCGTCCGCCGTTATCCGCCAGCACAGCAGCAGCAGGTTTTCGAGATGTACCGCTCGAACCCGAACGCTCTGGCAACGCTGCGCGCTCCGATCTTTGAAGAAAAGGTTGTTGACGACCTGCTCGGCAAAATCTCCGTCACCGATAAGAAGGTGTCGAAGGACGAGCTGACGGCAGACGACGAGGACGAGGAAGCTGCGGCAAAGCCAGCGAAGAAGGCTGCGGCCAAGAAGGCGGACAAGGCTGAGAAAGCCGACGACGCCGAGCCGAAGAAGAAGGCTCCGGCCAAGAAGAAGGCAGCGAAGGACGACGAGTAATCATCGCCCGTCAGACGTGATTTCGGAGGGCCGCCCGCGAGGCGGCCTTCCTGTTTGGAGACAGGCGCATGACAGAGCTAGTCATTGTCATGATCGGTGGTGCAATCGGTTCAGGTTTGCGCCACCTTACAAATGTTGGGGCAATGCGGATTGCGGGACCGAATTTCCCGTTCGGCACCCTCACGGTGAATCTCGTTGGCTGTTTCCTCATGGGGGTGCTCATCGCCGTTCTGGCCCGGCGCTCCGGCGATACGCAGTCGGTGCGGCTTTTTCTAGCCACGGGTATTCTGGGCGGCTTCACGACCTTCTCCGCTTTTTCGCTGGATTTTGCGACGTTGTGGGAGCGCGGAACCACCGACATCGCTTTTCTATATGCCGCTGTCAGCGTGCTGGGTTCGATTGCTGCCGTGTTCATCGGCCTGTGGCTAGTCCGCAGCTTGGGTTAAACAGTCAGGGAAACAGTTTTTTGACCCCTCATCCGCCTGCCGGCACCTTCTCCCTCAAGGGGAGAAGGAGGATAACGGCGACGATGGTTTCAAACACAAACGTCGCAGGACAAGGTAAGCATTGAAATTATCGTCCTTCTCCCCTTGAGGGAGAAGGTGCCGGCAGGCGGATGAGGGGTACTTTCGTGACCGCGGGCCAGCGTGGTGCGAGTACAAGGACAAATTGAATGGCAGGCGTTGAGCAAATTCCCGTCGATAAGGACGAGCAGGGCATGCGGCTGGACCGCTGGTTCAAGGTCCATTATCCGGGCCTTGGTTTTGGCCATCTGCAAAAGCTGCTGCGTTCCGGCCAGATTCGTGTCGATGGCGGGCGTGTGAAAGCGGATACGCGGCTGGAACCCGGCCAGTCTGTCCGCGTGCCGCCGCTGGAGATTGACCGCAAGGGTGACGGCCCGCTGACGGCCAATACCATCCGTAGTCAGGGCGATGCGGATGTGCTGGCGAAGATGCTTCTTTATGAAGATCCGAAGGTTTTTGTGTTCAACAAGCCTGCCGGTCTCGCTGTGCAGGGCGGCTCTGGTGTCACCCGCCATGTGGACGACATGTTAGAAGCGTGGCGAAACAAGAAGGGCGAGAAGCCGCGCCTCGTACATCGTCTCGACCGCGACACCTCCGGCGTGCTGGTCGTTGCTCGCACGCGCCACGCCGCGATGAAGCTGGCAGAAGCATTTCGCGCTCGCGAAACCAAGAAAACATATTGGTCGCTGGTCAAGGGCGTACCGCGCAAGCGCGAGGACAAGATTTCGACCTGGCTGGTGAAAGAGCAAACGCCCGATGGCGACCGCATGCGGGTGGCGAAACACGGCGAAGAAGGCGCAGATCATGCCGTTTCCTTCTATCGCGTGGTTGACAATGCAGGCCAGTCGCTAGCGTGGCTTGAGATGGAACCATACACCGGGCGCACGCATCAGTTGCGCGTTCACGCGGCCCACATCGGCCATCCCATTATCGGCGACCCGAAATATTTTGAGGCAGACACGAACTGGGAATTCCCAGGTGGCCTACAGAATCGCCTACATCTTCACGCGCGTCGTATTGTGATTCCGCATCCTGATCGCGGCGTGGTTGATGTCACGGCTCCGCTGCCTCCCCATATGAAGCAAAGCTGGAACCTGCTGGGCTTTGACGAAGCCACGGCGGGGGAGCTTGCGGATTGATGACTGAATCTCAAGGAGTTCCAAATGCGTGATATTTTGAACGATCTGGATTCCGGTGAATTTCTCTCTGATCCAGACCCGACACGCCGGGCGCAAAACCAGATGCGCACGCCTCTGCCCAAGCGCTTTTATAAGGAAGTGACGCTGGCGGATGTGGATGGCGGCGTTGGCATCGCTCTCGATGGCAGGGCGGTGCGCACGCCGGGCAGGGCGCCCGTTGTTTTGCCGAACCAAATAGCTGCTGCGCTGGTTGCTGCTGAATTCGCCGCGCAGGTTGATGAAATCAATCCGGCGACGATGCCCGTCACCCGGCTTGTTAACACCGCGATTGACGGTGTCGCGAATGAAGCCGAAGCCGTGCTGGAGGATGTTCTGCGTTTCGCCTCGTCCGACATGCTTTGCTATCGCGCGGATTCGCCCCAAAAGCTTGTCGATCGTCAAAACGATGCGTGGGATCCGGTGCTGGATTGGGCGGCCAATACGTTGCAGGCGCGTTTTGCTCTCGCTGAGGGCGTCATGCACGTCAAGCAAAGTCCGCTGGCAATTCAGGCCCTGCGCACGCATCTCGCGCATCGATTGGGAGATGATCCGTCCGCGCGCGCGCTGCGGCTGGCCGCGTTGCATCTCATGACGTCGATTTCGGGCTCTGCGCTGCTGGCTCTCGCGGTCGAAGCCGGTGCGCTGAATGCGGAAGAGGCATGGCTTGCGGCGCATGTTGATGAGGATTGGCAGATCGAGCATTGGGGGCAGGATGCCGAGGCGCTTGCGCGTCGCAATGCGCGCCATCGCGACTTCGCGGCCGCCGTGTCAGTGCTTCAATCTCTGCGGGCGTAGCGCATTCGGCT
The DNA here is from genome assembly GCA_049840935.1 of Mesorhizobium sp. Lineage (GTDB taxonomy): Bacteria > Pseudomonadota > Alphaproteobacteria > Rhizobiales > Rhizobiaceae > Mesorhizobium_G. The sequence continues at coordinate 118,883 of JASGJA010000019.1, forward strand.
CAATTCTCCAGCGCCATATCCACAGCCGTCTCACAGTGAATCAGTGTCGTGTCGAAAACCGGCACTGAAACATTGCCTTGGTTGAGCAGCATTCCAACTTCGGTGCATCCGAGAATCAGGCAATCCGCGCCGCGCGCGACAAGGCGATCAGCGATGCCGATATATTTCGCGCGGCTTTCTTCGGAAACAATATCGCGGCAAAGCTCGTCATAGATGATCTGGTGCGTCAGCGCCCGGTCGGCCGCGTCGGGAATGATCGGCGCAAGTCCGGCAGCCACCAGCCGATCCGTGTAAAAATTCTGTTCCATCGTAAAAGCAGTTGCCATCAGGCCGGGGCGTTGAAAGCCGCCTTTGCAAATGCGCGCCGCCGTCGCGTCCGCAATGTGCAGCATCGGAATGTGAACTCCGCGCATCATCTGGTCGGCCAGCTTGTGCATTGTGTTTGTCGCGAGCATTAAAATCTCGGCCCCGCCGCGCTCCAGCGCGAGTGCCTCCGCATTCAATATATTGCCTGCCTGTTCCCATTCGCCTGCCACTTGAAGCCGCTCAATTCTCGCGAAATCAAGCGAACGGATCAGCAATTCTGGTGAATGCAGGCCGCCCAATCGGCCGCGAACGAGCGTGCAGAGTTCACGATAATAGATTTGCGTCGAGGCGGCAGACATGCCGCCAAGAATACCGATCGTTTTCACACGCGCCTCTGTCCGGTCATGCCTTGAGATTCATCATTTTGATGTCACGCGCTTAATCAGGCTGAATATCAGCCAACACACCGCAAACAGTAGGAAGTTGGCCACGATGCCGACCGCCACCGATGGCGCAAGGCCGTGCTCGCCGGTTCCGAATGCTGTCGGAATCAGCACTGCCACGAAGATCACGCCCAGCACCAAAGGGATGGATCGGCCTATTTGCGGCGCCGTATTGTTGGCGGTGATCAGCAACCCGATGATAAGTGCAATGCGGAATGGATCGGCGAGTTGTTCGCCAAGCAAATTGAAAAAGCTCATAAAATGTGTCTCCCCAAGACCTATGCTCGCACAAAAAGGGGCGCGCGCAAAACGCTCTAAATGCAGCGGCGCATAATACGAAAGTCATAAGACCATCGCATCGCTGCACTTTAGAAAGTGCTTGTGCCATACATGGCATGATGTCCGCCTTGAGGATTCGACGGTTTATCTGTGGAAAGGCGCGGCATAGGTAAATGGCCCCAAAAAGGGAGGGGAGACCCCAATGGCAATGGCTTCGACTGCCGGCGATCGTTCGCGCGGCATGACGCGGGAGGAGAAGAAAGTCATCTTCGCCTCGTCGCTTGGAACTGTCTTCGAATGGTACGATTTTTATCTATACGGATCACTTGCAGCCTTCATCGGCGCGACGTTCTTCAGCCAATATCCTGAAGCAACAAGAAATATCTTCGCGCTGCTGGCTTTTGCTGCGGGCTTTCTCGTGCGCCCGTTCGGCGCTCTCGTGTTCGGGCGTCTAGGCGATCTTGTCGGTCGCAAATACACCTTCCTCGTCACCATTCTTATCATGGGTCTTTCGACCTTCCTCGTTGGCTTGCTGCCAGGTTCGGCTACCATCGGCATCGCTGCTCCGATCATTCTGATCGCACTGCGCATGTTGCAGGGTCTGGCTCTCGGCGGCGAATATGGTGGTGCCGCAACCTATGTTGCCGAGCATTCGCCAGACGACCGTCGCGGCTACTACACCTCATGGATTCAGACGACTGCGACCCTTGGCCTGTTCCTGTCGCTGCTGATTATCCTCGCCGTGCAGACTTATCTGGGCAAGGAAGCTTTCGCGGCATGGGGATGGCGCGTTCCCTTCCTCATCTCCGTTGTTTTGCTTGGTGTTTCCGTCTGGATTCGCTTGTCCCTGAATGAATCGCCAACTTTCAAGCGCATGAAGGAAGAAGGAAAGGGCTCGAAAGCTCCACTGTCAGAAGCATTCGGCCAATGGAAGAACGCCAAGATTGCACTTCTTGCCCTGTTCGGCCTCACTGCTGGTCAGGCTGTCGTGTGGTATACGGGCCAATTCTACGCGCTGTTCTTCTTGCAAAATGTTCTGAAGGTTGACGGACAGTCGGTGAACATCATGATCGCCATTTCGCTGGCGCTCGGCACGCTGTTCTTTGTCTTCTTCGGTTGGCTGTCAGACAAGGTTGGCCGCAAGCCCATCATCATGGTTGGCCTGCTGCTCGCAATTGTCACCTACTTCCCGCTGTTCAAGGCGTTGACGTGGGCTGCAAATCCGGCGCTTGCCGCAGCGCAGGAAAACCTGCGTGCAACGGTCACAGCCGCTCCGGGAGACTGCAACTTCCAGTTCAACCCGACTGGCACCCGCAAGTTCACCACCTCGTGCGATATCGCTACCGACTTTCTGACCAAGAATTCGGTGCCTTATGATGTTGCGGTGACTGCGGCTCCGGGAACTCCCGCAACGGTCAAGATTGGCGACGAAACCGTCAACTCCTATGACGCGACCGCTGCTGGCGACAAGGCGGCTGGCATGAACTCAGCCTTCGTGAAGGCTGTTCACACCGCGCTTCATGATGCTGGCTACCCGCTGGTTCGTGGTGCTGCAACCGTTGCCGACCAGAAGCTTGATGCTTTCATCGCGGCCAATCCTGAGCTTTCGCTTGCTGCGGATGCGGTCCGTGGTGGCGAGAAGAAGGTCATGTCCGTCGCTGACGCCATCAAGGCGAAGGTTGTAACCGCCGAGGAAGCTGCAAGCGCAACCGAAGTGACCACCTACTCGATACCGGGTGGCGGTACCTACACAATGGTTGCTGACCCTGCTGCCGTTAGCTGGTCGAAGGTCATCGGCATTCTGTTCATCCTCGTGCTTTATGTCACGATGGTGTACGGCCCGATTGCCGCGATCCTGGTCGAAATGTTCCCGACCCGCATCCGCTACACCGGCATGTCACTGCCCTACCATATCGGCAACGGTTGGTTCGGTGGTCTGCTTCCGGCAACCGTGTTCGCGATGAGTGCCGCTGCCGGCGATATCTACTACGGCCTGTGGTATCCGATTGCGATTGCGGCAATGTCGCTGGTCGTCGGCACGCTGTTCGTACGCGATACGCTCGGCACGAGCCTGCACGCCAAAGACTGATCGCAACGATCACCCTACTGAATAAAAATGGCGCGGAGCGATCCGCGCCATTTTCTATTTTTACGACCGTAAAATCGCTTCGTTTGGCGCAAACTGACATTTATACGGGCGTATTCTTCCTGAACTCATCGATTTTGTGCGCAGAAAGCGGCTTTATTCGCACGAAAAAACCCCCGGATTGCTCCGGGGGTCTTCTGTTTCGAACCGTTTGGTCTGCTTAGACCGAGTAGTACATGTCGTATTCGACCGGGTGCGGCGTCATTTCGAAGCGCATTACTTCGGCCATCTTCAGCTCGATGAAAGCGTCGATCTGATCGTCGTCGAACACCCCACCAGCCTTCAGGAAGCCGCGGTCCTTGTCGAGGCTCTGAAGTGCTTCACGCAGCGATCCGCAAACGGTCGGGATCTTCTTGAGTTCCTTCGGCGGAAGGTCATAAAGGTCCTTATCCATTGCCTGACCGGGATGGATTTTGTTCTTGATGCCGTCCAGGCCAGCCATCAAAAGTGCCGAGAAACCGAGATATGGGTTCGCGCCCGGATCGGGGAAACGAACTTCAACACGCTTCGCCTTCGGCGACGAGCCGAACGGAATGCGGCAGGATGCCGAGCGGTTACGTGCAGAATATGCAAGCAAAACAGGAGCTTCGTAGCCCGGAACCAGACGCTTGTACGAGTTGGTCAGCGGGTTGGTGAAGGCGTTGACTGCCTTGGCGTGCTTGATAACGCCGCCGATGAAATACAGGCAGCTCTCGGAAAGGCCGGCATATTCATTGCCTGCGAAGGTCGGCTTGCCGCCCTTCCAGATCGACATGTGGACGTGCATGCCCGAACCGTTGTCGCCGAAGATCGGCTTCGGCATGAAGGTCGAGGTCTTGCCATAAGCATTGGCAACCTGATGCACGACATACTTGTAGAGCTGCATCTTGTCGGCGTTGCGAACCAGCGTATCGAACTTCAGGCCAAGCTCGTGCTGCGCGGCAGCAACTTCGTGGTGGTGCTTTTCGGTCTGCACGCCCATTTCCGCCAAAACGGTGAGCATTTCAGAACGCATGTCCTGGCAGGAATCGATTGGCGGAACCGGGAAATAGCCGCCCTTTACGCGCGGACGGTGGCCGAGGTTGCCGGTCTCATAGTCGGTGTCGTCGTTCGACGGCAATTCGGTGGAATCCAGCTTGAAGCCCGTGTTGTACGGGTCAGCCTTGTACTTCACGTCGTCGAACACGAAGAATTCGGCTTCCGGGCCGACATAGATGGTGTCGCCGATGCCTTCGGACTTGAGGTAGGCTTCGGCCTTCTTGGCGGTGCCGCGCGGGTCGCGATTGTAGGCCTCGCCCGAAACCGGATCGAGAATGTCGCACATCACGACCATGGTGGAATGCGCGAAGAACGGGTCCATGTGGACGGTCGCGGTGTCCGGCATGAGAACCATGTCGGACTCGTTGATTGCCTTCCAGCCGGCGATGGACGAACCGTCAAACATCACGCCGTCGGCGAACATATCTTCGTTCACCTCGACGACATCCATCGTCACGTGCTGCAGTTTGCCCTTGGGGTCGGTGAAGCGCAGGTCGACGAATTTCACGTCGTTATCCTTAATCTGCTTCAGGATGTCATTGGCTGTCGTCATGCTGATTTTCCCTGTGATGACGTTAGATGGAATGGTTTCAGGACCGTCAGGCCCAATCAGATCGCGTCGTTGCCGGTCTCGCCGGTGCGGATGCGAATGACTTCTTCGATGTTGGAGACGAATATTTTGCCGTCACCGATGCGCCCCGTCTGGGCTGCCTTGCGGATGGCTTCAATCGCGGCTTCGGCGGAATCATCCGCAACGACGACTTCGATCTTCACCTTGGGCAGAAAGTCCACGACATACTCGGCGCCGCGATACAACTCCGTGTGACCCTTTTGGCGACCGAAACCCTTGGCTTCTGTAACTGTGATGCCTTGCAAACCGGCTTCCTGAAGGGCTTCCTTCACTTCATCCAGCTTGAACGGCTTTATGATGGCTTCGATCTTTTTCATGCCAATGCAAACCTCCAACAGAAAAAAGCGGGCCCGAAGACCCCCTCTGCGCCTATCGAATGCACGAAACATGCCAATCTGCAGCGCCGCATGGGCAAAATTCGGATTTTGTAATCCCGCGACAAAATCCATGCAGTTCGCGTCATGTTCGTCCCCCTCCGATGCGACACCGAGCATTCCTCACGGGATCATCATGCGCAATAATGCATAAAAAATAGGCGATGTGATTAAAACATGTGCATTTCGAGTGTCTCCAGCCTGTTGATCTGGCTGTGGCGAGCGTTGCGGCGACCCTTGATGTAGCCCTATCCTGCAATGCGAAGGGGAAACTTATGGCGCTTGAAATTCTCACACCGAAGGAGATGGGCGGAGTTGATCGGCTCGCAATAGAGCAGGGACCCCTGAGCGGCATAGCACTCATGGAACGAGCCGGAGCAGCTGTCGCGGACGTTGTGTTCCAGCGCTTTCCGGGTGCTGCGCGCGTCGATGTGTTGTGCGGGCCGGGAAACAATGGCGGTGATGGGTACGTCGCCGCGACTATTTTGGCTGCGTCTGGTTTTGAGGTGGCGCTCTGGACGGATGGCAACTCGCGCGCTGGAAGCGATGCAGAGATCGCCGCCCAAAATTGTCGGCTGAAAAGACAGCCGCTTGAGCACTATGAACCGCTGCCGGGTGGGGTTGTTGTGGATGCGCTCTATGGCGCAGGGCTTGAGCGTCCGTTGCAAGACGTCGCGCGTGCGGTGGCTGAAAAAGTAAGCGCCGCCGGTCTTCCGGTTGTCGCCGTCGACCTACCTTCAGGGATTTCAGGCTCAAGCGGCGAAGCACTTGGCGCGACGTTCCACGCCACCGTGACAGTGACATTCGTACGCAAAAAGCCCGGCCACTTGCTCTATTCGGGGAGAGCGCTCTGCGGTGATCTGGTCGTGCGCGACATCGGCATATCCGACGCCGTGGTGACGGAAATCGGAAGCCAGACCTTCGAAAACCTACCCGCGCTTTGGAGTGACGATTTTCCACGACCTGCGGAAAACACGTATAAATATAGCCGTGGGCACGTCGCGGTGTTCTCGGGCGGTCCAGCCGCGACAGGCGCGGCGCGGCTTGCCGCGATGGCAGCCGCGAGATCCGGCGCAGGCGCGGTAACGCTGCTTTCACCGCCGGCATCCCTAGCCGTCAATGCAGTGCATCTGACGTCAATCATCTTGCGGCGAGTAGACGGCCCGGACGATGTGCAGACGTTTTTCGATCAGCGGAAGCCTTCGGCGCTGGTGGCCGGGCCGGGACTTGGCACCAATAATGATGTGGCTGCATTGCTGGCAACGGCGATTCAGCCGACGAGCGCCGCGCGACGCGTTGTGGTGCTGGACGCTGACGCGCTGACAATCATGGCGCAGGAGCCAGCGAGATGGTTCGGTTTGTTCGCTTTGGATGGTGCGCCCGCGACTATATTAACCCCGCATGAAGGCGAATTTGGCCGATTGTTTCCCGAAATTCACGCGGACATGAGTTTGTCGAAGCTTGAAAAGGCGCGGACCGCAGCAAAAAGCTCGCATTCCGTCATCGTCTATAAAGGCCCGGACACTGTAATTGCCGATCCCGACGGACGCGCCGCAATCAACAGCAACGGAACGCCATTGCTCGCGACTGCAGGTTCAGGCGACGTGCTTTCCGGCATTATTACGGGACTTGCAGGGCAAGGCATGGCTCCCTTCGAAGCTGCCTGCGCGGCTGTTTGGCTCCACGCCGAGGCCGCACGTGCATTCGGTCCCGGCCTTATAGCGGAGGACTTGCCTTCAATGCTGCCGCATGTGCTGGCCGGACTTCTTATGCAACGTGCTCCATGAGAGCCATTGCGCCCTGCGGCGCACGAATCTTGCCTTCATGAATGATGTAAAGAAATACGTCGCGTGGCTTATCCGACGCCTTGGTGGAGGGATCGGCATAGGGCAGATCATCCGGCTGACCGCCTGCCGCCCAGATTTTTGCGCGCTCAACCCATTTACCCAGCTCAGCGGGTTTGTAGGCAGTTGGAACATCGTCACTGCCTTTTTGAAGCCGGGCATAGACGAAGTCGCCGGTAACATCGGCAAATTCGGGATAGTCGAAATGATGCGCGTAGCAGATTGCAGCGTTGTATTTGCGCGCGAGCGCAACAAATTCCGGCACTGCAAAAGAAATATTGCGCACTTCCAATGCATGGCGCAGCGCAATGCCGCCAGTTTTTTCCGGCAGAAGCTTTAGAAACGCCTCAAAATCACCTGGCTCAAACTTCTTCGTAGGTGCGAACTGCCAGATGATCGGGCCAAGTTTCGGCCCAAGTTCCTCAAGGCCCTGCGCGAAAAATTTAGCCATAGACTCGCCCGCATCGCCCAGAACCTTGCGATTTGTGACGAAGCGATTTCCCTTGATCGAAAAGACGAAATCATCGGGCGTTTCGGCGAACCATTTGGCGTAGGTCGCTGGCGTGAACCCTGAATAATAGGTGCCGTTCACTTCGATGGTGGGTACCTGCCGTGACGCGAAATGAAGCTGCTGCTTTTTGGGCAGTTTATCGGGATAGAAGGTTCCCTCCCAAGGCTCGAAAGTCCAGCCGCCCATCCCTGCGCGGATCGTTCCGCTCTTGCTCATCATCTCCTCCCGAGAAGCCTATTCCGCAGCTTCGGCCTTCGGCTGGTGCGGCCTTCGTTCCAGAAGTTCCTTGAGGAATTGACCGGTATAGCTGCGGGGCTCCGCAACGATATCCTCCGGCGTGCCAGAAGCGACGAGTTCTCCGCCGCCATCACCGCCCTGCGGCCCAAGATCGAGAACCCAATCAGCGGTCTTGATGACCTCAAGATTGTGCTCGATCACCACGACCGTGTTGCCCTGATCTACCAGTTCATGAAGCACTTCGAGCAACTTCGCGACATCGTGGAAGTGCAGGCCGGTAGTCGGTTCGTCGAGAATATAGAGTGTCTTGCCGGTCGCCTTGCGCGATAATTCCTTCGCCAGCTTGATGCGCTGTGCCTCACCGCCGGAAAGCGTGGTCGCCTGCTGGCCAATATGGATATAGCCGAGGCCGACCTGATTGAGCGTCGTGAGCTTGTCTCGCACCGCCGGAACAGCAGCAAAGAACTCAACGCCTTCTTCGACCGTCATGTCCAGTACATCGGCAATGGATTTACCCTTGAACAGAACTTCCAACGTCTCGCGATTGTACCGTTTGCCGTGGCACACATCGCAAGTGACATAAACATCGGGCAGGAAGTGCATCTCGATCTTGATGACGCCGTCGCCCTGGCAAGCCTCGCAGCGGCCACCCTTGACGTTGAACGAAAAGCGCCCCGGCTGATAGCCGCGCGCCTTTGCTTCCGGCAATCCCGCGAACCAATCGCGGATCGGTGTGAATGCACCTGTATAGGTGGCCGGATTGGAACGAGGCGTGCGCCCGATGGGCGATTGGTCAATGTCGATCACCTTGTCCAGAAACTCCAGGCCCTCAATGCGGTCGTGTTCCGCAGGGTGTTCGCGCGAGCCCATGATGCGCCGCGACGCAGCCTTGAAAAGCGTCTCGATCAGGAACGTGGATTTGCCACCGCCCGAAACGCCCGTGATCGCGGAAAAGGTGCCAAGTGGGATTTCCGCCGTCACATTCTTCAGATTGTTGGCGCGCGCGCCAACAACCTTTATGCGGCGCCCCTTCTTCGGCTTGCGCCGCTCTGCAGGAACGGCAATCGACAGCTCGCCCGACAAATACTTGCCCGTAATCGAAGCAGGATTGGCCATAATCTGCGAGGGCGTACCCTCCGCAATGACACGCCCGCCATGAATGCCAGCCGCAGGGCCGATATCGACCACATAGTCCGCGTGCAAAATCGCATCTTCGTCGTGCTCAACGACGATCACCGTGTTGCCAATGTCGCGCAGGTGCTTGAGCGTATCCAGCAGCCGCGCATTATCGCGCTGATGGAGCCCAATCGAGGGCTCGTCCAGAACGTAAAGAACTCCGGTGAGCCCAGACCCGATCTGCGAGGCGAGACGAATGCGCTGGCTTTCGCCACCGGACAGTGTGCCGGAATTGCGCGCAAGCGTCAGATAGTCCAGACCCACGTCATTGAGGAAGCGCAGGCGCTCCCGAATTTCCTTGAGAATGCGCATCGCAATCTCGTTCTGCTTGGCGTTCAGTTGATCGGGCAGGGCGGTGAACCACGCATCTGCCTTGCGAATAGATTGCTCGGTCACTTCGCCGATGTGCTTGCCTGCGATTTTGACCGCAAGCGCTTCCGGCTTCAGGCGATAACCTTTGCACGCAGGGCAGGGCGTGGCAGACATGAAGCGCTCAATCTCCTCGCGCATCCATGCCGAATTCGGTCTCCTTCCAGCGCCGCTGGAGATTGGGAACCACGCCTTCGAATGTCTTGGTGGTTTTGTAAGAGCGCAGCCCGTCATCATAGTTGAATGTGACCTCGCGCTCGCCCGTGCCGTTCAGAATTGCGCCTTGCGCATCCTTCGAAAGATCCTTGAATTTGTCACCGAGCTTGAAGCCGTACGCTTTACCAAGCCCTTCCAGTGTCTGATTGTAGTATGGCGAAGTCGATTTCGCCCAAGGCGCAACGGCGCCATCGCGCAAGGAAACATTCTCGTCAGGCACAATCAGTTGCGGATCGATGGCGCGCTGGCTGCCCAAGCCATCGCAAGTCGGGCAAGCGCCAAAAGGATTGTTGAAAGAAAACAGCCGGGGTTCGATTTCCGGAATCGTAAAGCCGGAAACAGGGCAAGCGAACTTTTCCGAGAACAAGATGCGCTCATGCGTCTCGTTCTTCGACTTATTCGCCGACTTGCCTGCGGTTTCTTCAGGGGGCAGGGGCTTGTCCGCAAACTCGGCAACGGCCAGCCCATCGGCCAGCTTCAATGCAGTTTCGAGCGAAATCGGCCAGCCGCGCAGCAATGTCTCCGCGCACCACGACGCGGTCGACCACCACGTCGATGTCGTGCTTATATTTCTTGTCCAGCGCCGGGACTTCGCCGATCTCGTAAAAAACACCGTCGACCTTGACGCGCTGGAAGCCCTTTTTTTGAAGCTCGGCCAATTCCTTCCGATATTCGCCTTTGCGGCCGCGAACGATTGGCGCGGTTATATAAAGCCGCGTGCCTTCTTCCTGCGCCAAAACACGGTCGACCATCTGGCTGACTGTCTGGCTCTCAATGGGAAGACCGGTTGCAGGCGAATAAGGAATGCCCACGCGCGCAAAAAGCAGGCGCATATAGTCATAAATTTCCGTGACAGTGCCGACTGTCGAACGCGGATTGCGCGAGGTGGTCTTTTGCTCAATGGAAATTGCCGGAGACAAGCCGTCGATCTGGTCGACATCCGGCTTCTGCATCATTTCCAGAAATTGCCGGGCATAGGCCGACAAGCTCTCGACATAGCGCCGTTGCCCCTCCGCATAAATCGTGTCGAACGCCAACGATGATTTGCCAGACCCGGACAGGCCCGTCATCACGATCAGGCTGTCACGCGGCAGATCGAGATCGACATTCTTGAGGTTGTGCTCGCGCGCGCCGCGAATGGAAATAAACTTATGATCGGCCATGCCGTTGTCGCCGCTCTGCCTGATGATGGATCGACCGGACAAACCGGCCCGCCTTTATATGGGCGCTTTTTTGAGAATGTCGAAGAAATATCCCTGTACCCGCCTTCCAGGCGCATGAGCAAGCGAAAAAGAACAAACATCGAACATTCTCCTGACATAAGGCTGTCAGCAGGATTGTCAAGCGCACCGTTTTTATCTCGATCACATTTTGCGCGAGCGGTGCGGAAAATGGTTGACCTGCGGCTTGCAGAGGAACAGAATTTCGCTGTTGTTAGCAGTTGGAAGCCGCAAAAATCTGGACGATGACCTGCGAGACGCCGTAGGAAATTGCGTGTATCCTGTTAATAACATTGGAGAAACGGACAGAGGAGCGGAGGCAATGACCCCACCTGACAGTCCCGGCAGGCTCCGCTAAACAGTGGAGCTGCGGTAGGCGCAGATGGTCGCGTAAAGACCGACCAAATCACGTCCGTCGATATTCGCTAACAATTAGAAACTTCAGTCGGATCGTGGCATGAAGCCGCTTGGCATCCGAAGTTTATAGGGCCAGTTCACTCGCCCGACGACGGGTAAAATCCGTCAGAATGAGCCTCGTGCGCACTGCGCCGGGCTCATTTATTTTTTTGTCTTGGTTGACAGGCGAAAAGGAACAAAATAAGAACAAATTTCCCTGTGGATAGCGGTAAGTGTCTGCGCCGCAGGTCAGCACGCCAGAAGATTTGGTGTATGAGAGCCCTGTTTGGGATGAGCGTAGGAGAGGCGTGATGGCTGGCAGCGTGAACAAAGTCATTCTTGTAGGGAATCTCGGGGCGGACCCGGAGATCCGTCGACTTAATTCAGGCGATGCGGTTGCAAACCTGCGCATTGCGACTTCTGAAAACTGGCGGGACAAGAATTCCGGTGAACGCCGCGAGAAGACCGAGTGGCATAATGTGGTGATCTTCGGCGACCTCGCCAAGATTGCAGAGCAATATCTCAAAAAGGGTATGAAGGTTTACGTTGAAGGCCAGCTTCAAACCCGCAAATGGCAAGACCAGCAGGGGCAGGATCGCTACACGACTGAAGTAGTTCTCCAGAGGTTCCGTGGCGAACTTCATATGCTCGATTCTCGCGGTGAAGGTGGGCAGGTTGGCTATGGCGGCGGCGGTGGTGGCGCTGGCGGACGTTCGGACTTCGGGCAGTCCGCACCCGGCGACGATTACAGTCGTGGCGGCGGCGGATCAGGCAACCGCGGCGGAAGCGGCGGTGGTGGCGGGGGAGGTGGATTCTCGCGCGACCTCGACGACGACATCCCGTTCTGAGTTAAAGGAAAGGCGGAGGCGGCTTAGACGCCGCCATATGCGCCCATTAGAGCCCGAATGCCGTCGGCAACAAATTGCACGGCGAGCGCCGCAAGTATCACGCCGAGCAGACGTGTAAGGATCGAGCGGCCCGTCTCGCCAAGAAAACGGTCAATGTGCTGTGCCAGCACAAACACGAGGAAGGTGATAAGACTACATACCAGAATAATGGCGAGCAGCGAAATCTGTCCCATAACGCTCGGCAGGCGGCCTGAATGCAGCACGACTGCGGAGATCGCACCCGGTCCGGCAATCAAGGGAATGGCGAGCGGGAATGCGGCCACGTTCTGAACGTGATCCTTGGTGATAGCCGTTTCGGCGGTCTTCTCCTTGCGGTCGTTACGCTTTTCAAACACCATCTCAAACGCGATGAAGAAGAGCAGCATACCGCCCGCAACGCGAAACGCGGGGAGCGTAATACCGAGGACGGAAAGCACCGTGCTTCCGGCCAGGGAGAACAGCGCGAGGATAAAGAACGCTATGATCGAGGCGCGTATCGAAACGGACCGGCGCTGATCGCCGGTCATGCCGCGCGTGACTGCTAAATATAGCGGCGCAAGGCCAGGCGGATCGATCGTTACAAGGATCGTCGCAAAAGCGTTGAGCAGGATGTCATAACTCGGCATGCGTGGCCCTCTTTTATGCCGGTGGCTATAGTGTAGCCATTAAATTAGACAAGGGAAAAGAAAGTTGAGACCAGACTGCCAAGACCTGTTCGAGCCATATTTTGGACAAACCTTACGCCAGCAAAATGAGTTTTCTGCATAATGCTTTGTAGTGCATTGATTTTAATATGAAAAACTGTGCGGGATAATGTCGAACGACATTTGGAATCCTGCACTGACTTCCTATATAAAGAGCCAGTGATTCCCAATTATTTGTGATCCATTTTGACCGACCAAAAGACACCAGGCGGGCCGGAAAGTCCGGAAGGCATCGAACCAATCTCCATTATCGAGGAGATGCAGCGTTCCTATCTCGATTACGCGATGAGCGTGATCGTAAGCCGCGCGCTGCCTGATGCGCGTGATGGCCTCAAGCCTGTGCATCGGCGCATTTTATATGCGATGCACGAAGGCGGTTATCATTGGAATCGCAAACACGTTAAATCGTCGCGTATCGTCGGCGACGTCATGGGTAAATATCACCCGCACGGCGACGCCTCGATTTATGACGCGCTGGTGCGTATGGCGCAGGATTGGTCCTTGCGCGTGCCGCTCATCGACGGGCAGGGCAATTTCGGCTCGATCGATGCCGACCCGCCTGCGGCGATGCGATACACTAAATCGCGGCTTACCAAGGTTGCGCACGAGCTTCTTGAGGATATCGACAAGGATACGGTCGATTTTCAGGACAATTACGATGGTGCCGAGCAGGAACCAAAGGTGCTGCCTGCGCGGTTCCCGCATCTGTTGGTCAATGGCTCCGGCGGCATCGCGGTCGGTATGGCGACCAATATTCCTCCGCACAATCTGACGGAAGTCTGTAATGGTGCGATTGCCATTATGGAAAATCCGGCGATGGAATTGCCGGATTTGATGGAGATCATTCCGGGTCCGGATTTCCCAACGGGCGGTCTGATCCTTGGCCGGTCCGGTATTTATAATGCCTATTCGACCGGACGCGGTTCGATCCAGATGCGCGGCAAGGTTCACATCGAGCCGATGCGCGGCGATCGTGAGGCCATTGTAGTCACCGAGATCCCCTATCAGGTGAATAAGGCTTCGATGATCGAGAAAATGGCCGAACTGGTACGCGACAAGCGTATCGAGGGCATTTCCGACATTCGCGACGAAAGTGATCGTCAAGGATATCGCGTCGTTGTCGAATTGAAGAAGGATGCGGTCGCGGACGTCATTCTGAAATCAGCTTTATCGCTACACGCCGCTCCAGACCTCGTTTGGCGCAAATATGGTCGCGTTGAACGGCGGCAAGCCGGAAGTGATGACGCTGATCGACCTTCTGAAAGCGTTTGTTGCGTTCCGCGAAGAAGTCGTCAGCCGCCGCACGAAATTCCTGCTGCGCAAGGCGCGTGAGCGGGCCCATGTGCTCGTTGGTCTTGCTATCGCCGTCGCCAATATAGATGAGGTGATCAAGCTCATCCGCAATGCGCCAGACCCGCAAACCGCGCGGGAGCAATTGATGACGCGGCGCTGGCCAGCGGCAGATGTCGAAGCATTGATCAGGCTGATCGATGATCCTCGCCATCGCATCAATGAAGACGGCACCTATAATCTTTCGGAAGAGCAGGCGCGCGCGATTCTGGAATTACGCCTGCAGCGCTTGACCGCGCTTGGCCGCGACGAGATTGCCGACGAGTTAAACAAGATTGGCGTCGAAATTCGAGACTATCTCGATATTCTGGCTTCCCGCGCTCGTATTCAGGCAATCGTTCGGGAAGAACTTGAGGCCGTTCGCGACGAGTTCGGCACGCCGCGACGTTCGGAAATCACCGACGCCGGCGCCGACATGGAAGACGAAGACCTAATCGCGCGTGAAGACATGGTCGTTACAGTCACGCATGAGGGCTACATCAAGCGCGTTCCGCTTTCGATTTATCGGGCGCAGGCACGTGGTGGCAAAGGTCGCTCCGGCATGTCCACCAAGGACACCGATGTGGTGACACGCCTGTTTCGTGGCAAATACGCATACACCCGTGCTGTTCTTCTCCTCACGCGGCATTGTTTATAAGGAAAAGGTCTGGCGTCTGCCGATTGGCACCCCGCAATCGCGCGGCAAGGCGCTGATCAATATGTTGCCGATTGATAATGGCGACCGCATTACGGCTATCATGCCACTGCCGGAAGATGAGAATCAGTGGGGCGAGCTCGACGTGATGTTCGCGACGACGCGTGGCACGGTGCGCAGAAACAAGCTTTCGGATTTCGTTCAGGTAAATCGCAACGGCAAGATCGCCATGAAATTCGACGAGGAAGGCGACGCCATCCTTGCTGTCGAAACATGCTCCGAAAATGACGACGTGCTTCTGACGGCCAGCAGCGGACAGTGTATTCGCTTCGCAGTGACGGATGTGCGTGTGTTCCAGAGCCGTGGGTCGCAGGGCGTGCGTGGGATGCAACTGGGTGCGTCCGAGCGGGCCATTTCCATGGCCATCCTCGAACATGTGGATGCGGATGCTGCGGAGCGCGCGGCCTATCTCAAGCGTGCGGTGAACGAGCGCCGGTTGGCGGGCAGCGAGGAAGAAGACATTGCGCTGACGAATGAAGAGGTCGCCGAAGATCAGGAGCTTAGCGATGAGCGCTATGCGTTCTTGAGGCAGCATGAGCAATTCGTTCTGACTGTTACGGAATATGGCTATGGCAAGCGGTCATCATCCTATGATTTCCGCCTGACGAACCGCGGCGGTAAGGGTATTCGCGCCACTGATGTTTCAAAGTCGGCTGAAATTGGCAGGCTTGTCGCCAGTTTCCCGGTTGCCGATGACGATCAGATCATGCTGGTGTCTGATGGCGGCCAGGTTATTCGAGTGCCTGTAAATGGCATCCGTATTGCAAGCCGGGCGACAAAGGGCGTTACGATCTTCAATACGGCAGACGAAGAAAAGGTCGTTTCTGTCGAACGTATTTCGGAGCCGCAAGACGAACGTAAATCAGGTGTTGCTGACGCTGAGATCGCCGATGCTTCGGCGGAGACGCCGAGTGACGAGAGTGATGCGCCGGAGGTGCTGGATTAATAGCGACCAAAACCGCGTGAACGGTCGCTGCGATCCTTGAGCCTGACGCGTTCAGCTTCCTGATGTACACCCACCGCGGTTGCGATGAGCATCAAAATGGTCATTGCGGCTGCTAATATGGTGATCATCATGATGTTGTTCTCCACCCCTCCCAAACGGGGAGCCCTTAAAAAGGTTGCACCTTCCCATTGCGCGGCAGCATTGCTGGCGGCGCTAACATGGTGGATGTCCGATTCCTTGTCCCCGCCAGCACGATGCGCCTGAAGCAATTAAAGAAGCGCCAAGCGAAATGGTAAACGGATTTATATGGAGCGCAGGCCAGCGCTTTCGCATTACGGGGAAACCGTCTAAAGCAGGCAACCTACAACGGTCGTAGTACAAAGATGTCAAAACGCGTCGCCATATATGCAGGGTCGTTCGATCCGCCGACCAACGGTCATCTCGACGTGCTCAAGGGCGCACTGTCGCTGGCCGATACGGTTTATGCTGCGATTGGCGTGCACCCAGGCAAGATGCCGATCTTCTCCTTCGATGAGCGCGTGAACTTGATTGAACAAATTGCGGCCAGCGCTTTTGGTGAGGACGCCGAGCGCATCAAAGTGATTTCTTTCGACGGATTGCTGGTTGATGCGGCGCGCAAGGCTGGCGCGACATTGCTTATTCGCGGGCTGCGAGACGGAACCGATCTAGACTATGAAATGGGAATGGCCGGCATGAACCGCGCAATGGCGGGCGAACTGCAAACGGTATTTTTACCCGCAAGTCCGCCCGTGCGTATGATTACTGCCACATTAGTGCGTCAGATTGCGGCGATGGGTGGAGACGTAAAACCGTTTGTGCCGCCCGTTGTCGTCAAGGCGCTCAAGGGAAAATTCCCAAGCAAGAAGAAATAGATAGGAGTTTTACATGCCATTCAGAAAAGTGGCGGGTGCCATGCTGCTTGGAGCCGGGCTCATGTTGAGCAGCGCTTCGTTTGCGGCATCACCGGAGGATACGCTGGTTCTGACGTTGAAGGATGGCGATGTCGTTATCGCCCTGCGGCCAGACCTCGCGCCAAAAAATGTCGCGCAAATAAAAGAACTGGTGCGCGAAGGTGCATATGACAATGTTGCGTTCCATCGCGTGATCGATGGCTTTATGGCGCAGACCGGCGACGTGCGCTATGGCGACATGAAAGAAGGTTACGACGCGGCCAATGTCGGCACGGGCGGGTCGGACCTGTCAGACCTTCCAGCGGAATTCACCAACAGCGCAGCATTTCGTGCGCGGCACGGTAGGTATGGCGCGCGCGCAAAACCCGAATTCGGCAAATTCGCAGTTTTTCATCATGTTTTCGCCCGCTCCGCCGCTTGATGGTCAGTATACGATCGTCGGCGAAGTGGAGAAGGGCATGGATGTCGTCGACAAGATCAAGCGCGGCAGTGAAGCGGATAATGGGTCGGTGAGCGACCCCGACAAGATCATCAAGGCACGAATTGGAGCAGATAAATGAGCGAAGAAAATAAAAGCGTGCTTGAGGGGCGTGATCCTGAAAACGTCCTGCTGATGGAAACGACCAAGGGCGATGTAGCAATTGAGTTGTTTCCGGATCTCGCACCTGGGCATGTGGCGCGCATCAAAGAGCTTGCGCGTGAGGGTGCGTATGATGGCGTGGTTTTCCATCGCGTGATCGATGGCTTCATGGCGCAGACGGGTGACGTCAAGTTCGGAAAGAAAGGGTCGTCTTCGTTCAATCCCGGCCGGGCCGGTATGGGTGGTTCGGACAAGCCGGACCTCAAGGCAGAGTTTTCGAACACGAACCACGGGCGCGGAACGTGCTCGATGGCGCGAGCGCAAAACCCAAATTCGGCGAATTCGCAGTTCTTCATCTGCTTTGACGACGCGGGCTTTTTAAACCGGCAGTATACTGTGTGGGGTCAGGTGATTTCAGGCATGGACAATGTCGACCAGATCAAGCGCGGCGAGCCGGTGAAAGACCCCGACAGCATCGTTTCGATGAAAGTCGCGGCGGACGCCTGAACCTGACATGGGGGGCGTTTTCTGGCCATTGCTAGGCATTGTGGTGGGCGGGTTCCTGGCAATACAGGCACCCGTCAACGCAGAGCTGTCTCGCAATTTGGGGATGCCGGTGGCTGCCGCTGGCATTTCCTTTTTTGTTGGCGCGGTCGTGCTTGGCTTGGTCACACTGCTGTTGGTGGCGACGAACAATGCGCCCCCGCTAAATTGGCGCGGCCCCACGCTCTGGATGTTTTTGCTGGGCGGATTTCTTGGCGCATCGTTTGTGACCTGCAATATTTTGCTCGCGCCGCGACTTGGCGCGGCTTCGCTGATGGCGTTTCTGGTGGCGGGTCAGCTTATTGCGGGGCTTTTGGTTGATCGATTTGGCGCGTTCGGTCTGGCCGTTCGCGAAATAACAATGGGCCGGGTTGCTGGCGCTGTCCTGCTTTTGGCCGGTGCGCTGCTTATCCGTTTTGCCTGATGCGTGTTGATCTGTTCGATTTCGACCTGCCGGAGGACCGTATAGCGTTGCGGCCTGCCGAGCCGCGCGATGCGTCGCGGTTTTTGGTGTCGCGGCCCGGTAAATCACCGCAAGATGCGATTTTTCGAGACCTGCCGGATCTGCTCGCTCCGGGCGATTTGCTGGTATTCAACGACACAAAGGTTATACCGGCGCAACTGAAGGGCGTGCGCCATCGCGGCGAGGCGGTCGCGCATGTTGACGCAACGCTGCACATGCGCATGTCGCCGGATAGTTGGCTGGCCTTTGCCAGGCCGGGTAAGCGGCTGGCCGTGGGGGATCGCATCCAGTTCGGGCACGATAGCAATGTTTGCTTTTTGGGAACATTGAACGCGACGGTTGCGGAGAAGCACGAGAGCGGCGAAGTGCTGCTCAATTTTGACTTGTCGGGCGCGGCGCTGGACGAGGCGTTGCACAGTGTCGGGCATATTCCGTTGCCGCCCTATATTGCCGCGCGCCGCCCCGATGACGACCGCGATCGCAAGGACTATCAGACCATCTACGCTGACGAGGAAGGCGCGGTCGCGGCGCCTACGGCTGGTCTGCACTTCACGCCGGAGCTTTTTGAAAGGCTCGATGCACGCGGCATTGAACGATGTTTCGTGACGCTGCATGTCGGGGCGGGGACTTTTCTGCCGGTGAAGGCTGATGACACGAACGACCATCATATGCATTCGGAAACGGGCAGGGTTTCGGCGCAGGTTGCAGAGCAAATCAATGCCGCGAAGGCAGCTGGGCGGCGCGTTGTGGCCGTAGGGACGACGTCGTTAAGGCTGCTGGAAAGTGCGGCGCGGGCTGATGGCTCGATGACGGAATGGGCGGGCGCGACGGACATTTTCATCACGCCGGGATATCGTTTCAAAACAGCGGATGCGCTGATTACCAATTTCCATCTGCCGCGCTCGACGCTTTTCATGCTGGTGAGCGCATTTGCCGGAATGGAGCGTATGCGCACGGCGTATGACTATGCCATCGCGAATGGTTATCGCTTTTATTCCTATGGCGACGGCAGCCTGCTTTTCAGGGAACCCGATGAGCGCTGAATTTTCTTTTCGCCTGATCGGTAAGGACAGCGCGGCGCGGCGCGGCGAGATTTCTATGCCGCGCGGCACGATCCAGACCCCCGCATTCATGCCGGTGGGAACGGGCGGGACCGTGAAAGCCATGTATCTGGATCAGGTGCGCGAGCTTGGTTCGGATATTATTCTGGGCAACACCTATCACTTGATGCTGCGACCGGGTGCGGAACGCTTAGCGCGGCTCGGAGGTTTGCATGAGTTTGCGCGCTGGCCCTATCCGATCCTGACGGATTCTGGCGGCTTTCAAGTCATGTCGCTGTCGCAACTACGCAAGGTGACGGAGCAGGGCGTGACGTTCCGCTCACATATTGACGGCGCGGCTTACGAAATGTCGCCGGAGCGGTCGATCGAGATTCAGGGCTTGCTGGATTCCGATATTCAAATGCAGCTGGACGAATGCGTTGCGCTGCCTGCGAAGCCGAAGGAAATCGAGCGCGCGATGGAGCTTTCGCTGCGCTGGGCAGAGCGCTGCAAGGTGGCGTTTGGCGACCAGCCGGGCAAGGCGATGTTCGGGATTGTGCAAGGCGGTGACAGTCCACCGTTGCGGCTGAGATCGGCAACAGCGCTTTCGGCGCTGGATTTGAAGGGTTACGCGGTGGGCGGTCTGGCGGTTGGCGAACCGCAAGAGGTGATGCTGGATATGCTAGAGGTCACGTGCCCGGCATTGCCGGAGAACAAGCCGCGTTATCTGATGGGAGTCGGGACGCCGGACGACATTCTGAAATCCGTCGCGCGGGGCATTGATATGTTCGACTGTGTTATGCCGACGCGGGCAGGTCGGCACGGGCTGGCATTCACGCGGCGCGGCAAAGTGAATTTGCGCAATGCGCGTCATGCGGACAACCCACGCCCGCTGGATGAGGAAAGCAATTGTCCAGCAGCACGCGACTACAGCCGCGCGTATCTGCACCATCTGGTGAAGTCGGGTGAGGCGTTGGGCGCGATGCTGCTGACGTGGAACAATCTCGCCTACTATCAGAGCCTGATGCGTGACATTCGCGGGGCGATTGAAGGCGCTCGATTCGAGAGCCGGGCAGGTGAGATAGTGGAAGAATGGGCGCGGGGCGATTTGCCAGCTCTGTGAACGGGTTGAAATCCAAATCGTGCGGATGCGAAAAGCGGACAGGAAATTGGCAGGTAGAAGATGAAGACGTTTTTCGTTCAGTTCAAATGCGCTCTGGGCAAGGCTTATGATGTTGCGAGCGAACTCGCGGAAGCTGAAATTGCTTCGGAAATCTACTCGACTGCGGGTCAATATGACCTGATGGCGAAGTTTTATGTCGATGATGATGTCGATATTGGGCATTTCGTGAACGAGCGCATCCAGATTATCGACGGTATAGCTGAGACATTTACTACGGTTACATTTCGCGCTTTCTAAAATTCTGATTGCATAGTTTCGGGGCGATATTCGCTCATTTTTCGATCCGTTTGCCATTCAATTAGGCAAAGTGCCGGCTAACATCGGTCTGCTGCTTTTTTGCGCTTGCAAATGTTTTCGCGGACATTTGATATGTCTGCCAGCAGGGGAGATGCTGAGTGGTCGCTTTTGACGAGATGCTCTCCGGGAATACCGGGGTTCGAAATGCTTATACCGGCTATGACCGGTGGTTTCAGGAGCAAGACCCCGCCCGTTTGACTGTCAAAATGTCCGACGCGGAAAGCGTGTTCCGCAAGACCGGGATTACCTTTGCAGTTTATGGGCAGGAAGAAGCGGCGGAACGGCTCATCCCGTTCGACATTGTGCCGCGCATTTTGTCCGGTTCGGAATGGCGGCGGCTGACGCAAGGCATCGAGCAGCGCGTGCAGGCGTTGAATGCCTTTCTGGACGATATTTATCATCGTCAGGAAATTTTGAGATCGGGGCGCGTGCCGCGTTCGCTGATTGCTGGCAATGAGGCGTTTTTGCCGGAGATGGTAGGCGTTCGCCCGCCTGCCGGTGTGTATACGCACATCATCGGCGTGGACATCGTGCGCACCGGCGAGAATGATTTCTTCGTGCTGGAAGACAATGCAAGAACGCCTTCCGGTGTTTCCTATATGCTGGAAAACCGGGAAACGATGATGCAGCTTTTTCCGGAGCTGTTTCAGCAAATCAAAGTGCGTCCGGTCGAGAATTATCCGCAGTTGCTGCGCAGGTCGCTTGCGGCGACGAAGCCGCAAGGTGCCCCGGAGAGGCCGACCATCGCGGTGCTAACTCCCGGCAGTTTCAATTCAGCCTATTTCGAGCACGCATTTCTTGCGGACCAGATGGGCGTAGAACTGGTGGAAGGCTCTGATCTACGCGTGGTGGATGGACATGTCGCGATGCGCACGACCGAGGGTTACAAGCAGATCGACGTGCTCTATCGACGCGTAGATGACGCCTACCTTGATCCGCTGACCTTTAGGCCGGATTCGGCGCTGGGTGTGCCGGGGATCATGGACGTTTATCGCGCGGGCAATATTACGATTGCTAATGCACCCGGCACGGGCATTTCCGACGACAAGGCAATTTACTCCTACATGCCGGAAATCGTGGAGTTTTATACGGGTCGCAAGGCGATACTCGGCAATATTCCGACTTGGCGATGCTCCGAAGAAGACAGCTTGAAATATGTGCTGGAGCACCTTGAGGAACTGGTGGTGAAAGAGGTGCATGGCTCCGGCGGTTACGGAATGCTGGTCGGGCCGGCGGCTTCCAAGAAAGAGCGCGAGACTTTCGCAGCCAAGCTAAAGACCAAGCCGCATAATTATATTGCGCAGCCTACGCTTGCTCTCTCGACTTGCCCGATCCTGACCGAAAAGGGGCTTGCGCCGCGCCATGTGGACTTGCGGCCATTCGTTCTAGTGTCTGATCGGGTGCAGATCGTTCCGGGTGGGCTGACGCGCGTAGCGCTGAAAGAAGGCTCGCTTGTCGTCAATTCTTCGCAAGGCGGCGGCACGAAAGATACGTGGGTGCTCGATGATTAGGGTGGGCGTGAAATTGATTTTGCGGAGAAGGGGCTCCTGATGCTGCTTGGACGTACAGCCAACGGCATTTACTGGATGAGCCGCTACATCGAGCGCGCGGAAAACATGGCGCGCCTGCTCGACGCGGGCTTGCGCATGGCGTTGACGCGCACCACGAACGCTGCGGATGAATGGACTTCTGTGGTGGTGAGTGCTGGCGCGGAAGATGGCTTTCGCCAGAAGCATTCTGAATTTAATGCGAACACGATTGCGGACTTTCTGCTCCGTGACCGCGACAATCCATCAAGCGTTATGTCCACCATTGAAGCGGGCAGGGTGAATGCGCGCATGGTGCGCACCGCGCTGACGCGAGAGACGTGGGAAGCCATAAATGACGGCTGGATGGTGCTTAAAAAGCTGCTGGCGCGGAAAGTGGACGAGCGTGACTTGCCACGCGTGCTGGACGCAATCAAGCGCGAGACGGCACTGATACGCGGCTGTTTTTACGGAACCATGCTGCGCAACGAGATTTTCGATTTCGCACAGGTTGGCACCTATGTAGAACGCGCAGACAACACGGCGCGCATTCTGGACGTGAAATATTATGTACTGCTGCCATCCATTTCTTGGGTGGGATCAACTCTAGATAACTATCAATGGGAGTCGATTCTGCGGTCGGTGTCGGCGCATCGTTCCTACCGCTGGGTTTATGAGGCCGACTATCGCCCCACAAACATTGCGGACTACCTGATTATCAACGGACGTATGCCGCGCTCGCTGGCGTTCTGCTATCGCATGATAGACGAGCATCTGGGGTTTTTGGCGCGCGATTATGGCGAACGTCATGCCTGCCACGAAACAGCTGAGCGGACGCTCAATCGCTTGAGAGGCAGTACGATAAAAGACGTTTTCGATGCCGGGTTGCACGAATTTCTAGGCGAGTTTATCAGCGACAACAATAAACTCGGCAACGAAGTAGCTGAAGACTATCGGTTTTACTGAGGTCGGCCCGCAATGCTGCTGAAAATCTCGCACCGCACCGACTACAGCTACGATTCACCTGTGAACTACGCTTTGCAGCGGCTGAGGCTTGTTCCGCGAACTGGCCCGACGCAGAAGGTGGTTTCGTGGGCGGTGAGGGTGGAAGGCGCGCGCGACGAGGTGCGCTTCAAAGATCAGTTCGACAACGAAACGCGACTCGTAAGTGCGCACGGTGCGCCGCATGTGATCAGCATCTTGGCGGAAGGTATCGTTGAGACGCATGACACGTCAGGTATCTATGGCCGCGACAGCGCGTTTGCGCCACTGTGGCTGTTTGAAACTGGAACGGAATTGACCACAGCCGGACCTGGTGTACGCAAGCTTATAAAGTCGATCAAAGTCGAAGGTGAGATCGACAGGCTGCATGAGCTGATGCAGACGATTTCGCAGCAGGTGGCTTATAATATCGGCGCGACGGGGCCGGAAACGACAGCGGAACAGGCGCTTGCACAAGGCAGTGGTGTTTGTCAGGACCACGCGCATGTATTTATCGCGGCGGCGCGGGCGATGGGTTATCCGGCGCGATATGTCAGCGGCTACCTGAAGATGGACGATCAAGTGGAACAAGTGGCGAGCCACGCTTGGGCCGAAGCCTATGTCGGAGGGCTGGGCTGGGTCACGTTCGATGCCGCCAACGGAATCTCAACTGACGAGCGCTATGTGAGAATTGCGGTTGGGCGCGATTATCGCGATGCCATGCCGGTTTCAGGTATTCGTCTCGGTGTGGCCGACGAAAGGCTTGCAGTTCGCATCACTGTGGAACAGTAATCGCCGAAAGTTCAGGGAATAATGTGAATTCATGACTTATTGCGTTGCCGTGCGGGTGGATTCTGGGCTGGTGTTCCTGTCGGACACACGCACGAATGCTGGTGTGGACAATATCTCCACCTATCGCAAAATGCATGTGTGGGAGCAGCCCGGCGACCGCGTGATCGTGCTGATGTCGGCGGGCAATCTGGCAACGACGCAAGCCGTGGTGAGCCTGCTGGACGAGCGGACCAAGGCGGTGGCCGACCGCGCCCCGACATTATACGAAACGCCTTCGATGTTTCAGACCGCGCGATTGGTTGGAAACACGGTGCGGGAAGTTATACAAAACTCGGTTCCGGCGGGGCAGAAGGCCGATTCCTATTTCAACGCGTCGTTTATTCTCGGCGGGCAGATAAAAGGCAGCGAGCCGCGCCTTTTCATGATCTATCCAGAGGGCAATTTCATCGAATCAACCGACGACACGCCATTTTTCCAGATTGGTGAGACGAAATATGGCCGCCCGATCATCGTGCGCGCATATGATCGCCAGATGTCTTTTGCGGAAGCTGCGAAACTGCTGCTGGTGTCATTTGACTCGACGGCAAAGGCAAATCTGTCGGTCGGTCTGCCGCTGGATCTGTTGTTCTACGAAGCAGGAAGCCTGCGCGTTGGGCTAAAGCGGCGCATCAGCTATGACGATCCATATTATCGCGTTGTGTCGGATGGCTGGTCAACGGCGCTGAAGCAGGCATTCAAGAGCTTGCCCGATTTTCAATAGGATTTTCGTTTTCGAAATTCGACCTTCTCAAGACTTTCGTTTTGATCTAGATAGGTGAAAAACGAAAATCGGGGAGGCGGCTATGTTTCTTTCGCCAAGACATGCAGAGATTGTCCAGATGGCGAAAGACCACGGGCGCGTGCTCGTCGATGATCTAGCTGCGCATTTCGACGTCACTCCGCAGACCATTCGCAAAGACCTGAACGATCTTTGCGAGCAGCGAATGCTGCGCCGAATACATGGCGGCGCGCTGTTTCCCTCCGGCATTGAAAACGTCGAATATGAATCGCGCCGCATGATTGCGGCTGAGGAGAAGGAAGCAATCGGCAAGGCGGCGGCGCGGCTGATACCTGATGGAGCATCACTGTTCATCAATATTGGAACGACCACGGAAGAGGTGAGCCGCGCGCTACTGGACCATAACGGACTGATGGTAATTACAAATAATATCAATGTTGCCAATAGGATGCGGGTTTATCCGTCAATCGAGGTGGTAATTGCGGGCGGTGTCGTGCGCGGTTCGGACGGTGGCGTGGTGGGCGAAGCTGCGGTCGATTTCATTAAGCAGTTCAAGGTGGACTATGCGGTGATTGGCGCATCGGCCATTGATCATGACGGCGCACTGTTGGATTTCGATTTCCGCGAGGTGAAGGTGGCGCAGGCGATTATCGCGAATGCGCGCCACGTCATACTTGTTTGCGACGCAACAAAATTTGAGCGCACCGCACCGGTGAGAATCGCTCACCTCTCGCAAGTGGATACGTTCATAACCGACCGCTGCGACTTGCCAGGCATAAGAAAGATCTGCGCGGATAGCGACGTGAAATCTGATCGAAACGTTGCGCCAATAGTGCTGCGGTGCAGCATTTTTAATTTCGTTTGACACGCGTTCTATCTTCGAATTAATTCACAACAGGTTTCGGGACGGAGAAACCTGTTTGTGCGCATGTCGAGGGAGGACAAGGTGGCGGCGCCAGCCCAATACGACATTTTTGTCATTGGTGGTGGAATCAACGGCTGCGGCATCGCACGCGATGCGGCAGGGCGCGGCTATTCTGTTTTTCTCGCCGAGATGAACGATCTGGCGAGCGGCACATCGTCTGGTTCAACCAAGCTTATTCACGGCGGCCTGCGCTATCTTGAGCATTACGAGTTTCGGCTGGTGCGCGAAGCGCTGATGGAACGCGAGATACTTTGGAAGATGGCACCGCACATCATCTGGCCTATGCGGTTCGTGCTGCCCTATTTCGAAGGCGGTCCGCGACCGGCGTGGATGCTGAGGCTGGGACTGTTTCTCTACGACCATCTGGGTGGGCGAAAGCTGTTACCAGCGACCAAGACGCTGAACATGCGCACAGATGTTGCGAGCAAACCGCTCAAGCCGATGTTCACTAAGGCGTTTGAGTATTCTGACGGCTGGGTGATGGACTTGCGTCTGGTTTCGCTCAACGCGCGAGACGCGGCGGATCGCGGCGCGACGATCAGAACGCGGACGAAGGTCATTGAAGCACTGCGCGGCGACAAGAACTGGACGATCACGCTTGAGGATACACGCACCGGCGCGCAAGAGACGGTGACGGCGCGTCTGCTGGTGAATGCAGCGGGACCGTGGGTCGATCGCGTGCTGGCGGAAGCGCTGGGGCATAATGATGTGCATCATGTGCGGCTAGTGCAGGGCAGCCATATCGTCGTGCCGAAGAAGTTCGACGATCCTCGCGCCTATTTCTTCCAGAACAAGGACGGCCGGATCATTTTCGCCATTCCTTATGAGGATGATTTTACGCTGATCGGCACGACTGACCGGGATTATAAAGGCGATCTCGGAAAGGTGACGATAAGCGATCAGGAAATTGACTATCTTTGCGATGCGGCGAGCGAATATTTTGCTGAACCCGTGCGGCGCGAAGATATTGTCTGGACCTATTCAGCAGTGCGCCCGCTCTATGACGATGGCGCTTCGAAAGCGCAGGAAGCTACGCGCGATTACGTGCTTTCGACCGATCAAAGCGCTGGCATGGCTCCGCTGGTCAACAGTTTCGGGGGCAAGATCACGACATACCGCCGGTTGGCCGAATCGATGTTGGAAAAGATCGAGGGGCTAATCGGTGTGCGCGGAGGGCCGTGGACAGCGACCGCCATTCTCCCAGGTGGCGAGTTCGGTGTTCACGGCTTCGCGTCCGAGGTTGGTGCGCTGATAGTGGACTATCCGTTTCTGGATGAGAAACACGCGCGGCGTCTGGTGCGGCTTTACGGGACGCGGGCACGCAAGCTGTTGGGCGCGGCGCGCTCGGTGAAAGATCTTGGCCGCTGCTTTGGTGCGGATCTTTATGAAGCTGAAGTTCGCTATCTCGTTGACCAGGAATGGGCGGTGACAGCGGAAGACGTGCTCTGGCGCAGAACGAAGCGAGGGCTTCGGCTGACGAAGGATGAAGCGGACGGGCTTGCCAAATTCATGGACGGGCTCGACCGGGGAGTGATTGCGGCAGAGTAAACGGCAGGAGGAGCCGGTAGCGTTATGCTGGAACTAAAAAACGTAACAAAGACTGTCGGGGGCGTGGATCATATCCGCGACGTGTCGCTTCAGCTTGAGCATGGCTCGCTGAATGTGCTGCTTGGGCCGACGCTTTCCGGCAAGACCAGCCTCATGCGGCTGATGGCGGGGCTAGATCGTCCGACGAGCGGTAGCGTGTGGTTCGACGGCAAAGATGTGACGGGCGTTCGCGTGCAGGACCGCAATGTCGCGATGGTATACCAGCAGTTCATCAACTATCCGGCGATGACCGTTTACGAGAATATTGCCTCGCCGCTGCGCGTTGCGGGCGAAGATAAAGCCAAGATTGATCGCGAGGTGAAGCGGGCGGCAGACCTGTTGAAGCTGACGCCATATCTCAATCGCTTGCCACTAAACTTATCTGGTGGACAGCAGCAGCGCACGGCATTGGCGCGGGCCATCGTCAAGAATGCAAGGCTGGTGCTGCTCGATGAGCCGCTGGCAAATTTGGACTACAAGCTGCGCGAGGAGTTGCGCGCAGAGCTGCCGAAGATTTTCTCCGAGACTGGCGCGATTTTCGTTTACGCAACAACGGAGCCGCATGAGGCGTTGTTGCTCGGCGGCAATACGGCGACCTTGAGCGAAGGGCGGATTACGCAGTTCGGCCCAACGATTTCGGTATTCCGCAAGCCGCTCAATCTCATTACGGCGCGGACGTTTGCGGACCCGCCTCTCAACATGATCGCGCTCGACAAGGAAGGCGCAGACTTCGTTCTTGAGGGTGGCGTGAGACTGCCGGTTCCGCAGGAGTTGGCGGGTATTCCCGACGCGAATTACACCATCGCGTTCCAGCCGCACCATCTGTCGCTGCACAGGCCGCATAAGGAGGCGGTGTCCGTGAAGGCCAAGGTTCTGGTGACGGAAATCACCGGCTCCGAAAGCTTTGTGCATCTCTCTTTCGCCGATGCGCGGTGGGTGATGCTGGCCCACGGCGTGCTAAGCTTTGAGCCTGATGAAATGGTCGATGTGTATATCGACCCACGGCACATCATGGTGTTCGACGGCCACGGCAACGCGGTGGGCGCAAAGCCCCGCAAGGCGGCGTGAGGAGCGAACGATGGCACGCATAGACCTCGATCATATACGCCACGCCTACTCGCCCAACGCGTCGAAGCCGGAAGACTTTGCGCTGAAGGAAGTGCACCACACGTTTGAGGATGGTGGGGCCTATGCGCTGCTCGGCCCTTCCGGCTGCGGCAAGACCACGCTGCTGAACATCATTTCGGGATTGCTGCACCCTTCGCACGGCAAGCTGTTATTCAACGGCAATGACGTGACGAACCTTTCGACGCAAGAGCGAAACATTGCGCAGGTTTTTCAGTTTCCGGTGATCTACGACACGATGACGGTCTACGACAATCTGGCGTTTCCGCTGCGCAATCGTGGCGTGCCAGAAGCGGAGGTTGATCGTAAGGTGCGCGAGATCATCAAGATGATCGATCTGGAAAGCTGGGCGAAGCGCCGCGCGCGTGGCCTGACCGCCGACCAGAAGCAGAAGATTTCGCTGGGTCGCGGTCTGGTGCGTTCGGATGTGAACGCCATCCTGTTTGACGAGCCGCTGACGGTGATCGATCCGCACATGAAATGGGTATTGCGCTCGCAGTTGAAGCAACTGCATCGGCAGTTCGGCTACACGATGGTTTACGTTACGCACGACCAGACCGAAGCGCTGACTTTCGCTGATCGGGTGGTGGTGATGTATGACGGCCAGATCGTTCAAATCGGTACGCCAGCTGAGTTGTTCGAGAAGCCGAGCCACACTTTCGTCGGCTATTTTATTGGCTCGCCGGGAATGAACGTGCTGCCGGTAACGGTTGAGGGAACGCGCGCGAAACTGGGCGGGCAAATCATTGAATTGCCGGCCGCGCCTGCCGCAGACGGGCAGGGCCAAGTCGAGCTGGGCATTCGGCCTGAATATGTGCGCGTGGGTTCTGAGGGCATTCCGGTGCAGATCCGTAAGGTCGAGGACATTGGGCGTCACAAGGTTGTGCGCGCGGCCATCGAGGGCAAGGAGATTGCCGCGATTCTCACCGAAGATGAGGAATTACCGGCCAATCCTCATGTGCGGTTCGAGCCGGCGGGCATCAATCTCTACGCAAATTCATGGCGCGTGAACGTTGCCGAAACGGTCAGGGGGGCGTGATGGAAAAAACGTGGAACAATCGCGCCTGGTTTATGGTGCTGCCGGTGCTGGTGCTGGTGGCGTTTTCCGCCGTGATCCCGCTGATGACCGTGGTGAACTACTCGGTTCAGGACACGTTCGGAAACAATGAGTTCTTTTGGGCGGGCAGTGAGTGGTTTCAGGAAATGCTGACGTCTTCCCGGTTCTGGGAAGCGTTTTGGCGAAACCTCGCATTCTCCGGGATCATTCTGGCAATCAGAGATTCCGCTTGGTATTTTTATCGCGCTGAACATGCCGAAATCCGGCTGGGGCGTGCCGGTCTGTCTGGTGCTGATGGCGTTGCCGCTGCTCATTCCGTGGAACGTGGTTGGCACCATCTGGCAGGTGTTCGGGCGCATCGATATCGGCTCTGCTCGGCTATGCGCTGAACGCGCTGGGGCTTGACTACAATTACGTCAATGACCCCATCGATGCGTGGGCGACAGTCGTCATCATGGATGTGTGGCACTGGACGAGCCTCGTCGTGCTGCTGTGCTATGCGGGCCTCGTTTCCATTCCGGATGCTTATTATCAGGCGGCGAAGATCGACGGCGCGTCGCGCTGGGCTGTGTTCCGCTACATTCAGCTGCCCAAGATGAACCGCGTGCTGCTGATCGCGGTGCTGCTGCGCTTCATGGACTCGTTCATGATCTACACGGAGCCGTTTGTCGTGACGGGCGGCGGACCGGGCAATTCGACCACGTTCCTGTCCATCGATCTTGTGAAGATGGCAATCGGTCAGTTCGACCTCGGACCGGCAGCGGCTATGTCGATCATCTACTTCCTGATCATCCTCCTGCTGTCATGGGTGTTCTACACCGTCATGACCAATTACGATGCGGATAAGTAAGATGGCGGAGGCAAACAATACCACATTGCGCGCTGCTCAAAAGAGCGGAGCAACAACCCCATTAGCGCGCAAGATGCAGCGCTTGCACGGAAGATGCGGCGGCGTGGGGACGAGTCGCGGTTCTGGTGGCTCGTTCCCACACTCTACATCATCTTCCTGATGCTGCCGATTTATTGGCTCGTGAATATGAGCTTCAAGACTAATCAGGAGATCATTGGGCCGATCACATTCGTTCCGGCGAACCCAACGCTGCGCAACTATGCGGTGATCTTCAGCGACCCTTCATGGTACTCGGGTTACATTAACTCGATCATATATGTTGTTATGAGTATGGTGATTTCGGTCGCCGTAGCTCTGCCGGCAGCCTATGCTTTTTCGCGCTACCGTTTCCTTGGCGACAAGCACCTGTTCTTCTGGCTACTGACAAACCGCATGGCCCCGCCTGCCGTGTTTGCGCTGCCGTTTTTCCAGCTCTATCGGCGTTTGGATTGATCGATACGCACATTGCGGTGGCGCTCGCACACTGCCTGTTCAACGTGCCGCTGGCGGTTTTGATTCTCGAAGGCTTTATGTCGGGCGTGCCGAAGGAAATCGACGAGACGGCTTACATAGACGGCTATTCATTCCCGCGCTTCTTCGTGAAGATTTTCATGCCGTTGATCGCGAGTGGCATCGGCGTGGCGGCGTTCTTCTGTTTCATGTTCTCATGGGTGGAATTGCTACTGGCGCGCACTTTGACCACGACGGCGGCGAAGCCAATCTCGGCAATCATAACTCGAACCGTTTCCGCATCTGGTCTCGATTGGGGTGTGCTGGCGGCGGCGGGCGTGCTGACCATCATTCCCGGCGCGCTGGTCATTTGGTTCGTACGCAATTACATCGCCAAGGGCTTTGCCCTGGGGAGGGTTTAGCCATGGCAACTTCGCGTATGCCTTATCTGCTTGGCGAAATCCTCGGTCTGGAGGCTATCGGTCTGGTAGCTCTGGTAATGAAGGTGCCGTCGAAAGACGGTGCGAAAGACTGGTTTGCGCCGCTGGTTCCGGGCGGCTGGATGGCATGGACGTTTCCGACTGC
>JASGJA010000020.1:0-156112 GCA_049840935.1 Mesorhizobium sp.
GCTTGCGACGACGTCGATGATGCGGTCCTGCGTCTCGCGGTCGAGATAGGGATGCATAGGCAGGCTGACGACGCGCTGCGAAAGGTCTTCGCTGACCGAGAGGCCCTTGGGATCGCGCGGGAAATCCTTGTATGCCTTCTGCTGGTGCAGCGGCATCGGGTAATAGATCACCGTAGGAACGCCCGCCGTCTTGGCCTTTTCCATCAACGCATCACGTTCAGCCTTGTTAGCCGTCTTGAGCGTGTACTGTGCCCAGACACTGGTCTGCCCATCCGGAATGTAGGGTGTTTCGTAGCGGTTCGAGAGCCCTGCATTGTAGCGCTCGGCCACCTTCTGGCGTGCTTCCAGTTCATCGGCATACACCGCCAGCTTTTCGATCAGGATCGCCGCTTGCAACGTGTCAAGGCGGCTGTTCAGGCCAACGCGGTCATTGAAGTATTTGTGATGACCCTTGCCGTGTACTCGATAGGAATCGAGCAAGGCAGCCAACTCGTCATCATTCGTAAACGTTGCACCGCCATCGCCATAGCAGCCAAGAGGCTTGGCGGGAAAGAAAGACGTGGTTGCAATATCGCCGATGGAGCCGGTGATTCGGCCATGATAGCTCGCGCCAAAGCCCTGCGCGCTGTCGCCAACCAGCTTGAGATTGTTTTCGCGGCAAATGGCTTCGATGGTGTTGTAATCGGCAGCAAGGCCAAACAGGTCGACGGGAATCACCACAGCTGGGCGCAGGCCGTCATCTTTGGTCTGCGCGATTGCGCGCTTCAGGCTCGCAGGGTCCATATTGAAAGTATCGGGTAGTACATCGACAAAAACGGGTGTCGCTCCGACCAAAGGCGCGATTTCCGCCGTGGCCGCAAAGGTGAAGGACGGCACGAAAACCGCATCGCCAACACCGACGCCGAGCGCCATCAGCGCAAGCTGAAGAGCGTCAGTGCCGTTTGCGCAGGAAAGGCAGTGCTTTACGCCGCAGAATTCGGCGAGCTGCTTTTCAAAACGGGCGACATCCGGACCCATGACATATTGACCTTCATCCAGCACTCGCGCGATGGCGCGATCCAGTTGTGGGCGAAGCCGGGCCTGCTGTGCAGCCAGATCAATGAATTGCATGGAAGTACCTTCTTACGGTTTTGTGTTTGGCGGCTGTTTATACGGGGAAAGAACCTCACGCAAATCACGTGGTCTTCTGGCTCGTAACCGTGCGTTATGGTTCGAATGCCGTCAATCCGATGACTTAGAGCGTTTCCAAACGAAAACAATCGTACCAAATTAGCACTTTGTATTTTTGCGACATGGATTTCGCACGCGTACCTTGCGAAACAGAATTCAACACCGCTTGCCACCTTACTCCGCACAACCGTCTCGGCAGGCAGTGTAGGAGCCTACAGGCCGCCACCTGTAGGCTCCGTTTTTTTTGGCAAGCTTGATAAGCTGTCGCCTTTCGCTAAGCGCAGGCATGTTGGCGTCTTCAGTTCTGGTTAATAAAACCTTAATAATGGTTGACCTGGATCAAGGTAATAATATCAGTGCGCACTTAAATAATTGATGGATATATGGGATAAGGATTGGCTTTGGAGGGCCGTCTTAGCCATCAGATTGTGTTGGCGAATGTGATTCTCTAGGCAGACTGTCCTGTTACTACATTGAAAATGCTTGGTAATTTCATAGGGTAATTGGGTGGGCAATTATATGGCTCCAGATTTGCTACCCCGTAAAATGTCTGAGCGTTGCCGGCCCATCCCGCTGCCTCTCAACTGTCCCGCTACATTAGTGAGCGATAGTTTATTGACATTTTAAATTCCGCTAATATAAATAACTTTATTAGGTGGGGTTTTGGGTTTGGTTTCTAAGATTGGCTGGCGCTGAGGGAAATTATTCCAGTTCTCGTGACTGAATGTTGTCGTTGAAGTGGAAGTTTCAAGCGTCTGGTTTTCCGCTGTTGATCGCCTGCGGCGACACGGAAGGCATAGCTAGTCTCGAAAAATGGGGGGGCACAATGTTTCAAGCGTCCAAGCAAAAAGCGTCTGCACTGCAATTCTTCTTAATTTGAAATCCCGAACGGTTTCCTAGCGGCGTCGAGAACTCTTGGCTGGTAGAGATGGAAGAAGCTTGTGAAGATATATTGGGTCGGATCGACTGCGCGAAGTGCGATTTCGCATCAGATGCGCTTTGTTCGATCTTTGCGATAAATGGCCACTTATCCAAATATGATATCCAATCCGGTGCGGGGGAGATGACCGGCGGTTCCAGTTCTGTTGAATCGCGGGTTCATAAAATCGCTGGTCTGATTTTCACGGTTATTCCCAGCGGTGCCAAGATCTCCAAGGGTCCGCGCGGATACTGCGCCGATGCTGTGCATGATTGGTTGCTGGTCTATCAAAAGGCGAGCATGTCAGACAAGCGAAGCGAATCAAAATGCGCGATGGCAACCGTCAAATTTCAGTTTGCTTCCGATCTGGAAGCCAACTGGAATCTCGGTGGCGACATGATGATCGTGCAATTCCCGCGAGCGACATTCAAAGGGCTGGAGACGCATATCGAAGCAATTTGTGGCGGGGCGGCTGAGTTCGCGGCTAATGCGCTTCTCTCGGCGTATCTTGAATCTCTGTGGAACTGCCTGGCGAAACTCACCCATAGCGAGCAGTTGATCGTTGAGGCCGTAACCAACAAACTGATCCGCTCCTGCATCATGCGTGCCCAGGACTCGATAGCGTCCGCCAGCGCTGCAAGCCGGAATAAGCTTGAACTGGCCAAGCAATATATCGATGAGCGAATCACTCAACCGAGCCTGACCGTGGAGAATGTTCAAAATTGGCTGGGTATTTCGCGCCGACAACTCTACTCATTATTCGAATCTTATGGTGGCGTTGCTCGCTATATAATGAGCCAGCGGTTGAAGCGTTGCCATGTGGCGATCAATGATCCGGCGGAGCAGCGCCCCATTGGGCGTATTGCCGAACAATACGGTATCGATCCGACGCGTGTCGCCGGTCTCTTTCGTCAGGAGTTTGGCTACGGACCAGATCAGGCGCGTTCGGGCGTGCAATATGGTCAGGCAAGGGGTACCCTTGAAGGTGACGCCGCCGAAAACGTGGTGCGTGCCGCATAATGCGCACCGAGGTGAGCGAATCGACAAGCCAATGCTTTTTCGCAAACCAGAGATATAGATATGTCGACGGTTTTGTTCGTGAAGATCGCGTAGACACGCGGACCGTGCCGGATGATCAGAAATTTGCCTTCTGGCACGACAATATCAAGAATATTGCTGATGTTTCGCTATCAGACGCAACGGGGTCGGGTCGGGATTTTCGCGCAGACGCACGCGGATATGATCTCGGAAAGATGGCCGTATTAAACCTGAGGACCGATGCGTTTGAATTCCGGCGCGACGCCGATCTCATCAAGCATAGCGGACTGGACCATTGGGTGCTGACCTATCGCAGCCTTGGGCACACGGTGAGCCGCTGCGGTGAGCGCGTTTTGCATGTCGAGCCCAAATCGCTCTGGTTAAATTCGCTGGCGTATCCTTCAGACGGGCGCATCGGTGAAGGAAGTACAATTTCTTTGTTTATCGAGCGCGACCATTTGCTGCCGATTGCAAATCAATTGGATCGGCTAAATCATACAATTCTTCACGGCATTACCGCGCAAATCGCGGTTCAGTTTCTGATTTCGATGGTGCGGTTGTTGCCGTCCACACCCATCGGTGACATCCCGATTTTTGTCGAAACAGCCTTTATCATAATGAGGGGTTTCGCGGAACACGAGGGGCCTGCGGATTGCCCTCTTTCGCGTCCGCTTATGGTCGTGCGACTGGAAATGGTGAAACGCTATATTCAGGAAAACCTGACATCCGACCGGTTAGAACCAGACGATATTTGTCTCGCGATGAAACTGTCCCGCCGGCAGCTTTATTATCTGTTCGAGGAAATCGGGGGCGTGAGCGCTTATGTGCGATCCCATCGGCTGGCGGCGGTGCATGCAGCAATTTCCGATCCGACAGAGACGCGGCCAATTCACGTTCTGGCGGCTTGGTTCGGATTTCATGATCCGGCACTGTTCAGCCGACAGTTTAAATCGCAGTTTGGCTATAGTCCCAAAGATGCTCGTGAAGGGAAATATTTCGAATATTTGCCTCTGGCACAGCCGCCGCGATCAATATGGGAATGGCTCGGACAAGTTCGCGACACCCAAGAAATATAACCAAAACATGAGGAATTCAGATGGTTAAATATCCCTTGACTTATTATTTCATACATTAGTAATATCAAATAACAGTTTTAAAGGGATGCATTCTCGTGCTTGCAAGAGATTCCCAGTTCGACGGCCCCGCATCGGTTTCGCTAATATCGGAAGCTCGGCCTAGTAACTTCGTTGAAGATTTGGCCTTTGCAGTCAATGTTCAGTTTGTCCGTGTTCCGGGTAGACATGAACGTTTGGCAGTAATTCCAGAACGCGAATATGAATTGATGCTTTCGGTGTTGCGCCATAAGCAGTCTTCCAACTGGCGCGAGCCATTGACTCAGCAAATACCAGAAGAAGCGGCCAGCGCTATTCGACGTGGCGAATCCCCCGTTCGGGCGCTGCGGAAAGCCAGAGGGCTTAAAGCGGCCGAATTGGCGCGACTGGTTGGGCTTACGCCGAGCATGTTGTCTCAGATGGAGACGACCGGACGAAGCGGATCGGTGGCAACATTATATCGTCTTTCATTGGCGTTGAGTGTTCCAATGGAAGCGCTTCTGTCTGGACCCGAGATTGAAAAAGTCTCGTAAAAACAATGGGGAATGGTAATCGAGTAACTGTAGGGCGTCGATATCGCAGATGCGTGGAGCGCATCGCTCAAATTTTATGTGATGTCGAAGAAGTTCTGTAAAGAGTTGATGTTAGAAACTGCTCATATGTGAAGTCGTGGCGGCGATCTCATAAGTTTTGTCAACTTGGAGTTCTGCCGACTATGGTTTCATCGGGGCATCATTTCCCACAGCGGCTACATCCCAAACTGCGCCAATTGGAGCATCAATTTCGCGATCTTCTGGCACGGCCCTTCGACCCAGACACATTGGCCCGACTGATGAAGATGGAAGTCGAAACCGCGTTTCCCGGCCTCAATTCACGTGATCAGGAACAGATCGTTGATATCGTTCTTGAGCATATGCAATTCGACAAATCGCGTGGCGTAAAGTCTGCGGCAGTGCATCAGTCAAATGTGATCCAGTTTCCTGTTATCGGCAGGGCCGTGAATCAATAGACAAATATTGAGTCCAGCCATTGTTAAGCGGCGGCTGAATTATTTCCCTGAAAGACTGCCGGAGGAAGGGGCGCGACACCCAAAATGAGGTCCGCGCCCTTTTCGCCAACCATTATGGTTGGAGCGTTGGTGTTGCTCGACGGTACGCGCGGCATAACGGAAGCATCGCAAACGCGCAGGTTTTCAATGCCGCGCAGCTTGAGATCGGGCGTGACGACCGACATAGAGTCATGACCCATTTTGCACGTGCCGACAGGGTGGTGATCTGTCTTTGAAGTACGGCAAGCGTAGCCGAACAAGTCATCATCGCTTTGCAATTTAGTCGCCGGGCAAAACCTCGCGCATGACATAACGGGCGAGTGATTTCTGCTTCATTATCTCGCGCGCGATCCGCAGGCCCTTGATGGACATGTCGCGGTCGTATGGGTCGGCCCAATAGTTCGGGTCGATGAGCGGCATGGCGGAGGGGTCTGCACTTTGCAAGCGCACCGTCCCGCGCGAACGTGGCCGCAGGAATGCCGAATTGAGCGTTACGCCGGGATTATTCAACTTTTCCACGCCCGCCTCGATGCCTGAACCAAGGCCGAGGTGGAACTGGATATCCGGTTGGTCGGCGGTGGGGTCGGCATACCAGAAACCGCCCGTTTCAAAGAGGCTGGACGCTGCCGGACCCTTTTTGAGCAGGATGTATTGAAGGCCCGCCCAAACGGTGCGGTGAAGCTTTGCGTAGCTGTCGTAGGTGTAGTCGCCGCTGCATTCGGCGATGACGAAAAGGTCCAGATGGTCCTGCATGTTGGAACCGACGCCCGGAAGGTCGTGTACCGGATTTACACCGACAGATTTCAGATGATCGGCGGGGCCGATACCCGATTGCATGAGCAGTTTGGGCGAGCCGATCGCGCCGCATGAAACGATCACTTCGCGTTCGGCACGCAGAATTGTGCGGCTGACCGCCGGGACGGTCAACGATCTCGACGCCGACTGCCTTGTTGTTCTCGACGACGATGCGCGTGACAAGGACGTCGGGTCGGATCGTCAGGTTGGGTCGGTTGCGGATGGGGTTGAGATAGGCAACGGCAGCGGATGAACGCCGCGCATTCTTCTGCGTCAACTGGTAGTAGCCAAGCCCTTCCTGCCGCGCGCCGTTGAAATCAGGATTAAAGGGAATGCCCATTTCCTGCCCTGCCTGAAAATAGGCTTCGCAAATGGGCAGGGGCGAAATCGGGTTGGAAACGCCGAGTGGCCCGCCGTAGGAGTGGTAGTCGTTGGCGTAACGCTGATTGTCCTCTGCGCGTTTGAAATAGGGCAGCACTTCGCGATAGGACCAGCCTTCGCAGCCTTCGTCCTTAGCCCAGCTGTCGTAATCCTTTGCGTTACCGCGTGTGTAAATCTGCGCGTTGATGGACGAGCCGCCGCCGATAACCTTGGCTTGGGTGTACCAGAACACGCGGTCTTTCATGTGCCTTTGCGGCACGGTCGACCAGCCCCATGAGGCGATGCCCTTGGTCATCTTGGCGAAGCCTGCGGGCATGTGAATCAACGGATGCCAATCCTTGCCGCCAGCTTCCAGCAGAAGCACGGAGTTGGCAGGGTCTTCAGAAAGCCGGTTTGCCAATACGCAACCAGCAGGGCCAGCGCCGATTATGATAAAATCCGTCATGGTCTTTCCATAGTCACAAGCGCGGCACGGAAAGCGCGCCATCGAGGTTGAGCACAGAGCCAGTGGCAAAGCCGAGCGTGCCGCCTGCCAGAGCAGCGACTGCAGCGCCGATGTCTGCGGCTTCACCCCAACGGCTGGCAGGGACAAAGCCCTCGGCGATGAGCTTGTCGTATTTGGCGGCAGCGCCTGCCGTCATGTCTGTGCGGATAATGCCGGGACGTACTTCGAACACGCCGACATTTTCCGGCGCGAGTCGGATGGCAAGGTTCTTGACCCACATGGAAAGTGCGGCTTTTGAGATGCAATAATCGCTGCGTTCAGGCGATGCCATCTCGGCGCTGACTGAGGTAACGGTGATGATGCTGCGTGCGTGATCTGCGGGTTGCGCGAGCATCTGGCGCAGGGCGGCAAGGGTGAGGAACACCGTGCCGCGCAGGTTGATGTTCATCACCTTGTCGAAGTTTTCGGGCTGAAGGCCAAGCAAGTCGCCGCGAACCGGTGCGCCAATGCCTGCATTGTTGACTAAACAGGCAATCGGGCCGAGGCGCTCTGTGCAGGTCGCTGCCAGTGCTTCGTGAGCGTCGAGATCGGAAATGTCAGCCTGACGGTAGAGCAGCGAGGCTCCGGCATCCTCGATCCGATGTGTGAGTTCAGACGATGGCTGCGCGGCAAGGTCTGCAACGAACAGGTCGAAACCTTGCTGTGCGAGCGCTTCGGCGCAAGCAAGGCCGATGCCGCGCGACGCGCCTGTGACGAATGCGACCGGGCGGCTCATGGGGCAAGCTCCGTTTTGCGTATGTAATCGGCGACGCGCAATGCCTGCGCCGCCACTGTCAGAGACGGATTGACCGCCGCCGATGTCGGGAGGAAGCCAGCGTCGACTATGAACAGGTTGCGATGATCGTAGCTGCGGCACCAAGGGTCAGAAACGTAATACGCGGGATCGGTGCCGATGCGCGTCGTGCCGCACTGGTGCGAGGGCAGGCGACCGTCAACAAGCTGGCTAAGCAGGATCGGATAACCCGCGGCGCGCATCCGCTCCTTCACGCGCGCGACGAGCATTTCATGCGCTTTCATGTTGGAAAAGCGCCATTCGAGGATGACTTGCTGTCCGTCGAGCCGCACGCGGCTTTCCTTGCGTGGCAGGTCTTCGGACACGAGATACCAGTCAACCGCGCGGCGGCTTAGCATGTTCAGCGCAAATTCCGGTATGGCGCGCAACCGGCTTTTCAGGATCGGCGCGGTGACGCGGCCGAGCAGTTGCACCTGCCCAAGAGGCCCCGAACCGTTGCCATCATCGAAGTAAAAATCGTTGAAGTGCAGCGTCTTTTGATAGACGGAATCATTGACCGTTCGGGGGTCTACCGCGAGCATGAAGGTCGCGTTGTGGTTCATGAAATTGCGACCCACCTGATCCGAACTGTTGGCTAGGCCGTTCGGATTGCGCCCATCGGCCGAACTTAGCAAAAGCGTGGCGGAACGGATCGCGCCCGCTGACAGGATGACCAACTTGGGAGAGAGGCGCTTCTCTTCGCCTCCGTGACGATAGACGATAGCGGAGACGCGATTTTTCGTGTCGGTTTCCAATCGCAAGACTTCTGCGCTGGTTTCAAGGCGAATGTCGGGGTCCGTCAGGGCCGCGGCCAGTCCGCAGCTTTCGGCGTCCATCTTGCCTGTCAGCGTGTCGGGATAAGCGTCGAACGGCGTGGGCGCACGCGCCAGCCAGCGGTCGATATCGACGCCGAGCGGCAGGCTGGCGGGATGCAGCCCGACTGCCTTCAACCGCGCGCGCACTGCCGCAATGGCGGGTTCGTCCGGCACGGGTGAGTGCGGATAGGTGACGGAATGGTGTGGCTCCGTCGGGTCTTCCGTTGTGGTGCCGCGCACCTGATAAAGCTGCTCGGCGCGCGAATACCACGGCTCCAGTTCTTCATAAGGAAACGGCCATGCGGGGGAGACGCCGCCGCCCGGAAATTCAAGTTCTGCAGAAATCCTCGCGGCGGTAGCGGAACAGCACTGCGCCATAGAACTTCGTGTTGCCGCCGACGACATGATAATTGCCGGGGTTGAAGCTTTTGCCGTCGGCGTCGAGCCACATTTCCTTCGGCCTGAAATGGCCGCGCTGGAAGATGGCACGCGCGTCGCGTGTT
Source organism: Mesorhizobium sp. (assembly GCA_049840935.1). Lineage (GTDB taxonomy): Bacteria > Pseudomonadota > Alphaproteobacteria > Rhizobiales > Rhizobiaceae > Mesorhizobium_G. The sequence goes on from JASGJA010000020.1 coordinate 9,059, forward strand.
TCCGGCGTGTCGAGCAGGCGCTCGCCTTTTTCGAGGATGAGCACTTTCGCGCCCGATCCAGCAAGACCGCTGGCGATGGTAGCACCGCCCATGCCAGAGCCGATGATGACAATATCCGGGTTCATCAGCCGATACGATTCTGGCTCTCAGGATCGAAGAACACGGCTTTGGTGAGGTTGAAGGCGAGCGGCGTGGTGCTGCCCGGCTTGACGTTGGCGTCGGCGCGCAGGCGGGCGACAACATGCTTGCCGCCAAGTGCAGTGACCGCGAATGTGTCGGAGCCCGCAGGCTCTACCACTTCGATGTAGCAGTCGGCAGTCGCAAGCTGGCTGGCGTTGCGATCCGCGCCGTCCGGATCGGTCAGGGCTTCGGGGCGGATGCCGAAAATGACCTTCTTGCCATTATAGGCGGACAGGCCAGCAGGCGGCGCGGAGAGCTGCAAGAGTATAGGCTGACGCTCGCCACGGTCGAGCTTGACGGCAAGCTTGTTGCCTTCGGTCACGATTGTTGCCGGAACGAGATTCATGGCAGGTGAGCCCATGAAATCGGCCACGAACATGTTGACCGGATCGTTGTAGATTTCGGCAGGCGTGCCGAATTGCTGAAGCAGCCCGTCCTTGAGTACGGCGATCTTTGTCGCCAGCGTCATGGCTTCGATCTGGTCGTGCGTAACGTAGACGATGGTCGTCTTCATGCGCTGATGCAGGCGCTTGATCTCGGTACGCATGTCGATGCGCAGCTTGGCGTCGAGGTTCGAGAGCGGCTCGTCGAACAGGAACACTTGCGGGTCGCGGACGAGAGCGCGCCCCATTGCGACGCGCTGGCGCTGGCCGCCGGAAAGCTGGCTCGGCTTGCGGTCGAGCAGATGGCCGATTTGCAGAAGGTTGGCGACATCGGCGATGGCCTTGTCGCGCTCTGCTTTTGGCACGCCGCGAATTTCCATGCCGAAGGCGATGTTCTGGCCAACGGTCATATTCGGATAGAGTGCATAGGACTGGAACACCATGGCGATGTCGCGCTTCGACGGATGCAGGTCATTGACCTGATTGCCGTTGATGCGGATTTCGCCGCTGGTGATCGGCTCCAGACCGGCAATGGTGTTGAGCAGGGTGGACTTGCCGCAGCCGGAGGGACCGACGAGGACGAGAAAGCCGCCCTTCTCGATTTCGAGATTAATGCCTTTCAGGATGTGCGTTGCGCCGAAAGACTTGTGCAGCTCATTGATCTGAAGAAAGGACATGTCGTTACCCTTTGACCGCGCCAGCCATGAGGCCGCGAACGAAATAGCGTCCGGAGACGATGTAGACGATGAGGGTGGGAAGCGCCGCGAGGATCGCGCCCGCAAAGTGGACGTTATATTCCTTCACGCCCGTCGATGAGTTGACGAGGTTGTTCAGCGCCACCGTGATCGGGACCGAGTTGAAGCCGGAGAACGAGGAACCGAACAGGAAGTCGTTCCAAATATTGGTGAACTGCCAGATGACCGTGACGACGATGATTGGTCCCGAAGATGGCAGCAGAATGCGCCGGAATATCTGGAAAAAGGATGCACCGTCGATCTGTGCGGCGCGGATGAGTTCGGTCGGAAAGGCTTCGTAGTAGTTGCGGAAGAACAGTGTTGTGAAGCCCAGTCCGTAGACCATGTGGATCAGGATCAGGCCGGGAATGGTGCCCGCGAGCCCAAGCAGGCCAAGGATACGCGCTGACGGAATCAACACGATCTGGAACGGGATAAAGCAGGCGAGCAACATCAGGCCGAATACGAGATTGTCGCCCTTGAAGCGCCATTTTGTCAGCACGTAGCCGTTCAGCGCGCCGAGAATGGTGGAGAGGGCGACGGCAGGCACAACCATTATGAGCGAGTTGATGAAGAATGGTTTCAGGCCGGTGGGAGAAACGCCGATCTGCGCGGTGGACCATGCCGAGCGCCAAGGGTCGAGCGTCCATTGTTGCGGCAGCGAAAGCATGTTGCCCTGACGGATTTCGTCCAGCGGCTTCAACGAATTTACCAGCATGACGTAGAGCGGCAGCAGGTAATACACCGCGAACAGGATCAGGGCGCTGTAGATGATTGCGCGCGCAAAGATACCGGTGCGGGTCGCATTATCTTGAGACGGAACGCTCATTGCTTTTTGCCTCCGCCGAGTTCGGAGTAGAGGTAGGGCACAATGATTGAGAAGATCATGATCATCATGATGATGGCGGACGATGCGCCCATGCCCATTTCGTTTCGCCCAAAGGTGAATTTCTGCATGAACAGCGCAGGCGTCCATGTGGCAGTGCCGGGGCCGCCGTCGGTCATGGCGACAACAAGGTCGTAGGACTTGATGGCAAGGTGCGCCAGCACGACGAATGCCGACAGGAAAACGGGACGCATCAGCGGGATGATGATGCGACGGTAGATAGTAACCGTCGAGGCGCCGTCGATCTGCGCAGCCTTGATGACTTCATTGTCTACACCGCGAAGTCCGGCAAGGAACATGGCCATGACGAATCCGGATGATTGCCAGATCGCGGCGATGACGATGGTGTAAATCGCCATTTTGCCGTCCTTGATCCAACGAAACGAGAAGCTTTCCCAGCCCCAAAGATGCATGACGTGCTCAAGGCCGATGCCGGGGTCGAGGAACCATTTCCATGCAACGCCGGTGACGATGAAAGATAAAGCCATGGGGTAGAGGTAGATCGGGCGCAGTACACCCTCGCCGCGAATTTTCTGGTCGAGCAGGATGGCAAGGCCGAGGCCAAGTACGCTGCAAATGACGATATAGAGAAACGAGAAAATGGCGAGGTTTTTAAGCGCGGTGATCCAGTTCGGATGGTTGAACAGGCGCACGTAATTGTTGAAGCCGACCCATGTGGAGAAATCAGGCAGCAGCTTCGAGCCGGTGAAGGAGAGAACCGCCGTGAACAGGATAAACCCGTAAACGAACAGCAGGATCAGCGCGAAGCTCGGTGCAAGGACAAGCTTGGGCAGCCAGTCCTGCAAGGTTGCGCGCGGATTTTTCGCCGCCGCCTGCGCAGTTGTCGTCATTGCCATGTTCGATTCTCCTGTGGAGTGGAGAGTTTGTCGGTAGGTTCAGCGCCGTAGCGCTTGATACCCCTCATCCGCCTGCCGGCACCTTCTCCCTCAAGGGGAGAAGGGGACGGTGGCAACGCCGGTTCCAAATCGCCAACGTCGCAGGAGCTGCGAGGCATTGCGATTGTCTGCCTTCTCCCCTTGAGGGAGAAGGTGCCGGCAGGCGGATGAGGGGTCGGGATATGCCGTTCGGCTACCCCAACCTCTCACAAGCTAACGATTAGCCCTTAGCAGCGGCGACTGCTTCGGCCAATGCGGCGGCCGCGGCCTTGGAGTCCATCTCACCGTTGAAGTGACGCGTGATGACGTCATACATCGCGTTCTTCACCGCAGCCGGATTGGCATGGCCGTGTGCCATCGAACCAAACAGCTTGCCGTTCTTGTCAGCTTCGGCAAGGTCAGCGATAGCCTTCTTGCCGCAATCGTCAAACGCGGTGTTTGGAACGTCCGTACGAGCCGGAGCCGAGCCCTTGACCACATTGAAGGCCGACTGGAAGTCCGGGCTTTCGATGTCCGAAGCCATGAGATCCTGCGCCTTCTTTTCAGCATCGCCAACCTTGAACATCATGAACTGGTCGGAGTTGAAGGTGACAGCGCCCTGCGTGCCGGGGAAGCGGATGCAGACGAAATCAACGCCCGGCTTCTGGCCAGCCTTAAGGAATTCACCCTTGGCCCAGTCGCCCATGAACTGCATTCCGGCCTTGCCTTCGATGACCATTGCCGATGCGAGGTTCCAGTCGCGACCGGAGAAGTCGGCATCGACATATTCCTTGAGCTTGGCCATATGATCGAACACTTCAACCATCTTGTCGCTGTTCAGCGCTGCCGGGTCGAGGTCGATCATCGACTGCTTGTAGAAGTCGGTGCCTTCGGCGAGAACGACCGCGTCGAAGATCGTCGCGTCCTGCCATGCCTGACCGCCGTGACCAATCGGGGAAATGCCGTTGGCCTTCATCTTGTCGAGAACGGCAATCAGTTCGTCCCACGTTTCAGGAGCCTTGCCGCCAGCAGCGTCGAGCGCCTTCTTGTTGATCCAGATCCAGTTGGTGGAGTGGACGTTCACCGGAGCGGCAATCCACTTGCCATCATACTTGGAGAATTGCTGGAGCGCAGCCGGGATGACCTTGTCCCAGCCTTCCTTGGTGGCGATGTCCGACAGGTCGCCGACGACGCCCTGCTTGGCCCAGTCGGTGATGTCAAAGCCGAGCGCTTGAACGGCTGTTGGCGGATCGCCAGCCGTGACGCGGGCACGCAGCGCGGTCATGGCAGCTTCACCGCCGCCGCCTGCAACAGGCATGTCTTTCCAGGTGACGCCCTGGCTTTCCAGCTTCTTCTTGAGAACGTCGAGAGCGGCAGCTTCGCCACCTGACGTCCACCAGTGCAGCACTTCGACTTCGTCAGCGAATGACGGCGCGGCATAACCGGCAGTCAAAGCGCCTGAAAGCATTGTTCCGATAAGCAGTTTACGCAACATGAGTACCTCCCTGAGTTGCGATTGACGCCCGGCTTAGCCGGGACGATTTCCCACACTGGCCGCCCACCACGATGTGCGCGGACCTTTGTGAAACTGAATGGTCTTTTCCTCGGTGTAGTCCTCCACCGCACGCTTCCCGAGCTCGCGCCCGATGCCGGATTGCTTGTAACCGCCGAACGGCAATTCAGGATAACCGTCCATGAAGGTATTCACCCAGACGGTTCCTGTCCTGACCCCGCGCGCTACGGTCATGCATGTGTCGATGCTGGCGCTCCACACCCCGGCAGACAGACCATAGGGCGTATTGTTGGCGATGTGCAACGCCTCCTCAGGCGTTTTAAAGGTGAGCACCGAGAGGACGGGGCCGAACACTTCTTCCGAAGCAATCGCCATGTCTGGTTTCACGCCAGAAACGATGGTGGGGGCAAGGTAATCGCCCGCGTTTGATGTGGCAGGCTTGCCGCCTTCGGCCAGTGTTGCGCCCTGTTTCGCGGCGGTTTCGAGATAGCCGAGAATCTTGCCCAAGTGATCGCGCGAGATGATTGCGCCGACCTTGGTGCGCTCGTCCAGCGGATCGCCAACAGGTACAGTTGCGGCGAGTGATTTGACGGCAGCGAGGAATTCGGTTGCAATGGATTCGTGCACGATCAGGCGGCTGCCTGCATTGCAGCACTCACCCGCGTTGAAGAAGCCACCGAACACGGCTGCATCTGCTGCGGCTTCCAGATCGGCGTCGGGGAAGACGATCTGGCCGTTCTTGCCGCCGAGTTCCATCGAGACTTTTTTCAGCGATTGCGCTGCAGTGGCCATGGTTAGCTTGCCGACGCGGGTAGAGCCGGTGAAGGACACCATCTCGACAAGCGGATGGTTGACCATCGGCGCGCCGACATCATTGCCGTAGCCGACAACGATGTTTGCGACGCCTGCGGGCAGGCCCGCTTCCATCAGGATTTCGCCGAGGACGAGCGTTGACGCCGAAGTCATTTCGCTGGGCTTGACGATGGCCGTGCAGCCCGCGGCCAAAGCGAAGGGCAGTTTCTGGCTGACGATCAGGAACGGGAAGTTCCACGGCGTGATGATGGAGACGACGCCAACCGGCTCGCGAAGCACGACGCCGAGCATGGCATCGCCCAGATTGCTGTAGGATTCGCCGTGGAGCGTGCGGGCGAGTGAGGCGGCATAGCGCCAGATATCCGCAGCGCCTGCGATTTCGCCACGCGCCTGTGCAATCGGCTTGCCGGATTCCAGTGCGTCGAGACGGGCGATTTCTTCAAGGCGGGTTTCAATGAGATCGGCGGCGCGGAGCAGGATTGCAGCGCGTTCGCCAGCCTTCATTCGCGGCCACGGGCCAGTCTCGAATGCTTTATGCGCGGCAAGGATCGCGCTTTCGACGTCAACATCCGAAGCGAGTGCGTAGCGCGAAACAGCAAAACCGTGTCCGGGCGAGACACGATCGACCGTGCGACCATCAACGGCGTCAACGAATTTGCCGTCGATGAGAAGCTTGTAGGCGCGAGGGCCGGATTGGGCTTCTGCCGGAAGCTGGATGGAGAGAGGAGCGTTCATGTCAAATTCCTAGCTACGCTCGAAAGCGGCAGCGCGCTTTTCCTTGAAGGCGGAGACGCCTGATTGAAGGTCGCCGGTCATGGCAATGAAGCCACTGGCGAGCGCTTCGGCCGCGTGGGAGACTTCCTCACCTTCGGCAATGCCGATCATCATCTTGGCAGCTTCGGTGGCGAGTGGACCGCGCGCGGCGATGCGGCCTGCCCATGCCTTCGCCTCTTCGAGTGCTGCGCCGGTTGGGTAAACCTTGTCCACGAGGTCGTGCGAAAGGGCTTCGTCGGCGAGGAAGATTTCGCCACCGAGCGCCATGCGTCGCACGATCTGCGCGCCGAAGCGGCGGACGGTGCGCTGTGTGCCAGACCAGCCCGGAACCACGCCGATGGAGGTTTCGGGAAGTCCGATCTTGATGTGGGATTCGGCCACGCGGAAATCTGCACAGGCTGCAAGCTCGAGCCCGCCACCGAGGGCATGACCCGAAAGCACGGCGATGACGGGCTGTCGCAGGCGCGCGAGACGGTCGAATACGCGATGGCCGTGGCGCACCCATTTGATCTGGAAATCGGCGGCGGAAAGTTTGGACCATGCCTCCACATCCCCGCCCGCGCAAAAACCTTTGCCCTCGCCGCGCAAAAGCACGATGCGCGCATCGGACTGCTCGGCGGCGTCGAGCGCGGCGTTGAGCGCGTCGAGCATGGGAATATCGAGCGCGTTGAACTTTTCAGGACGGCGCAGGGTGATAGCGCCAATGGGGCCGTCCTGCTCGAAGGTAACGAGATCAGCCATTGCCGCCTCCCGTCAGGTCCAGACCGATATGTGCTTCGCCAAACAGTGCCTGCGGCGTGGTGCGCAAATCCTTGGCAATCAGCAGCGGGATTTCCGATTGCGCCAGCACGTCGCGTTCGAGATTCACGCCGGGCGCAATTTCCGTGACCATAAGCCCGTCGGGCGTCAGCTTCATGACGCAGCGCTCGGTGACATAGGTGATGTCCTGACCTTGCGCGACAGCGCGCTTGCCGGAGAAGGAGATGTGCTCGACCTCCTCCACGACCTTCTTGACCTTGCCTTCCTGATCGATCCGCAAGCCACCATCAGAGATGGACAGCTTGGCGCCCGCATTGAAGAAGCCTGAGAACACGACTTTCTTCGCCCGTGAAGTAATATCGACAAAGCCGCCCGCGCCAGCGGTGACATGGGGTCGGGCCGAAAGGCGCGAGACGTTGACGCAACCGTGGCGGTCGATTTGCAAGAATGAGAGCAGCGAGGCGTCGAAGCCGCCCGCCTGAAAATAGATGAACTGATGCGGCGACGGCATGATGGCTTCAGCATTGGAAGCGCAGCCGAACTTGAAATCCAGCAGCGGAACACCGCCGACCGCGCCCTGTTCAATGACCCATGTGACCTTGCCGTGCTGCCCTTCTTCCAGAAGGATGCGCGGCACGTTTGCGGAAATGCCGAAGCCGATGTTTACGGCCCAGCCATCGCGCAGTTCCATCGCGACACGTCGCGCGATAACCTTCTGGATGTTCAGTTCCGGTGTGCGGAAGGTCGACAGCGGGCGGAATATTTCGCCGGAAATGGCCGGATCGTAAGGCGTTTGCGTGGTCTGCAACTGGTCGGGATCGACCACGATGTGATCGACCAGTACGCCCGGCACGCGAACGTCATGCGGCTTGAGTGTACCGTTTTCGACGACGCGCTTGACCTGCGCAATGACGATACCGCCATTGTTGCGTGCTGCAAGCGCCTGCTCCAGTGCTCCGAGATAAGCGCCTTCATGCTCGTAGGTGAGGTTGCCGCGCTCATCGGCGGTTGTGGCGCGGATGATCGAAACATGCGGTGCGATGGCAGGGAAATAGAGCCATTCCTCGCCGTCAAACTGTTCGATGCGAACCACTGGATCGCTCGCCGCGTCGTTCATGGCGCAGCCCTGATGGCGCGGATCGACAAAGGTATCGAGACCGACCTTTGTCAGCACGCCGGGACGCTTGGCAGCGGCTTCGCGATGCATGTCGAACAATATGCCGGAGGGGATGTTGTAGGCCGCGACTTCGTTGCGCCCGATCATCTGCCAGATCAGTGGCGGTTCGGCCGAGGATGGACCGGATGGATAGGAGCCGCAGAGCGTCTTTTTTCAGCAGGCCGGGCTTGGCAAGATGGTCAATGCCCTTGATGCCCGACATGTCACCTGCCGCAATGGGATGCAGCGTGGTGATGTTGCGCGGATGTCCCTCTGACTCGAAACGCTTGCCGATGGCGGCGAGCATCGCATCCGGGCAGCCAAGGCCGCTTGATGAGGAGACGGAGACAATTGCGCCATCTGCGATGAGCTTTGCAGCTTTTTCGAAACTGGTCTGCTTGGTCACGATCAAAGCCCCGGATTGATGGCAACGGCTTTGCCGGATTTCGCGGATTGAAGTGCGGCCTCTGCCGACGCCAGCGACCAGACGCCGTCTTCGCCGGTGGCGGCGGGTTGGCCTTCGCCACGGATCGCCGCATGGAAGGCGCGCAGCGAGCGCACATAAAGGCCCTCGCGGTCGAAGTTCAGCTCTTCGTCGCCCTTTTCCGTGCGCAGCGTGACCGTGCCGATTGGATTCTGGGTCATGACATCTTTGGCGAAAAGCGAGCCATCAGTTCCGTGCACCTCAAAGCCGGTGCCCGCGAATTTGGTGGTGAAGCCTTCATGCGACTGCGCAATGACGCCGGACTTGAAACGCCACAGGCACATCGCGCCATCTTCCAAGCCGCCGGACGCCATGCCCGACGATTGGGTGATAGCGGTGATTTCGGTTGGGTTGTCGCCAAGGACGAAGCGCAGAGTGTCGGCGTCGTGGACGGTGATGTCCAAAACAACGCCGCCGCCTGCCTCGGGCTTGGTGATGCGCCAGCCCTGTAAATGAGCAGGGAGATAGACCGAATGGAACACGCGCGCAGCGACCGGCTTGCCAATGCGGCCAGCGGCGATGGCCTCACGCATGGCGCGATGCGCACCGGCGTTGCGCAGATGATGGTTTGTGCCGAGTACGACGCCCGCTTCCTTGCAAGCCGCGACGATCTTGCGCGCGTCGACACTGGTGAGCGCCAGCGGCTTTTCGCACATGACATGCTTGCCAGCCTTGGCGGCAGCGACGGCCTGCTCCAGATGCAGTTCGTTTGTGGTAGAAATGTAAACGGCGTCCACATCGCTGCTCAGCAGCGCATCAAGCGAGGCGACGCCTTTGGCGATATTGTTTTCCTTTGCATAAGCAGCGGCGCGGTCAGCGCTGGAACTCATGACGGATACAACTTCGCCATCCGGCTGCGCGCGGATCGCGTCAATCATGTATTGCTTCGCGATGGTGCTTGCGCCGATGAGGCCCCAGCGAATTGTCATTGAACTTCTCCCGTTGCGCGGTTGGGACCGCAGCTATCGCGGACCATCAGCGTGACAGAGCCGATCTGGTCTTCCGCGCGCGTGGTGCGCGTCTGCATCATTTTGAGAACGGTGTGCGCGGCGCGCTCGCCAAGGCTGGCGGTATCGACCGAAATGCTGGTGAGTGCGGGAACGTAATGCTGCGCTTCCACCACATCGTCGAAACCAACGACGGCGAAATCGCGGGCGGGCTCAAGGCCACGCTTGCGCAGCGCGATCATCACGCCGAAGGCAACCGCATCGTTGAAGCATAGAGCGGCGGTTGGACGGTCGGGACGGTCCAGCGCCGCGTTGAGGCAAGCCATGCCGCCCATGCGGTTCGTCTCGCCTTCGATGATTGTGAGATTTGTTTCGGGGATGCCGAGGCGCAGGCACGTGTCGCGAAAACCCTGCAGGCGCTCCTGATAGACGGAGAGGTCGGCATGTCCGCCGAGAAAAGCAAGGCGACGATGCCCCTTGCCAATGAGATGTTCGGCAGCAAGCGCGCCACCGCGAATATTATCCGGCGCGACGACAGGTAGACGGCTTTCCGGCAGGCGGCGCATGATGGTGATGACGGGGACGCCTGCCTGTTCGATACGGCGCAGCGCTTCGGGCTGTGTGTTTCGCGTCGGCGCAATGATGAGACCCGCCGCGCCCTGTTCGAGCATCGACTTCAAAACCTGATCCTGTCGGATCGGGTTTTCGGCAGTGTTGGCGATGAAGGGGACGATGCCGGCGGACTGGAATGCGCGCTCCATGCCAACCGCAAGTTCGGCGTAGAACGGGTTGGTCAGATCGTGGATGACCATGCCGATAACGTTGGACTGCGCCTTGCGCAGATTGGCCGCGCCGCGATTGTAGACATAGCCCGTATCGGCAATTGCCTTGCGCACTTTCGCGGCTGTGTCAGGGCGGATGAGACCGCTGCCCTGAAGCACCAGCGAGACAGTGGATTTTGAAACACCAGCCTCGCGGGCGATGTCCAAAATCGTTGCCTTGTCGCGTAAGGTCACGACCGTCATTTCCTCCCAAATCGTTGGAACGTTCTAAATTCAGCTTTAGATTGAGTCAATAGGCGTCTTTAATTTCGGAGATTTGTATCAATTTCCTGCCTGTTGATGCCTATTGAATAATTGGAACGTTCCTATTATAGACGCCCGAGGCTACGGAGGAAGGCCATGCAAATCAACCTGCCATTGCAGAACGGGCGCGTAGAAGCCTATCGGCTTGCGGGTACGCCTGTTGAAGGTTTGCCGGGCGCTTCGTTCAATCGAGTTGCCTATGCGGCGGCGCACGTTGTGGCCGATCCGTTCGGTACAAATGATCCGTGGTCGGTGGCGGCGGTTGACTGGGAGCGCACGATGGCGTTCCGGCATCATTTGTGGCGGCTGGGGTTTCGGATTGCGGAAGCGATGGATACGTCGCAGCGCGGTATGGGATTCGACTGGGGCAGCGCGAGGGAATTAATCCGCCGTTCGCTTGCCGAAGCCCGCGCGGTGCCGGGCGCGGATTTGGCGTCGGGAGCCGGGACAGATCAACTTGCGCCGGAAGCTGTGCGCACGCTGGACGATGTTATCCGTGCCTATGAGGAACAGTTCGAGTTCATCGAGGGGCAGGGCGGCAAGACCATCATGATGGCAAGCCGCGCGCTTGCGCGGGTGGCGCGCGGGGCTGATGATTACGCAAAGGTCTATGACCGGATCTTGTCGCAAGCCTCCAATAAGGTGGTTCTGCATTGGCTGGGCGACATGTTCGATCCGGCGCTGAAAGGCTATTGGGGCGCGAATGATTTCTCGCCTGCGCTGGATACGGTGGTCGGGATAATCGAGCGGCATCGGGACAAGGTGGAAGGCATCAAGATTTCGCTGCTGGAAACTGAGAAGGAAGTCGCGTTGCGCGACCGTCTGCCCGACGGCGTGATGATGTTTACCGGCGATGATTTTAACTATGCGGAACTGATAGCCGGAGATGGTCGGCGGCACTCGCACGCGCTGCTCGGCATATTCGATGCGATTGCGCCTGTGGCCAATGCCGCGCTGGCGAAACTGGCGCAGGGCGACGAGGCCGGGTTCCACGCGCTACTCGGTCCGACGGTGCCGCTGTCGCGGAAGATATTCGAGGCACCGACGCAGTATTATAAGGCGGGCGTGGTGTTTCTCGCTTGGCTCAACGGTCATCAGGATCATTTCCAGATGGTGGGCGGAATGCAGTCCGCGCGCGGGATCGCGCATTATGCAGAAATTTTCCGGCTGGCCGATGCGGCGGGATTGCTCGCCGATCCCGACAAGGCGGTGGAGCGGATGAAGGCGCTCTGCGCAACGGCCGGTGTGGTCTAGGGCGTTCACAGTTTACGCGGCGTTGAAGGCATCTCGCCCCGTTACCGGGAGAGGATGCCGGCAGGCGGTGACGGGCTGCGTGATCACGGCAATGTTGGCTCTGCCCCTCATCCCGCTTCCGCGACCTTCTCCCCGTAAACGGGGAGAAGGAAGAGTGAGTTAGGCGTAAGGGCTAACCGTCAACGTTGCTGTGAACTGGTCGTTGACCTACGGTGCGTAGGGCTGCTCTTCGACCAATGGGAGACCAGCCTTTTCCCAGCCATCAGAGCCCAGCGGATACCAGAGCACGGCAGTGTATCCCCACGAAACGGCCCGCTTTGCGGCGTTCCATGACATCCAGCAATTTGTCATGCAGTAAAACAGAATCGGCTTGGATTTGTCGTTTCCGATTTGGGATGCGATGCCGTTCTTGAAATAGGTTTCGGTCTCTGCGTTGATTTCGCCGTAGCCGACATTAGCAAGCCAGATGCTGCCGGGGATGCCGGAGCGCGGCTTATCGCGCCAGATAGTGCCTACGGGCAGATTGGTGGGTTTTGGCGGGCGTGGCATGACATCGAAAAATACTGCGGATTTGTCGCGCCAGAGTTTTTCGGCCTCAGCAGTATCGATAACGCGTGCGCCTTTCAGGGTTGCAGGAACCGGCGCGCGGTATTCGTCCATACGGTAGTCGGAGGGCTCGGAGACAGTTTGAGCGTTGAGTGGGGCAACCGAGCCGAGAAGCAGTGAGAAAACAATGGCAAGAACGATCTTGGCTTGGTCGTGACAATTAGCGACGAAGCTTTGCGTTCTCCAATTACCCCCACCCCTAACCCCTCCCCTCAAGGGGGAGGGGGATTGGAAGCGCCGAGTTCTCAAAGTCCCCCTCCCCCTTGAGGGGAGGGGTTAGGGGTGGGGGTAATTGGAGATGTTTTCATCGGCTTGGCCAAAGAAACGCTATTCCGTGATGGGCCGGTTTTGCTCATCGATAAGCGGCACGCCGTAATCGAGAAGGATCTTGTTTATAGCAGGCTGGTTTTCGCGGATCACCGTGTTCAACGTGCGCTTCCACTCCTGATCGGAGGGGCGAACGCCCATAGTGATGCGATAGACCATGCGTGAGCCGGCTTTCTCTTTTGTCAGCGGTACGATGGTGACGTCAGCCTTCATCTGCTTGGCGAAATAGCCACCCATCGGACCCCAGACCACCGCGGCGTCGATCTCGCCGGATTCGATGTCCTTGATCATGAGTTCCGCAGGCGAATGGGTGAAGCGCGTGTCGCGCATCAGATCGTAGACCTTTGCCTTCTTCATGAGATTCGCTTTGGCCATGTTCGAGGCAGGCGGCGTGCTTTGCACCACGCCAATGCGCTTGTCCGCAAGCTTGGGATCTTCGATAGTTTCGACGCCTTCAAGCGGACCGCCCTTCTTGTACATCATGACATAAGGCGCACGGAGATAGGCGTTGGTGTTCTGCACCAGTTCGTCGCCTTGTGCGTAACCCATGATGATGTCACAGCGATTGGCGCGTAGCGTGTTGCGAACGAAGCCCATGACCATCGGGAACCACGTGTAACTGACCGACTTGCGTCCTGTTTTTTCGGCTACAAGTTCGGCGAGCTTGTTCTCGTAACCCTCGCCCTTTTCGTTCGTGAAAGGGAGATTTGCTGGGTCAGCGCAAACGCGCAAAATGTCAGGATCGACAAGTTCGCCCGCGGCGCCAAGGCCCGCAGTTTGCGCATAGACCGACCCCGGCAGGATCACCAAGGCCAAGGTCAGGCTGAAGATTCGCGCGCGCAGGGTGCGCATATCATCCGCCCATGCAGGCTTTTTCCTGCTCTTTTGCAGCCTGCGACTTGTCTTCCTTCTTCGGCGGACGTCCGCGAGGGGCAGCGCCAACGGCGCGGGCACGAAGATAGACGTAGAGATCGTCCATGTAGCAATAGACGTTCTTGTTGTCGCCGAAGGAAGGCATGACGTTTTCCTTGCCTCCACCGACATTCTTGCGTCCTTCCGCAACGATAGAAAGGAACGTGCCGTAGTCCATTGTCTTCAGCGAATCGACCAAGGCCGGAGCGTAGCTGGAGCCCATACCGTCCGGGCCATGACAGACGTGGCAATCGGAATGGTAACGGCGATAACCGCTGAACGTATACCAGTCTACAGTGCCATCAGGCTGGATGTTGAAAGTGGGATTGCCTTCTGCGTCGTAATATTTGCCGTCTTCATCGCGAACGGCTTTGGCTTTCTCGATGCTGTCCTGCGCGAATGTGATCTGCGTGGGAGCAAAGACTGCGGTGGACAGGGTGAGCAGGAGAAGCGCTTTACCAAAAGTCATACGTGCCTCGTTTCTTACGCCACGGACAAAGCTTGTCTGTCTTGATGCGGCGATGACAGGTGCGTTGTTGGTCTGTGGCGAAGTCGGCCGCACCCGAAGGTGCGGCCGGGTAGAGGACCTTAGTCTGGGAGGCCGAAGACTGTGAGCTGTCCGCCGAGTGCAGTATATTGCGCAAGGCTGGCGTAACCGCCGACTGCACCGAGACCGGCTGTCGAAACCGACGCTTCTCCACCGGCGTCTGGCGCCTTGTCACCGGCAACAGCCGTCTGCCATGCAGCGGCGTTTTCCGGAGCGAGCAGGCCACCTGCCAGACCAATACCGGCCCAGCCGCCGACGCCCGACAGGACGCCGATATACTGCTTGCCGCCATGCTCATAGGTGTTGACGTTGCCGATAATGCCCGACGGCGTCTTGAACTTGTAGAGTTCCTTGCCGTTGTTATCGACCGCCTTCAGATAGCCTTCCAGCGTTCCGTAGAACACGATGTCGCCAGCCGTGGCGAGCGCGCCGGACCATACCGAGAACTGTTCCGGTATTGACCAGACGATTTCACCCTTGGCAGCATCCCAGGCAATGAAATTGCCCATGCCGCCGTGGCTGTTCGGAGCAGGATACATCGACACGGTTGCGCCCACATAAGGCTGACCGGCGGTGTAGCTCACCCGATATGGTTCATAGTCCATGCAGACGTGGTTCGTCGGAATGTAGAAGAGGCCGGTTTTCGGCGAATAGGCTGAAGGCTGTTGATCCTTCGTGCCGAGCGCGGCGGGGCAGATGCCCGTCGTGTTCACGTCTTCGCCGTTGAACTGCGTCGAGTATTTGTCGACCACTTGCGGACGGCCATACTGATCGCTGTTCTTGTCCATGACGACTTCCGTCGCCCAGTTGACCGCAGGGTCATACTTCTTGGCGACGAGCAGTTCGCCGGTATCGCGGTCAAGAGTATAGGCAAAACCGTTGCGGTCCGGGTGGACCAGAACGTTATGCTTCGCTCCGTTGACCTCCATGCCATCGACGAGGATCATCTCGTTGACGCCATCGTAGTCCCATTCGTCGTGCGGGGTCATCTGATAGACCCACTTTGCCACGCCCGTATCCGCATCGCGTGCGAAAATGGTCATGGACCAGCGGTTATCACCGGGACGCTGCACGGGATTCCACGTTGACGGGTTACCGGAACCGTAGAAGACCAGATTGGTCTTCGGGTCATAGGCATACCAGCCCCAGGTCGCGCCGCCGCCAGTTTTCCATTGCTCGCCTTCCCAGGTCGAGATGCCGGAATCCTTGCCGACAGGCTTGCCGAGTTGCGTGGTCTTTTCAGGATCCAGCAAGGTGTCTGAATCCGGACCCATCGAGTATCCGCGCCATACCTGCTTGCCGTCTGCGAGATTGTAGGCCGCTACCCAGCCGCGAACGCCAAATTCACCGCCGGATATACCGACGATGACCTTGTCCTTCACGATGATGGGCGCGTGGGTCGAGGATTCGCCCTTGCCGCCGTCGATCTGGTCGCCGTTCTTGACAGACCAAACCACTTTGCCGGTCTTGGCGTCTAGCGCCGTAACCATAGTGTCGGCCTGGTTCAGAATGATCTTGCCGTCACCATATGCAACGCCACGATTTACGGTGTCGCAGCACATGATCGGGATGACGTTCGGATCCTGCCTTGGCTCATATTTCCACAGGATCTTGCCGTCATTGTTCAGATCAAGAGCGTAGACGATGTTCGGAAATGGCGTGTGCACATACATCACGTCGCCAATGACCAACGGGCCGCCTTCATGACCGCGCAACACGCCGGTCGAGAAGGTCCATTTGACCTGCAGGTTCTTCACATTGTCCTTGTTGATCTGATCGAGCTTGGAGTAGCGCGTATTCGCGTAGTCACCCGTAGGCATCGCCCAGTTCTTGGGGTCTGCCGAAAGTTTTTCCAGTTCGTCATTCGCCCAAGCTCCGACAGCCGATGCGCATACGAGCAATGCGGTGGCCGACAGGAGATGGGTGGCATTTTTAAGTGCACGCATTCGAAATCCTCCCGAGATTCACAACGAAGAATCGATGTTCGAACCTCAAAGGGTTCGCGCAAGCGATCCATGTGGTGGGAAGTATTTCCGGCAGCGTGTCACGACCGAAGCCAGATGAGCAGAGGGCACCATTGCTGCCCACCCCACTTGGCCTACGAAAAGCAATCGCCGCTCCCTATAACGACAACGCCCTTGAAGCCGGAAACAGTTGAAAGGCTATGTTATTAAAATGCATGGCGCAAGCAAAAAACACGATAAGCTTGTTGCAATGCAAATATCTAATTTTGCATTGCAACAATACTAAGTATTTCCAAGTTTTCCTGAAAATAATTCGTGCTGTGGTTGATTGTATAGATTCGCATTTGCGTAATCGATAATTTCGCCTTCTTATTCTTTGGTCCTATTCCTTATCGTTGACGCGGGCCGCTGAATGATGAGACTCGGTGTCTTGGGAGAAGACTCATGGTTTTGAGATTAGCTGCCGCACTTGCGCTTGTGATGTTAGGCCCAATCAACGCCGATGCTGCGGGCGATTATCCGACCACGGCGGTTGCCGATTATGTCTATGCCTGCATGAAGTCCAATGGCGAGACGCGCGAGGCGCTTGAGCGGTGCTCGTGCTCAATCGACGTGGTGGCGTCGATCGTTCCTTATGATGACTATGTAGCTGCGGAGACGTTCCGGCGCATGGCTCAGACAACAGGCGAAGCTGCCGGGCTTTTCAAGGAAAGTCCTCCAGCCAAAGCTGCGGGTGCAGAACTGAAACGCGCTCAGGCCGAGGCCGAGATACGCTGCTTCTAGTTTGAAACCGGAGTCGTCAGCGGCCACTCGCTCTCAAACTTCTTGCCTTCCGTATCGCTCGCGACGACCTTGAGTGCCTCCTTGCCCTGCGCGGTGAAATCAAAGCGGAAGTTCGGATCTTCGGAGATCGAGATTCCGCCTTCCATCGCGAGGATGAGGCGGTCGCCCTGCGATACGCTGAGCTTGTCTACGAAATGCGCCGGGATGAAATATTGAGTCAGCGGGTCGCGCTGTAGCCCGGAATTGTTCGGATGGCGGATCATGAGTTGCAGCTCTTCGGCCTTGCTCATTTTTTCCGTACCCTCAAACTGGCGGAGCTTCATTTTTCCCATTGAGGCGAGCGCCTCTTTTGAGTTTGTGACGGCGGGGGCGGAGCATCCGCCCGAAGCTTTGATAAAAGTCTGGGACATATGAAGCTTGCCGTCTGCTGTTTCGGCGATGGCGCGTATGTAGGAATAATCGTTCACGCGCACGCGGGTAGAGATATGGGTGACACCAGCGTCCTTGCCGAGATCGAACTTCGCGGCGACCGGAGCCGGGTTCACGTCGATGATCATGGTAACGGCTTTGACGCCCTCCGGTGCCTTGGCGGGATCGAGAAAAATATCGACGGGTACGATTGCCGCGTCCTGCGCGCGCTTTGGAGCTTCGACGCGCACCACCCCGTCATCCAGCAAAATCGAACGATCGCCGAAAACGTCACCCTTTAGCGATTGCCATATTTGGTCGGAAGAAGCCATTGTTTGTTGTGCTGGCGCGTATGCCGTGAGTGATATGAGCACTCCAAGCGCAAACATTAACAGTGTCAAATAATGCGCGATGGGCGAAACGGGTTGACGTTTGACCTTCACTTTCGCTGGCATTGCAGCCTCCACCGGAATGACTGGTGGTGCCCTTGGCTGCAGCGAATGATAGCGGCGGCGAACGATGATGGCAATGAGGGGGTAAGTGTAATGCTACACTGCCACCAATATCTCGCCCAATCCAAGCACGGCATTGTCTCCGCCCCAGCGTCGTGGAGCACGACTAAGTACCGGCGTCGCAATAATCCGCTCATCCATCAAATAGCGATCCAGCAACCCGACAAATGCGATTTCCGGTGCGCCGGTCTCCACGAACCCCGGCGACAATTCCACTGGCATTTTTCCAAGCACAATCGTCCCTCGCCGCATAAGATAGCCCGGCATCGCACCTGCCTTGCCAAGCACCACAAGCGTACCGGCAATCATGCGCGAGCCAGCATAGTCGCCGCAGCCCTTTCCCACGGCAATCAGCCCGCGCCGCATACGGTCAGCGGCACGCTCGCCAACCTTGCCGCGAACGATCACGACACCGCCTTTCATGCCCGCCATCTCGCCAGCCAGCGGACAGCCCAGCCTGTCACCAGCATTTCCGAGCACTTCCAATCGTCCGCCACTCATGCATGACGCAACAAACGGTCCCGCATCGCCTTCGATCACCAGTGATCCGCCACGCATCAGCCGCCCCGCCTGTGCACCAACCTCGCCCACGATGCGGACCGACCCGCTCGTCATTCCCGTACCAACACCGTCGAAGCGCGCGCTGCCGCCTTCGAACACGATGTTCGCGGCATCTCTGCCTTTCAGCCGAAAAATATCGCCCACGCGCGAGCCATATTTCGTCGTGCCGATCTCGATCTTTTCGATTTCGGGCTTGCTCAGTCCCGCCAGTACATCCGGTGCCAGTCGCGAAAGATCGAGCCGTTGGGGCGGCTCCTGCCGGAGCGTGAAGGTCAGCGCGCTCATGGCAGCAGATCCTTCAAATGATAGTGGAACTTGCCAAGCTTGCCGCCATAATTGCCCGCCGTGATCCCTTTAGCGCCCCGTGTAGGGCCAAGCTTCGTCACCGCAGCTATCCCCGCCCGCATCGACGCCGCGACAGCATCAGACGTCTCTCCATCGATCACGATTTCCAGCACCGCATTGATATCCGACCCAAGCTTGGATTGCGGCAAGTGCCGCAGCGTCGGCGCATAGGCGTCATTTGTCGAAGCCATCATGCCCTTATATTTGCCACCGACTTTCGAGCCTGACCGCACGATGCCACCCGGAAACGGCATGATCGCGCCCGGCACCGCCTCGATTGCAGCAACCGCCGCTTCCGCCGCCGCCAGCGCCTTTGCGCTCGATTCCGCTAGCAACAGTAGATTGCCGCCGCCCACCGCCGCGCGCGTCATCCGGGTCGTCGCCTCACATAAAAATTCGCCATCCATCACCGGCACGCGCCAGAAATGCCGTCCGCCGATCTTCTTGGAAATCTGGAACCCGTCGCCGAAATAGCGCAGCGCCGAACCGAGCTTCAATTCATCCGCACCTTCCATCGCAGCGAAGCACGCGCTTCCCGGCGAGGTCAGCACGCATTGCCCGACACGCGTCTGCAACTGCTTTTGCAACTCGTCCGTGCTCGTCGAAAACAGCATCACCCGCACGCCGGGGCGTCCATCCGGCGTTTGCGCCTCCGGCAGTTCGACATCGATTGCTGCCTCGCAGCCGCATGCGATGACGGAGGTCGCAAACCCCGTCATGGTGATTGCCGCCTGCCGCGCCCATTTCACCGTCGGCGCGGTAATGATTACGGCGGTCGCCTTCATGCCGAAGGCTTCTGCAAACGTATCTTCGATTTCGACCCCGCGAACGGTCAACTTCGACATGCGACCTCCGCAAACGGTTCATCGCGCATGATTGCGCTGTCGGGGAACGTGAACCAGTCGAGAGAAAGCCCATAGCGTTCCTGATGAAACGCCTCCATGCGTTTGCGCATCGATGCCTCTACGGGTGCATCGAGCCGCAAAGCCTTCCCCCAGCGATAATGGGTCACGTCACCATCACGCACCACCAGATCGCCGTCCTTGAAGACATAGGCCGCAGCGCCCAGCATATTCGCTATGTCATCCTGCTTGCGATAAACCGCAACATCCGCCACCGCTCCCAATGCAAGCGTTCCGCGATCCTTCAGCCCAAGCAATTTCGCCGGAGCCGCCCGCGTCATGATGGCAATTTCGTCCCACGAATATTCGCGCGTGATAGACGGCAGCGTGGTCATGGCCAGCGCAGATTTTGGCAACGTCGCAATCGCTTCCGCCCGCGCGTCCCTGTCCATCAGCAGCTTGAAAATCGCAGGATACGCTGTGAACGGCGCACCATTGGGATGGTCGGTGGTGAAAAATACCCGCCACGGATCATCGATCAGCAGGAACAGTTCCAGCCCCACAGCCCATTGCAGCGCGCCATAATAATCCGGCTTGTAATTATAGGGTACAATGCCGCCGCCATTGGCGTCACCGTCATGGATAACGCTCTTCTTCGGGCTCGCGGTTCCTTTGGCGGAAAACTGCCGCATCACGTCTGACGACACGGTAACTGTCTGGCCGAACATCACCTGCCCGACATCGACGGTGATTTCCGGTGTAGCATTGACGATTTCCGCCAGGCGCGCTCCGCCTGAAGAAAACCTGCGCTTTCCCTCCGTGCCGTAGCCATAGAACTGCAAATGCGCGAGATGCAGCGGCAAGCCCTCTGCCGCCGCCATCGTCACCGCAGCCGTGTCTGCCGCGCCTGCCACACCCAGATTGTTGCAATGAACATGCAGGGGGTGCGGAATGCCCAGCGCATTGACCGCACCTTGCAGCGTCTTGACGATCTTGCGCGAGCTTACGCCATAAAACGGAACTACGTCATCGAAGGAAAACGCCCGCACATTCTCCTTGAACGCCGCTGCGGCCCCCGCATTGATGACCTTGACGCCAAGCGCTCGCGACGACGCGACCGTCCACGACACATAGTCCTCGACCATCGCAGGCGAGGCGTTGTCACGGATCATCGACAGTAAAAAATCATCATTGCCGAGAATGGCCAGCGTGGCCTTGTCGATGATTGGAATGTCGGCCAGTTCGAGATGCGTATGCAGCGCCGACCCCGGCGACATTGCCGGTTCAACAACCGTAGTGAACCCCATCTGTGCGTAGCGCGTCCCTGTCTGGAACGTTGACCACCCGGCATTGGAAAGCGGCGTCGCCATCGGCCTTGGCATATGCGCGCGATGATGTTCCGGCAGCAGCAGCCGCGCAGTGTTCACATTACCACCGCCAATATGCGAGTGAATATCGATAGCGCCCGCCATTACAACGCAGCCCGCCGCATCGATCACTCGGTGCGGCTTGCGGTCGCGCGGAGCTTCAACAATGCGTCCGTCCTCGAACCACACATCGCCCACGTCGGAGCGATTGGTCGTAGGATCGATGACCTGCCCGCCCTTGATCTGCGTCAGCATGGCAGCGACTCCGCGATCATGCGAAGAACCGACGACGCGGACAAATGGCTCGACGGCTTTACGGCTTCAACTGCAACGAGCGTCCCCGTCCGGCTGGAATAGCGCACCGCCTCGTGGTCGATCCCCGCCGCCCCTATGGAGAACGTCACCGCAGCATTCGCCACCGGCTTGCCGGTGTTGGCAACCGCGATTGCTTTCACCTTGCGCGGTAACGCCAACGCCTGCCGGCTCGCCGAAAGCACGAGGTGCAAATCAGCCTCACCCTCCGCGATCATGCGGGCAACATTGAACCTCCACGGATCATATTCCGGCATTCCACGCCCAAACCCCGTGCGCGGTGCAAAGCCCGTCATCCATGTCGAGGCAAGCGCCCCACCCCAAGCGTCTTCGTTGGCGGGCAGCAGCACCGTAGCTGCGCGCTTCGCCTTGTTGATGTCGGCAACAATGCCTTGCAGCATTTCGATGCCGAGTTCATCCAACCCCGCGCCTGAATACACAAAGGCGGTGTAAGCAGCCTCGTCCAGCGCCTTGCGAAACGTCGCCAGATTTTTCACGGTTATGGCCGACGAGCGTCCCGCCAACTGCGCGTGCAACGCTGCAAGCGTCTGCGCAACGCCATCGCCAGCCGCTATCTCCTTGCCCGAACCCGAACCGGCCCCAATCCGAAACACATTGCGCTTGCCGCCGCCTGAAAGATCGGGCGCGCTCACCACAAGCTCCTTCATCCAGCTGCGACTTGCCGCCGGAAGCTGGCCCACCATAACGATGCAATCGGCACGCCGCCGCATTTCGCCGGGCGCAACAGTAATCCCGCCCTTTTCCGTGAACAGCGCGATTTCGCGCGCCAGCACATCGCCGTCCAGTTGGTCATAGGTCGCGCCAACGCGCTCGGCGAGCATGATCGCGGCCCGCCAAGCATGAACATCACCATCGAGACTGAAAACCGGGCACCTGCTCTCGGCTAGCAATTCCGCCGCCCTTTGGGCGGCCTGCTGGCCAGTCACCTCCCGGTTGCCGATCCACGCAACCGCCATTCACTCAACTGCTTTCTGGTGCCGCCGTAATTTTAAAACCGTGAATTGGCGAAACGCAATCCGCGAAATTCACTCAATCATATTTTACATAGGCAAAGCGCTGGTCCGTTTGCGGCGTGCCTTCCAGCGCCCCACCTTCGGCGCCGGGTTGCCACTGAACAACATCTTCAATCTTGCGCGCAAGCTCGAAATCCTTGTCGGTGATGCCTTTCGCGGCATGGTTCATCAAACGCACCTCGACCCATGCATAAGATGCTGTGATGTCGGGATGGTGCCACGCGGCTTCCGCCAGATGCCCGACGGTATTGATGACCATCAGCGTCGATTTCCAGCTATGCGTCTTGTACTTTCGCCTTATCCAGCCGTTTTCGTAGCGCCATTTCGGTAGCTCGGCTGCAAGCTTCGCCGTGATTTCCTCTTCCGAATAGACTTTCTCCGTCGACTTCTCGCTCATCAGGAATCTCCCATCTGCGCTTGCCCCGGCAGGGAAAGCCGCTATCATGCGTGTGGGCACCTTAACACTACTGAACCTTTCAGTGCACCCGCAGGGGAGCAGATGACGCGTTCCGTCACCATAAGAGTGCCTGCCCGTCTGCATCTGGGCTTTCTCGATCCGAGCGGCGGCGCAGGTCGGCGCTTCGGCAGTATCGGCTTGCCGCTTTCCGAGCCGGAAACAGTGCTGACGCTTTCGCGCGGCAGCGAAACCCATATCGAAGGCCCGGAGGCAAACCGGGCATCAGCCTACCTTGCCGCTATGGAGCGGCATCTCGGCATTCGTAGCAATCACCGGCTGATCGTCGAGGAGGCCATTCCGTGCCACGCTGGCCTCGGCTCCGGCACGCAGATTGCGCTCGCAGTCGCCGCCGCTCTCCGAACACTCCACGGCCTGCCGCTCGACCCGGATGGCGATTCCATGATCTTGTCACGCGGCGCGCGTTCCGGCGTTGGCATAGCCAGCTTTGCCGAAGGAGGCATCATCGTCGACGCAGGCAATGATGGCAGCGGAGCGCCGCCTCCGGTCGTTGCGCGCCTGCCCTTTCCGGAAGATTGGCGCGCTATCCTTGTGCTCGATCATCACACGCAGGGCCTTCATGGCGAAAATGAAATCGAGGCGTTTCGCGCTCTGCCCGCTTTCCCGCAATCGGGTGTTGACGAAATCGCACGGCTCGTCTTGCTAGGCGTCATGCCCGCGCTCGTTAACCGCGACTTCGCTTCATTCGGCTCGGCTATCACGCAGATGCAGCAACTCGTTGGCAATCATTTTGCACCGGCGCAAGGCGGCGGCATTTTCACCTCGCATCGAGTGAAGGAAGCAATCCTGCAATTGCAGGCCCAAGGTGCGGCGGGAATAGGCCAAAGCTCATGGGGGCCGACCGGCTTTGCGTTCGCTCCCAGCGAGCAGATGGCACAAGCCATGTCGCGAGCCATCCCATCCCTGCCCGACGGTTTGGAAATCAGGATCGTATGCGGGCGCAATCGCGGTGCGGTCATCAGCACCACCGAACTCGGCCTCGTCGGCAGCTAATCCAAGAGAGACTCAATGCCACGCAAGCATATTCTGCATATGATAACGCCCCTCAAGCATATGAGTTCCGTTCGACGTGAACATGGCACTCGACGCGGGCTACGATGCTGTCATCCCCTACACCGGCGTCACGCTGGACGAAGTAACCGGGCTTGTTCAGGACGCGATCTTCTCGCGCCCTCCAGACGCTGGCGTTGCGACCGGCTTTTTCATCGCCGGGAAGGACGTGACGCTCTCGCTCGACATGTTCAAGGCAGCAAAAAAGGCAATGGTTCCACCCTTCCAGCTATCTGTCTTTGCCGATCCCGCTGGCTCCTTCACGACCGCTGCCGCAATGGTCGCGAAGGTCGAAAAATCCCTCACAAAGAAGTTTGACCGCACCCTCAAAGGAACGAAAATCGCAATCTTCGGCGCGACAGGTGTGGTCGGCTTTTGCACTGCGGTCATCGCTGCGAAGGAAGGCGCGGAGGTAACCATAGTCGGCCATGACGGCACCAAGCGCGTGAAAGCTATTGCCGAAGAAATGAAAGACCGCTTTGGTGTCACTGTCGGTGTGGCTGATGGTTCGACAGACAAGCACAAAAGTGCCATCGCGGCTGATGCAGAGGTCGTTCTGGCTGCCGCAAAGGCGGGCGTTCAGGTTCTCTCCAAAGATCATTTGAACGACGCGACGCACTTGCTTGTGGCCGCCGATGTCAACGCCGTGCCACCCGCAGGCGTCGAAGGTTTGACTGTCCACGCCGACAGCGAGGCCATTCCCGATACAAAATCTGTGGGCATTGGCCCACTCGCCATAGGTAATGTTAAGTACAAGGTCGAATCCGGGCTTTTCAGAAAGATGATCGAGGCGGATAAAGTCGTCGCTTTCGATTTTCAGGATGCATTCTCGTTTGCTCGCGAAATCGCCAAATAGGACCGTTCTCATCGCAGCGGTTTCTGCTCGCGCCTTGGCTCAGGCCGCGCGCCGCGCTGGCTATCGCGTGCTTGCCGCGGACTTCTTTGAAGATCTCGACACCGTCGCCGCCTGTGCCCGCACGGCCCGCTTGCCGGGCGCGTTGCATCGAGGCGTCGAACCCGCAGCCATTCTCGATGAACTCCAAAAACTCGCCAACGCTGAAACCTTGGAAAGCCTTGTTTTGGGCTCCGGCTTCGAGCGCCAGCCCGATCTTGTCGATCGCCTGGCCGCCCACCATCCACTCGCGGGAAACAGCGGGGCAACGATCCAGCGCATCAAGCATCCTGAAACGCTCGCCGCCGATTGCGCCGCGCTTGGCATTCCGCATCCCGAAATGCGCCGCTCCGCTCCGCCCGATCCTAAAAACTGGCTGATGAAGGTCGCGGGAGCCGCAGGCGGCGCGCATGTTCAAACCGCTGCGCAAGCAAGAAGCGAAGGCAGCTATTATCAACAGCGCCTCGTTGGCACCCCTATTTCCGCGCTCTTTATCGGCGATGGGCAACGCGCGCATATTGTCGGCTTCAGCCGCCAGTGGCAATCGCCAGCGCCCGGAGCGCCTTATCGTTATGGTGGTGCCGTCCGCCTCGCCCGTTTTTCAAACCGAAACGCCGAGCGCATTGGTAAATGGCTTGATGATCTCACCGCACTAACCGGTCTTGTTGGCCTTTGCAGTGCCGATTTCATGCGCACGCGCGAGGGTTACATCCTGCTCGAAATCAATCCGCGCCCCGGCGCGACGCTCGACATTTTCGACGACCCGGCGGCTCCGCTTTTCGAAGCGCATCTGCGCGCCTGCCGTGGCGAGCCGTTCACCCTGCCGCGCCAGTCCGGCTCCGCCGCTTCCATGATTGCCTATGCGGACCGGGAGCTTATCAGCCTGCCCGCTTTTGAATGGCCTGCCTGGACCGCCGATCATCAGACCGCAGGCAGCAGGCTTGCGCCGGGCGATCCCATTTGCAGCATCTTCGGCACTGGCCAAACCGCCGCCGCCGCTCGCCTGAATTTGAAACGCAATGCGCGCACTATGAGGGAACAGCTATGTCGCTGAATGCGAGCGCAACGCAAATCGTTGAACAAATGCAGCGCGACGCCGCGCGACTGCGCGTTACCCCATCAAAAGGCCCATTGGGCGAAACACTGATCGACGCCGGAGCAAAATGCATCGGCAGCATCGAAGCGGGCCTGCAAATGGCGCGCGCCGCAATGGGGGGCCTCGGCACCATCATCACCGGGATCGACCGCTCCACCTCGCAATGGCCGTTGACGCTTGAGGTGCGCTCGTCCCAGCCGGTCCTTGCCTGCCTCGCTGCGCAATATGCGGGCTGGAACCTCTCCAGCGGCGATTATTTCGCAATGGGTTCTGGTCCCGCTCGCGCGCTTGCCCGCGTCGAACCTCTGTTTGAAACGCTGTCCTATCGCGAACAGGCCGAAAACGGCGTGCTTATTCTGGAAACCTCCAAGCCACCCGTTGAGGCTGTCGTGCGCAAGGTTGCGGAAGCCACCGGCCTCGCGCCGGATCGCCTCGCCTTCATTTACGCGCCGACGCAGAGCCTCGCCGGAACCGCGCAGATCGTCGCGCGCGTATTGGAAGTCGCGCTTCACAAGGCAAACGATCTGAAATTCCCGCTTGAGAATATCGTGGATGGCGCGGCTTCTGCGCCACTGCCCGCACCGCATCCTGACTTTCTCACGGCGATGGGCCGCACAAACGACGCCATCATCTATGGCGGTCTGGTGCAGCTATTTGTCAAAGGTCCGGCAAATGAAGCACGCCGCCTCGCCGAGAAACTACCCAGCACCACCTCACGCGACCACGGCAAGTCCTTTGCGGAAATCTTCAAGGCATTCAAAGGCGATTTCTATGCCATAGATCCGCTGCTTTTCAGTCCCGCTGAAGCCATCGTAACCGCCATCGACACGGGCGAAACCTTCCGCACCGGCGCTCGCGATATAGCAATGCTTGAGCGCAGTCTGGGATAAAAATGCCGCACATCCTCATCTGCAATGATCGCACTGGCCCGCAGTCCAAAGCGCTGGCGCGTGGGCTGCGTGCGGGCGGCGCGAAAATCACCAGCCTGCCGCTCGCCTCAATTGCATTCGATACCGGCGCACCGCATGGCATCGCGATACCCGGCTTCGCGACTTTGCCGGATGCTGTATTCGTCCGCTCTATTGCGGCGGGTAGCTTTGAAGCGGTGACGCGCCGCCTCGGCATACTGCACGCGCTGGAAGCGCTAGGCGTACCCGTTTGGAACTCAGCAAAAGCAATAGAGCGCTGCGTGGATAAATCCATGACCAGCTTTCTGCTCGCCAACGCCAACATCCCCACACCGCGCACCTTTGCGGTCGAAGGCCACGACGCCGCACGCGAAATCGTCGAGCGAGAACCTGTGCCGCTCGTCATCAAGCCTTTGTTCGGAGCGCAGGGTCGCGGCATTAAGCGCATCGATTCCGTCGCGGACCTACCCCCGCGCGAAGCCGTCGCCGACACCTACTATCTGCAACACTACATCGAGCGCAGTGGCCCTCCATTTCACGACTATCGCGTCTTTGTCTGCGCAAACCGCGCCGTCGCCCTCATGCAGCGGCGCAGCACAGACTGGATTTCCAACGTCAATCGCGGCGCTTCGCCGGAAGCCGCTACTGACGAGGACCGCACGGAACTCGAACGCCTCGCCATTGCAGCAGCGGAAGCAGTCGGCGCAGATTTCGCAGGAGTCGATCTCGTGCGCGACACTAGCGGTCGGCTCTTCGTTCTGGAAGTCAACAGCATGCCCGCATGGTCGGGCCTGCAATCCGTCGTCAAGGTCGATATTTCCGCCGCCATTGCTGACGCTCTCCTTGCAGGTCTGGGCGAACGAAGCTTGCGGCTGGTCGCATCCAATCGATGAACCGAGCCCACATCCGCGCAGCCTATTTAAACGCCTGCGAACGGGAAATCGACGCTCTCAAGCCCGGCAATGTGCATCGCTTTGCTGATGGTCACGGCATGGAGGTTGCACATTTCCTGACCAGCGCTTCCGTCTCATCCGGCCCGCTGACAGATCCCGCCCTACCTCTCGGTAGGCGCATTCTTGAAGCGGTTCGCGCCACCCGCACAGCCGTCGGAATGAACACCAATCTCGGCATCCTGTTGCTATGCGCCCCGATTGCCGTCGCCGCCGAATCAGGCACTGCCCAACTGCGCGCCACTATCGGCAAAGCCCTCGACTCGATCACGATGGACGACACAGCCGACATTTTCGAAGCCATCGCAAGCGCGAATCCCGGCGGCCTTGGCAATGGCGGCGAAAACGACGTCCGCAAGCCGCCTAAAATAGCGCTCATGGAAGCTATGCGCGAGGCAGCAGATCGCGACCGGATCGCTTATCAATACATCTCCGGCTACCAAGACATTTTCGAACTCGGCGTCCCCGCACTGAAAGCTGCATCTAGCGAAGGAATGTGGCCCACGATCAATGCCTACCTGACCTTCCTTTCCAGCTTCCCGGACAGCCACGTCGCCCGCAAGCAGGGGCTGGAAATTGCCAAATCCGTTCAGCACGAAGCGCGTGAGATTCAATCCAGCCTCAAGGCGACCGACCAGAAAAACCTTCAGCACGATCTGTTGCTTGCCTTCGACGAGCGGCTCAAAAACCGTGGCATCAATCCCGGCACTTCGGCAGATTTGACCGTCGCTAGTCTTTTCGTCCAAAGGTTGACAGACCGCCTTGCATAATGCCGGGGTTAATGCTTGAATTTTGAAGCGGAGACACAGTGTTTTCGCGGCTATCTAGCCAACCGGTCCGGTTCCTTTCCGGGCGCTGCCAACAAGGATAGTCGTCCATCGAGCGTCCGCTCGGTTGCGGCGTCTTTGGACTCCTGGATATCTGTGGAGGAGAATTGGCAATGGCAAAAATCAACAAAGTAATGGTGGGCGAATCGCTTGTCGGCGACGGCAACGAAGTTGCTCACATCGACCTTCTGATTGGCCCACGCGGCAGTCCGGTCGAAGCTGCATTCTGCAACGCGCTTACGAACAATAAAGACGGCTTCACCAGCCTTCTCGCAGTGATCGCACCCAATCTGCCCTGCAAACCAAACACGGTTATGTTCAACAAGGTCACGATCAAGGGTGCAAAGCAGGCAGTGCAGATGTTCGGCCCGGCACAGTTCGCTGTTGCCAAGGCCGTGCAGGATAGCGTGGCAGACGGCACGATCCCCGCAAATGAAGCGGACGACCTGTTCATCTGCGTCGGCGTTTTCATTCATTGGGAAGCATCGGACGACGCGAAGATTCAGGACTACAACTATCGCGCAACCAAGGAAGCTCTTGCCCGTGCAATCGCAGGCACGCCAACTGCTGCCGAAGCGACAAAGCAGCGCGATTTCGGTCAAGCATCCTTTTGGTGCTTCTTAGACAGGAGACAGCCCCGCGCAGGCGAAGCCCTCGGCTGAGCCGCAGGGTCTGTTGCAGCGGCTGATGAAGCTCCTGGGACTATAGGGACAGGAGGGCAAATTGCCCTCCTTCCTGATTTTTCACCCCTGAAAATCGGCAAGTTGTGCAGGCGTCAATCGCCCGTCATGCAGCGCGGTGGCGACCAGCACCGCATCGACTCCAATCAACGCCAGTGCCTTTACATCATCAGCATGTCGCACCCCTCCGGCAGCAACAATCGTTCTGCTCCCCGCGCGGCTTTTGATCTGCTCAAGCCGTTCAATATCCGGCCCCGCGCCGACGCCGACGCGCGCCAGCGTCATCACAATGATCGTCTGCGGCCAGTGCGTTGTGTCATCCAGAATTTCGTGCGGCCCGTAATAGCCATCGGCAAAAAAATCGAGCGACAGGATGAGCGATGGATGCCCCGTAAACTTGGACAGGAGCCCCGCGTCTCCCTGGGATTCCGTCCCCAGAACTGTGCGAATATTCGGCTTGGACAACATCACCTCAAGCTCCCCCGCTTTGTTATATCCGGCATCAAGCCAGATAGTCGGCGGGTTGGGCATCACAGCCAGCGCATCCAATGCGCGCTGATTCGGCAACGCTCCGCCAATCGCGTCAAGGTCGGCACAATAAAACGTATCGAAGGGATAGAGACTGAGCAGCCCTTCAACCACCGCCACCGGTTCCGCGCTCGAACTCAGGGGCGTCTCAATCGGCAGATATTCGCCTCGACGGCCCGCACGCGCCCGAACGACAACACCGCCTTTCAAGTCGAGAACTGGAATGATACGCAAGGCTGAAACCACTTCATTACGGCAAGACGCATGAAAGCAAAGCATACATCAATTGCGGGCTTCGATGTTGGCGGCGCGCACCTGAAATTCAGCCGCGTGGACAATGGCCGCGTAACGCATGCCGAGACACTTCGCAACCCCGCTCTGGCGAGGTCTGCACCTGCTCACCGATGCGTTCGCGAAATCCGCTCCGCATTGCCGCAACTGCTCCATCGCGGGCGTCACCATGACCGGCGAACTGACGGACGCCTTCCCCTCGCGGCAAGCTGGCGTCGCGGCATTGCTGGAGATGATTGGCCAGGGCGTGCCAGTCCCTGATACGCGCATTTATGCAGGTCGCTCCGGCTTCGTGCCATTGGCTGACGCCCCGGCCTATTCCGCCGACATTGCGTCAGCGAACTGGCACGCAACTGCCGCACTCGTTGGCAAGCAGACTGGCAACGCCTTGTTTGTCGATATGGGCTCGACCACCACAGACATCATCGCCACGCGCGACGGCTCCATCGCGAATATCGGCTACACTGACTCTGGAACGCCTCGCGACTGGCGAGCTGGTCTATACCGGCTTTACCCGCACCTTTCTGTTTGGCGTTGCATCCAGCGCCATCGTGCGCGGACAAATCACACCGCTGATGAACGAGTATTTCGCCGCCATCGCTGATGTGCACCGCATCATGGGTGTGCTCGACGAAGCCGATGATCAGCACGACACCGCCGACGGCAAGGAAAAAACTATCGCGGCATCGACGGCGCGGCTGGCCCGCATGGTCGGGCGCGATGCCGACGATCTCGACGCGCGCGATTGGCGCTCCGTTGCAGAATGGTTCAGCGAGCAGCAACTCCGCGCCGTCCACGAAGCCGCATTTCGTGTCGGTTCAAGGTTGGATGACAACGCGCCGGTCGTCGGCGCGGGCATTGGCCGCTGGCAGATCAGGCGATTGGCGGATCGGCTCGGTCGACCTTTTGTCGATCTGGCCGACATAATCCCCGCATCCCGCGCGGTGCGAAACGAAGCCAGCAACGGCGCCGCCGCAACTGCGGTCGCCCTGCTGCTGGCGTAGACTTTTCACTCCTTAGGCAACACCTCGCCAATGGTCTTCGCCAGCGCATAAAGCCGTTGCTCGATGATCGTCGGAACCTCGCAAACATAAGTCAGCGACTGCACGCGTTCTTCAAAGACTCGCGTTTCCCAATTGAGCCTATCCACCATTGCGCCAACCTGTTGTTGATCGGCACCGGGTTTGGCCTGCAATTCACCGAGTTGAGACGCTTCCTTACGTAACTCCGCTGCAAGATCGCGCTGCTTTTGAGCGTAGCGTCCGATGCCGGAGATAACCTGAGAGCGCTCATGGTTCATGTGATCGAACAGCCCTTGCACGAGCATTTTCAGGCGTTCGTCCAATTTGTCCGGGCCAAGCTTCTGCGGCAAACCGCGTATTTCCGTTTGCGCATCCGCGATTGGAACGCGACGCGCAGCGAGTTCGGTTACGAGTTCTGAAACGTCCTTGTCGGCTTGCCAATTCGCCGCGGCAGGTGTCAGGTCTGGCCCGTTCCATATCTGGCCCATCGAGAGTTCCGGCACCTTGCGCTGAATACATGGCCAGCTTGGATCGGCTCCCTGCGCCGCATAGGCGTTTCCGCCCATCAATATCGCCAAGCCAAAGGCGGGCAGAGCATATCTCATCCGTTTCCTCCCGTGTCCTGCTTGCGAACCATAAGTCCGCGCGAAGGGTCATAAGCGATGATCGCGCCGAGCAGGAAAATCGCAGTACATGCGACCACCACCGCCAGCGATGTCCACTCAACCTGTCCGTAAAATGCGAACCGGATCAGCTCGACCGCATAAGTGAAGGGGTTTGCCACGAAGATTTTGTACAGAAGCGGGCTGGCTTCCTGAAATCCGCCACAGCGGATAGAGCGCGGGCGAAGCGAAATACATCGGGGAAAATCACGAAGTTCATGATCCCGGCGAAATTCTCCAGCTTATTGATAACCGACGACAGAAGCAGGCCGAGCGAACACAGCATCATGCCCGACAAAAACAGCGCGGGCAGCACCAGCACATAGCCGATCGGCGGCGGTTTCACGCCCCAGAAATAGGCGATCACGAGAAACGCATAGACCTGCGTCGACCGATACTGTCACGCCCGCCAATAGCTTCGACATCAGCAGGAACCAGCGCGGAAACGGGCTGACCAGCAGTGTCCGCATGTTGCCCATCTCGCGGTCGTAGACCATCGAGAGCGACGACTGCATTCCGCTGAAAAGCAGAAATCATGCCGCACAGGCCGGGCGTGATGTACACTTCAGTACAACACATAGGTTTTGTAAGGCGGAATGATCGAAACGCCGAGCACCTGCCGGAACCCCGCCGCAAAGATGAAGAGCCAAAGCAGAGGCCGCACCAGCGAGTGAAATGAAGCGCTCGCGCTGGTTCAAAAACCGCAAGCCTTCCCGCACCAGAATGCCTTTGAGGCAGACCGCATACTGCCCAGCGGTAAAGGGCTGCGCCTTGACCGGCGTTGTCTCGACAGCGCTCATAACCCGTGATCCGCAGGCATGATTTCACCCGACCTGCTCAGCGTGCGAAACGCCTCGCCTATATCCTTCGCGCCGGTTTGCGCCACGACATCGGAAATACGGCCATTCGCCACCAACCGCCCTTGCGACAGCACAACCACGTCGTCGCTTGGCTCCACCTCGTCGATCAAATGCGTCGCCCAGAAAACGCTGATGCCGCGCGTCGCGACCAGCTTGCGAATATTGGCCAGAATGCCCGCGCGCGACTGCACATCCAGCCCCACCGTCGCCTCATCCAGCAGCAACAGCGGCGGTTCGTGCAACAGCGCGCGTGCGATTTCGACGCGGCGCATCTGCCCTCCGGAAAGGCTGTGCGCTTTGTCGTGCAGACGCCCGCCCATCTCCACTTCGTTCAGCAGCGCGGCGATGCGCTTTTTCGCTTCAGCGCCCGCAATGCCATGCAGCGCAGCGTGATAGGAAAGGTTCTGCTGCACCGTCAGATCGAGGTCGAGCGTGCGCGCCTGAAACACGATCCCCAGACGTCGCAACGCCTCGCCCGGAGTTCGCACAATATCATGCCCGAAAATGCGGATTACCCCGTGCCGCGTGTCGTAAAGATGGCTGATGAGCGAAAACAGTGTCGTCTTGCCTGCGCCGTTCAGGCCAAGCAGCACGGTGAAGCTGCCCGGCTTGATCGTGAAGGACACATTATCCAGCGCGCGCTTCTTGCCATAGGAATGGCTGACGGCAGCAACGTCGAGCGCCGCGACCTCCTGCGCGCCATTGGCGGGCATCATATGCTGCACACCATTCTCCTCCGCAACGCGGCAACCCTATGCGCAAAGATTGCCGCGCGCAGTGCTACTTTCGGCAACTACTTGATCGTAATCGTGCCCTTCATGCCCTTGTCCGCAAGATCGGGAACCGACCATGTGTAAATGCCAGGGCGCACGGTCGTGAACTGCACCTGAATCGTGCCGTCCGCGTCAAATTCCAGCCATGCGGGCGCGCCGTTCATATGCACTTCCAGATCGCTGATAACGATCTGGTTGTTCCAGACATTGCGGAAAAGATCGGTCGCGAACTTGTACTCAAGCCCGCCCTGCGCGGTGATTTTCCAGCGATAGCCTTGGCCCGAAATAAGCGTGAAATCCTTCTGATTTCACGGCGAACTGATCTTCCTTCGTCCCCAGAACCAGTTCGGGCACGTCCTTGCTTGCGCGCGTGGGTTTTTCAGCCTCGGCAGGCGCCGCTGTTTCGGTAGCGGCAGGCGCGGCCGCATCGTCGTCATCATCATCGCCATCATTGTCCTGCGCAAAAGCGTGCGACAACGACATGGCCGACCCCAGCAGAACGGCAAACGCAATCTTACGATAGTTGGACATTATGCTCTCTCTCCCTTGGCAATTGCTTGGCACCCTATTTCGTCGGCGACACCACGACACCCCACGGCAGCGCGCCAACGGTGACGGATTGCGTCGGTTCGTCAGTCGCCACGTCGATAAAGGTAATATCGTTGGAAATGCCGTTCGTGCTGATGATTGTTTTCTGGTCGGGCGTGAACGCAAGCTGCCAAACCCGTTGCCCCACCAGCACATATTTCTCAACCTCGTAGGTTTCCGCATTCACCACCGCGACCCGATTGGCAGGTCCGAGCGCGACATAGGCCTTTTTGCCATCATCGGTGATGCGAATACCCACCGGCTGGATCGACTCTGCCCTCAGCCCCGGAATCTCGAATGTGATCTTGTGCTTCACCTCGCGCGTCGCATTGTCGATCACCGACACGGTGCCGCCGATTTCCGCGCTGACCCATACTTCGGAATCATCCGGCTTGAACTCTGCGAAACGAGGCCGCGAGTCCACCAGCACATTGTGCGTGATTTCATTCGTCGCCGTGTCGATGAAGTGCGCCATATTCGTCGTTTCCGACGTGTTCACCATTGTCTTGCCGTCATGGCTGACACCCATTCCCTCCGGCTCGACACCAACCGGCACCTCGGCAAGCACCTTCTTGCTTTCAATGTCGATGACGGTGACGAGATTGTCGTCTTCATTGGCGACGTAGAGTGTCTTGCCATCGGGCGACAGCACGAAAAGCTCAGGGTCAGGCCCGGGAGGCAGCGAGCCTACAATCTCTGCTCGTCGCCGTATCGATTATCTCGATATTGTCGTCATCGCTGGCACAGACATAAACAAACTTTCCGTCATGCGAGATGGTGATGCCGCGTGGCCGCTGCCCCACCTTGATCGTCTTCACAACCTCCTTGGTGTCCGTATCGACAACGGTGACGGTGTTGTCCTTCTCGTTGGAGACATACGCCATATAGGCAAAGGCAGGACTGCCCGAGATCAAGGCAGCAAAGGCGACTCCCAGAACCAGTGGTCCAGTTTTCATCAAACTCCTCCCGATTATTCTCACTTCAGCACGCACTTCGTCTCCGGCTTGTCCACGCCCAGAGTATCCAGTTCCGAAACCTGATGCAGAAAGCCCTCCTGCGGCGAAGTCGTAATCACCCCGCGACCGTCACCGAGAAAAATCGGTTCACGCATCTGCAGGTTCCAATTCCGAAACGTAACCTTTTGCCCACGAAACGCCGCAACGGAGAATTTGTCCGACCGAATGAATTCTTCCATCTTCGCTGCATCGGCATCCGGTGTACGCGTTGCCGCCTCCCCAACGACACGCACGGCCGTCCAGGCGGCCATGTCTTTGGAAAGCATTCGGCGGCCCGATGCCTTCTCAAACCGATTCTGGATCTGCGCCCCGCCCCATTGCTCGCTGGCAGGGTGCCAGATCGACGGTATCATGCCCGCAGTCCCTGCAACCGGCCTTGGAATCGATGTGCGGAACGGCAGATAGCTGCCGAAAACTTCGCTTTCGTCGGCCACCAGCACCACGTCATGGTCCGGCAAATCCTGCGTAAACACCGGCATCTGCTTCTGAATTTGCACAACGCCTGAATCTGTCTGCTTGGCGGTGCCTGTATCCTTGAATTCCTTTTCGCCAACGATCTGACCGCCGAAACGCTCCGCAGCCCGGCGCAGCGCATCTGCGAACAGCTTGTCGCGCTCATGCGAGCCGTAAATCAGCACCCATTTCGGCCACTGCTTCCAGATCAGATATTGTGCGAGTCCGTCCGCAAGCATCGAACGCGTCGGCGCGGTGTGGAATACATTGATCCGGCAATCTTCCTCGCGCAGGCTGTCGTCCGTATTGCCCACATTGAACAACAAAATGCCCTTGTCGCGCGCCTTGTCTGCGATGGAGAGAAGCTGTTTTGCCGAAAGATCGGTCAAGATATAGCGGTCGCTCTTTTCCAGCATGGCGTCAAACGCCGCCGTAACATCCTCGTCGGGCTTAACCTCGACCACTTCCAGATTGAACTTCTGCCCGGTGAATGCGCCGGTCGTGTTGTTGTCGGTAATCGCGACTTTCGCGCCCGCAACACCTTCGTCACGCGGCGGCACGTCAAGCACCGAAAGCGCAAGCTGCGGCGCATAAGCACGCAGATAACCTACGTTGATTTCAGTGATCTTTTTCTCTGGCTTTGTTGCTTGGGGCTTGGGTTGTTCCTGTGCCAGCGCCAACTCAACGTTGACGCCCGCCGCAAAAAGACCCATGAAAACAGCAAGAGTGATTGGCACCGTGCTCTTGATAGGACGCATAACCTCAACTCCTCTGCCCGAACATGTCGAGGCTGAGAACAAAAGATTTTGGTGCCATTGATGATCTTACCCACCTTGTCCGCTTCGGCAATGCCACGAAGTCAACTTTTAGTGACAACTATACTATTTGCCCGTTTGGCAGCGGGGCTGGAGCGCATAACGCCATGACAAAAATGCTCGCCAGCGTTACCGGCCCGGACGAAGCTGCCATCGCGCTCGCTGCCGGTGCAGACATAGTCGACCTGAAAGACCCCAAAGCGGGTGCGCTCGGCGCACTCGCTCCGGCCACCATTCGCGAAACGATCAAAGCCGTCGCAGGCCGTCGCCCTGTCAGCGCTGTGTGCGGCGATCTTCCCATGCAGCCGGATACAATCCGAAGCACTGCGGAAGAAATCGCCGAAACCGGCGTGAGCTATGTAAAGGTCGGCTTTTTCCCGTCCGATCAAGCGGAAGCCTGTGCGGCGGCACTCGCACCCCTCGCGCAGCGCACCAAGATCATTGCCGTGCTATTTGCCGACCTGTCACCGGACTTTGCTCTGATCGACACATTCAAAAGCCACGGCTTCCACGGCGTCATGATGGACACCGCAAACAAATCCGGCGGACGACTCCTCGACCACCTGCCACCGCAACGCATTCCTGGCTTCATCAATCGCGCAAAGGCAAACGGCCTGATGTGTGGGCTGGCTGGCTCGCTTGAAGCGCCTGACGTTCCACGCCTCTTGCCATTCCTCCCCGATTTTCTCGGCTTTCGCGGGGCTCTATGCGGCGCGGATTCCCGCACGGGTAAAATCGATCTCGAAGCCGCACAGATCATCCGCTCACTCATCCCTGAAGAACAGCCATCTGTGCGCAGCGGTCAGGTGGATTATCGCCTGCTTGCCGCGCGCGGCTATTCGCCGGACAGCGCCGATCAATCGCTCAAAACCAACCGCATTTTCGTCCGCGACTTTGTACTGCCAGTCGAAATCGGTGCGTACAGCTTCGAGCACGGGCATACGCAAAAGGTCCGCTTTGACGTCACCGCTGATGTGCTCCGCACGGTCAGCAACCCGGAAGACATGCGCCATGTGCTTTCTTACGACATCATCATGGACGGCATTCGTGCCATCGTCGCCTCCGGCCACGTCCAGCTTGCCGAAGCGCTGGCCGAGCAGGTCGCCGCGCATGTTTTGGCCGATCCGCGTGTGGTTAAGGTCTGGGTCCGCGTGGAAAAGCTCGAACTGGGCGCCGGAGGCGTCGGCGTCGAAATCGAGCGCGTGCGCAGCAAGGAGCAAGCCGCGGCGAAATGGCCGTCCATTTCCGACACTGGCAAAAAAGGATCGGGCGCTTGAACTGCTTCGTCGTCAAACTTGGTGGAAGCGCCGCGACAGCGGCCTCCCTCCCCCTTTGGCTCACCGCAATTGAAGCTTCAAAATTGCCGCTCGTTCTTGTACCCGGCGGCGGACCGTTCGCCGATGCCGTGCGCGAAGCCCAGCCTGCGCTCGGCTTTTCGGACAGCGCCGCACATGTCATGGCCATGCTCGCGATGGAGCAGTTCGGCCAAGTGCTGATCGACCGCACCGACCGGCTCGATCCCGCGCGCACCGTTCAGGAAATCCGCACCGCGCTCCATAAGCACCGCATACCCGTCTGGCTCCCGACGCAGATGGCGCTCAGCGATCCAGCAATCCCTGCTTCATGGGATATAACCTCGGATTCGCTCGCTGCCTGGCTCTGCCAAACGATCAACGCGACCGCCCTCACTCTCATCAAGCAGACCGACGATTTCGCCGCCCACGACACGCCGGAAACACTATCCGCACGCGGCATTGTCGACGCAGCATTTCCCTACTTCGCGAAGAAAGTACCCGCACTTTATGTCGCTGGCCCTCGCCATCTTTCATTCGCCAACGATACACTGCCCGGCATACAAATTGCTCACACCGGAATCAGGAGAACGGGCTGAATATGGCAAAGCTGCACACGCCGCGCTGGGCTTGGGCTTTGACCGGATCGGGCCATTTCTTTGTCGAGAGCTTTGCGCTCATTCACGAGCTGCGCCATTGCGACGTGTTTGTGTCCAAAGCCGCGAATGAAGTGCTTCGCATGTACAGACTGAAGCTCGACTTTCCCGACACCACACGCGTTTTGCACGACAAAACCGCCAGTTCCGTTCCTGTCGGCGGCTTTTACCACGGCGTCTATCACACCACGGTCATCGCGCCCGCCACCTCCAACACCGTTGCAAAATGCGTGTGGGGCATCTCGGACACGCTACCAACCAACGTTTTCGCGCAGGCAGGCAAATGCCGCGTGCCCGCCATCGTCTTTGCCTGCGACACCGCACCGGAACTCACGACGATGGCTCCGGACGGTCCGGTAAAAGTCTATCCGCGACCCATCGACCTCGAAAATACGGAACGGCTGAAGTCCTTCGAGCGCACGCAAGTGGTCGAGTCCCTTGCCGACTTGGAAACCGCCATCCGTGCGCGTCAGGCAGAGTTGGGCGCCGATGGCTGAGCGACTGGCCTTCGTCACCGGGCATCTCGCCCGCGCAAGGCTGGAACGGCAGCTTGCCGATCTTCGCGACCCTGATTTTCAATGGTCGATCATCGACATTGGTGTGAAGGTTGCCGCCCTGATGACCGAGCAGATCATCATGCGGCGGCTGACAATCGAACCCGACACGGATCGCGTCATCCTCCCCGGCCGTTTTCGTGGAGACATTGACCGGCTTAGCGAACATTTCGGCGTCCCGTTCCTGCGCGGACCAGACGAAATCGCCGACCTTCCCGCATTCCTTGGTCGCAAAGGACCTCCCGCCCGATCTCTCGCAGCACGACATGCGCATTTTCGCGGAAATCGTGGAAGCATCGATGATGGACGTGCCCGCCATTCTCGCCCGTGCGCGCAAGTTGGCAGACGCAGGCACAGACGTCATCGACCTCGGTTGCCTGCCCGAAACCCCGTTCCCGCATCTGGCCGATGCCGTTCGCGCACTCATCGCAGAAGGCCACACCGTCAGCGTCGATTCCGCCAACATCGACGAATTGCGCACAGGCGCGGAGGCAGGCGCACACTACCTGTTGAGCCTCACCGAACACTCGCTGCATCTCGCGCTTGAAACCGGCGCAACACCCATCCTCATACCATCTCAGCCCGGCGATCTGGATTCACTTGGGCGCGCCATTGCCGCTGCGCAAGCCTTAGGCATCCCCTTCATTGCGGACCCCGTTCTCGACCCTATCCACTTCGGCTTCTCGCAATCCCTTGGCCGCTTTCTCGAAGCCCGCAAGCGCTGGCCGAACATCGAACTGCTGATGGGCACAGGCAATCTCACCGAACTCACCGATGCCGATACGTCGGGCATTACGGCGCTACTCGGCGGCATTTGCTCCGAACTTTCCATCCGCAACGTGCTCGTCGTAAATGTCAGCCCGCACACGCACCGCACCGTTGAGGAACACGATATCGCCCGCCGCGTCCTGTTTGCCGCGCGCCGCGATGCGGCCCTCCCTCGTGGCTATAGCAACGGCCTGCTGCAAGCTCACGACCGTAAGCCATATCCCTCTACTATCGAGGACATTGACCGCCTCGCGACGGATGTTCGCGACGACAACTACCGCATTATGACCGCCGAAGACGGTATTCACATTTTCAACGCCAATGGCCATCACGTCGCGCGGGACGCCTTCGATCTGTTCCCGAAACTCGGCGTCGAAAACGATGGCGGCCATGCCTTCTATCTCGGCGCGGAGCTTTCCAAAGCGGAAACCGCATGGAAGCTCGGTAAGCGCTACGCACAGGATGAGCCGCTGGACTGGGGCGTGGGTGCCGACCTGCCCGAACAGGATCGCCTGCGCCTTCGCGAAGCAGGTCACACGCTACGCGGAAAGAAGGAGCAGTAATGCCCTATATCCGCGAAACGATCCTCACCACCGTCAATTCCGAAGGCCACGTGCACATCGCACCGCTTGGCATCATTGCGGATGGTGACGGCTGGATCATCGCGCCTTTCCGCCCCTCGCAAACACTGGAAAATTTGGCACAGGTGCCATTCGCCGTCGCCAACTACACAGATGATGTTCGCATCTTCGCTGGGTGTCTCACCGGGCGCAAAGACTGGCCCACCGTGCCGTTAACAGATTGCCCCGTTCCCCGTATCGAAGCCGCACTCGCCCATTCCGTGCTGCGCGTCGAACATTTCGCCGACGATCCTGTGCGCCCGCGTTTCAAATGTAGCGTTGCCACAGAACAAAACCACGCACCGTTCACCGGTTTCAACCGCGCAAAGGCGGCTGTGCTGGAACTTGCCATTCTCGCCAGCCGCCTGCACATGCTCCCGCGCGAAAAGATCGAAGCTGAACTTGCCTATCTCTCAATCGCGATTGAAAAGACCGCCGGTCCGCATGAGCAAGAAGCGTGGAACTGGCTTTTGGAACGGGTAACAGCGCATCTGGACAGGGCTTGACCGCGCGGCACGCAGGCGTCAAAGCGTTCAGCGGAAAGCGAGAACCTGAATGACCACGAAAACACTCATCGCCCCATCGATCCTTTCTGCGGATTTCTCCAAGCTCGGCGATGAAGTCGAAATCATCGTTCGCGCCGGAGCCGACTGGATTCATCTGGACGTTATGGACGGTCACTTCGTGCCGAACATCACCTTCGGCGCGCCGGTCATCAAGGCGCTGCGCAATCGCACTGACAAGATCTTCGATTGCCATTTGATGATCGCTCCCGCCGATCCCTATCTGGAAGCCTTCGCAGAAGCTGGTTGCGATTACATCACTGTCCATGCGGAAGCCGGACCTCATCTGGACCGCTCATTGCAGGCCATTCGCCATCTCGGCAAAAAGGCAGGCGTTTCGCTTAATCCGGGAACGCCTGAAAGCGTCATTGAATATGTTCTGGATCGCGTCGATCTCATCCTGCTGATGACCGTCAACCCCGGCTTCGGGGGTCAGGCTTTCATTCCGGCCGTCATAGAGAAGGTGCGCCGCGTCAAAGCAATGATCGGCGACCGTCCCATCCACATCGAGATTGATGGTGGCGTTACGCCTGAAACCGCACCGCTGGTCGCGGCAGCGGGTGCTGACGTGCTTGTCGCCGGCTCCGCCGTGTTCAAAGGCGGCACCGAGGAAGCCTATCGCAAGAATATCGCCGCCATCCGCTCAGCTTCGGATGGCGCCATGAAGAAGGCGTATGCAGCGTGACGACCAGCCGATTGCCCGACGCAGTTCTGTTCGATCTTGACGGCACGCTGATCGATTCAGCGCCGGATATTCACGCCGCAGTCAACGAATTGCTCGAGACACGCAATCTGCCGCCGGTCACGCTCGAACAGGCCAAGGCCATGATCGGCAACGGCGTCGCCAAGCTGGTCGAACGCGCCTTTGCCGCTTCGGGAAAACCACTTACCGGGGCGGAATTAGAGCAGGCCCAGCGTGACATGACGCCGATCTATAACAGCCACCTCACCGGCCTGACCACGCTCATGCCCGGCGCTCGCTCTGCCGTACAGCAATTGCGCGCCGCTGGCGTTAAGCTCGCCCTTGTCACCAACAAGCCGCAAGCGCCAACCCGCGAAGTGCTTGAGCATTTTCACATTTACGGGGATTTCGGCGCGGTTATAGGCGGCGATGCGATTGCAAACAAAAAGCCCGCA
Source organism: Mesorhizobium sp. (assembly GCA_049840935.1). Taxonomy (GTDB): domain Bacteria; phylum Pseudomonadota; class Alphaproteobacteria; order Rhizobiales; family Rhizobiaceae; genus Mesorhizobium_G. The sequence continues at coordinate 50,898 of JASGJA010000020.1, forward strand.
CCGGACGCGCTCTATCTCGCTTTGGAACGGCTACACGCCGACCGAAACAATGCGGTGATGGTTGGCGACAGCACCACAGATGTGGAAGCCGCGCGCAATGCCGGGCTTCCCGTCATCATCATCCGTGGCGGGTACAGCAAGGTTCCTGTGGAGGAACTTGGCGCCGATCTTGTTCTCGACAGTCTCGCAGACCTGCCCGCCGCTCTTCAGGGCAGGCAGGCCGCCTAGACCTTATTTGAACTGATCGATATAGGCGATGACATTGGCGATGTCGGTGTCATTCTTCAGCCCTGCAAACGCCATTTTGGTTCCTTTCACCATAGCGCGCGGGTCTTTCAGATATTCCGTCAGCTTGGCATCGTCCCAAACCAGACCCGCCTTGCCAGCATCCATCATTGCCGGAGAATATTTGAAATCGGGGTGCGTACCGGCGGCGCGACCGTTCAGCTTGAACAACGACGGGCCAACTTTGTTCTGATCCTTATCCGCCACATGGCACGCCTTACACTTGGCGAATACCTTCTCTCCCGCGGCAGCATCCTGCGCCCCGCTTTGGCTTGCCGACACGGTCAACACCGCGGCAGCAGCTACAATTGCAGCAACTCGCATTTGGTTTCCTTCAGATCGCTCACGGTGCCCATCCGGAGCCGAACCGCGCCATCGAAGGCGCAGTCGAACATGCGCAACCTATTCTCAAGCCTCGCCGAGTCAATCATACCAAGGTCCATGGAACTATGCCGTGTTGACGCAGGGCGGCCGTAAGGCTTAAATTTTATTGTGAACCGCTTTGGCACCGGCGGTCACTCGATATGGCGGTCCAATCCTGCACAAGCAGGACCGGAGGTGCTCGCATGAACATGATCGATCTGATCCTCACCGTCTGTCTGTCGGCAAACCCGACGGCTTGCCGTGACGAACATCTCCATTTTGAAAATCGCGGCTCTCTATTGCATTGCATGTGGCTTGCACCGCTCGAAATCGCGAAATGGTCCGAACTGCATCCGACCGTTAAGGTCGTCCGCTGGAAATGTTCATTCCCAGACCGAGGGCAAAATATATGACACGCGTTTCCTTTACTCGTCGCGCTGCACTTGGCGCGCTGGCTGGCGGCACAGCCCTGGTGTTTTCCCCAACCCTGCGCGCGCAGGGCAGTCCGAAAATTCGCGTCGGCGTTCTCAAGTTCGGCACGGTGAATTGGGAATTGGACAGTCTCAAACACAACGGCTTCGACAAGGCTCATAATGTCGATGTCGAGGTGGTCTATTTTGCTGGAGAAGACGCTACCAACGTCGCCATGTTGGCCCGCGAGATCGATCTGATCGTTTCCGATTGGCTATGGGTGTCGCGCCTGCGTTCGGAGGGTGAGGATGTCGCGCTCATCCCGTATTCTACAGCTGTTGGCGCAATCATGGTCAAGCAGGATTCACCCATCAAGACTATTCCGGATTTGAAAGGTAAGAAAATTGGCGTCGCTGGCGGGCCACTGGATAAAAGCTGGCTGCTCCTGCAAGCGCTTGCGAAGCGCGATCATGGCATTGACCTTACCACCGACGCGGAAATCGCTTATGGCGCACCGCCTCTCATGTCCGAAAAAGCGATGCAAGGCGAACTCGATGCAGTTCTCAACTTCTGGCACTTCTGTGCGCGCCTTGAAGCCAATGGCTTTCGCCGTCTTGCCAGCGCAAACGACGCCGCCCTCACCCTTGGCGCAAAGGGGCCGGTAGCCTCGCTCGGCTATGTCGTTCATGACAAATGGGCGAAGGAAAACGAGGCAGCGTTGCGCGGCTTTATCGCCGCATCGTCGGACACGAAGAAGCTGCTCGGCGCCTCCAACGAGGAATGGCAGCGCCTTGCGCCGGTCATGCGTGCAGAAGGCAAGGAACTGGAAACCCTGCGGGATCGCTACCGGGAGGGCATTCCGAGCTCGCCCTATCGTCGATGATGCCTCGGACGCTGCAAAGCTTTACGAAGTGCTCGCTTCCATCGGCGGCGAGAAGCTTGTCGGCAAGGCCGCAACAATGGCACCTGGAACATACTGGTCGGGTTTGTTTGAATGACCGCACCGGGCATAGGCATCGACAATCGACCCGCAGCCGTATTGCAACCAATCCCGCCCCGGAAACGCGCACGGCCTTCTTTTTTGCCCTTTGCAAGTGTGGTCGCTTCCCTCGCAGCACTCCTCGCAATCTGGGCGGTTGCCTCGTCGCTCTGGCCGAGCAGAGCATTTCCCACTCCTGCCGCCGTATTGGATGTTCTCATTCGTGACGCCGCCAGCGGCGAACTCTTTTACCATCTCGGCATGACGCTGATGCGCGTCGCCGCTGCCTTTATTCTCGCAATGATTATCGGCTCGGTGATTGGCGTCACCTTGGGCATGAGGCAGCGCACTGACAGGTTTTTCAGTCCTTGGGTTGTGCTGTTCCTCAACCTGCCCGCGCTGGTCATCATCGTGCTCGCCTATATCTGGTTCGGCCTGAATGAGTTTGCAGCAATCGGCGCCGTTGCAGTGAACAAGATACCGAACGTCATCGTGACCATGCGCGAAGGCGCGCGGGCTTTCGATCCGCGCTATGGCGAACTCGCAACCGTCTATCGCTTCAGCGCTTGGGAGCGCCTGCGTCACATTCTGCTTCCGCAACTGCAACCTTACATCGCAGCCGCGTCGCGTTCCGGTATCGCGCTCATCTGGAAAATCGTGCTGGTCGTGGAATTGCTCGGCCGTTCAAACGGCGTTGGCTTTCAAATTTACCTCTATTTCCAGACCTTCGACGTGGCCGCGATTCTTGCCTATACGCTGGCTTTCGTAGCCATAATGCTCTTGATAGAACTCATTCTGGTGCAGCCCTTTGAACGACATGCAACCCGTTGGCGTCGGCGTCCCGCTTAGGGTCGAAATCGCCGACAAGACATTCCACCCAGCTGACGGCGAATCACTCACCGCGGTGCGCGACCTCGCATTCGAGGTGCGGCATGGCGAATTTGCCTGCCTGCTTGGGCCCTCCGGCTGCGGCAAGACCACGACGCTGCGCATACTGCTCGGTCTCGACAAGGACTATTCCGGCTCGGTGCAACTCCCGGATGGCGGACGCATCGCCGCCGTCTTTCAGGAACCGACGCTCCTGCCGTGGCGCACCGTCGAGGAAAATGTGCGGCTGGCAATGCCACTCGAAATGCGCAGCAAACCACTCGACGCGCTGTTTGAAACGCTCGGCCTTTCCGCCATGCGCAAGCTCTATCCGTCCGAGCTCTCGCTCGGCCTTGCGCGCCGCGCCGCTCTTGCCCGCGCCTTTGCGATTGAGCCATCCATCCTGCTGCTGGACGAGCCCTTCGTCTCGCTGGATGAACAAACGGCGCAGCGACTGCGTCACCTGTTGCTGACGGTCTGGTCAGAGCGCCCCACCACTGCATTGATGGTTACGCACAATCTCAACGAAGCGCTGATGCTTTCCGACCGCATCGTCGCTCTCTCAGCGCGCCCCGCACATGTGCTTGGCATATTCGACGTGAGGCTCCCGCGCGAATACCGCAATCCGCAAGTCATGAACGACCTTCACCGCTCATTCAGGGAAAAGTTCCCGCACACAGGCTGATTGCGATGACGCTTCTCACGCGCCGCCAAATGCTTGGTTGGGCCGCATCCACCGCCCTTCTTCGCGCGCCCGCGCGCGCCGCTGCCCAACCCACGTTGAAGCTCCTCGCCGATGGCATCTATGCTTTCACCGGCGCAGAAGAATTGATGGAGCCAGCCAATCAAGGCGCGATCTGCAATGTCGGCCTCGTTGTCGGCACAGAATCCGCGGCATTGATCGACAGCGGCGGCAGCTATCTGGAAGGCGCGGAACTCCTGCGCTCAATCCGGGAAATCACCAACAAGCCGCTCCGCTATTTGATCAACACGCATATGCATCCCGACCACATTTTCGGAAATGCTGCGTTCAAGGAAACTGGAGCGCAAATCGTTGGGCACGCCAACCTTCCGGCAGCACTGGAAGCACGCGGCGCGTTCTATCTGCAAAGCTTTCGCCGCCAGCTTGGCGACGAACTCATGCGCGGCGTCGAAATCATCCCGCCGACAGTGCTTGTTGCAGACCGCATGGAACTGGACCTGGGAAACCGCAAACTTGATTTGCGCGCATGGCAGCCCGCCCATACGGACAACGACCTAACAATCATGGATCGCAAAAGCGGCATACTGTTTGCGGGCGACCTGGTGTTCCTTGGACACCTTCCGACAATGGATGGCTCCATACTTGGCTGGATGCGCCAGCTTGACGAACTCGCCGCCATCCCGGCGCGCGGCGTCGTACCGGGTCACGGTCCCTCGCCATCGGCATGGCCGGACGCAATCGCGCCGGAACGCCGCTATTTCGAAACGTTGGCGACAGACCTTCGCGCCGCGATCAAGGCGGGCATTCCACTTGCCCAGGCAGTCACCAACGCCGGTCAAAGCGAGCGCACAAAATGGAAATTGTTCGACGAATATAACGAGCGCAACGCCACAACTGCCTATGCCGAACTGGAGTGGGAATAGCAGCGAGAGGTATCATCGAAAGCCTGATCCGGCCTGAAAGAATTGCAGGAACAATTCACGCTCGGTGGTTATGTCGAGCTTTTCATAAATGCGGCGGCGGTGGTTTTTGACGGTCCCTACTGTGATGCCCAGACGTTCCGCGATTGTTGCGCTGGGATGGCCCGCCAGGACCAACTGCACAAGCTGGCGTTCGCGGTCGCTGAGTTCAAGCCACAAACCATCGGGAATGCGCGGCTCACTGAGTGGCTTCATGCCCGGTTTTGACTGATGGTTCTGTGGCTGTCGACTTTCGAGGTCGCGCAATTGTAGCGCGGCAAATACCGGAAAGCGCTCGTTCAGCATGGTGATTTCGGAGTCTCGAAAGGGCTTCGACGTGCGGTCGAGAAAGATGCCGAGGCACCAGTCGCCGCCATCGGCCAACAAAATGCCAACCTCGTCGCAGATTTCAGACTTTGCCAGAAACCCGGCGATGTATTGGCCGCGCTTCATCTCGTCATCGGCTAAGGCTTTCAGGGGAACGATGCCGGGTTTCCGCTTCCGCCGCCACCACGCGTAAAACGGATCGAAGGCGTAATAGTCGGCGAGATAGCGCTGCTACCATCGCATCGGAGAATTGCCGGTGCTTCACGAATTGTAGGCGTTTTGGTCGCGGAATAGCGAGTCACGGTAATCAGGTCGTGGTCGATATCCGCGCCGATCAGGTCGATCAGACGGTCGATGTGACCGTCGCCCCCGGCTTTGTCGGATGGCCGCTGCCAGCGCATTCCAAACTCTATGCGTCATGCAGTTCCGCCGATTGTGTCTTTTGGCATATGGCGCGAAGCGGCCTGTGAAATCTAGTCTGCCTGGCATCAAATGCGAACAGGGGGCAGATGTGACCCATCCAATCGTTATCGGCATCGACGCCGGCGGCACCATGACGGACACGATCCTCGTGGACGCCGACGGACATTTCAAGATCGGCAAGTCGGCGACGACGCCGCGAAATGAGTCTGGAAGGGTTCATCGCTTCCGCGGAAGATGCCGCGGATGCGTGGGGGCTTTCGCTGGAAGAATTGTTCAGTGGGGTGAATGTGGTGCTGTATTCCGGCACGGGAATGCTCAACACGCTGCTGTCGCGGACGGGTCGTAAGCTTGGCCTCATCACCACCAAAGGCATGGAAGACATGGTGCTGATGGGGCGCGGGCTGCAAGCCTGGGCCGATTATTCCTATGCCGACCGGCTTCATGCTGTGACGCATCAGCATCCTGATCCACTGGTGCCGCGCCGTCGCACGCATGGTGTGACTGAACGTGTTGACCAGTTCGGTGATATTGTACTGCCGCTCTATGAGCATGAAGTGCGCGCAGCGGCGAAGAAATTGATTGCAGACAAGGTCGATTCCATCTGCATCATGACGTTGTTTTCCCACGTCAATCCGGCGCATGAAAAGCGCATCGCGGAAATCTGCCGTGAGGAGATTGAAGCGGCTGGCGCGGAGATTGGCGTCTATACAAGCCACCAGGTGCGGCCGGTTATTCGAGAGCAATCGCGGCTGAACTCGGTGCTTATCGAAGCTTACGCGACGTCGCGCGGGCGCATGCAGCTCAAGAGCATCGAAGATGCGTCGAAGAAATACGGCTTCAAATATGGTGTGCAGACGCTGCTGTCGTTTGGCGGGCTGACGTCGATCAATCATCCGCGCTTGCACGAGACAATGATTTCCGGGCCGATTGGCGGCATTTTGGGTGCGGCCTATGTTGGCAAGCTGATCGGCAATGATAGCCTGATCTGCTCGGACATGGGTGGCACGTCTTTCGACATGGGCGTGATTACGCGCGGCCAGACGCGCATCGAGAACGAGCCTTTGATGGACCGTTTCAAGCTCAATGTGCCGACGCTGCATCTGGATACGATCGGTGCGGGCGCGGGCATGATCCTGAAGGTTGATCCGTTGACGAAGAAGGTTTCGCTCGGACCTGAAAGCGCTGGCTCGGACCCCGGCCCGATCTGTTTCGCTCGTGGTGGTACGGAGCCAACCATTGCCGATTGCGATGCAATTCTTGGGCGGCTGAATCCCGATTATTTCCTCGGCGGCAAGGTGAAATTGCAGGTGGAAAAGGCGCGAGCGGCGTTCAAGGAGAAGTGCGCGGATGTGCTGGGCGTGGGTGTTGAGGAAGCCGCCGAAGGCATGATCGACATGCTGGAAGCGGACGCGAACAATGCGCTGCGGCGCGTGATTTCGGGGCAGGGTATCCACCCGTCTGAGTTCACGCTGTTGTCTTATGGCGGGTCGGGGCCGCTGCATCTGGCCGGATGCTCCAAGGGCATCGGTTTCAAGGACATCATTACGTTCCAGTTTGCCGCTGCTTTTTCGGCTTTTGGCTGCACGACGGCGGATTTCATGCGGCGGCATTCGGTGTCTACGCAGATCGACATTTCGTCGAAGGCCGATGCGGAGACGCTCGCTTCGGTGGGCGGAAAGGTCAGCGAGGTCTGGCGGGACCTCGCGACCGCAGCGGTGGACGAGTTGATGGCCGATGGACATGCGCGCGACAAGATCACGACCACGCCATTCCTGATGATGCGTTATACGGGGCAGCTTGAGGACGTCGAGGTATTGGCTCCGCTGCCTGCCGTGACTTCGGCAGAGGAGATGCAGAAGGTTATCGACGAGTTCGAGCAGGTCTATGCCAAGGTCAATCATCGCGTCTCGCGCTATGGCGAGGCAGGCTATTCAATCACCGAGCTTGGGCTGATCGCGACCGCCGACAAGGTGAAGCCGGTGCTCGTGAAAAGGCCGCTGGGCAAGTCCGATCCGGCGAGCGCGCATAAGGGTGTGCGGCAGGCATATATCGGCGGGCGTTGGCACGCGGCCAATCTCTACGAAATGGATGATTTGCAGCCCGGCCATGAGGTGATCGGTCCGGCGATAATCGAGCATCCCGCCACCACGCTTGTGGTTCATCCCGGCGATCAGGTGTTCGTCGATGAGTGGACACTTGCTGCACTATCGGCATCCCCCCCCCTAAGGGGAGAAGGAGATGGTCAACTCATCGCCGAGCCGCCCTCCCCTAGGAATCCCTTCAATCGGAACTCTATGCATGAAGGAACGAACCCCATGCTGAACAAACCGACTGCGCCGATCCGCGAAAGGCTGATCGAATCCGAACGGCTTATGGAAGAGACCGGATGCTATGATGGCATTACGGAGCTTTCGCTGCGCAACGAAGACCCGCTGAAGTTCGAAACTTTGCACACCAAGTTGCGGGCCTATTGCGTGTCGGCGCGCGAGATGGCGCGGCGCATTTCTGCTTCGCCGGGTGTGCGCGAAGTGGGCGAGATGGTGGTCGCGATCTATACGCCGGAAGGTGATGCGATCGCGCTTTCAAACGGCATCATGGTGCATGTTCATACAATGAGCCGTTTCATCAAATGGATGATCCGCAACGGCTATGAGGAAAATCCCGGCATCCGCGACGGTGATATCTTTGCGAATAATGACGCCTTCATCGGAACGGTGCAGGTGCCGGACGTCATGGACGTCATGCCGATCTATCACGGGGATACGTTGGTCGGCTGGGCCGGTGCGGTGTGTCACGAGCTTGAAGCGGGCGGTATTACGCCGGGAGGCGATGTAGCGCTGGCGCAGGAGCGGTTTACGGAAGGGCTGTTCGTCTGTGCCGAAAAGGTTGGACAGAACGACGAGTTGCGGCGCGACTATGTGATCCGCTGCGAGCGCAATCTGCGCATGCCGATTTACTGGGTGCTGGATGAGAAGGCCAAGGTCGCGTCGTGCATTGACATGCGCGAAAGCGTGAAGGCGCTGATCGACGAAATTGGGCTGGAGTATTGGCTGAAAGTCTCGAAGGAGTTCATCGAGGAGGGCGGCGCGCGCAGCTTGCTCGTACACGGCAGCTGACAGTGCCGGGGAAATATCGTGGCCATACGTTTTATGGTCATGTGACAAAGGGCAAGCCGGGTTATCAGCCGCTGGGTGATCCCGATTGGCTCTACAACATTCCAATTGAGATGGAGATCGGGCTGGACGGCAAGATCAGTCATGGACTTCGAGGGCACTCAGCCTTGGGGCTATCATTCGATGAACTGTACGCCTGCCGGTATGGATGGCGGCATGTTCGTGACGTTGACCCAGCACATGAATTTCGAGGGGTTGGTCAATGACGGCGCATGGATGGCGACAGAGTTGAAGCTGCCACACGGTACATGGACCAATCCCGACAACGAGATGGTGGCGACGGCGACATCTTGGGCGTTGCTGTTGCCTGCCTATGGGGTGTTCCAGCGTTTGTTGTCGCGCGCGTTCATCGGGCGCGGGTTTGTGGAGGAAGCGTTTGTCGGGCAGGTGAATAGCCCAATGATCGAGATGGGCGGCATGAGCCAGTATGGTACGCCGTTTGGCATGGCGCATTTTGAATGCGCGGCGGCAGGGTCGGGCGCGCTCGCGATAAAGGATGGCTTGGATACGGCCTATGTCGGCTGGAATCCCGAATCCGACATGGGCAACATCGAGATTTGGGAACAGAATATGCCGATGCTCTATATCGGTCGTTCGATTGTTCCGAACTCTGGTGGGGCGGGAAAATATCGCGGTGGTTGCTCGTTCGAAGTCGACATGGCTCATCAACAAGACGAACCATTTGCGGCTGGTGACGTCTGAACATTCGTCGCGGGTTTTTGATAATGGCGGCATGTGCGGCGGTTATCCCGCGCCAACCTGCCAGAAGCATCGCGCAGTTCGAGACTCGAATGTTTTTGAGTTGGCGGAGCATGGCAAGCCGATTGCGCATTCGCCCGGTAGAAATCCGCACCATTCCGATTTTGAGATGCGGTTTGAAGGAGAGTTCGAACTTGTCGAGGGGCCGTACATCACCGCGCCACATAAGAGCGGCGATATTTTCAGCCATTCCTATAATGGCGGAGGCGGATATGGCGATGTGCTGGAGCGCGATCCGGTCAAGACGGCGTGGGATGTGGAAAACGGGTTTTTGACCAAGGAAGCGGCGGCCAACGTGTTCGGTATCGTGCTGGGCGAAGATGCGGAAGGGTTTCCGGTCGCGGACATGGATGCAACCGACCGGTTGCGCAAACGCAAGCGCGCCGAGCGGTTGGAAAAGGCCGTGCCGGTTTCGGAGTGGATGGCCGAGACAGCGCGAACGCGTGAAGCAGGCTGATTTCGCCCCGGAAGTGCGCAAAATGTACGCCAGCGCCATGAAGCTTTCGTCGAGATTTACGAAGGAGTTCAACGAGTTTTGGGATTTGTCGACGGACTTCAAATTTGATGCTTAGCCATAGCAGCACCCCCACCCCTAACCCCTCCCCTCAAGGGGGAGGGGGATTTGAGAACTCAGCGCTTCTATCCCCCTCCCCCTTGAGGGGAGGGGTTAGGGGTGGGGGTCAAACCAAAGAATTTATGGAGTAGCCCAATGACCAGCTACAGCAAGGAAGTCATTGCCGATCTCGTTTCCGGCAAGCTGCCGTGGCCGCAGACGCGGCGCGTCATGAGCGCGTACAAGGACGATGATCGGTTCTTCAAGTACATTCAGGTTTTGCAGGAGCGCGTCGGATGGAGTGATCCGATCCTGTTACCGGTGAGCGATCACCTTTTCATCTGCGACAGCGCGGAAGGGCGGGTGACAAAATGCGAGTGCGGGCATTCTTTCGGTGATTATCGCCGCAACTGGAAGCTGGCGGCGAGCATCATTGTGCGTGATACGGAAGAAGCCTTGCGCGAGATCTATCCGAACAGCGATATTCCTGATCCGCAATGGATGGAGATACGCGAGTTCATCTGCCCGGAATGTGGGACAATGCATGAAGTGGAGGCCGCTGCACCGGGATATCCGATCGTGCATGATTTCGAGCCGGACCTTGAGGGCTTTTATCGCGAATGGCTGGGACGACCGCTGGAATGAACGAACTGACCGGGCGCAATGCTGTCATTACCGGCGGATTGACCGGGCAAGGCTTGGCAATCGCGCATGAGCTTGCGCGGCTTGGCGCGAATGTCGCGGTCGGCTCCTTTGTGCGTGAGGCGGCCGGGCGCAGTGGGGATGCCGCTGCATATCCCGACCCGGAAGAAATCACCACGGTGCGCAATGCGTTGGCCGCGCATGGTGGCAAGGTTTTTGCGGGTCATCTAGATGTGCGGGATACGGGTTCGATCGAGCAGTTTCTGGAGGCATGCGGCGAGCCGGATATTCTGGTGAATGCCGCAGGAACGACTGCTGAGCAGCCCGTCAGCGGGCATTCCGATGAGCTTTGGCTGAAGATTATAGATACCAATCTGAATGGTGCGTTTCGCATGATCCGCGAAGTGCTGCCGGGGATGATGGAACGCGGCTGGGGTCGGATCGTGAATATCGGTTCGACGGCGGCGGAGGTCGGCTGGAAGGACAATCCCGCTTATTGCGCGTCGAAGTCGGGGTTGCTGGGGCTAACGCGCTGCGTCGCGCTGGAGGGTGCGCCGCATGGCGTGACCTGCATGATGGTCAGTCCGACATGGGTCGAGACGGAACTGATGCGTCGCAATGTCGAGCAGGTGGCGGCACGTGAGGGCAAGGGTCGTACTGCGGCGGACCTGATGGCGGAAATCGCAGCGCAGAACCCGCAACAGCGCATCATTCAGCCGGACGAGATTGCCGCTCTGGTCGGGTTCCTGTGCGGGGAGCGTGCCAAAGGTATCACCATGGAAAACATCAAGGTGACGGGTGGCGCGCTCTGGTAGGCGTCACGCTTTCATGAGCCATTCGTGTTCGGCAGCATTGTGGAATTTCCACGTGCGCTTCGGACCTGCCATGACGTTCAGATAATAAAGGTCGTAGCCGTGGCAGGCGGCGCAAGGGTGATAGCCTTTTGGCACGAGAACAACGTCGCCGTCCTCGATTGCCATGGCCTCGTCCAGCGAACGATCATCAGTGTAGACGCGCTGGAACGCGAAGCCCTGCGGCGGGTTGAGCCGGTGATAGTACGTTTCTTCCAGATAGGATTCTGCGGGCAGATTGTCCTGATCGTGCTTGTGCGGCGGGTAGGAAGACGTATGGCCGCCCGGTGTTATGACCTCGACCACGAGCAGGGAATCGGCAGGCTGCGTTTCGGGCAGGATGTTGGTGACATAGCGCGTGTTGGTGCCTTTGCCGCGAACTTCCTGTCCGAGATCGGCAGGCGCGATAACGCGAACGGGAAGCCCGCCGCCGAGACTAGGTGCAGTGCAGACGGCAAGCTCAAGATCGGTTTCGGCCGTGACGGACCAGCTACCATCCTGCGGAACATAAACCGACCACGGCTTGCCATCGAATGGTGACATGCGCTCGCCCAGGACGCCGAGGGGTTTGCCATTGGCGGTTGCGTTGCCTTTGCCGGTGACGAACACGAGGCACGTTTCGGTCGTGCCCGTATCGCCCTTGGCGGTTTCGCCGGGCTTCAGGCGATAGAGATCAAAACCGACATAGGACCAACCTGCATTTTGTGGCGTTATGTGCGTTACGCGCCCCGTTCCCTTGCCGGATTTGACCTTCAATTTCGACATGCTCAGGCTCCGCTGTCCGGTGTTTTGTCTTCCGTGCTGGGACGGTAGTTATAGAGATATTCCCAAGCGCCATAGGCTGTTACCGCACCCACCATCGTCGCCCAGAATGTGTTTTGGTGGTAAGCCTCGACAGCGGTCCAGATAGCGCATGCCACGACCAACAAAACCCGTCTCCAAAGTGGATCAAGAAAAGGGTGGGCTGTGTTGGACTGCATAGCGTACTCCGTGATCGCGATATCCTAGTGGACCCCCACCCCTTACCCCTCCCCTCAAGGGGGAGGGGGACTTTGAGAACTCGGCGCTTCCAATCCTCCTCCCCCTTGAGGGAGAGGGGTAAGGGGTGGGGGTATTCCTACGTTTCTCCTAAGCCGCAGGAAAGCCCTGTGTTTCCACGGTATAGCCTGCTGAGGTCATTACGCGCATCAATTCCTTGTGGCCGATCTGTGCCATTTTAAGAGGCGGGTTTTTCTTCGGGTCTTGTTCCGCTTCCACGACGAACCAGCCTTCATAGCCATAGTGCGCCAGCTTTTTGACGATGGCTTCGAAATCCAGCGAGCCGTCGCCGGGAACCGTGAAGGCGCCGAGCGCGACAGCATCGAGGAAGGATTGCTTGCTGCGATCAAGCGCGTCGATAACGGGCATCCGCACGTCCTTGACGTGGACGTGCTTGATGCGCGCGTGATGATTGTCGATGGCGCGCAGTACATCGCCGCCTGCAAAGGCCAGATGGCCAGCATCCAGAAGCAACGGGATGCCAGTGCCGGAATACTGCATGAATGCGTCGAGTTCCGGCTCGGTCTCGACCACTGCCGCCATGTGATGATGATAGACCAGCGGCATGCCCTGATCCGCGCACCATTCGCCAAATTGCGTCAGCTTGCGCGCGTAGTCTTTCATTTCGGCGTCGGAGAGCTTTGGCTTGGTGGCGAGTGGCTTGGAGCGGTCGCCTTGAATGGAGCGGCCAACCTCGCCATAGACGATGCAGGGTGCATCGACCGCCTTAAAAAGCTCGATCATGGGCTGGATGCGGTCTTTGTTGGCCGACATTTCCTCATTGACCAGCGTGCCGGAAAACCATCCGCCGCACAGTGTTACATCGGCGGCTTTGAGGATCGGCAGCATGATGTTGGGATCGCTTGGAAAGCGGCGACCCATTTCCATGCCGGTGAAGCCCGCCGAGCGCGATTGGCGCAGGCATTCTTCCAGCGAAACATCGTCGCTTAGTTCTGCAAGATCGTCGTTCCACCACGCAATGGGGGACATGCCAAGTTTGGCTTTCAACTCTAATTCTCCATTCAAAGAATGCTTAATTGCCGACGCGTTGCAGCTTGACGGCTTGTTCGTAATTCTTGCGGGCGGCGTTGACCTGTTCGCGCGAACTGACCTCCGGCACGGCGACATCCCACCAATGGCCACCGGCTTCGGTGGAGATGAGCGGGTCTGTGTCGATGACGATTACGGTTGTGCGGTCGTTTGATTTCGCGCGTCCGAGTGCGGCTTCCAGTTCGGCAATGCACGCCGCTTTTTCGGCGATTGCACCAAGACTGCGCGCGTGGGCGGTGAAATCGACTTCGGTCAATTGCTCATGCCGCGCGTCTTTGAGCAGATTGTTGAAGTTTGCGCCGCCGGTCGCCATTTGCAGCCGGTTGATACAGCCGAAGCCGCGATTATCCAGCAGGACGATGGTCAGCTTTTGGCCGAGCATCACAGAGGTGGCGATTTCTGAATTCATCATCAGGTAAGAGCCGTCGCCAATCATAACGACGACTTCCGTATCGGGCCGTGCCATCTTGACGCCGAGACCACCCGCGATCTCATAGCCCATGCAGGAAAAGCCGTACTCGGCGTGGTAGGAGCCGGGAGCACCAGACTGCCAAAGCTTGTGCATTTCGCCGGGCAAGCCGCCGGACGCGTGAAGGGCGATAACGCCTGTCCCTAGCGCGCGTTGAACCGCGCCGATCACCTGCGCGTCGGATGGCAGGGCATTGGTCGCCGCCGTGACCTTCGCGGCTGCTTTCTGCCATTCGGCTTTGCCGTCCTCGGCGTTCTTCGTCCAACTTGCCGGTGCGGTGTAGCCATCCAGCGCCTTGAGCAATTCCTTCAAGCCTTCGCGCGCATCGGCTACCAGTGGCAAGGCACGGTGTTTCGCGGCGTCGAAAGGCTGGGTGTTGAGGCCGATAATCGTCTTGCCCGCATTCTTGAACAGCGCCCAAGAGCCTGTCGTGAAGTCCTGCAAGCGTGTGCCGACAGCCAGAACCACATCGGCTTCTTCCGCGAGACGGTTTGCTGCGGATGTTCCCGTGACGCCGACAGCAGCCATGTTGAGGCGATGGGCGTCGGGCAGCGAACTCTTGCCGCCCTGCGTTTCGCAAACGGGAATACCGGTTGCGCTGGCGAATTTGTCGAGTGCTGCGGAGGCTTCGCTAAAGAGCACGCCGCCGCCTGCGATGATGAGCGGCTTCTTTGCCTTGGACAGCGCTTCGGTTGCCAGTTTCAATTCGTGAAGGTCGGCGCGGGGGCGGCGCATGGTCCACACGCGTTCCTCGAAAAAGCTCTCGGGATAGTCGTAAGCTTCAGCCTGAACGTCCTGACAGAGCGACAGAGTGACCGGACCGCATTCGGCAGGATCAGTGAATATCTGCATCGTGCGGGCGAGGGCGGGAATGATCTGCTCAGGCCGCGTGATGCGGTCGAAATAGCGAGAGACGGGTCGGAAAGCATCGTTCACTGATACGGTGCCGTCTCCGAAATCCTCGATTTGTTGGAGCACAGGGTCGGGGATGCGGTTGGCGAATACATCGCCGGGGAGAAGCAGAACCGGCAGGCGATTGACGTGCGCAAGGGCCGCCGCCGTCACCATGTTCAGCGCGCCGGGACCGATGGATGTCGTTGCGGCCATGACGCGACGGCGGAAACTCGCCTTGGCATAGGCGATTGCCGAATGAGCCATCGCCTGTTCGTTATGTGCGCGGAAGGTGGGAAGCTCGTCGCGGACGCCGTATAGTGCCTCGCCCACGCCCGCGACATTGCCGTGACCGAAGATGGCCCACACGCCAGCAAATAGCGGGACTTTTTCTCCGTCGATCTCCGTCATCTGGCGGGTGAGAAAGCGTACCAGCGCTTGAGCCATCGTGAGCCGGATTGTCTTGGTCATTTGTTTTTCTCCTGCCCGATAATTGCGAATTGGTTTCGCAAAATACTACCCTCATGCAGCCAGCATTTTGCGCGTCGCAAGCCATAGATCGCAAAGCGTCGAGAAGCGCTCCGCCATATCGTCTATAGCTTGGGTATCGGTAATTGAACCTGCAAGCCATGCCTCAGCGGCGTCGGCAAAAATGCTGCGTCCGACGGCGAAACCTTTAACGACAGGCGAGGCGGTTGTCGCCTCGAACGCTTCGCGCAACTCGTCGATCGGTGCTTCCAACCCGAGCAGGACTACGCCACGGCAATAGGGATCGTTGGCGGCGATGGTTGCCTCGATGCGCTTCCATGCGTCAGGCGATGCCTGCGGCTCCAGCTTCCACCAGTCGGGCTTGATGCCAAGATCGTAAAGCTCCTGCATGGCGCGGGACACAGTGTCCTTGGCAAGCGGTCCGTTTTTGCCCGCGATTATTTCGACCAGCAATTCGCGCCCGACTTTGCGAGAGGCGTCGTAGAGGGCGACCAATTTCTCCTGTTGCTCCTGTTTTAACGCAGCTGGATCATCAGGATGGTAAAAGCAAAGGCACTTGATGCAATGCGACACAGGCCATTCGACCAGTTGCGAGCCGATGTCCTGCCCAAACTCAAAACGCAGTGGTCGCGAGCCGGGAAGTTCGACTGGACGCCCGAGCCATGAAAAGCCGTGCTTGGCATATTCGTACATCGCATGGCGGCCATGCTTCTCGTCCAGCAACATGCCGTAACCCGGCCTGCCGTTTGCGACCTTGGCGGCCGCCTTGACGGCGAGAACCTTAAACGCCTCGATGCGCGACACATCGGCTCCGGCGCGTCGTGCTGCGTCCTCCAACTGGACACGGTGATCGCAGGCGAAGGCCATCAATGATGGAATTTCGCCGCGCCGCGTGGTTGCCCAATGAACGTGGTTGATCGCTTCATCCTTGCGCAGTGCGCGATGCGGGCTGCCATTCTTGAGGAACGCTTGCAGCTCTGCCCATGTCGGATATTCGGGTGAGCAGAGGAGGCGCGACACAGCAAAAGCACCGCCTGCATTTGCCCATGTGGCCGCGGTGGCGAGGTCTTCGCCACCTAGCCAGCCACGCAGAAACCCCGACATGAAAGCATCGCCTGCGCCAAGCACATTGAACACTTCAATGGGGAAACCCTTGCCGATAATGCCTGCTTCGAGGTCGTTGCTGATGGGGCCATCGTAAACTATGCAGCCCATAGCGCCGCGCTTGAGAACGATGGTTGCCTGCGATAGCGCCCGAATTGTCTTGAGCGCAGACAGAACGTCATCCGCGCCCGACGCGATCATGATTTCTTCCTCCGTTCCGACGATGAGGTCGCAGTCAGGCAGGATGGTTTTCAACTTCGCAGAGACAGCCTCTGACTTCACGTAGCGTTCAAAACCTTCTGCGTGGCCAGCCAAGCCCCAAAGGTTCGGGCGATAGTCGATGTCGAACGCGACTTTGCGACCGTGCTTTTTGGCAATGGCGATCGCCTTGCGCTGTGCGGCCTCGGCGTTTTCGCGGGAAAAATGGGTGCCGGTGACGACAACGGAGCGCGCCGAAGCGATGAAGCTTTCGTCAATGTCTTCAGGCGAAAGGGCCATATCCGCACAATCGCTGCGGTAGAAGATCATGGGCGATACACCCTCGGCCTCTACGGCCAGAAGCACCAGCGCTGTCAATCTATTCTTGTCGGTTTTGAGTCCCTCGGTCGAAACGCCTTCGCGTTCAAGCTGTTCACGAATGAAGCGGCCCATCTGCTCGTCGCCGACACGTGTTAGAAGGGCCGAACGTAACCCAAGCCGCGCCGTGCCGATGGCGATGTTGGCAGGACAGCCGCCAACGGATTTTGCGAAAGATGTGATGTCTCCAAGGCGCGAGCCAATCTGCTGACCATAAAGATCGACCGATGCACGCCCGATTGTAATGACATCCAGCGCCGGTGGGGCGCTGCGGGTATCCGCCATATGGTCCTCCCAATGCGCTTATGGCCGGAACACCGATTGTCTGATGCCATGCCTTCTTGGTTGGATTTATGAAACAACAATTCCATATTAAGGTCAATATGGAATGTTTGTTCCTAAACGAAAGATGAGGATGCCAAGCGCGTTTTAGATGTCTCGATTCGTTCGATGGCGGTGAGGATTTCCGAAGGCGGAACCGGCTTTGAAAACAGAAAGCCTTGCGCGAGTATACATCCCAGGGACAGAAGCAATTTTGCATTGTCTTCTGTTTCAACACCCTCGGCGGAGACTTCGATTTCGAGCGCTTTGCCCAGATCGATGACGGATTTTACCAGTAGGGCGTCGTCAGCAGATGAGGTTGATCCGCTTACAAACTCCTTGTCGATCTTGATCTTGGTGATCCAGCGGTTCTTGATCGATGCGAAGGTGGAGAAGCCTGTCCCGAAATCGTCCAGTGCGATTGAGACACCTGCGTCGGCCAAGGTCCTGAGTTTCTTATCTGCGCGAGAGTAGTCGAGTGACGATTCTTCCGTGATTTCGATCTCGAATTGAGCCGTGGACAGTCCGCGCATACGCAATCCGTCAAGGATGAGCTTGTCCACCTCCGTGATCTCAAGCTCAAGCGGGGAGAGGTTCATTGCAACTCTGATTTCCGGGCGGCCAGATTTGTTGAGCCGATCCATCAAGGTGCAGCAATTGGTGAAAACCATCTCGGTTAGAACGGGCAGCGCGCCAATCTCACGTGCGGCCGTTATGATTTCTGGCGGGGAGATGGTGCCATGCAGGGCATGTGTCCAGCGCACCAGCGCTTCTATCCCGGCAACGCGCCCGGTATCGAGGTCCACAATTGGCTGAAACCAGCTCGTTAAATCCGAAGATGCAATGGCTGTCCGCAAATCCCGTTCGATATGCTGGCGGCGCTCCAACTGTCTGCGCAGTTCGGTATCGAAGAAGTGGAACTCGTTGCGGCCTCTTGCCTTGGCGGCATAAAGTGCGACGTCGGCATGCAGAAGCATATCGGCTGAGTCGAGATTTGTCGTCTCATAGATGCCGACGCAGGCTCCAATCCGCACGGACGGGGCGGATGGGTAAGGGGCAGTCAGCGAGTCTATGAGTTCTTGCACTCTGGCTTGTTCGAGGTTCTTTCCCGCTTGGAGCTTATGGACGATTGCAAATTCGTCGCCTCCGATGCGGGCGAGAACGGCGTCACTCGGAGCCCAAGCAATGGTGCGCTGGGCGATTTCGACAAGAAGCTCGTCGCCAGCACGATGACCATAAGTATCGTTCACCGATTTGAAGCCGTCGAGATCGATTGCGATGGCGGCGAATGTGCAATTGGGGGCTTTGATGGCCGTGAGTGCATGCTCAAATCCACGGCGGTTCAGGAGGCCCGTAAGATGATCTTCGCGGGAACTGCGCTCCATCTCTTGCGCAAACAATTCCGCCTCCCTTCTGAGACGGCTTAGTTCGAGAAAACGCGCCTCCGCCATGAAGGCGCTGCGTACCAGGCCAACGAAGAAAAGGGCTACTGCGAAAGCCAATGCGGCGCTTTCAAATGTTCCGCGCCAGACAAGCGTAATTGCGGCTGTGATGAGCGGCGGGCCGATGAAATTTATCGAAAGCAGGGCACAGGAACCGCTGTAAGTGACTGCACCGGCGCAGATTCCTGCAAGGATGATCAGATTGAACGTTGAGGTCGGCTGTGTATATCCCGCCGTTAAAACAGCGAGATAAGACCAGCAGATACCCGACATAAACGCAAATGTCTTCAAATGGAAAAGTTGATTTTCAGGCGCCGTAGCGATGGGTCTCGCCGCAATCGCGATACGCGCGCCGTTGATCAGGTTCACCGCAACGAACCAGAACAGAACACTTATTCCAGAGCCGGCCGCATATTCGATGGCCAGAATGAGAGAAGAAAGTGCGGCGCTGATGGGCATGGAAACCCACAGGCCCGACCTTACGTCATCCAGCTGGTCCTGAACGATGCGTGTTTCAAGAACTTCTTGCCGCAAAGCGGCAGCACCCGATTTGAGAGCGTCTGGAATTCTGGGCGCCATACGAGCAAGCAGGCTGAAACCGGGCGAACTCACCACAGTGAACCGGCCATGGCCTGTTTCCTGTTTCGGTGATGAACGACCATTCTATTTTGACCTATCTTCGCCAGGAGACGGGCAGCACGCCAGCGTGCGATAAAGTGAACCGAGGCTGGTTTCGTTTCTGTAAACATATATATCTGAAGATATATAGGCTATATTGCCGTCGCGATGCCACAGGCTATTGCGGGACTGCCGCCAGCGACGTTTCAGGGCATGTCGCGTGCATGCTGCACTTCAGATTTTGCCATTTCTCGCTTGAGAATGGTTGCTTCGCGAATCACCGATGATCGGTTGGGGCCGACCAGTTCAATGATTTCCAGAATTTCTTTCTGGGAGAGGCCGGTGCACGATGCGATCTCGGCAATTTCGTCCAGTTCAAAGGATCCGGACATGGGTGTCCTCCTTGGATCTGTATTTCACTGTCATGAGAAATTCGTGAGAGCCGTTTTCGTTGCATGGACGAAAGTCCAACGCGAAAAGGTAGATCACTCGCGCCCGAGGACTAAGAAAAAGGCCGACGGCACGTGGCCGCCGGCCCAAAAAGGCCAGGTGTGAACTGTTCTTAGAAGCTGCGCTCGATGCGCAGCATTCCGCCGAAGCCATCGCCGCCGGGCTCGTTATGGCCCGCGCCATCAGCCAGATCGAGATCCGAATAGGTGATTTCAGGAATGACGTGCAAATCCTTGACCAGTTCGTAGTCAACATTCGCTACGAGCGCCCACTGAGCGTCACCGATATAGTCACCGCCGTCCGTATAGGAACCCTGTACGTTGAAGCTTGCCTTCTCGGTGAACTGATACGTACCACCTACCCAAGCTGCCCAATCGCCAGCCCAGGTCTTGTAGTTGTTGAAGTTGCCGTAGGCGCCGAGGCTGTCGTCGGTCGAACCCCATGCCGCCATTGCAAAAAGCGAGAGGCTGTCATTGACGGTCACGTCGAGACGGCCCTTGATCGCAAATTCTTCGACCACGCTGTCGTAACCGCCGGTGAGGCTCACGCCACCCCAATCGCCAGCATATTTAACTGCGCCAACTACGTGTGGCATGTAGCTGTCGATTTCGTAGTCGGAGCCTGCTTCACCCGTTTCGAGCGCGAGTATCGCGCTGAACCCGTTACCGGCGTCAAAGGTATAGCTGATGAGGTTCGTCTCGAACGGGCCGTAAGGAACGATGTCATCCGCCATTACGCTGCCAGCGTAACCGGAGAAGGTGCCGAAAGCCGACTCATCCTTACCGACGCGGAAGCCACCAAGCTCGATCCATGCAAAATAGCTCTGGACATCGGTTCCGCCGCCGATATCCGCACCATCATAATAGTTGAAGCGCGTTTCGGTGAAGGTCTTGAGGGTACCGAGTTCTGTCTCGGTGCCCGTCCACGTTTCGAGCGCAAAGCGCGCTTCCTTGTGGTAGGTATCGTTGGTACCGCCATCGGTCTTGTCGGCTACCGTATGGCCACCGTAAGGGCCGTCACCGACGCTGATATCGTAACGTACATAACCGCCGACGCGCAGGCAGGTTTCGGTTCCGGGAATGTAGAAGTAGCCCTCTCCGTAGGTATCGCAGATGCGGACATATTCCATTGGCTCCGGCTCGGCCACAACTGCAACCGCGTCTGCCGCATGAGCACCGGACATAGCAACCAGCGCTGCCGCCGATCCCAAAAGAATGCCCCTCAACGTCATTTCGAACCTCACAAGGAATTCAACTAAATGTGAATTAGCTATGCGCTCTAAAGTCTACCTCGGCAATAAGGATTTAGCGCAACCTTGAGTGTGCACTTGCGAAATCGATTATGGCGTGGCGGATTGACAACAGGTAGCGATTACAAGGCCAAGTGGGGCGGATAGCGGCCGGGAAAATCGGTGGAGCGGTGATAGGCTTCCGCGAGGCGAAGAAGTTCCAGATCAGTGTTACGCGCGCCGATGAGTTGCATCCCCATCGGCAGGCCATTGGGAGAGAAGCCTGCCGGAACGCTGATTGCAGGCAGGCCCGCGATGGAAGCCGGAATCACGACTTCCATCCATTGATGGTAAGTGGACATGGCGCGACCGGTGATACTTTGTGGCCAGCGAATCTCTGCATCGAATGGAAATAGCTGTGCGCTCGGAAGCACAAGAGCGTCGTAGGTTTGGAACAACTCGCCGGCAGTGGCGAACCATTCCGAGCGCACAACGCTGGCGGCATGAACCTGCGATGCGGTGACGGCCATGCCCGCTTCGATCTCGTAGATCATTTCAGGTTTCAAAAGCGCACGCTTTGCAGGGTCGTCGTAAAGATCGCGCTTGGAGCCGCAATTCGCAAAGCTGCGCAGCACCAGCCATGATTCCCAAAGTCTATTGGGATCGAAAGGCGGGACGATAGGCTCAACCTGGATGCCAAGTTCGTCGAATGTTTTGAGTGCGGTTTCGCAGAGTTCAAGAACGCCCGGTTCTGTAGGCAGATGGCCATTCCAGTTTCCTATCCATCCGATACGCTTTGCGCGGGTCGGGCGGTCGAGTCCGATCAGGAATGAAGGCTGCGCCGGTAGCGCGTGAGGATCCCAAGGGGTGGGGCCAGCCAGTACGTCGAGCAACAGGGCGATGTCGCGGACATTGCGCGCCATTGGCCCGTCCATTGAAATCTGGTTGAGGAAAAGGTCGCCCACGGGGTCGCGCGGGATCAGGCCAAAACTCGGACGAAAGCCGTAGACATTGCAGAAGGCAGCCGGATTGCGTAGCGAACCCATTGTGTCTGAGCCGTCTGCCAATGGCACCAGCCGAGCAGCAAGTGCTGCGGCGGCGCCGCCGCTGGAACCGCCTGCGGTTTTGGAGAGATCGTAGGGATTGCGGGTAACGCCATGCACAGGATTGAAGCTGTGTGAACCCAAGCCAAATTCGGGCGTGTTGGTTTTGCCGATGATGATTGCGCCCGCGGATCTTATGCGGGCGGCGAGAAGATCATCGGTGTGAGGAACATGATCGGCGTAGATTGGCGAGCCGTGCGTGGTGCGGATGCCCGCCGTTTCCACCAGATCCTTGATCGCAAAGGGAATGCCGTGCAGCGGGCCGGGATGTTCGACCAAATCGGCTTGCGCGGCTTCGTGGAGAAGTTCATCGCGCGGGCGAAGCGAAATGATTGCGTTGATGACCGGGTTAACTTGCTCGATGCGGTCGAGACACGCGGCCATAAGCTCGACGCATGACAGATCGCGCGCGGCGATTGCCTGCAAAAGCTGTTCGGCTGAAAGATTTGTAAGGTCTGCCATGATGAAGGGGGGCGGCGAGCCGCCCCCAATCGTTGGGTTATTTGTTTACGTCGGTCCAGATGCGCGCATAGAGGTCTGCGACTTCCGGCGGACATGCCTGAAGAAATTCGCCTGCCTTCTCAAATTCCGCAGGGATCACCAGTTCAGGCGCGGTTTTCATATCCTCCGGCATGAATTCCTGTGATCCCTTTATGCCGTTCGCGTATTTCGCAAACGCGGAAATCATTGCGGCATTTTGCGGGTCCATAATAAAGTTCATGAACAGCTTGGCGTTATCGACATTCTTGGCATCCTTGAGGATTGCAACGCTGTCCATGAACAGCGGATAGCCTTCCTTCGGATACCCAAACTTGATGTCGGGATTGGCGAGGCGCGAACGCATGATCGCACCGTTCCAGTAATAGACTGCCGAGTAATCGCCGGCGGGCAGCTTCTCAGTCACACTGTAATCCATCGCCAGCCACTTCGGCTTGGCTTCCAGCAGCTTGTCGCGGACCTTCTTGAGAAGTTCCTTGTCGTCCGTGCACCAGCTGCCGCCGAAATATTTGATCGTGGCGAACATGACATCTGTCATTTCCGGCTCGACATTGATCTTGCCGACGAGTTCGGCAGGTGGGTCGAGGAAAATGGCGGAGGTGTTGATGTCGCCGCTATAGACCTTGGTGTTTACGCCGATGCCGGAAAGGCCCCACTGCCACGGCACGGTATAGTGGCGGCCCTCATCCCAAGGAACGTTGACCCAGCGTTCGTCGACATTCTTGAAGTTTTCCATCTGGTCCGGGCGCGCTTCGAGCAGCAGTCCTTCCTTGATCCAGATCGGTACGTAGTTGGCGGATGGCACGACGATGTCGAAGCCGTGGCCGCCCGCGCGCACCTTGGCGAGCGCGGTATCGTTCGAAATCATAGTCGGTGATCGTGACCTTTACCTTGTACTGCTCTTCGAACTTCTTGATCATGTCCGGGCTGGTGTAGTCGCCCCAATTGTAGATATTCAGTTCACCTTCGGCTGCCGCGACGCCCGTAAAGGCCAGCAGCGCGATTGCCGCCGATGCGGTCGTGGTTTTCCATTTCATTTGTGGTCTCCGTTCCCGTTTTTTTGATTCAGTTCTTCTGGCGATTGATGAAAAAGAACGCCGTAACCAAGATGACCGATAGAGCCAGAAACGCCGTAGCGATGGCGTTGACCTCCGGCGTGACGGTGCGGCGAATTTGGCCGAGCATGTAGGTCGGCAGGGTGTCCTGTCCGCCCGACTTGACGAATTCGGTGATGACCACATCGTCCAGCGAAATGACGAAGGCGAGCATGAAGCCCGCGATGATGCCGGGCCGAAGCAGTGGCAGCGTGATCCGTTTGAAGGCCATCCACGGCGTGGCGTACAGGTCGGCTGCGGCGCGTTCCAGAGTCAGATCCATGCTTTCGAGCCGCGCGCGGATCGGCAAATAGGCGAAGGGAATGCAGAACGCCGTGTGTGCGGCGATGAGGTAGCCGAGGCCGGAATAGCCGGTCCACACTTTCACGCGCGAAAAGACAATCAGCAGAGCGACCGCCGTGACGATTTCCGGCACCATCAAGGGTTGGTTGATAAACGCATATTTGAAGGTGAGGCCGGGATAGGGCGGCGTGCGAGTGGTTGCCAGCGCGGCCATCGTTGCCGCTATCGTCGCAAAGGTTGCTGCGAAACCCGCTATGATGAGCGAGCGCCACGCGGCATCCTGAACCGCTGAATTGTGCCATGCTTCGCTGAACCAATGCAGCGAGAATCCACCCCAGATGGTAACGGAATCGCTGGCATTGAAAGCGTAGGCGACCAGCACCGCGATTGGCAGATACAGCATCACGAAAGTGACAAGCGCCAGAAATGCGAAGCCCGGCTGTGTGCGGATGTCGAAGCGCCTAGCCATGCTGCGCTCCGGAGCGAGCGGCGTTTCGCACATAGACAAGCAGGGCCACCATGACGATGACCATTAAGGTGATCGAGAGAGCCGCGCCAAGCGGCCAATTTCTGCCTGCGCCGAATTGCAGTTCGATGAGGTTGCCGAGCATGAGGTTCTTGCCGCCGCCAAGCACGCGTGGAATGACATATGCGCCGAGCGACGGGATGAAAACGAGGATCGAGCCTGCGATCACGCCGGGCTTTACCAGCGGGATAATGACCCGCCATAGAACTTGTAGTCTGCCCGCATAGAGGTCGTAACCCGCCTCGATAAGCCGGAAATCCAGCTTTTCCATGCTGGCGTAGAGCGGCAGGATCATCAGCGGAAGATAGACATAGACCATGCCGAGCAGGATCGCGGTGTCGGTGAACATGATCTGTAAAGGCTGGTCGATAATTCCGGTCCAGATCAACGCCGTGTTCACTACGCCTTCATTGCGGATGACCTGCTGCATGGCAAAGGTGCGGATGAGCAGATTTGTCCAGAATGGAATGGTGACGAGGAACACCCAGATTTCGCGCGTGTGGCGCGGACGCGTGGCGATGAAATAGGCGGTTGGGAAGCCTAGCAGGAGCGTGAGCAGGGTTGTGAAGAAAGACAGTTTCAGCGAACGCCACAAGATTGAGAGATGTGCGTCGGCCAGTGTGAGCGTGTCGTCGAAAATATCTCGCTGGAAGAAAACGGAGAACCAGCCATCCAGCGAATATTGGCCGAATTTGACGTCGCCGTAATCGCCCTTGAGCATGAAGGAATAGGCCAGCACCACGAAAAGCGGACCGATGGCCGCAAAGAAAATGATGAGCAAGGCCGGGGCTGACAAAAGCCAGCGGTTGCGGATTTCCCTTTGCTGTGTCTGCTGGGCGATTTCCGCTGCGCTACTCATCCGTTCAGTCCCGCAGCACCTGAGCCGCATCAGCGGCAATTTCTATTCCGGCAGGATCGCCCACCTCGAAGCCGCAGGACTCGCTGCGCGCATTTTGCTGCCTCACCGTGAAGGGGCTGCCGTCTTCCAAACGAATGTGGATGTGGGTGTCGGTGCCGAAATAGACAACGTTCTCGACAGTCCCGGATAGCTGCCCACCCTTTTTAACGGCGCGTGCATGTTCGGGCCGCACCACGATAGTGGCCTGTTGCTTCGGCTGCATTCCTTCCGCGACTGTCGCTGCGATTTCCTTGCCCGAACTCAGCCGCACGTTGGCCTTGCCGTTTGCAATATCGAGCACTGCGGCGTTGAGAAAATTCGTTTCGCCGATGAAGTCTGCGACGAAGCGGTCGGCGGGCTTGTCGTAAATGTCCCAAGGGGAGCCGACTTGCAGAATGCGGCCTTTCGACATGACCGCGATGCGGTCAGACATGGTGAGCGCTTCTTCCTGATCGTGAGTCACGAAAATGAAGGTGATGCCGGTTTCGCTCTGCATCCGTTTGAGTTCGATCTGCATTTCCTTGCGCAGCTTGTAGTCCAGCGCGGAGAGGGGTTCGTCGAGCAGCAGCACTTTCGGACCGGGAGCCAAAGCGCGTGCCAAGGCAACGCGCTGCGCCTGTCCACCGGAAATCTGGTCGGTGCGGCGGCTGCCGAGCTCCTCCATGTGCACGAGCTTGAGCATCGCCGCGACGCGGGTCTTGATCTCGTCCTTCGAACGGCCAAGCATTTCGAGGCCAAAGGCGACGTTTTCGCTGACGGTTAGGTGAGGGAAAAGCGCGTAGCTTTGAAAAACCGTATTGACCGGGCGCTTGAAAGGCGGAAGCCCGGCAATGTCGTCGCCATAAAGCAGAATCGCGCCTTCGGTGGGATATTCAAACCCGGCAATGAGACGCAGAAGGGTGGTCTTTCCGCAGCCCGACGGTCCCAATAGTGTAAAAAACTCATTTTCGCGTATTGCGACCGAAACATTATCCAGCGCGCGCATCGCATTCGATCCCTGACCGAATGCCTTCACGATGCCTCTCGCCTCTACAGCTATACGCTTCTGCTCTGCCCCTTCAGGCTTTGGCATGAATTGCACCCGCGCCCGTATTTCAACCAGTGTTTGTGCCAGCGTATTTGACGTCTTGGCTTCCGGCAAGGCTGCTACGTATAAATGTGCGACACGGAGGGCATCATGCCGCAAGCAGATATAATTGTAGAAAATGCGCGGGTGATTACCCTCGATTCTGGCAGGCCGCGCGCGACGGCGGTCGCGATCCACGGCGGGAAAATACTGGCGGTTGGCGATGCTGATACTGTCGCGGGTCTGGCTGCGACAACGACAAGGCGCATCGATGCCGGTGGTGCGACGGTGCTGCCCGGCTTTATCGACAGCCATATCCATATTTTCCCCGGTGGCGCGCAGCTAAAAAGCCTGTCGCTGGCGGGGCTTAACGGATTTGACGCTATCGCTGCTGCGATTCGCACGCGCGCCGCGCAGCAGCCGGATGAGCGCGTTCTGATCGCCGAACAGGCGAGTTATTTTATGTTCGGCGATGATGAGCCAATCACAAGGCAGATACTCGATCGTGTGTTACCGGACCATCCGCTGGCAGTGTTTGCCAGCGATCATCACACGATGTGGGCAAATACGGCGGCGTTGAAAGCCGCTGGAATTTTGCATGGGCGGGAAATGCCGCCCGGCAATGAGGTGGTCATGGGGGAGGACGGGCTGGCGACCGGCGAGTTACGGGAGTTTGAGGGATTTGCGCCGATCACAAATCTTACGCCGACCGGCGGCCGGGAAATGCTGGGCTTGCAGGGAGCGGAGCCCCGAACGTCACCGACGGCGGCGCAGCGCGCAATCGACCGCGGGATTATCAGCGATGGGCTGGCTTATTGTGCGTCGCTTGGAATCACCAGCTTTCACAATATGGATGGCAATTTCTACCAGCTGGAATTGCTGGAGGAAATCGACCGCAGCGCAGGGTTGCCGGTCCGCACACGGATGCCATTCCGCATGATGCCGGATCGTCCACTTTCGGATATTGAGAAGGCGGTCGAGATGCGGTCGCGCTGGAACAGCGATGTGCTGCGCGCGGACTTCGTGAAGATTTTCATGGATGGTGTTATCGAGTCCACGACCGCGCATATGTTCGAGGACTATGCCGGAATGCCCGGTGTTCGCGGCTCATCATACTTCGATCAAGCCGCGTTTGATGCGATCTGTGTTGAGGCGGATCGCCTTGGCCTGCAAATCGCGGTTCACGCGATAGGCGACGAGGCAGTCAACATCACATTGAACGGGTATGAGGCGGCGCAGCGCGCCAATGGCAAGCGCGACAGTCGCCACCGCATCGAGCATATTGAAATGCTGCTGCCTGCCGATTTGCCGCGCTTTGCAAAACTCGGCGTGATTGCTTCCGTGCAGCCGACACATGCGCCGGGTGGATATTACCCGCCGGAGCCGATTCTTTCGATGGTAGGGCGCGAGCGCATGATGACAGGCTATGCGTGGCAGACCATTCGCAATACCGGCGCGCGGCTGGTGTTTGCGAGCGATTGGCCGGTTGCGCCGCTCGATCCGTTGCTTGGGATCAAGACCGCGATGGTTCGCGAGCCGGTATTCGATGGCGCGCCCGACGAAAGCCAATCGCTCGCAGATTCCATTGCGGGGTTCACGGCGGACGGCGCCTACACCGAGTTCATGGAAGATCGCAAAGGCGTGCTGAAGCAAGGCGCGCTGGCCGATCTGGTCATTCTGTCGGGCGATATTGAAAAGACCGCGCCGCAGGATGTCGATGCGTTGAAGGTGCAGGCGACAATCTGCGCAGGGCGCGTTACCTACGAGCGCTGAGCGGCGGTCTGTGGTCAAACCACGGCGCGGCTTCTTCAAGCGCAGCGCAAACGCCCATGAGGAACGTGTCGCGGCCATAGGCAGCGGCAAGATGAATACCGACAGGCAGGCCGTCATCGGTCCAGTGCAGCGGCACGGAAGCGGCGGGCTGGCCGGATGCGTTGAACGCGGCGCAGAAGGGCGAGTAGGCGAATACGCGGCCCGGTCCCATACGATAGTCGACATAATCCTCGGGCAGGTGGTTGAAGCGTCCGATTTCGGCGGGTGGTTCCGCGAGTGTAGCAGTCAGCAGCAGGTCGTAATTCTGGAAGAAGGCCGCCATCTCGCGCCCATAGGCGTGGACCTTGTTGATAGCTTCGAGGTAGTCGCTGCCATTGACGGTTCGCGCGTAGGAAACCGCGCCGCGGGCTATGCCTTCGATTTCGCCGGAGAGCAGCGCTTCGCCGCGTTTGCGGACGGCAGAGGCAATTGAAAGCGCCGAACCGCAGGCAACGATCTTCGTCCATGCGGCCATCATGCCGGGAGTGTCCGCCTGTGGACGGGCTTCCTCGAGCTGATGCCCCATCGATTCGAGCAGACGCGCTGCTTTTTCGACCGCCGCCCGACACTCAGGATGGATGGCTTCTCCTGTAAATGAAGTGGTGGCGAAGGCGATCTTCAGCGCTCGGTCGCGTCGGCTAAGCGCTTCAACGAAAGTGCCTTCCAGCGGCGGCGCGACATAGGGTGCACCAAGATCCGGGCCTTGTGTGGCATCAAGCAAGGCTGCTGTGTCGCGAACGCTGCGGGTAAGGAAGCCGTCAATAGCCATACCTGCCCAACCTTCGCCGACATAAGGACCATCGGGCAGGCGGGCGCGGGTGGCTTTGAAGCCGAACAGGCCGCAGGATGATGCCGGGATGCGGACGGAACCGCCGCCATCCGAGCCGTGCGCGGCAGGAACGATGCCTGCTGCGACGGATGCGGCTGCTCCGCCGGAAGAGCCGCCGGGCGTGTGGTTGAGGTTCCACGGGTTGCGAGTTGGTCCGCCATAGACTGCTGCCTCGGTTACGGGACCGACGCCGAGTTCGGGCGAAGTCGTGCGCCCGAACGTAATGAGCCCGGCGGCTTTAAGGCGTTCGTAAATGGCCGAGTCTTTCGCGTATCGGGTGTTCGCAAAGAGGCGCGAGCCGCTATTTGATGGGAAGTCCTTCGCTTCCGCGCCAAGATCCTTGAGCAAAAACGGAACGCCCCTGAACGGACCATCCGGCAGGCCGCTTTTTATGAACCCGCGCGCTACATCTTCGCGCATCATGGTTACGGCGTTCAGCTGCGGGTTCAGCGCTTCGACGCGCGCAAGCGCTTCGTCCAGCAAATCATCCGGCGAGACGTCGCCACGCGCGACATGGGCTGCCAAACCCGTTGCGTCTTCGCTGTCGTAAAGCGCGCTGATGCTCATGCCGTTTCCCTGCTCCACGGATGCGGACCATAGGGATCGGCAGCGCCGAAGTCACGCGGCTGAAGGGCCTGGATCATCGAATTTTCCGGTGCTGACGGAGCTTTGCCGTTTCGATGCGCTGACCACGTGAAACGCGGAACGCCGTTGTTCAGGCGTGGCGATTCTCTCCGCCGCTTCTTTGTCGCGCCGTGCTGCTTCGGGCTGGTATTGTACGCCTGTCAGGAGGATTTCCTCTCGCAATCCTTCCCTGTTGAGAAAGGCAAAGGATTGTCCTTCGACGAGGCCAAGCAGGGCGAGGCCGCGCAGTGTCGAGATTGGCAGGTAAAGGCCGGTCGGAGCGCTCATCAGGCCGTGAGACAGGATACGCGTGTCCGTTTCGCCACCGTTGATTGTGTAGGTCACACGGCTGCTGATTGTGGCTAAAGTGGATGGCGCATCTTCGCGAAATACGACCTGTGCTGACGCTATTTTTCGGTCCAGTAACGGACGAATAGGGTCGTCGAGACCAAGGCAGCGTTCGCGCATGACCTCGATAATGGTGAAATCTTTCGTCGTGAGGATACAAATTTCTTGAGACATCGCAGTTCTCCGGGCTCGTTCGAGCCGATTTTTTTTGGATAGGTGGAGATGATCCCCTGCGCGCAGCGCGCAGGGGTCAGGTTCCTGCGATCAGGCAACCTCCTATATGCGAGAGCTTTGATTTGCCGGTCATGACGCAGCCAGTTGACCGCTATCCTGCTCGACATGAGTTACGGTTAGCCGATGGGCACGCCCGTCGCGGGCTTGCCATTCGATGGACTGTCCCGGCGAAAGGCCGATCAGAGCGGCGCCAATGGGCGTGAGAATTGAAACGCGCCCAGCCGCAATGTCAGCTTCGGCTGGGTAGACGAGCGCGACGGTGCGCGCTTCGCCGCTATCAGTGGTGTAGCTGACCGTCGAGCCCATGCGCACGATATCGCCGCGCATTCGCGCATCAGGAACGACTTCGGCGCGATCAAGCTCTGCCAGCAGTTCGTCGGCAACGTCAGGCTGTTTCGCAGACCAGGCATCGGCAAGCCGTTCCAGCGCATCCCTTTCCGAGCGTGAAATTACAATGGGCGGCTTGCGCCGTTCGAGTTGAACAATAGTCATGGTAGTGCCTTTCAGGCACACGCATAGCGTGTGTGTCACGGTGCTTTTTGGGAGGTGATTGCCGCTATTGGCTTGATGCTTGCCGGGAGATTACCGGCTGGCGCCTGTGCCCCTCGGCCAAGGCGCGACAAGCCAGGCCGGGGGTTAGCTGCCCGCGATTGGGCAGACCCTGTTCAATATCCGAGTTATGCAATCGGCGCGGCTCATGCTCCGAACTTGGGAACAATTGGCCGGAATGTCAAGGCTGGCGGGTTAAAGGGGAGGCGTAGCCGCCTCACCCCATATAGGCCGGTGTGGCCTCAGGTTCCGGCTCCTGTGCGTGTTCCACAGTCTTGTGTTCATGCTTGTGGGCAAGGAACGTGTAGAACATTGGCACGACGAACAGCGTGAACATTGTGCCGATGAGGATGCCGGTGAAGATCACCAGACCCATCGAGAAACGCGAGGCGGCACCAGCGCCGGCGGCGGTGATGAGCGGGACAACGCCCAAGGCCATCGCAGCGGTAGTCATGAGGATTGGTCGCAAGCGAACCCGTGCGGATGCAATGATGGCCTCGCGGATCGACATTCCGTGCTCTTCCTGCTGTTGATTGGCAAATTCAACGAGAAGAATGCCGTGCTTGGTGATGAGGCCGATCAGCGTAATCATACCAACCTGCGTATAGATGTTTAGCGTCGATCCCGGAATTGGCACGCCAAAGAAATTCCCGTTGAGAATATTCAGCGGCAAGATCGCACCGAAAATCGAGAGTGGCACGGCCATCATGATGATGAGCGGATCGCGGAAGCTTTCAAACTGCGCGGCCAGAACAAGATAGATCACGATGATCGCCATGATGAAGGCAATGAGGATCGTATTTCCCTGCTCCTTTTCAAGGCGGGATTGGCCCGAATAGTCAAGGAAGAAGCCTTCCGGCATGGTTTCATTCGCAATCTGCTCAAGCGTTGCCAGACCATCGCCTGTGGTGACGCCGGGCAGCGGCAGTGCTGAGATTGTGGCCGAGTTCAACTGGTTGAACTGCTCGATTGCCGCTGGCGATGCATTGGTCGTGATGTCGACTACAGCCGATAGCGGCACCATTTCGCCCGTTTCGCTGCGCACGAACAGATCGCCGAGCTTGCTCGGATTGTTCCGGTACTCCTGCGGCATCTGCATGATGACGTCGTAGCTGTCCGAATCCCGGTCGAATTTGGAGATTTCGCCGTCGCCCACGAGCAGGCTCATGGTGCGACCGATATCGGCAATAGGGATGTTCAGCGCTGCCGCACGGTCGCGGTCGATGGTTACAGTGACCTGCGGCGTGTCATAGGACATAGAGTTCTGAACCACAATGAACTTGCCGGAAGCCTGTGCCTTTTGTTTGATTTCATCGGCGACCTCGAAGACACGGGAAGCATCCCCGGTTGTGCGCACAACCATGGTGATTGGCAGGCCGCCGCCTGAACCGGGAAGAGTGGGGGGCGCGAAGACGAAGGCTTCGACACCTGCGACCTTGGACAAACGCCCCTGAATGTCTTCCTGCAATTGCTTCGAAGACCGGGTACGGTCTGCCCAGTCCTTGAAGGCAAAGCCGACGAAACCCTGATTGGTCGCACCGCTGGCAAATGCCACCACCGAGAAGATTGCGCGCGTTTCGGGGATGTCCTGCACAAGCTCCGTGATCTGCTTCACGTAGGTCTCGGTGTAGTCTGAAGTTGCATAGTTGGGCGCGGTGACGAGGGCCATAAGGAAACCTTGATCCTCTTCCGGCGCAAGCTCCGTTGATGTTTTCATGAACATGAAGCCGGTAGCGCCGACAAGCGCGACAACAATCAGGAGGATGACGGGGCGCATTTTGAGAGAACCCGTCACCATACGTTCATAGAAGCGCTCGACCCGCTCGAAGGTGCTGTCAACAAAACGCTGGAAGCGTCCGGGCTGCCCCCCTTTCAAAATTCGTGCCGCCATCATCGGGGTGACTGTAAGCGCGATGATGCCGGAAATGACCACCGCGCCTGCCAGCGTGAAAGCGAACTCGCGGAACAGCGCGCCCGTCAGGCCGCCAATGAACGCAAGCGGTGCAAACACTGCGGCCAGCGTGATGGTCATCGCGACGACCGGACCGGCGATCTCACGCATGCCACTGAATGCGGCCTGCATGGGAGGCATATGATCCTGCTCCATGTGGCGATGGATGTTTTCCACAACGACGATGGCGTCGTCCACGACAAGGCCGATAGCGAGAACCATCGCCAGAAGCGACAGGAGATTGATCGAATAACCCATGAAGTAGAGCACGAAGCAGACGCCCACCAGCGACAGAGGGATCGTAAGAACCGGCATCAATACCGAGCGGAAAGAGCCGAGGAAAAGCAGGATCACTACCACGACGATCGCAACTGCCTCGCCGATGGTTTTGAAGACTTCCTCGATAGACGCGCTGATCTGTTCGGTGGAGTTGTATACGACTTCCATCGACATGCCTTGCGGCAATGTTTTCTGAATTGCTTCGACTTCCTTGGTCACGTCTTCCGCCACGTTGAGCGGATTTGCGGCGGGTGTCGGGAATATGCCGAGGAAGATGCCTGGCTTTCCGTTGAAGCTGACGCGTGCGTCGGTGTTTTCCGCAGCGAGTTCGACCTTAGCCACGTCGCCTAGTCGAACGACGTTGCCGTCGGTCGTACGCAAAGGCAATTGCGCAAAGCCTTCCGGCGTTTGCAGCGTGGATTTCACCGTGATGGTGTGGACCACATATTCGTTCTGAGTGTTACCCGGTGCGGACAGGAAGTTGGCATTGGTGATGGCAGTCAGGACTTCGGTTGCGGTGATGCCGCGCGCGGCAAGTGCAATCGGGTCCATGCGCACGCGCATGGAATAATCGGCCGCGCCAAGAATTTGGGCATCGGCAACACCTTCCACCGTGGAGAGGCGCGGACGGATTACGCGCGAAATATATTCGGTGATCTGTTCCGACGTCATGTTCGGGTTCTGGAGCGTGATGTACATCAGCGCGAACTGGTCGCCCGTGCCCTTGACGATAACCGGGTCTAGCGCGTCTTCCGGCAATTGGCCGCGTACGCCCTGAACCTTGGACAGAACTTCGTTTACTGCAACGTCAGGGTTCGAGCCGAGCTTCATCTGCACGGTTACGACGCTAGCCGACGAGCGGGACGAGGATGTTACGTAGTCAACATTTTCCGTCGATGACACGGCGCGCGCGATAGGTGCTGTAATAAAGCCCTGAATCAGATCAGCGCTCGCGCCGGGATAGGCAGTCGTGATCGTCACGACCGTTTCATCCACTTTCGGGTATTGGCGGATCGGCAGCTGCACGAGGGCTTGCAGCCCCAGCAACATAATCATGAGAGCCAGAACAGTGGTAAAGACAGGCCGGCGAATGAAGAATGCGGAGAAGTTCATTTGGCCAGAGCCCTTCGCGTCGAGCGTGACGGTGTTGTCGATCTTGACAGGAGAGCCGTTCGACAGGCGGTTCTGACCTGCGGTTACGACGATGTCGCCCGCTTTCAGGCCGGAGACGACTTCAATCGTGCCTTCCGAGCGACGGCCCGTATTGAACGAAGACCTGATTGGCGACGAGCTTTGGCGCATCCGACTTGGCCTCTTCAGCTTTCGGTGCTTCGGAAGCTGACGCCGCGCCGGTTTGAGGCGCAGGGGTAGGCTCCGGCTGCTTTCGCTTGATCGGCGGGGCGCACGACATAGGCATAATCGCCGTAGAGGCTGGTTACGATTGCGGTCTGGTCAACCGCAATGACATTAGGCTGTTCGTTAAGCTGCACGCGCACCTGTACGAACTGGCCGGGGGTTAGCTTGCCTTGCGCATTCGAGACTTCGCCACGCACCGATATGAGGCGGCTGGCTGGATCCACGCGCGGATCGATACCGGTGACTTTGCCGCTGAAAGACAAATTGCCGTTTCTTGGTCCCAGGCGAATCGGCTGCCCGATCTTGAGGTCGGCAAGCTGCTGCTCAGGCAGGGTGAAATCAACACGCATCGTATCGAGATCCTGAAGGGTTACGACAGTAGTCCCCGGCTGTAGATACTGGCCATCATCGATGCGCGGAATGCCAACGGTTCCGGCAAAAGGAGCCTTCAACTGCTTCTGATCCAGAATAGCCTGAAGGCGGTTGACCTGGGCTTCCGAAGTGGACGAAGCGGCGCGCGCGTCATCCAGCGTCGATTGCGAACCGACGCCGCGCTGCTGAAGTTCCAGTGCGCGCTGGAGGACCAGACGGTTGTT
The DNA here is from genome assembly GCA_049840935.1 of Mesorhizobium sp. Taxonomy (GTDB): domain Bacteria; phylum Pseudomonadota; class Alphaproteobacteria; order Rhizobiales; family Rhizobiaceae; genus Mesorhizobium_G. The sequence continues at coordinate 85,935 of JASGJA010000020.1, forward strand.
GGCCAGCGTGGCCTTGCCTGCTTCGAGGTCAGCACGCTCGACTGCATCGTCAAGCTGCAAAAGCACTTGCCCGGTCTGAACCTTCTCGTTTGCCGTGAAGAGAATGTCCTTGACGATGCCGGTGGTTTCGACCGTCAGATTGACGCCCTGATTGGCGTTAACAGTTCCCAGAGCTTCGAGTTCGGGAGTCCAGCTCGTTTCCTTGACCTCCTGCGTGGACACGGTGAGTTCAGGACGCGGCATATTTGCGAAAAAGTCCGCAATGCCTTTGTCGCGCATGAAATTGTAGCCCACTATGCCAGTCACAATGACGGCAACGAGCAAAAGCAGCAGGGCTGCGGTCAGGAAACGCTTCACGATGTCCTCGCGGAAATTCTGGGGCTTGGGTATTATGTCGATAGCTCTAAAGAGCATTCATATAAACGGTGATTGAATAAATGGCAATCGTTACTGTACCGTCTGGACGGTAATGCTGACATAACGTATGCTGTTAATATGATGTTGCCGCTTTGCCAGCCGAAAATTACGGCCCGGGACAAGATTCTCGCTGCCGCCGTCGAGATCTCCCATGAAAACGGGGCTGCGAATTTATCGCTGGACGCAGTTGCCGCTCGGGCAGGCGTTTCCAAGGGAGGGCTGCTCTACCATTTTCCCAGCAAAGCCGCGCTGATGCGCGCGATGGTCCAGACATTCGTGGCGCGTGTGGAAGCGGATTTGGAAGATACGGGCAGAAAAGGCGGGAATTTTCTGTCGGCGTTTGTCTCCCTGACGGGAGAGGAGTGTGCCAAGCCGATACCCGGTGCCGCCGGTGTGCTTGCTGCTATCGCGGAAGATCCGGACTTTCTGAAACCAGTGAAGGAATTTCAGAGGCGGTTGCTCGACCGTCTGCAGGCCGGTGCGAAAAATGCGGATGATGTGCTGCTGATTTATCTAGCTCTGGAGGGGCTTCGGTCGTTGCGGCTGTTCGATCTGGACGTGCTGACAGAGGAAGAGCAAGAGCGCGCACTCGGAGCCATGCGATTGCGGGCCGAAGACTGCGGTTACTCAGAACAAGCCGAGCCGACCAGCTAGCGCTTGCACTAAATGTAAAACACGGTAACGTTTGGTGAGGTGTCGAAATAGCCCATAAGAGCTAGTTCGCGCCTGACGACGAATGTGGCTTTCGGCGTTTGCTGAAATTTGGATTTTGATTTCCAGCAATGGCGGAAGCTTGGAACAAAGTTGCGAGCCAAAATCACGACTAACTCGATAGGGTAACGTGAATTCAAGGAGGCAATTCGATGTTCACCAAACGCAATTTTCTAATAACCGCGCTGCTTGCTGGCTCTGTCCAACTCGGTGGCTTGACCTTGGCACATGCTGATACGACGCTTCTTAACGTCTCGTATGATCCGACGCGCGAGCTTTATAAGGAATTCAATGCGGCCTTTGCGGCCAAGTGGAAAGCCGATACCGGCGAGACAGTGAATATTCAGGCCTCCCATGGTGGTTCTGGCAAGCAGGCTCGTGCCGTCATCGATGGTCTTGATGCGGATGTTGTGACGCTGGCGCTGGAAAGCGATATCAACGCTATTGTTGAAAAGACGGGGAAGATCGCACCGGACTGGCGCAAGCGCTTGCCGCACAATTCGGCTCCCTACACGTCGACGATCGTTTTCCTTGTGCGAAAGGGAAATCCGAAAGGCATCAACGACTGGGGGGATCTCGTAAAGGATGGCGTTCAGGTGATTACGCCAAATCCGAAGACCTCTGGTGGTGCGCGTTGGAATTATCTTGCCGCATGGGCTTGGGCGAACAAGCAATATGGCGGAGATGAAGAGAAGATTTGCGCTTACATCACGGATCTCTTCAAGCATGTTCCGGTGCTGGATACGGGTGCGCGCGGTTCGACCACGACATTTGCACAGCGTGGACTTGGAGATGTGCTGCTTGCTTGGGAAAATGAGGCATATCTGGTGGGCAAGGAATTCGGTGACGCGAATTTCGACATCGTATTCCCGCCGTCGTCCATTCTTGCTGAGCCCCCGGTGGCCGTCGTGGACGCAAATGTCGACGCGAAAGGAACGCGCAAGGTCGCAGAGGCCTATCTGAACTATCTCTACTCAGATGAAGGTCAGCAGATTGCAGCGCGGAACTTCTATCGTCCGTCCAAGCCTGAAGTGGTTGACCCTGAGCTTCTGAAGAAATTCGTAAAGCTCGATCTTGTCACCATTGACGATCCGAGTTTTGGCGGGTGGGCAAAGGCGCAGCCCTATCATTTCGGTGATGGCGGCGTGTTCGATCAACTCTATAAACCGACGAACTAACGCATGACATATGCCCCCACGCGGTGGCGATTTAGACAGCCGAGCGTCATCCCGGGTTTCGAGCCGGCGCTCGGTTTTACGATCGCCTACCTCAGCCTCATCGTGCTCATTCCCCTGAGCGGAGTAGCTCTGCGCGCAGCGGCGCTCGGATGGTCTGACTTTTGGGCGCTCGTTACGGATGAGCGCACATTGAAAGCGTTGGAAATTTCGTTCGGCGCCTCACTGGTTGCGGCAATCGTGAACGTTATTTTCGGCACGCTGGTCGCGTGGGTGCTGGTTCGCTATCGCTTTCCGGGGCGGAGGCTGATTGATGCCGCAGTTGACCTGCCATTTGCTTTGCCAACCGCGGTTGCAGGCATCGCGCTTGCTGCAATCTACGCGCCGAATGGTTGGGTTGGCAGCGTGCTCGCGCCTCTCGGAATCAAGGTGGCGTTTACGCCACTCGGTATCATTGTAGCGCTGATTTTTGTGGGGCTGCCATTTGTTGTGCGCACGGTGCAGCCTGTTATGGAAGAAATTGACCGTGACGTGGAAGAAGCTGCGGCAACGCTTGGCGCAAACCGATTGCAAACGATCTGGCGGGTGATCTTGCCGGGTTTGACGCCAGCGATTCTGACCGGGTTCGCATTGTCTTTCGCGCGGGCTGTGGGGGAATATGGCTCCGTTATCTTTATTGCGGGGAACATTCCCTACGTGTCAGAAATTGCGCCGTTGCTGATCGTGATCCGGCTGGAAGAGTTCAATTATGAGGGAGCCACCGCGATAGCAGCTATCATGCTGGTAATTTCCTTCATAATGCTGTTTGCAATTAATCTGGTTCAGTCCTGGAACCGCCGGAGGTATGGCTATGGTTCTTGAGGCGACCGAGCGTATGGCCAGCGTTGACGATTATTCCGTGGAAAAGGTGGCAAAAGCAAAATCCCGAGGCGGCAGGAACCCCAATCCTGTAAGTGAAAGCTTTGGCGTCAAAGCAGCCTTGATTGCTTTGGCGCTGGCATTTCTCGCATTGGTGCTCTTATTGCCGCTGGTGGCGGTTTTCGTGGAAGCCTTTCGCAAGGGGCCGGAAGAATTCCTACTCTCCCTGAATGATCCCGATACGTTCGCTGCCATTCGGCTGACGCTTACGGTTGCGGCAATCGCTGTGCCGCTCAATCTCGTATTCGGTGTTGTAGCGGCATGGGCGATTGCCAAGTTTGAGTTCAAGGGAAAGGCATTTCTGACCACGTTGATCGACCTGCCATTCTCGGTGTCCCCGGTGATTTCAGGTTTAGTCTATGTTCTGCTTTTTGGCGCGGGGAGCGTGCTTGGTCCTTGGCTCAAGAGCTATGGCATCGAGATTTTGTTTGCGCTGCCGGGTATCGTTTTGGCGACGATGTTCGTTACGTTTCCATTTGTGGCGCGCGAACTGATTCCCCTGATGCAAGAGCAGGGAACCAGTGAGGAGGAAGCCGCGCTCTCGCTTGGCGCGTCCGGCTGGCAGACATTCTGGTACGTGACCTTACCGAATATCAAATGGGGACTGCTCTATGGCGTATTGCTATGCAATGCGCGCGCCATGGGTGAGTTTGGTGCGGTTTCAGTTGTTTCGGGCCATATTCGCGGCCTGACCAATACCATGCCGCTGCATGTCGAGATTCTCTACAACGAGTATAATTTCGTCGCAGCGTTTGCCGTCGCGACCCTGCTGGCCGGGCTGGCTCTGGTTACGCTCGTGCTGAAATCCATTCTCGAATATCGCTATGGCGACGCAATCGCTGCATCCGCGAAGCATTAGGAACTGTCATGGACGTATCCATCCGAAATGTCCGCAAGGAATTCGACCGTTTTCCGGCGTTGCACAATGTGAATCTGGATATTCATTCCGGCGAATTGATTGCACTGCTGGGACCGTCCGGCTCCGGTAAGACGACGCTGTTGCGGCTTATCGCGGGGCTGGAAACGCCGACCGATGGCTCGATTTATTTCGGTCAGGACGATGCTTCCCTAAAGAGCGTGCAGGAGCGGAATGTCGGCTTCGTGTTTCAGCACTATGCGCTGTTCAGGCACATGACCGTTGCGGAGAATATCGGCTTTGGGTTGAAGGTGCGCAAAGGCAATGACAGGCCGCCGAATGAGCGGATACGCAAGCGGGCGCTGGAATTGCTTGATCTTGTGCAGTTATCCGGTCTCGAAAACCGCTATCCGAACCAGCTTTCAGGTGGGCAGAGGCAGCGCGTGGCACTGGCGCGTGCAATGGCCATAGAACCGCGCGTTCTTTTGCTGGACGAGCCTTTCGGTGCGCTCGATGCGCAGGTTCGGCGCGAATTGCGCCGTTGGCTGCGCGAAATCCACGATGCGACGGGGCATACCACAGTGTTCGTGACGCACGATCAGGAAGAAGCGCTTGAACTTGCGGATCGTGTGGTTGTGATGAGCCAGGGCCGAATTGAGCAGGTGGGCACCGCCGACGATGCTTATGATCGCCCGAATTCGCCTTTTGTCTACGGCTTTATAGGCGACTTATCGGCCTTACCGGTGCGTGTCGAGAATGGCGAGATTTGGCTCGCAGACCGCACGGTTGGCCTGAAGGTGAATGATGTGCCGGATGGCAATGCTTCGCTCTATTTTAGGCCGCATGACGTTACCCTGCTGGACGGTTGCGGCGGATGTATTGCCGGAACGGTTGCGGCCAGTAGGCGCGTTGCGGGAACGCGGCGTGTCGAACTCGAGGTCGGGGGCTCGCAGCATCGTGTCGAAATCGAACTGCCGATTGAGCATGTCGCAGCCGAGCGCTCGCGCATCGCGTTCCGACCGACACGGTGGAAGGTTTTCCCAGAAGCACAGAATTCGGCAGTTTAGGGTTAGGACCTAGTGCAGTTCAAGAAAGGGCTGGCGCGCAGGTGGACGCCATGCCAATTGACGAACATGTCCTCTCTTTCCGTTTCTGAAGATCGTTATGCCGCTTTTCGGCACGGGCCTTTCTTGCGTTTTTGGCTCGCGCGTTTTCTTGCGACCTTTTGCACGCAGATCCTTTCCGTTGCTGTCGGCTGGCAGATTTATGACCTGACGCGCGATCCGTTTGATCTCGGCATTGTCGGGATTGTGCAGTTTCTGCCGTCGCTGCTGCTGGTGCTGGTGACTGGCGTTATTGCGGATCGTTTCGGACGACGGCTGATTATGGGCCTGTCGGCTCTACTGGAAGCGGCCTGCGCCTTCGCGATTCTGCTGCTGACATGGCATGGGCTGACCAGCCCGCTGCCGGTGTTCGTTGTGTTGGCGGTGTTTGGTGTCGCTAGGGCCTTTTTTGGGCCTTCGGCGGCTTCTCTCGTCGCTAATCTCGTTCCGCAGAAGGACTTCGCCAACGCGATAGCGTGGACATCATCGGCATGGCAGACCGCGACAATTGTCGGCCCTGTAGCTGGTGGTTTGCTCTATGGCGTTTCCGCATTTGCGGCCTATGGCACTGCTGCATTTTTCATGGCGGTGGCCGGATTGCTGGTGCTTTCCATTCCAAAGCCGGCCCAGCGCAGCGAAACGCACAAGCCGACGCTTGAAACGCTCTTTGCTGGTTTCCGCTACATCTGGAGCGAGAAGATCGTGCTCGGCGCGATTTCGCTGGATTTGTTCGCAGTTCTGCTTTCGGGCGCGGTGGCGCTGCTGCCGGTCTATGCGCGTGACGTTTTAGATTTGGGGCCGTGGGGTCTGGGGCTGCTGCGTGGAGCTCCGGGCATTGGCGCGATAGCAGTGGCGTTGTGGCTCACCTCGCATCCGATTAAGGACCATGCGGGTGCGGTCATGCTCTTTTTCGTAGGTCTGTTTGGAGCGTTCACCGTTCTGTTCGGTGTTTCGACAATTCCATGGCTCTCGATCTTTGCGCTGGCGATGCTCGGCGCATCCGACATGTTCAGCGTCTATGTTCGGGAAACGTTGATCCAGCTTTGGACACCTGACGAAGTGCGTGGCCGCGTCAATGCCGTGAATATGGTATTTGTAGGTGCGTCGAACGAGCTTGGTGAATTCCGCGCCGGAACAATGGCAGCATTTATCGGGCCGGTTGCGGCGGTTGTCGTTGGCGGAATTGGCGCGATGGGTGTTGCGGGACTCTGGTTCGTGCTGTTCCCGGCACTCGCTAAAGTGCGGCACCTCGACCGGCGTAGCTGATAGATTTCGGCTTGTGGGCTGGTGCTCCGAATACAAGTTCTAGAAATTCGATGAGCCAACGTTTCAAGTGCATATCCCAGATCATGCGCCCGCCAAGATGGTCCTGACCGGGTTGCGCGCCCGGCAGTTCAAAGCGGTGCGCACCCCGCACCACCCAGCGATGCATCATCACGCGCGTCAGTTCCGCGTGAAACTGTATGCCCCAGGCATTTTTGCCATAGCGGAATGCCTGATTGGGGTAGGCGTCGGCGGTGGCGAGCAGCGTCGCTCCCGATGGAAGGGTGAAGCCTTCCCGGTGGAAATGGTAAACCATCTCAGGCCAATTCATGAGGGCCTTACCCTCGTCGGTGGCCTTCAAAGGATACCAGCCAATCTCGACAAGCCCGTCGCAATGGCCTTCAACCTTTCCGCCTAAATGATTGACCAGCATTTGCGCACCGAGGCAGATGCCTAGAAACGGCTTGTCTTCCTTCAGCGGTACGGAGAGCCAGTCCGTTTCGCGCTTCACAAATTCGTCTGAGTCATTGGCTGACATTGGACCGCCAAATACTACCACTCCGGCATGGTCTTCCAACGTTGGCGGCAGGGCCTCGCCAAGCGGAGGGCGGCGAATGTCAAGCTCAAAGCCCTCTTGTAAGAGCAGATGTCCGACGCGGCCCGGACTGGACGTTTCCTGATGAAGAACAATGAGAATGCGAGGTCGCGGCTTTGCCATTATTCTTCGGTGGGCGTTCCTTTGGCTGCAGGCACATCGCGCGCAGCCTCTTTGCGTTGTGCGATTCTGTCACGGCTGGCGACGCCAATCAATTCGGCCACACGCCACAACGTATTATCCTCAAGTTCATGCACTTCACCATCCGCATAAACGACATCCCACATCATGCGAATGAAATGGATGCGTTGCTGTTCGTCCAGATGCCGTTTCAGGACGCTCGTGAATGCATAGAGGTCGACCGCCTCGGCATCGGCGCTCTGTCCGGCTTTCACCAATCGGTCCAGTTCGTCGCCGTCAATGTCGTATTCGTTGCCCAGAAGGGCCTTCATACGATCCCACTCGACGTCTTGCCGGACACCATCGGCATCCATCACATGATAGAGCAAGGCCGCTGCAGCAATGCGCGGATCATCTTCTCGCGCGCCGCTTGTTGTGCCGCCTGAAGGAAGTTCTTTCAGAAATGAGAGTACGCGCTCAAGCATCGTTCGACCCGCCACAAACCCGAACTTTTAAAACGCAAACCATCCGAATAGCGTTCCGTCAATTCACGAACGGAGTCGAATCGCAACTATGTTATCCGCGTGTGAGATCCTGCGCGATGGCAAGTTGCAGCAATTGCGCAAGCTCGCGCGCCGCGCGGCTCTGCGCGTCAATCTCGGCCCGCATTTCGCCAAAGGACTGACGCGGCACGTCAAAGGACGACATGATCTGGCGTGTACCCTGGCTGATCACCGCGCCATTGTCATTGCGCGTCAACACATAGGTTCCGCGCAGTGTCACTGTGGCAGCGGTCGGCTCGTTTTCGCCGCGCGTTATCTGCCGCGTCGCCGCTGTTTCGCGAATGGAAGTCACGCGCAGATCAAGCGAATAGCGTGGGCTGGCAGGTTCGCCCTGTCCGCCAGCGAACAGGAAAATGAGGCGATTGCGGACTTCCTGACCGTAGCGCGTGGGCACGGGCTTGATTGCTATGGAAGACAGCTCGGCGCGCATGCCGGAGGAAACGCCAGCGGCGGTGGGTGCACTATCGGAATAGAGCGGGCGGACTGTGCAGGCTGACAGCATTGCCACCGACAGGGAGATTGCTGCGAACGAGACGGCACGTTTCGATCTGAACAAGACTTTCCTCATTCGCTGTGCCGACGCGCCGACAACAATCAGGCGACGACGTTGACGATCCGCTGCGGAACCACAATGACCTTGCGCGGCGGCTTGCCGTCAAGTGCCTTTATGACTGCGTCAAGCGCCAAAGCAGCCTTTTCGACGGCAGCTTGGTCTGCGTCGCGGGCAATTGTCAATTCGCCACGCTTCTTGCCGTTGATCTGGATTGGATAGACGATTTCATTATCCACCGTCAGCGCGGGATCGAATGTGGGCCAAGGCTGGCTTGCGACAAAGCCCTCTCCGCCGAGCGCCGACCAGCATTCTTCGGCCAGATGCGGCATCATCGGCGCAATCAGCACGCATAGCATTTCGAGCGCCTGACGGCAGGCTGTGCGCAGGGCGTCGTCGGCTTTTCCGGCGGCAATATCGCCCAGAGCGGGCTGCAGGACATTGGCGAATTCGTACAGACGCGCGACTGCCTTGTTGAAAGCCAGCTTTTCAATGTCTTCGCCAATCAGCTTGACGGTTTTATGCGCGGCCTTCGAGATCGTAAGTGCTTCGCCCTCGGTGCCGGATGCAGGGGCCACACCTTGCAAATGTTCGCCCGCTTCGGATACCAGTCTCCAGATGCGCTGCACGAAGCGATGCGCGCCTTCAACTCCAGCTTCCGTCCAGATCACATCGCGCTCCGGCGGTGAGTCGGACAGCATGAAGAAGCGAGCGGTGTCGGCGCCGTAGCTTGCGAGAATGTCGTCGGGATCGACCACGTTCTTCTTCGACTTCGACATTTTTTCAATCGCACCGATTTCGACCGGAGCGCCATCAGACAGCATGGTCGCGTGGCGAGTGCCGTCTGTTTCCACGATCTTGATTTCGGCGGGCGTCACCCAACCATTCGGGCCGCGATAGGTTTCGTGAACAACCATGCCTTGCGTGAACAAACCTTCGAAAGGTTCCGCGACCTCATTCAAATGCCCTGTCACTTGCATGGCGCGCGTGAAGAAGCGCGAATAAAGCAGATGCAGAATCGCGTGCTCAATGCCGCCAATATATTGATTGACTGGCAGCCAGCCGTTCTTGCCATCAACCACGGACAGCGTGGTGGGTTCCGCTTCGTTCCACGGATCAGTGAAGCGCGCGAAATACCAGGACGAATCCACGAAAGTGTCCATGGTGTCCGTATCGCGGCGCGCGGGCTTTCCGCATTGCGGGCAGTTCACGTGCTTCCATGTCGGATGGTGGTCCAGCGGATTGCCCGGCTTGTCGAAGCTGACGTCTTGCGGCAGCTCAACCGGCAACTGGTTCGCCGGAACCGGAATAGAACCGCAATGATCGCAGTGAATGACCGGGATAGGGCAACCCCAATAGCGCTGGCGTGAAATCAGCCAGTCGCGCAGGCGGAACTGCACCTTGCGCTCAGCCATAGGGCGATTGCCGATTGAGATTGCGGCCAAACGATCGGCGACGACATTGAATGCCTCGGTGGGCTTCATGCCATCAAGGAAGCGCGAATTGATCATCACGCCATCGTCGGTATAAGCCGTTTCAGTGATCTGGAAGGACGCGGCGTCCGCATCTTCCGGCATAACCACCGGAACGACCGGCAAGCCATATTTGTTAGCGAAATCAAGGTCGCGCTGGTCGCCTGACGGGCAGCCGAAAATCGCGCCTGTGCCATAGTCCATGAGCACGAAATTGGCGACATAGACCGGCAGGGTCCAAGAAGGGTCGAAAGGATGCACGACACGGATACCCGTATCGAAGCCCTTCTTCTCGGCAGTCTCGATCTCGGCGGCGGACGTGCCGCCGTGCTTGATTTCATCAATGAACGAGGCCAGCGCCGGATTGTTCGCGGCCGCCTTGCGCGCCAACGGATGGTCTGCCGCAATCGCCATGAAGGACGCGCCGAAAATCGTGTCTGGACGCGTGGTATAGACTTCCAGTTCGCTTTCGCCCTGTGGTGCCGTGTCTTTTGCCAACGGCCAGCGGATCAGCAAACCTTCCGAGCGACCAATCCAGTTGGCCTGCATCAGCTTGACCTTCTCCGGCCAGCGATCCAGCGTGTCCAGACTGTCCAGCAGATCCTGACTCATGGAGGTGATCTTGAAGAACCATTGCGTCAGGTCGCGTTGCTCGACCGGTGCGCCCGAACGCCAGCCCTTCCCATCGATAACCTGCTCGTTGGCGAGCACGGTCATATCGACGGGATCCCAATTGACCTTGGCGGACTTGCGTTCGACCAGTCCGCTCTTCCAGAAGTCGAGGAACATCTTCTGCTGATGCTTGTAGTAGCTTGCATCGCAGGTCGCGATTTCTCGCGCCCAATCCAGCGACAGGCCCATCGTTTTCAACTGGTTGCGCATGGTTGCGATGTTCGCGTAGGTCCAGTCGCGCGGGTTCACCTTGTTGTCACGTGCCGCGTTTTCCGCAGGCAGGCCAAATGCGTCCCATCCCATCGGGTGCAGAACATTATAGCCGTTGGCGCGACGATAGCGTGCAACAACGTCGCCCATCGCATAATTGCGGACATGGCCCATGTGGATGCGCCCCGATGGATAGGGGAACATCTCAAGCACAAAGTATTTCTGGCGCGGATCGCTGTTGTCAGTTTCAAACAGTTTGGCTTCGGCCCAAGCCTTCTGCCATTTTGGTTCGGATGCGCGCGGATTGTATCGTTCGGTTGCCATGGCCAGAAATTTACATAAAAGGACGGGCTTAAGGCCGCTGATCGCGGCCAAGTTCGGTCCGGGTCTTCACCACGCTTTGGTCCGAGCGTCAACCTCAACCGCCATTAGCGGGAATATTTGGTATGACTGACGCCGTTCAGCAACTTGACGCAGTGAAGACGAAAATAACAAAAGCTGAGCGTCTTGCGGGTCGCACGGCGGGCAGCGTGCAACTGGTCGCTGTGTCAAAAACTTTCGACGCGGATGCCATTCGACCGGTTCTTTCGGCGGGCCAACGGGTGTTCGGCGAGAATCGCGTTCAAGAAGCTCAGGGAAAGTGGCCGGGTTTGAAGGCGGATTATTCGGATATCGAACTGCACCTTATCGGCCCACTCCAATCTAACAAGGCGAAAGAAGCCGTTGCGTTGTTCGATGTGATCGAAACGGTGGACCGCGAGAAGATTGCCGCCGAGCTTGCGAGGGAAATTGCTAAGCAGGTTCGTGTGCCGCGCCTTTACGTGCAGGTCAACACGGGACTTGAAGAGCAGAAGGCCGGCATTGATCCGCGCGAAGCGGTGGCGTTCGTCAAACGATGCCGCGAAGTGCATGGCCTTCAAATCGAGGGATTGATGTGCATTCCGCCGGCGGAGGAAAATCCCGGCCCCCATTTTGCGCTGCTGGCCAAAATTGCAAAGGAAGCCGGGGTGGAAAAGCTTTCCATGGGCATGTCGGGCGATTACGAAACGGCGGTCGCGTTCGGCGCGACGAGCGTGCGTGTCGGCAGCGCAATTTTCGGAAGCCGCTGAAAGTGTATCCCTCCCCCGAGGGGGGGGAGGGTGCAGGGCGATTATTTCTTGTTCTGTCGGTTCTCGATCAGATCATCGACGACTGCCGGATCGGCCAAGGTCGACGTATCCCCTAGAGCACCAAAATCGTCTTCGGCGATCTTGCGCAGGATGCGGCGCATGATCTTGCCTGAACGCGTTTTTGGCAGACCAGGTGCGAACTGAATCTTGTCCGGGGAGGCGATTGCGCCGATTTCCTTGCGCACATGCGTGACAAGTTCCTTGCGCAGATCTTCCGACCCATCGACCCCCGCCATCAAGGTCACATAGCAATAGATGCCTTGCCCTTTGATGTCGTGCGGATAGCCAACGACTGCCGCCTCGGAAACCTTGTCGTGGCTGACCAGCGCGGATTCCACCTCCGCTGTGCCCATGCGGTGCCCGGACACGTTGATCACGTCATCGACGCGGCCCGTGATCCAGTAATAGTCATCTGCATCGCGACGGCAGCCATCGCCGGTAAAGTATTTACCCTTGTAGGTAGAAAAATAGGTCTGCACGAATCGCTCGTGGTCGCCATAAACCGTGCGCATCTGACCTGGCCAGGAATCGGTAATGCACAGATTGCCATCGGCCGCACCTTCGAGAACTTTGCCCTCATTATCCACCAACTGCGGCTGAATGCCGAAGAAAGGTCGGGTTGCGGAGCCGGGTTTGAGATTCGTTGCGCCCGGCAGCGGCGTTATGAGAATGCCTCCGGTTTCGGTCTGCCACCACGTATCGACAATCGGAATGCGGCTGTCGCCGACAACTCTGTAATACCATTCCCAAGCTTCCGGATTGATAGGCTCGCCCACCGAACCCAGAACGCGAAGGGTCTTGCGCGATGTCTTCTTAACCGGTTCATCGCCTGCGCCCATGAGCGCACGGATTGCGGTCGGCGCGGTGTAGAAGATGTTGACCTTGTGCTTGTCCACAACGTCCCAGAAGCGCGACTGCGACGGATAATTAGGCACACCCTCGAACATTAGCGTGGTCGCGCCGTTCGTGAGAGGTCCATAGACGATATAGCTGTGTCCTGTGACCCAGCCGACATCGGCGGTGCACCAGTAGATATCGCCGTCATGGTAATCGAAGACATATTGGTGCGTCATCGACACATAAACCAGATAACCGCCAGTTGTATGGAGAACGCCCTTCGGTTTGCCGGTGGAGCCTGACGTATAGAGAATGAATAACGGATCTTCCGCCTTCATTTTTTCCGGCGCGCACTTGGCGTCTACGGTACGAATTTCGTCGTGATACCAGATGTCACGACCATTTGCCCAGCCGATCTTGCCGCCCGTACGGCGCACGACCAGCACATTCTTGACCATGACATATTGCTTTGCCGCAAGGTCGATTGCCTTGTCGGTGTTTTCTTTCAGCGGAATGGTGCGTCCACCGCGCAAGCCTTCGTCCGCTGTAATGACAAATGTGGACTCGCAATCGACGATGCGGCCCGCGAGCGCGTCTGGCGAAAAGCCGCCGAATACGATGGAATGAATTGCGCCAATGCGTGTGCAAGCGAGCATAGCGTAGGCCGCTTCGGGTATCATTGGCATATAGATGGTGACGCGGTCGCCTTTCTTGACGCCGTGCTTCTTCATCACATTGGCAAGGCGGCAAACCTGCTCGTGCAACTCGTTATAGGTGATCTTCTTGTCGTCGTAGGGATTGTCGCCTTCCCAGATGATTGCGACCTGATTGCCTCGCTTCTTCAAATGGCGATCAATGCAATTGTAGGAGACGTTCGTTAGCCCGTCTTCATACCATTTGATCGAAACCTTGCCTTTGAAGCTGGTATTTTTCACCTTAGTGTAAGGCTTGAACCAATCAATGCGCTTGCCGTGCTTCCCCCAAAACTTGTCGGGATTCTTGACGCTTTCCGCGTACCATTTCAGATATGTCTCATTGTCTATCAACGCGTTTTTCTTCCACGCTGCCTTGACCTTATAGACATGACCTTCCGACATTGGCTTCCCTCCCGAATATTGGAATTCCGCGCGCAAACACGGCTTTGGCTGCCACTCTATTATCAGGAGAGCGGTCACGACAACATTAGACGTTGGATTCGTGTGGCGGCCTGACGCAGCAGCTTCGCCAACTCACTAGCAGCCCATGTGTCATGCTGCTAACAGATTGATTTCAAGCAATATTTCTTGGCTCAAACAAAATTTCCAATAGACGGTTCATAATTTCGGGCACACACTTTGCTTGCGGAGGATGACAACGAACGTCAACTTGAGGTGGGGCGAATGACGACACATGCTGAAATGGAGCTAATGTTAAAGGGCTATGGGCTGACGACCGCCAAGGTTCTCTACCATTATCCTGATCACCCGCATTTGTTGCAGACCTATATCTGGCAGGATTACGATATCGCGCCGCGCTTTCCGGTGTTGAATGGCTTTATTGATTTCTGGCGGGCCAAGCTGGAAGGGCCATTGCATTCAGTGATTTACACGCACAGGCGATTGATCGCGCCGAATGAATGGCGGAACGTAAACGGAGAATTTCTGGTGAACTGACTGCGTACCTCCAAAGGGCAGCTTTTCAACATAGACCGGCTGCCAGCAAGCTGGGTTCAGAAAGCCGGAGATGTTTTGCATGTCGAGCAAAACCCTGTTCAGGTCCAGCCTTCTCGAAGAGAATGAAGGGCCGGGTCATAACGCCACTGACAACCGCACGATGGGTGAAATCATCGCCGCGCGTTTTTCCCGGCGGGACCTTCTCAAAGGTTCGCTCGCCGTCTCAGCCATTGCCGCGACGGTCGGGCCTGCTGCCCTTCTTCTGGCCGACGAGGCGCGTGCAGACACCGGCTCAGCTTTTGTGTTTGACGAGGTGAGAGCTGGCGTTGACGACAAACACCATGTTGCGCCCGGTTATGATGCTGACATTCTGCTGCGCTGGGGCGATCCTATATTTGTTGATGCGCCGCCCTTCGACCCCGTGAATCAAACGGCTCAGGCACAGTCACGGCAGTTCGGATACAATAATGACTATGTAGGCTATATTCCGATTGACGGATCAGCCGAGCACGGTCTTTTGGTCGTTAATCACGAGTATACCACGTCGCATCTGATGTTTCCCGGTTTGATCCGCGTTTCTGAAAATGACGGTCAATCGCAGATCGAACAAAAGGAGCTTAGCAAGCAACAAGTCGATGTCGAAATGGCAGCGCACGGCGGCACAATCGTGGAAATCCGCAAGATCGATGGCAAATGGAAACCCATTCTGGGTGGACCGTTGAACCGGCGCATCACCGCCAATACGGAAATGCTGGTTCATGGCCCTGCAGGCGGAAACGAACGCTTGCAAACTTTCGCCGATCCGACAGGCACGAAGGTATTTGGTACCTTCAACAATTGCGCTGGAGGCGTCACGCCGTGGGGCACCTACATAATGTCCGAGGAAAACATCCACGGCTATTTCATTGGCGAACTTCCGGCAAATCATCGTGAAACTGCGAACTATGAACGCCTCGGTATTCCCGCCGAATCCTACGAATGGGGCACGTATTACGACCGGTTCGACATTTCTAAAGAACCGAACGAGCCTAACCGCTTCGGCTGGATCGTGGAGGTTGACGTATCAGACCCCACTTCAATCCCGAAGAAGCGCACAACGTTGGGCCGCTTCAAGCATGAAGGGGCGGAGTCGATTGTCGCGAAGGATGGGCGGGTGGTGTTTTATCTCGGCGACGATGAACGTTTCGAGTATGTGTACAAGTTCGTCACAGCCAGCAAGTTCAATCCAGACGATCGCGCAGCAAATCTCGATCTGCTGGATAAGGGAACGCTTTTCGCCGCTCGATTTGATGAGGAGGGGGCCGTCGAATGGCTGCCACTGACGTACGGCACCGGGCCTCTTACCGAACAGAACGGCTTTACCAGTCAGGCCGACGTACTGATTGAAACGCGCCGAGCTGCGGACATTCTTGGTGCTACCAAGATGGATCGCCCTGAAGACGTTCAACCGAACGGCATTACCGGCAAGGTTTATGTAATGTTGTCCAACAACTCCAAACGGGGGGCGGATCAGGTCGATGCCGCAAACCCGCGCGCGAAGAATGCCTTCGGGCATATTATTGAGATTGCTGAAGATGGTGGCGATTTCACCGCAACCCAAGGCAGGTGGGAGGTGTTGCTAAAATGCGGAGATCCTTCTGTCGCTGAGGTGGGAGCCACTTTCTCGACCGCAACCACCGCCAATGGTTGGTTCGGCATGCCGGATAATTGCGCGATCGATTCCATGGGACGTCTCTGGGTTGCTACAGATGGAAATTCACCTGCGGCAACCGGCAGGACAGATGGGCTTTGGGCCGTCGATACGGAAGGCAAGGCGCGTGCTACGTCGAAGCTATTTTTCCGCGTGCCGATTGGTGCGGAAATGTGCGGGCCGCTGTTTACGCCCGATGATCGGACGGCTTTCGTTGCGATCCAGCATCCGGGCGACGGCGGCGAGGATTGGGAAGCGTTTGGACGTCCGTCCTATTACGAGGACCCATCGACACGCTGGCCGGATTTCAGGCCGGACATGCCGGTTCGTCCGGCGGTGGTCGCCATTACGAAACAGGACGGTGGCAAGATCGCGGTGTAAAGCAGGCAGCGGGGCCTTATCACACAATCTTATGGCGTGAAGTGTCTCAGTGCCGGAAATGACGAAATCCGGTGAATACCATCGCAATTCCATGCGCGTCGGCGGCGGCGATGACCTCATCGTCGCGCATGGAGCCGCCCGGCTGAATGACCGCAGTTGCGCCCGCATCGACAGCTGCCATCAGGCCATCGGCGAACGGGAAGAAGGCATCTGACG
Source organism: Mesorhizobium sp. (assembly GCA_049840935.1). Lineage (GTDB taxonomy): Bacteria > Pseudomonadota > Alphaproteobacteria > Rhizobiales > Rhizobiaceae > Mesorhizobium_G. The sequence continues at coordinate 102,505 of JASGJA010000020.1, forward strand.
CGACAACCGAACCGTTGGTGAGTACGTCCGTCGAACCTGCGGCTTCGGCAGCGTCCTGCGCCTTGCGCGCGGCGATACGCGAGGAATCCACGCGGCTCATTTGACCAGCTCCGACGCCGACAGTCGCGCTATCCTTCACATAGACGATGGCGTTTGATTTCACGTGCTTGGCGACGCGGAACGCAAATTTCAAATCGGCCATTTCGCGCTCGGTCGGTGCGCGCTTGGTGACGACTTTAAGCTCCATGTCATCGACGACGGCGTTGTCGCGACCCTGCACGAGTAGCGCGCCCGCAACGGACTTAACCGTCTGACCCGTAGAGCGGGGATTTGGCAGGCCGCCGGTGATGAGTAAGCGCAGGTTCTTTTTAGCCGCAACGATTGCCTCTGCTTCCGCGGTGGCAGATGGAGCGATGATGACTTCGGTGAAAACCTTTACGATGGCTTCTGCCGCTTCTGCATCCAGTTCGCGATTCAACGCGACGATGCCGCCGAACGCCGATACAGGGTCGCATGCTAGCGCCTTTTCGTAAGCTTCCAGCAGTGTTTTGCCAGTGGCGACGCCACATGGATTGGCGTGCTTGATGATGGCGACGGCAGCGGTTTTCGCGGGATCAAACTCTGAAACAAGCTCGAACGCCGCGTCCGTGTCGTTAATGTTGTTGTAGGACAGTTGCTTGCCCTGCAACTGCTTGGCGGTTGCCACGCCGGGCCGAGCCTCGCCGGTGAGATAAAGGCCGGCGCTTTGATGCGGGTTTTCACCGTAGCGCATGACGGAATCCAGATGTCCGCCAAAGGCGCGCCATGTCGGATGCTCGATCTCAAGCGTGTCCGCAAACCAGCCAGAAATTGCAGCGTCGTAGGCAGCAGTGCGGGAGAATGCTTTGGCAGCGAGTTTTTTGCGGAGCTCATAGGTGAGGCTGCCGGCATTCAGTTCGAGTGCATTCAGGACCGCCGCATAATCTTCGGGGTCGGTGACAATCGCGACATAGGCGTGGTTTTTCGCCGATGCGCGCACCATGGCAGGACCGCCAATGTCGATGTTCTCGACCACTGAAGCATAGTCCGCGCCGGAACGGCGAACTTCCTCGAATGGATAGAGATTGACCACAACGAGATCGATGGGGGCGATACCATGCCGCTCCATCGCTTCCGCGTGTTCGGCATCGTCGCGAATGCCCAGCAGCGCGCCGTGGACGGATGGGTGAAGCGTCTTGACGCGACCATCCATGATTTCGGGAAAGCCAGTGATTTCTGAAACGTCCTTCACGCCGATGCCCGCAGCAGCCAGCGTTTTCGCGGTGCCTCCGGTCGAGATCAGTTCGACACCTGCGTGGAACAGAGCGCTGGCGAAGTGCTCAAGTCCGGTCTTGTCGGAGACGGAAATCAAAGCACGGCGAACATGGACAAGATCTGGCGCTGGAATCTTCTTTGACGCGACGGCCATGGCGGTGCTTTCCCGTGTAGAATCTTTGGGCGGGGCCTAACACACGACAGTCGGAAATCAAGTAGCGGGTGCGACTGTTTCCTGCGTTTCGCGCATGAGGCGCCAACGCAGCACAGGCGTTTTCGAAAGCAGCGCCGAAATAACAATTTGGGAAGTGCGGCGCGCACCGCTTGTGCTGGCGAAGAATACGGATTCTTCGACCAGCGGATAGGAGTCTGGCGAAGTGAACAGCCAACATTCGCCAGATTGACCGAGGAGATAGGTTTCTCCGCCTCGAGCCTGCTCTGTTCGAATGGTGGGGTGTATGTGGAACCGGATCGTTACATGGTCCTTGCCATCGGCAAGAATGGTCATGCCATCCTTGCCGGAAAAGCGGTCCACCCCGTGGATAAAATTGCCGTCTGCAGAGAGTTGTATCTCGCGCTCATGGATGATGCCGAACTTTGCCTCGTAGGCGTTGTGGCTCGCGATGAAACCCTGCATGCCGGGTTGGTCGATACGCCTGCATTCGACGCGGGTCGGGATGCTCGTAAGCGGCGCGCCGACAATGCCTTGCACCGTATTTGAATGGACGAACCGAGCTTGCGAGGTCTCGTTCAGGGTCGCGGTGGAATGAGCGGCGGTGGCGCGAGCCAGAGGCCGCAATTCTGGCGGTCCGTAGCTATCCACACCACAATTTACGATGAAGCATTGCCTGCCTGAAGACAGTTCGAACGACAGGCAGCCCGCATGTGCAGAAGTGGAAACGGCCGAGGGCGGTGGCGAGCCCGTATCCGCGATTATGACAGTCTGCCCGAGTTCGAGCCTATCATAACCGGAATGCGGTGCGTGCAGCAGCGCCGCCGCTCCAGCATCATCAAGGCGTAGAATAGCAGAGACACGCTCATGAATGGTGACGCCCATTCCATTGAACCGCGCCACTGAGCCATCCTGATGCCGGAAGGCGCGCAGGGCGGGCATCATGCGGTCTATGCTGGCAATAAGGCTTGGGGGAGGTGCAGCAGATTGATTGGCATATACTTGCCTCAGAGGCAGAAGGTCGGCCAGTAATTCGAGCAGGACAAGCGGATTTCGCGAAATATGCCCACCGTCCGGGAGAATTTGAAGGTCGAGTTCAGCGTCAAGATGGCGAGCGGCGTTGCGCAACCCGGCTGCGGAGGAGGGCAAGGCCAGCGCGACCAAGGCCAGCGCGATGCGTGCGCGTACACGCTCTTTGCCCGGCGGCATTTCTCCGGCCGTCGCACGCAGATATCGCACCTGTACAGCCAGATTCTTCAGAAACAGTCGTTGGAAGTTTGCGTCGGCGTGCGCGAGCAGGAATGCGGAATATTGCAGCCAGGCGATTATGCGCTTGGCGACGGTGCCAGGCTCCCATGCAATGCCGGTCATACGCGATCCATGCTGCCTGATCCAGTCATTGACGAGCGCACGTGCGTTTGCAGCGGCGAGTTCCGTGCCGGCAGCGCGCAAATGCCGGAGCCAGCGGAAGCCGTGCAGGGCTTTGACCCAACCGCGATTCGAGACATTGAGCTGAAAGGGCGACACGCCGCCGGTATCGACCACATGGCCCGAAAACTGAAAGCGACCGTAGTAAATTTCCTGCGCGAGCGTGGGATCGGAGAGGCGCAAATCCGGCGGGACGACAAGTAGCCGCTCTGGCGTGCGGCCAGTGAAGCGCCAGCGATAAAGGGGTCCCGTGCGGACGCGCCGCCGGACCCTGCGCCAGAGTTCCCCCGTTACAAGCCTTCCGACATTTTGATTTCGGCCCAGACTTTTGGCCAAGATCGAATCCCCGTTCCTCCGCAATGCGAATCTAGATCAACCGCGCGCGCACTCCAACAAAATCTGTTAGCCGCGACGCTTGAAGCGCGCTGCGAAAAAGCCATCCATACCGGAAATCGCGGGATTGCCGAGTTCGAGATCGGCAGGGGTTGTTCGTAGCCAGCCTTGTGGCGTTAGAAAGGGAACGCACCACGGAAACTCATGTTCGTGGACAGGATCGGATTCGATATCTGTTCTTTCGCTCAACAATGCCGCTACGAGCTGCTCGCCTTCTGCGGGATCGAGCGAGCAGTTCGAGAAGACGATGCGACCTCCCGGCTTTACCAGTTCGACGGCTGCTCCAAGCAACCTGCGCTGTACACCCGCAAGCTTTTCGATATCGGCCTCAGTCTTTGTCCAAGGTATGTCGGGATGCCTGCGTACAGTTCCGGTGGAAGAACATGGAGCATCAAGAAGAATCGCATCGAAACGCTCGGCGGGCTTCCATGACGAAATGTCGGCCTCGATGATAGTGGCGCTCAGCCTCAGGCGGTTGAGATTGGATTCCAGTCTGCGCAAACGATTGCGCGATGTGTCAGTTGCAGTGACAATTGCTCCGGCGAGAGCGAGTTGTGCAGTTTTGCCGCCAGGCGCGGCACACAAGTCAGCAACATGCAGACCGGCAATATTTCCAAGCAAATGGGCGGGGAGGCTGGCGGCAGTATCTTGCACCCACCATGCGCCGTCATCGAATCCCGGCAGTTCGGTTACGGGGCCGGTGAGTCTTTCGACGCGGACCGACCCTGTTGGCAGGACAAAGCCGCCAAGCCTCTGCGCCCAAGCTTCAGCGTCGGATTTAACGGTGAAGTCGAACGGCGCTTCGTGCCGATGCATGGCGAGTATTTTGGAAGTCTTCTCTTCGCCATAGGCAGATACGAGCCGATTGCGAAGCCAATCGGGGGCATCGTCCGTGCGGGCGAGCACGGCTGGTAATGCGCGCTCCTTGCGCCGGGAGATTTCGCGCAGAACGGCGTTGACCAGACCGGCGAAGCGCACGGTGCGCGGATCGGACTTTGCGTGGTCTACCGCGAGATCGACGGCAGCGCTGTCGGGTACGTCGAGAAAGAGAATCTGTGCCGCGCCGACATGCAGAAGATGCTGGAGCGTGTTTGCATTGGCAGGCAGAGGCCGGTCCAGACGCGCGGCGATCAATTCGCTGATCGTTACGCGAAAGCGCAACGCGGCGTTTAGAATTGCGCGGACCAGTGCGCGGTCGCGCGTATCCAACGCGAGGAATTGCGGATGGCCGTGGTCGTGATCGGTCAATCCATCAAGCGATGTGTGTGCATCTACAACAGCTGCCAGCAAGCGGGCTGCGGTCATCCGCGCGGGCAGACCGGGCGTTTCGTTGTTTACGTGCAGCTTGCTTTTGCGAGGGGCGTTCATCGTCGCCCCATATCCCGGACCGTGCGTGCTGGCAATCAGGACCAGCGGTCGTTTGGCTTGCCCGGTGCGCGTCCCCACGGCCCGGTGTTGGTGTCGGCCTCATGTTGAGGCGCTCCCCACGGACCGGGTGTTTCTGTCGGTTCGCCATAGGTCGGACCAGCTGGCGCTTGCGCTGTTGGGGCAAAGGTGCCGGATTTGGCCATAGCCTCCAGCGCGGCAATGCGGTTTTCGACGTTCGGGTGTGTTGAAAACAGATTGTCCATCCGCTCGCCGTGGAGCGGGTTGAAAATGTACATATGCGCCATCGCCGGATTGCGCTCTGCAAGCGGGTTTTCAATGCGCTTTGCGGCTTGTGCTATCTTCGCGAGAGCAGAAGCGAGCGCATGCGGATTTCCGCAGATTTCAGCGCCGCGCTGGTCCGCCGAATATTCGCGCGTTCGGCTCACGGCCATTTGAACGAGCATTGCGGCGAAAGGAGCGACCATGACAGCGACAATGGTGCCGAGCGCACCTAGCGGATTGTTGCTGTTGCGATTGCCGCCAAAGAAGAGCGCGTAGTTACCGATCATCGAAATCGCACCTGCCAATGTGGCGGTGATGGTCATGGTTAGCGTGTCGCGATGCTGGATATGCGCAAGCTCGTGCGCCATCACAGCGCCGACTTCATCGGGTGTGAGGCGTTGGAGCAGGCCAGTCGTTGCCGCAACGGCTGCATTGTTTGGATTGCGTCCCGTTGCAAACGCGTTGGGTTGAGGCTGGTCAATAAGATAGGTCTTGGGCATGGGTAATCCGGCGCGCTGCGCCAGATCAGCAACAATCGCGTAAAATTCCGGGGCGTTCTGCGCATTGACCTCGACCGCGTGGTTCATGCGTAGGACCATTTTATCAGCATTCCAATAGCTGAACAGGTTCATTGCGGCTGCAATGAAGAAAGCAGTCATCATGCCGCCTTGGCCGCCAAGCAAATAACCAACGCCCATGAAGAGCGCAGTCAACACAGCGATCAGCATTGCCGTGCGTACGAGATTCATACATTCCGCTCCCGAAAAGCTGGCCGCACCTTGCGACCTTGCGCTATATGATGGTGGATGAGTTCGCGTGTTTCAATGAAAAGCAAGTTGAATGACGAAAATGGATGACCCAATCGAAATGGGCGAAAAGCCGGAGCCGCGCCCTCTGAGCGAGGCTGCTAGACGCGCCCTGGCCGAGGCCGAGGAGCGCCGCCGCCAGTACAGGGAAGCCGAAGCCAAAGTGCCGATCGAAAAGGGCGGTAGGGGCGGGCTCGAACCCGCACGCTATGGCGATTGGGAAGTGAAGGGCCTAACAAGCGATTTTTGATGGCTTGACCGCGAGGAACTTAGCCCGCCCTAGCACGTTTGCATTGACGAACCTCCTTCAAAGATTGGTCCGCCGATGCACATTCGTCTGGGTTACGAAATCGAAGTGGCTTGCGACAGCACAATGCCCCTCGTTTCGCTGCTGGAAATTCATCCAGAACGACAACATGACATTCTTTCTCAATCGCCTGTCGAGACAACACCAGCCGTAAAGAGCGACAGTTATGCCGACCTTTACGGCAATATTTGCCGTCGCTTCTGCGTGCCGGCGGGCGATTTTCGCATTCGTTACGATGCAGTCGTGAACGATAGCGGTGCACCTGACAAGATTAATCCGCTCGCGGAGCAGATGGCAGTTGAAGACCTTCCTTCAGATGCGCTCGGTTATCTGCTGGGAAGTCGCTACTGCGAAACGGACCATCTCTCTGATTTGGCATGGTCTCAATTTGCGAATGTGCCAGGCGGGTGGGCGCGCGTTCAGGCGATTTGCGACTATGTACATAATCGTCTTTCGTTTGGTTACGGCTATGCGCGCTCGACGCGTACGGCAGCGCAGGCGCACGACGAGCGGGTGGGCGTTTGTCGCGACTTTGCACATCTGGCGATTACGCTGTGCCGTTGCATGAACATCCCGGCCCGCTATGTGAACGGCTATCTAGGGGACATTGGCGTGCCTGCTGATCCCGCGCCCATGGATTTCAGCGCATGGTTCGAAGCCTATCTCGATGGCAAATGGTATACGTTCGATGCACGCCATAATATTCCGCGCACAGGCCGCGTTGTGATTGCGCGTGGCCGAGATGCGACGGATGTTCCGCTTCTTCACACGTTTGGGCGGCACGAATTGAAGCTGTTCAAGGTATGGACTTACGAGGAAACGAGCGTTCCTTCGGTGCAAATGCAGCAGCGCGTTGACCGAACGCAATCGGCCCAGATTCTCGCGTAATTGTATCCGTTTGGTACGACTACACCTGTCTGAATTTGGCACAAACTCCGTCTTTGGGCCGATTTCGGGCAGCTGGCGAGAATGCGAATTTTGTTCGCGAAAAAATCCACCCAATAAAATCATATACTTGTATCGTTAAGGCTGGAATTGGCACGATGTCACAATCAACTGGCCCGGAACGTGCATTTAAATAGCTAACTGCGGCGCTTGGGGCCGCAGGGGCGGGTGGGCCGCTAAGAGTAGCGAACTAGGGCCAGGTGAGGTCGCGCGTTTTCGGGGCAAATGGGGCGCGCTGACTACGGACCTAGCAAAGGGGCCGCCTCTTCCGACGGGGAGAGGCGGTCTCTTCTTTTTCAGCGCGTCGAATTGTGGGGATCTGCTGCTGGGTATGGGGTCGGCAGCAAGATGATGAGGCCGCCAATCAAGAACAGCAGAATGGCTCCCATGCCGAGATGGGTCGAACCTGTGACGGCTGTTACGGTCGCGACCATGAAGGGCGCCAGAAAGCTTGTTGCACGGCCCGCCAGCGCGTAGATGCCGAAATATCGACCCGCTTCGTCTGGGGATACGCTTCGCGCGAGGTATGAACGTGACGACGCCTGAACCGGGCCGAATGCTATGCCGATCAGCAGACCGTAGATTATGTACGCTTTTTCCGCAGGCGAGGCGAAAAGCCCTTCGCCGCCAGTTGCTGAGAAACGGATTGCGCCGAACAGCGTGTAATCCGTTCCTGTCGAAACAATGCCAAGAGTTCGCAATCGTCAGAAGTGCGATAGCAATGATGACGACAAGCTTGGAACCAACAACGGTATCCAGCTTGCTGGCGACAAGGCAACCGAATATCGCAATGACGTTCAGGATGATCCCGAACAAGCCGATTTCCGTGATGGTCCAGCCGAACATTGCAGCGGCAAAAACGCCGCCAAGCGCGAGCAAGGCGTTGACGCCGTCCTGATAGATCATGCGGGCAATCAGGAAGCGGAGAATGCCACTGCGCCCTCGCACCTCCTTAAGCGTGGATTTTAGCTCCGCCAATCCCTCTCGTACGGCGGGGCGAAGCGCCTTGCCGCGCGTGCCATCGGGCGTGAAAATGAACATCGGCAGAATGAACAGGAAATACCAGATCGCGGATATTGGGCCGGTGATGCGCGCGTCTTCACCCTGCATCGGGTCGAGGCCGAAAAGCGGCTTGATGCCGATGAGTGTCAAGCCGGTTTGCGGAGAGGCGGCAAGACATAAAACAACGAAGATCAGGACAACCATTCCGCCCAGATAACCCAAGCCCCAGGCGATATTGGAAATGCGACCGATGTCTGCGGCTGGGACAAGGCGCGGCATCATCGAGTCATTGAAGACGGTTGAAAATTCCGCCGCGATGGATGCGAGGGAGAATGCCAGCAACACCGGAATGAGCGGAGAGCCGGGGGCTGCGAACCATAAAGCCATGAGGCTAGTGATTTTGATCGCGGCGAAGAAGGCAATCCAGGGCTTGCGCCGCCCGGTTTGGTCCGCGACGGAACCAAGAATGGGTGACAATATCGCTATGACGAAGCCTGCAAGCGCGACGCCGTAGCCCCATGCAGCCTGACCCATGACTGGATCGCTGGCCATTCGAGAGACGAAATACGGCCCGAAGATGAAGGTAGTGACGACTGTGAAAAAAGGTTGCGCCGCCCAGTCGAACAGCATCCATCCCCATATGCCGGCCCGTGAGGACCGGCCATCGACCGCAGCGGCCATATTTCGCCTTTCTAGCCGACTCAAAGGCCGGTCAGGTCGCCCATCAAGCCCGCCGCGACCGAAAGGCGGGATACTGTCAGTTCACTGCCTTCCGTGAGCGCTTGCAAGCGTTCGCGCAACCGTATGATCCGTTCGCCGCCCGCATCGAGCCAAGCCGCGGCTGGCTGTGCATTATCGGCAAACTGCATCAACGCGCTTACGGCCATGCCGCGACGTGCGGCGCTTGTCATGTCTAGCGCGCGTGTTAGCGCCAGTCCGTCGTAATAGTCTGCCGGGTTGAGCGCGCGCGCGGCATCCTCAATGCGCCCGATGCGGAATGCCTCGGTGAGCGCGAAGAACGCCTTGGCGGCACTGGTGATGTCCGACTTAGCCTGGCGAGCAACCAACGCGGTGTCGGGAATCAGCTCGCTTACTTCAGTGATTGTGAGCCGTTCGGCCAGCTTTTCCGGTACGCCCGCCGCCAGATATGTTTCCTGACGCGCAAGAAGTCGATCGCGCGAGAAGTCTGGGAGCAGTTCCATCAGCTTCGGTTCGAGTGCCTTGCGGGCTTCCCGCAAGGCTGCAATCTGTTCGCTCAGTGGGGAGAACTCATCACCATTCTTGAGATCCCAAGCACTGGCCGAATGGATCAGGCGACCGACAGTCGAATAGAGGTCGAGTTGCAGTTGACCGTCGATCCTGTTGTCAAGCGCGTCAATTTCTCTGAAAAGTGCAGGCAGGTCGAAGCCGTCGCGGACAACTGCAAAGGCGCGAACGACCTCACGAGCCCCGCGCCCGGTGGCGTCCTGAAGCTTGGTGACAAAAGAAGGCCCGCCGCGATTGATAACGTCGTTGGCGAATACGCGCGCTATGATTTCACGGCGCAGACGGTGCCCCTCAATGTCCTGCTTGTATTTCTTCTCCATGCGATCAGGGAAATAAGCCATCAGATCGCGGTCGAAATGGCTGTCGTCCGGCACATCGCTTGCAACGATTTCCGAAAACAGCACGATCTTGGCATAGGCCAACAAGACGCCCAGTTCGGCGCGGGTCAGCGGTTCACCGCGCGATTCGCGTTCGGCGAGAGCACTTGGCGACGGCAGATTTTCCACTGCGCGATCCAATAGTCCGCGCGCTTCCAATACGCTCATGAAACGCGCCTGATGACCGAGATCGAGCAAGCCGCGCTTGCGAGCAATGGAGAGCGCCAGCGTTTGCTCGTAGTTGTTCGACAGCACCAATTCAGCGACCTGATCGGTCATTTCGGCCAGCAGCTTGTTACGTGCTGGGCGGGTGAGAGCGCCACGGCGCATTGCACCAGCAAGCGCAATCTTGATGTTGACTTCAACGTCCGACGAGTTGACGCCGCCGGAATTATCGATGGCGTCGGAATTGCATGCGCCGCCAAGCAAGCCGAACTCAATGCGCGCGCGCTGCGTCACACCGAGATTGGCGCCCTCGCCAATGACTTTCGCGCGAACCTCTGCGGAGGTTACACGGATCGCGTCATTGGCGCGGTCGCCCACTTCCTGATTGGTTTCGGTTGTCGCGCGGACATAGGTGCCGATGCCGCCGAACCAGAGCAGATCGACATTTGCCCGCAGGATCGCGTTCATGATCTCAGTTGGCGAAGCGCTCGTCTTGGTGAGCCCGATAGCGGCTGCCGCTTGTGGCGACAGCGCAACCGATTTCTGGCTTCGCGAAATGATCATACCCCCTTCCGAGAGCGTGGACTTGTCGTAGTCCTGCCAGCTTGAGCGTGGTAGCGCAAACATCCGCTTGCGCTCTGCAAACGAAAGTGCCGCATCCGGACGTGGGGTCGATGAAAATGTCGCGGTGATCGAATGCAGCGATCAACAGGGTCTGTTCGGACAGCAGCATGCCGTTGCCGAACACGTCGCCAGACATATCGCCAACGCCAACAGTGGTGAACGGCGTCGTCTGGATGTCGCGGTTCATTTCGCGGAAGTGGCGCTTTACGGCTTCCCATGCGCCGCGTGCGGTGATGCCCATCTTCTTGTGGTCGTAACCCGCTGAACCGCCGGAGGCGAAGGCGTCATCAAGCCAGAAGTGATGAGCCGCACTGATGCCGTTTGCCGTATCAGAGAAGGTTGCCGTGCCTTTGTCTGCTGCGACGACGAAATATGGATCGTCCGTGTCACGGCGTACGACGTCGGCTGGCGGGATGATCGTGTTGCCATCCAGATTGTCCGTGACTGAAAGCAGGCTGGAAATGAAATTGATGTAGGCAGCGGTTCCAGCGGCAAAAACCGCATCGCGCGAGCCGCCGACTGGCAGGCGTTTCGGGAAGAAGCCGCCTTTCGCGCCAACAGGAACGATCACAGCATTTTTGACTTGCTGTGCTTTGACCAGTCCCAGAACCTCGGTGCGATAGTCCTGTGCGCGGTCTGACCAGCGCAAACCACCACGCGCGACAGGGCCAAAACGCAGATGCACGCCTTCAACTTCCGGGCCGTAGACGAAGATTTCGCGCCAAGGGCGCGGTTCCGGCAGTCCGTCGATTGATCGAGGGTCGAGCTTGATCGCCAGCGAACGTGGTTGGCCGGGCTCAACCGGCGCGAAATGGTTCGTGCGCAGTGACGATTCGATCAGGTTTACGTAACGCCGGATGATCGTGTCATCGTCGATGTTCGGCACATCGTCCAGCGCGTCCTTGATCTTCGCTTTCAGGTGCTTTGCTGTGACCTCGCCATCCTTTTCGGAAGGATCGAACTGAGCAACGAAGAGTGCGTGCAGACCACGCGCGATTTCGGGATAGCGGTTAAGCGCGGCTGCGATGAAATCCTGACTTTGTGGGATGCCTGCCTGCTGGAGATAGCGTCCATAAGCGCGCAAAATGCCGAGCTCGGACGGATTCAGTCCTGCGGTCTGGGCCAGCGCGTTATAACCGTCATTGTCGGCTGCATCGTGCCAGACGGACAGGAATGTTTGCTCGAACAAAGCACCCTCATCGGTAAGGTCGAGAGGCTTTTCGAAGCCGCTTTCGAGCTGCATATCGTGAACGAAAACCGGCTCTGCGTTTTCGTCGGCAACCTCGAAAGTGCGCTCGCTGATGACGCGGAAACCCATGTTTTCAAGGAGAGGCACGCGCTGCGACAGCGCAACCGGCTGGCCGAAATGGTAAATTTTCAGCGAGGCTTCGGTAGGCAGCTGTCCCGGCGCGCGGTAGAAATCCGTTTCTATGGTGTGTTGCGTATCGAGAGCTGCAATGCGGCGGGCATCGACCAGCGCTTCCGCAGGGGTGAAGCTGTTGCGATAGCTTTCCGGGAAGCGGTTTGCCATGCCGACAAGCTGCATATCCTCGTCAGTGCCAGTGGAAGCTTCGCGAACCGCGTCTTCCCACGTCCTCACAATGTTCAGGATGCCTGCCTCAATGATGGCGGGGTCGATCTTCGGCGTTTTGCCGCCGGAGCGCCCGATAATGAAGTGGACACGGGCCAGCCCGCCCTCCGGGAACGCCGGATAGAACGCCGACAAGCGGCCATCAAAGATGGTCTTGAGGTAAGTTCCGATCTTTTCGCGCACATGCGAGTCGTAGTGATCGCGCGGAACGAATACGATCACCGATACGAAGCGATCGAACTGGTCGACACGCACCAGAGCGCGCACGCGTGGACGGTCCAGCAGGCCGAGCATTGCGTCGGCATGTTTGCGCAAAACCGGAACGGAAATCTGGAAAAGCTCGTCGCGTGGATAGGATTCCAGCACGTTCAGCAATGCCTTGCCAGAGTGATCGCTGCGATCAAACCCTGATTTGGCGAGCACTGCTTCGGCTTTCGACCGAAGGTAAGGGATTTTCACGACCGAGCGCGTGTAGGCTGTGGAGGTGAAAAGGCCGACGATCCTTAGCTCTCCGGCGAGTGCACCCTTATTATTGAAAATCTTGATCCCAATGTAGTCGAGGTAAGCGCGCCGGTGGACCACTGATTTCGCATTGGCTTTTGTGACCAGTAGCGGATCTGGGCCATAAAGGAACGCGCGCACCTCAGCAGCTGTCGCCGAACTGCTATGGGCGTCGCGACGCAGCACTGTAACGTCCGGGTCGGATAGAATGCCCAAACCAGCTTCTTTTGCTCGCGTTAGCGTGCCGCTTTGTTCGGTGCCGGAATATTTGAACTCCCGCATTCCAAGGAAGGTAAAATTGTCGTCGCGGAGCCATTCGAGGAAGGCAATAGCCTCATCGACTGCATGCTTGTCCAATGGGACAGGCGCGTATCGAAACTGCGAGATTGCCTGATCGAGACGCGCAAGCATCGGCTTCCAGTCGTGAACGACCGAGCGAATTTGCTTGACCAGCTTTTCCAGCTTCTGGTGCAAGGCTTCGGCTTGTTCAGCGCTCAAGCGGTTGACGTGAATGTGGATGACGCTGACCTTGTCGGCGTCGTGATCGGCTTTGTGCGATGATTCCGCGCAGACTTTCTCTACGCCGCTTTTGCCGTGCTCAACCGTCAGAACAGGGTGGGTGACGAAGTGCGGCTGTCCGGCAGTGTCGGTCACTTCGCCGAGAATCGAATCGAACAGAAACGGCATGTTGTCATTGACGACGGTCACAACCGTTATCGGTTTGCCATTTAGGGTAACGGCAGGATCGGAATCGATGGCGACAACGCTGTCGCCCCGGCGATGGCGGGCAAGAGCTTGTTCGGCCAGTTCCGATGCACGGGCGAGAGCGCCCTTCTCATAAACCGCGACATCCTCATCGGATGCCCGGTCAAGCAGAAAATGCATGAAGCCTGTAAGCTTGTGTGCGTCCGGCTTGCTGGGCGTTTTCGATGATTGCTTGCGGCTGGTGCTCGGCTTAGAGGATGCCGATTTTTGCTTGGCGTCCATCTTTCCCTCCCGTCCTTGTCGCTGATCTGGTGGTGCTGGCATTTTGGCACGCCCAGACGACATTTTTTCTATATGCTAGACCAATGAGGCCGTATTTGGCGACCGCTCATTCGGATATGCCTGAAAAAAGTGCAATAGCCATATAAGAGGATGCTTAATCATGTCTTCTCGCGTCACTGCCTTATCACTTGAAGTTGGCGAACTGAGTGAGGGAACAAAGGCATATTTTGCCATATGCGAGGAGAAGTTAGGTCTCGTGCCAAATGTTTTGTCGGCCTATGCGTTCGACGAAAAGAAGCTGCGTGCCTTCACCGATATGTACAATGACCTGATGCTGGGCGAATCAGGTCTATCCAAACTAGAGCGTGAGATGATCGCGGTCGCCGTGTCTTCGGTGAATCACTGCTATTATTGCCTGACAGCGCATGGCGCGGCTGTGCGGCAGCTTTCGGGTGATCCGGCACTCGGTGAAATGATGGTGATGAACTATCGCGCTGCGGATTTGTCCCCACGCCATAAGGCGATGCTTGATTTTGCTGTAAAGCTGACCGAGAAGCCCGCCGAAATGGAGGAAGCCGACAGAGCGGGACTCCGCGAGGCGGGATTTTCGGATCGCGACATATGGGACATCGCGTCCACGGCTGCGTTCTTCAACATGTCGAATCGCGTTGCCGCAGCAGTCGATATGCGCCCGAACGACGAATATCACAGCATGGCGCGCTAGAAGCCAAGCTCGCGGACGAATACGCGACCGATCCAACGCCAAAGTCGCGAGGCCGCACTTTCCGGCTTGGCGTCGATAAGCAAGGTTCCGCGTACAGTTTGGCCGATGGGTGTTGACGTGGCCGGCGTTTCTGCGCGCACAGCGTAGTGTGCAGTGACCGGCGTTAACGTTTTGTTGGCCTGCTGATAGACAGCGATGGGTCCGCCATTGACAGACGCGAGGTCTGGCAGATCGATACGCGTAACGCCGTATGTGCTTACCCCAACCAGCGTGGCATCAAGCTTTGCGCGGCTGAGGTCGGCGGGGACGAAAATGGTTTTTGCGCCATCCTCAAGGCGCGCACGGTCATCGCCTTCGACATAGCCACGGATGGCGAGCGAACCATTGCTTTCGAGATAGCCGAGTTGCTGGTTGCGCCCAACCCAACGACCTTCCGCGATTCCAGAATTTATGTCGGCGATGCGTCCATCAAAGGGTGCCCGGACGATGAGTTTGCTTTCGCGTTCTTCCAATCCCGTTCGCTGTGCCTGTAGTGATGCAAGCTGGCTCCGGATCGTACCGCTTTGCGCGCGGTCGTCGGCTTCCGCGCCGATTCTGGACAAGCGCAGTTCGGCAAGGGAAATCTCGATGTCGGTCAGCTTGCGCTCATGCGCGGTAGCTGGCGATTGAATCTCGAAGAGCACATCGCCTTTGCGTACCTCTTGCCCGCGCGCGACATGGACAGCGGTGATTTTGCCCGGCTCTTCAGGGTAAAGTCGCGCGAACAATTCGGGCTGGAGAACCGCTGGCGCTGTTACGCGGCTTGATACAGGCAGAAACATGAAGACGATTGCGGCCACAAACACCGCCAAAGAAAAATAAGTGCGGCGACGGCTCAGGATTTCATGTCGCATGGCGAACCATTCCTTGATCTCGCTCCAGACAGGACGGATCAGGAAGAATCCGACCTCCACCGCGAAAAGCATGATACCGACGATTTTGATGAAGAAGTGATAAACCAGCAGCGCGATGCCGATGTAAAGCAGTAGCCGGTAGATGGTTGTCGCGATGGCGTAAGCCGTCAGGAACAAATCAATCTTGCGCGGGAAATATTCTGGCGGTTCGTCGCCGAGACCAAACAGGAATTCGCGTATGCGCCATTTCAGGTGGCGGAACGCGCGAGGCTGGAGGTTCTCGATGCCTACCGCATCGGCGAGAATGTAATAGCCGTCAAAGCGCATGAACGGGTTGGTGTTAACAACGAGGCTAAGCACCCAGCCCACCGCCGCCAGCACGAAAACAGCGCTGCGTAGCGGACCGTCCGGCAGAAACGACCATACAAGAAGCGCATAGGCGGCGACTGCGAACTCAACGAGCATACCGGCAGAGTCTATGGCGAGCCTTTGGCGGCGCTGCTTGAGTCGCCAGGCGTCCGACACGTCTGTGTAGAGCAGGGGCATCAACACCATCATCGCGAAGCCCATTGTGGGAACGCGACAGCCGTAACGGTGCGCGACATAGGCGTGGCCAAGTTCGTGCAGTGACTTGATGAAGCCTACGGAAAGCAGTGAGATGATAGCGCCTTCAAGCGTGAAGACATATGGGAAAGTGCCCTTGAACGCTTCCCATTGTCTTGAAACCAGATAAAGGCCCATCAATCCGACGATGACAGTAAGCATCAGGAAAGTGCGGGAAAACAGAGGCGATACAATCGGCCAAGTCGCTCGCAGAAATCGTGCTGGGCGAACCAGTGGTACTTTGAAAAACAGGTAATTGTGCACGATCCGCATGAAAAGCGAATGGCGTGGTTTAGACGCCGCATAGAGTGGGCGCCACGAGCCGGACGATGGTGTTGTGAAGAAAAATCCCGAGTCGAGCAGGCGGGTGGCGGTCGTGATTTCTTCGGGGCTGGCTTCGCGCCCGAAGGTTCGGGCGACCATGATCATGAGTTTGGTGACGCTGCCCGCGCGGTTCCAGAGCGAAAGCAATTGGAACATTTCATAGGTTATGCGGAAGAACCTATTGCGGATCGGGTCCAGAACGATCCAAACAGGTGCGCCGGAATAGCTTACGCCGCCGCGCACAATTTGCAGGTCTTCCCGCAGCGCTGGCAGCGGGATATCGGCGGGTGCCGCTAGATCCCCAGCCATTGCCGTAATGCCGCGACGGGACGCCGGAACAGGTAGAAGGCAAGCGGCACCTTGTCTCCGTAGAGCTGCGCCGTTCCGCGCGTGCCAAGTCTGGTTGTCGCGTCACCATCGAACCGCGCGTAGATGCGATAGGCCAGCGTGTTGTTTTCGATGGTTTGCGCTTCGAATGAAACCGTGCGGACTTTCGCGTCGACCGGTTTCAAGGGATTGGAATCCAGAAACGCGCGCACTTTTGCGCCCTGCTTGAGCGCGATGGCATCTGCTACAGGTACATCGACGCGCAGTTCAAGCTTCGCCGGGTCCGCGATTTCCATAATGCGCTCGCCGGTAGCCACGGGACGGCCAACCCAATCGCGAGGGTCCCCGAATACGGCTACCCCCGACGCCGGAGATTTGACCTCTGTGCGGGCCAGCATATCGGCGGCATAGTCTCGCTTGGCTTCGGCCAGCGACAATTCGCTACGCGAAACGGCGAGTTCGGCGCGCATGCGCGGGTCTGTTACGGCGCTTTGCGTCACCTGTTTGAGCTTTGCTTCGGCGACGGCGATATTGCGTTCAGCCACGGCCAGTTCGTTGCGGAGAGTCGTGGAGGCAAGCCGCAAGAGGGGTTGGCCTTCAGTGACAGATTGGTTTGGTGCGACCAGAATGTCTTCAATCACGCCATCCATTGAAGGGGCCACGACGCGGGGGCTGACCGATGTTACCTCAGTAGGCGCTAGAATTGTGAGCGGAACGGGGATTGTACCCGCTGCTACCGCTGCAACTGCGAGCGTGGCGACCAGCCATCCGACTTTAAGTCTCGGCAGAACCTTTCGCTTGCCGGTGAGCGCCAGCCATGAATGCGCATATGTCTCGGCAAGGCGGGCGGCAACGATCGAAATCCTGCTCTATCCAAGGCACTTCGCGGGACATGATCATTCCAGCGAACGGGACGCCTTCGCAGAGTCAGAAGCGGAATCCACGACATAAAACGGAAGGGATAGTCCTTGTGCTCCTGATCGTCCGGCGAGCAGTAGGCCGGGAGCACGAATTCTCGCGCTTTCGCCAAGCCAACATCTGCGCCGAGGGCGCGAACTACGCTTTCTATCCAGCGCAATCTGGGCAAGTCGCGGTCGATTTTGCTGATTGAAGACACTTGCGCGACGCGTGGCTTTCCATTGCCGAGCGTGAGCAGGAAAATTTGCCGCGCTCGCGCCAGCTTCATCGTTTCGTTGGCGATCGCGAATTGGAGTTCGCCAACGGTCGCCGCACGGCGCGCTTCGGATTCTGCTTTGAGAAGCAGTTCGATGCCAGCGCTTGCGGCCTGCTGCTGGGTGGAGCCCTGCGCCGTCGGGCCAACGGAAATTACTCTTTCGGCGGCTCTGGGTTCTGCCATCTGAGAATCAACCGTTGGGCTGGGTAAAGCGAACTGGGCCGCTCATGCCGGGCAAAATGCCGTTCGCCGGATCGGTGAAGCGGCCAATTACCTTGATTGTTTGGCTGACCGGATCGACAACGGGGGCAATCGCTGCCACTTCGGCATTCAGCGTTTCAGCCTTTTCTTCAAGGCTCATCGTGAATTTATCTCCGGGCTTCAGCCAGCGCATCCAGTTGGCGGGCAGCAGCATTTCGATTTCCAGCGCGTCATCACTGACGATCTGCATCAAAGGCCGGGTACGATCCGTGAGTTCAGCGACATTGGCGGTTTTTGCTGCCACACGGCCATCGAACGGGGCTTTGATCTCGCATTGTTAAATCTTGATGCGGAACGTATCGACTTCCGCCGCCGCCTGATCTGTCTTGGCTTTCGAAAGTTGGACTTCAAAGCGACCTACGGCGTTCAGCTTGGCTAGTCGCAGATTGTTGTCATACGTCAGCTGCTCGGCGGCTTGTCGAGCTTCAGACGAGCGCAATTCGGCACGCAGGCCATCGCAATCGAATGCGGCGAGCGTGTCGCCCTTCTTGAAGCTCTGCCCTTCGCGGAAAGGCAATTCGACAATACGGAATCCAAGATCGCTGGAGATTGTTGCTTCGTTTACTGCTTTGACGATGCCGCGCAAGGATGGCAAATCTTCCTGCGCTGAAGCTGCCAGCGGACTTGTCGCCAGTATAAACAGAGCGCCGATAAGGCAGCAGGGTGCTCGCAAGTGCTTCGGCCAGACCTTCATTCGGCTTCCTTGCCTATTCGGCGGACGCCACCTGCAGCTTTGGTGCGTTGCCCCGTTCTGTCCACATATCACGCAATTGACGCGCTACCACATCGACCGGCTGCGACAGGTCGATGCCCGTTGGGAACGGATTTATACCAAGCGAAGCGTAAACATTTGCATACGCATTTTGCAGATCTGCATAGACCATATCGGCTTTGGCATCTGCAAGAAGCGTATTCATTTCCTCACGGATGAGCAATTGCTGGCTGGTTTTGTCGGCCTGTGTCTCCGCGCGCACCTGATTGAGAATCCGGTGCTGAACGTTCGAAAGGGCTGCCGCCGTGCCGTAGGACTTGCGCAGATGCGCGTGGCGCACGCGGCTGACATTGACCTGCGTCATGACAGCCATCGCGACGGACAGAGCGCGCTTGTCCAGAACTTCCTCAGAAGCCTGCGAGCGAGCTTTGACGGCCGGCATGCTCATAAGCTTCAGCAGGTTCCAGCTAACCTTTGCGCCGTAAGAGACCCATTCGTTCTGGGCAATGAACTCGTTCGAATCGTAGTTCAGCCCGGCGTAGAGGTTGAAACTCGGAAGAAGCTGGAGCAGTGCTGCCTGAACTTCCTTGTCATTCACGCAAATCTCATAGTTGACTTCGCGCATTTCCGGCCGGTTGGCAGCCGCGACGAGATATAGCTGTCCGGGATCGTTTGGCAGGTTCAGCTTGATATTGCCTCTCTTCGGCGCAACCAGATTGAAAGGCGTGCCGGGGCGAACATTCATAAGCGCCGCAAGCTTGACTCTTTGCAAGGCTAAGCTCGTTTTCAAGCGACTCGATCTCGCGCTTTACCTCAATCAACTCGCGTTCATAGGTGAGCGCTACGAGCGGCGAGGTGTCGCCGGATGCCGAAAGCGAACGGGTTTCGCGAAGGGCCTGCTGAACGCGACCTTCAAGGCCGCGCATCCGATTTACGAGGCGATCATAGCTGATCGCGCGCCAGTACGCGGTGCGGACATCCTCGATCACGCGATTGACGATCTTGCGCTTGGCTTCGACCTGGATAAGCGCCCTGTCAGACGCTTGCTGTGCGCGGACGTAAGAAAGGCCGAAGTCGAGGATATTCCAAGAGAAGGTCAGATCGGAGGTTAGGATATCCGGGTCGCGGGTTGAGGGCGTGGTGTCGTCCGCATCATTTCTGCCAGCATAACCTGAACTGGCAACGAGATCGGGTAGGGTCGCGTAATTAGCCAGGTTAATATCGCGAAGCCTTAGTGCGGCCTCCATAACCTCGACCTGAACGTCAAGGTTGTATTTTAGTGCTCGCGCCATTGCCTCATAGAGATCGACAGAGCCGCTGATGGGCTGCTGGTTGGCATCAGCGCGCGCAAGCTTGTCCGAGCCAAATGCGAGGTTATCGGCATCTGACAGCTCTTTCGGCTTAACTGCGCAGCCACTGATTACGAGAGTGACAGCAATGGCGAGCGCCAGTTTTTTGCTGGATTTCGTCATGTTGTCCGCCACCCGTCCTCAAAGCTTACGCGCCAGTTCGTCATGCGCGAGCACGTCAAATGGCATTCAACTAATCGGCTAGTATTTTAAAGTTGCGGCCACTTCCAGCGGGGCGGGGGTTATGAATCGCAGAATCCCTAACTGCGTTGCATTGAATCCACACAAGGCGAGCTAAACCTCAATAATTCTAGGTAATTAGGGTCGTGATATAATATTTTATTTGCGGTAAATTTGTTTACCTACGATGTGTAAGCCCGTTGGTACTAATGCTGGAGGTCGGATTGTGCTCGGCCTCCGGTTCCCTATCTGGATCTGGTGGCGGCCATCCAATGAACGAACGATTTTCTCCTCCGAGAAACCGCGCGCGGGCGCGTAAAAAAGATGCGTCGAGCGGTAAACGCTATGGCGATATGCTCATGGAGCTGGAGCAGCGAATAGCATTCGATGCGGCGGCTGCCGATCATGCGGAAGCCGCGGCTGAGCGCCATGCGCCGAACGTAGAAAAACAACCTGAGCACGATTTCTCAGCCTTGGCGAAAGCTCTTGAGGCTCGCGGTAGCGCGCAAGAAAGTCGATCGGAGAACATACCGTCCAATGCGCCGGCGCAACGTCGCGACGGCTCTTTTAACGGCAATGTTGATAAAGATCGCGAGTTAGGGCGGCTAAGTGCGTCGACTGTCTCGCAGGAGCAGCGCCGCGGTGAACCTGATTCCGATTCGCGAAATTCTGACCGCCAGTTGCGGGCGAGTCTGGATATTACCGGCGTAAGAGAGGGGAATGTGCGCTCGCACGGCGTGGAAGGTCACAGCTTTTCGTCGGACAGTGCTCATGGTGGAAATGAGAGGCACGATACGAGTGCCGTCAAGACGCAATCCGATTCTGTGGCGAATACCGCGACTGCAACCAGTACGGCTCGCGAGATCGTATTTATAGAGGGCGATGTCGAGGACAAGGACACGCTGATCGCCAGTCTTGGGAAGGACGTTGAGGTTATAACGCTCGATCCCACCAAGGATGGCGTGGAACAGATCGCGGCTGCATTAAAGGGCCGTACGGGCATTGAAGCCATTCACATCCTGTCTCATGGCGGCGAAGGTCAGCTTACGCTTGGAACGGCGTCGCTCACCGCAGACAGTATGCAGGGTGAATATCTCGACGAACTGACGGCAATTGGCCACGCCTTGTCAGCCGATGGCGATATTCTGATTTATGGTTGCGATTTTACCGCTGGTGACGCCGGTCTGCGCGCTGCCATTGTGCTTGGTGGCATCACTGGCGCAGACATTGCGGCTTCGACTGACACAACCGGTCATGCCGATCTGGGCGGCGATTGGGATCTCGAAACGCATGTCGGTGCAATCGAATCGGCAGCAATCGATCCGACTGATTGGCACCATGCACTGGTCCAGACAACAATCAACTCGTCCGGTGGCTCTCTGGCAACCGGTGCTGACGGTTTGCGTATCTATGTCGGAAATACGGGACAGCTTCAGGTTACCTACAAAGGCCTGACGCAATTCTACAGTCCGAGCGTAACTGATACGAGTACGAGCCTCTATAACGGTATTTTTCTGGCCTACGGAAATCGCATTCTCGGACCGAGTACCGGTGTAACCGGCATCGTTGATACCGTATGGCAGTCGGCTGGCGCGCAAACGCTGACAGGTTCAGGTACAGAAGCCGACCCCTATATCGTCACTACCCGGCTTTACTATAATATTGGAGGCACCGCCGGATACGACGCGGGCACAGATTTGCTTGTACAGGTTCAGACGGTTTACGCGTATCCGAATGCTTTTTTTACCCAGAACGTGACGGTTACGCCACCGACTGCAAACGGGCAAGTTATCAAGTATTACCATACACTTGACACCTATCTGGCCGGTATCGACGCAGGGCCTGCATTTTCGCTGGATCCCAGCCTTGCAATCAACAACATCACCAATGGAGATCCTTCTTACGTTGGCGTGCGTCGAGGCATCGGTACATCTACTGAAGCCGTCGTCGGCTTCGCGGAAGTTGAAGGCAGCCTAGAGTTCGATCGCTATTACTCAGCGGTCTACAACGGCATGTACGCCAGCATGGATAATGGTGGCGATTTGGCCAATACCTGGAATACGAACGCCAACACCGATAACGGCATTGCGGTTCAGTTCACGCTCGGCGCGATTACCAGCGCACAAACCTTTAGCTATCGCATCGCGTTTGATGGCGATACGACGCTTGATTTGGACGCCAATAACAGCACTGCGACCGGCACGAGCTATGCCGGAACGTTTCAGGCAACGACCGGCAGTCAGGTTGCGGTTGTCGATACGGATGTCGATATCACAAACGTCATTGGTGGGATTGCCGATGCGACCGTCACGCTAACAAATCCGCAAAGCGGCGATGTGCTGACCGTAGACGACGGCGCTTTGCCTGCGGGCATTACGGTGACGGTGCATTCCGCCTATTCGATTACGATTGCTGGTGTTGCTGATGCCGCGGCATATGAAGCGGCGCTTCAGGCGATCAAGTTTTCGAGCACGAGCGGTGTCACTTCGACGCGCAGTTTTACTGTGGCTGTACATAACCAGCTCAATTCAGTCACAACGACCGCCACGTCTACATTGAGCGGTAATTTCAGTCCCATCGTGGACCTTAATTCTGGGCTGACTGGCGTCGTTCAAACCAACAACATCGTTGCGAACGGTGATTTCTCCGATTTCGCGGACAGGCCCTTTGGATGGACCGAAGGCGGAACAGGCACGGCGACCGACAGCGGAGTGACAGGCCGCTATGCCTTCACATCGGATAGTGCTGCCACACTCACGCAAGCAGGGCTGACCGGGCTGAATGTAGGTCCGGGCCTGAACGGTGCTGGCCAGCTTACGCTCGACATTGGATGGGTAAACAGCAGCGCTTTGTCGCGCACCTTCGATATTCAGGTTGGCGGCGTAACATATGCGCGCCTTACAACCGATCTCGTGGGTACGGGCGGGACCATTGCCTATCTCAATGGCGCGACAAACGCTTCGGGAACCACTGCTTCGATCGCCATTACGGCAATAAGCAGTGGCAGTGGAACGCTGACGTCAATAACTATCAATCTGCCCTCGAACGTTGCCGCATCGGGGAGCCTGGTTTTCAGCGCAAGCAACTCTGGCGATGACATCTATATCGACACTGTTCGGCTGCGTACGAACATTACTTCAATGGCCGACCAGACGCCGGGATCGAACTGGAACGCGACCTATACTGAAAACGGTACGCCGGTTGCGATTTCCGATACCGATAATGATGTTCGCGACGGTGACAGCGCTAATATGGCTTCCGGCGTTGTGACAATCACAAACGCGCAGAGCGGCGACCGTCTGTTGGTGGGGGGGTCGGCAGCGGCTTCCGGTACTATAAACGGTATTAGCTACACAAATACTGGCTCGGTTGTTACCTTTACCAGTTCTGCCACGAAGGCAAATTATGCCGCTGCGATCCGCGCTATCACGTTTGAAAACACGACCGACAATCCGGGATCGGTCACTCGCGATATAACGGTTACGGTGAATGATGGCACCGCAAACTCGAACGTCGCACATGCGTTTATAACCGTCGTACCGGTAAATGACGCGCCGGTGGACGGAAATGAAACCAATTCGGTAATCGAAGATACCACGCTTTCTGTGGCAGCGGCCGGGGTACTGGCAAACGCCACCGATCCTGATGGGGATACGTTGACCGTTTCCCAATTCGTTTGGAACAGCGTGACCTATGCGGCTGGCGCGACGGCAACCGTATCGGGCGTGGGCCAACTCACTATAAACGCAAATGGCAGCTACAGCTTTGTTCCAGCCGCAAATTACGCCGGATCAATTCCCGTAGCGACCTATACCGTATCAGATGGTCATGGCGGCACCGATACCTCTACGCTGACCCTCACGATGACGTCGGTCAACGATGCACCGGCGGGTGCCGACAAGACGATCACGACCAATGAGGACACGGCCTACACGTTTGCTGCTGCCGACTTCGGCTTTAGCGATCCGAACGACAGCCCGGCGAACAGCTTCGAGTCGGTCGTTATCACGACGCTTCCTGCCAGCGGTACGCTGCTGCTGAACGGCGTTGCGGTGACGGCTGGTCAGGTGATCACGGTTGCGCAGATACCGACGCTGACATGGACGCCGCCAGCCAATGGCAATGGCACAGGCGTGTCGAGCTTCACCTTCCAGGTTCGCGACAATGGTGGCACGGCCAATGGCGGGCAGAACACCGATCAGACGCCGAACACGATCACCTTCAATGTTACCGCGATCAACGACGCGCCTGCGGGTGCAGACAAGACGGTCACCACGAACGAAGACACGGCATACACATTTGCTGTGGCCGATTTCGGGTTCACCGATCCGAATGACAGCCCGGCGAATTCTTTCCAAGACGTGATTATCACGACGCTTCCTGCCAGCGGTACGCTGCTGCTGAACGGTGTTGCGGTGACGGCTGGTCAGGTGATCACGGTCGCGCAGATTTCGACGCTGACATGGACGCCGCCAGCCAATGGCAACGGCACGGCTGTGTCGAGCTTCACTTTCCAGGTGCGCGACAATGGCGGCACCGCCAATGGCGGCCAGAACACCGATCAGTCGCCAAACACGATTACCTTCAATGTCACGTCGATCAACGACGCGCCTGCGGGTACGGACAAGACAATTACTACGAACGAAGACACGGCATACACATTTGCTGTGGCCGATTTCGGCTTCACCGATCCGAACGACAGCCCGGCCAATGCTTTTCAGGATGTGATTATCACTACTCTTCCGGCTGTCGGCGTGCTTCGCCTCAACGGCGTTGCGGTGACTGCTGGTCAGGTAATCACGGTTGCGCAGATTTCGACGCTAACATGGACGCCGCCAGCCAATGGCAATGGCACAGGCGTGTCGAGCTTCACGTTCCAGGTGCGCGACAATGGCGGCACCGTCAATGGTGGCCAGAACACCGACCAGACACCGAACACGATCACGTTCAATGTGACGTCGGTCAACGATGCACCGGCGGGTGCCGACAAGACGATCACGACCAATGAGGACACGGCTTACACGTTTGGTGCTGCCGACTTCGGCTTTAGCGATCCGAACGACAGTCCGGCCAACAGCTTCGAGTTGGTCGTTATCACGACGCTTCCTGCCAGCGGCACGTTGTTGCTGAACGGCGTTGCAGTGACGGCTGGTCAGGTAATCACAGTTGCGCAGATACCGACGCTGACATGGACGCCGCCAGCCAATGGCAACGGCACAGGCGTGTCGAGCTTCACCTTCCAGGTTCGCGACAATGGCGGCACGGCCAATGGCGGGCAGAACACCGATCAGACGCCGAACACGATCACCTTCAATGTTACCGCGATCAACGACGCGCCTGCGGGTGCAGACAAGACGGTCACCACGAACGAAGACACGGCATACACATTTGCTGTGGCCGATTTTGGTTTCACCGATCCGAATGACAGCCCGGCGAATTCTTTCCAAGACGTGATTATCACGACCTTGCCAGCCAGCGGTACGCTGCTGCTGAACGGCGTTGCGGTGACGGCTGGTCAGGTAATCACGGTTGCGCAGATTTCGACGCTAACATGGACGCCGCCAGCCAATGGCAATGGCACAGGCGTGTCGAGCTTCACGTTCCAGGTGCGCGACAATGGCGGCACCGTCAATGGTGGCCAGAACACCGACCAGACACCGAACACGATCACGTTCAATGTGACGTCGGTCAACGATGCACCGGCGGGTGCCGACAAGACGATCACGACCAATGAGGACACGGCTTACACGTTTGGTGCTGCCGACTTCGGCTTTAGCGATCCGAACGACAGTCCGGCCAACAGCTTCGAGTCGGTCGTTATCACGACGCTTCCTGCGAGCGGCACGCTGCTGCTGAACGGCGTTGCGGTGACGGCTGGTCAGGTGATCACGGTTGCGCAGATTCCGACGCTGACATGGACGCCGCCAGCCAATGGCAATGGCACGGGCGTGTCGAGCTTCACCTTCCAGGTGCGCGACAATGGCGGCACGACCAATGGCGGGCAGAACACCGATCAGACGCCGAACACGATCACCTTCAATGTTACCGCGATCAACGACGCGCCTGCGGGTGCAGACAAGACGGTCACCACGAACGAAGACACGGCATACACATTTGCTGTGGCCGATTTCGGGTTCACCGATCCGAATGACAGTCCGGCGAATTCTTTCCAAGACGTGATTATCACGACGCTTCCTGCCAGCGGTACGCTGCTGCTGAACGGTGTTGCGGTGACGGCTGGTCAGGTGATCACGGTCGCGCAGATTCCGACGCTGACATGGACGCCGCCAGCCAATGGCAATGGCACGGCTGTGTCGAGCTTCACCTTCCAGGTGCGTGACAATGGCGGAACGGCCAATGGTGGGCAGAATACCGACCAGACGCCAAATACGATCACATTCAATGTGACCGGGGTGAATGACGCCCCCGTCAATACGCTGCCAGCGCAGTCCGGCAATGAAGATGCGGGTATTCCCCTTGCGGGCCTTGCGGTATCGGATATCGATGCCGGTGCGGGAAATGTGCAGGTCACGCTTTCCGTTCCTGCGGGTCAAGGAATTCTGACAGCGACGGGCAGCGGCGGGGTTTCCGTCAGCGGTTCCGGCACCAATACGCTTGTACTCACCGGTACGGTTGCAAACATCAACACGTTCCTTTCGGTTGCGGGAACGCGTCCCGTGTTCAATCAGGGTGTCGCCGACTTCAACGGGACGGTCGCGCTCACGATGACAACATCGGACCTCGGCAATACCGGCACTGGCGGTGCGCTGACCGATACGGACACGGTCCAGATAACGATCAATCCGATTGTGGACATCGCGAACGATTCTGTAACCACGAATGAGGACACTGCTGTTGCGATCACGCCGTTCGCAAACGATACTTTTGAGAATGCGGGCCGCACGCTGACCGCGATCAATGGCGCCGCAATCGTTGCAGGAGGCGCTGCCGTGACCGTGGCGAACGGAACGGTAAGCCTTAGCGCAGATGGCAATACGCTCACATTCACGCCCGCCGCTAATTACAATGGCGCGACGAGCTTCACTTATACGGTGACATCGGGTGGCGTGACGGAGACAGCCACCGTTAACGTCACGGTGAACTCTGTCAACGACGCGCCGGTGAATACTGCACCAGCCTCCTATTCCAAGGCGGAAGATGATGGCGGGTTGCAACTGACCGGACTGTCGATCAGTGACGTCGATGCTGGATCGAGCGGCATGACCGTTACGCTGGCCGTGCCATCCGGTTCGGGAACGTTCGCGGCAAGCAGCAGCGGCGGTGTGACCGTAAGCGGTTCGGGCACCAACAGCATTACGCTTTCGGGTTCGCAAGCCGCGATCAACACCTATCTCGCATCGGGGTCGGCGCCAACCTATGTGCAGGTTGCTGACTTCAATGGCACTGTTAACGTGACGATGACGACGTCGGATTTGGGTAATACCGGGGGCGGCGGTACGCAGACGGCTGTTACGGCGATACCGATCAATATTTCGGCCGTCGCGGATATTACCAACGACACGATTTCCGCCACCGAAGATACGGCGATTACGTTTAATGTAATCACCGGTACGAATGGCGCGACTGCGGACAGCTTTGAAAATGCGGGCAGGATCGTTTCCGCAATCAACGGTTCGGCCTTTACACCGGGCACGCCGATCTCAATCACTGGCGGTACGATATCGGTCGCAACAGACGGTACGGTTACGTTCACGCCAAACGCTAACTATAATGGCTCGACGAGTTTCACCTATACGGTGACCTCTGGCGGCGTGACTGAAACGGCAACCGTTACGCTCAACGTGGCCGCCGTGAATGATGCCCCCGTCAATACAGTGCCGGGCGCACAAACGACGGCGGAAGATGTCGCGCTCGCAATTTCGGGCATCAGTGTTGCCGATGTCGATGGCCCTAACCTGACGACCACACTCGCAATCCCGACAGGAGCGGGAACGCTTGGTGTAACCGACCTTCCCGGTGGCGCAACCGTAACGGGAAATGGTTCTGCGACCGTGCAGATTTCCGGCACAGCGAGTGAGATCAATTCCGTTCTTGCAACGCTGATCTATACGCCGACCGCTGATTTCAACAATGGCGCTGCCGGCTCTTTCAATCTGGGTGTTGCGACTAGCGACGGATTGCTCACTGCCAACAACACTGTGTCAGTTCGAGTTACCCCGGTGGCCGACATTGTGGATGATGTCGTGCAGACGAACGAGGATACTCCGGTCAGCTTCAACGTCCTCACCGGGCTGAATGAAGTCAGCGGCGCGGATAATTTCGAAGGTCCACGCACGGTGACGGCCATCAATGGAGCCGCGTTCGTTGCGGGATCGCCGATTGCCGTTACAGGCGGAAGCATAATCGTTCAGGCAGACGGCTCGATTGTCTTTACACCAACGGGTAACTTCAACGGCGCGACCACCTTCACCTATTCCGTGAGCGCGGGCGGCGGCAGCACACCTGCCGAAACAGCTACCGTAACAATCACGACTTCAGCGGTGAATGATGCGCCGGTCAACACCATGCCTGCGTCTTACTCAGTAGCCGAGGACGCGCCATTGAAGCTCACGGGCCTCTCTGTGGCTGATGTCGATGCTGGTAGTTCTGCCATTACAGTGACGCTTTCCGTCCCAAGCGGTTCGGGCACAATGACGGCGTCCAATGGTGGCGGTGTCACCGTTTCGGGTTCCGGCTCGAATGTAATCGTGCTCACCGGCACGTTGGCCAACATCAACGCTTATCTCGGCTCGGCTTCTGCGCCTGATTTCGTGCAGGTGCCCGATTTCAACGGGTCGGTAACACTGACCATGACCAGCAATGATGGCGGTGCAACGGGTACGGGCGGCGCGTTGAGTGATACTGATACGGTGGCCATCAATATAACGCCGGTCGTGGATATCGCTAACGACAGCGTTACAACCAATGAAGATACGGCGGTTACAATCACGCCGCTTTCAAACGACAGCTTCGAGAATGCTGGTCGGCAGATCACCGCCATTGACGGAACCTCGATTACTGCGGGTGGCCCTGCAATAACGGTCGCGAACGGCACCGTAAGTATGGCCGCTGACGGCGTTACACTGACGTTCACGCCGAATGCGAACTATAACGGCTCTACCAGCTTCCAATACACAGTCTCATCCGGCGGCGTAACCGAGACTGCAACCGTTACCGTCAATGTTACGGGCGTAAACGATGCGCCGGTCAACACGTTGCCCGCATCCTACACGACACCGGAAGACTCGCCGCTGCATTTGACGGGGCTTTCCATTGCGGATGTTGATGCCGGTGGTTCGGCTTTTACAGTTACGCTCTCCGTCAGCGCCGGTACGCTGCAAGCGATTTCCGGCTCAGGTGTGACCGTAACGGGAGCAGGATCAAGTTCGCTTGTCCTTCAGGGGACAGTGACGGCACTGAACGCCTATCTTGCATCGGCGGCGGCACCGACCTTTACGCAATCGCCCGCCGACTTTAACGGCGCCGTCCAGCTCACGATGGTGACGAATGACGGTGGTGCGACGGGGACCGGCGGCGCGCAAAGCGACACCGATACGGTGACGATCAATATAACGCCGGTTGCTGACATTCAGAACGATAGCGTCTCGACCAATGAAGACACCGATCTGTCCTTCAACGTGATTACCGGTGCGGGCGGGGCGAGCGCTGACTCCTTTGAAGGATCGCCGGTTGTTACGCAGATTAATGGTTCGGCGTTCACTGCCGGTTCGCCGCTTGCCATAACGGGCGGCACCATCACCGTGCAAGCCAACGGTGCTGTGCTGTTCGATCCTGCGCTGAACTACAATGGCACGACCGGTTTTACCTACACGGTCACGTCTGGCGGGGTCACTGAAACGGCGACCGTCACTATTACGGTCGTTGCGGAAAATGACGCGCCTGTCGTTACGGCACCGATCGCGGATCGGACTAACAATGATGCCGATACCGTCAGCCTGAATGTTTCGGGCAATTTCACCGATGTAGACAACCCGACATTGGCCTATTCTGCGACCGGCCTGCCGCCGGGGCTTTCTATCAATCCGGTCACGGGTGTCATTTCTGGAACGATCTCGGCGTCGGCCTCGATGTCCGATCCATATACGGTGACGATAACGGCGACCGATGCCGGTGGCCTTGCCGTATCCGATACGTTTGTCTGGACCGTTCTGAATCCGGTTCCCGTGGCGAATGATGACACCGGCACGGTTACGGAGGACGTGACGTTCGATGTGCCAGCCACCAGCGGGTTGCTTTCCAACGATACGGACGCTGATGGCGATGCCCTTTCGGTCGCAAACTTTACACTCGCGGGCAATCCGACGATTTTCACCGCGGGGCAGACGGCGACCATCGCTGGCGTAGGTCAGCTTACCATTCGCGCGAATGGTTCCTATACTTTCGTTCCTGCGCCAAATTACAACGGCGCGGTGCCGGTCGTGACCTACACACTGACGGATGGTGAAGGTGGTACCGACACTGCCACGCTGACGCTTAGCGTTACAGCGGTTGATGATCCCCAATCGATCGATGGACTGGGTGATGGGCCGGTTTCCGGCACTGACGGACAGGTTTTCGAGAGCAATCTGCCGACCGGAACCAACCCTTCCGGGACAGGTGAAAACACCAGCGGTAGCTTTACCATTACAACGGCTGATGGCGTTACCAGCCTTTCCGTTGGTGGCACGGTCATTTCGTTTGCGCAGTTGCAGGGCAGCGGTGCAACACCGATCAATGTGACAACCGCACATGGCGCGCTTACGATCAACGGCTACAATGCCGCGACCGGCACTGTAAGCTATTCCTTTGCGTTGACCTCTGCGGCGGACAATTCGGGCGGTCAGGTCATTGAAGCAATTCCGTTGGTCCTGACCGATGGTGACGGCGATACCGCGACCGGTACGCTCGGCATTCTGATTAATGACGATGCGCCGATTGCCAACAATGACGCGGATGCAACGATCAACGTTGCCGGGAATCCATCGAGTAGGGCGGGCGGCAATGTCCTGACAGGTTTGGACAATCCTTCCGCGCCGGACATCGATCCTGCGGACGGTACAGCGGATGTGCCGGGGGCAGATGGTGGCTTGACGGTTAGCGCCGTGGGTATCGGCGCGGCTGCACCCTCGCCAACTAATGTCGGAACAGCGATTACGGGCAGCTATGGCACGTTCTCGTTGGATGCGTCCGGCAATTATGTCTACACCCCCGATTATGCCAATCCGACCGTTGCGGCGCTGGTGCCTCCAGCGACGCTGACGGAAACATTCTCGTATGTTGTAACGGATGCGGATGGCTCCACGGCGACGGCGACCGTAACGATCACCATCAACGGCACGCCGATTATTCTTGGCCTGGGAGACGGGCCGGTTGCCGGTACGGACGGCAACGTTCTCGAATCGGATTTGCCGAACGGCACAAATTCGGTTGGAACCGGCGAGACACTAAACGGTGAGTTCCGCGCAATCGCGGGGCAGCACGGGATGGATTCGATCACGATCGAAGGCCAGACCGTTACGAATGTCCAGTTGCTCGCTCTTGCGACAACGCCCGTCACCGTTCCAACCTCGGACGGATCGATTACCCTGACGGGTTACAATGCGACGTCGGGAGAGGTCACTTACCGCTATACGTTGACAGCTCCGGTTACACACCCGGCGACGGGTATCGTGACGGACGATATCGACCTTGAAATTCGTGATGGTCTCGGGAATGTCAGCGAGCACACCTTGCGCATCAACATTGTTGACGACGCGCCGGTTGCCAACAACGATACCGGTTCGGTTATTGAAAACAACGCCGACAACACTGCTGATGGTAATGTTCTTGCCAATGACAGGACAGGCGCGGATGTGGACGCAACACCTGTTACGGCTGTCGGATTCGGTGTTGGGGCTCCATCCGGAACGCCGGGCAGCACGGTCAACGGCACCTATGGTTCGCTCGTGCTCAATGATGACGGCACGTATGTTTATACGTTGGACAATAGCCGCCCAGCCACCAATGCGCTGACGCAGGGCCAGATCGTTACCGAGGTCTTCACCTATCAGATCACCGATGCTGACGGTGACAGTACGACCGCGACGCTAACTGTAACCATCACCGGCAGCAATGATGCTCCGACAGTCGTTGCACCGATTGCGGATCAATCCGATCAGGACGGCGAGACCGTTTCGGTCGATATTTCGAGCGCCTTTGCTGATGTCGACAGCCCGGCACTGACCTATTCATTGGCTTCGGGCAGCACTCTACCGGCCGGCCTTGTGCTCAATCCGAATACTGGCGTGATTTCAGGTACGCTGGACAATTCTGCATCACAGGGCGGCGTTGGCGGCATTTATTCGATTACCATTATTGCGTCCGACGGTCAGGGTGGCACGGTTCAAGATACGTTCAACTGGACCATCGGCAACCCGGTTCCGATTGCCGGCAACGACACGCTTACAGTGGGCGAGAATTCCACCGGTAGCGGCAACGTGCTGGGCAATGATTCCGATCCAGATGGTGACACACTGACAGTCGTCGGCGTCGGTCTGGGCGCGAATCCTTCAGGTAGTGTGGGAATCGGAGTTACAGGCTCGAATGGCGGGCAATTTACCGTCAACGCCAGCGGCTCTTATTCGTTCGATCCGGGAACATCGTTTGACGATCTTGCGCCGGGCGAGCAACGCACTACGACTGTAAATTATCGTATCTCGGACGGCGAGGGCGGCTTTGCTGTAGCAACCATTACGGTCACAGTGAACGGAGCGAATGACGCGCCGCAGGCAGTCAATGACATTGATGGCACCACCGAGGACATAGACGCGACGGGCAATGTTCTCGCGAATGATGTGGACGTGGACAATGATGCTGCTGAGCTTGAGGTGCGTAGCTTCAGCGTTTCAGGCGATGCCACTATCTATGCGGCTGGAGCCACGGCGACGATTGCAGGTGTCGGAACTATCGTAATCAATGCGGACGGTAGCTATACCTTCAATCCGGTTCCCAACTATTTCGGGAAGGTGCCGGTCATCACTTACACGATGGCGGACGGGCCAATATCCAACCCGAACAGCCTGACAGATACCGCCACGCTGACGATTACCGTTACGGATGCAAACGACGATCCCGTCGCGGTGAACGATACTTTGCCGGTCGTGGAAGACACTCCCGCCACCGGCAATGTGCTGACCAATGACAGTGATGTGGATGGCGATCCACTGACCGTGGTTGGCTTCACGATTGGTGCGACTTCCTATTCCGCAGGCGATACCGCAACGATCCCGAATGTGGGCACCTTGCTGTTGAATGCGAACGGCGCTTTCACCTTTACGCCCGCGCTGAACTATAATGGCCCTATCCCGGTCATCACCTATACGGTGAGCGACGGACAGGGAGGTTCCGATACTGCAACGCTGACGCTGGGACCGGTTTCGCCGGTCAATGATGCGCCTGTTGCGCAAAATGATGCGTTTGCGACGAACCAGGATACGGCAGTGAACGGCAATCTGTTTGCCGACAATGGCTCTGGTGCGGATGTCGATGTGGACGATCCGCTTGCGGTGACGCTGGTTAATGGCGCGGCGCTTAGCTCCGGTTCGACCATAACGTTGCCATCCGGTGCACTGCTGGTGGTCAATTCGGACGGTACGTTCAGCTATGACCCGAACAATGTGTTCGACAGCCTGCCGGAAGGCCAGACGGCGACAGACAGCTTTACGTATACGGTGCGGGATCCATCCGGTGCGTCTTCGACAGCAACCGTTACAATCACTATCACCGGTCTTGATGATGCACTGGCAATCACCGGCCTGAACGATGGCCCGAACGGTACTGACGGTGCAGTCAATGAAAGCGACCTGCTGACTGGCTCGACGCCTGCCGGAACGGGTGAGGTGCTGAACGGCACGCTGACACTGACGGCGGTTGACGGCATTGGCTCGTTGGTTGTCAACGGAACGGCTGTCACGGTGCTGCCGACACCCGGCAATCCGGTGGTGTTTACCGGTCTTTACGGTACGTTGAGCGTAACCAATTACGATGCCTCGACCGGCATCGTGACCTATCAATATGTGCTGACCCAGCCTGCCAATCAGTCTGGTGGCAATGTCACGGATGATTTCGTGATCTCGCTGACCGACCGGGACGGCGATACCGTCAACGGCACGCTGGCAATCCAGATCAATGACGACCAGCCAACCGCCAATCCCGATGCCAACAGCATCGTGGAGGATGCAGCCGCGCCTGTTACCGGCAATGTGCTGACCAATGATGTGCTGGGCGCTGACCGCACAGGCGGTGCAGTGAGCGCGATCTCCTTCGGTGCAACGGCTGGAACTGTTGGTTCAGCGCTTGCTGGCGATTATGGCAACCTGACGCTCAATGCCAATGGCAGCTATTCTTACAGCGTCGATAACGCCAATCCTGCGGTTCAGGCGCTGCAACAGGGGGAAACGCTGACGGAAGTGTTTACCTACACTTATACGGATGGCGACGGCGATGCGGTTACATCAACGCTGACGATCACCATCAACGGCCAAAACGATGCGCCGGTCGCCAACAACGACAGTGTTGCGGTGACGGAAGACACGCCTGCATCGGGCAATGTGCTGACCAATGACACGGATGCCGACGGCGATCCGCTGGTGGTGAGTGGTTTCAGCTTCGGCGGCAACAACTATACGCCGGGTCAGACGGCTACTATCGTGGGTGTCGGCTCGCTGGTGATCAATGCCAATGGTACGTTCACCTTCACACCAGCGCTGAACTATAATGGCGCAGTTCCCTCTGCCACGTACACCGTCTCGGATGGCGAGGGCGGCACCGACACCGCAACGCTCGCTATTGGACCCGTTGATCCCGTCAATGATGCGCCGGCCAATACGGTGCCGGGAACGCAGACCATTCTGGAAGATGCCGGAACTGTGGCAATTTCAGGCGTCTCGATTACCGATCCCGACGCGACTCAGACCCTGACTACGACGCTCACAATTCCGGTTGGTGCAGGAGCGCTTGCAGCTACGGGCGGCAGTTACAACGCGGCGACGGGGTGCTGACGATCACCGGCACACCGTCGCAGATCAACGCCGCGCTCGCGACATTGACCTATACTCCGCTCGCTGACTTCAATACGGATAGCAGTGATTTCACGGTGACGATGGTGACGAATGACGGCGTCGCTGCGCCGGCTACATCCACCTTTACCATTGCTGTTACACCGGTGGCCGACATCGTCGCCGATACGGTAACAACCAATGAAGATACGGCGCTGACCTTTAACCCGATTGCCGGAACGGGCGGCTCAGAAGCTGATAACTTTGAAAATGCGGGTGCCCAGATTACCT
Source organism: Mesorhizobium sp. (assembly GCA_049840935.1). Lineage (GTDB taxonomy): Bacteria > Pseudomonadota > Alphaproteobacteria > Rhizobiales > Rhizobiaceae > Mesorhizobium_G. The sequence continues at coordinate 137,885 of JASGJA010000020.1, forward strand.
CCATCACTCCGCCCGCAATCGGGTCGGCTGTGCTGAACGGTGACGGCACCATCACCTATACGCCGCCTGCCAACTACAACGGTACCACGACGATGACCTACACGGTCACGTCTGGCGGAGTAACCGAAACCGCCACAATCACGATCACCGTGGCTTCGGTCAATGATGCGCCTGTTGCGCAAAATGATGCGTTTGCGACGAACCAGGATACGGCAGTGAACGGCAATCTGTTTGCCGACAATGGCTCTGGTGCGGATGTCGATGTGGACGATCCGCTTGCGGTGACGCTGGTTAATGGCGCGGCGCTTAGCTCCGGTTCGACCATAACGTTGCCATCCGGTGCACTGCTGGTGGTCAATTCGGACGGTACGTTCAGCTATGACCCGAACAATGTGTTCGACAGCCTGCCGGAAGGCCAGACGGCGACAGACAGCTTTACGTATACGGTGCGGGATCCATCCGGTGCGTCTTCGACAGCAACCGTTACAATCACTATCACCGGTCTTGATGATGCACTGGCAATCACCGGCCTGAACGATGGCCCGAACGGTACTGACGGTGCAGTCAATGAAAGCGACCTGCTGACTGGCTCGACGCCTGCCGGAACGGGTGAGGTGCTGAACGGCACGCTGACACTGACGGCGGTTGACGGCATTGGCTCGTTGGTTGTCAACGGAACGGCTGTCACGGTGCTGCCGACACCCGGCAATCCGGTGGTGTTTACCGGTCTTTACGGTACGTTGAGCGTAACCAATTACGATGCCTCGACCGGCATCGTGACCTATCAATATGTGCTGACCCAGCCTGCCAATCAGTCTGGTGGCAATGTCACGGATGATTTCGTGATCTCGCTGACCGACCGGGACGGCGATACCGTCAACGGCACGCTGGCAATCCAGATCAATGACGACCAGCCAACCGCCAATCCCGATGCCAACAGCATCGTGGAGGATGCAGCCGCGCCTGTTACCGGCAATGTGCTGACCAATGATGTGTTGGGCGCTGACCGCACAGGCGGTGCAGTGAGCGCAATCTCCTTCGGTGCAACGGCTGGAACTGTTGGTTCAGCGCTTGCTGGCGATTATGGCAACCTGACGCTCAATGCCAATGGCAGCTATTCTTACGGCGTCGATAACGCCAATCCTGCGGTTCAGGCGCTGCAACAGGGGGAAACGCTGACGGAAGTGTTTACCTACACTTATACGGATGGCGACGGCGATGCGGTTACATCAACGCTGACGATCACCATCAACGGCCAAAACGATGCGCCGGTCGCCAACAACGACAGTGTTGCGGTGACGGAAGACACGCCTGCATCGGGCAATGTGCTGACCAATGACACGGATGCCGACGGCGATACGCTGGTGGTGAGTGGTTTCAGCTTCGGCGGCAACAACTATACGCCGGGTCAGACGGCTACTATCGTGGGTGTCGGCTCGCTGGTGATCAATGCCAATGGTACGTTCACCTTCACACCAGCGCTGAACTATAATGGCGCAGTTCCCTCTGCCACGTACACCGTCTCGGATGGCGAGGGCGGCACCGACACTGCAACGCTCACAATCGGACCCGTCGATCCGGTCAATGATGCGCCGGTCGCAGTCAATGACGTTGTACCTGTTACCGAGGATACGACTGTTACCGGAAATCTGCTTACCAACGACTCGGATGTTGATGGGGATGCGCTTCAGGTCACGGGCTTTGTCGTTAACGGTAATAGCTATGGTCCTGGATCGACGGTTAATCTTCCGGGCGTGGGTATGCTTACCATCGATGCGAATGGCGCCTATACCTTCGATCCTGAACCAAACTACAATGGCTCCAGTTCCGCCGGTCGTCTATACAATTTCGGACGGCAATGGTGGGACCGCTTCTGCTTCGCTTCTGCTTGGACCGGTTACGCCGCAGAACGATGCACCCATTGCAGCCAATGACAGTTTCCCCGTTGTCGAGGACACGCCAGTATCCGGCAACGTTCTCGCAAACGACACAGACCCGGATGGTGATCCTCTAGCGGTTTCCGGTTTCACTGTTGGCGGTCAAAGTTATCTTCCGGGCCAAACGGCGACCATTCCAGGTGTTGGAACGATCGTGATAGCGTCGAACGGAGTGTTCAACTTCATACCTGCTCCAAACTACAACGGCCCGGTTCCGGTAATCACCTATACAGTTTCGGATGATGATGGCGCGACCGATACTGCGACGCTGACTCTAGGCCCGGTTTCCGCGGTCAATGACGCGCCGGTCGCGAATACAGATCAAGCTACCGGCAAGGGCGGAGATACGATCCGTATTCCCGTGCTTTCCAATGACAGGGACGTAGATGGTGATCCGCTTCAAATCGTCGCCATCAACGGCAGGCCCGTCACGGTCGGTGTCCCTGTTTCAATTGCGAACGGCACGATAACCGTCAATTCAGATGGGACGGTGAGCTTCACACCGGACATCGGTTATTCGGGACCGGTGCAATTCTCCTACACAATAAGTGACGGCAACGGCGGCTTCGACACTGCCTCCGTATCTGTCGATGTTCAGGCCGGTTATCTCGAAATCGACCCGCCCTTCGTGCCGCCGCATCTCCCGAATGACTTGCCCCCATTGCTTACGGCAGATGGGATGGTGGTCGACTCTATCGGCGATCTGAACGGCACTTACCTGAGTGTCGATGGCATGATCGACGGCGTTGCCAATTCTATTCGCTATCTGAATGGCATTTCAGGCCTGTCGGCAGATGGACCAATCAGTCAAGTCGTTCATCAGATTGATCGTTGGTTGAGCGCTGAAGATCGGTTGGCGGGCGTTGAACATCCACTGTTCCGCGGCGGTTCCGCGCTCACCGATCCAGATGGGCGCGATGGTACCTGGTTCATGGTGAGCACGATCATGCGTGAGGGCGTGCTTCAGCTCACGATCCTGACTGCGGACGGTGAGAGGGGAGCTGAAATAGCTTCCGGCCACACAGTAACACTGGCAGATGGTCGCGCGCTTCCAAGCTGGGTCGAGATGGATCGTGGTGGAATGCTTATCGGACATCCCCCTGCGGGGCAGGCATTCATCGACCTGAAAATACAGGCTATGGATAAAGACAACCGCGTGATCGTGGATAATGTTCGTATTGATCTTACGACCGGCGTTGTGGCCACGCATACCTCGGACCAGCGGACCGACGCAGGACCGCTGCTGTTTTCCGATCAGACGACGGCTGGTATCGAGATGTCTATTGAGCGGGCCAATTCCCTGGCAGCGGCACTAACCGGCTGGACCGAGTTGCGTGACGATACACGGGCGGCATCGTAGTGAGAAAGCGTATTGGCCGCCTTGCGGCCATCCGCTGAGTGCGCTCTATACCGAGCCGGATGTCGTGCTGACGGGTCTGGAGTTAAATTTTAATGCCAGAGGCAAAACTCGCCCTTGAATGGATAGGGACTTCGGGGCCGCGCTTTGTTGAACGGCCGGTGCATCGGCGCTGGCTCATCGATCGCGCATTAGAATTGTTTGATTTTTTTGGTCCCGCGACATTTAATCCTGCGGGCGGATTTTTCACTCTTGATGAGCAAGGCCGTCCCAATGCAGCCGGCTCTCGATCAGCGGGTATCGAGCGTCAAATTCACGATACCACACGCATGGTACACTGCTTTGCGATTGCCAACCTGCTTGGTATTCCCGGCTCGGATCGTGTGATTGATCACGGTATGGAGTTTCTTTGGAACAACCATCGCGATCGGAAGAACGGCGGCTATTTCTGGGGCGTGGACGACGGGTCGCCTACCAATGCGACAAAGCAAGCCTATGGTCACGCATTCGTCCTGCTTGCGGCTTCGTCCGCAAAGGTTGTCGGCCATCCTGCGGCAGATCGATTGTTGTCTGATGTGACAGAGGTTCTGCGGCGGCGATTCTGGGACGGCAAAGCTGGTGCGACCACGGAAGAGTATGGTCAGGACTGGTCTGCGATCAGCGATTATCGCGGTCAAAACTCCAACATGCATCTGACGGAAGCACTGATGGCGGCTTATGAAGCCATTGGCGATTCCGAATATCTAGAAATGGCCGAGCGTATTGCGAGTTTGATTATCGATCGGCATGCGCGCGAACAGGGCTGGCGGGTTGCAGAGCATTTCGACGGCGATTGGAATGTGGATCGCGCCTATTCCGGCGATCCCATGTTCAGGCCGCGGGGCACGACGCCAGGCCATGCGCTCGAATGGAGCCGTTTGCTGGTTCAACTTTGGCAACTTGGCGGAGAGCGTCATGCGTGGATGCCGGACGCGGCAAAATCATTATTCTTGCATACGACAAAAATCGGTTGGGACGCGAGGTCCGGCGGCTTCTTCTATACGCTCGATTGGGAAGATAGGCCCGATCAGCGCGATCATTTCTGGTGGCCGTGCGCGGAAGGGGTGGCTGCCGCTGCGGTCCTGAGCGACGTACTGCGTGAGCCGGTGTTGGAGGAATGGTACCGACGCATCTGGGGCGTGATCGACAATCATTTTATCGATCACCGCAACGGAAGCTGGTTTCCTGAACTTGACGCGGAAATGCGCCCGATCAGTCGTGTGTTTACAGGAAGGCCAGATATTTATCACGCTGTGCAGGCCTGCCTGATACCTCTTCTGCCTTCGGATGGAGGCATAACCAAGGGGTTGCTCAAAGGTGGATTGCACGGTTAGCGGTCTATGCCGAGCCTCTCGGCGCTTCGTACGTCAGTTGTGCACGATGAATTTGGACGCGGACTTAAACTTCGCGTCCGTGGTCTGTTTTGAAGCACTCTTTTCGGTGCAAATTTTGGTCAGGCTTACAGCTGCATGTTCGCGCAAACAGCTTGGACCTGCGCCCCAATGTGCGCCTGCACCTGCTGTTGCCGCCGTTGCAAACAACGCGAACGCCACGCTTGTGGCCACCTTTGAATCAGATCTCATAGCCCCACCCAATCGCCCCATCGATTGTTGCGTTAACCCTAAACCCCAGCAGGTTGAGATTGGGCTGACCGATCAGGTAAAATTGAAAACAACCCAAGAATTTTCCTGCGGGTTATTTCTCGGCAGGGGATTTCGATTTCTTGGCTCGTTGACGACGTTCGGCGACCGCAACGCTTATGGTCATGGCAAGCGCCATGGTTGCGGCCAGCGAACGAAATCCGGCGCAGTCGGCTTCGGCAACCTCAAACCATTCCGACGCAGACTGAGCCAGTGGAGAAAACGCACTGTCGGTGATCGCAACCACGGGTACGCTGGCCGCTTTCAGTTCTGCCACATGATCAATCGTCGCTTGGGCATAGGGGGAGAAACTTATCGCTATTGCTGCGTCGCCGGGACTCGCGAATGAAAGCAGTTCGGGATCGAGGCCAGCTACGGAATCGATTATCTGGTGACGCACTTTCAACTTGGCCAATCCATAAGCCATATAACTTGCAATTGGATAGGAGCGCCGCCGCGCGACTATATATATGGTTTCTGCTCGGGCCAGGATCGTAATGGCCCGCTCAAGCGCTCCCTCATCCAGCGTGCGCGCCATGTTTTCGAGAGACTTCTGCGATGAGGCGACAAAGCCGTCGAGAATCGTGCGGTTCTGACTTCCATTCGAGCCGCCCCTAAGTGCGTTGAGGCGATCTTCATAAGAGGTTGTGCGTTCTCGCAATCTCTCGCGAAATACTGCTTGAAGGCTGGTAAATCCGTCGAATCCGAGATGCTGCGCGAAGCGGATGAGCGTTGACGGCTGCACGCCGGCAGACGCCGCAATGCTTGCCGCTGTGCCGAATGCGATTTCGTCAGGATTATCCAAGGCGAATGCCGCAGCTTGAGCAATGCGCTTCGGGAGCGATTGGCGCTTTTCCAGAACCAGTTCCCGCAAGGCCTCAAAATTCTGCGGCAATGGAAGATTTTCTGTCATTCAAGGCTTCCCAAATCGGACGAGAAAAATGCTTGCGCGAAAATGGACTATTTGTTCCATTTCGAAGATGTTTAGATTATATCATCCATATAAACGAATCTCGCAACGGAATTTCTCTCATGGTTGGTGTTGGTCTTATAGGTACTGGCTTTATGGGCAAGTGCCATGCAATCGCGTGGAATTCCGTTCAGGCTGTGTTTGGAGATACTCCCGGCGTGCAATTGGTTCATCTCGGCGAGATGGATCAAACATTGGCAGATCGCAAAGCTCGTGAGTTTGGATTTGCCAAAGGGTCTGGTGACTGGCGGGCTGTGATAAACGATCCGGCGGTCGATATCGTTTCCATCACGACGCCGAATGCATTTCACAAAGAGATGGCGTTGGCGGCTCTGGCTGCGGGCAAGCATGTCTGGTGCGAAAAGCCGATGGCGCCGACATTCGCCGAAGCGCAGGAAATGGCGAGTGCAGCAGTCCATTCCGGCAGGGTCGCTATTCTTGGCTATAACTATATCCAGAGTCCTGCAATACGGCACATCAGGAGACTTCTTGACCAGAATGTCATAGGCAACGTCAATCATCTCCGCATTGAGATGGATGAGGATTTTATGGCGGATGGAGAGGCGCCGTTTTCGTGGCGCAACGAAGTCAGTGCCGGATATGGTGCGCTGGACGATTTTGCAGTTCATCCTCTTTCCCTGATCCATAGCCTTTTTGGGCGGGTCTCTCGTGTCATGTGCGACATGAGCAAGCCCTATGCCGAACGGCAGAACGCCGATGGATCGCGGCGAACTGTCGAAACCTATGACATCGCTACAGCAATGATCCATCTGGAGAACGGTGTTTCGGGGAGCCTGCACGTCAATCGTTCTGCTTGGGGACGGAAAGGTCGCATCGCCGTTCAAATATTTGGTTCGAAAGGCACAATCCTTTTCGATCAGGAGAGATTTAACGAGGTCCAGCTTTATCTTTCTAGCGAAGATCCTGCGCGTCAGGGCTTCCGAACCATTCTGATGGCGCCACATCACGAGCCATATGGGCAGTTCGTTCCCGCGCCGGGGCATGGGCTTGGATTCAACGATCTGAAAATCATCGAGTGCCATGAGTATTTGCGCCGTATTCAAACGGGCGAAGGTAATGTCATTGATTTTGGCGATGGTCTTGAAATTGAACGTACCGTGCACGCGATGGCCCAATCACACGCCAGTCAGCGCTGGATAGACGTGCGCTGAGAGGCATAGCGATGAGGACCACAGGGGGGCGTTGATATTCCCCAGACTGCTATCGTTTCGCTTAGCTAATAACTGCTAGTGAAATATCGTTCTTATATAAAATTTATGTACCGTAGTTGTTTTAGCATAATCAAATATATGTGATCGGCGCGATCTGGGTTTTGTCTGTCCCGCTGGGGTTGTGCCGACCAGTTGGACCTACCCCGTCCGTTCGTATGTGCTTGCCGGAAATTGGCCGAATCCAGCTCGATGTTGGAAATGCCCTGTAGCCCTATTCGGAGACTCGAGAAATCGCAGACAGGTGTCGATAGACATTCACTTTTTTCGTCAGTTCGATCATTGACTAAATTAGTAATACTTAATAGATATAATGATTCAATGCAGTTCGATGCCTGGAGAAGGTCGAGACATCTGTTGATGCGCTTTTTCAGAGGTGGGGGCAGAAACGGGATTTTCCCGCAGCTTTCGTCTCAGCTTCAATAAGCGTGAACAGAGAAAATACGCGGCCTTGTCCTTTTGAGGAGGCATACGGACTTTTGCGTGATCACGCAAAGGTCTTGCTGCGGGTGGGTGGGTTATTGGGGGTTGGTTTATGGTTGCTGCTTCGATTTTAGACGGCCACGTTTCAGTGCAGGTCAACGGCAATGTGGTTGCTCCTAATGGGCCAGCCAATTTTGTGGTGCCTGGCTCTCCTGCGGATGTCGCTAACTATATCCGGGAGGGTAATAATCTCGTCATTGAGATGAAAAGTGGCCAGACCTTCACCATTCAGGGGTTTGCGCAACAGGGGCTCGTTAATAACATCGTCTTGTCGGCCGGTGGCGCGAATACTCTTGTGGATATTTCTGCGGCTTTCACGGCTGCTGCCGTTTCAAATGGCATTTTGGCGCCAGCCCTTATTACGATTGAGGCAATCGGCGCCAGCACCTCTGTCATGTCGTTGCTGGGAATACTTGGTGCAGCCGGCGCTGCGGGCGGCGTCGGCTTGGTTGCTCTCAGTGCATCGGAAGAAGAAGCCGCGGACGTAACTGCGCCCGGGGCGCCTGCGCTTGATCTTGTAAGCGACGATGTGGGAACGAAGCGCGGTGCAATCAGCTCCGGCGGGATAACAGATGACACTCGCCCGACCTTTTCTGGACGTGGCGGAGAAGCGGGCTCAACGATCGAATTATGGGAAGGGTCAACCCTCCTGGGGTCTTCGACGGTTGGTTCCGGCGGTAATTGGAGTGTTAGCCCAGTCGCCGATCTTCTGGATGGTAGACACAGTCTTTCGCTTGTCCAGCGCAATGCGTCCGGCGATAAGAGTGATGGAACGGGGTTTGTAGTGACTGTTGATACGGTCGCCCCGGAAGCGCCTGTTATCGTTCGGGTTATTGACGCTGTAGACTTTGTCACGGGTGTAATTCAGTCAGGCGGTGTGACCAATGACACCCGGCCAGTGCTATCCGGAACTGGAGAGCCTGGCGCAACCGTAGAGCTTAGAGACGGCGTGACGCTGGTCGGCACTGCGACTGTCGCCAATGACGGCACATGGAGCATTCGTCCAGCAAGCGGATTGAGCGAAGGTGTTCATACCCTTCTTGTCGTTCAGATCGATGCTGCGGGAAATCAGAGTGTCGATACCAGTTTTGCTATCGTAGTTGATTCGACGGCGGCGGCACAGCTGGTGATCGCATCTGTGGTGGATGATGTCGATCTGGTGAGCGGGGCGCTGAGCTCTGGCGATACCAGCAATGATGCGCAGCCTTTGGTGTCCGGTTCGGGCGCGGAAGCGGGTGCGGTCATCGAATTGATGGATGGCGCGACGCTGGTCGGCACGGCCATTGCGGCCAATGACGGCACGTGGAGCGTCAGCCCGACAGCGGCGCTGGCCGACGGTGCGCACAGCCTGAGCGTCGTGCAGGTGGATCAGGCGGGCAATCGCAGCGTGGCGAGTGCGGCGTTCAACGTGACCATCGATACGGATTACAGCGGTTCGGATCCGGTGACGGCGCCGACGACGCCGGACCAGGCGGACAATCGCATGCCGGCGATCGTGGTGGGAAGCAATCTCGATCCTGCGCCGTCGCTTTATGTCGACGGTGTCAGGGTGGATGCGGTCTATGACCCGGTTGCGGGCACGCTGACGCCGGTTGCGCCGATCGGTGACGGGTCGCACAGCCTGACCTATACGCTGAGCGATGCGGCGGGCAATGAGAGCGCGCCGAGCGATCCGCTGGTGATCAGTGTCGACGGCGCGCCGGATGCACCGGTGATCGGCGCGGTTGTGGATCATGTCGGTTCGGTGAGCGGTGCGCTGGCCTCTGGCGGCAGCACGGACGATACACGGCCTCAATTCTCGGGTTCGGGCGGGGAAGCGGGCGCGACGATCGAGCTCAGAGACGGCAATAGTGTTGTCGGCACGGCTACTGTAGCAAATGACGGCACGTGGAGCGTCAGCCCGACAGTGGCGCTGGCGAATGGGATGCATAGCTTTACCTTGGCGCAGACCGATGTGGCGGGGAATCGCAGCCCTGCCAGTGCAGCGTTTGTGCTGCGGGTGGATAACCACCGTGGTCATCACCTGATCGACGCGTTTAAGGAAGCAATGTGCAGCACCCGGGCCTTGTCCCGGGTGTTTCTTTTTTGCCTGATTGCTACACTGGGTATAACTCGACTGAGTTCCCGGGATCTCCCGAGCAAATCTATAATTATTGTATTGCTAATATAAGCATATACATATTAGATAATATATGTTTGCCCCAACTTTCCCATGAGCCCCCTATGACAACGATTACAATTTCAACAAGCAACACCTCTAATGACGCTGATGCGCGCTCTCTGAACGGCACGTTATCGACCGCGCTTTTGGCCGGTGAAATGGTCCGGATTATGCGCGACGGCGTAATCATTGGCTCCGCTGCCATCACCGGCACGAGCTGGACTTACACCGGTGATGGAGCCGACGGTGTTTACATAGCGCAACTCGTAGACAAGGCGGGAGCTTTGGCTGCCCAGTCCGAACTCTTATCGTATGGCGGTTGATATGGTTGCGCCGACGCAGATGGTGACGATCATTTCTGCGATGGACGATGTTGGTGCAGTAAAGGGGGCGGTACAAAGCGGTGGCGCGACAGATGACGCAACCCCAACGCTTTCCGGTGTAGTGTCGTCCAAACTCGGCGCGGGGGAGGTTGTCCAGATTCTGCGAGACGACAATGTGATAGGCACTGCTGCGGTTTCAGGTACAGGCTGGACCTTTACTGACGCCGGATTGGCGGATTCGACAACTCATCAATATACGGCGCGAGTCACCGACAGTGCCGGGAATGTCGGGTCGGTCACGGCAGCTTTCGTACTAACGGTTTCAGGTGCGCCTCTGCAGGCCAACATAACTGCCATAATAGATAATGTGGGGCTTCGTACCGGCATAATAGCTAACGGCGGGGCTACGGACGATACCAGCCCAACGCTTGTTGGGACTTTAACAACGGCGCTTCCGTCGGGTTACAGTGTCAAGATCTATGACGGCACCAAGGTCGTTGGGACAGCAATAGTTTCTGGCACAGACTGGAGTTTTGAGCAGCCGGGCACTTTCGCCAATGGTACAACGCGTACATATACGGCTCGCATCGCTGACGCATCGGGTGCGATCGTAGGTTTGCCGAGCGCTGCTTATGCTGTTGTGTGCGATACTTCTGCGCCCTCCGTTACGGCGGCGATCTCCTACATAATGGATGATGTTGGCACCATCGTGGGCACTCTGGGGGCCAATAAGGCTACGGACGATAAATCGCCGACCTTGTATGGGCTGCTAACTGGTACGATGGGCGTCGGCGATGTCCTTGAAGTTTTGCGAGACGGCGTAGCTGTGGGAACGGTGACATCGCCCGGTGCAAAATGGTCTTATACCGATACAAATGTCGCAGAGGGGAAGCATGTTTATGGGATGCGTACAGTCGATGCCGTCGGTAATATAAATTTATCCTCAACCGCGTTTACATTGACTATTGATACGGTTGCTCCTTTGAAGCCGACTATCGTCAGCGCCATTGATGATGTCGGTATGATAACCGGTATCATCGCGTCTGGTGGTTACACCAATGATCAGAATCCGCTTCTTTCGGGAACTTTGGCTGCGCCGCTGGCAGCGAATGAGTCTTTAGCAATCTCGATTATCGTTGATGGCTCGAGCCGTGGACTGTACGTGCCAACAGTGTCGGGGACCGGTTGGAGCTATGCGAGCACGCCAACCAATTCGGGTATCTCAACTACCAGCAGTTCTGTTGTCACATACATCGCTCAGATAACTGACACTGCGGGAAATGTGACGAAGTCCGATCCGTATACACTTAAAATGGATATTGTTGCCTCAAGCATAACGGCGACAATAAACTCTGTGTTTGATGATGCTGGAATATTGGTCGGGTCTGTCAAATCCGGCGGTATAGTCGATGACAACGCTCCAACGCTGATGGGGTCATTGTCCGGAGCCTTAGGACAAGGCGATTTTGTCCAAGTGTATCGTGATTCTGTTGCGATCGGGACTGCAGGTGTTTCGGGAAGAAACTGGGGCTTTGTAGATACAGGCGTTTCCGATGGAGTTCATGCCTACAATGTTAGGGTTGTAGACATTGCTGGTAATGCTGGAAAGAGTTCGGCAAATTTTACATTAACGATAGATACGTTGCCTGCAACACAAGCCGTCGAGATTAATATAAGCCATGTCATTGATAATGTTGGCAGAGTTATAGGAACGATTGGTAGTGGTGGAATCACCGATGATACAACGCCCGTATTGGTTGGATCATTGTCTGATAAGCTTGAGAATGTTAAAAATCTTGCTTCTGCGGACAAGCTTTTTGTATTTTGTGACGGAAATTTTCTTGGAAACGCGAATATAACAGACAAATCGTGGACCTATAGCGCAGTTAATATTGCGGGCGGTCAGCATGAATTCGTGGTCAGGATTGGGGATGCTGCGGGCAACCTTGGCGCTTCATACGGCTCATTCATCCTGAATGTTGATGCCTCCGATAAGATACCCCTAGCTTGGGGAACAACGTTCGTCGGTTTACTGGATAATGTAGGATCTTATACGGGGGCGCTTATATCCAACGTTATTACTGACGATGCGTCTCCGGAACTCATTGGCTATTTGTCAGCGAGCTCAGGTTCTTCGGAAGAAAAAATAGGATTTGGACAATATGTCGTGATTAAGCGTGGCGACATAAGCGTTGGTACAGCTGCTCTAGCCGGGAACGTATGGAGCTATTCTGAGAGTTGGCTTGCCGATGGAACTTATTCGTATTCCGCATATGTTGCGGATACTTCAGGAAATGTGGGTAAGGCAGATACATTCACCTTCACCGTTGATACAACAGCGCCGACCCAAAAGCTGATGGTCAACTATATTCAGGCGGAAACGGGATCCGGTGATCAAAATTTTGCCAGCGGTGTAGTGACTGGCGATGCCACCCCGAAGCTCGTCGGATCGTTGGATCAACCCACAAGCAGTACAGACAGGATCGAGGTTCTGCGCGACAACGTATTCGTTGGGACGGCAACTTTGCAGGGGCCGCTTGGCTGGACCTTCTCAGACACGCTGACGAGTGATGGTGAGCATTTCTATGGGGCGCGAGTTCGGGATGCAGCGGGTAATGCAGGTGCTATTTCCGCTGTCTTTACGATGACTTTGGACACAGCAGCGCCGAAGCAAACGGTAGTCATCTCCAACGTAACGGACGACGTTTCAAGTATCGCCGACCGCGTTGCCAATCCTGGCCTTACCAATGACGCATCGCCAACTTTGAACGGCTCTATATCGGACGCGCTTCGGTCGGGAGATTACGTTGAAGTTTTACGCGATAGCGTTGTAATCGGAACAGCCACGGTATCCGGAACCAGCTGGAGTTATCTTGATGCGGATGTGAGTGAGGGCACGCATTCATACACTGCGCACGTTGTTAGCATGTCAAAGATCGTTGGGGCCGATTCGTCCCAATTCTCACTAACTGTGCTCCCAAATTTTACGATTGCCGATAATTTGCTTGCTTTTGGAAACGGCAGTCACACGCTTGATCTGACTCAAGTTCCTAATAACGCAATTAGCGGCATTGAAATAATCGATATAGGCGGCGACGGCGCGAACACTATTAAGCTGAGCGTAAGCGACGTAATTGACCTCTCTTCTACGACAAATATTCTTCGGATTGGGGGCGGGGGTGACGATACCGTCGAACTCATTTCGTCCGGACATTTTACGAAGGCCGAAGCTGGATATACCAGCTTCAATGATGGTGTGACCTATAATGTGTACACTAACAGTATGAATGATGCTTGTGTTTACATCGATCAGGATATCTCGAATGTGATTCTCACCTGACGCTAAGCGGCTTCAAAACATGATGGGCACCTGAGGATATCATTCTTTGGGTGCCTTTTTGTTTGAGGCTCGCCCTCTTCAGCCTGGTTATCGGGGCTCGAAATACGAGTGCATTCCGTCGAAAATCGAAATAAATATCTTGCTAATTTAGGAATATTAAATAAAACGCCTGCTAGAAGTTCCGATGACGCTTCTTTGATGCGTGTTGGCGTGACGCCATGTGCAACGTGAAGCATCTACAGACCGCTCACCATCCAGAATGATCAGAGCGGCTGCACCGGATTGGTAGCAATTGGGGTTCTAATCTTGGCGATTAAGACCGTGTGGGGAGTTGGCGAGATCAATCGCGGACGCTTTCTAACGTTCGTGCGCGCGCATGTTCGCTTTTCCCTCGTGTTCGAAAAGCCAGCGCGTGTTCTCGGCAGGCGGCTTTTGCGTGCCTCTGCTGTGATGCTCGTTGCGGGCGCCGTGGCTGGTTGTGTTACGCACAACGAGATCGCATCTCAAAAGGATGCAGGTGCCTTGTTGCCCGCTCCTGCAGTGCCTGGCGGGGAGTTGCCTTCCCCATCCCATAATCAGTTTTCCGGTCAGCCCGTGGCGACGAAATCCGGGCAGTCTGGATCGGCGGCAGAAGAGGAACTTGTCGAAGTTCAGTTGGATGGTCTGAGCATTGCCAATGCTGTTGGTCTTGCGATAGCGCGACACCCTGACATCAATAGAGCGCAGGCGGTCGTCGCTCGCAGCGAGTTGCAGGTTGCCGTCGCAAAGTCTGCTTGGTACCCTACCGTCAGCTACGGGTTTGATCCGGGTTACTATGCAAATTCCGACATTCGGGAAGCCAAAGTCGGAGTGGGTGTTGAACAGCTTCTTTTTGATTTTGGTAGATCCCGAAGCCGCATATCTGCGGCAAAGGCGACATTGGAGCAGGAACAATATCTTCTTGCTGATACGATTGAGAGTGTTGCCTACAATACCGCGTCAACCTTCATTGACCTTGCTGCCAGTCAGGAAATGATTGCTGCGGCAGGTCGGCAAGTCCAGTCGCTGCGGGAAACAAAAGATAAAATCCAGACACGGGTAAAAGCCGGTCTTTCGGACACTTCCGATTTGAATCAGGCAGAAGTGGCTATACAGCGGGCTGAGGCGGAGGCGCTTTCGGCGCAAACGCAATTTGATGACGCAGCTGGCAAGCTGGCCGAGTTGGCAGGAGTCAGGCCGGCGCGGGTTGCGAGTTTGGATGCAACTACGGCTATCATCAATGAAATGGGCCAGGGTGCCCAATCTGAAATTGAAAACACGCCGGCTATTCTTGCTGCGAAAGCATCGGTCTCCGCAGCCGACCAGCGTGTCAAGCTTGCCAAGGCGGGACGTTTTCCATCGATTGGCGTAGCGGTCAATGAAGAGCTTTCCAGCGTCAAGGATAGGTCGGGGGACTATGGACATGATACACATGTGGGTCTGACCCTGAGTGGCGACTTTTCCTTGGGGGGGCTGAATAAGCACCAGATCAGCACCGCCATTGCGGAGCGGCGTGCGGAAGCTCAAGCACTGGAAAATCAGCGTATGCTCACGCGCACCGCGCTGGGCTCCGCTGAAACACAAGCCGCAGGCGCGTCAGCAAGGTTAGTAAGCTTTCAAAGTGTTATAGATTTGTCCCGTTCACTTATCGATCTCTACTGGCAACAGTACACGCTGGATAAGCGTCCGCTCACCGATGTCATTAATGCCGAGCGCGACATGTATCAGGCTGAGGTGCAGCGCATATCGGCTATTGCAGATGGTGCCAGCGCCCAAGTGAAGGCCAATGCAGCGGTCGGCCAACTCGCAACGCAGCTCAAAGCAAAAAAGAGTTCGTAAAATGAACGTCAATGTCTCGCAAGGGGACGTTGCTGCGGCGGCTGATGCTGCGTCGCTGCAAGTTCCGGCAACTTCGCATGCGCAGCAAGCAGATATAAGGTTCTGGACGCAAGCCATCCTTCTGGCGGCTGGGCAAATTGGTGTCAGATGTTCGCCGGAGCTGGTGAATAATGCTGCTGCGTGGGCAGCATCTGCAGATCGCGATCAAGCGATTATCGACGTCGCTTACGCCGCAGGTCTTTCTGCGGATTTTGTTCAAATTAAACCTGGCAAAATTAACGCAGAAATGCTGCCAGCACTGGTGGAAATTGAGGCATCTCACGTTGGCGTTGTCATCGCCATAGCGGATGAAATTCTTCAGGTTTCATTCGCAGTAGGAGACTCATTTATAGAGCGCAAGATTCCGGTCAAAAACTTGGCGCGCAAGGGCTCGGTGGGATGCTTGTGATCAGCGCGCGAGACCAAGCTCAAGATGACCGGCTCGAAAGCTATTTGCGACAGAAGCCAGAAGGTTGGCTTAGACACCTGCTGTTAAAAAACTGGGGTATTTTTGTAGAGTTGGGAGCGGCTTCGCTTTTCGCTAACCTCATTGGCGTGGCCACTTCACTCTTTGCGATGCAGGTTTGGGATCGGGTTGTTCCGGCGCGGTCAATAGAGACGCTTTGGGTACTTGCTTCCGGCGTAGCATTTGCGCTCGCCATCGAGTTCGTTATCCGCATCGCACGAGTGGAGCTGACCGACCACTTTGGCAAAGATGCCGATCTGAAATTGTCGTTGATGTTCTTTGCCAGGGCATTGGACATTCGTAACGATGCCCGTCCGCGTTCGCCTGGAACGTTGATTTCGCAACTCCGGGATCTTGATCAGGTACGAGAATTTTTTACCTCGACAACGATCGGGGTGCTTATAGATGTACCTTTTGTTTTCGCGTTCCTTTTCATTATGTGGCTGCTGGGTGGGTACCTTGTACTTGTTCCCATTGCAGCCATCCCTTTCATAGTTATCCCTGGCATTCTTGCTCAGTTACCTTTGGCGCGATTGTCGCGGGAAGGTTTAGAAGAAGGTGCCATTCGAAATGCAATTCTTATGGAGTCGATTTATCGAGCCGAGGACGTCAAGATATTGCAGGCCGAGGCCCGTTTTCGCAGTGTTTGGGAACGAGTGAATCGAAAGGGCAGTGAAATAGGGCTGAAACAACGCAAGCTGGGGGCATCTCTCGTTCAATTTTCGCAAGAAATACAGCAATTGGCATATGTCGGCGTGGTGATTGCCGGTGTTTACGGTATTCTAGAAGGGACGATGTCCTTCGGTCGGTCCTCGCCTGTTCCATGCTTACGAGCCGGACCATCGCGCCTTTGGGGCAAGTTCCTGCGATATTGGGACGTTTACAAAACGTTCGGCGAGCAAGAGAGGGCTGGATGACCTGCTTAAGCTTCCGCTCGATCATGAATCCGGAGAAAGATTTTTACCACAGGCCAAACTTGGTCGGTCGTTATCAGTTTGAGAACGTCATCTATTGATACGACAAGGAAATCCAAACCTGTAGTTTTATTGTTGGGCAGCTAAAAATCGCCCCCGGAGAACGCATTGCTATTTTAGGTGGCGTGTAGGTGCTGGAAAGTCCACATTTCTTCGTTTGGCAGGTGGACTGGCTAGCCCATCTCAAGGCCGTATATTATTCAACGATATCGGCAATGAATTTGATCGAATGTTTCCGATGTCCGCAGGGATGTGGGGTTCGTATTGCAGGAATCCGGCTTGTTCTATGGGAAGTATCCGAGAAAACTTGCTGATAGCAAATCCGCACGCAACCGACGAGCAAATGCTGGAAGCCATGCGCCTTTCTTGCGCGAATCGCTTGCTGCTCAGCCAGCCCCACGGGCTTGACCTGAAATTGAGAGAAAATGGTGTCGGTCTTTCCGGAGGGCAAAAGCAGTCACTTCTTCTCGCCCCGGCTTTTTCTGAGAGCACCGAACATTCTCTTGCTCGATGAGCCGACCGCCTCATTGGACGATGACTGAGGCCGCAATTATCGAGAATCTGCGAAATTGGTTAGGTGAGCGGACAATGATCGTAGCTACGCATCGGTATCAGGTACTGAATCTCATCGACCGCATAATCCTCATTGACGGAGGTCGTGTTATCCAGGACGGCCCAAAAGCTGATGTCCTGGCAATGCTGGGTGGTTCGAACAACGCGCAGAAAGAAGCCGCAGCTTCAGAAAAGATGAAAAACTGATGAACAGTATCGCGGTCTATGCGTATATCTTTCGGCTTGCGGATAATCCTGCGCCTTGCCGGCCTCGATCACAGGTCGACGAGAAGTTCTGGCGCGATGTTGCCGTAACCGACGAGCAGACCGTCGACGTCAAACATGGTCGGCAGCAGCCACTCGTCATGGCACGACAGAACTTGCAGCTTCGGATTGGCCTTCTTCAGTTCCGGAATTTCAACATACCAGCGCTTCATGTTGCGCACGCCGTTCTTGGTCGCCACGACACCGGGCTGGGTTGCGATTTCAAGCTGCGTGTCAAGATCGTAGGACTGGCCTTGGTCACGTCAGGATACTGGAACAGGATTTCCTGAAGACCCGATCTTCCCCAGATCGCCTTGTAGCGGTCCTGTGGAGCACCTTTTTGAAACTGAAGCGGTACAAGTCAGCCATGATTGGGATAAACAAGCGCACCGGTGGCACCTAGCAGCTTTGCACTTTCTTGGCCTCGGCTGCGGCAACCTCGGCAGTCGACTTCGCCGTAATACCGGCAATGATCGGGATCGAGAACATTCCAACGGCATCGACATAAACTTCGGATGAGCTTCAGGTGCTGTTCGGATTCTATCGTGTTTCCCTATTAACCTTAGCAATACCTGAACTGAACGAAGTACACGTGGA